>NZ_CP033877.1:1749082-3117415 GCF_006970445.1 Stenotrophomonas maltophilia | reverse complement strand
GCGCCAACAAGCCCTTCCGCGTGCACCTGCGCGCACCGGGCTTCGCCCACCTGTCCTCGATCGATTCGATCGTGCGCGGCCACATGCTGGCCGACGTGGTGGCGATGATCGGTACCTACGACCTGGTGTTCGGCGAGGTTGACCGGTAATGCCGTCCGCCACGCCAACGCCCGCTGCAGGCAGCCGGCGCAAGCCGGCGCCGCAGTTTCTGGAATTTCACGTTATGCATTTCGCTGAGGTCGGCCGATGAAGGCGACAGGTAATTTCGAGGCGGCGCGCGACGTCGACCCGATGGTGGTGCTGAGCGACAAGACCCGCGCTCACATCGATCACTGGCTGTCCAAGTTCCCGCCGGACCGCAAGCGCTCTGCCGTGCTGCAGGGCCTGCATGCGGCCCAGGAGCAGAACGAGGGCTGGCTGACCGACGAACTGATCGCCGGCGTGGCCAAGTACCTCGACCTGCCGCCGGTGTGGGCCTACGAGGTCGCCAGCTTCTACTCGATGTTCGAGACTGAGAAGGTGGGCCGCAACAACGTGGCCATCTGCACCAACATCAGCTGCTGGCTCAATGGCGCCGAGGACATCGTCCGCCATTGCGAGAAGAAGCTGGGCATCAAGCACGGTGAATCGACCCCGGACGGCCGCGTCTACCTCAAGCGCGAGGAAGAGTGCCTGGCCGGCTGCGGTGGCGCGCCGATGATGGTCATCAACGGTCACTACCATGAGCGTCTGACCCTGGAAAAGGTCGACGAGCTGCTGGACGGGCTGGAGTAAGGGCATGGCACATCACCACGAATCCAAGGGTCCGGTCGGCCCCGCGCCGCTGCCGCACCAGGTGGTCTACACCACCCTGCATTACGACACCCCGTGGTCGTACGAAAGCTACCTGAAGACCGGTGGCTACGCCGCCCTGCGCAAGATCCTCGAAGAGAAGATCCCGCCGGAGCAGGTCATCGAGATGGTCAAGGCCTCGGGCCTGCGCGGCCGCGGTGGCGCAGGCTTCCCGACCGGCCTGAAGTGGTCCTTCATGCCCAAGGGCAACATGCAGAAGTACATCCTCTGCAACTCGGACGAATCCGAGCCGGGCACCTGCAAGGACCGCGACATCCTGCGCTACAACCCGCATTCGGTGGTGGAAGGCATGGCGATCGCCTGCTACGCCACCGGTTCGACCGTGGGTTACAACTACCTGCGCGGTGAGTTCCACCACGAGCCGTTCGAGCACTTCGAGCAGGCCCTGGCCGACGCCTATGCAAACGGCTGGCTGGGCAAGAACGTGATGGGCTCGGGCGTGGACATCGACATCTACGGCGCGCTGGGCGCCGGCGCGTACATCTGCGGCGAAGAAACCGCGCTGATGGAATCGCTGGAAGGCAAGAAGGGCCAGCCGCGCTACAAGCCGCCGTTCCCGGCCAACTTCGGCCTGTACGGCAAGCCGTCGACGATCAACAACACCGAAACCTACGGTTCGGTGCCGGCGATCATCCGCAACGGTCCGGAGTGGTTCAAGGGCCTGAGCCTGACCGCCAATGGCGGTCCGAAGTGCTTCTCGGTGTCCGGCTGCGTGCAGAACGGCGGCAACTTCGAAGTGCCGCTCGGCACCAAATTCCACGACCTGCTGGAAATGGCCGGTGGCCTGCGTCCGGGCCGCACCCTGAAGGGCGCGATCCCGGGCGGCGTGTCGATGCCGGTGCTGACCGCGGCCGAGCTGAAGGATCTGCCGATGGACTACGACACCATCCGTGCGCTGGGCTCCGGCCTGGGTTCGGGTGCGATCGTGGTGCTCGACGACAGCGTCTGCTGCGTCAAGTTCGCCTGCCGCATCAGCCAGTTCTTCCACAAGGAATCCTGCGGCCAGTGCACCCCGTGCCGTGAAGGTACCGGCTGGATGCACCGCGTGCTGGAGCGCATCGTCGCCGGCAAGGCCACGATGGAAGACCTGCACCAGCTGAAGGCGGTGGCCGGCCAGATCGAAGGCCACACCATCTGTGCGTTCGGCGAAGCGGCTGCATGGCCCATCCAGGGCTTCCTGCGCCAGTTCTGGGACGAGTTCGAGTACTACATCGTCAACGGTCATTCGATGGTTGACGGCAAGAAGGTGGAGGCAGCCGCCGCATGAGCGCGCAACCCGTAAATCCGAGCGTCCCACCCGATCACGTCACCATCGAGATCGATGGCAAGTCGCTGGTCGTGCCCAAGGGCTCGATGATCATCCAGGCGGCCGACAAGGCCGGCATTTCGATTCCGCGCTTCTGCTACCACGAGAAGCTGCCGATCGCCGCCAACTGCCGCATGTGCCTGGTTGACGTGGAGAAGTCGCCGAAGCCGGCGCCGGCCTGCGCCACCCCGGTGATGGATGGCATGAAGGTCGCCACCCGAAGCGAGAAGGCACTGAAGTTCCAGCGCTCGGTGATGGAGTTCCTGCTCATCAACCACCCGCTGGACTGCCCGATCTGCGATCAGGGCGGCGAGTGCGAGCTGCAGGACGTGTCGCTGGGCTATGGCCGTTCGGTCAGCCGCTTCAACGAGCGCAAGCGCGTGGTGCCGGACGAGGACATGGGCCCGCTGGTCGCCACCGAGATGACCCGTTGCATCCAGTGCACCCGCTGCGTCCGCTTCACCGCCGACGTTGCCGGTACCTACGAGCTGGGTGGCATGTACCGCGGTGAGAACCTGCAGATCGGTACCTTCGACGGCAAGCCGCTGACCACCGAGCTGTCCGGCAACGTCGTCGACGTCTGCCCGGTCGGCGCGCTGACCAACAAGGTGTTCCAGTTCCGCGCCCGCCCGTGGGAACTGACCGCGCGCGAATCGCTGGGCTACCACGACGCGATGGGTTCGAACCTGTTCCTGCACGTGCGTCGCGGCGAAGTGCTGCGCACCGTGCCGCGCGACAACGAAGCGGTGAACGAGTGCTGGCTGTCCGATCGTGACCGCTACTCGCACCAGGGCCTGTACAGCGAAGACCGTGCGGTCAAGCCGCTGCGCAAGGTCAATGGCGAGTGGAAGGAAGTGAGCTGGGCCGAAGGCCTGGCCGCGGCCGCCGAGATCCTCAAGGCGAACCAGGGCGACAACCTGGGCGTGCTGGTGCATCCGTCCACCTCGAACGAGGAAGGCGCGCTGCTGGCCCGCCTGGCCAAGGGCCTGGGCTCGAGCAACATCGATCACCGCATCAACAACCGCGATTTCTCCGACGCCGCAACCGCCGAAGTGTTCGGCCTGCCGCTGGCCGAGATCGAAGGCGCCGACCGCATCGTCGTTCTGGGCAGCAACATCCGCCACGAACTGCCGCTGCTGCACGCCCGCCTGCGCAAGGCGCAGACCACCAACGGCGCGAAGATCCACGTCGTCAACCCGGTGGACTTCGACTTCGCCTTCAGCATTGCCGGCAAGCAGATCGTCGCACCGTCGAAGTTCGTCGACGCGCTGGCCAACGCCGAGCTGCGTTCGGCAGTGCAGGGCGGCAACAACACCGTGCTGATCGTCGGTGGCATCGCCGAAAACCACCCGCAGGCTGCCGCCATCCGCGCCGCTGCGCGTGAGTTCGCCGCCGCCACCGGTGCCAAGCTGTGCCGCATCCCGCAGGGCGCCAACGCCGTTGGCCTGACCCGCGCCGGCGTGCTACCGGCCGGCAAGGACGTCGCCGCGATGCTGGCGCAGCCGCGCCAGGCCTACGTGGTGTACGGCCTTGAGCCGGGCCTGGACTTCGCCGATGCACCTGCCGCGCGCAAGGCGCTGGTCGGCGCCCAGGTGGTGGCCTTCAGCCAGTTCGCCTGCGTCTCCACCCGCGACGTTGCCGACGTGATCCTGCCGATCGGCGCGCTGCCGGAAATCGACGCCACCCTGACCAACCTCGATGGTCGCGAGCAGTCGGCCCGTGCCGGCGGCAAGCTGCCGGGCGAGGCCCGTGAAGGCTGGCGCGTGCTGCGCGCACTGGGCGGCGACATGGCGCTGGCCGGTTTCGACTTCACCGACCTGGCCGGCCTGCGTGCCAGCCTGGCCGCGGTGTCGGTCACCGTTGCCGCTTCGGCGCAGCCGGGCGTTGCCGGCGAAGGCCTGGAAGTGGCTTCGACCGCCGCGATCTACCGCACCGATGCGGTGGTCCGTCGCGCCCCGGCGCTGCAGTCGCATCCGCTCAACAACGCCCCGCGCATCGTGCTGAACGCTGAAGATGCCGCTCGCCTGCAGCTGCAGGAAGGGCAGATGGCCAAGGTCGGCACCGATGCCGGCAAGGCCACCCTGCCGGTGGTGGTCGACGCCCGCGTCGCTGCGGGTTCGGTCTGGATTGAATCGGGCCACGGCGCGACCGCGCCGCTGGGTGCCGCTCGCGTAACGGTGGTGGCTGCATGAACGAATTGCTGTTGAACGCGGTCGACCCGCTGCACCAGTGGCTGCTTGGCCTCGGTGACATCGGCGCGCTGATCTGGATCATCCTGAAGATCCTGGTGATCACCGTTCCGGTGATCGTCTCGGTGGCCTTCTACGTGGTCTGGGAACGCAAGCTGATCGGCTGGATGCACGTCCGCCACGGCCCGATGTACGTGGGCATGGGCATCTTCCAGGCCTTCGCCGACGTCTTCAAGCTGCTGTTCAAGGAAGTGGTCCAGCCGAGCAGCGCCAACAAGGCGATCTACCTGCTGGCACCGCTGATCACCCTGGCGCCGGCCTTCGCGGCCTGGTCGGTGGTGCCCTTCGATTCGCAGATCGTGCTGTCCAACGCCAACGCCGGCCTGCTGTACCTGCTGGCGATGACCTCGCTGGGCATCTACGGCATCATCCTGGCCGGTTGGGCGTCGAACTCGAAGTACGCGTTCCTGGGTGCCATGCGCGCCTCGGCGCAGATGATCAGCTACGAAATCGCGATGGGCTTCGCCCTGGTCGGCGTGATGATCGCGTCGGGCAGCCTGAACCTGAGCAACATCGTGATGGCGCAGGCCGGTAATTCCGGTTTCTTCGACTGGTTCCTGCTGCCGCTGTTCCCGTTGTTCGTCATCTACTGGGTGTCGGGCGTGGCTGAAACCAACCGCGCGCCGTTCGACGTGGTGGAAGGCGAATCGGAAATCGTCGCCGGCCACATGGTCGAGTACTCCGGCGGTGCGTTCGCCCTGTTCTTCCTGGCCGAATACGCGAACATGATCCTGATCAGCTTCCTGATCTCGATCTTCTTCCTCGGCGGCTGGCTGAGCCCGATCCAGGGCTGGGTCAACCCGGGCGACATCTCGCCGCTGGTCGACTGGATCTGGAAGGGCGGTGCACCGTGGCTGTTCGTCAAGGTGTTCTTCTTCGCCAGTGCCTACATCTGGTTCCGTGCCAGCTTCCCGCGCTTCCGCTACGACCAGATCATGCGCCTGGGCTGGAAGGTCTTCATCCCGCTGGCCATTCTGTGGATCGCGGTTACCGCCGTCATGGTGTTCTTCGGCGTGATTCAAAAGGGCGTCTAAAGTGATGAACAGGATTACCCATTACTTCAAGAGCCTGCTGCTGCTCGAACTGCTGGCCGGTCTCTGGCTGACGCTGAAGTACAGCTTCAAGCCCAAGTACACGATGATGTACCCGATGGAGAAGTTCCCGCAGTCGCCGCGTTTCCGTGGCCTGCACGCCCTGCGCCGTTACCCCAACGGTGAAGAGCGCTGCATCGCCTGCAAGCTGTGCGAAGCGGTGTGCCCGGCACTGGCCATCACCATCGACTCGGCCAAGCGCGAAGACGGCACCCGCCGTACCACTCGCTACGACATCGACCTGTTCAAGTGCATCTTCTGCGGCTTCTGTGAAGAAAGCTGCCCGGTGGACTCGATCGTCGAAACCCACATCCTCGAGTACCACTTCGAGAATCGTGGCGAAAACATCGTTACCAAGCCGCAGCTGCTGGCCCTGGGCGACCGTCTCGAATCCGAGATCGCCGAGCGTCGCGCCGCCGATGCCGCTTACCGCTGAGGTCGAGAGATGGATTGGGTAAATATCGCTTTCTGGGTGTTCGCCATCGCGGCAACGGTTTCGGCCGGTGCGGTGATCAGCGTGCGCAACCCGGTTCACGCCGTGCTCTGCCTGGTGCTGACCTTCTTCTCCATCGCCTGCGTGTGGCTGCTGGTGGGCGCCGAATTCCTCGGCGTGGCGCTGGTGCTGGTCTACGTCGGCGCGGTGATGGTGCTGTTCCTGTTCGTGGTGATGATGCTGGACATCGACCCCACCAAGATGCGTGAGGGTTGGGTGCGCTACCTGCCGGTCGGCCTGATCGTTGCCGTGGCCATGCTGGTGCAGATGCTGATCCTGATCGGCGTGAAGGGCAGGGCGGTGACCCCGTTCCCGGCCGACAACGCCGCCGCGGTCGCTGCCGACAGCTCCAACGTCACCTGGCTGGCGCGCACGCTGTTCACCGAGTACCTGCTGCCGTTCGAGTTTGCCGCCGTCATCCTGACCGTGGCCGTGGTTGCCGCCGTGATGCTGACCCTGCGTCGCCGTACCGGCGTGAAGAGCCAGAACCCGGGCGAGCAGACCATGGTCAAGGCCGGCCAGCGCCTGCGCATGGTCAAGATGGGCGCCGAGGCACCGGTCGTGCACAGCAACAGCAAGCCGGCCGCCGGCGAGGAGACCCAGCCGTGATTACCCTTGGCCACATGCTTGCGCTCGGCGCGGTGCTGTTCGCCATCAGCCTGGCCGGCATCTTCCTCAACCGGAAGAACGTCATCGTCCTGCTGATGTCGATCGAACTGATGCTGCTGTCGGTGAACATCAACTTCGTCGGCTTCTCGCGTCAGCTGGGCGATCCGTCCGGCCAGCTGTTCGTGTTCTTCATCCTGACCGTCGCCGCCGCGGAAGCCGCCATCGGCCTGGCGATCCTGGTGACCCTGTTCCGCACCCGCCGCACGATCAATGTCGGCGAAGTCGATTCGTTGAAGGGCTGATCCACAGATGGAAATCACTCTCTCCAAGAGTCTGTTGATCGCAGTGGTGCTTGCACCGCTGTTCGGCAGCATCATCGCCGGCCTGTTCGGTCGCCAGGTCAAGCGCTTCGGCGCGCAGACCATCACCATCCTCGGCGTCGCGGTTGCCTGCGGCCTGTCGATGTACACGCTCTACCAGCTGATCTGGGGTGGCGCACAGCCGTTCAACCAGAACATCTACACGTTCTTCGAAGTTGGCCAGTACTCCGCGCATGTCGGCTTCATGGTCGACAAGCTGACCGCGATGATGATGGTGGTGGTGACCTTCGTGTCGCTGCTGGTCCACATCTACACGATCGGCTACATGCAGGACGATCCGGGCTACCAGCGGTTCTTCAGCTACATCTCGCTGTTCACCTTCTCGATGCTCACCCTGGTGATGAGCAACAACTTCCTGCAGCTGTTCTTCGGCTGGGAAGCGGTGGGCCTGGTGTCGTACCTGCTGATCGGCTTCTGGTTCAAGCGCCCGACCGCGATCTTCGCCAACATGAAGGCGTTCCTGGTCAATCGCGTCGGTGACTTCGGCTTCCTGCTGGGCATCGCCGGCGTGCTGTGGGTGTTCGGCACCCTGGACTACTCGCAGGTGTTCTCTCAGGCCGGCATGCTGGCTGACCCGCGTGCCCAGCTGCAGATCTGGGACGGCACGATCCTGGGCATGCAGCTGCTGAACGAGCCGGTGATCTGGTCGATCGCCACCGTCATCTGCATCTGCCTGTTCATCGGTGCCATGGGCAAGTCGGCCCAGGTCCCGCTGCACGTGTGGCTGCCGGACTCGATGGAAGGCCCGACCCCGATCTCGGCACTGATCCACGCCGCGACGATGGTGACCGCGGGTATCTTCATGGTCACCCGCATGTCGCCGCTGTTCGAGCTGTCGCAGACCGCGCTGAACTTCGTGCTGTTCATCGGTGCCACCACCGCGTTCTTCACCGGCCTGATCGGCATCGTGCAGAACGACATCAAGCGCGTCGTTGCGTACTCGACGCTGTCGCAGCTGGGCTACATGACCGTCGCCCTGGGCGTGTCGGCCTACTCGGCCGCCGTGTTCCACCTGATGACCCACGCCTTCTTCAAGGCGCTGCTGTTCCTGGGTGCCGGCTCGGTCATCATCGCGATGCACCACGAGCAGGACATGCGCAAGATGGGCGGCCTGCGCAAGTACATGCCGATCACCTTCATCACCATGTGGATCGGTACCCTGGCACTGGTCGGTACGCCGTTCTTCTCCGGCTTCTACTCGAAGGACACCATCATCGAGGCCGCCGAGCTGCACGCGCACCTGTCCAACAACTGGGTGGCCACCTATGGCTACTGGGCGGTGCTGGGGGGCGTGATCGTCACCAGCTTCTACAGCTTCCGCCTGCTGTTCCTGACCTTCCACGGCAAGGAGCGTTTCCGCGACGCGCATCATGACGATCATGGTCACGGCCATGACGATCACCACGCCGCCGACGCCCACCACGGCGATGCGCATCACGATGACCACGGCCATGGCCACGGTCCGCATGAGCCGCACGAAACCCCGTGGGTGGTGACCCTGCCGCTGATCCTGCTGGCCATCCCGTCGATCGCCATCGGTTTCTTCAGCATCGGTCCGATGCTGTACGGCACCGACTGGGCCGGCAACCACGCGCACGATGCCATCAAGGGCCAGGCGCATACGTTCTTCACCGGCGTCGTCGATTTCTACGATCCGGCCAAGAACACCATCGGCTTCCTGGGTGAAGAGTTCCACGGCCCGGTTGCCTTCGCGCTGCACGGCATGATGGCTCCGGCGTTCATGCTGACCGTTGCGGGCTTCCTGCTGGCCGCACTGTTCTACCTGTGGAAGCCGGACCTGTCGGGCAAGGCTCGCAAGACCTTCGCTCCGCTGGTGTCGGTGCTGGAAAACAAGTACGGCTTCGACAAGCTGTGGATCGATGGCTTTGCCGGTGGCAGCGTCAAGCTGGGCAAGGTCTCGCGCTGGATCGACAGCAACATCGTCGACGGCGTGGTCAATCTCTCGGCACGTGTTGTGGACGTTGCAGCCGGCGTGCTGCGTCGCACCCAATCCGGTTTCCTCTATCACTACGCCTTCGCGATGATCATCGGCCTGATTGCCCTGCTGGGCGTGCTGATGCATTACCTGCGTTGATGACCTGTACGGAATAAGAAGACGTGTCGAACTGGCCTCTACTCAGTGTCCTCATCTGGCTGCCGATCCTCGGTGGCGCCCTGATCCTTGCGATCCGTGATGCGCAGACCGCCCGCTGGGCGTCGCTGGGCGTAGCGGTGCTGACGTTCGTGGCGAGCCTCTCGCTGCTGAGCGGCTACAACGCGGGCATCGACGGTCTGCAGTTCGTCGAGACCCATGCCTGGATCCCGGCGTACAAGATCGGCTACAACCTGGGCGTGGACGGCATTGCCGTGGCGCTGATCCTGCTGACCACCCTGGTCAGCGTGCTTGCCCTGATCGGCGCCTGGAGCGCCATCGACAAGCGCGTGAACCAGTACGTGGCGGCCTTCCTGATCCTGGAAGGCGTCACGGTCGGTATCTTCTCGGCGACGGACGCGATGCTGTTCTACGTGTTCTTCGAGGCGATGCTGATCCCGATGTTCCTGATCATCGGTGTCTGGGGTGGCCCGCGCCGCATCTATGCTGCGCTGAAGTTCTTCCTGTACACCTTCCTCGGCTCGGTGCTGATGCTGGTGGCGCTGATCTACCTGTACATGAAGGGCGGCAGCTTCCAGCTGGCCGACCTGTACGCGCTGCCGCTGTCGGCCAAGGAACAGACCTGGATCTTCTTCGCCTTCCTGATCGCCTTCGCGGTCAAGGTGCCGATGTTCCCGGTCCACACCTGGCTGCCGGATGCCCACGTGGAGGCGCCGACCGCCGGTTCGGTGATCCTGGCCGCCATCGCCCTGAAGATCGGTGGCTACGGCTTCCTGCGCTTCAACCTGCCGATCGTCCCGGACGCATCGCAGGAATGGGCCTGGCTGGTGATCGCGCTGTCGCTGATCGCGGTGATCTACGTCGGCCTGGTCGCCCTGGTGCAGGACGACATGAAGAAGCTGATCGCCTATTCGTCGATCGCGCACATGGGCTTCGTCACCCTGGGCACCTTCATCGCCCTGTGGCTGGTGCGTGAAGCCGGCAACGCCGATGCCGCCCGCCTGGGCCTGCAGGGCGCCATGGTGCAGATGATCTCGCACGGCTTCGTGTCCGGCGCGATGTTCTCCTGCGTCGGCGTGCTGTACGACCGCATGCACAGCCGCCGCATCGCCGATTACGGCGGCGTGGTCAACGTGATGCCGTGGTTCGCCACCTTCGCCATGCTGTTCTTCATGGCCAATGCGGGCCTGCCGGGTACCAGCGGTTTCGTCGGCGAGTTCATGGTCATCCTGTCGGCCTTCCAGCGTAATCCGTGGATCGCACTGGGCGCGGCCACCACCCTGATCATCGGCGCCGCCTACACCCTGTGGCTGTACAAGCGCATCTTCTTCGGTGAAGTGGCCAACAGCCATGTTGCCGAACTGAAGGACATCAACGGCCGCGAATGGCTGGTGCTGGGCGTGTTCGCCATTGGCGTGCTGGCGCTGGGCATCTATCCCAAGCCGCTGACCGACCTGATGGAGCCCTCGATCGCGAAGCTGGCGATGCAGATCGCATCCAGCAAGCTGCTGTAATTCCAGGATTTGATGATGACCACCTCGCCGCTGCTGCCATTGACCGCCGCTGACCTGCCACCGCTCGCTCCCGAGCTGGTGCTGATCGGCAGCGCCTTCGCCCTGATGATCCTCGACCTGTTCGTCAGCAACCGGAACAAGATCGTCACCCACCTGTTCTCGCTCGCTGCGCTGGCCGTGGTGCTGTTCATGCTGGCCACCGGCGTGGGCGGGCAGGGGGAGGTCTTCCATGGCATGTTCGTGCGCGATACCGCCGCGGACGTGATGAAGACCGGGATCGTGCTCCTCAGCGGCCTGACCCTGGTCTACGGCTGGCGCTACCTGCGTGACCGCAACCTGTTCCAGGGCGAGATCCCGGTGCTGATCCTGTTCGGCACCGCCGGCATGATGATCCTGGTCTCGGCCGGCAGCCTGCTGATGGTCTACCTGGGCCTGGAACTGCTGGCGCTGTGCTCCTACGCCCTGGTCGCCAGCAACCGCGAGAACGGCCTGGCCTCGGAAGCGGCGATGAAGTACATCGTGCTCGGTTCGCTGGCCTCGGGCCTGCTGCTGTACGGCATGTCGCTGATCTACGGCGCCACCGGCAGCCTGCACCTGGACGTCATCCGCGAGGCCATCCCGCACTCTGAAGAGCGCGTGCTGCTGATCACCGGTGCGGTGTTCATGATCGCCGGTGTCGCCTTCAAGCTGGGTGCCGCGCCGTTCCACATGTGGCTGCCGGACGTGTACCAGGGTGCCCCGGCACCGATCGCACTGTTCATCAGCTCGGCGCCGAAGCTGGCCGCCTTTGGCATGGCGTACCGCCTGCTGGAAATGGGCGTGGGCCCGCTGTCGACCGAACTGCAGCTGCTGATCGCCGGCCTGGCCGCGGTCTCGCTGGTCATCGGCAACCTGATGGCCATCGCGCAGAGCAACCTCAAGCGCATGCTGGCGTTCTCCACCGTCTCGCACATCGGCTTCCTGCTGATGGGCATCGCCGGTGGCGGTTCGCAGGGCTATGCCGCCGCACTGTTCTACGCACTGGCCTACGCCATCATGTCGACCGCCGCCTTCGGTGCGATCATCGCGCTGTCGCGTGCCGGCTTCGAAGCCGAGAACATCGAAGACTTCAAGGGCCTGAATGCCCGCAACCCGTGGATGGCCGGCCTGGTGCTGTGCATCATGGCGTCGCTGGCCGGCATCCCGCCGTTCCTGGGCTTCTGGACCAAGCTGGCGGTGCTGGGCGCGGCCGTCAACGGCGGCCTGCTGTGGCTGGCCATCCTCGGCGTGCTGTGCGCCGTGGTCGGCTGCTTCTACTACCTGCGTGTCATCAAGGTCATGTACTTCGATGAGCCGGTGGGCGAGGCCATGCCGCGCAGCAACGACCGCGTGCTGGGCGTGGTGCTGGGCGTGAACGCGCTGGCACTGCTGGCCCTGGGCCTGGCCTGGAACCCGATCATGGTCTGGTGCCAGCAGGCATTTGCGCATCTTGCATAAAAGTTGACACAAAGCTGCGCGATTCGTGTAATATGCGCAGCCTGAGTTGTCACTGCAGCGGTTCAGCCAGAACATCGTTGCGGTAGCCCTCCTCGAAAGAGCAGGGCAGCAGTTCAAACACTTCCGGTGCGGGGTGGAGCAGTCTGGCAGCTCGTCGGGCTCATAACCCGAAGGTCGCAGGTTCAAATCCTGCCCCCGCTACCAACTTCATATCGGCGCCAACCGGTTTGATGAATGAGGGAAGGCTTGCATGTTTTGAAGCATTCACTCATAATTCCGCTTCTGATGCGGGGTGGAGCAGTCTGGCAGCTCGTCGGGCTCATAACCCGAAGGTCGCAGGTTCAAATCCTGCCCCCGCTACCAAGTAAAGAAATCGCCTTCGAAGTCCTGCTTCGAAGGCGTTTTTCTTTGGGGTCTGCGTCGTTTCCGAGTGATTGGGGTCAGATCCCTTTTCCCGTGGAAAAGGGATCTGACCCCGGGTCCGCACCTTGCACCAGCGCGGTGCAGTCGCTATCATCAGCGGCCTAGCAGTACCCCTGAAGGCGGCCTCCCAGCGGGAGTCCGGACCCGGAAGGAGGGCCGCAACCGGCAGGCAATGCAGGTTGCAACCGGAATCCAGTCACCGGAGTCTTTCCGGAAAAGGGGCCCAACGGGCCCTTTGTCGTTTCCGGGGCGTCATGTTTCCACGCCGGCCAAGGCCGGCACCCAACCATAGAGATCAAGGCAGGCTGTGAGCGACAAGGCAACCGACATCGCGAATCTGCTCGCCCCGACCGTTGTGTCGCTGGGCCTGGAGCTGCTGGGCGTTGAGTATCTGCCGGCCCCCGGCGGTGCGACCCTGCGCCTTTACATCGACGTGCCGCTGGCTGAACAGCCCGAGCGCATCATCAATGTCGACGACTGCGAACGCGTCAGCCGTGAAGTGTCGGCGCAGATGGACGTCGAAGACCCGATCAGCGGCAATTACACGCTGGAAGTGTCTTCGCCGGGCGTCGACCGTCCGCTGTTCAACCTGGAGCAGTTCGGCCGTCACCTCGGCGAAATGGCCAAGGTCACGCTGAAGCTGCCGCAGGACAATCGTCGTCGCCTGCAGGGCCGCATCGAGGCGACCGACGAGGCCGCAGACACCATCACCTTCATCGTCGACAAGGCGGAAGTGGTCGTGTCGGCCGACAACATCGACAAGGCACGGATCATGCCCGACTGGGTGGCGCTGGGGCTGGCCCCGAGCAAGCCGACCGGTCCGGCACCGAAGCGTCCGAAGCCGAACAAGAATTCTTCTTCCAACGAGCCGGCGGCAAAGAAGCCGCGCGCGGAGTGAGCCAATGAGCAAGGAACTGTTGCTGGTAGTCGACGCAGTCGCCAACGAGAAGGGCGTGCCGCGTGAAGTGATCTTCGATGCCATCGAGGCCGCCCTGGCCTCGGCAGCGAAGAAGCGCTATCCCGACGAGGAAGTGCTGACCCGCGTGGTCATCGACCACAAGGATGGCAGCTACGAAACCTTCCGCCGCTGGGAAGTGGTGGCCGATGACGTGGTCATGGAATCGCCGGACCGTCAGATCCGCCTGATGGACGCCGTCGATGAAGCCGAGGGCGTGGACGTCGGCGACTACATCGAAGAGCAGATCGAGAACCCGGATTTCGGCCGCATCGCTGCCCAGGCCGCCAAGCAGGTCATCGTCCAGCGCGTGCGCGAAGCCGAGCGCCAGCAGGTCGTGGATGCGTGGAAGGATCGCGTGGGTGAGTTGATCACCGGCGTGGTCAAGCGCGCCGAGCGCGGCAACATCTATGTCGACCTCGGTGGCAACGCCGAAGGCTTCATTCCGAAGGACAAGGGCATTCCGCGCGACGTGCTGCGCGCCGGTGACCGCGTGCGCGGCTACCTGGCCGAAGTGCGCTCGGAGCCGCGTGGCCCGCAGCTGTTCATCAGCCGTGCCGCCCCGGAATTCATGATCGAGCTGTTCAAGCTGGAAGTGCCGGAAGTCGGCCAGGGCCTGGTGGAAATCAAGGCCTGCGCCCGCGATCCGGGCGACCGCGCCAAGATCGCCGTGCTGGCCCACGACCAGCGCACCGATCCGATCGGTGCCTGCATCGGCATGCGCGGTTCGCGCGTGCAGGCCGTGTCCAACGAGCTCAATGGCGAGCGCGTGGACATCGTGCTGTGGAATGACAACCCGGCCAACTTCGTCATCAACGCGATGGCGCCGGCCGAAGTGCAGTCGATCATCGTCGATGAAGACAAGCACTCGATGGACCTGGCCGTCGCCGAAGACCGCCTGGCCCAGGCGATCGGCAAGGGTGGCCAGAACGTGCGCCTGGCCAGCCGCCTGACCGGCTGGCAGCTCAACGTGATGACCCAGGACCAGGTCACCGCCAAGTCGGAGGCCGAGCAGGCTTCGGCCCGCCAGCTGTTCATGGACAAGCTGGAAGTGGACGAAGAGATCGCCGGCATCCTGGTCAGCGAAGGCTTCGGCACCGTCGAGGAAATCGCATATGTCCCGGTCGGCGAACTGCTGGCCGTGGAAGGTTTCGACGAGGACATCGTCGAAGAGCTGCGCGCTCGTGCCCGCGATGCGCTGCTCAATGAGGCCCTGGCAGTCGAGGAAGGCCTTGAAGACGGCCAGCCGGCGCAGGACCTGCTGTCCCTGAAGGGCATGGACGAAGCCACCGCATATGCGCTGGCCGGCCACGGCGTGCGTACCAGTGAGGACCTGTCCGACCTGGCCGCCGACGAGGTCATGGACTTCGGCATCGAAGGACTGGATCAGGCGCGCGCCGCTGCGCTGATCCTGGCCGCCCGTGCCGAGGAGATCGCCCGACTGGAACGCGGCGAATGAGCCGGCAATGAACAGGGCCCTGAGCCGCTCAGGGCGTAGAATCCGCGCCACCTCCACATGCGGGGGGGCGCCCACAAGATCATAGGATCCGAATGTCGCAGCAAACCACCATCCGCAAGCTTGCCGAACTGGTCAACACGCCGGTCGAAAAACTGCTGGAACAGCTGGCCGGTGCCGGCATGAAGTTCAGCGGTCCCGACCAGGTCGTGACCAGCTCCGAGAAGGTAAAGCTCCTGGGCTTCCTTCGTCGTTCGCACGGCAAGCCCGAGCAGGCCCCGGAAGAGACCGATCAGTCTGCAAAGAAGATCACGCTCAACCGCCGGAAGCAGCAGGAAGTGACGGTCAATTCCGGTCGTAGCAAGACGACCGTGAATGTCGAGGTGCGCCAGAAGCGTACCTACGTCAAGGATGGTGCTCGCGCCATGACTCCGGACGAAGAGCGCGCCGACATCCTGCGCAAGCTGGAAGAGTCGCGTGCCCGCAACCTTGCCGAACAGCAGGCCCTGGCCGAGAAGGATCGGCTGCGCGACGAGGCCATCGTCCGTGCCCGTGAGGAAGAGGTTGCCGCCAAGGAGCGTGCTGAAGCCGAGAAGAAGGCGGCCGAGGAAGCTGCGGCTGCTGCCAAGGCTGCCGAGGCGCTGGCTGCCAGCAAGCCCAAGGTGCGCGCTCCGATCGACGAAACCGCGCCGCGCCCGCCGCGCGCCCCGGCTGCCGCCCCGGCTGCGCCGCGTGGTGCTCCGCCGCCGCCGCCGCGCAGCGACGACCGCAACAACCGCAGCGCGCCGCGCAACGAGCGTGGCCCGGGCGACCGTTTCGCCGGCCAGATGCATCTGTCGGCTGCCGACCGTGCGCGTCGTGGCAACAGCAACAACAGCAACAACCGTGGTCGTCCGGGTGGCCGCAACCAGAGCGGTGGCCGTCGCGACATGTCGCGTGGTGGCAACAACGCCGGTCCGCACGCCTTCGAGCGTCCGACCGCACCGGTCGTGCGTGAAGTGGCGATCGGCGAGACCATCACCGTGGCCGACCTGGCGCAGAAGCTCGCGCTGAAGGGCGGCGAGGTGGTGAAGGCGCTGTTCAAGATGGGCGTGATGGCGACCATCACCCAGTCCATCGACCACGACACCGCTGCGCTGGTGACCGAAGAACTCGGCCACAAGGCGATCCGTGCCAACGACAACGACGCCGAAGACGCACTGCTGGCCTCGACCGGTGAAAACCAGGGCGAAGCCGTGCAGCGCCCGCCGGTGGTCACCATCATGGGTCACGTCGACCACGGCAAGACCTCGCTGCTGGATTACATCCGCCGCACCAAGGTCGCCCACGGCGAAGCCGGCGGCATTACCCAGCACATCGGTGCCTACCACGTCGAGACGCCCAAGGGCGTCATCAGCTTCCTGGATACCCCGGGCCACGCCGCGTTCACCTCGATGCGTGCCCGCGGTGCCAAGCTGACCGACATCGTGGTGCTGGTGGTGGCTGCCGACGACGGCGTCATGCCGCAGACCAAGGAAGCGATCCAGCACGCCCGTTCGGCGGGTGTGCCGCTGATCGTGGCGATCAACAAGATCGACAAGTCCGGCGCCGACCCGATGCGGGTCAAGAACGAGCTGCTCTCCGAGCAGGTCGTGGCCGAAGACTTCGGTGGTGACATCCAGATGGTGGAGATCTCGGCCAAGACCGGCCTGGGCATCGACGACCTGCTGGACGCGGTGTCGGTGCAGGCCGAACTGCTGGAACTGAAGGCCGTTGACGAAGGCCGCGCCTCGGGCGTGGTGATCGAATCGTCGCTGGACAAGGGCCGCGGCCCGGTCGCTACCGTGCTGGTGCAGCAGGGCCGCCTGAAGAAGGGCGACTACCTGGTGTGCGGCATCCAGTACGGCCGCGTGCGTGCGCTGTTCGACGAAACCGGCAAGCAGCCGGAGTTCGCCGGCCCGTCGATCCCGGTGCAGGTCCTGGGCCTGTCCGGTGTGCCGGAAGCCGGTGACGACTTCGTGGTGGTCGAGGACGAGCGCCTGGCCAAGGACGTTGCCCAGCAGCGCGAGACCAAGCGTCGTGAATCGCGCCTGGTCGCCACCGCTGGCAGCCGCATGGAAGACATCATGGCGACCCTGGGCAAGGGCGAGGGCCAGCAGGTCCTCAACCTGGTCATCAAGGCCGACGTGCAGGGTTCGGTGCAGGCCCTGAGCCAGGCACTGGTCGCGCTGTCCAACGAAGACATCCGCATCAACGTGATCCACTCCGGCGTGGGCGGCATCACCGAATCGGACGCCAACTCGGCGGCCGCTTCGAAGGCCACCGTCATCGGCTTCAACGTGCGTGCGGATGCTTCGGCCCGTCGCATCATTGAATCCAACGGCGTCGACCTGCGTTACTTCTCGATCATCTATGACGTGATCGATCAGGTGAAGCAGGTGGCTTCCGGTCTGCTGGGCGTGGAGATCCGCGAAGAGATCATCGGTATCGCCGAGGTCCGCGACGTCTTCCGCAGCTCCAAGCTGGGCGCCGTCGCCGGTTCGATGGTCATCGAGGGCGTGGTCAAGCGCAACAAGCCGATCCGCGTGCTGCGCGACAGCGTGGTGATCTTCGAGGGTGAGCTGGAATCGCTGCGTCGCTTCAAGGAGAACGTCGAGGAAGTCCGCAACGGTACCGAATGCGGTATCGCGGTGAAGGCCTACAACGACGTCAAGCCGGGTGACCAGATCGAGTGCTTCGAGCGTATCGAAGTGCCGCGCACCCTGTAATGCTGCACTGGACCGGCCCTCACGGGCCGGTCCTGTTTCATCCCGTAAACTGCAACAACGCAACCCATACGAGCCTGACGCGTGCCCAAGACTTTCCATCGAACCGACCGTGTCTCCGCCCAGCTGCGCCGTGAACTCGGCACCCTGGTGCACAACGCCGTGCGCGAGCACGGGTTGCCCTCGGTGAGCGTGTCCGACGTGGAAATCACCCGCGACATGGCCCATGCCAAGGTGTTCGTCACCGCGCTGATGCCGGAACGTTCGGCTGAAGCCGTGGCCGGCCTGAAGGAGCTGGGCTACCGCCTGCGCATGGACCTGGCCCGTGCGATGAAGCTGCGCCACGTGCCGGAGCTGCATTTCCACTACGACGACTCGGTCGACCGTGGTGAGCACATCGACAACATCCTGCGCGACCTGCCCGATACGCTGGCCGCCGAGAAGCGTCGCGAGAGCGACGAAGAATAACCGCGCGACGCCGGGCATGCCCGGCGTTGTTGCATTCCGGCTGCGCGATGTCTGATACAGACCGCGCTGCGGCAGCCGAGCACGGCTCGGCTCAACACTTTCCTGTCATGACCCGAATTCAGTTCCGCCGTCTGGATGGCATCCTGCTGCTCGACAAGTCGACCGGCATGAGCTCCAACTCCGCCCTGCAGGTGGCACGCCGCCTGTTCCGTGCCGAGAAGGGTGGCCACACTGGCAGCCTCGACCCGTTGGCCACCGGTCTGCTGCCGCTGTGCTTCGGCGAGGCGACCAAGATCGCCGGCCTGCTGTTGGGTTCGGCCAAGGCCTACGACGCCGAGATCGTGCTTGGCCAGACCACGGATACCGATGATGCCGAAGGCCAGGTGCTGCTGCAGCGCCCGGTGCCGGCGATCAGCGCCGAAGCCCTGCAGGCTGCGCTGGCGCCACTGACCGGCAACATCCGCCAGCGTGCCCCGATCTATTCGGCGCTGAAGCAGGGCGGTGAACCGCTGTATGTGAAGGCGCGCCGCGGTGATGCCATCGAAGCGCCCGAGCGCGAGGTCCAGGTGCAGGCCATCGAGGTGCTGGAGCAGCAGCCGGAACGGCTGCGGCTGCGCGTGACCTGTGGCTCCGGCACCTATATCCGCAGCCTGGCCCGCGATCTCGGCGAAAGCCTGGGCTGTGGCGCCCACATCAGCGCCCTGCGCCGGCTGTGGGTCGAGCCGTTCCGCGAGCCGGCGATGGTCACCCTGGACCAGTTGCGGGCGATGGTCGAGGCGGGCGACGAGGCGGGCATGGACGCGCTGCTGCTGCCGCTGGCAGCCGGCCTGGCTGAATACCCGCGGGTCGACCTCGATGCCGAGCAGATCCACCGCTTCTGCGTGGGTCAGCGCCAGCGTGGCGCGTCCTGGCCGCATGGCCTGGTGGCCGTGTTCGGTCCGGACGATGCTGTCCAGGGCCTGGGCCAGGTCGACGACAGTGGCCTGCTGGCCCCGCAACGCCGTTTCAACCTCTGACCGGGGCAGGGTGGTTCAGCCCCGGTCCTTGTCCCGGAAGCCCCTGGCCGTTACAATTTCGCGGCCGTTTTCCGGCAACCTGCCTCGCGCAGGTTTCATCCTCGTAGTCCACGGCGAGCCTGGCGGTGCGCGAAGCGCGTTCCTGCCGGCCACGCATCACAGAGAAAAAAGAAAATGTCGATCGACACCCAGAAGGTCATTGAAGACAACAAGCGCAGCTCGGCTGACACCGGCTCCCCGGAAGTCCAGGTTGCACTGCTGACCGCCCGCATCGAACTGCTGACCGGCCACTTCAAGACCCACAAGAAGGATCACCACAGCCGCCGCGGCCTGCTGCAGATGGTCAACCGCCGTCGCAGCCTGCTCGACTACCTGAAGAAGAAGGACGTCGAGCGTTACAAGGCCCTGATCGAGAAGCTTGGCCTGCGTCGCTAAGCAACGAATCCCCCGCGGCGCAGCGATGCGCCGCGGTTTTGTTTTGTAGCACCGCAATCCCCGATTCAGGCCGGAACGATCCGGCCACCCGCTGGCGGCAAGGGTCGCCGACGGTCCAAATTCGCAGACAGCATCCCCAAGGACACCCTCCGTGGCAAAAATCACCAAAACCTTCCAGTACGGCAAGCACACCGTCACGCTTGAGACCGGCGAAGTCGCCCGTCAGGCCAGCGGTGCCGTCATCGTCAAGATGGACGACACCGTACTGCTGGTCACCGCCGTCGCCGCCAAGAGCGCGCGCGAAGGCCAGGACTTCTTCCCGCTGACCGTCGATTATCAGGAAAAGTTCTACGCCGGCGGCCGCATCCCGGGTGGTTTCTTCAAGCGTGAAGGCCGTGCGACCGAGAAGGAAACCCTGATCTCGCGTCTGATCGACCGTCCGATCCGTCCGCTGTTCCCGGAAGACTACAAGAACGAAGTGCAGATCATCGCCACGGTCATGTCGCTGAACCCGGACGTGGACGGCGACATCGCTGCCCTGATCGGTGCCTCGGCCGCCCTGTCCCTGGCCGGCACCCCGTTCATGGGCCCGATCGGCGCTGCCAAGGTCGGCTACAAGAACGGCGAGTACATCCTGAACCCGACCGTCAGCGAACTGGCTGACTCGCAGCTGGAACTGGTCGTCGCCGGTACCTCCAACGCCGTGCTGATGGTTGAATCCGAAGCCGCGCTGCTGTCCGAAGAAGTGATGCTGGGCGCCGTGACCTTCGGTCACCGCGAAATGCAGAAGGTCATCAACGCGATCAACGAGCTGACCGTCGAAGCCGGCACCAAGCCGTCGACCTGGGAAGCCCCGGCCAAGAACGACGTGCTGATCTCCGCCCTGAAGGAAGCCATCGGCCCGCGCCTGGGCGAAGCCTTCCAGGTGCGTGACAAGCTGCAGCGCCGTGACGCCATCTCGGCGATCAAGAAGGACGTGGTCGAAACCCTGGCTGGCCGCGTGGCCGCTGAAGGCTGGAACCCGGCTGAGCTGTCGAAGGAATTCGGCGAGCTGGAATACCGCACCATGCGTGACTCGGTGCTGGACACCAAGGTCCGTATCGATGGCCGTGCGCTGGACACCGTCCGCCCGATCGCCGTGAAGACCGGCGTGCTGCCGCGTACCCACGGTTCCTCGCTGTTCACCCGTGGCGAAACCCAGGCCATCGTGACCATCACCCTGGGCACTGCCCGTGATGGCCAGGTCATCGATGCCGTTGCCGGTGAGTACAAGGAAAACTTCCTGTTCCACTACAACTTCCCTCCGTTCTCGGTGGGTGAGTGCGGCCGCATGATGGGCCCGAAGCGCCGCGAAATCGGCCACGGTCGCCTGGCCAAGCGCGGCGTGCTGGCTGTCATGCCGTCGCTGGAATCCTTCCCGTACACCATCCGCGTCGTCTCGGAAATCACCGAGTCGAACGGTTCCTCGTCGATGGCATCGGTCTGCGGCTCGTCGCTGGCCCTGATGGACGCCGGCGTGCCGGTGAAGGCGCCGGTGGCCGGTATCGCCATGGGCCTGGTCAAGGAAGGCGAGCGCTTCGTCGTCCTGTCCGACATCCTGGGTGACGAAGATCACCTGGGCGACATGGACTTCAAGGTGGCTGGTACCGCTGAGGGCATTTCCGCCCTGCAGATGGACATCAAGATCGAAGGCATCACCGAAGAGATCATGAAGCAGGCTCTGCAGCAGGCCAAGGCTGGCCGTCTGCACATCCTGGGCGAGATGGCCCACGGCCTGACCGCTCCGCGTGAAGAGCTGTCGGACTACGCGCCGCGCCTGCTGACCATCAAGATCCACCCGGACAAGATCCGCGAAGTGATCGGCAAGGGTGGTTCGACCATCCAGGCCATCACCAAGGA
This sequence comes from Stenotrophomonas maltophilia, assembly GCF_006970445.1. Lineage (NCBI taxonomy): Bacteria > Pseudomonadati > Pseudomonadota > Gammaproteobacteria > Lysobacterales > Lysobacteraceae > Stenotrophomonas > Stenotrophomonas maltophilia. The sequence continues at coordinate 3,095,936 of NZ_CP033877.1, read as the reverse complement.
AACCGGCACCCAGATCGATATCCAGGATGACGGCACCATCGTCATCGCTTCGGTCAATGCCATCGCTGCCCAGGCTGCCAAGGCCCGCATCGAGCAGATCACCTCGGACGTCGAGCCGGGCCGCATCTACGAAGGCAAGGTCGCCAAGATCATGGACTTCGGTGCGTTCGTCACGATCCTGCCGGGCAAGGACGGTCTGGTCCACGTGTCGCAGATCTCCAGCGATCGCGTCGAGAAGGTCGGCGACGTGCTGAAGGAAGGCGATGTGGTCAAGGTCAAGGTGCTGGAAGTCGACAAGCAGGGCCGTATCCGCCTGTCGATGAAGGCCGTTGAAGAAGGCGAAGCCGCCAGCGCCGAATAATCGACCTCCGGTCGATTACGGTAGGTGTCAACCTTGGTTGACACGCTTCTGGAATCGCTGAAATGAAAAAGCGGGCTTCGGCCCGCTTTTTCTTTGCCTGGAATCCTGTGGATGAGGACCGTTGGTCCTTGCACTTACGCGTCTTCTTCGTCCTCCCCCAGCCACCAGACCTGGCCTGGCTCCGGGTCGCTCATCGGGTGCTCGCGCTGTTCGATGGCCTCCAGCACCCGGCCGGGGGCTGCAGCGACCCACACCGCCATGAGCTTTTCCACCGCAGCCCGGCCCTGTGCGGCCACGCCGAGGTCACGTTCGCGTCTCCATTGGTCTTCATCTGGCGCCTCATCACCATGCTGGTGCGGCGTGCCGTAGCTGCAGCGGCGGCACAGCCGGCGCACGGTAGCCGTCCAGTCCTCGACCATGCCGATGCCGGGCAGGGTGATTGCCTCCAGCGCAGCGATGTCATCGGCCGAATCGCACTGCACGAACACGGTGAAGGTCGCCATGTCCGATGCCTGCAGGTGCTGCATTGCATTGAACACCGGCACCTCGTGTTCGCTGTACGTACGGCGGCCGGTCGAGGCGCCGTCGTGCAGCACGATGTCGCCGAAGCGGAAGCCGCTTTCGGGCAGCGGTACGTTGTCGATGCGTGCACGCACCGGATCAATGCGGCTCATATACACCACTTCGGCATCCGACCACGGTGCCAGGCGCACGCAGGCCACGCCGAAGTGGCCCTCGATCGGGCCCTCGCCTTCGGGCAGGGTGATGCCACAGCGGGTCCACTGGCGTCGTGCTTCGGCCCAGTCCGCCATGCCGGTGGCGGCGATGCCGGCATTCCAGGCAGTGGCGACATCGAATTCCCCACGCAGCTGCTCCGATTGCAGGTTGTCCTGCAGTGAGGCAGCCCAGTCGCGCAGGTACTTGTGCGCCAATCCGCGCATGTAATGCAGGTACGGCACTTCGGGGGCGAGTGCGATCAGCTCGCCGAACAGCGCCACCGCCTGCTGCAGGTCGCCCTCTCGGAAGGCGGCGTAGGCGCGTGCCTCCAGGGCCTGGCATTCGTCGAGGGTTTCGTCGTCCAGCAGGTCGCCGTCGTCGAGGCTGTCGTGGTCGGTGCTCATGTCCATGCGCGGTTGAAGGTCCGCGGCTACCTTAGCCGATGCGCGAGCCCGCGAACGCAGCGTCGGCGTGTGTCCTGCTGCAGTGCATGAGGGTCGTTGCATGACTGGCGCGTTGTCGTCATCCGGCGGGATGCACTTGTCCACTGGACGACATGCCACGACAACCGTCCCACAGCCCCATCCGTTTGCTAACGTGGCTGCGCCTTCGAACCGGGAGATCCCATGTTCCGCCAGACTGTGGTTGCCCTTGCCGTGCTGATTGCCGGTGCCTTGCCCATAGCCGTGCATGCGGCACCCGCGCAGCCGCCGATCTTCGGTGCCTACTACCCCGGTGGTTCGGCCGAGCGCTACCCGGTGTCGAGCATTCCGGCCGAGCGCCTCACCCACCTGTTCTACGCGTTCTCCACCATCGAGGACGGGCGCTGCACGATCGGTGCGGAAGCGCCGAAGAACTTCGCGGCGCTGGCCGAGCTGAAGAAGGCGCACCCGCATCTGCGCACGTTGATTTCGATCGGTGGCTGGGGCGCAGGTGGATTCTCCGATGCAGCGCTGACCGAGGGCAGCCGCAAGCGCCTGGTCGACTCATGCATGGCGCTGTTCTTCGATCGTCATGCTGGCAGTTTCGATGGCGTGGACATCGACTGGGAGTTCCCGGTCAGTGGCGGACCGAAGGAGCTGGCACACCGCCCGCAGGACCGCGCCAATCTGACCCGGCTCGCGCAGGCGTTCCGCGTGGCCCTTGATGCGCATGGCCGCAAGGCGGGGCAGCCGATGCTGTTGACCGCCGCACTGGCCGCCGGTCGCCTGCAGACCGACGGTCCCTATGATCCGGCGGCGAGCTACGACCTGCTGGCGCTGGCCAAGGTATTCGATTTCATCAACCTGATGAGCTACGACATGGGCACCGGTTTCTCTTCGGTGTCGACCTTCAATGCGCCCCTGCAGGAAGTGCCGGCCGATCCGCTGGCGCCGGAGCTGCGGCGCTGGAACAACGTGGCCGGCGCCGTGCAGTACTACCGCGAGCATGGCGTGCCGGCCGACAAGCTGGTGCTGGGCGTGCCGTTCTACGGACGCGGCTTCAAGGTCACCGGCGATGCAGCGGATGGCCTGTACCAGTCCTACAGCGCACCGGCCGACGCCGGCGACTGGCGGGTGATCAAGGCGCGCTATCTCGACCAGCCGGGTTGGACCAAGCACTGGCAGCCGCAGGCGCAGAGCCCGTGGCTGTACAACGCCGGGCAGAAAATCTTCATCAGCTATGAAGACCCGCGCTCGATCGGCCTGCGTGCCCAGTTCGCCCGCGAGCAGGGCCTGGCCGGGGTGTTCATGTGGGAGCTGACCGGCGACGACGAACAGGCCAGCCTGCTCAACGCCATGCTGGGCCCCTGGCAGAAGGCACGCATCGGCGATTGAGCGGCATCAGGCGATGTCCGGCGCAATGCCGCAACGCCATCGGCCGAACGCCGCACAGCATGTCCATGCCCGCAACGTTACGCTGCGGGCATGATCCATCTCGAACGCCTGGACCACCTGGTCCTCACCGTCGCCGACATCGAACGCAGCTGTGATTTCTACCAGCGCGTGCTCGGCATGCAGGTCGTGCGCTTCGGCGCGGGCCGTACCGCGCTGCAGTTCGGCCAGCAGAAAATCAATCTGCATCCGGCCAGCGCGCCACTGCAGCCGCATGCGCTGCGACCCACGCCGGGCAGTGCCGACCTGTGCCTGGTCACGCGAACAGCAACGGTCGATGTGCTGGCGCACCTGCAGGCGCAGGCCATTGCGGTGGAGGAGGGGCCGGTGGCACGCACCGGTGCGCTGGGGCCGATCGAATCGGTGTACTTCCGCGACCCGGATGGCAACCTGATCGAAGTGAGTCGTTACCCGGGCGAAGAACACCCGCAGCGGTAGCGCCGGGCGATGCCCGGCGAAGACTCAGTTGGCCCAGACACTGTTGGGGTCGCCGCTGCGGGCGCGACGCTGGCTGGCGACGGCCAGGCGAGCGAAGCCGAAGGCCATGGCCAGCGCGATGGCATCGACCCAGAACAGCGGCCAGTGACCACGCGCGGCGGCGCGCCATAGCCAGTCACCATTGAGTGCGCCGTGCAGGACCGGCACCAGCGCAGTGCTGATCGCTGCGGCCCACAGCAGTTCGCGTGCGGCCTGTGCAGGGCGACGCAGCGCAGCCCACAGCGCACAAGCGCCCCAGCTGCCGAAGCACGCCCATCGGATGCCGTGGTCGACTGCCGACGGTGCCAGCCGCTCCAGCACCAGCGCGGTGACGAACGCGACCGAGATCGCCACGCACAGGCCGATGCACACGCCGACCGTGGCCCGCGCCATGTTCACACCGGCGCGTGGCTGCTGCGGCTGGCGACGCTTGCGCCGCGACTCGATCCACAACAGGTTGCCGGAGTAGAACAGGAATGCACCGCCGAGGCCTAGCAGGAAGTACAGCCAGACCACCACGCCGTTGCCGAACTCGCCAAAGTGCAATGCGTAGGCCGCGCTGAGCGTGGCGTGGTTGGCATCGCGCTGGCCCGGCAGCTGGGAGGCCAGCAGGTTGCCTGTGGCCACGTCCAGCGCCACCGCGCCGAGCGGCCCCAGCGTGCCGCTGGCTTCACCGGTGATTTCGATGGTGGCGTTGGCATCGCCGGCGTTGGCCAGCTTCAGGTAGGCCGGTTCAAAGTTCGCCACGCCCTGTGCGCGGGCCACTTCGAGCGCGCGCGCATGCAGCACGCGCAGGCTGCCCGGTGGCGCCGGAATCCCGCTGGCATCGCGCACCGGCGCGGTGTCCATTGCGGTCGGTACCGCCTGCAGGGCCTTGCCGTCGTAGATCAGTGGATTGAGCAGGGCCATCTGTACGAACACCAGGCACAGCAGGGCGCCCGTCACTGCGAACATCAGGTGGAAGGGCAGGCTGAGCACACCGATCACGTTGTGCGCGTCCTGCCACAGCTGCTTAAGGTTGCGGCCCGGACGCAGCGCGAACAGGTCGCCAAACAGCTTCGGCAGGTGGATCACCAGGCCGCTCAGCAGCGCCATGCCATACAGCAGGCTGACGATGCCCATCACGTAGATGCCGGCCACCGGCAGGCCGAGGCTGTAATGCAGTTCGTTGACCAGTTCGGCCAGCCCGGTCTGTGGCGGCGTCGGGCTGCCGGCGATCTGGCCCGGCCAGGCATAGCGCCAGCTGCCGTCATCGGCCTGCCAATAGGCCAGTGGTTGTGGATGCTCGGCGCCAGGGAAGGTCATGCCGACGTGGCGGCGGGCTTCCGGGTGTGTCGCCAGCACGTCTTCCAGCAGGTACTGCGCGTCGTCCAGGCCCGCTGGCAGCGCGGTGGCTGCGCCCGGGGTCTGCCACAGCGGCAGGTCGTGATGGAACAGGGTCAGCGCGCCTGCATAGAAGGCCACGAACAGGCCGAAGCCGGCGACCAGGCCGACCCAGGTGTGCAGGGTGGTGAATGTGCGCAGGGTCTGCGAACTGAACTTCATGGGGTAGCTCTCATTGCACCGCGCCGGTCAGGCGCAGCAGCCCGAGCGCGGCGAAGCCGGCCGCGGCGCTGCCACCCAGTACCAGCCAGGCGCGCAGTGCGCTGCGGAAGCTGAACGCCCACAGGGCGGACAGCATCCATAACGGGATGAAGGCGATCAGGGTCGGCACCAGCGCACGCTGCCACGGGCCGGGTGGCAGCCAGGCCAGCAGGCCGGTAACGGCGGCCGCAAGCAGGAAGCCCGCGATGATGCCGGCGAAAGCGCGCGGCCACATCAGGGCGACTCCGTGCCCGGACGATGCCAGGCGGCCAGTGCCGGCAGCAGCATCGCGGCCAGCATCCAGGTGCACAGCATCGCCACCAGGCCAGCGGCAAAGCCGAGTTCGGCCATCCACAGCCACAATGCGGCAGCCGCGGCGACCAGGCCGATCTGGTGGCCGAGGCGGCCGGCGCGGCGCAGGCGGGGCCAGCGGCAGTGCGGCGAGGCGGCATAGAAGGCCAGTGCGGAGAACATCGCTGCCAGCATGCCCAGGCTGCAGAAGCCAAGGGTCGAAAGGCCGACGGTGATCATTGCGGGCGGCCGCCGTGGCAGCGGGCCAGCGAACGCGGGGCACGGGCGGGGCCGGCGGGAGCCGGTCGGAGCGGGTGGCGCATCACGAGGTCCTGGGGGGAAGCGGGCAGGCTGGCACGGGGCGGGCTGCGCGGACATGGTAATCATTGCGTTTTCACGCCGCCAGCGAAGGCCATTCAGCGTACCGTACGGTAGCCCTTGGGCTTTCCGGTGCGCTGGTTTAAGATCATCGCAGAACCCCTGACTGGAACAAGGTGGCCCGCGCCCAGCGCCGGCCGAGCGTGCGACATGAGCACTACCACCGCCCACTGTTGACCTGCCCCCGAAGGCCCTGTGTTCCAGGCGCCCTCGAGGCGCTTTTTTATTGCCCGGGCAACGGCCCGGGAACGCTTTCCAGCCCGCCTCGCGGGCCCCGCACGAAGCCAATGCGATGATCAACATTACCCTTCCCGACGGCAGCCGCCGCGAGTTCGAAAACCCCGTCAGCGTCATGGACGTTGCCCAGTCGATCGGTGCCGGCCTGGCCAAGGCCACCATCGCCGGTTCGGTCGATGGCGTGCTGGTCGATGCCAGCGACGTCATCGATCACGATGCCAGCCTGCGCATCATCACCGCCAAGGACGAGGAGGGCGTGGAGATCATCCGCCACTCCTGTGCCCACCTGGTCGGCCACGCCGTCAAGCAACTGTACCCGGACGTGAAGATGGTGATCGGCCCGGTGATCGCCGAGGGCTTCTACTACGACATCTACTCCGAGCGCCCGTTCACCCCGGACGACATGGCGGCGATCGAAAAGCGCATGGGTGAACTGATCGCCCAGGACTACGACGTCATCAAGAAGGTGACGCCGCGCGCCGAAGTGATCGAGATCTTCAAGGCCCGTGGCGAGGACTACAAGCTGCGCCTGATCGAGGACATGTCCGACGACATCCAGGCGATGGGCATGTACTACCACCAGGAATACGTGGACATGTGCCGTGGCCCGCACGTGCCGAACACGCGCTTCCTGAAGGCCTTCAAGCTGACCCGCATCTCCGGCGCCTACTGGCGCGGCGACGCGCAGAACGAGCAGCTGCAGCGCATCTACGGCACCGCCTGGGCCGACAAGAAGCAGCTCGAGGCGTACATCAAGCGCATCGAAGAAGCTGAAATGCGCGACCACCGCCGCATCGGCAAGCAGCAGGACCTGTTCCATCTGCAGGAAGAGGCGCCGGGCCTGGTGTTCTGGCACCCCAAGGGCTGGGCGCTGTGGCAGGTGGTCGAGCAGTACATGCGCAAGGTCTACCGCAAGACCGGCTACGGCGAAGTGCGCTGCCCGCAGATCCTGGACGTGAGCCTGTGGCAGAAATCCGGCCACTGGGACAACTACCAGGACGCGATGTTCTTCACCGAATCGGAGAAGCGCACCTACGCGCTCAAGCCGATGAACTGCCCGGGCCACGTGCAGGTGTTCAACCAGGGCCTGCACAGCTACCGCGACCTGCCGATCCGCTATGGTGAGTTCGGTGCCTGCCACCGCAACGAGCCGTCCGGCGCGCTGCACGGCATCCTGCGTGTGCGTGGTTTCACCCAGGACGACGGCCATGTGTTCTGCACCGAAAACCAGGTCGAGGCGGAAGTAACCGCGTTCCACCAGCAGGCACTGGCGGTCTACCAGCACTTCGGCTTCGATGAGATTCAGGTCAAGATCGCGCTGCGCCCGGAATCGCGCCTGGGCGACGACGCCACCTGGGACAAGGCCGAAGGCGCACTGCGCTCGGCACTGTCCAGCAATGGGGTGGAGTGGCAGGAGCTGCCGGGCGAGGGCGCCTTCTACGGCCCGAAGATCGAGTACCACCTGAAGGACGCCATCGGCCGTACCTGGCAGCTGGGCACCATGCAGGTCGACTTCATGATGCCGGGCCGCCTCGGCGCCGAGTACGTGGACGAGAACAGCCAGAAGAAGCACCCGGTCATGCTGCACCGCGCCATCGTCGGCTCGATGGAGCGCTTCCTGGGCATCCTGATCGAGCACCATGCCGGCCAGTTCCCGGCCTGGCTGGCGCCGACCCAGGTGGTGGTGGCCAACATCACCGACGCCCAGGCCGACTACGTCTCGGGCGTGACCAAAACCCTTGCGGAGCAAGGCTTCCGCGTCAGCTCGGATTTGCGTAACGAGAAGATCGGCTATAAAATCCGCGAGCATACGTTGCAGCGCGTGCCCTACCTGCTGGTCATTGGTGACCGCGAGAAGGAAAATGGGGCTGTGGCGGTGCGTACGCGTTCTGGCGAAGACCTGGGCAGCATGAGCCTGCAGGCCTTCATCGAGCGGCTCCAGGCCGAGGGCGCGTAAGCAAAGGTCCGGTCCGGGGGCACAGGCACCCGGACCGGTTCGATACCCTTGGGAGAACGTAATATCAGCACCCCTGACAACAAACAGAACCGCAAGAATCAGGAAATCCGTGTGCCGCGCGTCCGCGTGATCGGCAGTGACGGAGAAATGATCGGCGTGTTGTCGCGCGACGAAGCGCTGTCCATGGCCGAAGATGAAGGCCTGGACCTGGTCGAAATCCAGCCGCAGGCCGATCCGCCGGTCTGCAAGATCATGGACTTCGGCAAGTTCAAGTTCGAAGCGCAGAAGAAGGCCAGCGAGGCCAAGAAGAAGACCAAGCAGGTCGAGATCAAGGAAGTGAAGTTCCGTCCGGTCACGGACGAGGGCGACTACCAGATCAAGCTGCGCAAGATGCGCGGGTTCCTCGAAGAGGGCGACAAGATCAAGGTCAACATCCGTTTCCGTGGCCGTGAAATGAGCCACCAGGAACTGGGTCGCGAAATGGCCAACCGGATCGAGACCGATCTGGGCGAGGACATCGTCATTGAATCCCGTCCGCGCCTGGAAGGGCGTCAGATGGTCATGATGATCGCGCCGAAGAAGAAGACCTGAGGCCTGACGGGCCGCCTTTCGGGGCGCCTGGCTGAATGGTTCAGGGTAAGGGGACGCCGCTGGCGTCCCTTTGCTTTTGCAGCAGGCCGGTGAATTGCCGGCGAAAGGGTTGCAGGGGCTGGTGACAGGGCGGTTTTGCCTGTATCATGCCCGGCTCGACCCACCCAGGACGGGTCGTACGCCGATCATGGCAGGACGGAAAGAGCGGCCCAGGCCGCCGCCAGATCAGTCAGAAACCAGGGTCATATCCCATCAAGGACATTGCAATGCCCAAGATCAAGACCAACCGGGCAGCGGCCAAGCGTTTCCGCAAGACCGCCTCGGGCAAGTACAAGTGCGGCCACGCCAACCGTAGCCACATCCTCACGAAGAAAGCGACCAAGCGTAAGCGTAATCTGCGTCAGACGGGCCATGTCCGTGCAGAAGACGCAGGCCGTCTGGACCGCATGCTCCCTTACCTCTGAGGAACTGAAAAATGGCACGAGTTAAGCGTGGCGTACAGGCGCGTCGCCGCCACAAGAAGATTCTGGATCTCGCCAAGGGCTATTACAACGCCCGTCGCAAGGTCTTCCGCGTCGCCAAGCAGGCGGTCATCAAGGCACAGCAGTACGCCTACATCGGCCGTAAGCAGAAGAAGCGCAACTTCCGTTCGCTGTGGATCACCCGTATCAATGCGGCTGCCCGCATCAACGGCCTGAGCTACAGCCGCTTCATGAACGGTCTGCTGAAGGCCGGCATCACCCTGGATCGCAAGGTCCTGGCTGACATCGCCGTGCACGACGCAGCCGGTTTTGCTGCGCTGGCCGAAAAGGCCAAGGGCGCGCTGGCGGCATAAGTCCTTCCCGATGCCGTAACCGTTCACTCGGAACGGTGTCAGGTCAAGGCAATGCATGGGGAAGGGCGCAAGTCCTTCCCCATTCTTTTTTGGGTCCCGGCGAGGCCATGGCGGCAGCGCGGGGACGGCGGTGGCGACAGGGGTCGGCCCTTCGCGCATCGCGATGGCAGATCGACTGGAGTTCCGGCCCCCCATGAGCGACATCCAATCCCTCACCACCCAGGCGCTGGCCGATGTGGCCGCCGCACAGAGCCCCGACGTGCTGGAACAGCTGCGCGTGGCCCTGCTTGGCAAGAGTGGCAGCATCACCTCGCAGCTCAAGCAGCTCGGCGCCCTGCCGGCCGACGAGCGCAAGGCCGCCGGTGAAGCGATCAACCAGGCCCGCGACGCGCTGACCCGCGCGCTGGGCGAGCGCAAGGCGCTGCTGGAAGACGCGGCACTGGATGCGCGCCTGGCCGCCGAAGCCATCGACATCACCCTGCCGGGTCGCAACGGCGACCGCGCCGGCCTGCATCCGATCACCCGCACCCTGGAGCGCATCACCGGCATCTTCGGCCGACTGGGCTACGAGCTGTCGGAAGGGCCGGAGATCGAGGACGACTGGCACAACTTCGAGGCGCTGAACTTCCCGCCGCACCACCCGGCGCGCGCCATGCACGACACCTTCTACTTCGGCGACGGCCGCCTGCTGCGCACGCATACCTCCGGTGTGCAGGTGCGCTACATGGGCGACCATGCGCCGCCGCTGCGCATGATCGCTGCCGGCAAGGTATACCGCAGCGACAGCGACCAGACCCATTCGCCGATGTTCCATCAGGTGGAAGGCCTGCTGGTCGACGAGCATTCGACCTTCGCCGACCTGAAGGGCACGCTGGCCGAGTTCGTGCGCGCCTTCTTCGAGCGCGACTTCGAGATGCGCTTCCGCCCCAGCTACTTCCCGTTCGTCGAACCGGGTGCGGAAGTGGATATCGCCTGGCAGCAGCCCGATGGCAGCACCCGCTGGCTGGAAGTGCTCGGCTGCGGCATGGTCCATCCGAACGTGCTGCGCAACGTCGGCATCGATCCGGAGCGCTACACCGGCTTCGCCTTCGGCATGGGCGTGGAGCGCTTTGCGATGCTGCGCTATGGCGTCAATGATCTGCGCGCGTTCTTCGAGAACGACGTGCGGTTCCTGAAACAGTTCGCGTAAGCGCCGGTCCGTAGAGTCGAGCTTGCTCGACTGCTTCTAAATTCGCAGGCCCAGGCGCATGCGCCGGGCCCACCAGGGTGACACCATGAAATTCTCCGAAAACTGGCTGCGCAGCCACGTCCCGACCGGCGCCTCGCGCGATGAACTGAGTGCAGTGCTGACCGCCATCGGCCTGGAAGTGGAAGAAGTGACCGCGCTGGGCGAAGGCCTCGAGCACGTGGTCGTGGCACGCATCGTCGACGCCGTGCGCCATCCGGAAGCGGATCGCCTGCAGGTGTGCAGTGTCGATGCAGGGCGGGGCGAACTGCTGCAGATCGTCTGCGGCGCCCCGAACGCGCGCCCGGGCCTGGTCGCACCGCTGGCGATGGTCGGTGCGCAGATCGGCGAGCTGAAGATCAAGCCGGCCAAGCTGCGCGGCGTCGAGTCCAACGGCATGCTGTGCTCGGCCAAGGAGCTGGGCCTGGACAACGATGCCTCCGGCCTGCTGGAACTGCCCGATGACGCCCCGGTCGGCCAGACCCTGGTCGAGTACCTGGGCCTGCCGGATGCCAGCATCGAGATCAAGCTGACCCCGAACCGCGCCGACTGCTTCAGCCTGCGCGGCATCGCCTACGACGTCGCCGCGGCCACCCGCAGCGAAGTGCTGGATTTCGCCGCCGAGGCCATTCCGGCGGTCGGCAGCCGTGAGCTCGCCATCCAGCTTGACGCTGGTGCCGAAGCGCCGCGTTACCTGGGCCGTGTCATCGAAGGTGTCAACGCCACTGCCAAGACGCCGTTGTGGATGGCCGAACGCCTGCGCCGCAGCGGTGTGCGCCCGGTTTCGCTGCTGGTCGACATCACCCAGTACGTGATGCTCGAGCTCGGCCAGCCGATGCATGCCTACGACCTGGGTACCCTGCAGGGCAGCATCGCCGTGCGTCGCTCGCGCGCTGGCGAGACGCTGAAGCTGCTGGACGGCCGCGATGCTGCGCTGGACGACAGCTTCCTGGTGATCACCGACGCTGATCGTGCGGTCGGCCTGGCTGGCCTGATGGGCGGCTTCGACACTCGTGTCACCGACGCGACCACCGCCGTGTTCCTGGAAGCTGCGCACTTTGCGCCGGCCGCGATCATGGGCCGTGGCCGCAAGCTGGGCCTGCACACCGATGCCGGCCACCGCTTCGAGCGCGGCGTCGATCCGGCGCTGCCGCGTACCGCGATCGAGTACGCCACCCGCCTGGTGCTGGACCTGGCTGGCGGTACCCCGGCGCCGGTTACCGAGGCCGTGCGTGAAGCCGATCTGCCGCAGCCGGCAACCATCGTGCTGCGCCGCGCCCGCATCACCCGCGTGCTCGGCATCACCATCGAGGATGCTGAAGTCGAGCGCATCCTGCGCGCGCTGGGCATGGACGTGGTCGCCACCGCCGACGGCTGGCAGGTGGTCGCGCCGAGCCGCCGCTTCGACATCGCCATCGAAGAAGACCTGATCGAAGAACTGGCTCGCATCCACGGGTACGAGCAGATCCCGACCACGCTGCCGGGCGGTGCCTCGCGTGTGGCGATGCCGAGCGAGACCCAGCTGGACGCGCTGAGCGTGCGCCGCCAGCTGATCGCCCGTGACCAGCAGGAAACCGTCAATTTCGCTTTCGTCGACGACGCGCTGTTGACCCAGTGGCAGCTGCGCGACGGCCTGGTGCCGTTGGCCAACCCGCTGTCGGCCGAACTGGCGGTGATGCGCCCGTCGCTGCTGCCGGGCCTGGTCGCCACGTTGGGCCGCAACGCCGCCCGCCAGCTCGGCCGCGTGCGCCTGTTCGAGCTCGGCCGCGTGTTCGCCCAGCAGGCCGGAGACGGCCAGCCGGCGCCGCTGGAAACCCCGCGCGTGGCCGCGGCGGTCTGCGGTGATGCGCAGGCGATGCAGTGGGGCCTGCCGACCCGCAAGGTCGATTTCCATGACCTGAAGGGCGACCTGGAATCGCTGGCGGCTGCCAGTGGTGCGGTACTGGAGTTCCGCCCGTCGGCCCGTGCCTACGGCCACCCGGCACGTTCGGCCGAGGTATTCCGCGATGGCGTGTCGATCGGCTGGATTGGCCAGATCCACCCGCGCCTGGCCAGGGCGATGGAGATCGAAGCCGACGTCTATGCCTTCGAGCTGGACCTGGAGCCGCTGACCGCCCGCCGCCTGCCGCGTGCCGGCGAGCTGTCGCGCTTCCCGGCGGTGCGTCGCGACCTGGCGTTCCTGGTGCCTGAACAGGTGGCCTGGGCCGATCTGGCGGCCACCGTCCGCCAGGCCGCCGGCCCGCTGCTGCGCGACCTGAACCTGTTCGACCGTTACGTCGGCCAGGGCGTCGAGCCGGGATTCAAGAGTCTCGCTATGGGCTTGATTTTGCAGGACAAGTCGCGCACTCTGACGGACCGCGACGTGGATGCGGTGGTGGCCGAGGCGGTCACTGCCATCGAGCGTGAACACCACGCCCGGATCCGCGGCTGAGCGGGCAGCACTCGGGGGTAGCAGGCAATGGCATTGACCAAGGCGGAGATGGCGGAAAAGCTGTTCGACGAAGTCGGTCTGAACAAGCGGGAAGCCAAGGAATTCGTCGACGCGTTTTTCGATGTGCTGCGTGAAGCATTGGAACAGGGACGTCAGGTGAAGCTGTCGGGCTTCGGTAACTTCGATCTGCGGCGCAAGAACCAGCGCCCGGGTCGCAACCCCAAGACCGGCGAGGAAATTCCGATTTCCGCCCGTACGGTGGTCACCTTCCGTCCGGGCCAGAAGCTCAAGGAGAGGGTGGAAGCTTATGCTGGATCCGGGCAGTAACCGCGAACTACCGCCGATCCCGGCCAAGCGCTACTTCACCATCGGTGAGGTCAGCGAGCTGTGCGACGTCAAGCCGCACGTCCTGCGCTACTGGGAAACCGAGTTTCCCAGCCTTGAGCCGGCCAAGCGCCGAGGCAACCGCCGCTACTACCAGCGCCATGACGTGCTGATGGTGCGGCAGATCCGCAGCCTGCTGTACGAACAGGGCTACACCATCGGTGGTGCACGCCTGCGTCTGGATGGTCCCGATGCCCGCGAGGAATCGGCGCTGAGCAACCAGATCATCAAGCAGGTGCGCATGGAGCTGGAAGAAGTGCTGCAGTTGCTGCGCCGCTGATCCCATTTCCATCGTAATCCGCTATACTTCACGGCCCGCCGCACTGGCGGGCACATCGCAGCATCAGTCGGGGCGTAGCGCAGCCTGGTAGCGCATCTGCCTGGGGGGCAGAGGGTCGTCGGTTCGAATCCGGCCGTCCCGACCACTGTGATGAATCAAGAAGCCTGCGCAGCGATGCGTGGGCTTTTTTGTGCGCGCGGTGTATGCTGCGCGCCACTCGTACTACCGCGGCTGCTGAACCCGGTACTCACGAGAACACATCATGGAATCTGCAAGAAACCGTGCCTGGCGTCGCAGCCAGGCCCGCAACCGTGGTGGCGACCGCGCCACGACCGCCTACAGCTACAAGCCCGAGAAGAACTGGAAGCTGCTGTATACGCGCGATGCCAAGCTCGCGCGTGCACGCCAGCTGGGCTTCACCTATCCGGTCCTCAGCCCTCGCCAACTGCAGGAACAGGAATGATCAACCTGCTGTTCGTCTGCAGCCGCAACCAGCTGCGCAGCCCGACCGCCGAAGCCATGTGGCGACGGCGGCCCGGCTTCGCTGCGCTGTCGGCCGGCACCAGCCCGCACGCACGACGCCCCATCGGCCCGGCGGACATCCGCTGGGCCGATGTCATCTTCGTGATGGAGGCCAAGCACCAGCACCGCCTGCAGGCCGCGTACGCGCGCCTGCTGGAACACAAGCGCCTGCATTGCCTGGATATCCCCGACGACTATCGCTGCATGGATCCGCTGTTGATGGACCTGCTGGACGCCAAGGTGGCCACGTATCTCGATCAGCTGCCGGCAAAGCGGTAGATCAGCTCCGGATCGCCTTCGTCCAATCCATGCACGATGCCGCTGTCGATGAAACCCGAGGCGGCGAGCAGGCGTTGCATGCCGGTATTGGAAGCATTGGTCGAAGTGAACAGCCTGCCTTGCCCCTGCAGCGCGATGGCATGGCGCAGCAGGGCGGCGCCGACGCCCTGGCTGCGTTGTTCGCGCGCCACCATCAGCATCTCGACGAAAGCTTCGCCGAAGAAGTGATGGTGGATGACCAGGTAACCGGCCAGCTGGCCGGCCCGTTCGGCCACGTGCACGCCACCGCTGGCCTGCCAGTCGGTGATCTGTCGTGCGCGTTGTGGATCATGGACCGCAACGCTGTCGAGCGCGATCAACGCGGGAACGTCGGCGAGCATCGCCTCGCGGATATGCAGCATCGTCGAGGAGGGATCGGGTGGTGCCATCGCAGGCTCCTGGGCTGGGTGCGCCCAGTCTATCGATCACGTCGGCCGTGTCTGCGTATCCGCCACAGCCAGCGTGTGGTCGGCAGTCAATACACACGGAACTCGGCACGGCAGCCATCGCTGACCCACACGCCGCGGCGGTCCCAACCCCAGTTGCGATCCTCGACGCACGGTGTCACCGACTTCTGCTTGACCAGGCGCACCTCGTGACGCACACGGATGCGGCATTCCTTGTCCTTCTGCTCGTAGGACTCGCAGACCAGGCGCTCGCCATCGTCATCCCGGTCACGGTCCCGCCCGCGCCCCGGCCAGCGACCGCGTCCCTGTCCGTCGGCCACGAACTCGGCGCGACAGCCGTCGGTGACCCAGAGCATGCGGCGGTTCTGGCCCCAGTTCTGGTCCTCGACGCAGCGGGTGACCGACAGCTGCCTGGCCAGGCGCATGCGGCCTTCGATCGGGCACTGCTGGGTCTTGTTGAACTGCGACTCGCAGCGCAGCGGTGGAATGTGATCGCTGTCGTAATCCTGGGCTGCCACCGTGGTGGCGGCCAGCAGCAGGGCCAGGGAGGAGATGGCAATCGGCAACAGCAGGCGATGGGTCATGGGAAGCCTCGGCAGGGGAACGGGCCGCAAGAATGGACCAGCCCGAGGCCATCGGAACGGATCGTTCCGGCGTTGGCTCAGTGGGGATTTAGTAGTGCGCACGGGCCCATGCAGAGCCTTACATCCCTTATCATCGCGGCACATCCGATCGCATCGGCTTACACCTTCTTACATGTCTCCCACGCTTGCCGGCCCAGCCTGTGGCTGCCGTCACTGGCGTGCAGCCGGCTTGTGGAGGAGGATGCGCGGACCACGACGACCACAGGGGGTTGCGTTGATCAGCAGTACCGTCATTCATCGCTCGGCTGGCGCAGAGGCCGGGCAGGTGCGTGTCCTGGACACCACGTTCAAGGGCAAGCATGTGTTCATTGCGTGGGGCCTGCGCGGGCCGGAACTGACCCGCAGCGCGGACCCGCCTGCCACTGTGGCTGCGCGCAAGGCGCTGCAAGCCGTGGCCGGCCACAGCGAGGGGCCGCGCAGCCCGGAGGTGTTCATCGCCAACCAGTCAGCGGTGGCGATTACCGTCTATCGGCTGCTGACCGAGGCGCGTTCGGGCGATGCCATCTTCTTCCTGTGTGATTCGCAGGCCGTGGTCGACTGGCTGATCACCGCACTGGAAGTGCAGGGCGAAGGCTGACCGCGCGCAGGGTCAGTCCAACGCCGCGTCCACCGCCGCAAGCGCGTGCAGGGTGGTGGTGTCGAACAGCGGCACCGCACTGTCTTCGGGGCGCACCAGCAGCATGATCTCGGTACAGCCGAGGATGATCGCTTCGGCACCGCGCGCGACCAGGCGCGCGATCACGCCAGCGTAGGCCTGCCGCGAGTGCTCGCTGACCACGCCGGCGATCAGCTCCTGGTAGATGATGTCGTGTACGCAGCGCCGGTCATCGGCCTCCGGAACCAGTACCTGCAACCCGAAGCGGTCCTGCAGCCGGTCGCGGTAGAACGCCTGCTCCATGGTGAAGGCGGTGCCGAGCAGTCCCACCTTGCGGATGCCGGCCTGGAGGATCGCCGTGGCGGTCGGGTCGGCGATATGCAGCAGTGGCAGCGGGCATTCGGCTTCTATCCGGCCGGCCAGCGTGTGCATGGTGTTGGTGCAGATCACCAGCAGCTCGGCGCCACCGGCCTGCAGTCGTCGTGCAGCATCGAGCATGTGGTTGCCCAGCGCATCCCAGTGGCCGTCGTGCTGCAGCTGCTTGATGCCGGCGAAATCCACCGACCACAGCAGCAGCTGCGCCGAGTGCGCGCCACCGAGGCGCTGCCGCACCGCCTCGTTGATGAGCCGGTAGTACTGCGCCGAGCTTTCCCAGCTCATGCCGCCGATCAGGCCGAGGGTCTTCATGCACTGCTCCATGCCAGAGACGGCCATTGCAGCACAGATGGCGGTGGCGATGCCGTGCACGGGCGCCGGCATCTGTAACCGTCGCATCCACCGCACGCTGTATGTGCCGCGTCCTGCATGGGTGCCCTATGCTGGTGCCGTCTTCTGAAATGGAAACCGGCATGGCCCTGCATACCTGGTGGTGGTTCCTGGCCACGGTCTTCGTGCTGTGCGGGACGCCCGGGCCGAACATGCTGCATATCCTTGGTCGCAGCGTCGGGCTGGGGTTTCGTGGCAGCGTGCCGGCCATGGCCGGCTGCCTGCTGGCGATGCTGCTGGTGCTGGCGGCATCCGCTGCGGGCCTGAGCGCATTGCTGCATTCTTCGCCGATGCTGTTCGAGGTGCTGCGCTATCTCGGCGTGGCCTACCTGGCCTGGCTGGGCATCAAGGCGTGGCGTGACAGCACCCGGCCGGCACCGCCGGTGACCAACGATAGCGAGGTCGTACTGGCGCCGGTGCATGGCGCAGGGACGGTGTTCCGTGGCGGCCTGTGGGTTGGCCTGAGCAACCCCAAGCTGTTGTTGTTCGCTGCGGCGTTCCTGCCGCAGTTCGTCGACCCGTCGCGCAGCCAGGCCGTGCAGTACAGCGTGCTGGTGGCGACCTTCGCGGCCTGCGAACTGTTCTGGTACGTGATGTATGCGGCCGGTGGCCACGGCCTGCGCCGTTGGCTCGCAAAGCCATTCGCACGGCGCTGGTTCGAGCGGCTGGTGGGAAGCGTGTTCCTGGCCTTCGCGGTGGCTCTGCTGCGCTTCCGGCCGCGCTGATTCACGCCGCACACGCGGCCTGTTCACGACTGCCGCATCGGCTGCGGCCTAGCCTGATCACACCGTTTGCATTCCCTGCGGGGGAAGGACTGACATGATCAAGTGGGCCATCATCTTCGCCATCATCGGCATCATCGCCGGCGTGCTGGGCTTCGGCGGCATCGCCGGTGCCGCCGTGGGTATCGCCAAGTTCCTGTTCTGGGCCGGCATCATCATCGCCGTGGTGCTGTTCCTGATCGGCATGAGCGTGGCGAAGAAGGTCAGCTAGTAGCTGTCGCGCCGCAGCGTGTTCAGTGCGCGCTGCTGCGCGAGAACAGGTTGATTACCAGCACGCCGGCACAGATCAGGCCGATGCCGATCAGCGCCGGTGCATCCAGGCGCTGCTTGAACACCACCAGGCCGATCAGCGAGATCAGCACGATGCCGACGCCGGACCAGATGGCATAGGCAATGCCGGTCGGTATCGATTTCATGGTGACTGACAGCAGGTAGAAGCACAGTCCGTAGCCGACCAGTGCGCCAAGTGTCGGCCACAGCCGGCTCATGCCGTCCGAGGCTTTCAGCAGCGACGTGGCAATCACTTCCAGCACGATGGCGGCGGCCAGGTAGATATAGGGGTTCATCGTGGGCTCCGGGTCACTGCGGGTCGCACAGCTTGAGGGCCTGCTCGGCCATCGCCAGTGCGTTGAGGCGCTCTTCTTCGTCCAGCGGACGACCATAGGCGGTAGCCCAATAGCCATCGGCCGCGCAACGCGCCGCGTACAGGCGCGGATCGGAGGCTTCATCAGGGAATTCAGCCAGCATGCGTCGCAGCCATGCGCCCCACTGGGCAAGCAGGGCGGGTTCGAGCATGTTGCCCAGGGTCAGGCCGATGTCGTTGTCCCGCTCCTGCTGCAGCAGATGATCGAAGTTGGCGCGTACGTAGGCGCGGCTGAAGCAGCCATGGCGGGGGCTGCCTTCCATCAGGCCGCGCACCCGCGCTTCGAAGTCGGCGATGAGTGTGGCGATGGCTTCATCGACCAGCACCTGCTTGCTGCTGAAATGGTGGAACAACGCGCCCTTGCTGACCCCGGCCACGCGCGCGACATCCTGCACGGTCAGTGCCGCCAGCCCGTGCTGGCCGATCACGGTGATGGTGGCCTGCAGCAATGACTGGCGCACGCTGTCGGGCGCCTTGCGGCGCGAGCGGGGAGGGGTCGAGGACATGATGGGAAGAAACCGACTGGACGGTACGATTGTAGCGCAGCCGGATCGCGTCACCGACGGGGGCCATCGGCCGCCGTCGGTGGTGACCGGCTCAATCGCCGATGCGTGCGAAACGCGCCTGCGGGCCGTGTTCGCCTGGGACCTGCTCGACGAACATCGGGTAGGGGCGTACCCACAGGCCACCTTCGCCATAGAGTGCGCGGTAGAGCACCAGCGGCTCCAGCGTCTCGCTGCTGCGGACGATGTCGATCACTTCGTATTCGCCGCCCTTGAAGTGGCGATACCGGCCACGGGCGAGGTCGGGCAGGGGACTCAGCTCAGCCATGACGGAGCGTGCTCACTTGCGCGCCGGGCTGGCGGGTGTGGCGCAATACGCGTCGATGGCCTCGGCAGTGTTGGCCAGGCCCTGTGCCTGTGCCAGCTCCCAGGGACGCTCGCAGCGCTGGCTGTGCTCGCACCACTGGTAGCCGGCCGAACCGATGCAGCCATGCGCATCGCGATCACCACCTACCACGGGTATGGCCGTCGACGTCGCGCTGGCATCGGCACGCGCGGTCGCCGCCTTGTCCGGGCTGGCACAGGCGGACAGCACCAGCAGGGCGGGAATCAGAAATAGCGCTTTCATCGGGCTGGCTCCGTGCCTAAAGCGACAGTTTGTGTCGCAAATACCCTAGCGGCAAGCGTTCAGTGCACGGCGGCGCGGAACAGCTCTTCGATCAGGATCAGATAGCTGGCCACGAAATAGAACTTCAGCAACGTCCAGCGCTGCTGTGAGAAGAAGGTGCGCATGTGGAAGGGGCCCCTGTTGATGACGGTAGTGTGAAGCCAGGCTGACTCCGTGACAAGGATCACGAAATGAACGGGCTAAACGGGCTCAGGGATGTGACGAGGGCGGGGTTCTGACGCACTGGCGCGGGTTTTTCGTACTTATCTGATGGGACCACCCTGATGGGCTGGCTAGGGTGACGTCATCAGCAGAAGGGCAAGCGCCCTGCGCCTTTTCCCACAAGGAGCCTCCCATGGTCATTACCGTCAAGTGCAGTGCCGCGCAGTGGTCCCTGTTGGACCCCGCTGCGGGCCTGGCCGAAGCATTCAACACCGGCGCCGCAGCGTTCGACGCCGCGGTTGGCCGGGCCAGCGCCCACCATCGCCGGACCGGCCAGCGCAGCACGGTGCGCGTGGAGGCGCTGGGCAGCAGCGTGGATGCCGTGCACTTCGAGGCGTTGGCGACCGCCTCCGGACCGGTTACCGGGCTGCATCCTGCGCCGGTGCTGTAACGCCGGGTGCCCTCCCGCGTACTGCCTGGCTTACGAAATGGCTCAGCCACGATGGATTGACCGTCTTGGCATAGACATGACCGATCTGCGCCGGCAGGGCGCGGTCCTGCAATACGCGCAAGGGTTGCTGGGCCAGGACGAGGATGAGCAGATCCCTGCGCAGGCAGCAGATGCGGCGCAGCAGTGGCATGCCGTCAACCTGGCCTACAGTCGGCATGCAGGGATCGATGATCAGTGCCTTGCATCGCGGGCTGGCGATCTGGCTCAGGACCTCTGCGGGCGAGCGTGCTTCGCCGAGGGCTTTGCCGCCCAGGTAGGGGAGGGCGCTGTGTATCAGTTCTCGTCGGACCCAGGGATTTGCATCGGCGATGACGAGGGTGGGGGCCGCGGATGACCGGCTTTCGCGGGCGCCGCTGCCTGAATGGAGCGGCGAAGCGTCAACTGCTTGAAGTGTGTGCATGCAGGCTACGGATTGTCGGGGCCGCAGCCTTTGGGCAGGAGGTCGTAATAGGGGATGGCAGTCCAGCAGCGCCATTCATGGCTGCCCGAGTCCCTGATCAGCACCAGGTTGTTTCGCCATGTCCCCACGTTGTAGCCAGTGTCGAATCGCAGCAGGCAATCGATCTCGAGGCCGCCATCCGCACGAATACGTGTTGCGATGGTTTCACAGCGCTCACTGCTCTCCGGTAGTCCCAGCTTGCGGTTGTCTGAGCCATAGAGATCACCCCGTTCGGCCAGCCACGCCTCCACTCCAGCCTTCCCGCTGGCCAATTCGGCCAGGGCCGCCGCCAGCTTGGACCGGGTAGAGAACTTCTTGTATTGCGGGACTGCGATCAGCGAGAGAACCATGATGATGGCCAGGACCACCATGAGTTCGATCAGAGAGAATCCGCGCTGGTGGTGTGCGTGATTCGATGCGCAGCCAGCCTTTGATATTTTCTTTTTCATCGGCTCCTACATCAGGAAATCAACGTTGAATCGTGGATGGCGCACGCAATGGAAAGGCGCATGCGACTGTGGGCAGGTTGGGTAGTCCGCACAGTGGCATGCGCCCGTGATCAGGCTTGGCAGCCCTGGGGAAGCAGGCTCTGGTCCGAGATGTCGCTCCTGCAGAGCCAGACGCCCTCCGAGTCGCGATCCAGGGTCAGGCTGCCATTGCCAAACATGGCGTCACTCTTGAGCTGACAGTCAATGCTCGTAGCTCCGTTGGTGACATCGGTCGTTACCGCAATCGCATCGCAGCGGGAACTGGATTCGGGCAGGCCAATCGATGCAGGCGTTGTGATATCGCTGCCCTCAGCCAAGAGTGATTCGACGCCAACTTTCCCGCCGGCGACCTCCGCGAGCGCGCCCGCCAGCTTTGCCTTGGCCGAGAACCGCTGATACTGCGGCAGGGCAATCATCGCCAGAATCCCGATGATCGCTACCACTACCATGAGTTCAATAAGGGAAAAGCCCTTCTGCCGGGATGCGCTTTTGCCTGCGCGGGATGTGCGGCCGAATGCGGTATTCATGGTAATCCTCTGTGACGTGGCGGTTTCGTTGGTTTGGCTGCGAAACGATGATTCGTGGCGCAGTGATAGAAAATCACGTGCACAGCGGTGCGTATATTCAATAATTGGTAAAGTCGACCTTATTAAGTGGTTTTGCGGTGGTTTTGCGAATAATCAGAACGTGGGCCGTAATTCCGTGGGGCATGGCGCCGGCGCTTCGGCCATGCTTGCGTTGCATCGCCATTCTCCTGCGGGGGTTCGCCACCACTGCACGCGGCCGTCCTGGCGCAGGTCACAGGTCAGCACTGCGCGGCCGCTATCGGGCAGCGATGCGCGCAGGCGCGCGCAGTGTGCGGCGCTGGCAGGCAGGCCGAGGTGCTGGTCAGTCACGGTGAGATCGCTTTCGGCGTAACTGTTTTCCACGGCGGCGATAGCGCCGCCCAGCACGCTGGCCGCGTCGCGCAGCGAGGTGCGGCTGGCACCGACATCCAAGCGGGGCGCACACAACAGCAGCGCGTAGACGGCCGTCAGTCCGGCGGCGATGCTGGCCGACGCCCAAGGCCGGTAGTGTGGTGGGCGACGTGTTGCCTGTGTGGTTGATCGAGGCCGCATGGACGGCAGCTCCTGCGGTTGAGAAGGGCGCGCGGCGCAACTACAGGCCGGGGCTGCTCTCCCCAGAGCAGCCCCGGCATTCGCATCCCCTGTCTATCGTTGCCGCGCTACAGCGCCAGCGAGCTTTCCACGTCCAGTACCATGCGCCGGGCGAGAGCAAGATTGGCCTTTTGCCGATCCAGTACCACATAGAAGAACAGGCCCTTCTTGGCCGACACCGGGCGCAGCACGTGGTACGCACGACCCAGGGTGATCAGCACGTCTTCGATGTTGTCGTTGAGCTTCAGCGTTTCGGCCGTTTTCATCTTGGCGCGCAGCACCTCGGTGTTTCCGGCGGCCGCCAGTTCCATGTCCACGCCCGAACCGGCTTCACCCAGAAGCATGCCGCTTTCGTAGTCGACCAGGGCAACGGCTTGCGCGCCATTGATCTGCATGAGCGTGTCCAGGCATTTATTGATGGCGATATTCATTTCAGTCGTCCGTTGCGGGTGTGGGGGGGTGAAAAGTCGTCTGAGCAGTGAGAGGGGCATGCATCAGTTCGGGCTGTCGGCCAGGGCACGCACGCATTGTTTGGCATGCCACAACACGTTGCCGATGACGCAGCTGTGGTCGCATGCGGTCATCAGCAGGCGCGGTTGATTTCCTGGAATGGCGAGCATCAGTACCTTGCCGTTGGCGGCATCGAGGATCAGTGTGTCGAGTTCGCCGAAGTGCAGTTCGCGGCCCAGCGCGCTGGCCAGGCCTAGCATCGAACTGGTCATCGCGGCCAAGCGATCGGCGACGTGGCCTTGCTGGCCGGCCTGGGCCAGCGCAAAGCCATCGGTGCTGGCAACGACGAGGGCCTGGATGCCGGTGACGTCGCGTGCCAAGGCATCCAGTGCCGAAGTGTGGCCGATGTCATTCATGGGTGACCACCATGGCATTGCATTCGATCTGGCTCATCAGCAGATCCATCGTAGTGATGGCCTGCGCCATGTCGCGCGGGTCCAGCGGCAATGCCGGCAGGTGCGGTGCATGGTCCTGCAACCAGTTCTGCCAGTGCGGCTGTACCGGGTCATCGGTGCTGCCGCATCGGGTGAAGCCGATGACGACGGGCAGGCCCGGTGCGCTGTCTGCGATGGCCTTCAGGTGCTGCCCCGCCAGCGTGCTGTCCATGCTGGCGCTGCCGTCGATCAGGACGATGGCGCCTTCAGCACCGGCCAGCAGGATCGGCCAGATGTAGGAGAAGCGCTCCTGTCCGGGGGATCCATACAGGCGCAGGCGGTCGCCACCCGGTAGGTCGATGTCGCCATAGTCCATGGCGACGGTGGTGAATTGCTTGCCCACGGAAGGGTCGGTATTGCGAGCTTCGGTCACTACGGCCTTGCCCCGGGTCAGGGTCTGCACGAGGGTGGACTTGCCCGCGCCAAGTGGGCCCATCACTACGATCTTGTGCTCACGCACGGTCATGCACTCCAGCGGATACGAAGTTGTCGCCACAGGTTGACGAGGCCATCGGTGGGCGAGGGGCGCACGGGTGCGTCCTCGCCTACGACGGGAAAGGCATAGGCGGTGAGAAACGCCGCATTGAAGAACGACTGCACGGTATGGTGCGGCAGGTCGAGGACGTCGCAGCACGCCTGCACGGACGCGCCCTGCTTGATCAGCAGCGCGCACAGTCGGAAGTGATCGGGACGATGGGCCAGGATGCGGAAATCCGGCCAGCGACGAAGGCGCAGCTTCGCGCTCTCGTGCAGGGTAGGCATCGGCGCGTTGTGATCAGCCGTGGCCAGGCCGACGTTCCACAAGGTCGGGCGCAGCGGGATGTTGCTGGACACCGTCGCGCGCTGCACGAACACATCCTGGGTTACCGGCACCAGGCTCAGCGGGGGATCCTCATCGCGCAGCAGCCTCTGCAGCAGCGTCAGGGTGATCGGCGCTGGCGCAGTGGTCATCATCTGGTCGTTCCTGGCATCCAGCCAGCACACCGGGGCCTCGCCATGGATGATCGCGGCATGGGCCGGCCACCGCGACGGCGTACTGTCGCTCGCCAGGTGCAGGCGCAATTGCTGTACGAACGGCAATGCTGCCGTCGGCAGTGTTGCCGGTGCCAGCGGAGCTGGTTCAAGTGGTCCTTGCAGATCCTCAAATGATTGACGACGGAATCGGACCATGGGGTGTCCAGCGCAGCGAGTGATCGGAGATGGCTATGTAAACGGCCTTTCCGGATTTCTGGAATGAAACTATTGGGAAAGTTTATGCGCGGCGTGCGTTTGTTGTCGCGAATGCAAATAATGGAAACGGGCTGGCGATTTGGCTTGAATGAAATCAATTGCAGTGGGCCATTGTTAAGTTGACGTTGCCCGGAATGATTACTAGGGTTTTCGCTGCGCATTGCAGCGTGACTATTTACGGGTAATCAGCATGCTCACTCGAATTGCCATCGCGGACGACCATCCCCTGGTCCTGCTTGGCACGCGCATCGTGATCGAGGCCGGTGGGCGCCATCGCGTGGTGGCAGAGGCGCGGTGTGCAGAAAGCCTTATGTCGATCCTGGCCGAAGAAGTCGTTGATCTGGTAGTGACTGATTTTTCGATGCCCAATGGTGGTCGCTCGGATGGCCAGGCGATGCTGCAGTCGTTGAGTCGCAATTACCCCAAGGTGCCGGTGATCCTGGTCACGATGGTCACCAATGCCACGACCTTGAACATGGCCATGCGCACGGGTGTGCGGGGACTGGTGTGCAAAAGCAGTGGCGTGGATGGCGCCCGCAAGGCGGTCGATACCGTACTGAGTGGCGGGATCTACCTGGACCCCGAGCTGGCGCCCTGCCTGCAGGACTGCGGGCGCGAGCGGTCGCTTTCAGTGCTGTCGCCCAAGGAGCTGGAAGTGTTGCGGTTGTATGTGTCGGGTCCTTCGATCACCGAGATCGCCGCGCAGTTGCGGCGTACCGTCAGTACCATCAGCCGGCAACGCATCTCTGCGATGAGGAAGCTCGGCATCAGCAATGACGCAGAGCTGTTCGCCTACGCGTTCGAGGAGCGGCTGGGAAACGCCGACGGCATGGTCCGTGGTGTGGCAGCCGGCAGCCACTCGGGCGGCGTTGGACCAGTCAGGTCCGGTTGAGTTGTTTGAATGGGGGAAAAACTGCCATTGCGCATCCCTCTGTGCGGCGGGCCGTGAATCCCGGATGCTTGCGCCATCGTATTCATCTGGAGATCTCGATGGGCAAGGCACTCACCTGGCGCACTCTGGCCTGCACCCTGTTGCCGATGCTGGCGGCTGCCGGCGGCGCCCAGGCGCAGAGCTATGGCTACGGCTATGACGACGACCGCTATGGCGGCCGCGATGGCAATGGCATCGTGCGCTGCGAGTCGGTCAAGAACCGCAGCAACGAGTGCCGCCTGGACGGCCGCGCGCGGTTGATCCGCCAGTTGTCCGGTTCGCCCTGTGTGGAAGGTGAGACCTGGGGCCAGTCGCGCAACGGCGTCTGGGTCACACAGGGGTGCCGTGCCGAATTCGTGGGTGAATACCGCCGGGGTGGTGGCTGGGGCGGCAACGGTGGCGGCTGGGGCAATGGCAATGGCAACGGATGGGGCGGCGGCGATGTGGTCACCTGCCATTCCAATGGTCATCGGCAGGAGTACTGCGATGCGCGCATCCGCCGGGGTGTGCGCCTGATCCGCCAGGATTCGCGCAGCGCCTGCATCGAAGGCCAGAGCTGGGGCTGGGATCGCCGCGGCATCTGGGTGAGTGATGGCTGCCGGGCGCAGTTCCAGGTGAACTGAGCTTTACGGGTTCAGCCCGTGAAAATCAGAATAATCTGATACAGCTCACATTTTGAACGCCGTATCGTCTGTGATCAGGACACCTTGCGTGCCCTGATTCCCTGCGATGTCGTGTGCCGTAGCCGGCATCAGCATCGTGCCGCCATCGATACGCTGCCTCAAGGAGTGAGCTGCATGTTGATCCGCCTGCAATGCGAACAGCGCCAGTGGCGCGTGCTGCATCCGGACCGGCCGGAGCCGATCGAGTTCCGCGATGGCGCCCGTGCCTATGACTTCGCCGAGACCCTGGCCCGCCTGCACTTCGTCGATACCGGGCAGCGTGCCGCCGTGCGCGTGGAAGCCAGCGGCGCATTCGTCGAAGCCGTCAGTTACGGCTGAGCGTGGGGTGCCTGCCGAGGCAGGCCTGCGGAGTTCCAGCATCCACGCGTGGCGTGGATCTACCTGCTTCCGCCATAGAAGGTGCGGGCCCTTGGCCGCACCTTCCCCGTCATGCGTGGGTGCCTGATCGGCCTCAGCCCGCTGCGCTCAGCGGCGGGGTGCCTGTGGCCAGCTGCGGCCAACGCTTGAGCACAGCGGCGCGGATGCCGGCCGCATCAATGCCGGCTTCGGCCAGCAGGTCCTCGCGGCTGGCGTGGTGCTGGTAGCTGTCGGGCAGGCCCAGGTGCAGGATCGGACGCAGCACGCCTTCGGCATTGAGCAGTTCACCGACGCCGGAACCGGCGCCACCGGCCACCACGTTGTCTTCGATCGTGACCAGGCCCTCGTGCTGGGCGGCCACGGCCAGCACCAGTTCGCGATCCAGAGGCTTGATGAAGCGCATGTTGACCACGCTCAGGCCCAGTTCGCGGCCGACCTGCTCAGCGGCGGCCACGGTGCTGCCGAAGGCGAGCAGGGCGATGCGGCTGCCCTGCAGGCGCAGCTCGCCCTTGCCGATCGGCAGGGTCGACAGGTCGGTACCGGCTGCAACGCCGGTGCCAGTGCCACGCGGGTAGCGTACGGCGGCCGGGCCCGGGTGCTGCAGGCCGGTGCTGAGCATCTGCCGGCACTCCGCTTCATTGGACGGCGCCATCACCACCAGGTTTGGCACGCAGCGCAGGAAGCTCAGGTCGAGGTTGCCGGCGTGGGTTGCGCCGTCCGGGCCGACCACGCCAGCGCGGTCGATCGCAAACAGCACATCCAGGTCCTGGATCGCCACGTCGTGCACCAGCTGGTCGTACGCGCGCTGCAGGAAGGTCGAATAGATCGCCACCACTGGCTTGCCACCCTGGGTGGCCATGCCTGCGGCGAGGGTGACCGCGTGCTGCTCGGCGATCGCCACGTCGAAATAGCGCTGCGGGTATTCCTTGCTGAAGCGCACCAGGCCTGAGCCTTCGCGCATCGCCGGGGTGATGCCGTACAGGCGCGGCTCGGCGGCGGCGGCATCGCACAGCCAGTCGCTGAATACATCGGTATAGGTCGGCTTCTTGGCCCCGGCCTTGGCCACCAGGCCCTTGTCCGGATCGAACGGGCCCACGGCGTGGTAACCGATCTGATCGCCTTCGGCCGGCTCGTAGCCCTTGCCCTTGGTGGTCATCACATGCAGCAGCTTGGGGCCCTTGGAGGCGCGCAGCGTCTTCAGCGTGGACAACAGGGCCGGCATGTCGTGGCCGTCGATCGGGCCGGTGTAGTGGAAACCCATTTCCTCGAACATCGTGGAGGGCACGAACATGCCCTTCCAGTGCTCTTCCCAGCGCTTCACGAAACGCGCCGGATTGTTCTTCTTGTCACCGAGGATCTTCTTGCCCCCTTCGCGCAGCGCGTTGAGCGTGCGGCTGCCGGTGGCGCGGCCCAGCATCTTGGTCAGGCCGCCGACCGCCTCGGAGATCGACATGTTGTTGTCGTTGAGGATCACCAGCAGGTTCGGCTCCGGCTCCATGCCGCCGGCGTGCATCAGCGCTTCAAAGGCCATGCCGGCGGTCATCGCGCCGTCACCGATCACCGCCACGACCTTGCGATCGTCGCCTTCGGACTGGCGGGCGATGGCCATGCCGAGTGCGGCCGAGATCGAGGTCGAGGAGTGGCCGACGCCGAAGGTGTCGTATTCGCTTTCCTCGCGCTTCGGGAACGGTGCGACGCCGTCCTTCTGCTTGACGGTGTGGATCTCGTCGCGGCGGCCGGTCAGGATCTTGTGCGGGTAGGTCTGGTGACCGACGTCCCAGACCAGCTGGTCGTGCGGCGTCTGGTACAGGTAGTGCAGGGCCACGGTGAGCTCGATCACGCCCAGGCCGGCGGCGAAGTGGCCGCCGCTCTTGCCCACCGATTCGATGAGGTAGGCGCGCAGTTCGTCAGCAACCGCCCTCATTTCGGATTCGTCGAACGTGCGCAGGTCATCCGGTGTCTGGATGCGCGCGAGGCGGGGATAGCGGGCAGAGTCGATCATCATGTTCGCACTTTTTCTGAACGCCCATTTTCGCCCTCAAACGGGGGTGGGGCAAGCAAACGCCGCCGTCCGTGACAGGACGGTGAGGGTTGCATTTTCGGGCGTTCAGGTGCTCAGTTTCGAGCGCTTGGGCAATTGCGCCTTCAGGAAGGCCATCTGGTCGGCCAGGATGTTGCGGTTGGACAGGATCAGGTGCTCGATCCAGCTGGGCCGGTAGGGCACCGCCAGCAGGGGCATGCCGGCCTGCTGCGGGGTGCGGTCGCTCTTGCGCGAATTGCAGTGGAAGCAGGCGGTGACCACGTTTTCCCAGCAGTCCAGCCCGCCCTTTGACAGCGGCATGACGTGGTCGCGGGTGAGCGTGGGGCGGCTGAACTGCTGGCCGCAATACATGCACAGATGGGCGTCGCGGGCGAACAGGGCCTGGTTGGTCAGGTTCGGCGTCGGGTCGATTGCGCGCGAGCGGGCGTGGCCGCGGGCGGCGATGATCGGGTGCAGGTCCATGCCGCTCTGCAGTCCGCTGAAGCGGTTGGTGCCGCCGTGGATGTGCAGGCAGGGATCGCCGAGCGTCCAGGCCACCGCCTCGCGGGCGTAGAGGCAGGCCGCATCCTGCCAGGTGATCCAGTCCAGTACGCGTCCGTGGGCATCAAGCGAGAGCAGCCGGACCGAACCGGGGCGATGCAGCGTCGTGGCGTTGGGCGATGCTTCGGCGCCCGGAGCAGAAAACGGAGCTCCGGCTTCGATCAGACCCAAGCGTGTAGTGTCTGTCTCCATCGGGAGAACAGCTTATACCTGAATGTTGACGATTTGTGTATCGCCTGTCGGCGATACACAAATCGTCAACATTCAGGTCCGCGCATTCGGCATCCCAGCCCGCCGTCGGCGGGTTGGGATGCCCACGCATTTCTCCTATCCCCTGCGCCGTCGGCACGCCCCCCTTAACAAAGGGGGGCTTTTCTCCAGATGGATTTCGGTGGTTTTCATCCACGCATGGCGTGGATCTGCCGTGTCGACCAAGGTCGACATCTACCAACAGCAGCAGAAATCTGTCGAGGGCAGGGTGGGGCCGGTTGCGGGGGCGTGAGCCGCATGGATGCGGCGACCGAGGCTACAGGGACGTACTTGCGCCGTCCCCCGCAATTGGACCCACCTTGCCATCCCGCAGGAAGCCGGCTGTTGCGGTTGCCGGCCAGCGGCCGGCACTACCGCGGGTGCCGGGCAGCAGCCCGGCTCAGGCGCCGAAGCGCTCGTCGTCCATCGTCATCAGCGGAGCGGCGCCGGACTGGATCGCGGCGGCGTGGCTGAGCGTGCGCGGCAGCACACGGGCGAAGTAGAAGCGAGCGGTTTCGCGCTTGCCCTGGGCGAAGGCGGCGCCGTGCGCGCTGGCGTGGGCGGCGGCCACGCTGCGGGCCCACCAGTAGGCCAGTACCACGTAGCCCGAATAGAACAGGTAGTCGTAGCTGGCTGCGCCCAGTTCGTCCGGATTGCCGGCCGCGCGCTGCAGCACGTCCATGGTCAGCTTGCCCCATTCGGCGGCCTTGGCGCGCAGCGGGCCGATGAACTCGGCCAGCGCTTCGTTGCCCTCGTGTTCCTTGGCGAAGGCTTCGATCTCGGCCAGCATCAGCTTCAGGCCGGCGCCCTGGCTGGACGCGGTCTTGCGGCCGATCAGGTCCAGTGCCTGGATGCCGGTGGTGCCTTCATACAGGGTGGTGATGCGGGCATCGCGGGCCAGCTGTTCCATGCCGTGTTCGCGGATGTAGCCGTGGCCACCGAAGCACTGCAGGGCGTTGTAGGTGTTCTCGATGCCCCATTCGGTCTGGCAGGCCTTGGAGATCGGGGTCAGGAAGCTCACCAGGGTGTCGGCGCGCTCGCGCTCGGCGGCATCCTCGGCATGGTGGGCAACGTCGATCAGGGTGGCGGCGTGCAGCGCCAGCAGGCGGCTGCCTTCGACCAGCGACTTCACCGTGAGCAGCATGCGTCGCACATCCGGGTGGACCAGGATCGGGTCGGCCGGCTTGTCCGGGAACTTGGCACCACTCAGGGCGCGCGACTGCAGGCGCTCACGGCTGTACTTCAGTGCGTTCTGGTAGGCGCGCTCGGACAGGCCGATGCCCTGCAGGCCAACGCCCAGGCGCGCGGTGTTCATCATGGTGAACATCGCCTGCAGGCCCTTGTGCGGCTGGCCGACCAGGTAGCCCTGTGCGCCATCGAAGTTCATCACGCAGGTGACCGAACCCTTGATGCCCATCTTGTGCTCGATCGAGCCACAGCGCAGTGCGTTGCGCTCGCCGACGTTGCCTTCGCGGTCGACCTTGAACTTGGGGGTGACGAACAGCGAGATGCCCTTGGCGCCCGGAGGGGCGTCGGGCAGCTTGGCCAGCACCAGGTGCACGATGTTGCCGGTCAGGTCGTGCTCGCCGGCGGTGATGAAGATCTTGGTGCCGGTGATCGAATAGCTGCCATCGGCGTTCGGCTCGGCCTTGGTCTTGAGCAGGCCCAGGTCGGTGCCGCAGTGCGGTTCGGTCAGGCACATGGTGCCGGTCCAGCGGCCCTCGATCAGCGGCTTGAGGAAGGCCTCGTGCTGCCAGGCCTCGCCGTGCTGCTTCAGTGCTTCGATGGCGCCGTGCGAGAGCAGCGGGAAGTTGCCCCAGGCCAGGTTGGCGGCGTTGATCATTTCGTTGAGCGGCACGCCCAGGGTGTGCGGCAGGCCCTGGCCGCCCAGCTCCGGCGAGGCGGTCAGGCCGGTCCAGCCGCCATCGACGAACTGGTCGTAGGCCTGCTTGAAGCCGGGCGGGGTGGTCACTTCACCGCTGGCCTGGTCGAGCACGCAGCCGATCTCGTCGCCGACGCTGTTGAGCGGGGCCAGCACGGTGGCGCTGAAGCGGCCGGCTTCTTCCAGCACGGCATCGACCACGTCGGCGGTGGCATCGGTGAAGCCCAGGCGGGCGAACAGGGGTTCGACCTTGAGCACGTCGTGCAGGGCGAAACGGAGGTCGGAAAGCGGGGCGGTGTAGCTGCTCATCGGTACGTCTCGATTTGATCAGGGCAGGGGGGAGCGGCGCCAGGCGCCGCGACGAAAGTCGGTAATCAGCGCAGCACGCCGGGCAGGCCGGGGGCCTGGTTGAGGGTGCTGCGGCTGCTGATGTCGAAGCTGCGCTGCTTCTTTTCCTGCGGCGTGGCCGCCACCGTTCCCTTCAGGCTGTAGGCCAGGGTGCGGTTGCTGGCCAGCGCGTCGGCCACCACCAGGCGCGCGGCCGAGCTGGGCACGAGTTCGACATTGATGACGTCGGCGGAGGTGCCGCCAATGGAGATGCCGGGCTTGGCCTGCAGGGTGCCGGCTGCACTGTCGCCGACGGTCAGCGCCAGCGAGACGTCATCGAAGGTCATCGGCATCGAGCTGAAGTTCTGCAGGCGCAGGGCCACGGTCCAGTTGCCGTCGGCACGCACGGTCAGCTGCTGCAGGCTGGCCGCCGGTTCCGAAACACGCTTGACGATGCCGTTGTTGCAGGCAACAAGGGCGAGGGTGCACAGGACGATCAAGGCGGTACGGAAGCGGTGGAGCATGGGCGCAAGTCCTCTGGAGGGGGTGCGTTGGGGTAAGCATACTACGGCGTATGGTTTTATGGATCGCCTGGGGCGACCCGTCGCAGAGGGTAGCGCGTGAAGATGGCGGTCGGGCATGCGCAACGCCGGATCGGGCGCGCCGGATGCCCCCGATGCGGGGTGGTTCAGTCGGCGGGCGTATCGCGCAACGGGGCCATCAGGCGCAGTGGCCCGAGGTCGTATCCCATCGACTCGGCCTTGGCTTTCAACTGTTCGAACCGGTCGCGCTCCATCTCCGGCAGGCGCGAGAGGATCCACAGATACTTGCGGCCGGGTTCGCCGACCAGGGCCCATTGATAGTCCGGGTCCAGTGCCAGCACCCAGTAGTCGGCCCAGACCAGGGGCGCCCAGCTCAGCCAGTCGGGGACGAAGCGCACCTGCAGTTGCCCGGGGTGGCCGGCCACCGGGCGAGCCACGCCTTCGGCGACCACGCGCTCGCCGTCACCATTGCGGCAGGCGTTGGTGACGCTGATGCGGCCGTCGCGGCGCAGGCCATAGTTGGCGGTGATTTCGCCCACGCACTGCTTCTGGAACGAGACGGGAAGATGCGCGATTTCATGCCACTGGCCTGCGTAGCGGTCGATGTCCAGCGCTTCGACCGCGCGCACCGGTTCGGCGGCGATCACCGGAAAGGCGGCCAGCAGCAGGCAGGCGAGCAGGGCGGGGCGCAAAGGCATCGGCAGGCTCCAGGCAGGAGTCTGGAGCGTAGGTGCCGCCGCGCATGCCGGTGTAAATGTTTCGTCAACCGGGCGGCGATGGCCTGGCATGTATCGACACCAGGCGTGGATGGCGGAAGGCGTCAGTGCCAGGTAGATCCACGCCATGCGTGGATGGCGGTTCGCGGACAAAAAAAGACCTGCATTTCTGCAGGTCTCGAAAGATGGTGGCCGAAGACGGAATCGAACCGCCGACACGGGGATTTTCAATCCCCTGCTCTACCAACTGAGCTACTCGGCCAAATTGTGTGGCGACCGCGGTGAATGCGGTTTCCGGAAAAAAAAGACCCGCATTTCTGCAGGCCTTCGAAAGTGGTGGCCGAAGACGGAATCGAACCGCCGACACGGGGATTTTCAATCCCCTGCTCTACCAACTGAGCTACTCGGCCACATGTTTCGTTGCAGCGAGGTCGCTGCCAAGGACGCGTATATTACGGAGGTCGGCTGCCTTCGGCAAGCGTTTTGCCAAGAATTCTTCACATTGCCGTCTGCGCGCTCGCAAGTGCTTGATCCTCCGTCGTGGGGCGGGGCGTGGCCAGTCGATCATCGTCTGCGGTGGAAATCAGCAGATCGCCGCGATCGCCAAAGCTGCAAGGGCAAGGGCTGCGCTGGACCCGCGCCGGTCCGGGCAATGGAACGCTGTTTTCGTGGCCGCCATCGGGGATGGCTGCGGCGTAGTGTCGGCACTCCTTTCCTGATGCTGGCAACAGCAGAGACCGTCGTCATGTCCGACTCATCGATCACCTCCCGCATCGTGCTGGCGTCGCGTCCGCAGGGCGCACCGGGTGCAG
The DNA here is from genome assembly GCF_006970445.1 of Stenotrophomonas maltophilia. Lineage (NCBI taxonomy): Bacteria > Pseudomonadati > Pseudomonadota > Gammaproteobacteria > Lysobacterales > Lysobacteraceae > Stenotrophomonas > Stenotrophomonas maltophilia. Next base: position 3,062,457 of record NZ_CP033877.1, on the reverse strand, counting down.
CCAACTTCCGCCTGGAGCAGGCCGCGCTGCCGGCATTGGCTGATGGCGAGGTGCTGCTGCGCAACCGCTATCTTTCGCTGGATCCGTACATGCGTGGACGCATGGATGAGGGCCCGTCGTATGCCGCGCCGGTGGCGGTGGGGGCGGTGATGGAGGGCCAGACCGTGGCCGAGGTGCTGCAGTCCAATGCTCAGGGTGTCGCAGTGGGTGAGCTGGTGCTGGCGCCGGGCGGATGGCAGACCCACGCGGTGCTGCCGGCCAAGGCGTTGGGGCGCCGCCTGGACCCGGCTGGACTGCCGCTGAGTACCGCGCTGGGTGTGTATGGCATGCCGGGCTTCACCGCCTATTCCAGCCTGCATGAAATCGCCCGACTGCAGCCGGGAGAGACGCTGGTGGTGGCCGCCGCGACGGGACCGGTCGGCGCAACCGTGGCGCAGTTGGCCAAGCTGCAGGGCGCGCGCGTGGTCGCCATCGCCGGTGGTGAAGCCAAGCGCGCCTACCTGCAGACGCTGGGGGTGGACGTGGCGCTGGATCATCGCGCTGCTGATTTTGCCGAGCAGCTGCGCGCGGCGGTGCCTGCGGGTATCGACGTGTACTTCGAGAACGTCGGGGGCCATGTACTGGATGCGGTGCTGCCCTTGCTCAACGACTTCGCCCGCATTCCGGTGTGCGGCACCATCGCCACCTACAACGATCGTGGTGTCGAGCAGCCTGGCCCGGACCGCCTGCCGTCACTGTTCAGCCAGATCCTGCGCCAGCGCCTGACCGTGCGCGGTTTCATCGTGCACGACTTCAACCACCTGTGGCCGGACTTCGAGCGCGAGATGCCGCAGTGGCTGCGCGAGGGCCGCATCCAGTACCTCGAGGATGTGGTGGAAGGGCTGGAGAAGGCGCCGGAGGCGTTCTTCGGGCTGCTGAAGGGGCACAACTTCGGCAAGCTGGTGGTGAAGCTGGATTGAGCGCTTGGCGGGATTGAGCGCTTGGCGGGTGCGCCGACCAAGGTCGGCCACTACCGGAAGCTCGGTGTGCCGACCAGGGGCGGCGGCTACCGGGTGGCATCAGCCGGTGGCGACCTTTTCCCGGCGCAGGAGTTCGCGCTTGCGTGCCACGCCCCAGGCATAGCCGGACAGGTCGCCGTCGCGGCGCACCACCCGGTGGCAGGGCACCGCCACGGCAAGCGGATTGCTTGCACAGGCGCGTGCCACCGCGCGGCTCGATCGGGGCGCGCCGATGCGCGCGGCGATATCGGCATACGAGGCCGTCTGGCCGCGCGGAATCTGCTGCAGTGCCTGCCATACCCGTTGCTGGAAGGCGGTGCCGCGGATATCCAGCGGCAGCGTGGCGCCTCGCGAGGGATCCTCGACCAGGCCCACCACCTGTGCCACCAGTTGCTCATAGCCCTGGTCGGCGCCGACCAGTTCGGCCTGGCGGAAGCGTTGCTGCAATGACTGCAGCAGCGTCTCCGGATCGTCGCCGAGCAGGATCGCGACCACGCCGGTGGCACTGCTGGCCACCAGCACGCTGCCCAGCGAGCTCTCGGCAAGCGCGAAGTGGATGACTTCGCCGCGTCCACCGGCACGCCATTGCTTCGGCGTCATGCCCAGCAACTTCGGTGCGTTCTCATAGAAGCGCCCGCTGGAGCCGAAGCCCGCATCGTGGAAGGCATCGGTGATGCGTTCCTGCTGCTGAAGCCCGGTGCGCAGGCGATCGGCGCGCAGCGCGGCGGCGTACTGCTTGGGGGTCAGCCCGGTCGCCTGCTTGAACAGGCGATGCAGGCGCGTCGGGCTGCAGCCGGCGATGTCGGCCAGCTCCTGCAGCGAGGGTTCGTCGAGGCTGGCCTGAAGGTGGCGGCAGACGCGTTCGACGCGGGCATCGAGGGCGGTGGTGGCGGTACTGTCCATGGCCGGATTCTGGCACGTGCCGGTGCTGCGGAAACTCCGTTTCCTGCACCCATCTGTGAGGCCCGGAAACGGAGTGTTGGCGGGCCGAAGGCGCGGCATCGTGGCGGCCACTTCACAACCGGTACCGCCACCATGCGCCTGAACAACAAGATCGCTCTCATCACCGGTGCCAGCGCTGGCATTGGCCGCGCCAGCGCGCTGCGCTTTGCTGCCGAAGGCGCAAAACTGGTGCTCAACGCGCGGCGGCCGCAACCGCTGCAGGCACTGGCCGAGCAGATCCGTGCCGCCGGCGGCGAGGTGGTGGTGCATGCCGCCGACGTAGCTGACCCGGGCACGGCACAAGCGCTGGTGGAACTGGCCCAGCAGTCATTCGGTGGGTTGGACATCGCGCTCAACAACGCTGGCATGCTCGGCCCCGGTGTACCGGCAGCGGAGTTCCCGGCGGATGCGTGGCGCGAGGTGATGGCCACCAATCTCGATGCCGCCTTCCATGCTGCCCGCGCGCAGTTGCCGGCCCTGCTGGCGCGTGGCGGTGGCTCGCTGGTGTTTGTCGGTACCTTTGTCGGCCATACCGTGGGCTTCCCGGGCATGGTGGCCTATGCGTCGAGCAAGGCCGGGCTGATCGGCCTGAGCCAGGTGATCGCTGCCGAGTACGGGGCGCGTGGCGTGCGCAGCAACGTGCTGCTGCCCGGGGGCACCGATACCGAGATGGGCCGGCAAGCGGCACCCACCGGCGATGCCCGCGACTTCGTGCGCTCGCTGCACGCGCTCAAGCGCATGGCTGAGCCGGAGGAGATCGCCAATGCGGCGTTGTTCCTGGCCAGCGATGAAAGCAGCTTCGTTACCGGTACCGCGATGCGTGTTGAAGGTGGGGTGTCGATCACCCGTACCTGAGCGCGGTCACGTGCGTGGCGAGTAGCGGATGCCGCTGCTGGCCATGAATCCCTTCGGGTCGAACCGGGCCCAGGCCTCGCCCCAGTTGAAGCGGGCGTGGCCGCCGGGCAGTTTGCGCCCGAGTGCCGTAGCCAAGGTGCGGCGCATGAAAGCGACTTCAGCATCGATTGCTGCCTGGGTCGGCCAGCCGTCTTCCAGTGTTGCACCGGGCAGATCGACGCTCATCGTCACCATGTCGAGCCGTTGCCCGTGGAAGCACAGGCTGATGCCAGCGGGCGCGCCGCCCAGGCTGAGCCGGTGCAGGCTCAGCCAGTAATAGCCGGTGCCAACATCGTGCTCGCCATGCATCAGCGTGACGAAGGCGATGCGCGCCTCGTCCAGCGAGAGTGATGGGCAGATCAGGCTCGGCAGAGTGCCGAGCTGGATGCTGCCGTCGGTCGGATTGACCTTCATCGGCAAGGTGTGCGCCGCGTGCTGGGCGGAAGAGGGCATCGATGTACGCGGATTTGGTGTTGCATCGGATTCTGGGCGTGTGTTCACCGTCGCAGCAAGCAGGTTTGTGCACACGCTGTTGCCGCGGGACTGACCCGTGGATTACCCGCCTGCCTCTAGCGTGGAGCACAGCGTTGGCCTGCCGCCGACGAGGGAGTTCTTGATGAACGAGCAAGACAGGGATCAGGACCCGAAGCAGGGCATCCAGGAAAGCCGCCAGGACAGGAAGCAGGACGACGTGGCCAAGCAGCGGCCGGGCCAGCGCGATCAACAGGTGCGTGATGCGCATTCGCGCAGTCCCCGGCGTAAGGATGGTGGCCAGGAGCCTGGCTGAGCCGTGGGTGCTGAAAAGAAAAAACCCGCAGATCGCGGAGATCTACGGGTTCTTTCCGAATAGTGGTGGAGCCAAGGAGGATCGAACTCCTGACCTCGTCATTGCGAACGACGCGCTCTCCCAGCTGAGCTATGGCCCCACGGCAGGGTTTCAGTGTAGCGCTGCCCGGCGGGCTTGCCAAGCGCCGGGCCGGGACGGCGGCAGCGTGGAGCCACCACCGTCCTGCACTGATTCAGGCCAGAGCCTGGCGCAGCAGGGCGCCCGCGCGCTGAACCGCCATGCCGGTGGACGCGGCCACTCCCTGCAGGTGGATGCAGGCGTGGATCATCCCGGGCAGCCGCTCCAGCGTGCAGTCGATGCCATCGGTCTGCAGGCGATGCGCGTACTGCTCGGCTTCGTCGCGCAGCGGGTCGTGTTCGCAGCTGAGCACGGAGGCTGGCGCCAGACCCTGCAGGTCGGTTGCGTGCGCGGGCGAGGCCAGGGCCGGCGGCGGAGCCTGCCCCCCCAGATAGGCCTGCCAGCAGCGCTGCATCAGTTCGGCGCTGAGGTAGTAGCCAGTCGCGTAGTCACGGTAGGAATCGCTTCCCATGCCGGCATCCAGCGCCGGATACAGCAGCAGCTGGTGGCGCGGCTGCGGCGTGCCAGTCTCGCGCAGCAGCAGGCAGCAGGCGGCGGCGAGATTGCCACCGGCGCTGTCGCCACCGATCGCCAGGCGCTGCGGGTCCAGGCCCAGGCCCTCGGCGTTGGCCTGCAGCCACTGCCAGGCGTCGGTGACGTCGTGCAGGGGCACCGGGAACGGATGTTCCGGCGCGAGCCGGTAGCCGACTGCCGCGATCACGCAGCCGCTGGCGTTGGCCAATGCACGACAAGGGCCGTCATAGACCGCCAGCGAACACTGGAACCAGCCGCCGCCATGCGCGAACAGCAGGGCCGGCGCCGGGCCATCGCGCAGCCCTTGCGGTGTGTAGAGGCGGACCTCCAATGCATGCCCGTCGCGTGCGATCACCGTGTGTTCGATCACACACGCAACCGGCTGCGGCGCACCCTGCAGCGTCGGCAGCGCACCCTCGCTGATCGCACGCAGTTCCCGCAGATCGTCGGGTAATGGCTGCGACGCCACAGCGTCGACGAACTGCTGCAGTTCCGGTTCAAGCCGCATGGCGCGCCTCCTGCAGGAATGGCAGCAGCTGCGCGAGGAACGCCTGCGGCGCTTCTTCCATGATGAAGTGACCGCAGCCCGGAACGATGCTGCCGCGGACATCGTCGGCATGCGGCTGCAGGGTCAGCATCGGCGCATCGCCGGTGGCGTGCTCGGCACCGATCGCCAGCACCGGCATCGGCAGGCGGCGCTGCGCGCGCAGCTTGTTCTGGCGGATCGTTTCCGGAATCGCGCGATACCAGGCGAAACCTGCGCGCAATGCGCCCGGACGGCTGTAGGCGGCGATGTAGGTGTCGGCGGCCACTGCATCGCGTCGGTACGACCAGCGGTCGAACATGAATTCCAGGTAGGCGCGTTCGCGGCCACTGATCAGTGCCTCAGGCAGGTCTGCCACCTGGTTGAACATGAAGTGCCAGAGGAAGATGTTGTCGGCCGGCGCGGCAAAGATGCCCGGCTCCGGGGCCAGGCCGGGAATCACCGCCTCGGTGACGGCCAGCTGGCGCACCGCCTGCGGCTGGTCGCTGGCCAGTGCATAGGCGATCCACATGCCGATGTCATGCCCGACCACCTGGTAACGGTCGTGGCCCAGCGCCTGCATCGTCTGGTGCAGGACGGTGGCGGCGCTGCCGGTGTCGTAGCCGTGGGTGGGGCGATCGGATTCGCCGATGCCCGGCGGATCCACGGCAATCGCTTCGAAGCCGGCCTCGGCCAGGGCGTGCAGCACGTGGCGCCAGGCGTACCAGGTCTGCGGCCAGCCGGGAATCAGCAGCACCGGCTCACCGTGGCCGGCGGATACGCAATGCACGCGCTGGCCGTCGATGCGCAGGTAATGGTGGCGCAGGGAAGCGTCGCCGGCAGCGCCAGCGGAAAGGGAAGTGGTCATGGGGGAGTGCTCCGTTGGGGCTCAGGCGATGCCGAGCATCTGCTGCATCTGTGCGGTGCTGATGGGCGCACCGGCGAAGTCGTCGAAAATCTTGTCGGTGACCGGAATGATGTGGTCGCGGATGAACGCGGCACCCTCGCGTGCGCCTGCTTCCTGGTCCTTCAGGCAGCACTCCCATTCCAGCGTCGCCCAGCCCGGGTAGTCGTACTGGGCCAGCTTGGAGAAGATCGACTTGAAGTCGACCTGGCCGTCGCCCAGCGAGCGGAAGCGGCCCGCACGTTCGGTCCAGTCGGCATACCCGCCATAGATGCCCTGGCGGCCGCTGGGGCGGAACTCCGCATCCTTGACGTGGAACATGCGGATCAGCGGGTGATAGATGTCCAGGTACTCCAGGTAGTCCAGCTGCTGCAGCACGAAGTGGCTGGGATCGAACAGGATGCGGCAGCGCTCGTGTTGGCCGACGCGTTCGAAGAAGCGCTCGAAGCTGGTGCCGTCATGCAGGTCTTCGCTGGGGTGGATCTCGTAGCAGAGGTTGATGCCGTTGTCCTCGCAGGTATCGAGGATCGGCCGCCAGCGTCGTGCCAGTTCGTCGAACGCCGCGTCGATCAGGCCCGGCGGGCGCTGCGGGAACGGAAACAGGTAGGGCCACGCGAACGAGCCGGAGAAGGTGCCCATGTCCTGCAGGCCCAGCCGACGCGAGGCACGGGCGGCAAGATGCAGCTGCTGCTGCGCCCATTCGCTGCGGGCTTTCGGATTGCCGCGCAGTGCTTCGGGGGCGAAGCCATCGCAGAGTTCATCGTAGGCCGGATGCACGGCCACCAGCTGGCCAAGGATGTGGGTGGTCAGCTCACTGACCTGCAGGCCGTGTTCGGCGAGCGTGCCACGGATGTCGTCGCAGTAATCCTGGCTGTCGGCGGCAGTGGCCAGGTCGAACAGGCGTGCATCCCAGGCGGGAATCTGCAGTGCCTTGAAACCGCGGCCTGCGGCCCACTCGGCGATGCCGGCAAGTGAGTTGAACGGGGCCTGGTCGCCGGCGAACTGCGCCAGGTGCAGGCTGGGGCCCTTGAGGGTCTGCATGTGTTGCTCCAATTGTTTGTCGGTCGACAAAGAATAGGCGCGACCCTCGCGGTGGTCAACACCCGCGTTACACTGCGCGCCTCACTGGAGCAGGCAGGCAGATGGCAGGGCGACCGCGCGAATTCGACAGGGACCAGGCGTTGCGCAAGGCGATGCTGCTGTTCTGGCAGCACGGCTATGAAGGCACGTCCATGTCGGCACTGGTCGAGGCACTGGGCATCGCCTCTGCGCGCATCTATGCCGCGTTCGGCAGCAAGGAGCAGCTGTTCCGCGAAGCCGTTGCGCTGTACGAGGAAGGCGAGGGCGGCTTCGCGCCGCGCGCGCTGGAGCAGGCCGCGCTGCGTGAGGCGATCGGCTCCATGCTGCGCGACGCGGTGCTGACCTACACCCGGCGCGGGCGCCCGCATGGGTGCCTGGTGGTGTCCTCGGCCAGCAGCGTGTCGCCTGATGGCGAGGGCGTGCGGGACTGGTTGGCCAGCCATCGTCGCCAGCGCACGGCGGCCATCATCGCGAGGCTGCAGCAGGCGCAGGCCGAAGGACAGCTGGCCGACGATGTGGCGGTACAGGCGCTGGGCGATCACTTCGCCACGGTGCTGCACGGCATCTCGGTGCAGGCCCGTGACGGCATCAGCCGCGAGCGCCTGCTGGCGATGGTCGATGTGGCGTTGGGGCCGCTGCCCTGATATCCAGGGTCACAACCGGGGTCAGATCCGTTTTCCCTGGAAACCGGATCTGACCCCAGGCGATGCCCGCTGACTGTGCCGAAACCGCTTGTTTCGCCGGGTTTGGGCGCTGCGCAACGAAATCGTAACAATTTGGGGGATAATGGCGGCTTGCGCAGTTCTCCTCCTTTTTGCCGCCCGGCTCGCGCAGGCCGCACGGACGCCTCCTCAGAGCATTCCATGCCCTCCCATTCCGATTCCCGCCGCCTGTCGGGTATGTCGTCTTCCTTCGTTTCCTTCCGCCGCCATCCGCTGGCCCTGGCCTGTGCCGGCCTGGCCCTGGTTGGCAGCTTCGGTGCCGCCGCGCAGGACAGCGCGCCGACCCCGACCGGGCTGGACACCATCACCGTGACCGCCGAGCACCGTGAGCAGAACCTGCAGGAAGTGCCGGTCTCGGTCGGCGTGGTGCAGGGCGAGCGCATGCGCGACTTCACCGCCGGCGGCGACGACACCCTGCTGGCGCTGTCCGGCCGCGTGCCGAGCCTGTATGCGGAAACCACCACCGGCCGCATCTTCCCGCGCTTCTACATCCGCGGCCTGGGCAACATCGATTTCTACCTGGGTGCCTCGCAGCCGGTGTCGATCATCCAGGACGACGTGGTGCTGGAACACGTGGTGCTGAAGTCCAACCCGGTCTATGACGTGGACCAGGTGGAAGTGCTGCGCGGCCCGCAGGGCTCGCTGTTCGGCCGCAACACCACCGCCGGCATCATCAAGTTCGACACGCTGAAGCCGACCCAGGACTACACCGGCCGCGTCAGCGCCAGCTATGCGACGTACAACAGCGTGTCGATCGACGGCGGCTTCGGCGGCCCGATCAACGACATCGCTTCGTTCCGCGTGTCGGCGCTGTACCAGCACCGCGACGACTACGTCGACAACACCTACAAGGGCCCGAGTGCCGACGGCACGGTCAGCCCGAAGAAGAACGCCATGGGCGGCTTCGATGACCGCAACGTGCGCGCGCAGCTGCTGCTGACCCCGAGCGACCAGTTCTCGATCCTTGCCTCGGCCCACGCCCGTGACTACGAAGGCACCTCGACCCTGTTCCTGCGCGGTGCGCTGACCAAGGGCTCGAACAAGACCGACGTGCCGCGTGACCAGGTCGCCTACGACGAAGCCGACAACAACCCGCAGGCCTACAAGACCTACGGCGGTTCGGTGAAGGCACGCTACGACTTCGGTGCGATCGACTTCACCTCGATCACCGCCTACGAGACCACCTCCGGCTACAGCCGCGGCGACACCGACGGCGGCGCTGCGGTGAACTTCCCGGTGAACGGCGTGCCGAACGGCTATGGCCAGTCGATGGGCCGTATCCGTGACTTGGACCAGTGGACCCAGGAATTCCGCCTGGCCAGCCATGACGACAATGCGCTGCAGTGGCAGGCCGGTGCGTTCTACTTCAACGGCAGCGACACCACCGACTTCTACCAGCGCGCCTGGTTCCTGCAGGGCGCGGCACGCAACCCGAACAACTGGGTGCGCCTGCGCAACAAGAACACCTCGTGGGCCGGCTTCGGCCAGCTGAGCTACGCCTTCACCGACAAGTTCACCGTCACTGCCGGCCTGCGCCAGACCAAGGACGAGAAGCACACCCGCCTGCTGAAGACCGCTGACACCGCCGCCGGCGTGGTGACCTACAAGGGCCGCACCGACGTCAAGATGTCCGACACCACCCCGAGCTGGGATCTGAGCGCGATGTATCAGATCACGCCGGATGTGAGCGTCTACGCCAAGGTCGCACGCGGCTTCCGCGGCCCGACCATCCAGGGCCGTTCGGCCGTGTTCAATGCCGACTTCACCACCGCTGATTCCGAGACGATCCTGTCCTGGGAAGCGGGCGTGAAGAGCAGCCTGTGGGACAACCGCCTGCGCCTGAACGCCACCGCGTTCACCTACACCGTCAACGACATCCAGCTCAACGGCAACGATTCGGACGGCAACGGCGTGCTGTTCAACGCCGACAAGGCCAAGGCCTACGGGTTCGAAGCGGACATGGAGCTGCGTCCGATCCCGAACCTGACCCTGACCGCCGGCTTGAGCCTGCTGCACAGCGAGATCAAGGACAAGCGCGTCTACGCACAGGTCTGCGGCCTCAATGGCCAGGTGGTGTGCACCGTCGGCGACCCGACCATCAAGGTCGGTGCCAACACCTTCGCCCAGATCGACGGCAACCCGCTGCCGAACGCGCCGAAGTACAACGTCAACCTGGCCGCCCGCTACGACTTCCCGGTCAGCGACGCCGGCACCATGTTCGTGTCCACCGACTGGAACAAGCAGGGTTACACCAGCTTCGTGCTGTATGACAGCAAGGAGTTCAACTCCAAGGGTGATTTCGAGGGCGGCCTGAAGATCGGCTACTCGGGCAACTACGGTGCCTACGAAGTGGCGCTGTTCGCGCGCAACATCACCAACGAGAAGAACCTCAAGGGTGTGATCGAGAACTACATGGCCGCGGTCTACAACGAACCGCGCACCGTCGGTGTCTCGCTGAACATGAACTGGTAATGCACTGTCGCGCTGGCGGGCCGTCCTGCCAGCGAACGGCTTGAACGCAGAGGGCGGCCCGGTGATCCGGGTCGCCCTTTTCGTTGCCTCAGACCGCGGTGAGGTCGCTGTCCTGGCTGCGCTGGCCGAAGGTCAGGGCCCAGGTTGCGCTGTCCACCTGCTGGCGGTCCTGCGCCTGCTGCTTGCGCGCACGGCTGGCGCCGAACCAGCGGCCTTCGCCATTGATCAGCGGCGCCATGCGCACCACGTCCACGTACTCCGGATCGATCTCGATGGCGCGCTGCAGCCAGGTCAGGGCCAGGAAGGCGTTGGCCGGCACGCCGTTGCCGAAGTGATAGATGTCGGCCAGATAGCCGGCGGCCCACAGCTTGTCATCGTCGTCACCGCGCCACCACAGCGGGATCAATGCACGTTCGACCGCTTCGCGCTTGTGCGCGTCGTTCTGGCCGTCCAGGGCCAGGCAGGCCAGGTTGCGGCAGGTCGGGCCCCATACGCGCTCACCGGCTTCGGCGTCCTGCAGGCAGCGCAGGTACAGCTCGCGCGCACGCGCTTCGTTGTCGGCGCCACCGGCAGCGACCAGGCGCACGCCGAGGTTGTAGGTGGCGATCAGGTCGCCGCCTTCCACGGCGCGCTCCTGCCAGTACGCTGCCTTCCCTGCATCAACGAACTGCGGTTGGTCGCGTCCCCCCAGGCGGCCCTTGTACAGGTCGCAGAGTGCGGACATCGCGCCGGCGTCGCCCGCTTCGGCCATCCGCAGCAGCAGCGACAGGCCGGCTGCCTGTGAGACATCGCAGAACAGGTTGGCCGCGAACGTGACTGCCGACGTGTTCTCCTGCGGTGCCAGTTTCAATGCGCGCTGCAGCAGGGGCGCAGCGCGTTCCGGATCGGCGCTCTGGCCAAGCAGCCCATGCTCGATGGCCGTCGCGGCCCAGAGCAGGCCGATCGCCGAATCACCTTCGCGCGCGGCGTAGTCCACCACCTGGGCGAACAGCGCTTGGGCACCATCAACATGGGCAAACCAGGTGCAGGCCTCGAGATTGCTGAGGCCTTGGTGCAGGACCATGTCGCGGTCCAGCGCCCAGGCCTGCTGCAGGTCCTCGTACACCGCCTGCATGTGCTGCGCATCCCACTGCACGTCGTCTTCGACCTCTTCGACGCGGCCGAGCCGATAGCGCAGTCCGGCACGCTGGGTCAGCACCTCCGCGCGCAGGTTGCGGTCCAGGTGCCAGTCGAGAATCTGCGCGTATGCGCGCTCGTGCGCGGCTACGGTTTCGCTGTCATCGCGCTGCGGCGACTCGGCCAGCCAGTCCTGCGCCTTGCGCCAGCGCAGGGCATTGCTCTGCGCCAGGTCGAGGCCGCGGCACCAGCTGCCTTCGATGAAGTCTTCCATCGCTTCGTGGCTGCCGCCCCAGCGCGGGTACAGGAAGTACAGGGTGTCTTCCAGCGTGCTCAGGTCGTCGGGGCGCTGTTCCAGCACCAGGCGCATCCAGTACGCCAGCGGTGCATCGAAGTCGTCCTGGCTGCGGTCGTGCAGCAGCGTCGGCAGGCTGTCGGGCAGGACCTGCAGCGGTGCACCGAAGCGCGACAGAAGCTGAAGTGCCTGCGGCCACGCCTGCGGATAATGTTCAGCCAATGCAGCTTCGTCAGACTGCGCTGGCTGCCCGGCCTGCAGCGCGAGCAGCCAGTTCGGCTCGCGCAGGTAGCTGGTAACGCGCTTGATGCCATCCAGCGCCAGCGCCGGGCGCGACGACAGCGGGATCGCCTGCAGGTACGCATGCACGGCGCGGTCGCGGGCCAGCTGCGCGGCCAGCCACTGACTGTCCTCCACCAGTGCGGCCACGTCGGCGCTGCGCAGCTCACCGGCAGCCTCCTGCCAGCACGCACCCAGGCGCAGCCAGGCGTAATAGCTCTGTGGTGCGGCGGCGACCCAGCGCTGTGCCTGCTGCAGGCGCTCATCCAGGGTCAGGACCTTGTCCTGCAGGTTGCGCAGGCGCCAGCGGATGCCCGGCAGCGCACGCGCGCCGTCCAGCCAGGCTTGTTCGTGAGGGGCCAGCAATGCATCCAGTGCTGCATGGTCGTTCTGCTGGAGCGCGGTACGCGCCTGCGTGCGCCAGGCCAGGTCCTCCACGGAGAGGCCGTCCTTCGCAATTCCATTTGTCATCTGAAGCCATCCAACAGTAGCGGGGCCGCTATTGGACAGGCCTGCGCCCGCGCCGGCAAGCGTGGCAGATGCTCATTCCAGCGCCGCAGGGGCCGAAGCAATGCCTCGGCGCCCGGTGATATCAGGCTGCGGGCAGCAGGGCCTGCAGTCGCGATTCCAGTTCCTGCTGGCGCCAGCCGGCCAGCGCGGCGGGCCACTGGCGACGTTCCAGATAGCTTTCCAGGTGCTTGCGCGAGGCCAGTACGCCATCCGGCAGGCCCAGTTCGCGGCTGCGCTCGGCGACCGCATCCTGCAGCTTCTTCAGTGCCTGCTTGTTGCTGTCGTTGGCCGGCAGCGCCAGCGGTGCCTCGGCCTCATCGGCCAGCGGTGTGTCCAGCGCCTGCCACACAGCGCCAGCGAGCTTGCGCGGTGCCTTCGGGAACTGTTCGAACAGCTTGCCCAGCGCAGCGGCATCGGCCGGTGGCGTGCGTGCCAGCGTGGCGGCCAGTTCGTTGTCCAGGATCCAGCTGCGGGGGCGGTCGCTGCTGCGCGCCTGCACATCGCGCCAGCGCAGCAGACGCAGCAGGCGATGCTGTGCGGCGGCATCGAGGAACTGCGCCGAGCGCATCGCCAGGTGCGGCCAGCGGTCTTCGTCGTTGGCGACGCTGGCCAGCAGGCGCTCGCCGTCGTCGTGCAGCCACTGCTGGCGGCCCAACGCCTGCAGCTTTGCATCGATGGCGTCATGCAACGCGAACAGGTGCTCGACGTCGTCGGCGGCGTACTTCAGCTGCGATTCCGAGAGCGGACGGCGCATCCAGTCCGAACGGGTTTCGCCCTTGGCCAGCGCCACCCCGGTGATCTCCGCAACCAGCTTCTGGTACCCCATGCCGCCACCGATACCGGCCAGCGAGGCGCCGATCTGGGTGTCGAACAGCGGTCGCGGCAACACGCCGCAGGCCCACTTGAAGGCGACCAGGTCTTCGCTGGCGCTGTGCATCACCTTGATGATCGATTCATCGGCCAGCCAGGGCGCCAATGCTTCGGTCATCCCTGGAATCAGCGGATCGATCAGCAGGATGTCCTGCCCGACCGCCATCTGCACCAGGGCCAACTGCGGCCAGAAGGTGCGTTCACGGATGAATTCGGTATCCAGGCCAATGCGGGCCGGACGCTGCTGGAAGTACGGATCCAGCTCGGCGGGGGTGGTGATCCAGGTTGCCACGGGTCAGGGCCTACTACTCGGGTTTGCTCAGGCAGGGGAGAATAGCCTAACGTCGGTCCGCATCCGTGCCGAAGGAGATCCTGCTTGCGTTTTCCGCTGTCGTCCGTGCTGTGCACCGCCCTGGCCGTGGCCCTGGCCGGTTGCACGCCGTCGCCCCCGGCGGCGCCGGAGCCGGGGCCGGCTGCTGGCGGAGACGCGCGGCCGCAGGAAGGTTCGCAGGCGGACGCGACCCCGGAGACCGGGCAGGGCAGCGTCACCATTGCCGGTGAGGATGCCGCCGAGGATGTGCAGCGGTGGACACCGCCACGGGTTGATCGGCAGGGGCGCACGCTGGCCCAGCTGCGTCGCGCGGCCGAGAAGGCCTTCAGCGAAGGGCGCCTGTACGAGGACGCCGACGCGGCGGTTCCGCTGTGGCTGGCGGTGCAGGAAGAAGACCCGGATGACCGCCAGGCCCGCAACGGCCTGCAGCGCGCACGCCAGCGCCTGCAGCAGCAGGCCGACGCCCTGCTGGTTCGGCCGCTGCAGCAGCGCGAGGCACTGGCCGAGGCCAGCCGCCAGGCGCTGGTGCTGCTGACCCTGGCGCCGAAGGATGAGAAGGTGCGCGCGCTGCAGGGCCGGGTGGAGCTCGCCCAGCGCGTGGTGGCCTACAACCGTGCCGGCGAGGAAGACCTGCGTTCGGGACGGATCGGTGAGGACGGTGACGGTGCGATCGGCAACTTCCGTGAAGCGCTGGCCTTGGATGAACACAACCGCCGGGCGCGGCAAGGCTTGGCGGCGGCCGAGAGTGGCCTGATCCGCCGCGCCGAGGACGCGGCGCGCGCGCGTGACTTCGCCAGCGCGGGCACCTGGCTGGCCGAAGCCAGCAAGGTCCGTGACTCGTCACCGACCATTGCCGATGCCTTCGAGCGCATCGAACAGATCCGTGCGGCCGCACTGCTGCAGCTGCGCGACGATGGCCTGCGCGAGCTGGCGACGCCGCAGGGCCTGAAGCCGGCGCGCGAAAAGCTGGCCGAGGCCCTGCGCATCGCCTTGCCGGGCGATGCGGTGGTGGCCCAGTTGCGCGAGCGCATCGACCTGGCCACCCACTACGGCAGCTTCCGCCCCGGGCAGGTGTTCAGCGACGCGATGCGCGATGGTGGGCGCGGTCCGCAGATGGTGGTGGTGCCGCATGGTGGCTTCCAGATGGGGGCCGGTGACACCGAGCCCGGTTCCACCGATGCCGAGCGGCCCTCGCATTACGTGCGCTTTGACCGCGGCTTCGCGATGTCGATCACCGAGGTCACCGTCGGCGATTTCGAGCGCTATGTGAAGTCGACCAATGCACGGCCGCGTGCGACCCGGCGCGGCCACTCTGTGGTCTATGACGAGCGCAGCGGCAATTTCATCCGCCGCAGCGGTGTGGACTGGCGTTCCGATTACGATGGCGCGCGCGCACTGGGCAACTCGCCGGTAATGCATGTGAGTGTGCGTGATGCCGAGAACTATGCGGCGTGGCTGTCCGAGCAGACGGGACGCAGCTACCGGCTGCCCAGCGAGGCCGAATTCGAGTATGCGCTGCGTGCTGGCAGCAGTGGCCGTTATCCGTGGGGCGACGCCGGCACGCCGCCGCCCGGAACCGGTAACTTCACCGGCAGCAAGGATGTTTCTCCCTCGGGGCGGCACTGGCACAACGCCTTCATTGGCTATGGCGATGGCTGGTGGGGGCCAGCGCCAGTGGCCAGCTTCCAGGCCAATGCCTTCGGCTTGCACGATATGGCCGGCAATCTCAGCGAATGGGTGGCCGACTGCTGGCATGCCAGCTACCGGCGTGCGCCGTCCGATGGTGCCGCCTGGTTCAACCCGGGCTGCCGGTCGCGGGTGATCCGGGGCGGCAACTGGGCCAACGCGCCCGAGCAGACCCGCGCGGCCTGGCGGCAGTCGCAGGACTCGGATACCACCAACGCGCGCATCGGCTTCCGGCTGGTGCGGGGCATCTGAGCGGCATCGGGCTTCACCCGCTACTGGCGTCCGCGCACTAAGATTGCGCCGTGCCCGCCGGCCGGCGGGGCCTGCTGGAAGACCACCGATGCGCAACGATCCCTTTTCCCGCTCGCCGCAAGGCCCGCAGCGGCGCGGCCTGTTCGGCAACATCCGCTGGTGGGTGCTGTTGCTGGCCGCAGGTTATGCGGTGTTCTACTGGTTCTCCAATCGCACTGTCGATCCTTACACCGGGGAGAAGGTGATGATCGACAGCAGCCTGGACGCGCGCCAGGAGACCGCGCTCGGGCTGCAGGCCTACCAGCAGATCCTGTCGCAGGAACGGCCGATGGATCCGAGTGCGCCGATCGCGCGCGATGTGCGCGACATCGCGCAGCGCCTGATTGCCAAGGTGGACGTGGTGGAGACCGCGCTGGCACAGGAGCACGGCGTGCAGCCGGCGCATTTCGCGCGGGATTTCCAGTGGGAAGTGAATGTGATCCCGTCCGAGCAGGCCAATGCGTTCTGCCTGCCGGGCGGCAAGATGGCGGTTTACACCGGCCTGGTGCCGGTGGCGCGTACGCGTGACGCGATGGCGGTGGTGATGGGCCATGAGATCGCCCATGCGCTTCTACGCCATGGTGCACAGCGGATGGCGCAGCAGAAGCTGACCCAGATCGGGCAGATGGCCGGTGCCGCCAGCGGCATGGATGCGCAGCAGCAACAGATGATGATGTCGGCGATGGGCTATGGGTATCTGTTGCCCTATGCGCGCAGCCACGAGACGCAGGCCGATGAAGTGGGGCTGATGCTGGCCGCAGCGGCCTGCTTCGATCCCCGCGAGGCGGTGCCGCTGTGGCAGCGCATGGGCCAGGCCGGTGGCGGCCAGGCGCCGCCGGAGTTCGCTTCCACCCACCCGAACCCGGGCACCCGCATCCAGAACCTGCAGGCACTGATGCCGAAGGCGCTCGAGTACCGGCAGAAATTCTGCGAGCAGGCAAAGTAGGGTGGGCGGCAGGGCTGCGCCCTGCACCTGCCGAAGCAACAGCAACAGCAACAGCAACAGCAACAGCAACAGCAACAGCGTGCATTCCGTGGGATGGCGGGGTGGGTCCGGTTGCGGGAGACGCCGTAAACCCGTCCCTGGGGGCTTGGCCGCGGCATCCATGCCGCGGACACTCCCGCAACCGGACCCACCCCGCCTTCGACAGATTCTCGCGATCTGTCGGAATGGCGTGGGGTCAGATCCGTTTTCCTGCGGAAAACGGATCTGACCCCGAATTGATTCGATATCTGACAGAGATTCATCCACGCACGGCGTGGATCTACCGTGTCGACCAAGGTCGACACCTACCAACAGCCTCCGGAATCTGTCAGAGGTGGGGCGGTGTGGCTGCGCAGGACCGTTGGCGCCATGGATGGCGCCATCGAGCCCCCAGGGATGGGTTTACGGCGTGTCCTGCACAGCCACACCGCCCCGCCAAACCATCAGCAATCCAGAGCCGCTTTGGCTGTTGCTGTTGAGGTTGCCGGCCAGCGGCCGGCACTACCGTGGGTGCAGGGCGCAGCCCTGCCGAACCCCCTTTTACTTGACCTGCACGTCGATCACGCCGTCGCCGACGCGGGCCTGCAGGGCGTCACCGGGCTGTACCTGGTCGACCTTCCGCACCAGGGTACCGTCATCGCTGCGGGTCAGGATGCTGTAGCCACGCGCCACGGTGGCCAGCGGGCTGACCGCTTCCAGTGAGCGCGCCAGACCGCGCAGGCGCAGTGCATCGCGCTCCAGCAGACGCTGCATCGCGGCCTGCGGCCGCCCACGGAGGGCGGCCAGACGGCGCTGCATCGTGTCGAGCTGGCGCTGCGGATGGTGCCCGCGCAGGATCGCCGCCGCATGGCGCAGGCGCGCAGCACGGCGCTCCTGCTGCTGGTTGAACGCGGCATGCAGGCGCCGGCCCAGATCGAGCTGGCGTCGACGCAGCAGATCCAGTCGTGCCTGCGGGCTCTGGGCGTTCAGGCGCAACAGGGCGCGGTCGGCGCGCTGCATCGCCTGCTGCATCGCATGCCGTTGCAGCTGCACCATGCGCGCGGCCGTGCGGCGCAGGCGCAGCGCCAGTTCGCGCTGGTCCGGGACCAGCAGCTCGGCCGCCACCGATGGCGTTGGCGCGCGCAGGTCGGCGGCGAAGTCGCTGAGGCTGAAGTCGGTCTCGTGGCCCACCGCCGACACCACCGGGGTGCGACTGGCAGCGATCGCACGGGCGAGCGCTTCGTCATTGAATGCCCACAGGTCTTCCAGCGAACCGCCGCCGCGGGTCAACAGGATCACGTCGTAGCGGCCACTGGCGTCGGCAGACTGCAGCAGCCGGGTGATCTGTGCCGCGGCGCTGCTGCCCTGCACCAGGGTCGGCAACAGGTCCACTTCCAACAGCGGGAAGCGGCGGCCGAGCACGCTCAGCACGTCGCGCACGGCGGCGCCGGTGGGCGAGGTGATCACCGCCAGGCGCTGCACGTGTGCCGGCAGCGGCCGCTTGCGTGCCGGGTCGAACAGGCCTTCGGCCTCCAGGCGTGCCTTCAGTTCCTCGAACGCGCGGCGCAGCGCGCCTTCGCCGGCCTCCTCCATGTGGTCCAGCACCATCTGGTACTCGCCACGGGCGTCGTACAGGGTCACCTTGCCGCGCACCAGCACGCGCATGCCTTCGCGCGGCACGAACTTCAGGTACTGCGCCTTCATCCGGAACATTGCGGCACGCAGCTGCGCACGCGCGTCCTTCAGGGTGAAATACAGATGCCCGGAGGCAGGACGCGCCACGCTGCCCAGCTCGGCCTCGACCCAGATTGCCGGGAAGCTGCCTTCCAGCAGGTCGCGGGCCAGGGTGTTGAGCTGGCTGGGGGTGAGGATGTCGTTGTTGCGTGGCTGCATGGGAACGGCGTGCTGCGGGCGGAACGGGGGCTCAGGATCGCACGTCAGCGCGCAGGGATCACGCCCACTGGAAATCCGGTCACTGCAATGTGGGTGACGCCGCAGGCCGCGGCTACGGCTGAAGGTACAGAAGGGTGCCTGCCTGCACCCGGCTGGCGAAGTCCGCACTGGTTCTGAATGCACTCATCGTGACGTGGTTGCAGCCGCTGTACTCGTCGCCGGCGGTGCCGTCGTTCTGCCAGAGGCAGACCGGGCAGATTTCGAAGAAGGCGTCTTCTTCATCCGTGAATACCAGACACGTGCACGCAGGGCAGCAGAGGCCGACGAGTGATGCATCGGCGTGGTCGGTGATCCGTATCGCAGCTCCGGTGAGCGCAGCAATGGTGCGCTCCCAATGAGCATTCCTGATCAAGGGGCTGAACGCCAGTGTATCGCGCAGTGCCGCGTTGAATTCCGCGCGTATCGCCACTGCGGGATCCGGTTCCTCGATCAGGCCGAGCTCGACAAGCGATTGCGCCCGCTGCTCGGCTGTCATGCCCAGCAGTGCGTGGGTGCGCAGGAAGTCGATGACATCCGCGTAGCGGAGTTCAATCGGCATGCTCGCATGCCCGGGGGCGGGAGCCTCAGCCGGCATGTTGCTGCAGCGCCCACTGCACGTGTTCACGCACCAGCGGCGAGGGATCGTCGATGCGGGTCTGCAGGGCGGCCAGCGCTTCGGCCGAAGACGGTGCATTGCCCAGCGCCACGGCGATGTTGCGCAACCATCGCTCATGGCCGCTGCGCCGGATCGGGCTGCCTTCGGTGCGGCGCAGGAACTCGGCTTCATCCCAGGCGAACAGCTGGTCCAGCTGCGCGGTATCGAGGTTGTTGCGTGCGCGGAAATCGGCTTCGTCGGTGCGCTTGGCGAACTTGTTCCAGGGGCAGACCAGCTGGCAGTCGTCGCAGCCGTAGATGCGGTTGCCGATCAACGGGCGCATCTCTTCGGGAATGGCGCCATCGTGCTCGATGGTCAGGTAGGAAATACAGCGCCGTGCGTCCAGCCGCTGCGGGCCGGTGATGGCCTGGGTCGGGCAGACATCGATGCAGCGCGTACAGGTACCGCAGTGCGCCGTGGCCGGTGTATCGATCGGCAACGGGATATCGATGTAGATCTCGCCGATGAAGAACCAGGAACCGCCATGGCGGTCGATCAGGCAGGTGTGCTTGCCGATCCAGCCGAGCCCGGCATTGCGCGCCAGTGCGCGTTCCAGCACCGGTGCCGAATCGACGAACACGCGATAGCCCAGCGGTGCCACTTCATCATTGATCTGCGTGGCCAGCTTCTGCAGGCGGTTGCGCATCAGCTTGTGGTAGTCGCGGCCCAGCGCGTAGCGCGCCACGTAGGCGCGGCCGGGATCGGCCAGGGTCGCCCAGGCTTCGGTGTCGTCCTTGTGGCTGTAATCCATGCCCACCGAGATCACCCGCACGGTGCCTGGCAGCAGTTCGGCCGGTCGTGCGCGCAAGGTGCCGTGGCGCGCCATCCAGTCCATCGTGCCGTACAGGCCCTGGCCCAGCCAGTCGGCCAGGTGTGCTTCATCCTCGCCCAGTTCGATACCGGCGATGCCGCAGCGTTGGAAGCCATGCGCACGGGCCAGTTCGCGGATGCGCTGCACGGCCTGGGCCGGATCGACAGGGGTAGGGGCGGGGAACATGTGCACCAGTATAAAATCCCTGCATGGCCAACCTTGCCGATCTGTTCGATTCCGCTGCCGCGCGTGCGCTTGATGCCCAGGCGTCCAGCCTGGCGGGAGATGCTGGCTGGGAACTGATGGCGCAGGCCGGCCAGGCCGCCTGGCAGTGCCTGCTGCAGCAGTGGCCGCAGGCGCGGCGGATCGGCGTGGCGGTCGGCACGGGCAACAACGGGGGCGATGGCCATGTGCTGGCCCGTCACGCGCTGCAGGCCGGGCGCGAGGTGGTGGTGATCGCCCTGCCGGGCAGGCCGCCGTCGACCTCGCTGGCACAGCGTGCCGCATCGGAGTTCAGGTCCGCAGGCGGCACCACTGCCGATTTCGACGGCACGCTGCGCGAGGCCGACATCTGGGTCGATGCCCTGTTCGGGCTGGGCTTCGATCGCGCGCCGGAGGGTGCGGCGCAGGCACTGATCATTGCGCTCAATGCGCAGGTGGCACCGGTGCTGGCGCTGGACGTGCCCAGTGGCGTCGATGCCGATCGCGGTGCCGTACCGGGCGTGGCCGTGAAGGCCGCTTTGACCCTGCAGTTCATCGTGCCGCATCGCGGGCTGTATACCGGCGACGCGCTGGATCATTGTGGCCAGAAGACGCTGGCGCCGCTGCAGCTACCCGCGGCCGCATGGCAGGGCGTGGCACCCGCTGCAGAGCGCTGGACGCAGGCTCGCTTGCCGGCACTGCTGCCACCGCGCCGCGCCAACACCCACAAGGGTGAATCCGGGCACGTGCTGTGCGTCGGTGGCAACCATGGCAGCGGCGGTGCCATCGCGATGGCGGCCGAAGCCGCGTTGCGCGCAGGTGCAGGGCTGTTGAGCCTGGGCACCCGCCGCGACCACGTCGGTCCACTGCTGGCTCGGCTGCCGGAGGCGATGACCCACGCATTGGAAGACGGCGATGCGCTGCCGGCGTTGCTGGACAAGGCAAAGGTGGTGGCGATCGGGCCCGGTCTGGGCCAGGACGAATGGGCACGCGCCTTGTTTGCGCGGGTGCTGGCCAGCACCAAACCACTGGTGGTTGATGCTGACGCCCTGAACCTGCTGGCGCAGGATCCGCGTGCCTTGCCCGGCGCCGTCCTCACGCCGCACCCGGGTGAGGCCGCACGACTGCTCGGCTGCAGCACCAGCGACATCCAGGCTGATCGCTACGCCTGTGCGCAGACGCTGGCCGAGCGTTTCCATGCGGTGGTGGTCTTGAAGGGCGCCGGCAGTATCGTGGCAGCGCCGGGGCAAACGCCCCGGTTGATCGCTGCCGGCAATCCCGGGATGGCCGTGGGGGGCATGGGCGACCTGCTCACGGGCATCATCGCCGGCCTGCGCGCGCAGGGCCTTGCGGCCTTCGATGCCGCGGCGGCGGGCGCGTTGCTGCATGCGCTGGCCGGCGACGCGGCTGCCGCTGACGGCGCGCGCGGCCTGCTTCCTACTGATCTGCTGGCGCCGTTGCGGCGACTGGCCAACCCGGAACTCTCTCCATGACCGATTTCCTCCTTGCCGACAGCGACGCCACCGAACTGCTCGGGCAGTGGCTGGCGGCCACCCGGCCGCCGCAGGCGCTGATCGAACTGCGCGGCGACCTGGGTGCCGGCAAGTCCACCACGGCCCGCGCGCTGCTGCGCGCGTTGGGCGTGCAGGGCGCGATCCGCAGCCCCACCTACACCCTGGTCGAGCGCTATCCGCTGGCCAGTGGCGGTGAAGCGTGGCACCTGGACCTGTACCGCATCGGCCAGGCCGGTGAGCTGGATTTCCTCGGCCTGGACGAGGGCAGCGCGGTCTTGTGGCTGGTCGAATGGCCGGAACGGGGCGCCGGCGCGCTGCCACCGACCGACCTGGTGGTGGCGCTGGAGATCGAGGGGCAGGGGCGTCGCGTCCGTCTCACCGGGGCCAGCGACGTTGGACATGAATGGCTGAAACGGCTGCCGCAAGGGGGCGACTTGCAGGCCATTTCTGTCGGCTGACGAGAACAAAGACCGGCAGGTTACGGATTATTAAGGAAAAAGGTGTTGCATTCCGTTCAGCGCGGTGATTGAATCCTGAGCCATGCGCCTGGGGAACCGTCTCATCGCCATCTGTGCCGCCGTCGGACTGGGTCTGGCGAGCGTCAGTGCGTGGGCGGGTGAAGTCCGCCAGGTCCTGCTGAACACCGGCGCTACCGGCACCCGTGCCGAGATCTCGCTGGTCGGCAGTGGCGGTTACAAGACCCTCTCGCTGGCGGGCCCGAACCGTCTGGTGGTCGATTTCCCCGACTCCAGCGCGATACGCAACCTGAAAATGCCGGCCGCGAAGGGCGTGGTGACGGCGGTGCGTACCGGACAGCCGGTCCCGGGCACTTTCCGTGTCGTCTTCGACCTCGCCGAATCGGTGGCGCCGTTCCGCCCGCAGATGCAGCGCGAGGGCAATGAATCCAAGCTGGTGATCGAATGGCCGGGTGATGGCCCGGCCGTGGCCACCAGCCGCCCGGCGCCGGCTGTTCAGCCGCCTGCATCCGCGGCGGGTGCTTCGCCTGCACCCACGCCGGCCGAGAACGCGCAGTCGCGCACCGATGCCGCGCGTGCCACGGCCCTGCTGACCGCACAGGTGCAGCAGCAGGCCAGCGCCAGCGCCGCCGCACCGGCCACGCCGACCCCGGCACCGACCACCGCGCCAGCCCAGGTCGCTGCGGCAGGCGTCGCGGCCAGCAGCACGCCTTCGTCTTCGCCGGCTGCGATCCTCGCCGGCCAGCGCACCGCCGCAGTGGTGACCACGCCGCCGGCCACGGTTCCCGCACCGGCGCCGACGCCGGCCGAATCGCCGCGTCCGGCCATGCCCAGCGATGCATCGCGCATCCGCATGCAGGCCGGCATGCGCCACCTGGTGGTAGCAATCGATCCCGGTCACGGTGGCCAGGACCCGGGTGCGATCGGCCCGACCGGCAAGCGCGAGAAGGATGTCACCCTGGCGGTGGCGCGTGAGCTGGCCCGCCAGGTCAATGCGACGCCGGGCCTGAAGGCCTACCTGACGCGCGACAGCGACGTGTTCATTCCGCTGCCGATGCGTGCGCAGAAGGCACGTGCGAACAAGGCGGACATCTTCATCTCGATCCATGCCGACGCGGCTGAAAACCGTTCGGCCACGGGCTCGTCGGTCTACGTGCTGTCGACCAAGGGCGCCTCTTCGCAGCGTGCCCGCTGGCTGGCGGACAAGGAAAACGCGGCCGACCTGGTCGGCGGCGTGCGCCTGCAGCAGACCGAAGGCACCCTGGCCAACGTGCTGCTGGATCTGGCGCAGAGCGGCTACATGAAAGCGTCTGAAGACGCGGCCGGCCACGTGCTGGGCGGCCTGAAGCGGATCGGCAACAACCACAAGCCGAACATCGAACGCGCCAACTTCGCGGTGCTGCGTACCTCGGACATGCCGGCGATGCTGGTGGAAACCGCGTTCATCTCCAATCCGGATGAAGAGCGCCGCCTGATGGACCCGGCTTACCAGCGCAAGGTCGCTGGCGCCGTACTGGACGGTGTGCACACCTTCTTCAGCCGCCAGCCGCCGCCGGGCACGTTGTATGCCGCCCGCGCCCAGGCCGAGATCGACGCGGCCGGCACCATGGCCGGCGGCAGCAAGTAACCCGTGATACGCATTGCGTAGGGTAGCGCCGGGCCATGCCCGGCGGACCTGCCGCTCCGCTATCATCGACCCATGAAGTCTGCTGCCCATCACCTCCCATGAGCGCGCCCGGTCCGCGCCCGATCCGGCCGTTGCCGGACATCCTGATCAACCAGATCGCCGCTGGCGAAGTGGTCGAACGGCCCGCGTCGGTGGTCAAGGAACTGGTCGAGAACGCGATCGACGCCGGCGCCAGCCGTGTCGACATCGACCTGGAAGAGGGCGGTGTACGCCTGATCCGCATCCGCGACAACGGCAGTGGCATCGCGCCCGAACAGTTGCCCCTGGCGGTGTCGCGGCATGCGACCAGCAAGATCGCCGATCTGGACGATCTCGAATCGGTGGCCACCCTTGGTTTCCGGGGTGAGGCGCTGCCGTCGATCGCGTCGGTCAGCCGCTTCACCCTGTCCTCGCGCCGCGCGCACGACGAGCACGGTTCGGCACTGCAGATCGAAGGCGGCAAGATCGGCGAGGTGACCCCGCGCGCGCATGCGCCGGGTACCACGGTGGAAGTGCGCGAGCTGTTCTACAACGTGCCGGCGCGGCGCAAGTTCCTGCGCGCGGAGCGCACCGAACTGGGCCATATCGAAGAGTGGCTGCGTTCGCTGGCGCTGGCACGGCCGGATGTCGAGCTGCGCGTATCGCACAACGGCAAGGCCTCGCGCCGCTACAAGCCGGGCGATCTGTATTCCGATGCGCGCCTTGCCGAAACGCTGGGCGAGGATTTCGCCAACCAGGCGGTGCGCGTGGACCACAGCGGTGCCGGCCTGCGCCTGCATGGCTGGATCGCACAGCCGCACTATTCACGGGCCAGCGCCGACCAGCAATACCTGTACGTCAACGGCCGTTCGGTGCGTGACCGCAGCGTTGCCCATGCGGTGAAGATGGCCTACGGCGATGTGCTGTACCACGGCCGCCAGCCGGCCTATGTGCTGTTCCTCGAACTGGATCCGACCCGCGTCGACGTCAACGTGCACCCTGCCAAGCATGAGGTGCGCTTCCGCGATTCGCGGCTGGTCCATGATTTCGTCTATCGCACGCTGAAGGATGCGCTGGCCGATACCCGTGCCGGCGTGTCGGCGCAGGAGATCGGTGCCGGTCCCGTGCATCCGGCAGATGCCGTGGCTGCACCGATGGCATCGAGCGCGGGCGCCTCCGGTTTCGGGCTGGTGCGCGGTCCGGCACCCGGTGGCGGCTCCGGCGGTGGTGGGGGGTTCTCCGGGTGGCGACCGCAGCAGCCGCTGGGCCTGCAGGTGGCCGATGCACCGGCCGCCTATGCTGCGCTGTATGCCGCGCCGGCCGGTGCCGAACGCGGGGTGGCACTGCCACCGATGCCGACCGAGAACGGGCTGCCGGTGACCAGCGCCGACGCGGGCGTGCCGCCGCTGGGGTATGCGATCGCGCAGCTGCATGGCATCTACATCCTGGCCGAGAACGCCGAAGGCCTGATCGTGGTCGACATGCATGCGGCCCACGAACGCATCGGCTACGAGCGCCTGAAGAATGCGCACGATGGCATCGGCCTGCAATCGCAGCCGTTGCTGGTGCCGATCACGCTGGCGGTGGGCGAGCGCGAGGCCGACACCGCCGAAAGCGAAGCTGACACACTGGCGGCGCTCGGCTTCGAGGTGACCCGCGCCGGCCCCGGTTCGCTGCACGTGCGCAGCATTCCTGCACTGCTGGCGCATGCCGAACCGGAAGGGCTGCTGCGCGACGTGCTGACCGACCTGCGCGAGCACGGCCAGAGCCGCCGCGTGGCCAGCGCCCGTGACGAGCTGCTGTCGACCATGGCCTGCCATGGCGCGGTGCGTGCCAACCGGCGCCTGACCGTGCCGGAAATGAACGCGCTGCTGCGCGACATGGAAATCACCGAACGGTCCGGCCAGTGCAACCACGGCCGACCGACCTGGGCCCGTTTTTCGCTGGCGGAGATCGACCGCTGGTTCCTGCGCGGACGTTGAGGGGAGCATCGATGCGTTATCGGGGAGTGGCGGGCCTGCTGGCCGCCGTGGTGTTGGCCGCCTGCAGCCCGGCAACACCGCCGGCGCCGACGGCCGCTGAAGATCCGGCCTATGCGGCCGCGCAGCAGCAATGGCGTGTGGCGCGCTACCAGGACCTGACCCGGCCCGATGGCTGGACGGCCTTGGTGGGCCTGCACTGGCTGCAGAACAAATTCCACTTCGTCGGCAGCGGCGCCACCAACGGCATCCGCCTGACGGTCGGCCCGGACAAGCTGGGCCTGCTGCGCCGCGAAGGAACGCAGTGGTGGTTCACGCCTGAAGCCGGTGTCGATGTCAGCCACGACGGCCAGCCGGTGCGTGGCCGCATCCGCGTCGACACCGACAAGGACGCGCAGCCGACGCTGCTGGCCTTCGATGGCGGCAAGGGGCAGCTCAGCATCATCCGCCGGGGGCCGCGTGATGCACTGCGGGTCAAGCATGCCGATGCACCTGCGCGGCGTGATTTCGCCGGCCTGCAATACTGGCCGGGCGGCGCGGACTGGCAGGTGCAGGCGCGCTTCGTCGCGCATCCGCCGGGCAAGACCCTGCCCATCGTCGACATCACTGGCCTGACCACCGAGATGCCCAATGCCGGTGCGGTGGAGTTCGAACGTGATGGTCGCAGCTGGCGCCTGGAAGCGATTGGTGCGCCCGGGCAGCCACTGTTCCTGATCTTCGCCGACCGCACCAGCGGACGCGGCAGCTATCCGGCCGGGCGCTATCTGGATACCGACGCCCCCGCTGCAGACGGCACGGTGCGCATCGATTTCAACCATGCCTACAACCCACCGTGCGCGTTCACCGCCTACGCAACCTGTCCGCTGGCGCCGCCGGAAAACCGGCTGGACCTGCGCGTGGAAGCGGGCGAGAAGGCCTACCACCTGCCTGAAGGAGAAGGCTGACCATGCCGATCAAACACCTGTTCCGTACCGCGCTGTTGCTGATGGCCTGCGCGGTGGCACCTCTGGCCACGGCCCGCGATGCCCAGGCTACCCCTGCTGCGGCCACGACCACAACGGCGGCCAAGCCGCCCGTCCCGCTGTTGTGGAAAGTCACCGGCCCGGGCGATGCACGCGTGTACCTGCTGGGATCGTTCCATCTGCTGAAGCCGCAGGACTACCCCCTGTCGCCCGATGTCGAGCAGGCGTTCGAGGCCTCGCAGCGGGTGGTGTTCGAACTGTCGCCGGAAGACATGCAATCGCCGCAGCTGGCCAGCCGCATGGTGCAGGCCGCCACCCGCACCGATGGCAGCGAGTTGAAGCGTGACCTGGATGCAGCGACCTGGCAGAAGCTGCAGGCGTTCGCTGCCGAGAACCAGCTGCCGCTGGCACAGATGCAGGGCATGAAGCCCTGGTTCGTCGGCCTGAGCATTTCGGTCGGGCAGATGCAGAAGCTGGGCCTGGACCCGGCGCTGGGGTTGGACCGCCACTTCATGGAGCGCGCGCAGAAGACCGGCCGCAAGACGGCGGGCCTGGAGGACATCGATACCCAGATCGGCATGCTGGACGGGATGACGGTGCAGGAGCAACGGCAGATGCTGGCCGAAGCGCTGGACCAGGCCGGCAAGGCCGATGAGCAGGCGCGGCTGCTGCATGATGCATGGCGCCGCGGCGACGAGCGCCTGCTGTGGACCAAGATGGCGGCGGAGATGCGCCAGCAGTATCCGCAGCTGTATCAGCGCATCAATACCGGGCGCAACGATGCCTGGGTGCCGAAGCTGCAGCCGTACCTGCAGGCCGGGCAGGGCGGTACGCTGGTGGTGGTCGGCACGCTGCACCTGCTGGGCAGTGATGGCGTGGTCGAGAAGCTGAAGGCGAAGGGCTACAAGGTCGAGCGCGTGTGCACGGGGTGCAAGGCGAAACGCTGACGCATCGCTGCCGCGATTCCAAACAGAACGGCGCGCCAGGGGCGCGCCGTTTTCGTTTTCAGCCGTTGCTGCAGCTCAGCGGCGGGTCTTGCCGCCGGTACCGGTACCGGTGCCCGGTTCGCCGGGCTTGTTGCCGGTGCCGGTTCCCGTTCCGGTGCCACCCGGGCGCGGGCCACCGAAGCCGCCGCCCATGTTGCGCTGGAATTCCTGCCACAGTTCCAGGTTGCGCTCGGTCAGCTGGTTCATCATCGCCCACGGGGTCTGGCCCAGCAGGTTGCCCATCTGCTGGCGGAACTGCTGCTGCTGGTCGAGGAAGACCTGCATGCTGCGCTCCAGGTAATTGCCCATGAAGCCCTGCAGGGAATCGCCGTAGAAGCGGATCAGCTGGCTCAGCAGCTGGGTGGACAGCATCGGTTCGCCGTCCTGTTCCTGGTCGGCAATGATCTGCAGCAGGACCGATCGAGTGAGGTCGTCGCCGCTCTTGGCGTCGCGGACTTCGAAGTCTTCACCGTCCAGGATCAGCTGGCGCACGTCCTCGATGGTGATGTAGCTGGAGATCTCGGTGTCGTAGAGACGGCGGTTCGGATACTTCTTGATGATGCGGGTCGCAGCCATGAAGCGGTACTCGTCACAGTAGACGCGCAGCATGGCGCAGTGCAGCAGCGGTTGCAACCGCCCCAGCCCCCGCCAGGCTTGGCTTTCAGGGGCGATCATGTTGCGCAACAAGGGTTTGCGTGCTGCGCAGCATGACCATCGGCAGGGGCCGCCTGCGCATGCCGCAGCGACCCCCTGCGCGGCTTACCAGCCCATGTGGTGGCCGCCGTTGATGTCCAGGTTGCTGCCGGTGATCCATGAGGCTTCCTCGGCCACCAGGAAGGACACGCCATAGGCGATTTCTTCCGGCTTGCCGAGGCGCCCGGTGGGGATGTCGGCGATGATCTTCGCGCGCACGTCCTCCGGAACCGCCATCACCATGTCGGTGGCGACGTAGCCGGGCGAAATGGTGTTCACGGTGATGCCGAAGCCGGCGTTCTCGCGGGCCAACGAGATGGTGAAACCGTGCATGCCGGCCTTGGCCGCAGCATAGTTGGCCTGGCCGTACTGGCCCTTCAGGCCGTTGATCGAGCTGATCTGGATGACCCGGCCCCAGCCGCGGCGGCGCATGCCCTCGATGACCGGGCGGGTGACGTTGAACACCGAGTTGAGGTTGGTGTTGATCACATCGTGCCACTGGTCCGCGCGCATGCGGTGGAACGTCGTGTCGCGGGTGATGCCGGCGTTGTTGACCAGGATCTCGACTGGGCCCAGTTCGGCCTCGACCGCACGCACCAGCGCCTCGGCGCTGCCTGGATCAGAGACATCGCCCGGGAAGATCGACACGCTGTAGCCGCGCTCGGTCATCGCCTGCTGCCAGGCGCGGGCCTTGGCCTCGTCGCGGTAATTGGTGGCGACCCGGTGGCCCTGGTCGGCCAGGCGTTGGCAGATGGCGGTACCGATGCCGCCGGTTCCACCGGTGACCAGTGCGACGCGAGATGTCATGGAGTGCTGTCCGGGAATCAGGTGGGGGAGGGGGGATTCTGCAACATCGGCGCGGAAAGTGCGCCGGCCGGCAACAGGATGTCGGTACGCGGCAGCTGCGAGGGGTCGAACGCCCGTTGCGCCGCGTCCAGCAGCGCATCCCGGTCATCGGCGCCGTCCAGTGCGGCAGGCGCCTGGCCCAGCAGCTGCCACAGCGCACGCAGTACCGGCACCGGCCGCGTGCTGTCCACCGGCAGCGACGCCAGCGACTTGGACAGTTTGTGCCCCGGGGCATCGAGCAGCAGCGGCAGATGCCAGTAGCGCGGCACTGCCAGGCCCAGCGCCTGCTGCAGCAGGATCTGCCGCGCGGTGGAATCGAGCAGGTCGGCCCCGCGCACCACTTCGGTCACGCCCTGCGCGGCGTCATCAACCACCACGGCCAATTGGTACGCCCAGCAGCCGTCGGCACGGCGCAGCACGAAGTCGCCGACCTCGGCGTGCACGTTCTGCTGCTGCGGGCCACGCAGGCCATCGTCGAAGCGGACCACGCTGCCGGGCGGTACGCGGAAGCGGACGGCAGGGTCCGGTCGCGGCTGCCGCGCAACGCAGCGGTGGTGGATACCGCCGCTGGCGGCCAGTTCGCTGCGGCTGCAGTGGCAGATGAAGGCCAGGTCACTGGCCAGCAACACATCCAGCGCGGCCTGATAGGCCTCGCCACGGGCGCTCTGCCACAGGACCGGGCCGTCGTGGGCCAGGCCGAAGGCGGCCAGCGCCTGCAGTTGTGCCTCCGCGGCGCCAGGCACCGTGCGCGGCGGATCGACGTCTTCGATGCGCAGCCGCCACAGGCCGCCATGATGGCGGGCAAGCAGCCAGCTGCCGAAGGCGGCAAGCAGGGATCCGGGGTGGAGCAGGCCGGTCGGCGAGGGCGCGAAGCGGCCGCAGGGAACAATGGCGGTCATGCAGGCTGAATCGTCGGTCAGGTTGGCGCTTGAATTCAAGCTGAGCGCACCGCAAATTGACGGATATCGACCCCTTCCGAGCCGGATTTTCCCATGTTTACCCGTATTGCCCTGTTCCTGGCGACCAACCTCGCGGTCCTGAT
The DNA here is from genome assembly GCF_006970445.1 of Stenotrophomonas maltophilia. NCBI lineage: Bacteria > Pseudomonadati > Pseudomonadota > Gammaproteobacteria > Lysobacterales > Lysobacteraceae > Stenotrophomonas > Stenotrophomonas maltophilia. The sequence continues at coordinate 3,032,400 of NZ_CP033877.1, read as the reverse complement.
CCTGGCCGGCATCGTCATGTCGATCCTGGGCGTGGACTCGCGTTCGATGAGCGGCCTGCTGGTCATGGCCGGCATCTTCGGTTTCGGTGGCTCCTTCATCTCGCTGCTGCTGTCCAAGTGGATGGCCAAGCGTTCCACGGGTGCGGTGGTGATCACGGAGCCGCGCAACCAGACCGAGCGCTGGCTGCTGGCCACGGTCGAGCGCCAGGCCAAGGCGGCCGGCATCGGCATGCCGGAAGTGGCGGTCTATGACGGCCCGGAGATCAATGCCTTCGCCACCGGTGCCAACCGCAACAACGCGCTGGTGGCGGTGTCCACCGGCCTGCTGCACAACATGAGCGAAGACGAGGCCGAAGCGGTGCTGGGCCACGAAATCGCCCACGTTGCCAACGGTGACATGATCACCATGGCACTGCTGCAGGGCGTGCTGAACACCTTCGTGATCGTGCTGGCGCGCGTGGTCGGCGGCGTCATCGACAGCGCGCTGTCGGGCAACCGTGAAGGTGGCGGCCGCGGCTTCGCCTATTTCATCATCGTGTTCGTGCTGGAGATGGTGTTCGGCCTGTTCGCCACCATGATCTCGATGTGGTTCTCGCGCCACCGCGAATTCCGCGCCGATGCGGGTGGTGCCTCGCTGGCCGGTCGCCAGAAGATGATCGCCGCGCTGGAGCGCCTGCAGCTCAACCACGGCCAGAGCACGCTGCCGACCCAGATCGCGGCGTTCGGTATTGCCGGTTCGACGGCGAAGAAGCTGTTCATGAGCCACCCGCCGCTGGAAGAGCGCATCGCGGCGCTGCGGGCATCGACGGTGGCGTAAGCCTCCATGCTTCCACGGTAGTGCAGGAACGCCTGGCCTCGCGCCGGGCGTTTTTGTTTGCGCGCCGACGCATCGGTGGCGCCGGGGACGACCCGGCGAGAGTCATTTCCGCGACCGCGGAGGGGTGTTACTTTCTTTGCTCGTGCACCGCGCTGCAGGAGCAGCGTGGAACGGCGTAGCCGGCCCGTAGGGTGGCGCACATGGATGTGCGCCATCAAGAAAGTAACCAAAGAAACACGCCGCCGGGGCGCGAGCCGTCGCTACGCGACGGTTCCCTGCGCTTCTCGGTGAATCAGGGGGCGGCGCCGAACTCGCTTCGCTCAAACATCGGCGCCTCTTCGCCCCTGATTCCCCTGCGATGCTCGGCTCGCTCAAGGCGGACCCAAGGTCAATTGCCACAGCTGCACCCAGTAGATCCACGCCATGCGTGGATGCTGTTGCCCTTGATCTTGATTTTCCAGTCCGCCTTGAGCGAGCCGAGCACCGCAGGTCCGGCGAGGGCGAAGAGGTGCGGGTGTCTGAGCGCAGCGAGTTCCCGTACCGTCCCTCGACGGGCCGAGGAGCGCAGGGAACCGTCGCGTAGCGACGGCTCGCGCCCTGGCGGAGCGTTTCTTTGGTTACTTTCTTTGCGCGCAAAGAAAGTGACACCCCCCCCCGCGGTCGCGGAAACGAATCTCCGTGCGCACAAACGAAAACGGCACCTTCGCAGGTGCCGTCTCCATGAACCGCGTCTACGCGCAGATCAGAACTTCGCGTCGAACTCGGCGGCGTAGCCGGTGTTGACCAGCACCTTCTGCAGCGACTCGGCCACCTTCAGGTTGCCGGCCACGATCTGATGGGTGTCCGGGCCACGGTTGTCCATGCGGCCCAGGGTCGCGCCCTTGAAGTCGCAGACCTTGCCGCCCGCCTCGCGGACCAGCAGCAGGCCGGCGGCGATGTCCCATGCCTTCACGCCGGCTTCGAAGTAGGCGTCGGCACGGCCGCAGGCCACGTAGGCCAGGTCCAGTGCCGCCGAACCGGTGCGGCGGATGTCCTCGCCGTGCACCAGCAGGGCGTCGACCGCCTTCAGCTGGGCACTGGTACGGCTGCGCTCGCGCGGGGCAAAGCCGGTGTGGATCATCGTGCCTTCCAGGTCCTTGCGGTCGGCCACGCGGATGCGACGGTCGTTCAGCACGGCGCCCGCGCCACGGCTGGCGGTGAACAGTTCATTGCGCAGCGGGTCGAAGATGACCGCGTCGGTCGGCTCGCCGTTCTCGACCAGGGCGATCGACACGCAGTAGTGCGGCACGCCGCGCAGGTAGTTGCTGGTGCCGTCCAGCGGGTCGATGACCCACATCTGGCGGCGCTCGCCCTGCACGCCACCTTCTTCACCGAAGATGCCGTAGTCCGGGTAAGCGCGCTTGAGTTCCTTGACGATGACCTTTTCCGCGTCCGCATCCACTTCGCTGGCGTAGTCCATCCGGCCCTTCTGCACCACGTTCAGTGCCTCGAGCTTGTTGATGTTGCGCAACAGGACGTTGCCGGCGAGGCGGGCGGCCTTGACCATGACGGTTACGGCGGGTTTCTGCATGGCGTGGGCTCCCGGAAAGGCAGAAGAGATGGACTGGCGGGGGAAAAGAGCGGGTCCGGCGCAGTGGCCGGCCGCACAGTTTACCATTGGTCATCGTCCAGCTCGACCTTTTCCCTGTTCATGTCCCAGTTTCCCGCCGCCACCCGCCTCCGATTCGTCCTGGTCGGTACCCAGCACCCCGGCAACATGGGGGCCGCTGCCCGCGCCCTGAAGACCATGGGCCTGGCCCGCCTGGTGCTGGTCGCCCCCGAAAAACCACTGGACGAGGAGGCCTTCCGCCGCTCGGCCGGTGCCGAAGACGTGCTGGGGGAGGCCCCGGTGGTGGCCACCCTGGCCGAGGCCGTTGCTGATTGCCGCCTGGTGCTGGGCTGCACCGCCCGTGCCCGCCGCGTGCAGCTGGAGGAGTATCTGCCGGCCGATGCCGCCGCCAGAGCAGTGGGCAAGGCGGGCGAGGGCGCCGAGGTGGCGCTGGTGTTCGGCCGCGAGCGCACCGGCCTGACCAACGAGGAACTGCAGCTCTGCCATGCGGCGGTGCATATTCCGTCCGACCCGGAGTTCAGCTCGCTCAACCTGGCTGCCGCGGTGCAGGTGCTGGCCTATGAAACGCGCATGCAGCTGCTGGGCGCGCAGCCGGCCGCCGACGCCGAACCGGGGTTCCGGGAACAGGCGGCCAGCCATGAGCAGATGGAGAGCTTCTTCGCCCAGCTCGGCGACACCCTGGACGAGATCGATTTCCACAAGGGCCGCGCACCGGAATCGGCGATGCGCAAGCTGCGCCGCCTGTTCCTGCGCAGCGAGCCGAGCGAGCAGGAGGTGCGCCTGTTGCGCGGCATCCTCGCCGACACCCAGCGCATGGCGCGACTGGCGCAAGCGGGCAGCAAGGACAGCTGACGACGTTCTCATTTTTTCGGGTAGTCTGTCTGGATACCCAGGAGGGATGAAGCCTGTGTCGGGTCTGCGAAGGGCAGTGCAGAGGGGACTGCTGAGCCTGGTCATGATCCTGCTGGCCGGGGCAGTGCATGCAGCACCGGACCCGGTGCTGGTGCTGGGCCGGATCAGCGATGACCCCAAGGCCCATTACGAGCAGCTGCAACCGTTGCTGGATTATGTGGTGGCACGCATGCACGACGTCGGCATCAAGGAGGGGCGGATCCTGATGGCGCGCGACCCGCAGCAGATGGCCAGCTATCTGCGGCGGGGGCGGGTCGACTGGGTCACGGAAACGTCGGGTACGGCGGTGGCACTGGGCCAGCGCAGTGGTGCGCGCCCGCTGCTGTTGACCGAGCGCAACGGCGTTCGTGAGTACCAGACCGTGTTCTTCGTGCGCCGCGACAGTCCGATCCAACGGATCCAGGACCTGCGCGGGCATCGCCTGGCGCTGCAGAACACGGCGTCCACCAGTGCCTACCTGGTGCCGGTGATGACGCTGCTGCAGGAAGGGTTGTCACCGCAGATCCTGGCGGGTACGTGGGACATGCCGGGCCGGGACAGCGTGGGGTATGTGTTCGCGCGCAGCGAGTTGAACATCGCTACGTTCGTGCACAAGGGCGTGGTCGAGGTGGGGGCGGTGAGCAGCGTGGACTGGAACGACGAGCGACGGGTGCCAGCGGCATTCCGGCGCGACTTCCGCGAGCTGCTGCGCACCGAACCCTACCCACGGGCGGTGGAGATGGTGCGCGCCGACCTCGACCCGCGGGTGCGTGACCGGCTGCAGGACGTCCTGCTGCAGGCGGCCAGTGACCCGCAGGCGCAGGGGGCGTTGCATCGTTTTTTCGGCACTTCCGGTTTCCACCGCGTCGATGCGCATGCGCAGCAGCGGCTGGATGAATTGAAACAAGGATTGACGCGCGTGCGGATGGAAGTGGAATGAAGTGGCTCGGCTCGGGAATGCAGGCCCGGTTCCTGCTCGCGATGGGCGGGGCGATGGTCGTGGTGGTGGCGATCCTGGCAGTGTTGCTGGGGCGGCAGGCGGCGATGCAGGGCGAGGTGCGCAACCTCAGTGGTGGCGTCATCCATGAACTGTTCGATCGCAGCGTGCGCAGCCGCGGTGAAGCGATGGCGCGCGAGCTGTCCGACGCGCTGGCCAACCCGTTGTACTACCGTGACCTGGACCAGGTCGGTGCGCTGGTGCGCAGCACCGCACGGCAGCCGGTCGTGCGCTATGTGCTGGTGTTCGACGAACGCGGCCGGCTGGTGCATGACGGCTCGATCGAGGTGTCCGGCTTCGGCCAGCCGATGGCCGACCCGCTGGCCCCCAAGGCCGCGGTGGCGCAGGCGCTGGTGGTGCAGGAGTCGCCCAAGGTGCTCGACAACACCATGCCGATCATGGTCGGCAACCAGCGCATCGGCGGCGTCCGCGTCGGCATGGCGCTGGACGAAGTGCAGCAGCGCGAACAGGCTGCCAACGCCACACTCGGCGAGCGCCTGCAGCAGGTTGGCAGCCGCCACCTGGGCTGGCTGCTGCTGATGCTGGGCCTGCTGGTGGTGATCGGCGTGGTGGTGATCCTGTACGTGCAACGCACCTTGGTGGCGCCGATCCGTGACCTGGCCGCCGCGGCGCGGCGCATCGAGGCCGGTGACTACCAGGCGCCGCTGGCCGAGAACACCCGCGACGACGAGGTCGGCGAGCTGGTGCGCGGCTTCGCCCGCATGCGCGATTCCATCGCCCGCCATGACCGCGAGGTGCGGCGCATGGCCTATACCGATGCGCTGACCGGGCTGACCAACCGCCTGGCGTTCCGCGAAGCACTGGACCATCGGCTGATGGCCGCGCGTGCATCCAATCATCGGCTGGGCCTGCTGTTCGCCGATATCGACGATTTCAAGCGCGTCAACGACACCCTCGGCCATGAGGCCGGGGACGAAGCACTGTTGCAGTTCGCACAGCGCATCGGTCGTGCGGTTACCGAGGCTGGTGGCGATGAGGCCCTGCTGGCCCGCTTCGGCGGCGACGAGTTCGTGATCCTGGTCGGCGATGGCGACGTGGCCGCGAACGCGCGGCTGCTGGCCGAGGTGCTGGTGCGCGAGCTGGGCAAGCCGCTGGTGGTGCAGGGCAGGGAGCTGTTCCTGGGGACCTCGATCGGCGTGACCCTGTTCCCGGACGATGCCGCCGATGCGACCACGCTGTTGAAGAACGGCGACATCGCCATGTACCAGGCGAAGATGGCCGGCAAGAACTGCTATCGCTACTACAGCCGGGCAATGGACCATGCGGTCGAGCGCCGCGTGCACATGGAGCAGGAACTGCGCGGGGCCTGGGAGCGCGGCGAACTGCGCCTGGCCTACCAGCCGATCTTCCGCATGCGTGACCGCCGCATGGTCGGCGTCGAAGTGCTGCTGCGCTGGCAGCATCCGACCCTGGGTACGATTCCGCCGTCGGTGTTCATCGAAGTGGCCGAGCAGAGCGGGCTGATCGAGATCATCGGTCCGAAGGTGCTGCGTGCGGCCTGCATGGAAGCCTCGCAGTGGCCCCGCGGGGCCGGTGGCGATGATCTGTTCGTGTCGGTGAACGTGTCGCCGCGGCAGCTGCGCGGTGGTGAACTGCCGGCACTGGTTGCGCAGTGCCTGCACGAGTCAGGCCTACCGGCCTCGCGGCTGCACCTGGAGCTGACCGAAACCGCGGTGATCGGCGATGAGATGGTTGCCGCGCAGCTGCTGGACAAGCTGCACCGCACCGGCGTGAAGGTCTGGCTGGATGATTTCGGAACCGGTTTCTCCGGGCTCAGCCACCTGCGTCAGGTGCCGGTGGACGGCGTGAAGATCGACAAGAGCTTCGTGGCCGACATGCAGCGCGATCCCGATGATTTGGCGCTGACCACGGCAATCATCGCCATGGCCCACGCGCTCGGCATCACGGTGGTGGCCGAGGGCATCGAGCAGCAGGCGCAGTACGAGCTGCTGGCCCAGCGCGGCTGCGACCTCGGCCAAGGCTACTGGCTGAGCCACCCGGTGACCGCCACCGAAGTGGTGCGGATGATCGAATCAGGCCTCTGACCCAAAAAAGGGACGGAGGGAATTAAGTCGCAAATGCATAAACGACTTAATTCCCTCCGTCCCCTTTTTTGTTACAGCGGGCGCTTGCTCGGGTCGCCGGGCAGTTCGCGCACCAGCTTGGGGATCAGGTAACCGGACAGGCGCGCGGTCAGGCCGGCAATCAGCGCCTTGGCCTGGGCATCGTCCACTTCGAAGTGGGCCACGCCCTCGACCCGGTCCAACTGGTGCAGGTAGTAGGGCAGCACGCCGGCGGCGAAGCTGCGCTCGCTCAGGTCCTGCAGGGCCTGCACGCTGTCATTGACCCCGCGCAGTAATACCGCCTGGTTCAGCAGCTGGGCGCCGATCCCGCGCAGGCGAGCCATCGCTGCGTCCACGTTGGCGTCGAATTCATTGGCGTGATTGGCGTGGACCACGATCGCCAGCGGCCAGGGCAGGCTGCCCAGCCACGAGACCAGTTCATCGTCCACGCGCTCCGGCAGCACGATCGGCAGCCGGGTATGGATGCGCAGTCGGCGGATATGCGGGATCGCGCGCAGGGCGTCGGTCAGCTCGACCAGCTTGTGGGTGGCCAGGGACAGCGGGTCGCCGCCGGACAGGATCACCTCGTCGATGTCTGGATCGGCCGCGATGGCGGCTACGGCCTCCTGCCAACCGCCCTTGGCGGCGTTCTCCGCGCCATAGTCGAAGTGGCGACGGAAACAGTAGCGGCAGTTGATTGCGCAGCTGCCGGTGGCGACCAGCAGGGCGCGACCGCGGTATTTCTGGATGACGCCGGTGGCCTTCTTGGCGGCACCATCGCCCACCGCATCGAAGCTGAACCCGGGAGCCGGGCGCATTTCCTCGTCGATCGGCAGCACCTGGCGCAGCAGCGGGTCGGCCGCATCACCCGTGCGCATGCGGGCCACGAAGCCTTCCGGCACCCGCAGCGCGAACTGGGCCATGGCCGCCTCCGAGACACCCAGCGCGGCCGGGTCCAGCTGCAGCCGGGCCAGCAGGGCGTGCGGGTCGCGCAGCGCCTGGCGCCAGAGCTGCTGCCAGCGCGCGGGCGCGCCTGGCGACTGGGGCCGGGGGAAGGCGGAAAGCTGCATGGAGAGGGGGCCTGCGGTTATCATGGGGGCAGAAAAACAGTCGCCCACCGGCATCCGGTGGGCTTTCCATTCTAACGGCTCGCCGCACCCGCGGCGTTTTTGCCACTCAGGAGTTTACGCATGGCCAGCTACGGCATGAACGACGTCAAGAACGGGATGAAGATCCTGGTCAACAACCAACCGGCCGTCATCATCGACACCGAATACGTCAAGCCGGGCAAGGGCCAGGCCTTCACCCGCGTGAAGTACCGCCTGATCAAGGACGGCCGTACCCAGGAAGTCACCATGAAGTCGACCGACTCGCTGGATGCAGCCGACGTCGTCGATACCGACATGAACTTCATGTACAGCGACGGCGAGTACTGGCACTTCATGGATCCGGAATCCTTCGAGCAGGTCCAGGCCACCAAGGCTGGCATGGGCGGTGCCGAGAAGTGGCTGAAGGGCGAAGAGTCCTGCGTGGTCACCCTGTGGAACGGTGAGCCGATCTTCGTGCAGCCGCCGAACTTCGTCGAACTGAAGATCACCGAAACCGATCCGGGCGTCCGTGGCGACACCTCGGGCGGCGGCGGCAAGCCGGCCACCCTGGAAACCGGTGCCGTGGTCCGCGTGCCGCTGTTCGTCAACCAGGAAGAAGTGATCCGCGTCGACACCCGTTCGGGCGAATACTCCGCACGCGTCAAGTAATCCGGCGCAGCCGGATTACGGTAGTGCCGGCCGCTGGCCGGGTACGCGCCATCGCATTCGCGCTGGCGCTCCCATGATCTGCTTCGGCAGATCATGGGCCCCGCTTCACGGGTCTCCAGACCCCGCCGCTTCGCGGCAGCCCCTGACTCAGGGGCGTGTCCCCCAGAAGTATCTCGCCGCCCCCCCCCCAGCCAGTGAGCCCGCATGAGCGATAGCCCGCACCTCCCCGAAGCCTGCGACCTGCTCATCGAAGCCGGTTACGTCGTTCCGATCGAGCCGCACGCGGTGGTGCTGGAAGACCATGCCGTTGCCGTGCGTGGCAGCGAGATCGTGGCCATCCTGCCGCGTGCCGAGGCGCGCGCACGGTTCCGCGCCACGCAGGTGGTCAGCCGCCCCGAGGCTGCGCTGATGCCGGGCCTGGTCAACGCGCACACGCACAACCCGATGACCCTGCTGCGCGGCGTCGCCGACGACCTGCCGCTGATGACCTGGCTGCAGCAGCACATCTGGCCGGTGGAAGCGGCGGTGATCGGACCCGAATTCGTTGCCGACGGCACCACTCTGGCCATTGCCGAGATGCTGCGCGGCGGCACCACCTGCGCCAACGAGAACTACTTCTTCGGCGACGTGCAGGCCGCGGTCTACAAGAAGCATGGTTTCCGCGCGCTGGTCGGCGCGGTCATCATCGATTTCCCCACCGCCTGGGCCAAGACCGATGACGAGTACTTCGCCAAGGCCGGTGAACTGCACGACCAGTGGCGCACCGATCCGCTGATCGGCACCGCGTTCGCGCCGCATGCGCCGTACACGGTCAACGATGCCAACTTCGAGCGGGTGCGGATGCTGTCCGACCAGCTCGACATGCAGGTGCACCTGCACACCCACGAGACCGCGCAGGAGATCAACGATTCGATCAAGCTGCACGGCCAGCGCCCGCTGGCGCGGCTGGATCGGCTCGGCCTGGTCAACGACCGCCTGATCGCGGTGCACATGACCCAGCTGACCGATGCGGAAATCCACCTGTGCGCCGAGCGTGGCGTCAGCGTGGTGCATTGCCCGGAATCGAACCTGAAGCTGGCCTCCGGTTTCTGCCCGGCCTGCGCCCTGCAGCGTGCCGGCGTGAACCTGGCGATCGGCACCGACGGCTGCGCCAGCAACAACGACCTGGACATGTTCAGCGAGAACCGCACCGCGGCGATCCTGGCCAAGGCCGTGGCCGACGATGCCACTGCACTGGACGCGGCGACCACGCTGCGCGCGTCCACGCTGGGCGGTGCCCGCGCGCTGGGCTTCGGCGAGCGCATCGGTTCGATCGAAGTCGGCAAGCAGGCCGACCTGGTCTGCGTCGACCTGTCCGCACTGGAAACCCAGCCGCTGCACAACGTGCTGTCGCAGCTGGTGTACGCCACCGGCCGCCAGCAGGTCAGCGACGTCTGGATCGCCGGCAAGCCGAAGCTGGTGCAGCGCGAACTGGTCGGCATGGACCTGCCGGGCATCATCGCCAACGCGCGCCAGTGGCGCGAGCGCATCCGCCATATCCGCGCCTGAATCCCGGCGCCGCAAGGACCCCCTCATGACTGCCCCCCACGCTTCCTCCAATTTCGATCAGGCCGAGCTGGACAAGTTCGCCGCGCTGGCCAACCGCTGGTGGGATGCTGATGGCCCGCAGAAGCCGCTGCATGCGCTGAATCCGGTGCGCCTGCAGTACGTGGCCGACCGTGTGTCGCTGCGCGGCGCACGCGTGCTCGACATCGGTTGTGGTGGTGGCCTGTTGAGCGAAGCGCTGGCGCAGGCCGGCGCCGACGTCACCGCCATCGACCTGGCTCCGGAACTGGTCAAGGTCGCGCGCCTGCATGCGCTGGAAAGCGGCGCGAAGGTCGACTACCGCGTGCAGGCCGCCGAGGACCTGGCTGCCGAGCAGCCGGGCAGTTTCGACGTGGTCACCTGCATGGAAATGCTCGAGCACGTACCGGACCCGGGCGCGATCATCGAAGCCTGCAAGCGCCTGCTGAAGCCGGGCGGCCACCTGTTCCTGTCGACCATCAACCGCACCGCTGCCGCCTTCGCGGTGGCGATTGTCGGCGCCGAGTACGTGGCGCGCCTGCTGCCCAAGGGCACCCACCACTACCAGGAATTCATCAAGCCGGCCGAGCTGGCACGCTGGCTGCGCGAGGCCGACGTCCAGCTGGTGGATGTCAGCGGCATGGCCTACGAGCCGTGGCGCAACCATGCCCGCCTGAGCAGCCGTACCGACATCAACTACCTGGCCTACGCGGTCAAGCCGGCATGACCGCGGCCCGCTTCCCGCGCGCGGTGCTGTTCGACCTGGATGGCACGCTGCTGGACAGCGCACCGGACTTCGTCGCCACCTGCGACGCGATGCTGGCCGAGCGCGGTCGCGCGCCGATCGATCCGGCAATGTTGCGTCCGGTGGTCTCCAAGGGTTCGCGTGCAATGGTGAGCGCCGCCTTCCCGGAACTGGATGTTGCCGCACGCGATGCGCTGATTCCGGAATTCCTGCAGCGCTACGAAGCGTTGATCGGCCAGCACGCGGTACTGTTCGATGGCGTGGCCGGCATGCTTGCCGCGCTGGATGACGCCGGCACCGTGTGGGGCATCGTCACCAACAAGCCCGAGTACCTGGCGCGCTTGATCCTGCCGCAGCACGGCTGGCAGCAGCGCTGCGCGGTACTGGTCGGTGGTGACAGCCTGGCCGAGCGCAAGCCGCACCCGCTGCCGCTGCTGCACGCCGCGCAGGCGATTGCCGTTGCCGCCGAAGACTGCGTGTACGTGGGCGACGACGAGCGCGACATCATCGCGGCACGTGCCGCCGCCATGCCGTCGGTGGCGGCACTGTGGGGCTACCGCCTGCACAGCGACGATCCGCTGGCCTGGCAGGCCGACGTGCTGGTCGAGACCGCCGAACTTCTGCAACTGGCCAGTCTGTGGCCGACCCGGCCGGCAGCCCCGGCCCAGCCGTAAGGAATCACGTAGTGAGCAGTACCGCGCTGGACAGTTTCCTCGACAAGTGGCGCAGCCGTTGGCCGGAATGGTCCGTGGCCGCCCCGTTCGTGGCCGAATCGCAACGCGAGCTTGCAGTGGCGTGGTTTGCGCTGCTGCAGGAGTTCGACGACATGCTCAACACCAGCGGCGATCCGTTGCCCGCCGACGCCAAGCTGGCATGGTGGGGCGAGGAACTGCGCAGCTGGGCCGCGCATCGTTCGCGCCATCCGCTGGGCCGTCTGCTGGAGCCGGTGCGCGCGCCGTGGGCCCAGTTGGGCGAAGCGCTGCCGGATCTGGTTGAAGCGCGTACCGTCGCGCTGGATGCGGCCGGTGCCGAGCGTGCGCTGGCCAACTACGCCGAGGCCGTTGCCGCGGTGGAGGCGGCCTTGTTCGCGGACAAGCCGCGCACCGGCGCCGGTCGTGCGGTGCAGCTGCAGACCCTGGCCCAGCGCCTGCAGGATGCCGGCGTGGCCGGTGTGCCGCGCAGCTTGCTGGACGGTGATGCCAGCACTGCCGCGCAGCGCTGGGCGCAGCATCTGTTGAAGGGGTGGGGCACCCGTGTGCCCGGCCCGCGCCCGCGCCGTGTGTGGTCCAGCCTCGCGCGCGCCCGCGTGGCCGCGCAGGCCGCAGGCAAGCCGATTGAAGCTACACCGGTGCGCACCCTGCTGCGCGTGTGGTGGGCCGCGCGCGGTTGATCCAACGTATCTGGTAGTGCCGGCCGCTGGCCGGCATCCAGCAGGGCGCCGAAGAGGATGAGGTTGCCGGCCAGCGGCCGGCACTACCGTTATTTGCGTTCCAGCACCAGCAACGGGTCGATACGGGTATCGAACCAGTTCATGCCCCAGTGCAGGTGCGGGCCGGTGGCGCGGCCGGTGGCGCCGACCGCGGCGATCACCTGGCCCTGTTCCACCCGGTCGCCGACCTTCACGTCGATGCGCGACAGGTGCAGGAAGTTGGAACTGACCCCGAAACCGTGGTCGAGCAGCAGCGTGCCACCGGTCAGGTACAGGTCCGGGCCGGCGAAGGTGACGATGCCGGCGGCCGGTGCCTTGACCGGCGTGCCGGTCGGTACCGCGATGTCCATGCCGGAATGACCGGCACCGGGCTGCCCGTTGTACACACGCGCATTACCGAAGCGACCGCTGATGCGGCCCTGTACCGGCCAGATGAAGGTCTGCGTGAAATCGGTACGGTCGTCATCGCGGGCGCGTGCGGCAGTCACCTGCGCCTGTTCGCGCTTGATCCGCTCGGCAATCGCCGGCGGCGGATTGACCGTCTTCGGCGGCACGCCGTTGACCCGCTCGGTGGGCCATTCGCGCGGCGTCACCGTGATGGTTGCCGTCTCGCTGCCACCATCGGGGCGTTGCACCTGCACGCGCAGCGGGCCCTTCTCGTCGCGGCCAATGCCGAACACCACGCTGCCATAGCCGCTCACCCGCAGCTGGCGGCCGGCGTACTGCACGCGGCTGCCGGCGGGAACCTTGCCGATCACCAGCGCGCCCTGCGACGCGCTGGCCGGGAACACTACGCGGCTGTCGATCAGGCTGCCGATGCCATCCTGCGCCTGGGCTGCCGGTGCGGTGAGCAGGGGCGCGGCCAGCAGCAGCGCCCCGATCATCAGTGCCGAACGCATCAGCGGTCGTAGGTCATGCGCTGACCGGCCGGTTCGCCGACCAGTTTGCTGCCGTCCCACACCAGCTGGCCATTCACCCAGGTGGAGGCCACGCGCGAACGGAAGGTGGTGCCTTCAAACGGCGACCAACCGCACTTGGACAGCACGTCCTCGCGCTTGACCGTGAACGGCACGTCTTCGACCAGGACAAGATCGGCGAAGTAGCCCTCGCGCAGGAAGCCGCGCTCCTCGACGTCGAACAGCTGCGCCGGGGCATGCGCGAACTTCTGCACCACCTGTTCGCGGGTCAGCTTGCCTTCGTGCACGCGCTCCAGCGCGGCCACCAGCGCGTACTGCACCAGCGGCAGGCCCGACGGCGCCTGCGCGTAGGGCTTCTGCTTCTCTTCCCAGGTGTGCGGCGCATGGTCGGTGGCCAGCACGTCCAGCACGTCGTCGGCCAGCGCAGCGGTGATCGCCTCGCGGTCGGACACTTCCTTGATCGCCGGGTTGCACTTGATCAGATTGCCCTTGGTCGCATAGTCCGGGCGCGCGAAGTGCAGGAAGTGCACGCAGGTTTCAGCAGTGATCTGCTTGCGGCTGCCGTCGGCGCGGATCAGCGGGCCCTTCTCGAACAGCGCCAGCTCATCGGCGGTGGAGATATGCAGCACGTGCAGGCGGGTGCCGTGCTTGCGCGCCAGCGACATCGCCAGGTGGGTCGACTTGATGCAGGCTTCGCGCGAGCGGATGTCCGGGTGCATGTCCGGGGTCAGCGCGTCGCCGTATTTCTCCTGGAAGGCCTTCAGGTTGGCATCGATCATCGGCGTGTCTTCGCAGTGCGTGATGATCGGGGTCGGGCATTCGCGGAAGATCGCGTCCAGCGTTTCCGGGTTGTCGACCAGCATGTTGCCGGTCGATGCACCCATGAACACCTTCACGCCCGGGGCCTTCTTCGGGTCCAGGGCGCGGATCGCGTCGAGGTTGTCATTGCTGGCGCCGTGGTAGAAGCCGTAGTTGGCCCAGGCGCGGCCGCGCGCGAGCTCGTACTTGGCTTCCAGGATGGTCGAATCCAGCGTCGGCGGGTTGGTGTTGGGCATGTCCATGAAGCTGGTCAGGCCACCGGCCACGGCCGCGGCCGATTCGCTGGCGATATCGCCCTTGTGGGTCAGGCCCGGTTCGCGGAAGTGCACCTGGTCGTCGATCATGCCGGGCAGCAGCCAGCGCCCGGCTGCGTCCACCACCTGCTCGCCGTCGCGAGGCGCCAGCCCGCTGCCGATCTGCGCGATGCGGCCGTTCTCGATGCGCAGGTCGCCGTCGAAGGTGCGGCCTTCGTTGACCATGCGGGCGTTGGTGATGAGGGTGGAGGACATGTCAGTGTTTTCCTGTGCAACGGCAAGAGGGGGCGTTGGGGGACTCGGGCACGGGGTCGAAGCCGCCGGGATGGAACGGGTGGCAGCGGCCCAGCCTGCGCGCAGCCAGCCAGCTGCCGCGCAGCGGGCCGTGCCGCGAGATGGCCTCCATCGCGTATTCAGAACAGCTCGGCACGAAACGGCAGCGTGGCCCCAGCAGGGGGCTGATGAAGCGCTTGTAGAAGCGCAGCAGGGCGATGAGCAGGCGCGAGATCACCCAGTCATCTTATGCCAGTTGGCATGAAGGCCGCATTTGTGCAGGATGGGCCGTTGGTCGCATGTCGCCGATGGCCTGCGACCGGTACCAGCACCTTCGGGCGCTGGCCAGGTTCCGTACCGCGCAAGGCGGTCCGTGTTCGTCGGACTGCCTCCAAGGGCGCCTTGACTCCAGGACTGAATGGAGCAGGGGGTCAAGGTTGCTGCTGCGGGTCGGGTAGGCTATAAAGGCCCGCTTTCCCGGGCCCCGGGGAATCCAAGGAAGAGCGTTTCGTGGCTGCTAAAAAAACTGCAAAGAAGGCCGCAACGGCCGCCAAGAAAACCGCCAAGCCTGTTGTGAAGAAGTTGGCGGCAAAGCCCGTTGCCAAGAAACCGGCCAGCAAGCCGGCGACCAAGGCAGCGTCCTCGCAACCGGCGGCCAGGAAGGCCACCGCAAAGAAAACGCCGGTCAAGGCGACCAAGCCGGTGGCGAAGAAGGCCGCTGCGCCCGCCAAGGCCAAGCCAGCCGCTGCCAGCAAGAAGGCGCCGGTGGTGAAGAAAGCCGTCAGCAAGGCTGCGCCGGTGAAAAAGGCCGCCGCCAAGCCGGTGGTCAAGAAGGCAGCAGCCAAGCCGGCGCCGAAGGCGGTGGTGAAGAAGGCTGCAGCCAAGCCGGTCGCAAAACCGGCGGCAAAGAAGGTCGCTGCGGCCAAGCCGGTCGCCACGCCTGCCGCTGTAAAGAAGGTTGCCAAGAATGTTGCCGCGCCGGCCGTAAAGCCGACCCCGGCCCCTGTAGTGAAGTCCGCACCGAAGCCTGCCGCCAAGCCGGCTCCGGCCAAGCCTGTCCCGGCCAAGACCGTGGCAGTGGCAGCAGCCCAACCGGCTTCCAAGCCGGCCCCGGCCGCCGCTCCTGTTGCTTCGAAGGCCCCGCAATCCAAGAATCCCGTGCCCGTTTCGAAATCGCCTGCCAAAACCGCCGTGAAATCCGATTCCGCCCCGAAGACCGTGTCGCGCCCTGTCGGCAAGGTTGCCGTGGCCGTCGCCGCCCGCTCGGCGGCACCGGCCCCGCGCAGCAAGTACAAGGTGGTCGAATACAAGACCGACGAGGCCACTGGCCGCCCGATCCTGCCCGCTGGCTACAAGCCGTCCTCGGAAGAGGAATACATGAGCTCGCTGCAGCAGGAGTATTTCCGCCAGCGTCTGCAGAACTGGCGCGCGGACCTGGTCGAAGAGTCCAAGCAGACCATCGAGAACCTGCGCGAGGAAGTGCGTGATATCGGCGACGAAGCCGAGCGCGCGACCCGCGAGACCGAGAACTCGCTGGAACTGCGTACCCGCGACCGCTACCGCAAGCTGATCGGCAAGATCGACAGCACCCTGAAGCGCCTGGAAGCCGGCGACTACGGTTACTGCGTCGACACCGGCGAAGAAATCGGCCTGGAGCGCCTCGAAGCGCGCCTGACCGCCGAGCGCACCATCGACGCCCAGGAGCGTTGGGAGCACCTGCAGAAGCAGCAGGGCGACTGATTCCTGATCGTTGTATGGTCATGCGAAAAACCCGGCCTCGGCCGGGTTTTTTGTTGGGAGGTGGTTGGCTGGGTAGAACGGCGCCTTCCGGGTATCGGACCCACCCGCAGGCTCTCGACGGTTTCCTGCGTGCGCGGTTGCTGTAAAGCCGAGCCCATGCTCGGCTCAGGCCGAAGCCGGAGGGCAAGGAAGAGCAAAAGCAAAAGCAGCCAAGCATGGCTTGGCTCTACCAAGGGCGGTCATGCGTGCGCTCGCGGCTGTTGGGTCCGCCTTGTAGCGAGCCGAGCACCGCAGGGGAATCAGGGGCGAAGAGGCGCCGCTGTTTGAGCGCAGCGAGTTCGGCGCCGTCCCCTGATTCGCCGAGGAGCGCAGGGTACCGGCGCGCAGCGCCGGCTCGCGGATGGCGGCGCGTTTCTTTGGTTACTTTCTTTGCGCGCGCAAAGAAAGTGACAAACCCATTCATCGAGGGAAAGTGACGTGGCCAGTCAAACGCCCGGCGCCGCCGAACGCGCTCTCCGCGGGGTCACTGCAGATCACGCAGATTCAGTTTCCGCAGCGTCGGGTTCTTCCACGCCGTGATCCCGGCCACGCTCAGCACCGCGAACCCGCCCAGCACCACTGCCGGTACCAGGCCGAGCAGCTTCGCCATCGTGCCGGCATAGAACGCGCCCAGCTCGTTGGACGAACTGATGAAGATGCCGTTGATCGACGATACGCGACCGCGCATTTCTTCCGGCGTGGCCAACTGCAGGATGGTCGACCGGATCACCACCGAGACGCCATCGAAGGCGCCGTAGAACAGCAGGATCAGCGCCGACAGCCAGAAGTGCTGCGACAGCCCGAAGCTGATCACGCACAGGCCGAAACCGGCCACCGCGAACAGCAGCACGCGGCCGGCATTGCGGTGCAGCGGGTGGCGGGCCAGCCACAGGCCCACGCACACCGAGCCCAGCGCCGGCATCGCGCGCAGGATGCCCAGGCCTTCCGGGCCGTGGTGCAGGATCTCGTGCAGGAACGCCGGCAGCATCGCCACCACGCCGCCCAGCAGCACCGAGAACATGTCCAGCGCCATCGCGCCGACCATGATCCGGTTGCCGACCACGAAGCGTGCGCCTTCAGCGATGCTCTTGAAGATCGGCGCGGCCGGGCCGGCATGCACCGGCTCTTCCACCTTCAAGGTGGCCAGGCAGGCCATCGCCACCAGCGCGAAGGCGGTGGCCACCGCGTAGGACAGGCCCTTGCCGCCGAAGCCGACCAGCACGCCACCGAGTGCCGGGCCGGCGATCATGCCGGCCTGGAACACCACGGCGCCCAGGCCAGCGCCACGGGCGAACTGGTCACGGGCCAGTACGCGGGCGAACAAGGCGTTGTAGATCGGCGACAGGAAGGCGCGGACCATGCCGGTCAGCGCGATGGCCGCATAGATCGGCCACACGCCGTCAATCGGCAGCCAGCCCATGGCCACGCTGGTCAATACCAGTGCGGTGGCGATCAGCCCGCAACAGGCGGCCATCCCCAGCCGACGGCGCGGCAGGTGATCCACCAGGTAACCGGCGAACGGCGCCACGCAGAAGAACGGTACGACCTCGGCCAGGCCGATCAGGCCCAGCGAGAACGGATTGCGGGTGACTTCGTAGATGTGCCAGCCGACGGTGACCGCGACCACCTGGTAGGACAGCATCGCGAAGATGCGGTAGGCCAGCAGCCTGGCGAAACCGGGCCGGGACAGCAGGCCCAGTGCGCTGTCTTCGGCTGTGGCAGGTTCGCTCACGACGGGTCGCGCTGCAGTTGCGCCTGCGCGGTCTCACGGATGAACGCCAGCATCGCCGCCACGCCATTGCTGCGGGTGGGCGAGAGGTGGCGGGCCAGGCCGATGTCCTGGATATAGCTCGGTTCGGTGGCCAGGATCTCCTGCGCCGAGCGCCCGGAGTACACGCGCAGGGCCAGGAAGATCAGGCCGGAGACAATCGCCGAATCGCTGATGGCGTGGAAGCGCAGCGACTGTGCGTTGCCCTCGGGCACGATCCAGACCATCGACTGGCAGCCAAGCAGGCGATGCTCTTCGGTCTTCCATTCTTCCGGGAAGGCCGGCAGCTTGCGGCCGAGGTCGATCAGGTACTGGTAGCGCTCGGACCAGTCGCCGAAGAAGCCGAATTCCTCGGCGATGGCGGTCTGGGCCTCGGCGGCGGTGGGTTCAAGCGGGAACGGGGAGTCGGTCACAACAGTCTCTACAGTGGGGGCGTGGCCGGCGGACCGGCCACGGGGCAGGGCGGGTCAGCCGCGCTTGCGCGACCAGCGCACGCCCTGCGGGGTGTCTTCCAGCACGATGCCTTCGGCGGCCAGCTGGTCGCGGATGGCATCGGAACGGGCGAAGTCGCGGGCCTTCTTGGCGGCGGCCCGCTCGTCGATCAGGCCCTGGATACGGGCATCGTCGCCGTCATCGCCGGCGGCGGTGCCGAACCACTGTGCCGGGTCGGCCTGCAGCAGGCCCAGGGCCAGGCCGGCACCGAGCAGCTCGCCCTTCAGGCGTGCCTGTTCGGCCGGGTCGGTAGCTCGGCGTGCATCGGCGGCGATGCGGGCCACTTCGGCCAGCGCCTGCGGGGTGTTCAAGTCGTCGTCCAGGGTCGCCTCGACCGTGGCCGGGATCGCCACGACCGCCTCGACCGATGACAGTTCGCGCAGGGTGCCGTACAGGCGGTCCAGGGTGCGCACCGATTGCTCGATCAGGCCATCGGACCAGTCCAGCGGCTGCCGGTAATGGGCCGACAGCAGGGCCAGGCGCAGCGCTTCCGGCGGATGCTGGCGCACCAGGTCGTGCACGCGTTCGATGTTGCCCAGCGACTTGCTCATCTTGGCGCCGCCGAAGTTGAGCATGCCGTTGTGCAGCCAGAAACGGGCGAAGATCTTGCCGCCGTGGGCGCATTCGCTCTGCGCAAGCTCGTTCTCGTGGTGCGGGAACTGCAGGTCGACGCCGCCGGCGTGGATGTCGATGGTCTCGCCCAGGTGGGCGGCGGCCATCGCCGAGCATTCGATATGCCAGCCCGGACGGCCCCGGCCCCACGGCGATTCCCAGCCGGGCAGGTCGTCGCTGGACGGCTTCCACAGTACGAAATCGCCCGGGTCGCGCTTGTACGGGGCCACGTCGACGCGCGCGCCGGCCAGCATTTCGTCGGGGTCGCGGCGCGAGAGCTTGCCGTAGCCATCGAAGCTGGCCACTGCGAACAGCACGTGGCCCTCGGCGGCATAGGCATGCCCGTTGGCGATCAGCTGCTCGATCATGGTGATGATCTGCGGAATGTGCGCGGTCACCTCCGGCTCGATATCCGGCGGCACCACGCCCAGCGCGGCCATGTCTTCACGGTAGGCGGCGGCGAACTTGTCGGTGATGGTGCTGATCGGCACGCCTTGCTCACGCGCGGCGGTGTTGATCTTGTCGTCCACGTCGGTGATGTTGCGCGCGTAGCGCAGGCCACCGAAACGGCGCCGCAGCAGGTCGGCCAGCACCCCGAACACCACCGGGCCACGGGCGTTGCCGATGTGCACGTAGTTGTAGACCGTCGGGCCGCACACATACAGGGTCGGACAGGCCGGGTCGAGCGGAGTGAACGGTTCGAGCTGGCGAGTCAGGTTGTTGTGCAGGCGCAGGGTCATGGGGCTGTGGCTGGGGGACAAGCCTGTGATTTTAGAACGTGTCGGCCCCCTTTGGGGGCACTGGCTGCCACCGGTGGACGCCGGTTCTCCCAAGGTGGGGTGGGCAGGAGCAGCGCGGACGGGTAATGTTCAGCCCCTTGCGCTCGTCACTGCCTACACTATTGCCGTGTCCTTGCTCCCGTCGCCAATGAAATCCACCGCGTTGCTGACCCTGGCCTGCCTGTCGGCGCTGCCCGCCGTGGTGCTGGCCCAGGAGGCCGAGCCCCGCAACCGGGTGGTGATCGTGGAGAACGTGAAGTTCGATTACGCCCAGGTGCTGAACGTTGAGCCGGTGTTCCAGACCCTGCGCGCGACCCGCACCGAAGAGCACTGCGAGCCGGTCTCGACCCGGACCCTGGCCCCGGTCAACGTGACCGGCGAGGAGCCGGTTGAGGACAAGGGCCGGATCAGCCGCTTCTGGGATTCGGTGCGCTCGATGTTCAAGCGCAGCGATGAGGAGGCCGTTGAGGAGGTCGGAACCGAGACGCCGGCTCCGGCGCCGGCCAACAATGGCCCGATGCTGACCCGTGACTGCCGCATCGTGCCGGTCGGGCGTGAATTCCGCCGGCCCATCGCCTACGACGTGGATTACGTCTACAAGGGCACCAAGTACCGCTCGCGGCTGCCGGAAGACCCCGGCAACCGGCTCAAGATCCGGGTGTCGATCACTCCCTGGGTCGGCCCCGAGCAGGGCACTGCCAGCAATCCCTGATTCTGCGACCCCGGCCCCTTGCGCCGGCCCCGGGCGCATGCAAAGATATTTGACCATGAAGCTCACCGACTTCCAGCACGACAGCAGCGCAGCCCGACAGGCGTCTGGCATGACCTCGCGTGCGCGTCGACCGGAACCCCACATCCTCGCTGGGTAACCGGAGCTTTTTGCTGTTCGTCCGAAAAAAACCCAGCCCGCCGGCTGGGTTTTTTCGTTTCTGCGTTCTGAAAGCTGCAACTGCAACCTTTTCGCTCCACCTTTGGTTCCTGCTTTTCCCTTCCACTGCGTCGAACCCGGCGCCGCCTCGCAAGGAAAGATGATGTCCCCCAAGCACTTCCTGAACACCCAGGACTGGAGCCGCAGCGATCTCGACGCGCTGCTGACCCAGGCCGCGCTGTTCAAGCGCAACAAGCTCGGCGACCAGCTCAAGGGCAAGTCGATCGCGCTGGTGTTCTTCAACCCGTCCATGCGCACCCGCACCAGCTTCGAGCTGGGCGCGTTCCAGCTTGGCGCCCACGCGGTGGTGCTGCAGCCGGGCAAGGATGCGTGGCCGATCGAGTTCAACCTCGGCACGGTGATGGACGGCGACACCGAAGAGCACATCGCTGAAGTGGCCAAGGTGCTGGGCCGTTACTGCGACATCATCGCCGTGCGTGCGTTCCCCAAGTTCATCGACTGGGCCTACGACCGCCAGGACATCGTCCTCAACAGCTTCGCCAAGTACTCGCCGGTGCCGGTCATCAACATGGAGACCATCACCCACCCGTGCCAGGAGCTGGCCCACATCATGGCCCTGCAGGAGCACTTCGGTACCCAGGACCTGCGTGGCAAGAAGTACGTGCTGACCTGGACCTACCACCCCAAGCCGCTGAACACCGCCGTTGCCAATTCGGCGCTGACCATCGCCACCCGCATGGGCATGGACGTGACCCTGCTGTGCCCGACCGCCGACTACATCCTCGACGACCGCTACATGGGTTGGGCCGAGCAGAACGTGGCCGAGAGCGGTGGCTCGCTGAAGATCAGCCATGACATCGACAGCGCCTACGCCGGCGCCGACGTGGTCTACGCAAAGAGCTGGGGCGCGCTGCCGTTCTTCGGCAACTGGGAACCGGAAAAGCCGATCCGCGACCAGTTCAAGCACTTCATCGTCGACGAACGGAAGATGGCGCTGACCAACAACGGTGTGTTCAGCCACTGCCTGCCGCTGCGCCGCAACGTGAAGGCCACAGATGCGGTGATGGATTCGCCGCAGTGCATCGCCATCAACGAAGCCGAGAACCGACTGCACGTGCAGAAGGCGATCATGGCCGCGGTTGCCGGGCGCTAGATCGAAAAAGGGGTAGCGCCGACCGTTGGTCGGCAGCTCCCGCAGCGGTGCATCCAACATTCCAGCCGACCAGCGGTCGGCTCTACCGAATTCCCATCCCCAAGTGGACCTGACCCCCATGAGCAACAAAGACGTCGTTCTCGCCTTCTCCGGCGGCCTGGATACCAGCTTCTGCGTGCCGTACCTGCAGGAGCGTGGCTACAACGTGCACACCGTGTTCGCCGACACCGGCGGCGTGGATGATGAAGAGCGCGATTTCATCGAGAAGCGCGCCGCCGAGCTGGGCGTGGCCAGCCATGTCACCGTCAATGGTGGCCCGGCCATCTGGGAAGGCTTCGTCAAGCCGTTCGTGTGGGCCGGCGAAGGCTACCAGGGCCAGTACCCGCTGCTGGTCTCGGACCGCTACCTGATCGTCGATGCCGCACTGAAGCGTGCTGCCGAGCTGGGCACCAACATCATCGCCCACGGCTGCACCGGCATGGGCAACGACCAGGTCCGCTTCGACCTGGCCGTGAAGGCGCTGGGCGACTACCAGATCATCGCGCCGATCCGCGAGATCCAGAAGGAACACACCCAGACCCGCGCCTACGAGCAGAAGTACCTGGAAGAGCGTGGCTTCGGCGTGCGTGCCAAGCAGCAGGCCTACACCATCAACGAAAACCTGCTGGGCCTGACCATGTCCGGCGGCGAGATCGACCGTTGGGAAGCCCCGGGCGAAGGCGCACGTGGCTGGTGCGCACCGCGCAGCGAGTGGCCGGAACAGGCGCTGAGCGTGACCCTGAAGTTCGTCGAAGGCGAAGCGGTTGAACTGAACGGCAAGGCGCTGCCGGGCGACCAGATCCTGGCCCAGCTCAACAAGCTGTTCGCCCCGTATGGCGTTGGCCGCGGCGTCTACACCGGCGACACCGTGATCGGCCTGAAGGGCCGCATCGTGTTCGAGGCCCCGGGCCTGGTCTCGCTGCTGGCTGCACACCGCGCGCTGGAAGATGCCGTGCTGACCAAGCAGCAGAACCGCTTCAAGCCGGACGTGGCGCGCAAGTGGGTGGAGCTGGTGTACGAAGGCTTCTACCACGACCCGCTGAAGACCGACATCGAGGCGTTCCTGAAGTCCTCGCAGGCCAAGGTCAACGGCGAAGTGGTGCTGGAAACCCGTGGTGGCCGCGTCGATGCGGTGGCGGTGAAGTCGCCGCACCTGCTCAACACCAAGGGCGCCACCTACGCGCAGTCGGCCGACTGGGGCGTGGAGGAGGCCGAAGGCTTCATCAAGCTGTTCGGCATGAGCTCCACCCTGTATGCACAGGTGAACCGCGGTTGACCTGTGACGGTAGTGCCGGCCGCTGGCCGGCACTCACCACCGACATCGTTGCCGGCCAGCGGCCGGCACTACCAGGATTGTTGATTCATGCTTGAACAGACGCTCGATCACCTGCAGGCCCTGGTGTCCTTCGACACCCGCAACCCGCCGCGTGCGATCACCACCGGTGGCATCTTCGATTACCTGCGCGCGAACCTGCCCGGCTTCAACGTCGAGGTGATCGACCATGGCGCGGGTGCGGTCAGCCTGTACGCCGTGCGTGGGACGCCGAAGTACCTGTTCAACGTGCACCTGGATACCGTGCCCGACTCGCCGCACTGGAGTGCCGACCCGCATGTGATGCGCCGGCTGGACGACCGCGTGGTCGGCCTGGGCGTGTGTGACATCAAGGGCGCCGCCGCTGCGCTGGTTGCCGCGGCCAATGCCAGCGATGGCGATGCTGCGTTCCTGTTCTCCAGCGACGAGGAAGCCAACGATCCGCGCTGCATCGCCGCGTTCCTGGCGCGTGGCCTGCCGTATGAAGCGGTGCTGGTGGCCGAGCCGACCATGAGCGAGGCCGTGCTCGCGCATCGTGGCATCAGTTCGGTGCTGATGCAGTTCGCCGGCCGCGCCGGGCACGCGTCGGGCAAGCAGGATGCGGCCGCCAGTGCGCTGCACCAGGCCATGCGCTGGGGCAACCGCGCGCTGGACCATGTGGAATCGCTGGCCTCGGCCCGCTTTGGCGGACTGACCGGCCTGCGTTTCAACATCGGACGCGTCGAAGGTGGGATCAAGGCCAACATGATCGCACCGGCTGCCGAAGTGCGTTTCGGGTTCCGTCCGCTGCCGTCGATGGACATCGATGGCCTGCTGGCGACCTTCGCCGGTTTCGCCGAACCGGAAGCCGCCGTGTTCACCGAGACCTTCCGTGGCCCAAGCCTGCCGGCTGGTGACATCGCCGAAGCCGAGAACCGCCGCCTGCTGGCGCGCGACGTGGCCGATGCGCTGGAACTGCCGATCGGCAACGCGGTGGACTTCTGGACCGAGGCGTCGCTGTTCTCCGCCGGTGGCTACACCACGCTGGTGTTCGGCCCGGGCGACATCGCCCAGGCCCATACCGCCGATGAGTTCGTGACCCTGGACCAGCTGCAGCGCTACACCGACGCCGTACACCGGATCATCGCCGCCGGCGCCTGATCGACCCCACAACGCCGCCCGGCCCAGGCCGGGTGGAACTGCAACGCGGCGACCGCCGCCTGTGACGAAACCGAAATGTCTCCTGCCCTCCAGCCCCACCGCCAGACCCGCCAGACCATCGTGCGCCTGCTTTCCAGCATGGCCAGCGCGAAGGAGATCAGCCAGTACCTCAAGCGCTTCTCGCAGCTGGACGCCAAGCGCTTCGCCGTGGTCAAGGTCGGCGGCGCAGTGCTGCGCGACGACCTCGACGCGCTGACCTCTTCGCTGTCGTTCCTGCAGGAGGTCGGGCTGACCCCGATCGTGCTGCACGGCGCCGGCCCACAGCTGGATGCTGAACTGTCGGCCGCCGGCATCGAGAAGCAGACCGTCAACGGCCTGCGCGTGACTTCGCCGGAAGCGCTGGCGATCGTGCGCCGGGTGTTCCAGCAGTCCAACCTGCGCCTGGTCGAGGCGCTGCAGCAGAACGGTGCGCGCGCCACCTCGATCACCGGCGGCGTGTTCGAGGCCGAGTATCTGGACGTGGATACCTACGGCCTGGTCGGCGAGGTGAAGAAGGTCAACCTGGCACCGATCGAGGCCAGCCTGCGCGCCGGTTCGATCCCGGTCATCACCAGCCTGGGCGAAACCGCCGGAGGCCAGATCCTCAACGTCAACGCCGACTTCGCCGCCAACGAGCTCGTGCAGGAGCTGCAACCGTACAAGATCATCTTCCTGACCGGCACCGGCGGCCTGCTGGACGAGCAGGGCAACGTGATCGATTCGATCAACCTGTCCACCGAGTATGACCACCTGATCGCGCAGCCGTGGATCCACGGTGGCATGAAGGTGAAGATCGAACAGATCAAGGATCTGCTCGACCGCCTGCCGCTGGAATCGTCGGTGTCGATCACGCGCCCGGCCGACCTGGCCAAGGAACTGTTCACCCACAAGGGCTCGGGCACGCTGGTGCGCAAGGGTGAGAAAGTGCTGCGCGCCACGGCATGGGAGCAACTGGACCTGCCGCGCTTGAAGCAGCTGATCGAATCGAGCTTCGGCCGCACCCTGGTGCCGGACTATTTCGAGAAGACCACGCTGCTGCGCGCCTACGTCAGCGAGAACTACCGCACTGCGGTGATCCTTACCGACGAGGCCGAGGGTGTGTACCTGGACAAGTTCGCGGTGCTTGATGATGCGCAGGGCGAGGGCCTGGGGCGTGCGGTCTGGAATGTGATGCGCGAGGAAACCCCGCAGCTGTTCTGGCGTTCGCGCAACGGCAATCCGATCAACCATTTCTACTACGCCGAATCCGATGGCTGCTACAAGCAGGGTCACTGGAAAGTGTTCTGGTACGGTGCCGATGGCATCGACCGCATCAGGACCTATGTCGACCACTGCGGCGTGCGAGCGCCGAGCCTGGAGGGCTGAGCGCGATGAATCATGCTGATTGGACACGGGTTCCCACGCTGGCTGGCGCGCATGCGCGGCTGGAGCCGCTGCAGATGAGCCATATCGATGGCCTGCGCGGGGCATTGGGCGACGGTTCGTTGTCAAAGCTCTGGTATACCCAGGTTCCGGATGCCAAAACCATGACCGGCTACGTGCAGGCAGCGCTGCAGGCGCAGGCCGAAGGCAAGGTGCTGCCGTTCGTGGTGTTCGATGCCAACGACCAGATCGTCGGCACCACCCGCTACTACGATCTGCAGCCGGACGTGCCGCGCCTGAGCATCGGCTACACCTGGTATGACGAATCGGTGCAGCGCACCGGGGTCAATTCGGAGAGCAAGCTGATGCTGCTCAGCCATGCCTTCGAGCGGCTGGAGTGCCTGAGCGTGGTGTTCGAAACCAGCTGGTTCAACTTCGCATCGCGCACGGCCATCGCGCGGTTGGGCGCCAAGCAGGATGGCGTGCTGCGCAACCATAGGCGGCACGCCGATGGCACGCCGCGTGACACCGTCATCTTCTCCATCATCGATGCGGAATGGCAGGGCGTGAAGCGCCACCTGCAGTACCGCCTGGACAGTCACGCATGAACGATTCGACCTTTACCCTTGGCATCGTCGGTGCCCGCGGCCATACCGGCGCCGAGCTGATCAAGCTGGTGGCCGCGCACCCGCGGCTGAAACTGGCCTTTGTCTCTTCGCGCGAGCGCGCCGGGCAGCGCCTGTCCGACCACCATCCGGAATTCCAGGGCGAGCTGCAGTACGAGAACCTGGACGCCGACGCGGTTGCCGCCAAGGGTGTGGACGCGGTGATCCTGGCCCTGCCCAATGGCCTGGCCGCGCCGTTCGTGGCTGCGCTGGAAGCGGCGAAGCCGGACACCGTCATCGTCGATCTCTCGGCCGACTACCGTTTCGACAACAGCTGGTACTACGGCCTGCCGGAGCTGACCCGTGGCCGCTACAACGGCCAGAAGCACATCAGCAACCCGGGCTGCTATGCCACGGCGATGCAGCTGGCGGTGCATCCGCTGCTGGACCTGCTGGCCGGCCCACCGCAGTGCTTCGGTGTGTCCGGCTACTCCGGTGCCGGTACCACGCCGTCGGACAAGAACAACGTCGAGCTGCTGGCCGACAATCTGATGCCATATGCGCTGACCAACCACGTGCACGAGCGCGAGGTGTCGGTGCAGCTGGGCGTGGCTGTTGAATTCATGCCGCACGTCGCGCCGCATTTCCGGGGCATCACGCTCACCGCCAACCTGTGGCTGAACCGCGTGCAGACCCGCGAACAGATCGTCGAGCGCTTCCAGCAGGCCTACGCTGGCGAACCCCTGATCGAAGTGGTGGATGAAGCGCCGTGGGTCAGCCGCATCGCCGGTCGCCACGGTGCCCAGGTCGGTGGCTTCACGCTCGCCCCGGGCGGCAAGCGGGTCGTCGTGGTGGCGACCCTGGACAACCTGCTCAAGGGTGCGGCCACCCAGGCCATGCAGAACCTCAACCTCGCGCTGGGCATCGACGAACTGACGTCGATCCCGCACTGAACACGTATTCCGGAGCCCCCATGGCAGACCTTCTTTGGCAGAAGCCCGGCGTCGCTGTCGACGCACAGATCCAGACCTTCCTCGCCGGCGATGACGTGATCCTCGATCGCGAGTTTTTCCTGCACGACATCGCCGCCAGCGCCGCGCATGCGCAGGGACTGCAGCACATCGGCATCCTCAGCGCCGATGAACTGGCTGGCCTGCTGCGCGAACTGGATATCCTGGCGCAGGACTTCCGCGAAGGCCGCTTCGTGCTGGATACCCAGTACGAAGATGGTCACTCGGCGATCGAAGCGCGGCTGACCGAACGCCTCGGCGATGCGGGCCGCAAGATCCACACCGGCCGCAGCCGCAACGACCAGATCCTGGTCGCCACCCGCTTGTGGCTGAAGGAGAAGCTGCTGCGCGTGGCCCAGCTCAGCGCCGACGTGGCCAAGGTCGCGCTGGACCGCGCGCAGGCCGAGAAGGATCTGCCGATTCCCGGCTATACCCACATCCAGCGTGCCGTGGTGTCCTCGGCCGGGATGTGGTGGGCCGGCTGGGCCGAGGCCTTCATCGACAACGCCATCCGCGCGCACGACACCCATGCATTGGTCGATGCCAATCCGCTCGGCACCGCCGCCGGCTACGGCGTGAACCTGCCGCTGGACCGAGAGCACACCACGGCGGCGCTCGGTTTTGCGCGCATGCAGATCTCGCCGATCTATGCACAGCTGTCGCGCGGCAAGTTCGAACTGGCCGCGCTGGAGGCGCTCGGTGGCGCCACGCTGGATCTGCGCCGCATCGCCTGGGACCTGTCGTTGTTCACCAGTGCCGAGTTCGGCTTCGTCGCGCTGCCGGCGCAGTACACCACCGGCAGTTCGATCATGCCCAACAAGCGCAATCCGGATGTGATCGAGCTGATGCGCGCCACCCACGCCAGCGTCGCCGCCGCGCGCACCGAGATCGAGCAGTTGCTGTCGCTGCCGTCGGGCTACCACCGCGACCTGCAGTCGTCCAAGGGCGCTATCTTCCACGGCTTCGGCCGTGGCCTGGCAGCGCTGGAGCTGCTGCCGGCGCTGCTGGCCAACCTGGAATGGCGCGACGACAAGCTGCGTGCGGCCATCGATTCGGGCATGTATGCCACCGACGTGGCGGTGGAAGCGGCCGTGGCCGGCGTGCCGTTCCGTGAGGCCTACAAGACCGCTGCGGCCGGTGCCGACAGCGCAGGGCAGGGGCGTACCCCGGAAGGCAGCCTCGCCGCGCGCGTGTCGCCGGGTTCGGCCGCCGACCTGCGCCTGGACGAACTGCGCGCGCGCTGGCAGGCGCTGTCCTGATGGCGGGCACCGTCTACCTGGTGATGGCGATGCGCCGGCCGGACTTCAACGATGCAGCGGTGCAGCCGCATCGCGATTTTCTCGATGCGTTGCAGGCGCAGGGCAAGCTGCAGCTGACCGGCGGTTTCGCCGACGGCAGTGGTGGCGCCTATGTGCTGTGCAATGTCGAGAGCCTGGCGCAGGCGCAGGCCATCATCGCCACCGATCCGCTGGTGACGATGCAGGCCTCCGACCTGACCGTGCACGAATGGAACACCCGCTGAGAGCCTGACCGATGACCCAGCACGCCGCCACCGTCGCCTCGCCGTTCCTGGAACAGGCGCTGCCGCCATGGCGGCGCGCGGTGCTGAAGGTCGGCAGCAGCCTGCTGGCCGCCGATGGCGGCGGCTTGTCGCCACGTCACGCGCTGGGCCTGGCACAGTTCGTCTCGGCCAATGTGCTGGCCGGGCGAGAGGTGGTGATCGTGTCGTCCGGCGCGGTCGCTGCCGGGCGCGCGATCCTGCCGCGGGCCGACGAGCCCGGCGCGGCGATGGCGGCGCGGCAGGCGCTGGCCGCGCTCGGCCAGGCCCAGCTGATCGGGCTCTGGCAACGCTTCTTCGAGCGCCCGGTGGCGCAGGTGCTGCTGACCCACGACGACCTGCGCAACCGCCGCCGCTACCTCAACGCACGCGCCACGCTGAACGAACTGCTGCGCCTGGGGGCGTTGCCGGTGGTCAACGAGAACGACACCGTGTCGGTGGACGAGCTCAAGCTTGGCGACAACGACAACCTGGCCGCCACCGTGGCGGCGCTGGTCGATGCCGATGCACTGTTCATCGCCACCGATATCGACGGCCTGTACAGCGCCGACCCGCGCACCGCGGCCGATGCGCGGCCGTTGCACGACGTGCCGGAACTGAGTGACGAGGTGCTGGCGATGGCCGGTGGCGCCGGCTCGCGCGCCGGTACCGGCGGCATGCGCACCAAGCTGGAAGCGGCGGCGAAGGCCGGTCGCCTCGGCATCGAAACCTATCTGTTCAATGGCCGCAGCGGTGACGTGGTGCGCGCGCTGGCCCAGGACCGCCTGTTCGGTACCCGTATCCACGCCGCGCGCAGTCGTGAGGCGGCCCGCAAGCACTGGCTGCGGCACGCACCGCTGGTCGAGGGTGCGATCGTGATCGATGCCGGCGCGGCGCAGGCCATGCGTGAGAAGGGCGCCTCGCTGCTGCCCGGTGGCATCACCGGTGCGGAGGGCGTGTTCCGCCGTGGCGACATGGTGCAGGTGTGCTGGAACGCGCCACAGGGCCGTGTCTGCGTGGCGCGCGGCGTCAGCCAGTACGCTTCAGATGATGTGCGCCGGATCGCCGGGCGCCATTCGCGCGACATCGAGGCCGTGCTGGGCTACAACTACGGTGGCAGTGTCGTCCATCGCGACGATCTGGTGTTGCCATGACCGGTTTGAAGGACTCCCCGATGAGCGAAATCGAAGTGCAGGCGCGTGCCTGCCGTGACGCGGCCCAGATCGTTGCCGGCCTCGACGGTGCGGCGCGCCGCACGCTGCTGCTGGCAATGGCCCAGGCACTGGAAGTGAATGCCGGGCTGATCCTGGCCGGCAATGCGCGTGACCTTGCTGCCGCGCGTGACAAGGGCGTTGGCAGTGCCATGCTCGACCGACTGGCGCTGGACCCGGCACGCCTGTTCGCGATGGCCGAAGCCGTGCGTGAGGTCGCCGCGCTGCCCGATCCGGTCGGCCAGATCACCCGCGACGATGTGCGTCCAAACGGGATCCGGGTGCAGAAGGTACGCGTGCCGCTGGGCGTGATCGCGATGATCTACGAGGCACGCCCGAACGTGACCGCCGAAGCCGCCGCATTGTGCCTGAAGGCGGGCAATGGCGTGATCCTGCGCGGTGGTTCCGAAGCGATCCATTCCAACACCGCCATCGCTCAGGCGCTGGCCGGGGCACTCAAGGCCAATGGCGTGCCACCGGCGGCGGTGACCGTGCTGACCGACCTGCGCCGCGAAGCGATGCTGGAACTGCTGCAGCTGCATGAGCTGATCGACCTGGCCATTCCGCGTGGCGGCGAAGGCCTGATCCGCTTCGTCGCCGAACACGCGCGGGTGCCGGTGATCAAGCACTACAAGGGGGTCTGCCACCTGTTCGTGGATGCCAGTGCCGACCTCGGCAAAGCCATCGACCTGCTGGTGGATGGCAAGTGCAGCCGGCCGGCGGCCTGCAATTCGCTGGAGACGTTACTGGTGCACCGCGACGTGGCCGAAGCGTTCCTGCCTCGCGTGGCGCAGGCGCTCGGCGAGCGCGGCGTGCAGTTGCGCGCCGATGCGCAGGCGCAGGCGCTGCTGCCGGGCAGCACGGCGGCGACCGAGGAGGATTACGCTGCCGAGTTCCTCGACCTGGTGCTGGCCGTGCGCGTGGTCGACGATCTCGATGCGGCCATCGCGCACATCCGCCGCTATACCTCCGACCACACCGAAGTGATCACGACCGAAGATGCTGGCCATGCCGAGCGCTTCGTCACTGCGCTGCGCTCGGCGGTAGTGATGGTCAATGCCTCATCGCGCTTCTCCGATGGTGGCCAGCTGGGCCTGGGCAGCGAGATCGGCATTTCCACCACGCGCCTGCATGCGTATGGCCCGATGGGCCTGGAAGCACTCACCGTCGAACGATTTGTCGTGCGCGGTGAAGGGCAGACGCGCACATGAATTGATCCACGCCATGCGTGGATGCTCTTCGCGGTAGACCCCGGTGCCGACCAAGGTCGGCACCCACCAGGCCAAAGCGCCGACCAAGGTCGGCAGCTACCAAAGCAAGCGCCGACCAAGGTCGGCAGTTACCAGCCTGTCGGGCTACACCACCTCGCGGCGGATGCCGACCGGCCGCGCGTGATCATCCATGTGCAGCGTGGCGGCCTTGCAGCCCATCAGGCGTTCGGCCAGCCCGGTGCTGGCGCCCAGATCGGCGGCCACTTCGTTGAGGCTGGCCAGCGGCCGCGGCAGGCGCCGCTCGCGGCCACGGAAGCGGGCACGGTTGTACTCGGCCCAGGCGATCAGCAGCACGCTGGCGCACAGCAGCATCAGCGGCAGCGCCACCAGCACGTACGGGTCGAACTGGTTCTGCCGTTCGTACAGCTGCCGCCAGGCCAGCTGGCCGCCGATCAGCCACGACAGCAGGGTCACCAGTGGCGCCCACAGGTAGAAGTAGAAGCCCCAGAACGCCAGGGTGACGAATCCCCAGGCGGTACGCTGGAAGCGCGGCTGGCGGTGCGGCTTGCGGATCATCCGCGAGTCGAAGCGGTTGGACGGGCGTTGCGCGTTCATCGGATCCCCCGGTCAGGGCTGGTCCAGGTGGCGCGCTTGCTGCGACGGCGCAGCAGCGTCTTCGGCAGCGCCACCAGGGTGGTGGAAAGGCTGATCAGCCAGTACGCCATCGGGTACCAGATGACCCAGAAGTAGTTGCGTCCAATCTGTGTTTCATAACGCCGGTCGATGATCAGGCTGCTGGCGAACTGCAGCAGGCAGACCATCGCCAGGATTACGCCATGCCATTCCGGCAGCAGGCTGGCGATATGCAGCTGCGGCGGCAGCTCGATGAACTTGCCCAGCGCCCACAGCAGCACGATGAACAACATGGTGTAGGCCCAGATCACACTCAGCACGTACTCCAGCAGCACGCCCCACATGCGCCGCTCTTTCCAGTGCAGCAGCGAGCGTGCGTGGCGCAGCATCACCTCCACGCCCCCCTGGGCCCAGCGCAGGCGCTGCCGCCACAGGCCCTTGAGCGTCTCCGGCATCAGGATGAAGCACAGCGCATTAGGTTCGTAGCGGATGTCCCAGTGCGCACGCTGCAGGCGCCAGCTGATATCGATGTCCTCGGTCACCATGTCATCCGACCACCAGCCAACCTGGTGCAGGGCGGTACGGCGGAAGCCGGCGATCACCCCGGAGATGGTGAAGATGCGCCCGTATACCCGCTGCGCGCGCTTGATCATGCCGATGATCGAGGAAAACTCGGCCACCTGCAGGCGGCCGAGCAGGGTGGAGCGGTTGCGGATGCGTGGGTTGCCGGTGACCGCACCGACCCGGTTGCCGCTGACCAGGTGCCAGACCATCCAGTGCAGCGCATGTTCTTCCAGCATTGCATCGCCGTCGATGCACACCAGGTACTCCGAGCGTGCGGCCAACGCGCCCATGCGCAGCGCATTGGCCTTGCCCAGGTTGCGATCCAGGTGCAGCACGCGCAGTCGTGGGTGCTTTGCCGCCAGCGCATCCAGCCGAGCGCCGGTGTCATCGCTGCTGCCATCATCGATGGCGATCACTTCGAAGTCGGCGGGGTAACGCTGGGCCAGCGCCGCAGTGAGCGTGTCATCCAGGTTCTCTGCCTCGTTGTGGCAGGGCACCAGCAGGCTCGCGAAGGGGGGATCGATCATCAATGGAGGATCGTTGCGCGGGCGCGAGTGGCGTTCGCGCCGGTAGTAGTAATAGAGGCCACCCGACATCCAGAAGAACGCCATCACCATCGGGTAGTAGAAGGCGAACTGGAACAGGACCTGCAGCAGCGGATGCATGTCCATGTCACTTCTCCGGGTACGGGAAGTTGCCGGCGGACATCGCCGCGCGGGCATCGCGGGTGGAGGGCTGGTCGGCGATGAAGTCGTCCGGGTACCAGGCGAAGTGGTGCACGCCCTGCGCCTGCAACTGGCGGATCTGCGCGCGCAGGCGCTCGGCGGGAATTGGCTGCCCCTTGCGCCAATCGACGGTCTGCAGCTCGAACAGCGTGTGCTGCAGCTGCGGGTCGTGCGCGCGCACCGCGGCCAGCAACTGGTCGAGCCAGCGCTCGGGGTGCCTGCTGCCTTCCATCCACGGCATTGCCATCAGCGCGGTCTGGTCGTAGGCCTTGTTGAACAGGTCCAGGCGCTGCGCGAACCAGGCTTCGCTCTGCGGGCGGAGTACCGGCTCGGCATACAGGTTGCGCACCGTTGCCAGTTTCGGCCGCCAGCGCTGCGCGCTGTCGCGCAGGGCCAGGGTGAAGTCGATCAGCGCCTGGGTACGTGCGCTGCCCTCCTCGCCGGCCGCCAGAGCGGGCAGCTCGGTGTCGCGCAGGTAGCCGTCGTCATGGAACAGCAGGCCTTCGAAGTAGGAATTGACCGCCAGGTCCTCGTAGATGTCGAGCATGATCTGCCTGGCCTTCGGGTTGGTGAAATCCAACCGGTACATGCCGTCGGCATCACCGTTGCGGATCGCCAGCGCCTTGCGCTGCACCGGGTCGGGCAGCTCGAAGCCGAGCACCGGCAGCCACGCGTAGACCTTCACCCCGGCGCGGGATTTCAGTTGCCAGGCGACGCGGCTGAACAGGTCCGCGCGCATCGGCATGTGCCGGTTCGGGAAATACAGCGCATCGGCGGTGTTGTTGCCGTCCGGGTCGGCGAAGGCCTGCAGATAGACATGGGTCGGGGCGATGCGCTTGACCCGCTCGACCAGCGCATCGAGGTTGCGTGCCTGCTGTGCCGGATCCGGGTCGTACACATCATCCAGGTCGATCTGCAGGGCGCGGATGCCATCGAGCGCCACGTCACGGCGCAGTTCATAGGCCAGGCCTTCCACCGTCGGGTTGTCGCTCACCAGCAACCGCGCCAGCCCGTGCAGGTCGCTGGCCACCGGGGTGCTGCGGCCTTCCAGGTCGAACGAGACCGGCATGCCCAGCTGCTCGGCGATGTCGTTGCTCAACTGGTTGTAGGCAGCGTATGGCCAGACGATGGCGCGCGGGCGCACGCCCAGGTGCTGCTCGATGCGCTGCACGCTGCGCGCGAGATCGGCGCGCAGGCGCTGCTCATACTGCGCTTCAGTCTCGTAGCTGTGCGTGGCCGGGCTGTAGATGCGGGTGACCACGGCAGGCGTGGAATTGCCCTGTGGGTTGGCGGGCACGCCGTGGTGCAGGTCGTCGGTGTGGCTGGCCACTTCGATCAGGCCGCTGTCATGCATCTGCTTCAGCTGCGCCCAGGTGACGAAGTCATCGTGGCCGAACGGACGGTAGCCGTAGTCGATGGTTCGGCCCGGTGCCATGTCCACGTAGTCGGTGATTACCGCCACCAGGGCCGGGTAGTGGTAGGCCTGAAGCAGCGGGAAGGCCTTGTCGTAGACGCTGCGCAGGCCATCGTCGAAGGTCAGCAGCACCGGTTTCGGTGGCAGCGTCGAACGGCCCTGGGAGGCTTCGATCAACTGTGACAGCGAGACCGGGTGATACCCATGCGCGCCCAGCCAGTCCAGGTGCGCGGCGAAGTTCTGTGTGCTCACCGCATAGGTATCGGCATCGCCCTTGGCGGCCACCTGATCGCGGATGTCGTGGTAGCTGAGGATCAGCAGGCCGTTGTCGATCGCATCAAGATGCAGGGGCTGCTGCGCGAACGCCGTTGGCACGCAGGCCAGCAGCAGGAGCACGATCAGTCGCAGTATGCGGGCCATGTCAGTCTCCCCAGCGCAGTGCGGCTTCGAAGCCGATATGGCGCTCACGATGGCCGTCGTAGACCGGCCGCGACCAGCGCACGCCATACTCGAACACGCGGCCGGGGCCCAGCTGCCACTCGTGCATGTAGGACACCGACGGCACCAGTGCACTGCCGAAGCCATCCTGCCAGTAGTCGCCCAGCGAAACGGTCAGCCGGTGCCGGAAGTGGCGCTCGTAATGTCGCCACAGCTGCTGGTCGATGCGCAGGCCGATCTCGACCAAGCGGTCGCGCTTCGGGTTGAAGTAGGGCGCATCATCGCGGCTGCCGCGACTGGTGTAGGCACTGGCGAGGCCATCGATCAGCCAGCGTGGACGGGTCAGCAGGCGCTGTTCAAGGCCGGTGCTGAACAGCTCGCGATGGTTGCCATCGTCGTAGCGGAAGCGGCTGGCGCCGAACATCCAGTGGGTGAGCTCGCTGCGCCGGTAGTCCACCTGTGCGCTCACGCTGTCGGCGGTGATGCCGGCCGCGCGCGCCTGCATCGAGGCTTCCGGATCATTGCGCACGGCCACCACGCCGGCATGCCAGTAATCGTTGAACTGCCAGCCGACGCCGGCACGCAGCCCGGTATCGCCGATGTGGTCGTTGGCGCGCAGCACCGCTGCTTCTGCATCCAGCTGCCCGAAGCGGTAACGCACGCCCGCACCGAGCCACAGCGGATCGATGCGCTGGTCCTGGAAGTCGGTCGAGCGCCGGTCGGCGAAGGCGAACAACCGCCAGCGGTCGTCGAGGATCGGTGTCTCCACTTCCACGCCGTAGTGGCGATCGTTGTTGCCCAGCGGCGAGGTACCACCGCCCCCGGAGCTGCGGCCGATGTCGGTCCATGCCTTCAGCTGCCAGCCGCGATGCGCGCGCCAGGCCTGGTCCATGCGTTCGACTGCCGGTTGGGTGGGGTAGCGCGCGATCAGATCATCGTGCAGCGGCCGCGCCAGATCATCGCGCTGCAGGGCGACGTAGGCCTCTTCCATGCCCAGCCGCGGTTCGATGTCACGCGGGTCCAGCGCGTGTGCCATCTGCTGTCGCTGCAGTGCCATGCGTGGCCAGCCGCGCATCATGTAGACGCTGCCCAGCGCACTCTGCAGTCCTCCGTTGCCGGGTGCGATGTCCACCATCGACTCCAGGTCGTGCTGCGCGGTGCCCAGGTCGCCGCTGTAGGCGCGCACCATCGCCAGGTTGAGATCGGCCTCGTAGCGCGACCAGTTCGCGTACGGTGATTTGCCGTTGCTCCAGCGCCAGGCCGGTTCCTTGTCGCGCCATGCCTGCAGCAGGTCGATCGCCTTTTCCTGCTGCTCGCTTTCCAGGTAGGCGTAGGCCAGTTCCGAATGCGAAGCGTCGCGCGTCGGGTCGCCTGCGACCGCTGCCTGCAGCACCGGAATGGCTTCTTCCGGGTGCAGGGTGCCCATCAACGAATCGCCCACTGCGGGCAGCACATAGTCAGGCAGGGCATGGCCTTCGGCCTGCAGTGCCCGTGCTTCCTCGCGGACCTGCGCATGGCGGCCCAGCCGGTTGAGCAGGATCAGCCGGTCCATGCGGATGCGCAGTGGTGCCTGCGAGGGTGGGGTGCCTTCGCCGCCGAGGTAACGCTGCATGCGGGCCAGGGTCGATTCGGCTTCTGCCAGGCGGCTGTCCTCGCTGCTGCTGTAGGCCAGGCTCCAGACCACCAGCTTGGCCAGGTAGTCGCCTTCCAGTCGCTGCTTCTGGGCATCGTCGAACAGTTGCGGGCGCTGCTGGTAAAGCTCCCACGCGCGCCAGGCGTTGCCGATGTCGCCCAGGGTCAGCACGCGCAGCTTGAACAGCAGGTCGTCGTTGGGCTGCTGCTGGCTGGCGCGCTCGATCGCGCCCAGGGCATCCAGCCAGCGGGCCTGGTCGCGGTAGCGGCCGATCTCGGTCAGGGCCGCCTCGCGGTCGGGCGGGGCAGCGCTGCTGGCCCAGGCCAGGGCGGTGCAGGCAAGGCCGACGCAGAGCGCCAGCCGGCGGTGGACAACCATTGGGGACCCCCTTGGCTTCCGAACCAGACAACCTGAAAAATGTGACGCACATCACATGCCAGATTTTGGGGTGGCCGTGGCCTGCGTCACTCCCCTCGCGAACTCCCATCCAGCAGGGATGGGCGGAACCAGGACAGCGACCTGCAATGTCTTGTCTGAAACGAGAGTCCCCCGCACACCGAGTGGTGTTCCGGGCGGCGATGCCGCCCCCATGCCCGATGCCGGCACGCGGCAAGGATGGGCATTCACCGGCACTATCCGCCCGGAATTGTCAGTCCGGCGTCAAGATACGCGTGAAGACGGATGGCGGGTCGTCGAGGCCGGCAGGCGGCCCCGGCCGGTTACCAGAGGTCTTCCAGCTTGCGCGGTTTGCAGGCCACCCACGAGGCGCACAGCATCAGGGTGGCGCAGCCGAACAGGAAGCTGAACGGGAGGGTCCAGCCGTCGCTGACCGTGTGCAGCCAGCCGACCAGGAACGGGCCCAGGCAGCTGAAGCTGTAGCCCACGCCCTGCATGAAGCCGGACAGCGCGGCCGAGCCGGTCGGGGTGCGCGTGCGCAGGTTGATCAGGGTCAGTGCCAGCGGGAAGGTGGACGGACCCACGCCGAGCAGGCAGGCCCACAGCAGTGGCGCCTTCATGGGGGCCAGCAGCAGGCCGGTGAAGGCGATCACGAACGAGAAGAAGCCGATCAGCACCAGCGGGAACGGGTTCTGCATGCGTACCGCCATCGACGGAATGACCAGTGACGGCAGCAGGCCCAGCGCCGAGAACACCGCCACCATCACGCCACCGAACGCAGGCGTGCCACCGGCCTCGACCACGATGCGCGGCAGCCAGGTGAACATCGAATAGGTCATCAACGAGGTCATGCCGAACATCAGCGTCATGCTCCAGCCCAGCGTCGTGCGCCAGACCTTGCCGTGCGGCTGTGCGGTGGGATCGGTGGCGTCGGCCTGCGGCTTCGGTGCGCGCCTGGCCAGCAGCAGCCACGGCAGCGCGGCAGCCAGCGCCAGCAGCGCCCACATGCCCAGCGACACGCGCCAGCCTGCGGCGTTGGCCACCGGCACCGCCAGCAGCGCCGGCAGCATCGTACCCAGCTGCAGCACGCTGATATAGAGCGTGCTCATGGTGCCGACCTTGTTGGCGAAGTAGCGCTTCACCAGTGGCGGCACCACCACGTTGCCGATGCCCATGCCGGCCAGC
The DNA here is from genome assembly GCF_006970445.1 of Stenotrophomonas maltophilia. Lineage (NCBI taxonomy): Bacteria > Pseudomonadati > Pseudomonadota > Gammaproteobacteria > Lysobacterales > Lysobacteraceae > Stenotrophomonas > Stenotrophomonas maltophilia. The sequence continues at coordinate 2,994,319 of NZ_CP033877.1, read as the reverse complement.
GCGACCACCGAACCCAGCAGCAGCGTGCCGACGTTGCCGGCGCTGGAACGCAGCAGCAGGCCGGCCATCGCCATCACCATCGCCAGCAGCGTGGTGCGTTCCAGGCCCAGGCGGCGCGCCAGTGCCGGCGTGGCCACGCCGAACAGCGCGAACGAGGCGGTCGGCAGCATGCCCAGCACACCGGTCATGGTGGTACCGAAGCCGAACTGCTGGCCCAGTACATCCAGCAGCGGCGTGATCGAGGTAACCGCAGTGCGCAGGTTGATCGCTGCCAGCAGGATGGCGGTGAAAGCCAGCACGCGCCCGTGCAGCAGCGACGGCGAATCGGAAGTGGAGGAACTCATCGGTGGTCCTTGCAGGTGTCGCACACCGGGGCGATGGCATGCAGCGCCGGCATCGGTCTACGCCGAAGCGGCAGGTGGGGGAGTGGCTGCAGGTGGGCCGGCAGCGCGGCCATTGTACGTGTGCGCTCCGGCAAGGTCCCGTCATGCGGGCGGCCTGGCACTGGGTACAAAAAAACCCGGAGGACAGTGATGTCTTCCAGGCTTCTTGGTGACCACCGAAGTGGTCGGGGAGACAGGATTCGAACCTGCGACCTCTACGTCCCGAACGTAGCGCTCTACCAGACTGAGCTACACCCCGAAGGGAGCCGCCTATTCTAGCGATTCACCCCGATGGCGGCAAGGGGTGAATGCTGTTTTCTTCACACTGCCGAAGCAGTGCCACTTCAGGGAACAAAAAAGCCTGGACGACTTCACCAGGCTTCAATGCGACCACTTGAGTGGTCGGGGAGACAGGATTCGAACCTGCGACCTCTACGTCCCGAACGTAGCGCTCTACCAGACTGAGCTACACCCCGAAGGAGCCGCCTAAGATACCGTGTGAAGGCCCTGTCGGCAACCCTTTTTTACAGTTTCAATGCACGTTGTTGTCGGTGCGGGCGCTTTCGCGCGCTTCGAACCACATCCCGTTGAGGATGGCCACGACCGAGGCCAGTCCGGCACCGAGAATCCAGGCGAAATACCACATGGTCAATCTCCTATGTCCAGGGGGTGTGCCGGCCGTGGGCCAGCACACCGGCAATCAGTAAGCGTTGGGGTTGTCGCCCATTTCCTCGACCGTCGTCTTGCCCTTCAGCACGCGGTACACCCAGGTGGTGTAGGCGATGATGATCGGCAGGAAGATGGCCGTGGCCAGCAGCATGACCCACAGCGTCAGATGGCTGGACGAGCTGTCCCAGACGGTCAGGCTGGAGGTGGGCTGGCTGGAGGACGGCAGCAGGAACGGGAAGATGGCGAAGCCGACGGTCAGGATGATGCCGGCAATCGACGCGCCCGAGGCGATGAAGGCCAGGCCACCACGACGTGCGCGCAGCAGCACCGCGCTGGCCAGTGCGCCCAGCAGGCCCAGCACCGGGAACACCAGGGTCGCCGGCATGGTGCTGTAGTTGCGCAGCCAGCCACCGGCCGCCGTACCCAGCTCGGCGGTCTTCAGCAGCGGATTGGTCGGGCCATCGGTGACCACCTGCGAGGTGATCTGATAACCCGGCAGGCCGAAGGCCACCCAGGCGCCGGCGACGGCGAACAGCACGAAGCTGATGATGGCCGCGACACTGCCATAACGCGCGGCACGCTCGGCCACCGGGCCGTCGGTCTTGATCACCAGCATGGCCGCACCATGCGATACCAGCATGGCCACGCTGATCAGGCCGGCGATGAGCGCGAACGGCGTGAGCAGGCCGAAGAACGAACCGGTGTAGGTCACGCGCAGGGTGTCATCGAAGTGGAATGGCACACCCAGCAGCACGTTGCCGACGGCGACGCCGGCGATCAGGCCCGGCAGCAGGCCGCCGATGAACAGCACGCGGTCCCAGTTGTCGCGCCAGCGCTTGGACGGCAGCTTGCTGCGGTACTTGAAGCCGACCGGGCGCAGGATCAGCCCGAACAGCATCGCAAACACCGCCAGGTAGAAGCCGGAGAAGCTGACCGCATACAGCGGCGGCCATGCGGCGAAGATCGCGCCGCCACCCAGCACCAGCCAGACCTGGTTGCCTTCCCACACCGGGCCGACGGTGTTGATCACCAGCCGGCGTTCTTCATCGGTCTTGGCCACGAACGGCAGCAGCGTGCCGACACCAAGATCGAAACCATCCATCACGGCCCAGCCGATCAGCAGGATGCCGAGCAGCAGCCACCAGATCACGCGGAGCGTGGTGTAATCAAGTGCAATGAATTCCATCTGGATTCTCCTGCCTCAGGCCTGGCCGGGGGCAACGGCAGTGGGGGAAACTGGGCGGATGTCAGCCTGCAGCGAGGGCAGGATGTCATCCGGGCCCTTGCGGACTGCCTTCAGCATCAGCTTGATCTCGATGACCAGCAGCACCGTGTACAAACCGGTGAACACGGCCAGCGTGGTCAGGATTTCATGCAGTGCCAGTCCCGAAGCCGCATAGAAGGTGGGCAGCACGCCATCCACCGCCCACGGCTGGCGGCCGTACTCGGCGACGAACCAGCCGCATTCGATCGCGATCCACGGTGCCGGCAGCGACCACACGGCCAGCTTGAGGAACCAGCGCTTGTCCTGGAAGTTGTTGCGGCACGAGAAGTAGAACGCCAGCGCGAAGAAGGCGATCAGGTAGAAGCCCAGGCCGGCCATGATGCGGAAGGTCCAGAACAGCGGGGCCACGCGCGGCACGGTATCCATCGCAGCCTTGGAGATTTCCTCCGGCGTCGCGTTGAGGATGTCTTCGCGGTAGCGCTTCAGCAGCAGGCCATGGCCGAGATCCTGCCAGTGGCGGTCGAACATCTCGCGTGCTTCGAGGTCGTTGCGGTCCTTCTTCACGCGTTCCAGTGCGCCGTAGGCGATCTGGCCACCGCGGATGCGGTGCTCGGCACGTTCCACCAGTTCCAGGATGCCCGGGATCGGCTGGTCCAGCGAACGGGTGGCGATCAGGCCCATCAGGTACGGGATCTTCACCGCGTAGTCGTTCTGGTGGGTGGCCTGGTTGGGAATGCCGAAGGCGGTGAAGTCGGCCGGCGCACGCTCGGTTTCCCACATCGCTTCGATCGCGGCCAGCTTCATCTTCTGGTGTTCGCTGGCGGCGTAACCGCTCTCGTCACCCAGCACCACCACCGACAGCGACGACAACAGGCCGAAGGCGGCAGCCACTGCGAACGAGCGGCGGGCCATGTCCCGATGCTTGTTGCGCAGCAGGTACAGGGCGCTGATCGACATCACGAAGATCGCACCGGTCACGTAGCCGGCGCTGACGGTATGCACGAACTTGGCCTGCGCCACCGGGTTCAGCAGAACCGCAGCGAAGTCGACCACTTCCATGCGCATCGTTTCCGGGTTGAACACTGCACCGGTCGGGTTCTGCATCCAGCCGTTGGCGATCAGGATCCACACCGCCGACAGGTTGGTGCCCAGCGCCATCAGCCAGGTGACGGTGAGGTGCTTGACCGGGCTCAGGCGCTTCCAGCCGAAGAAGAACAGGCCGATGAAGGTCGCTTCCAGGAAGAACGCCATCAGGCCTTCGATCGCCAGCGGCGCACCGAAGATGTCACCCACGTAGTGGCTGTAGTACGACCAGTTCATGCCGAACTGGAATTCCATCACCAGGCCGGTGGCCACGCCGATGGCGAAGTTGATGCCGAACAGGGTGCCCCAGAAGAGGGTCATCTGCCGCCAGACCTGCTTGCGGGTCATGACGTACACGCTCTCCATGATGGCCACCATGAAGGACAGGCCAAGCGTGAGCGGGACGAATAGGAAGTGGTACATCGCGGTCAGAGCGAATTGCAGCCGCGACAGTTCTACGACTGTCTGATCAATCATGGCCTGGCTACCTCGTTGGATAGTGCCGTTGCAGGTGGCGGGAAGGGTGGTCTACGACGTGAATGATGTGACCGACTACTTCAAACAGCCTTGATCCAGATCAATGTATGAACAGGTGCCCCGGTTGATCGTATGCCAACCTGATGAAGACTGCGACCGCTGGCCGCAGAGGCCGGCTATTGCCTGCGCCTACAATGCCGTGTCTCCCCCGTTGCCTGTGAAGACCCCTTGAGCGCTGCCGAAACGACCCCTGACGGCCAATCCCCGGACGCCGAAACGACCCGCCAGCGGCGCGCCCGCACTGCCTGGCTGGCCGATCTTGCGCGGTCCGCTCGAGGTCGCCAGCGGCTGGCGGCGCTGTGCATCAGCCTGTCTGGTGCACTGCTGATCGGCCAGGCAGCGGCCATTGCCTGGCTGGTGCAGACGGTGCTGGTGGAGCGCGCGCCGCTGGCCGCAGGCCTGCCGGTGCTCGCTGGACTGGCCGTGATCCTGGTGCTGCGCACGCTGCTGGGCAGCGCCACCCAGGCGGCTGCCGGCGATGTGGCCGATGCCGCGCGGTTGGCCCTGCGTGAACGCGTGTTCGCGCGCCTGCTTGGCCATGGGCCGCTGTGGCTGCGCCAGCGACGCACCGGCGAGCTGGGCGAACTGATGCTGCATCACGGCGATGCGATCGAAAGCTATTACAGCGGCTTCCTGCCGGTGCGCACCGAAGTGGTGGTGGTGCCACTGCTGATCCTGGCCGCGGTCGCCTGGGTCGACTGGGTGGTGGCGTTGATCCTGCTGTTCACCGCACCGCTGGTGCCGTTCTTCATGATGCTGGTGGGCTGGGGCGCCGAAGCCGCCGGCCGCGCGCAGTTGGGCGAGCTGGCGCGGATGAGCGGACACTTCGCCGACCGCATCAAGGGCCTGGGCCTGTTGCGCCTGTATGGCCGCGGCGAGGCCGAACTGGAAGGGATCGAGGCCGCCGCTGAAGGCGTGCGCGTGCGCACGATGAAGGTGCTGCGGATCGCCTTCCTGTCGTCCACGGTGCTGGAATTCTTCGCCTCGGTGAGCGTGGCGATGGTCGCGCTGTACCTCGGCCTGAGCTATCTGGGCCTGATGTCGCTGCATGCAGCGGTGCCGACGCTGGGCGCCGGCCTGTTCTGCCTGCTGCTGGCGCCGGAATTCTACGCGCCACTGCGGCGGCTGGCCGCGCACTACCACGACCGCGCCAATGCACTGGCCGCGGCCGCCGAAGTAGAGCGCCTGCTGCAGTCGCTGCCCGGGGAGCAGGGCTTGATCGAAAGCGAGGTTGCTCCGCTGGCGGTGGAACCGGCCGAGGCTGCCCTGCCGCCGCTGCAGGCGCAGGGTCTGGTGCTGCGCCCGCTGGGTGCGCCACATGATGTGCTGCAGGATCTGGACGTGTTGCTGGAACCGGGCCAGCGCCTGGCCCTGGTCGGTCCCAGCGGGTCCGGCAAGAGCACGTTGCTGGAAGCGCTGGCGGGGTGGTTGCCGCCGCGTGCCGGCAAGCTGCAGCTGCGGCCCGGCGTGCAGGTGGCGTACGCCAGCCAGCGGCCGTACCTGTTCCACGGCAGCATCGCCGACAACCTGCGGCTGGCTGATCCCGGTGCCAGCGATGCGCGCCTGCGCGCGGTCGCCGAGGCCTCGCAGGTACTGCAGTTCGCGCAACGCCTGCCGCAGGGACTGGATACCGTGATCGGCGAGCGTGGTTTCGGCCTGTCCGGTGGTGAAGCACGGCGCATCGGCCTGGCCCGCCTGCTGCTGCGCGACCCGCAGGTACTGCTGCTGGATGAACCCACCGCGTTCCTCGATGCCGATACCGAAGCGGCGTTGCTGCGCAGCCTGGCCGCCTATGCACGCGGCCGCAGCGTGGTGGTTGCCACCCACAGCCCGGCGGTGATCGCGTGGGCCGACCGCTGCCTGCTGTTGCCGGAAGGCCGCTTGGTGGAACCGGCACAGGCGGTGCGCGCATGAACCGTTCGCCCGATTCGCTGCGCGCGGTATTCCTGCGCCATCGTCCGCGCCTGTTGCTGACCGTGCTGCTGCTGTGGACCACGATGCTGGCCGGCACCGCATTGCTGGGCCTGTCCGGTGGTTTCCTCACCGCTGCCGCGCTGGCTGGTGCGGCGGGGTTGGCGCAGGGTTTCAATTTCTTCTCGCCATCGGCGGGTATACGTGGCTTGACCATGGCGCGCATCGTGTCGCGCTATTTCGAAAAGCTGGTCGGTCACGATGCCACTCTGCGCATCGCCCGCGATCTGCGCGTGTGGTTCTTCCGCCGCGCGCTGCCACTTGCTCCGGCACGGTTGGGGGCTACGCGTACCGGCGAGCTGCTGGCGCGGCTGCTGGGGGACATCGGCGAAGTGGATGGCCTGCTGGTGCGCGCGATCGGGCCGCTGGTGGCGTTGGGCGCGCTGTCGCTGGTTGCAGTTGTATCGGCGGCGTTGATCCTGCCGGCGGCGGCGGTGCTGCTGGCGGTGCTCGCGTTGCTGATCGCTTTCGGCGTGCCGTGGCTGGGCGTGCGTGGCCACGACGATGAAGAGGCGGACCGTGCCGCGCATCGCGCCGCTTTGCGTACCGCGGCCTTTGAAGGGCTGGAAGGGGCGGGTGATCTGGCCGCGCTGCATGCCGATGCGGCGTGGCAGTTGAAAGTACGCGTGGCAGCCAAGCAGCTGGCCTCCCGCGACCGCCGCCGTCGCTGGCGCCTGATCGCGGCCTCGACCCTGCACGGCTTGGTGGCCGGGCTGGGCCTGGTGGCGATGCTGGCATTGGCCCTGCACGCGGCCCAGCAGCAACGCATTGCGCCGGAAATGGCCGCAGGGTTGGTGTTCCTGACCGTGGCGTTGATCGAGCTGTGGGCCGGCATGGGCCTGGCCTGGCAGTCGCTGCAGTCCGGGCGTATCGCCGCCGATCGGTTGCAGGCGATCGTCGAGCAACCGCCGACGGTGGACGATCCGCAGGTGCCGCAGCCGGTGCCGCAGGCCGCGCGCGTTCACTGGGATGACGTGCATTTCCAGTGGCCGGGTGCCGCGCGGCCGGTGTTGTCCGGCTTGCAGTTGACCCTCGCGCCGGGCGAGCGCATCGCCATCCGCGGCGACAGCGGCAGTGGCAAGACCACCCTGTCCAGCCTGCTGCTGCGGTTATGGGATCCGCAGCAGGGACGGCTGACATATGGTGGCCGCGACCTGCGTGATTTCGCCCAGGCCGAGTGGCACCGGCAGCTGGCGTGGCTGCCACAGAACGCGCCGGTGTTTGCCGGCAGCGTGGCGGAAAACCTGCGGTTGGGTGATCCCGATGCCAGCGACGCCGCCTTGTGGGCGGTGCTGCGCCGCGTGCGCCTGGGCGAATGGGCCGAGCGCAACGGCGGCCTGCAGGCCTGGGTGGGCGAGAACGGCGCGACGATGTCGGCCGGCCAGGCGCGGCGGTTGGCGCTGGCCCGTGCACTGCTGCGCAATGCGCCGATCCTGTTGCTGGACGAACCAACCGAAGGCCTCGACGTGGATACCGCACGCGCGCTGTTGCAGGACCTTTCCGGGTTGCTGGACGGGCGCAGCCTGTTGATGATCACCCACGACGACCTGCCCGAAGGCGTGGTTGATGCGCAGTACCGGTTGCGCGATGGGGTTCTGGTGCGCGAAGCGTGAATGGTAGTGCCGGCCGCTGGCCGGCAACCACGCATCCGCGTCGAACATCATGGCGTTGCCGGCCAGCGGCCGGCACTACCTCAGCGGGTGGTTACCGTGAGAACTCGCGCAGCATCACCGCGATCGAGGCCACGTTGGCCAGCACGCACAGCCAGAACACCCACTGGAATGCGGCCTTGCGGTGCTTGTGGCGGAACAGCGCCTGGCCGAGAAGTGCACCCGGCCAACCACCGGCAAAGGCCAGCAGCTGCAGGGTTCGCTCGGGAATCCGCCATTGTTTGCGCTGCGCCGCGCGCTTGTCATGGCCGTACAGGCCGAACGACACCGCACTGGCCAGCAGGCACCAGCCGCCCAGCCACAGCGGCAGCATGCCGCTGATCATCAGCGCGATCAACGCGCCGAACGCGGCCAGTGCGAGGTTACGCCGCCAGGCCACTTACAGCGTGTCGAGGAAGCCGCGCACGGCCGGGCCGAAACGCTCGAAATCGACGAGGAAGGCATCATGGCCCTGCGGCGATTCCAGGCCGATGAAGTGCGCATCGGCACCGCCGGCACGCAGGCCGTCGGCGACCTGTTGCTGTTGCTGCACGGGGAACAGGATGTCGGTGTTGGCGCCGATCGCCAGCGCCTTCTCCACCCGGATCTTCGCCAGCCCGGCCAGCACGTCGCCGTCGGCATACTCGGCCAGGTCGAACCAGTCCATCGAGCGGCTCAGGTACAGATAGCAGTTGGGATCGAAGAAGCGCACGAAGCGCCGTGCATGGCCTTCCAGGTAGCTTTCCACCTGGAATTCGAGGCCGAACGGATCGTCGTCGGCCTGGTCCGAATCCAGCCGCACGCGGCCGAAGCGGCCATCCCACTCCAGGGCCGAGCGATAGGTGATCACGCCCAGCTTGCGCGCCATGCGCATGCCGGACTCAGGGTACTCGGCATCGTCGTAGTGGCCGCCATTCCAGCGCGGGTCGAGACGGATGGCCTCGCGCTGCAGCGAGCGGATCGCGATCGAGAATGGCAGCGCCTGCGCACTGCCGGAAATGTTGACGTGGCTGCGCGCAATGCCCGGGTGCAGCATCAGGACGGCCAGCGCGGTCATGCCGCCCATGGAATTGCCGACCACGCAGGCCAGCTGCCCGATGCCCAGCGCACGCACGACTTCGATCGCGGCGCGAGCGCCGTCTTCGATCGACAGCTCGGGGAAGTCCAGGCGGTAGGGCTCACCGCTGGCGGGGTTGAGCGAAGCGGGGCCGGTCGAGCCCTTGCAGCTGCCCAGCGAATTCACGCACACCACGAACCAGCGGTTGGTATCGATGGGTTTGCCGGGGCCAACCATCGCTTCCCACCAGCCCGGTGCCGGATTGGCCTCGTTGGCCGCCGCATGCGCATCCGGCGACAGGCCGGTCACGATCAGGATCGCATTGCTGGCGTCAGCCGCCAGCGTTCCCCAGGTCTCGTAGGCCACCCGTGCGCCATGCAGGGCGCCACCGCGCTTGAACGGGAAGGGCGAGGGCAGGGCGTGGAAGCGGGTGCCGGGCGGGATGAATTCGGTCATGCACGCATTCTAGCGGGGCCGCATGTGGAGCTGGCGACACGCTGGTTTCCATCGTCGATGCAGGTAGTGCCGGCCGTTGGCCGGCAACCTCATGAATCCTGATGCGCCTGCGTGGTTGCCGGCCAGCGGCCGGCACTACGGGAACCGCAGCTCCACCACGCCCTGGTGCGGCAGGCTTACCTTCACCGGTACGCTCTGCAGGTCGTCCTCACCGCGATTGGCGCTGCCGGTGCGCGAGATGCGTGCCAGCACTTCCACTTCGCGATGGGCCGACAGCGGTGCGGTCGGCATCGGGCTGTCACCGTCGCCCAGCCCGACCGTGTCCGGGAATCCGCTCAGCGGCAGCTTGCGTGCGGCCACCGGCATCGGCGGTCCACCCACGGCCCGCGCCAGTACGAACACCTGGGTGCTGGCGGGCCACTCGGCGTCGTTCAGCGCAGGCAGCTGCACGCGCACCTGCAGCAGCGCCGGTGGCGCTGCAGGCGCGGCATCGGGCGCCTGGCCGGCGGCTTCACGGGCGATGGCGATCTGCGCCTGCAGCGCCTGCGCGGCGCCGGGCTCCAGCCGTGGCAGCAGGCCACTCCACACATCAGCGGCCTCGGCATTCTTTCCGCGTTGGCGCAGGGCGATGCCCAGAAGCCAGCTGGCGCGCTCTGCATCGGGAGCCTGTGCGCGCGCCTGCTGCAACCATGCCATTGCGGTGTCATCGAATTGCTTGCCGGCATCCGCCTGCGCGCGCGCCTGCGCGGCTTCCACCAGTACGCCCGGATCATCCGGTGCCAATGCGGCGGCCCTCGCGAAGGCATCCGCCGCGGCTGAGACATTGCCTAGCTCGGCCTGCGACCGTCCGAGCAATGCCCAGCCATCGGCACGCTGCGGATCACGCTTCAGTGCGTCCTGCAGGGCCTGCACGCCATCGCGCAATGTCGCCACCGAGGGCGCCGGCTGCACCTGTGCCGCACGCGGGTCACCGACCAGCAGATACAGGCAGGCGCCGGCTACGCCAAGCGCAAGCACGCCCACCACGAAACCACGGCGCCCCTGCTGGCGCAGTGGCCACATCACCCGCGCTGCCATCAGTGCAGCAACCAGACCGGCCAGCACCGGCAGCCAATGGCTCACCATCCGTCTCCTTCATCGGCCTTGCCGGCCGGTGCGGCGCCGACGGTGCGACCACGTCGGCGGACAATGCCCAGCACCACCAGTGCACCGGCGCCGAGCACCAGCAGGGGGCCGCCCCATAGCAGCCAGGTACCCGGCTGCAACGGCGGCTGATAGAGCACGAACTCACCGTAGCGGGCGACCAGGAACTGCTTGATCTGCGCGTCGTCGTGGCCCTGCTGCATCAGCTGCAGCACCTCGCGGCGCAGGTCCTGCGCGATCTGCGCGTTCGAATCGGCCAGCGACTGGTTCTGGCACTGCACGCAGCGCAGCTGTGCGGCCAGGTCATGGAAGCGGCGTTCCTCGGCATCATCGCGGAACTGCAGCGGCTGCGGATCGTGCAGCGGCTGCTGGGCCAGCGCGGCCAGCGGCAGCATCAGGAGCAACAGCGCCAGCAGCCAGCGCATCGGCTCAGGGCGCCGTATGCAGGGGGTTGCCGGCACTGCCCTGGGCCTTCTCGATTTTCTGCAGCGCCGGGATCAGCTTCTCGTCGACCACGCGCTGGGTCATCGCGCCGCTGTACTTCCAGCGCACGATGCCGCTGCCATCGATCAGGAAGGTTTCCGGCGCGGCGGTCACGCCCCAGTCGATCGCGGTACGGCCCTCGACGTCGCTGAGCACGACCATGAACGGGTTGCCCAGCTGCTCCAGCCAGTGCAGCGCGTCAGTCGGGTCGTCCTTCCAGTTGTAGCCGATCACGCGCACGCGCTTGCTTTCGGCGAAGCGGGTCAGCACCGGGTGTTCCTCGCGGCAGGCCGCGCACCAGCTGCCCCACACGTTCAGCAGGTAGGGCGCGCCGCGCAGGTCGTCGCTGTGCACGATCATTTCCGGGTCGTGCAGCACCGGCAGCGCGAATGCCGGCGCCGGCTTGTCGATCAGTGCCGACGGCAGTACGTCGCGCTGCGGGTCACCCGATTTCATCACCCCGTAGATCATCAGCCCGAGCAGGCCAAAGAAGAACAGCACGCCGATCACGATGGCTACCGGCGGCAGCGGGCGGGAGGGACGCGGGGCGGGGGACTCGGACATGGGAACTCCTACGGACGACGGAAACGGCGATCGGCGGCGGTGATGAATCCGCCCAGGGCCATCAACAGCGCGCCCAGCCAGATCCAGCGCACGAACGGCTTGATGTGCACCCGGACCGCCCATGCATTGTTGCCCAGCGGCTCGCCCAATGCCACGTAGACATCGCCGTCGAAGCGTGCATCGATGCCGGCCTCGGTCATCACCTGGCCGCCGCTGGCGTATTGGCGCTTCTCCGGATGCAGCAGGGCCAGCTCGCGGCTGTCGCGGAACACGCGCAGGTGGCCGCGGTCGGCGATGAAGTTGGGGCCTTCGCGATGGTCCACGCCCTCGAAGCGCACTTCGTGGCGACCGACCACCAGCTGCTGGCCTGGTGCCAGCGCCACTTCGCGCTGCACGTTCAGCGCCTCCACCAGCAGCGCGCCAGCCAGGAACACGGCAATGCCGGTGTGGGCGACGATCATGCCGAGCATTTCGGCGGTGAAGCGGCCATTGCCGCGCAGTCGCTGCCAGACGAAGCGGGCGGTGCCGAGCGCGACCCAGGCCGCCGCGGCCACGCCGATACCCGCCTTCCAGCCGTTCTGCGGCGCCCGCCACCAGGCCAGCGCGCCCAGCAGCAGTGCCAGGCCCAGCCACGGTGCCAGCAGCGCAAAGGCACGCGAGGGCTGGTCACGCTGCCATTTCACCAGCGGGCCGAACGGCAGCAGCAGGATCATCGGTGCCATCAGCAGCAGGAACAGGCTGCCGAAGTAGGGCGGGCCGACCGAGATCTTGCCCAGCGACAGCGCGTCGGCCAGCAGCGGGTACAGCGTGCCGAGCAGCACCATCGCGCAGGCGGTGGCCAGCAGCAGGTTGTTGGCCAGCAGCAGGGTCTCGCGCGAGGTGGCGGTGAAGCCACGGCGTGGGTCATCGGCGTCCACGCTCAGCTGGCTGGCGCGCAGGGCGTACAGCAGCAGGCTGCCGCCCACCAGCACCGACAGGAAGACCAGGATGAACAGGCCGCGCGAGGGATCGGCGGCGAACGAATGCACGCTGGTCAGCACGCCGGAGCGCACCAGGAAGGTGCCGAGCAGCGACAGCGCGAAGGCGGCGATCGCCAGCAACAGCGTCCAGCTGCCGAAGGTGCCGCGCTTTTCAGTGACGGCCTGCGAGTGGATCAATGCCGCACCGACCAGCCATGGCATGAAGCTGGCGTTCTCCACCGGGTCCCAGAACCACCAGCCGCCCCAGCCCAGCTCGTAATAGGCCCACCAGCTGCCCAATGCGATGCCCAGGGTCAGGAAGCCCCAGGCGACGTTGGTCCATGGCCGCGTCCAGCGCAGCCAGCGTGCATCGACGCGGCCTTCCAGCAGTGCCGCCACCGCGAACGCGAACGGCACCGCAAAGCCGACATAGCCCAGGTACAGCATCGGCGGGTGGATGATCAGCCCCGGGTCCTGCAGCAGCGGATTGAGGTCGCGACCTTCCAGCGGCGCCGGGTTCAGGCGCAGGAACGGATTGGAGGTGAAGATCAGGAAGGCGAGGAAGCCGACGCTGACCACGCCCATCACCGCCAGCACGCGCGCCTGCACCGGTGCCGGCAGGTGCCGCGAGAACAGCGCCACCGCGCCGGTCCACAGCGCCAGTACCAGCGCCCACATCAGCAGCGAGCCTTCGTGCGCGCCCCACACCGCCGAATAGCGGTAGATCATCGGCAGCAGCGAATTGGAGTTCTCGGCCACGTAGCGCACCGAGAAATCCTGCTGCACGAATGCGGCGGTGAGCACCGCGAACGCGCCGGCGACCAGCAGCAGCTGTGCGAAGGCGGCCGGTCGTGCCACCGCCATCCAGGCCGGGTTGTTGCGATGGGCACCCACCAGCGGCAGGCCTGCCTGCAGCAGCGAGGCCAGCAGCGCGCACAACAGCAGGATCTGACCCAGTTCGGGCAGCACTCAGCGCACCTCGGGTGCCGTCACCGGCACGTCGTGCTTGCGGTGGGCATCGCCCATCTTGTCGGCCACTTCCTTCGGCACGTACTTCTCATCGTGTTTGGCCAGCACTTCATCGGCGACGAAGACGCCGTCCTGCAGGCGGCCACTGGCGACCACCGCAGTGCCTTCGGCAAACATGTCCGGCAGGATCCGCGAGGTGGTCACCGGCAGCTGTGCATCGCCGTCGGTCACTTCAAAGCGCGCCTCCAGCGAGCCGACCGGGCGATTGAAGGAGCCTTTCACCACCATGCCGCCCAGGCGGAAGCGCGACTGCGCATCGACATCGCCACGCAGCACTTCGGCGGGCGTGTACAGGTAGGCGATGTTGCGCTCCAGTGCCATCGCCACCAGTGCGGTAGCCAGGCCGGAGGCGAGCAGGGCCAGCAACACCCATGCCAGGCGGCGACGCTGTACCGGGGTCATCGTTCCAGCTCCGTCGACAGCGGCGCGGCGGCCTCCTGCTTGCTGGCGCGGGTCTGCTGGCGCTGCTGCCGGGCCAGGGCCAGGCGGCGCGCCACGCGCAGGCGCAGCCACGAGCCGAGCGCGTCGGCGCCCAGCACCAGCACGAACACGGCGTAGGCGCCGATCACATAGGGCAGGTGGGTCATGGCTGGGCCTCCCGGGCCGGGCGTTCGGCATCGACGCGACCACCGACCCAGGCCTTGCCGGCCTCGCGGTCGAGATTGTCGGCGCGGGCCTTGGCCAGCACCGAACCGGCGAACCAGAACTTGGTGCCGATCACCATCCACCACAGCGGCGCGATCATCGCGCTGCTGATCGCCGATTCACCGAACACGTTGATCGACTGGCGCTGGTGCAGGCCGCCCCACCAGTCCACCGAATAGCGGATCACCGGCAGCAGGCTGACACCGACGATGGCCAGCAGGCCGGCTGCGCGCGCTGCGCTGCGGCGGTCCTCGATCGCGTGGTACAGGCCGATCACGCCCAGGTACAGGAACAGCAGCACCAGTTCGCTGGTCATGCGCGGGTCCCAGTCCCACCAGGTGCCCCAGGTGCCCTTGCCCCAGATGCTGCCGGTCAACAGGGTGATCAGGGTGAAGCCGGCGCCCATCGGCGCGCAGGCCATGGCCAGAATCTCGCAGACCTTGATCCGCCAGATCAGCGCGATGGCCGCATACAGCGCCATCAGCGCGAACACGAACAGGCTCATCCAGGCACTGGGCACGTGGATGTAGAGGATGCGGAAGCTGTCCAGCTGCTTGGCTTCCGGCGGCACCACCAGCAGCGCCTGCCACATGCCGACCAGCAGCACCGGCACCGCAGCCAGGTAGAACACCCGCGACCAGCGGGCAGCGAAACGGTCGAACGTGGGAGGCGAACCGAGTTGGTGGAACCAGCGGACAATCGGATTCATGCGTGGCGGCTATCCAGCAGGGGTGGATTGGCTCTCAGCTCGGTCAACTCAGAGAAATACGTATTGCAGCGGCAGTGGCCAGCGGCGCCAGCACCAGCGCGACCAGCAGGCCGGCGCCCAGCATCAGCAGCGCACCGACCGGATCCTGCCCGCGTCCGGCTGCCGCCAGGCTGCCTGCACCGAACACCAGCACCGGCACGTACAGCGGCAACGACAGCAGCGCCACGAGAATACCAGAGCGTCGGATGCCAACGGTCAGTGCAGCGACCACGCCACCGATCAGGCTCAGCAACGGCGTGCCCAGTAGCAACGATGCCAGCAACATCGGCAGCTGGTCATGCGGCAGATGCAGCATTTCGGCCAGCAGCGGGCTGACCACGATCAGCGGCAGCGCGGTGGTGGCCCAATGCAGCAGCACGCGCACCAGTACCAGCCAGGCCAGCGGCACCGGCGCCAGCAGCCACTGTTCCAGCGAGCCATCTTCGGCGTCGGAACGGAACAGCGAATCCAGCGACAGCTGCCCCGCCAGCAGCACGGCCAGCCACAACACCGCGCCGGCAGTGGCGGCCAGCAGTTGCGGTTCGCGGCCCTGGGCCAGCGCGAACAGCACCACCACCAGCACCGCGAACAGCAGCGGCTGCAGCGCGTCGCCGCGGCGGCGCCAGAGCAGGCGCAGGTCGCGCTTGAGCAGGGCGCCCGCGGTCTGCCACAGGCCCGGTTCGGTGCCCGGCGCGATCATGCGGCACCGCCGAGGTCGAGCTGGCGGGTACGCACCGGCGGTGCGGCGTAGGCGCCGTGGGTGGTGACCAGCGCTGCGCCACCGGCGCGCAGGTGCGCCGAAATCATCCGGTTGACCAGGGTGATGCCCTCCAGGTCGAGATTGGCGTAGGGTTCGTCGAGCAGCCACAGCGGCGCCGGCGACAGCCAGATGCGCGCCAGTGCCAACCGCCGCTTCTGTCCGGCCGACAGATGCCGTACCAGAGTGTCCTCGTAACCGGCCAGGCCGACGATGGCCAGCGCGTTGCCGGGCATCTGCCGCGCACGGCGGCCGTGCAGGCCACACAGGAAATGCAGGTTTTCCAGCGTGCCGAGGTCCGGTTTCAGGGCCGGCAGGTGGCTGAGATAGGCGACGTAGCGCGCGCGCTCGGCATTGCTGGCCGGCTTGCCGTCGATCCGTACCTGGCCGGCACCCGGCCGGGCCAGGCCGGCCAGCACGCGCAGCAGGGTGGTCTTGCCGGCGCCATTGCCGCCCTGCACCAGCAGGGCTTCGCCAGCGTCCACATGGAAGTCCAGCGGGCCGAACACCGGCTCGTCATTGCGGGAGAAGCTCAGGCCGCTGGCGGCCAGCAATGCAGGGGTGTTCAAGGGGCAAAGGTCTTCATGCCGGAGTGCGGCGGCAATTGTAGCGGTGAATTCACAGGGTAGTGCCGGCCGCTGGCCGGCAGGCGCGCCCCAGCGTCGCAGATCGTCCCGGGTTGCCGGCCAGCGGCCGGCACTACCGAAGCAGGGATTGCGTAAACTCAGGGGTCTGTCTCCCCATATCCCCAGGCCGATGCAACCCACCACCAAGCTGCCCAAGGTCGGTACCACGATCTTCACCGTGATGTCCCAGCTCGCCGCCGAACATGGCGCGGTCAACCTGGGCCAGGGGTTCCCGGATTTTTCGGCGCCGCAGCGCCTGATCGACGAGACCGCCAAGGCGATGGCCGCCGGGCTGAACCAGTACCCGCCGATGACCGGCGTGGCGCCGCTGCGCCAGGCCATCGCACAGAAGGCGCTGGACTGCTACGGCGCGCAGGTCGATGCGGACAGCGAGATCACCGTCACCAGCGGCGGCACCGAGGCCATCTTCAACGCCATCCACGCCGTGGTGCGTGCGGGCGAAGAAGTGATCGTGCTCGACCCGGCGTATGACTGCTACGAACCAGCGATCGACCTGGCTGGCGCCAGGGCCGTGCATGTGTCGCTCGATCCGCAGACGTTCGCGGTCGACTGGGACCGCGTTCGTGCAGCGATCACCCCGCGCACCCGCATGCTGATCGTCAACACCCCGCACAATCCGTCCGGCGCGATGCTGTCGGCGCAGGATATGCAGGCGTTGGCCGAACTGCTGCGTGGCACGCAGATCTACCTGATCTCAGATGAGGTGTACGAACACATCATCTACGACGGGCGCCGCCATGAATCGGCGCTGCGCTACCCGGAACTGCGTGAGCGCGCGTTCGTCATCTCCAGCTTCGGCAAGACCTACCACTGCACCGGCTGGAAGATCGGTTATGCGATCGCCCCGCCGGCGCTGACCGCCGAGTTCCGCAAGGTGCACCAGTACAACACCTTCACCAGCTTCGGCCCGGCGCAGTACGGCTTCGCCGCGATGATCCGCGACGAGCCCGAACACCACCTGGAGCTGGGCGCGTTCTACCAGGCCAAGCGCGACCGCTTCCGCGAGCAGCTGGCAGGCACCCGCCTGAAGGCGCTGCCGGTGCCGGGCGGTTACTTCCAGCTGGTCGACTACTCGGCCATCAGTGACCTGCCGGATCACGAGTTCGTGAAGTGGCTGACCATCGAGAAGGGCGTCACCGCCATCCCGCTGTCGCCGTTCTACGAAAACCCGCCGGCCGGCCAGCGCCTGGTGCGCCTGTGCTTCGCCAAGAATGAAGCGACCATGGACGCGGCGATCGAACGCCTGCGCCTGCTGTGAGCGGAGGCGTGGACATGCAGGACCTGCGCATTTCCCTTGTCCAGGGTGACACCCGCTGGCATGACCCGGCGGGCAACCGTGAGTACTACGGCGCGCTGCTGGCACCGCTGGCTGGCAACACCGATCTGGTGATCCTGCCGGAGACCTTCACCAGTGGTTTCTCCAACGACGCCATCGCCCAGGCCGAAGGCATGGACGGTCCGACCGTGGCCTGGGTGCGTGAACAGGCCAAGGCCTTGAACGCGGCGGTGATCGGCAGCGTGCAGCTGCGCGAGGGCGAGGGCGTCTACAACCGCCTGCTGTTCGCCACGCCTGATGGCGGGCTGCAGTACTACGACAAGCGGCACCTGTTCCGCTACGGCGGCGAGCACGAGCGCTATGCCGCCGGCCGTGAGCGCCTGAGCGTGGAATGGAAGGGCTGGCGGATCAATCCGCAGGTCTGTTACGACCTGCGTTTCCCGGTGTTTTGCCGCAACCGCTTCAATGTGGAGCGTCCGCAGCAGCTGGATTTCGACCTTCAGATCTTCGTCGCCAACTGGCCGTCGGCACGCGCCTATGCGTGGAAGACCCTGCTGCGTGCGCGGGCGATCGAGAACCTGTGCTTCGTGGCGGCGGTGAACCGCATCGGCGTCGATGGCAACCAGCTGCACTACGCCGGCGACAGCGCAGTGCTGGATTTCCTTGGCCAGCCGCAGGTGGAGATCCGCGAGCGCGAACAGGTAGTCACCACCACCATCTCGGCCGAGGCGCTGGCCGCGCACCGCGCGCGTTTCCCGGCGATGCTCGATGCCGATGCCTTCCACCTGGACGAACAGGCCTGAGCGACGGCCTGAACACTGCCGCACCAGCGCGCGCGCCTGCATCCAACGTGCACGCGCGCGCTGCTAGATTCGCCGGCAGTCCGACCGAACTGGAAGTCCCGCCATGAACAAGCCCTTCGCCCTGCTGTTGGCCCTGTCGGCCGCAGCGTTGGCCCCGGCCGCGCACGCTGCCGGTAACCTCGATTGCCAGCTGCGCTACAACCTGTCCGGTTGGTCACTGATCTACAAGACCGCCTCCGGCAATGGCACGGTCAGCTGCAGCAACGGCACCAGCCTGCCGGTGCGCATCGAAGTGAAGGGCGGCGGCCTGACCGTGGGCAAGTCGAAGATCACCAATGGCCGTGGCAGCTTCACTGGTGCCGTGAGCGTCAACGAGCTGCTGGGTACCTACGCCTCGGTGGGCGCGCATGCGGGCGCAGTGAAGTCCAGCAATGCGCAGGTGATGACCAAGGGCGACATCTCGCTGGCCCTGTCCGGCACCGGCAAGGGCTGGGACCTGGGCGTGGACGGCTCCGCCTTCACCATCAGCCGGCGTTGAGTGGGGCCGGCTCGGTCCCTTCCCAGCTGATATGGATGTAATGCTGCTCGGCGTCGCTGGGCAGTTGCTTGACCTCGAAGCCATTGTTCAGCAACTGCGCGACGACGCCCTCGACGAGCCGCTCGCTGGCCAGTGCCTGGTTGAAGCCGAACACGATGTAGCGGCGACCATTCTCCGACCCTGCCCGGATCGACGTGTCGAGATCGCGGTAGTACTGGTCGATGGGACGCGTAGCGGCATCGGCGTTGGCGCGGGCCTGTTCGGCGGTAATGGTGACCATGGGCATCTGCCTCGTTGGGGAGAGCGCGCACGATAGCCAGCGCAGTGGCGTCGATTCCGGAAGCAGCGCACAGTGCGCGGTCTTTGCAGCAATTCCTAGGCCGCAACCGGGCGCGGCCGCTGCAGCCACAATGCAAGCAGGCCGCACACGATGAGTGTCGGTGCCAGCAGTTGCAGTGCACCGACCACGGCCATCGCCACGCCGATCAACAGGTAGTAGAGCAGGCCGAACAGGGCGCCCGCGCTGCCCAGGCAGTGCGGATATCCGCGCAGGGCCTGGCCCAGCACATTGGGGATGGCCAGGCCGAACCCGGCCACCACCGGTACCATCGCCGCGACCAGTGCCGGTTGATTGCGCAGCAATGCAGCCAACAGCCCACCGGCCAGCACCAGCCCTGCGGCGAGCCGGATGCGCGTGGCCGAGGCAATGCCTGCGCGCAGCAGGCGACCATTGCTCCATGCGCCCAGCGCCGAGCCCAGTGCCAGCACCGCGCCGCTGGCACCGAACCAGGCCAGCGGCCAGTGCAGGCGTTCGAATACGAACGGGCCCAACGCGTACCAGCTGTACATGGCCACGTTGAACGCCATCACCAGCAGCGCCTGTGACCAGATCCAGCGATCACGCAGCAGCTGCCGCAACAGTGGCAGCAGGGGTGTGTGCACGACTTCGGCGGGGCGGCTCTCCTGCAGGCCGGATCCGCATCCGAGCATCAGCAGGATGACGATCAGCAGCAGGCCGGCCTGCACGCCGGCATAGCCATGGCTGTCCACCAGCAGCACGCCCAGTGCCAGCCCGATCGCCGGGCTCAAGGCCAACG
The DNA here is from genome assembly GCF_006970445.1 of Stenotrophomonas maltophilia. Classification (NCBI taxonomy): domain Bacteria; kingdom Pseudomonadati; phylum Pseudomonadota; class Gammaproteobacteria; order Lysobacterales; family Lysobacteraceae; genus Stenotrophomonas; species Stenotrophomonas maltophilia. The sequence continues at coordinate 2,974,600 of NZ_CP033877.1, read as the reverse complement.
CCATGCCGATCCATGAGAACGCCTGCGCCAACGCCGGTCCCTTCAGGTGGTCGCGCAGTACGGTCTGGGTTACCACCGAGGCCGCCGCCGCACCCAGTGCGGCCAGTGCCTGGGCCAGCAGGACCTGGCCGAACGTACTGGCCAGCAGGCCGCCGCAGGCCGCCAGTGCGAACACGGCCAGGCCGCAGAGCAGGGCAGGGCGACGGCCGATATGGTCGGCCAGCCGCCCCCATAGCAGGACACCGGCGGCGAAACCGAACAGGTACAGGCTCATGGCCTGGCTGGCGGCGGCGGGGGGCAGTGCGAAGCGCCCGGCGAGGTCGGCCAGGGCGGGGCTGTACAGGGTCTGCGCAAGCTGGGGGAACATCAGCAGCGCGATGGTAAGCAACAACAGGCGACGCGACATGCGGGCGCTCCAGGAACAGGGCCGCGCATTGTGGTGGTGCCTGCAATGGCGCACTCTATCCATCCTGTCATTGAATGTATGAAATCAGACATGGCCTGGTTGCAGCCGGACGCGTACTTCGACGCCGATGCCTGGAGCGCTCCGGTGCTGGGCATCGCGTCGTCGCTGGCCGATCATGATTCGGGGTGGCACCAGCACGCGCGCGCGCAGTTGCTGTATGCCCGGCGGGGCTGCACGCGGCTGACCTTCGGCGACCGCATCAGCCTGCTGCCGCCCTCGCGCGCGGCGTGGATTCCCGGCGGGCTGCGCCATCGGGCACAGATGCGCCAGGCTGTGGACTATCGCTCCTTGTATTTCGATGCCGCGATGTCGGCACAGCTGCCGCAGCAGCCTGTGATCATGGGCGTCGGTCCCCTGCTGCAGGCATTGCTGGAGCCGATCGCGCAGGCGCCGTTCGACCATGACTGGCGGGCACCGCGCGCGCACCACCAACTGGCGTTGTGCATGCTGGAGATCGCCGCCGCCCCGGTGGCGCCGATGGACCTGCCGCTGCCACGCGACCCGCGGATCGCGCGCTGCCTGCCGCTGGCCGAGCAGTTGCCGCCCGAACTGGGTGAGCTGGCCGCGCGCGCGGGCCTGAGCGTGCGCACGGTCGGCCGGTTGATGCAGCGTGATACCGGCATGGGCTACCAGGCCTGGCGTCAACAATGGCGCCTGATGCGGGCCATGGAGTTGCTGTTGTTGGGCCATCGCGTCGCGCATGTGGCGCAGGACACCGGCTTTTCCGCCGAGAGCCCGTTCATCGCCTTTTTCCGCAGCATGACCGGCACCACTCCCGCCGCCTTCCAGCGCCATGCAAAAGGGGACGGAGGGGATTAAGTCGCTTTCGCCCCTTTGAGGCAAAAACGACTTAATCCCCTCCGTCCCCTTTTCCAAAGAAAAACCCCGGCCGGAGCCGGGGTTTTTCATTTCAGTGTGGCCAGCGATCAGCCGCCGCGCGGGCCGCTGCGGCGCGGGCCGCCCGGACCGCGGTTGCCACCGGGGCCGCCTGGGCCACGGTTGCCACCCGGACCACCGGGACCACGGTTACCGCCCGGGCCACGGTTGTTGCCACCGCCCGGACCGCGACCGCCCGGACGGGCGCCCTGTGCCGGCTTCGGGCTGCCATACGGGTTGAAGCCCGGGGTGGCGTGGTCGGACGGGAAGCTCGGGGCATTGCCCGGATGGCCGTACGGGTGCTTGTTGCCCTGGCCCTGCGAGCGATTGCCCGCACCGGCCGGACGACCCTGGCCACCTGCGCCGCCACGGCCTTCACCACCGAAACCGCCACGGCCCTGGCCGCCACCGGCGCCTGCACCCGGACCCTTCGGCTTGCCATACGGACGGCCCTGGCCGCCCGCACCCGGACCACGGGCACCCGGGCCACGTGCGCCCGGACCGGCGTTGCGATGGCCGCTCGGGCCGGTGCTCACACCATCCGGCACGTACCAGGTGCGGAACGCCGCCGGATTGCCTTCCGGCAGCGAACGATCGTTCTTCTGGGCGCGCTGCTTGAACGGCTTCTGCGACTGCTTGGCTGCGGCTTCACCGCTGACCGTCAGGCCGCCCTTGAAGCCGCCACCCTTGCCGCCGCGACCACGGCCGCGGTCTTCGCGGACGTTGTCGAAACGACGCAGCTCGCGGCCTTCGTCGGCGGTATTGTGGCCGTTGACGTAGGCATTGCCGCGGCCACCTTCGCGCACGCGCACGGTGGTCTTGGCGGCGCGGCGCTGGCCGATCACCGGCTGCAGCGTCAGTGCCGACGGTGCGCCTTCTTCCAGCTTCAGCTGCGCGCGCAGGGCTTCAACCTGCGTGGTGCCCAGTTCCACCGAATGGCCACGGGCCAGTTCGCGCGGCAGGCTCACCTTGCCATAGCGGGTGCGCTTCAGGCGGCTGACCTGGCAGCCCTGCGATTCCCACAGGCGGCGCACTTCGCGGTTACGGCCTTCCTTCACCACGACGCGGAACCAGTCGTGCGAATCGGTGCCGCCGATGCGTTCGATCTCGTCGAACTTGGCCGGGCCGTCTTCCAGCGCGACGCCACGGGTGAGGCGGTCGACGATGGCGTCGGAGACCTTTTCCTCGCCTTCCGGCGCACGCACGCGCACCACGTACTCGCGCTCGACCTCGAACGACGGGTGCATCATGGCGTTGGCCAGCTCACCGTCGGTGGTGGCCAGCAGCAGGCCGGTGGTGTTGATGTCCAGGCGGCCGATGGCGATCCAGCGCGCGCCCTTCAGCGGCGGCAGCGACTCGAACACGGTCGGGCGGCCTTCCGGATCATCGCGGGTGGTCACTTCGCCTTCCGGCTTGTTGTAGACCAGCACGCGCGACGGCTCGGCCAGGGCGGTGGCGACGAAGCCGCGGCCATCCAGTTCGATCTTGTCGCCGCTCTTGACCGACATGCCGGTCTGCGCGACTTCACCGTTGACCTTGACCAGGCCTTCGGCGATGCGCTGTTCCAGCGCGCGGCGCGAGCCGAGGCCGGCCTGGGCCAGCACCTTGTGCAGGCGCTCTTCCAGCTTGAACTGTTCGGAGGTGGCTTCGCGCTTCAGCGAGAGCTTGTTACGGGGGGTGTCACTCATCAGTTTTGCTCCGGCCGACGGTTTCGAGGTCGGCCTCTGGTTCGGAATCGGCTTGGTCAACAGCCACGGTCGTCATCGCGACGGCGTTGTCTTCGCGTTCGTTCACTGGCACCGCGCGCTCGCCCGGCGCGGAATCGGGGTGCCCATCATCGAGGGGCGAAGGTGCTTGCTCATCGGTGGCCGACGCAGGGGCTGCATCGGCGGAATCGGGGGTGTCACTGCCGGACAGGCCGGCGTCATCGTTCGCGGCAGCGCCATCGGCGCCGGCCGAGATGTCTGGACCGGCGGCACTGGCGGCGGCCGGTGCATCGCGGTCCAGGGACAGCTGCGGTTCCAGCTCGCCCAGGTCCTTCAGTTCCGACAGCGGCGGCAGTTCGTCCAGCCGCTTCAGCCCGAAGTAGTCCAGGAAGCCCTTGGTGGTGCCGAACAGCGCCGGCTTGCCGGGCACGTCGCGGTGGCCAACCACGCGGATCCATTCGCGTTCTTCCAGCGCCTGGATGATGTTGCTGCTGACCGCCACGCCGCGCACCTGCTCGATCTCGCCGCGGGTGATCGGCTGCCGGTAAGCGATCAGCGCCAGGGTTTCCAGGGTGGCACGGGTGTAACGGGTCTTGCGTTCGGTCCACAGTCGGCTGATCCAGCCATGCACTTCGCCGGTAACCTGGTAGCGGAAGCCGGAGGCGACCTCGACCAGTTCCACGCCGCGGCCTTCGCAGGCCTCGCGCAGGCGTTCCAGCGCACGTTCGATGCTGCCCGGCGGTGCCGGTTCCTCTTCCGGGAACAGGTCCTTCAGCTGGGCCAGGGTGAGCGGCTGGCTGGAAGCCAGCAGGGCACCCTCGACAATGCGGTTGATCAGCGATTGATCCATCGGCAGTCAGCGCTCACTCGTTTGCATTGGCGGCGTCGTCGTTGTCGTCGAACTCGCTGCTGAACTGCAGCGGGGCGTTGGTGTTGCCGGCAGCCAGCGACTTCACGTAGATCGGCGCCAGCGGTTCTTCCTGGACGATGTCCAGCAGCTGTTCCTTGGCCAGCTCCAGCACCGCCAGGAACGTGACCAGCACGCCCAGCTTGCCTTCTTCAGCGGTGAACAGCCCTTCAAAACGATAGAACCTGCCGTCTTCCAGGCGTCCCAGCACTTCGCCCATGCGTTGCCGCACGCTCAGTGCCTCACGCTTGATGGCGTGACCGCTGAACAGCTCGGCGCGCTTGAGCACGTCGTGCAGGGCCAGCAGCATTTCCTTCAGGTCCACCGGCGGCGGCAGCTTCACCGTGGCGCGTTCGGGCATGAAGGCATGTGCCAGGCTGGTATCGCGGTCCTGGCGGGGCAGGGCGTCGATGTCCTCGGCGGCCTGCTTGAAACGTTCGTACTCCTGCAGCCGGCGCACCAGCTCGGCGCGCGGGTCGGCTTCATCGCCTTCCTCGCTGACCGGGCGCGGCAGCAGCATCCGTGACTTCACCTCGGCCAGGATCGCGGCCATCACCAGGTACTCGGCCGCCAGCTCGAAGCGCAGCTCGCGCATCACGGTGATGTATTCCACGTACTGCCGGGTGATCTCGGCGACGGGAATGTCCAGTACATCCAGGTTCTGGCGGCGGATCAGGTACAGCAGCAGGTCCAGCGGGCCTTCGAAGGCATCCAGGATGACTTCCAGCGCGTCCGGCGGAATGTACAGGTCCTGCGGGATCTGCAGGACCGGTTGCCCATGCACCACGGCCAGCGGCATTTCCTGCTGCTGGGGGGCGGGCGGCCGGGTTGGCGGGTTCGCGTCGAGCGCGAGTTCGGAAGTCATCTAATGGAGATCAGGATTGCAACGGACCAGTCGCGGCACCGGGTTCACCGGGCCAACGCCACGGAGCCCCAGGGCACCAGACACGCCGGGATCGGCGCGATTCCACACATATCAAACAGCAGGACGCGCCGCAGTAAACGGCAGCGACAGAACTACGGGGAGGTCGTCTACGTGGCCCGGCCAGGTGGTCCGGTTTGAAGCAGCGGATCGGTCGTCGGGGGCTGCGTTGGCCGCAAAAACCGACGGGCTGCTGCATCCAGCCACGTGCAATGGAGGCTAGGGTAAGCCTTTGCCGCGCCAGTGTCCAGCCGGACCGGGGCGGGGGCTGCATTGGCTAGAATCTGCGGACCCGACAACGCAAGCGAGGAAATGCCGGTGTGGTATGTGATCGAGGGGTATGACGGCCAGGATGTGCTGGCGCAGCGGCTGCAGGCGCGGCCGGAACACCTGGCGCGGCTGCACGCGCTGCGCGACGAGGGGCGCCTGCTGCTGGCCGGCCCGTGCCCGGCGGTGGACAGTGAAGACCCGGGCCCGGCCGGCTTCAGTGGCTCGGTGGTGATCGCGCAGTTCGAGTCCCTTCCTCAGGCCCAGGCCTGGGCCGATGCCGACCCGTACGTGGCTGCAGGCGTTTACACCCGCGTGCAGGTACGCCCGTTCCGCAAGGTCCTGCCGTGAACGCGGAACGGATCGAGCGGATTCGTGATGCACTGCAGCAGGCGCTGGCGCCCAGCGTGCTGGAGATCGAGGATGACAGCCATCGCCATGCCGGCCATGCCGGTGCGCGCGACGGGCGCGGCCACTTCAACGTGCATGTGGTCAGTGAACGCTTCGCCGGACTGGCTCCATTGGCCCGGCATCGCGCGGTCTACGCCGCGCTGGGGTCGATGATGGACACCGATATCCACGCGCTGTCCATCCGCGCACATACCCCGTCAGAACAGGGCTGAGCCCTTGTCCCGCACTGTCCTGGCCGGTCCGCACGGGCCTCGCCACGGACAGATTTTCATGTCCATTTCGGGACATTCGCCTAACGGACTGTTTACAAGCCCAGATGGAAACGCTTACATTCCGCGCCAATGCTGGTAGGTCCAAGCCGTGGAGGGCGGCTTCGTGAACAAGGCAGCTATCACAATCAAAGACGTCGCACGCGAAGCCCGGGTCTCCGTGGCCACGGTTTCCCGCGCGCTCAACGGGCATGAAAATGTCGCCGAACCGGTCCGCCAGCTTGTGCTGGAGGTGGCCGCACGGCTGCGTTACACCCCGCACGCCGCCGCCCGCAGCCTGAGCAGCCGCCGCACCAATACGGTGGGCGTGGTGCTGCCTGACCTGTACGGCGAATTCTTCTCCGAGCTGATGCGCGGCATCGACGGGGTGGCCCGCAACCGCCGCCAGCACCTGCTGGTGTCCAGCTACCACGGTGACCAGGAACAGCAGGGCGCCGCCCTGCGTGCCATGCGCGGCCGCGTCGACGGCCTGCTGGTGCTCTCGCCCTATGCCGAGAGCCCGGGCTTCCTGACCGACAACCTGCCGCAGTCGTTGCCGACGGTGTTGATCAACACCTATCTGCCCGGGCAGGACCACCCGGTGCTGAGCATCGACGACCACGCGGGTGCGATGGCGATGACCCGCCACCTGCTGGACGCCGGCCACCGCCGCATTGCATTCATTTCTGGCCCGGACCTCAACTTCGACGCGCGAGAGCGCCTGCGCGGCTTCCGTGACGCGCTGGTGGCGTTTGGCAGTGGCGCCGAGGGCATCGAGCTGCCCGGTGATTTCGACGAAGCTTCCGGCCATCGCGCCGGTCAGGAGTTGCTGGCAGCCGGAGCGCTGCCCGATGCCGTGTTCGCCGCCAACGACATGATGGCCCTGGGCTGCCTGTATGCGTTCACGCAGGCAGGGGTCCGTGTCCCGGCCGATGTGGCCCTGGCGGGTTTCGATGACATTCCACTGGCGCGTTTCGTGCACCCGTCGCTGACCACCATGCAGGTCAGCATCGCCGAGCTCGGCGACCGGGCCATGACGCGCCTGCTGCAGTTGATGGACGGCACCTCCACGGATGGGACAGGGGACAAGCAGACCCTGGTTCCCCGCTTGATAGTTCGCGATTCCACCACTCCGCCATCGGGCCGTTGAAGCCAGAGGCGTTCCTTCTTTTTTGATTGATCGCAGGGACCGCGCAAGCGGTTACCGCCACCCGGAGATTGAGTTGATGATGCATACCACCTTCCGCACGCCGGCACGCCGGCTGCTGAGCACCGCGCTGGTCAGCTGCCTGATGCTGGCTGCTGCTCCGAACGTCATGGCGCAGTCGGCCAATGCCAGCCTTCGCGGCCAGGTCGCCGGCGCGCAGGCAGGCACCGAAGTCACCGCCACCAACGTGGCCACCGGTACCGTCCGTCGCGGCACCATCCGCGCCGACGGCAGCTATTCGCTGATGGGCCTGGACCCGGGCACCTACGACGTGGTCGCCAACGGCCAGTCGCAGAAGGTCACCGTCACCGTCGCTTCGACCGCGACGCTGAACTTTGCCGGCGCAGCCAGCAGCACCCCGGGTTCGACCGCAGCCACCAACCTGGACACCGTCAACGTCGTCGCGCCGACCCTGCTGCAGGAAGTGCGCACCTCGGAAGTGGGCAAGACCGTCAGCCTGCAGCAGATCCAGACCACCCCGCAGGTCTCGCGCAACTTCCTGGAGTTCGCCGACGCGGTGCCGGGCCTGATCTTCACCCGTGATGCCAAGGGCAACACCTCGCTGCGTGGTGGTGCCACCAATGCCGATGGCACCAATGTGTACATCGACGGTGTGGGCCAGAAGAGCTACGTGAAGGGCGGCGGCGTCGCCGGCCAGTCCGGCAGCGCCGGCAATCCGTTCCCGCAGCTGGCCATTGGCGAGTACAAGGTCATCAGCGGCAACTACAAGGCCGAGTACGGCCAGGTGTCCAGTGCTGCCGTCACCGCCGCGACCAAGTCGGGTACCAACGAGTTCAAGGGTGAAGCCTTCTACCGTTACACCAACGACAGCATGCGCGCGATGACCCCGGCCGAACGCCAGCCGAACAAGGGCAAGGAGGATTCGGCCGAGAAGGAATACGGCTTCGCGCTGGGTGGCCCGATCATCCAGGACAAGGCCCACTTCTTCGTGACCTATGAAGCCAAGCGCTTCGACCTGCCGGTCACCATCGCGCCGGATGGCGCGGTCACCGGGGCCGCCGGTCTGCTGCCGCCTGCCGGCGCCGCCGGCCTCGGCCCGGCCAGCCAGCCGTTCCAGCAGGACCTGATCTTCGGCAAGATTGACTTCGAGCCGACCGACAATGATCGCATCGAGCTGACTTTCCAGGACCGTGACGAAACCCAGTCTCAGTTCAGTGGCCAGACCTCGCCGGAAGCCGGCCGCGAAGTGGTCAACACCGACCGTCGTTACGCCCTGCGCTGGAACCACAGCGGTGAGCGCTACTACAACGAGTTGATGCTCACCCACGAAGATTCGTTCAACAACCCGACCCCGCTGACGCTGGCCAACGGCATCACCTACACCGCGCCGGACGGTCCCGAAGACCGCACCGTGGTGAAGATCGGTGGCGCCTCGGCACTGGATTCGCAGGTGAAGGGCCAGAAGGGCTGGTCGATCGAAGACAACCTGACCCTGGATGGCATCCAGTGGGCCGGCGACCACACCATCAAGATGGGCGTGAAGTACAAGCAGATCGACCTGTACGCCTCCGATGCGGCACAGATCAACCCGACCTTCACCTACTCCCTGGGCGATCCGGACTTCCCGGATTCGATTCCGTACAAGGCGCAGTTCGTCAAGCCGGTGACCGGCGTGTCGGGGGTGTCCGGCGAAGTCCGTTCGAAGTCCAAGCAGTACGGCGTGTTCATCCAGGACGACTGGCAGGTCAACGACCATCTGCAGCTGAACATCGGCCTGCGCTGGGACTACGAAAAGACCCCGACCTACCTGGACTTCGTAACCCCGCAGCAGGTGGTCGACGCCATCTATTCGCAGGATCCGCGTGCGCCTGCCGGCCAGACCTACGCCGATTCGCTGGCGCTGGGCGGCCTGGACATCAGCGACTACATCAGCAACGGTCATAACCGCAAAGCGTTCAAGGATGCCTGGCAGCCGCGCCTGGGCTTCTCGTACGACATCAATGCCGACGAGCAGCATGTGATCCACGGTGGTGCCGGCCGTTCCTACGACCGTGACCTGTTCGACAACCTGCAGCTGGAAACCACCAAGCTGGCCCTGCCGCAGCCGACCATCTACTTCCGCAACCCGGCCACCGGCACCTGCATCAACGGCCAGGCCGCCTGCTATGACTGGAACCCGAACCTGCTCAACGGCATCGGCAACCTGCAGTCGCTGGTCGGCGCGACCAGCAATGCCGGCCTGGAAGTCGACCTGCTGAACAACAAGCTGAAGGCGCCGTACTCGGACCAGTTCAGCCTGGGCATGAGCAACCGGATCGGCGAGTGGCTGACCGATGCCACCATCGCCCGTACCCTGAGCTACGACGGCTTCGCCTTCACTCTGGGCAACCGTTACCCGACCGGCCAGTTCTTCGATGATCCGCGCCTGTGTGGCGGCACCGACCCGGGCCTGAGCCAGGCGTGGAGCTGCAACGTGCCGGGCTTCGGCAGCCTGATCATTGGCCAGCAGGGCATCAAGACCCGTGCCACCCAGGTGCTGCTGTCGGCGCAGAAGCCGTTCACCAAGGAAAGCGGCTGGGGCACCTCGATCGCCTATACCTGGACCACCGCCCGCCACAACCGCGACATCAACGAGAAGTACGCGTTTGACCGCGGCCTGATCGGTGACTACCCGACCATCCGCTCCAACGGCGCGCCGCGCCACCGCCTGGTGGTGACCGGTTCGTACGCGGGCTTCTGGGGCATCACCTTCGGCGGCAAGATCACCCTGGCAACCCCGACGGCCGTCAACGACTGGTACCCGGTGATGCAGGCCAGCGGCTACACCCTGCCGACTCCGCAGGCGGCTGTGCCCAACGCCACCGGCAAGTTCCTGGTGGGTGGCAAGATCTTCGGCTACCGCTCGGTCGACCTGCAGGCGACGAAGACGTTCAAGATGCCGGGCGATACCGAGCTGTACGCGCGTATCGACATCATCAACGTGTTCAACTTCGACAACTTCTCCACCTACAACTACGTCAAGACCAACGGCAAGCTGCAGGCCAGCTACAACGAGACCGGCGAAATCATCGGTACGCCGCGTCAGATCAAGGCCGAAGTGGGCTTCCGCTTCTAAGCCCGGATGTAGATGCACGACCCGATGCCGCCGGTTCGCCGGCGGCATCGATCGCGTGAAAACGGCAATGGCCGGCCCGGTGTCGGTCCATTGCCCACGCCGCTGCCGGGCAGGGGGCAGCGGCGTGGGCAATGATCGCGGTGTCAAACCACGTTTTTCGTGGTTTTTTAAGAACGCATCTTGTAAACGATTTCAGATCATTGGACGGTATGCTTTCCCATCGATCAGACCACCGGAGGAATCGCGCCATGCAGGCACGCCATCTGTTGTCCGCGGCAGCGTTGAGCCTGGCCGTCGCCGCCTGCCAGCCGGCCCAGCAGGAGCCTGCCAAGCCGCGGCCGCCGGTGATCCTGATCGAAGCCGATGCACCGCCGCGGCCGATGAAGCCTGAGCTGCCGCCGTTGTTTGATGACATCGAGCGCCGCACCTTCCAGTTCTTCTGGGACACCACCAACGAGATCAACGGGCTGACCCCGGACCGCTACCCGTCGCGGCCGTTCGCCAGCATCGCCTCGGTCGGCTTCGCACTGACCGCGTACCCGATCGGCATCGAGAACGGCTGGGTCAGCCGCAACCAGGCGATCGATCGCACCCTGACCACCCTGAAATTCTTCCGCGACGTGCCGATGGGCCCGCAGCGCACCGGCAAGGCAGGTTACAAGGGCTTCTACTACCACTTCCTGGACATGCAGGAAGGCCGTCGCTACGACAGCTGGGTTGAACTGTCCTCGGTGGATACCGCGCTGCTGATGATGGGCGTGCTGTTCGCGCAGTCGTACTACGACGGTGACGATCCGCGCGAAAAGGAAATCCGCCAGATCGCCGATACGTTGTACAAGAAGGTCGACTGGCCGTGGCTGCAGCAGCGTGCACCGCTGATCTCGATGGGCTGGTTCCCGGAGAGCGGCTTCATCGACCACGACTGGATGGGCTACAACGAGGCGATGATGGTCTACATCCTCGCCCTGGGCTCGCCCACGCACCCGGTCAGCCCGGACGCGTGGACGGTGTGGACGCGCACCTACGACAACGACTGGGGTGTGTACCAGGGCCAGGAATACCTGTCCTTCGGCCCGCTGTTCGGCCACCAGTACAGCCACGTCTGGATCGACTTCCGCGACATCCAGGACGCGTACATGCGCGAGCGCGGCAGTACCTATTTCCTCAACAGCCGCTCGGCTGCGCTGGCCCAGCGCGAATACGCCATCGCCAACCCGATGCAGTGGAAGGACTATGGAGAGAACGTCTGGGGCCTGACCGCCAGCGATGGTCCGCAGAACACCACGCAGGAGTACCGCGGCGAGCAGCGCCAGTTCCGCCACTACTCCTCGCGCGGCGCCGGCCTGCGCGAGAACTTCGACGACGGCACCATCGCCCCGACCGCGGCGATCGCCTCGGTGGTGTTCGCCCCCGAGCAGGTGATCCCGGCCACGCTGGAAATGCACAAGCGCTACGGCGACTACATCTATTCCAGCTACGGCTTCCTGGATTCATTCAATCCCAGCTTCAACTACGACATCCCGATCAAGACCGGGCGCCTGGTTCCGGATCGCGGCTGGGTCGCCAGCGACTACATCGCCATCGACCAGGGTCCGATCCTGACCATGATCGCCAACTACCGGAATGATTTCGTCTGGGAAGTGATGAAGAAGAACCCGTACATCCGCAAGGGTCTTGAGCGGGCCGGGTTCAGCGGTGGCTGGTTGGCGCCGGAAGGGTCGTTCCAGCCGCTGGAACTGCAGAAGGACGAAAAGGCCGCGGCAGCACGCGCGGTGGGTATCGCCGAATCACGCGCGGCTGCCGCGCAGGAACAGAAGAACAATGCCAACCGCACCACAGGCCAGGGCAAGTAACCCGATGCCGAACTGGATCGACCGCCTGCGCCGCTGGGCGCTGCCTGCCCTGGCCGCACTGGCCGTGGCCGGCTGCGCCCGCACCGAACCGGGCACCACCACTGTGCGCTTCTGGGCAATGGGCCGTGAAGCCGAGGTGGTCAGCGAGCTGATCCACGAGTTCGAGGCCGAAAACCCCGGCATCAAGGTGGATGTGCAGAACATCCCGTGGACTGCCGCGCACGAGAAGCTGCTGACCGCGTTCGCCGCCGATGGCCTGCCGGACGTGTGCCAGCTCGGCAATACCTGGGTGCCGGAGTTCGCCGAACTCGACGCGCTGACGCCGCTGCAGCCGTTCGTGCAGCGCTCCACCGTGGTCGATCCGAAGGACTACTTCCAGGGCATCTGGGATACCAACGTGATCCACGGCGAGCTGGTCGGCGTGCCGTGGTACGTCGATACGCGCCTGATCTACTACCGCAAGGACCTGCTGGCCAAGGCCGGTTACGACCATCCGCCGCGCACGTGGCCGGAGTGGGAGGAGCAGATGGCGGCGATCAAGCGCATGCAGGGCCCGAACCGCTACGCGGTGCTGATGCCGATCAACGAGTTCGAGCAGCAGCTGTCGCTGGCCCTGCAGCAGCCCGACCCGCTGCTGCGCGACGACGATACCCGCGGTAATTTCTCCAGCCCGGGGTTCCGCCGCACGCTGGCCTTCTACGCCAACATGTTCGAGCAGGGCTGGGCGCCGAAGATGTCCGAGACGCAGATCTCCAACGTATGGGATGAATTCTTCCGCGGCTTCAACGTGTTCTACATCTCCGGCCCCTGGAACATCCGCGAGTTCAAGAAACTGCAGCCGAAGGAACTGGAAGGACAGTGGGGCACCGCCGCGCTGCCAGGGCCGGACGGTCCGGGTGCAGGCATCGCCGGGGGCACCAGCCTGGTGATCTTCCGCAAGTCTCAGCAGAAGGAAGCCTCCTGGAAGCTGATCGAATTCCTGTCGCGCCCGGAAATCCAGGCACGCTTCCATTCCATAATCGGCGACCTGCCGCCGCGCCGCAGTGCCTGGAACGCGCCGTCGCTGGCCAACGATCCGCTGGCAGCCGCGTTCCGCGATCAGCTGGAGCGGGTCAAGCCGACGCCGAAGGTGCTCGAATGGGAGCGCATCGTGCAGGAAATGCGCATCGTCACCGAGAAGGTGGTGCGCGGTGGCCTGCCGCAGGACAAGGCCGTGGCCGAACTGGACCAGCGCGTGGACAAGGTGCTGGCCAAGCGCCGCTGGATGCATGAACAACAACGCCTGCAGGAGCGCGCGCCGTCGCCGCAATCGAGCAGCGCCGTGGCCGCCGGGAGCGCGCAATGAAACGTACTTCGCTGGCCGGCTGGATTTTCGCCGGCCCCTCGCTGATCGTGCTGGGCGTGTTCTTCGGCCTGCCGGTCGCCTCGGCACTCGCGCTGAGCGTGACCGACTTCGACCTCTATGCACTGGCCGACAGCAGCAACCTGCGTTTCGTCGGCCTGGGCAACTACATCGACCTGCTGCAGACGCCGATGTTCTGGAAGTCGCTGTGGAACACCACCTACTTCGTGCTGATCGGCGTGCCGTTGTCGATCGGCGTGTCGCTGGGCGCGGCGATGCTGCTCAATGCGCCGGCCGCGCGCTTCAAGGCCTTGTTCCGCACGGCACTGTTCGCGCCGGTGGTGACCACGCTGGTGGCGGTGGCGGTGATCTGGCGCTACCTGTTCCATACCAGCTATGGCCTGGTCAACTACGGCCTGGGCCATCTGGGCATCAGTCCGATCGACTGGCTGGGTGATCCCAACTGGGCGATGCCGACCATCATGCTGTTCGCGGTGTGGAAGAACTTCGGCTACAACATGGTGATCTTCCTGGCCGGCCTGCAGGCGATCCCGCATGACCTGTACGAAGCGGCGCGCATCGACGGCGCCTCGCGCTGGAAGCAGTTCCTGCACATCACCCTGCCGATGCTCGGCCCGGTGCTGCTGGTGGTCGGGGTGATCACCGTGTCCGGCTACTTCCAGCTGTTCGCCGAGCCGTACGTCATGACCCGCGGCGACCCGCTGCAGAGCACCGTCAGCGTGCTGTATTTCATGTTCGAGGAAGGCTTCAAGTGGTGGAACCTGGGGCGCGCCTCCGCGGTGGCGTTCCTGCTGTTCCTGATCATCCTGGCGGTGACCACCGTGATGCTGCGTTTCGGCCGCAAGAGGCAGTTGGTATGAGTCGTGAAATCGGCCAGTCGCGCTGGTACCCGTGGTTGATCAATGGTGCGTTGCTGGTGCTGGCCCTGGTCAGCCTGGCGCCGCTGCTGTGGATGCTCTCGGTCTCGTTCATGCCGCAGGGCGAGGCCAGTCATTTCCCGCCGCCGCTGCTGCCGTCGAGCATCACCACGCACAACTACCATGAGCTGTTCGCGCGCACCGGCATGGGCGGCAACTTCGCCAACAGCCTGCTGGTGTCGCTGGGCATCACGCTGGGTTCGCTGCTGCTCAACACCATGGCCGGCTACGCCTTCGCCAAGCTCAACTTCGTCGGCCGCGATCGCCTGTTCCAGGTGCTGATGGCAGCGCTGGTGATTCCGGCGCAGGTCGCGATGCTGCCGCTGTTCCTGCTGATGAAGCAGCTGGGCCTGGTCAACAGCTTCGGCGGCGTGATCGTGCCGGCGCTGGCCAGCGTGTTCGGCATCTTCCTGGTGCGCCAGTACGCGCGTTCGATCCCTGACGAACTGCTTGAAGCGGCGCGCATCGACGGGGCAGGGGAGCTGCGCATCTTCTTCCAGATCGTGCTGCCGATGCTCAAGCCGGTGCTGGTGACCCTGGCGATCTTCACCTTCATGGGCGCATGGAACGATTTCATGTGGCCATTGATCGTGTTGACCGACCAGGAGCACTACACTTTGCCGGTGGCGCTGGCCACCCTCTCGCGCGAACACATCATGGACGTGGAAATGATGATGGCTGGCGCGGTGGTCACCGTGGTTCCGGTGCTGGCGCTGTTCCTGGTGCTGCAGCGTTACTACATCCAAGGTCTGTTGCTGGGGAGCGTCAAGGGATGAAGCGAGCGATCGCCGTTGGACTGGGCCTGTTGTGGACCTCCCTGGCGATCGCCGCACCACCGGCACTGCCGGCGCCGAAGGTGCTGGACGATTTCGACGACATCGGCGCCTGGAAGCTGGTGCTGTCCGACCAGGTCAGCGGTTCGCTGCGGCCGGTCAGCGGTGCCGGCGGTGGCCGCGCGCTGTGCCTGGACTACGATTTCCACAAGGTGTCGGGCTACGTCGGCATCCGCCGTGCGCTGAACATCGAGTATCCGGCCAACTACCGCTTCGGCTTCCAGCTGCGCGGTGATTCGCCGGGCAACGACCTGCAGTTCAAGCTGATCGATGCCAGCGGCGACAACGTCTGGTGGGTCAACCGTCCGGGCTACAGCTTCCCCAAGGCATGGACGCCGGTCGAGTACCGTCGTCGCCAGATCGACAAGGCGTGGGGGCCATCGCCGGAGAAGGAGATGGCGCGCAGCGCCGCGGTCGAGTTCACGATCTACAGCAAGGTTGGCGGCCGCGGCACGGTGTGCTTCGACAAACTGACCCTGCAGGGCCTGCCGCCGCAGGATGATTCGGCGCTGGTGCCATCGGTGATTGCCGACACCGCCACCGCGCTGCAGGACCGCATGATCGATGGCAAGGGCGATACGTTCTGGATCAGTGGCGGCGTCAAGCAGCAGACCATCAGCCTGGACCTGCACAAGAGCCGCGAGATCGGTGGGGCAGTGATCGACTGGCTGCCGAACCTGGAAGCCAATCGCTACACCGTGCGGACGTCCGAGGATGGCCGGGACTGGCGCACCGTGCGCGAAGTGACCGGCGGCGCGGGTGGCCGCGACTGGCTGGCGCTGCCGGATACCGACGCGCGCTACGTGCGCTTCGATCTTCAGGATGGCCCGAACTGGCGCTATGGCATCCGTGACATCGCGCTCAAGCCGCTGGCCTTCGCGGCCACGCCGAACGCGTTCCTGTCCTCGGTAGCGGCCGACCTGCCGTGCGGCTCGCTGCCGCGCGCGTATGTGGGCGAACAGCCGTACTGGACCCTGCTCGGCCTCGATGGCGGCCAGGAACAGGCGCTGATCAGCGAGGACGGTGCGCTGGAACCGGCCAAGGGCAGCTTCAGCATCGAGCCGTTCATCCGCCTTGACGGCAAGCTGCTGGACTGGTCGAAGGTGGCCATCACCCAGTCGTTGCAGGACCACTACCTGCCGATCGCCAATGTCGACTGGGTGCACGAGAAGGCCGGCCTGGCGGTGACCAGCTTCGTGCAGGGCACGCCGGAGCGCGCGCAGTTGATCGCCCGCTACCGGCTGAGCAATCCGGACAAGGTGGCGCACGAATACACCCTGGCGCTGGCGATCCGCCCGTGGCAGGTCAACCCGCCGACCCAGTTCCTCAACACCGTCGGCGGCTTCAGTCGCATCGATGCCCTGGATGTGGGCGAACAGCTGGTGCGGATCAACGGCGAGCCGCGCGTCTATCCGCTGCAGGTACCGGATGCCCGCTTCGCCAGCACGTTCGATGGCAAGCTCGACGCGATGCATCTGGCCTCCGGAAAATATCCGGCCAGCACCGCAGTGAAGGACAGCACCGGCATGGCGTCCGGTGCGCTGCTGTATACGATCAGGCTGGAACCTGGCCAGAGCCGCGAAGTGGCGGTGGTGTTGCCGCAGACCGGAGGCTGGGCGCCGCAGGCGCTGGACGTGGCCAAGGCGCAGGCACAGGTGGCAGAGCAGTGGCGGCAGAAGCTGGGGGTGGTCTCGCTGCAGGTACCGGCTGCGGGCCAGGCTCTGGTGGATACCCTGCGCACCGCAGTGGCGCACATGCTGATCTCGCGGGTTGGCCCGCGCCTGCAGCCGGGCACGCGCTCGTACGCGCGCAGCTGGATCCGCGATGGCGCGATGATTTCCGAGGGCCTGCTGCGCATGGGGCGCAGTGATGCGGTGCGTGATTACATCAACTGGTACGCGCCCTATCAGTTCGAAAATGGCAAAGTGCCGTGTTGTGTCGATGCACGTGGCAGCGATCCGGTGCCGGAGAACGACAGCCATGGCGAGCTGATCTACAGCATTGCCGAATATGGGCGCTATACCGGTGACAGCACTTTCGCCGAACTGATGTGGCCGCATGTACAGGGCGCCTACAACTACATGGAGCAGCTGCGCGCCAGCGAGCGCACGGACGAGAATCGGGCGCGCAATCCGGCGTTCTACGGGATGATGCCGGCCTCGATCAGCCACGAAGGCTATTCGGCCAAGCCGATGCATTCGTACTGGGACAATTTCTGGGCGTTGCGCGGCTACAAGGATGCGGCATCGCTGGCGGCCCAGCTGGGCAAGGTCGAAGCGATGCAGATCGCCGAATCACGTGACCAGTTCCGTGATGACCTGCAGGCCTCGCTGCTGTCGGCAATGCAGCAGCACAACATCGATTACCTGCCGGGCTCGGCCGAGCTAGGCGATTTCGATGCGACCTCGACCACCATCGCGCTGGCCCCGGGCGGTGAACAGGGGCGCCTTCCGCAGCAGGCACTCGATGCCACCTTCGAACGCTACTGGAAGGAGTTCGTGGCCCGTCGTGATGGCAAGCGCGAGTGGAAGGACTACACGCCCTACGAGTGGCGCAACGTGGCCGCCTTCGTCCGCCTGGGCTGGCGAGATCGCGCCTGGCAGGCGACCGAGTTCTTCTTCAAGGACCGTGCGCCGCAGGCCTGGAACCAGTGGGCCGAAGTGGTCTCGCGCACGCCACGCAAGCCGTTCTTCGTCGGTGACCTGCCGCATGCCTGGGTAGCGTCGGACTTCGTGCGCTCGGCCCTGGACATGTTCGCCTACAGCCGTGACATGGACGATGCACTGGTGTTGGCCGCCGGCATTCCGACCGCCTGGCTGCAGGGCGAGGGCATCGCCGTGCAGGGCCTGCGCACGCCGCAGGGCCAGCTCAACTACCGCCTGCAGCGCAGCGACAAGCAGCTTGTGCTGGAGGTGCAGCCGGGCCTGTTGCCACCGGTCGGTGGCGTGGTGTTGCCGTGGCCGTACGCCGGTGATCCGGGCGAGGCGACCATCAACGGCGAAGCGGCCGAATGGATCAACAAGGAACTGCACGTGCACCAGCTGCCGGCGCGGGTCGAGATCGATGTACCTGGCGCGGTGCGCCGCGCCGAGCGCAAGGGGCAGTAGCGATGAAGCAGCAGGGGGCAGGGGTGCGCACGACAGTGCGTGCCCTGGGGCTGGCCATTGCATTGGCATTGCCGGGCGCCGTGATGGCGGCCGGGCCAACCGCCGTGGCAGCGGCTGACGTCGCCACCGCGCCCGGCATGAGCATGGTGACCTTCAACCTGCATCACGACCGCGAGGACTGGCCGAGCCGCCGCCGCACCATCCTGGCCGAACTCAAGCGCCTGCAGCCCGATGCCATCGCGCTGCAGGAGGTGATCCAGCGCCGCAACGTGCGCAACCAGGCGCAGTGGCTGGCCAGCCAGCTCGGCTACAGGTACGTGTTCGTGTCCACAGATCCGGTGGGCGCGCCGAAACGTTACGGCAACGCGCTGCTGAGCCGACGCCCGATCCTCGCCCGGGGTGAGCACCTGCTGCAACCGCTGGACGACTACCGGACCGTCGCCCATCTGCGTATCGATGTGGACGGCAAGGCGGTGAACGTCTATGCCACCCATTTCAACGAGCGCAGCGACGAGAATGGCCAGCGTATCCGCCGCACCCAGGTCGAGGATCTGCTGCGCTTCATCACTGCAACGTCGGCCGGAGCACCGGTGGTGATCGCCGGCGACTTCAACGCACTGGTGGACGCAGGCGACCTGAGCGAGCTGCGCAGCCATTACGGCGACAGCTACGGCAGCGTGCACGTCAACACCGACCTGGCCGGGGTCAGTACATTGAACCGGCACTACTACCAGGCACCCTCGCGGATCGACCACATTTTCTTCCAGCAGGACGAGATGGTCGCGCGTGAGGCCAAGCTCCTGTTCGACCAGCCCGATGACAGCGGTCGCTGGGCCTCGGACCACTACGGCGTGTGGACCCGGCTGCAGTTCGCGCCGGCGCGCTGATGTCCTGGTAGGTGCCAACCTTGGTTGGCACGGACGTGTCCGCGTGCGTTGAATCAATGGCGCTCTGGTAGGTGCCAACCTTGGTTGGCACGGGCGTGTCCGCGTGCATTGAATCAACGGCGCCAACCAAGGTTGGCCTCTACCAGAGCGCTGCACGCGCCCGGGGCACAAACAAAAACGGCGGGGATCATCGATCCCCGCCGTTTCGTTTTCTACGCGATCAAGGCGAGATCAGTTCGCCGGCGGCGTGCGCTTGGCGGCGTCTTCGTCTTCTTCGTCGGCCTTGGCTTCGGCGGCCTGCGCGGCGGAGTCGGCGTGGCCATCGGCAACCGGATCGATCGACGGTGTCACCACCGCCTCGGCAACCGGGGCCGCAGCTTCCACCGGCACGGTTTCAACCGCCACCGGAGCGACCGGCTGTTCGGCGACCGGCGCGGTCTCGACGACCGGCTTGGCTTCAACCGCGGGAGCGGCCTCCACCACCGGGGCAGCCTCAACGACCTGCGGCTGGGCTTCAACCACCGGGGCCGCTGCAACAACCTCCGGCTTCGATTCCACGACCGGAGCAGCCTCGACCACGACCGGCTTCACGTCGACCACCGGAGTGGCTTCAACGGCCGGGGCAGCCTCAACCACGACCGGCTTCGCTTCGACCACCGGGGCCGCAGCCACCACCGGCTGGCCCGGGGTCGCAGCGTCAATGGCATCGAGCATGCTGGTCTGCACCGGCGAAGATGCCGGTTCGGCCTTGTCCGCGGTTTCGATCGGGGCCTGTACCTCGGCCACGATCGGCGCCGCGACATCGACCACGGCGCTGCTCACCACCGCGACCGGCGCGGCGACAATAGCGGCGGCGGCACGGACCGGCTTTTCGGCTTCGGCAGCGGTCGGTTCGGCTTCGTCATCGAAATCGAATTCCGGCTGCGAACGGGCCGGTTGCGCAGCAGCGACGGGCGCGGTCCCTGCAGCGCTGTGGGAGCCCGGCTCGGCGACATCAGCAACATCGGCGTCATCACTGTCGTCCGCGTCGTCCTGGTCATCGCCCAGGCCATCGTTGCCGGCAGCGTTCTCGGCGCCACCACGACGACGGCGACGGCCACCACGACGGCCGCGGCGGCGGCGGGTCGCGCCTTCACCGGCCTGATCGCCGTTGGCGTCGAGCGCAGCATCTTCACCGGCCACGACAATCCCTTCGGCCTCGCTGCCGGCGTTGGCAGCGGTGTCGACCGGTGAAGCGGCTTCCGCGGGAGCCGAGGCTGCCGGTGCAACCGGAGCCGCCGGCGCAATGGCTTCCTGTGCGGTCACGACGTTGGCAGCGACGGCCGTAGCTGCCACGGCTGCGGCCGCGGTCACGGCCTCGGCCGGTGCCTCGGCGGCGCTGCGCTGCGGCTTCTCGGCCGGCTTGTCACCGTCCTGCTGCTGGCGCGGCTGCTTGGGCTGCTTCAGCTTCGGCTGCTGCGGGTTCTGGTTCTGGCCCTGCTGCTCGTTGCGCGGCTTGTTCTGCTGCTGCGGCTGCTGCTGGCCATCCTTCTGCTGCGGCTCTTTCTGCTTGCCCTGCTGCGGCTGCTGCTGGGCATTGCCGTTGTTGCCATTGCGGCCGTCCTTGCGCTGCTCACCGCGGTCCTTGCGGTTGCCGCCGTCCTTCTGCTGCTGCGCGTTGCCGTTGCCGCCGTTGCCACGGCTGTCGTCGCGACGGTCCTTGCGGTCCTTGTTGCGATCCTTGTTGCGGTCCTTGCGGCCACCGTCCTGCTGCTGGCGCGCCGCCGGGGCGGCCGGAGCCGGAGCGGGTGCCGGCTCGCCACCGAACACGCGCTTGAGCCAACCGATCACGCCGCCGCTCGGGGCCGGCGCCACCGGCGCTGCCACGACCGGAGCCGGAGCGGCTGCGGCCGGCTGCGCTTCCTCGCGCACCGGGGCGGGGGAGGTGTGCTTGACCTGGGTCACCGCCGGCGGCGGGATGTTCAGCTGGCCCTTGGTCAGGGCGTGCACCGGCAGCTTGCGCGGGGTGCCGCGCTGGTAGCTGGGCTTGTTGCTCTCTTCACCCAGCTCGTTCTCGCGCAGGCGGGTGACGGTGTAGTGCGGGGTGTGCAGCTGCTCGTCAGCGACGATCACGATCGGCGCTTCGTGGCGCTGCTCGATCTCGCGCAGGGCGCTGCGCTTCTCGTTCAACAGGTAATTGGCGATCTCCACCGGGGCCTGGACCAGCACCTGCCCGGTGTTCTCCTTCATCGCATGCTCTTCGGCGACGCGGATGATCGACAGCGACAGCGACTCGACGCTGCGCATGCGGCCGTGGCCGTCGCAACGCGGGCAGACGATCTGGCTGGATTCACCCAGGCTCGGGCGCAGGCGCTGGCGGCTCATTTCCAGCAGGCCGAAGCGTGAGATGCGGCCGACCTGGACGCGGGCGCGGTCGTACTTCAGCGCGTTGGCCAGGCGGTTCTCCACCTCGCGCTGGTGCTTGTTGGAGGCCATGTCGATGAAATCGATCACCACCAGGCCGCCCAGGTCGCGCAGGCGCAGCTGGCGGGCCACTTCCTCGGCCGCTTCCAGGTTGGTCTGGAACGCGGTGTCCTCGATGTCGCTGCCCTTGGTGGCGCGCGAGGAGTTCACGTCGACCGCGGTCAGCGCTTCGGTCTGGTCGACCACGATCGAGCCGCCCGACGGCAGGCGCACGTTGCGCTCGTAGGCACCTTCGATCTGCGACTCGATCTGGAAGCGGTTGAACAGCGGGATGTCGTCCTTGTAGTGCTTGAGCTTGCGCAGGGTCTGCGGCATCACCTGCTGCATGAACTCGCGGGCGTGCTCGTACATCTCCTCGGTGTCCACCAGGATCTCGCCGATGTCGGCGCGCAGGTAGTCACGCAGGGCGCGCACGATCAGGCGCGATTCCTGGTAGATCAGGAACGGGGCTGGCTTGCTCAGTGCGGCTTCGGCGATGGCGCGCCAGACATTGAGCAGGTAGTCCAGATCCCACTGCAGCTCTTCCGCATCGCGGCCGACGCCGGCGGTACGGATGATCACGCCCATGTCGTCAGGGATGTTCAGCTTGTCCAGGGCATCCTTCAGCGCGGCCCGGTCTTCACCTTCGATGCGACGGGAGACACCGCCGGCGCTGGGCGAGTTCGGCATCAGCACCATGTAACGGCCGGCCAGCGAGATGAACGTGGTCAGGGCGGCGCCCTTGTTGCCACGCTCTTCCTTGTCGACCTGGACGACGATCTCCTGGCCTTCCTTCAGCAGTTCGCGGATGCCGGCCTTGTTGTGGTCGACGCCGGCCTGGAAGTAATCGCGGGAGATTTCCTTCAGCGGCAGGAAGCCATGGCGGCCGCCACCGTATTCAACGAAGGCCGCTTCCAGCGAGGGCTCGATGCGGAAGATCCGGCCCTTGTAGATGTTGGACTTCTTCTGTTCCTTCGACGGCTGTTCGATGTCGATGTCATACAACGACTGGCCATCCACGATGGCAACACGCAGCTCTTCAGCCTGCGTGGCGTTGATCAGCATTCGCTTCATTGTTGCGTTCCTCGCAAGCGGCTACCGCGCGGAACGCCATGGGGTTTCGCCTCTGGACACGGCTCGCCGCCCATTCGCGCAAGCGCGGGGAGGGCGGCTTGGGTTTCCAGCGCTACGACACCACGGCAGGCCGCGGGAGCGCTTCACTCTTATGGGTTTTGGGGTGTTACAGGCCGCAGGCAGCTGTCAGCCAGGCTGGAGCGCCACGCGGGACATGTTCAGCACGGTTGCGTGTCAGGCATCCGGCGATGGCCGGGAAGGCCGGTGAGCCGCTAACATGGCCGCCCCGCGGGCGGTGGTCGCGCACTGTGCCGGATTCGTCGGAAGCTGGGCTTCTGGCCCTGAGTAACTTCCAACGAAATCAATCCCTTATCTCGCCCCCCGAGTGTAACAGAATAAACAGCCTGATGACTGCCCAAGACCCCACCAAGCCCGCTGGCGACAAGCCTTCCGTGCGCATGATCACCGTTCCCGCCGACCGCGCCGGCCAGCGCCTGGACAACTTCCTGCTGGGCCAGCTGAAGGGCGCCCCGCGCAGCCTGGTCTACAAGCTCGTGCGCAGCGGCCAGGTACGGGTGAACGGCGGCCGCGCCAAGGCCGAACGCAAGCTGGAGGCGGGTGATGAGGTGCGTGTGCCACCCGTTCGTCTCAATGAGGAAGGAGACAAGGCCGGTCCGCCGGAGGCGTTCATGCGCCGCCTGGAGCAGGCCATCGTCTTCGAGGACGCCCGCCTGCTGGCCCTGAACAAGCCGTCCGGCGTGGCCAGCCATGGTGGCAGCGGCATCAGCTTCGGCGCCATCGAGACCCTGCGTGCCCTGCGCCCGGGGCAGACCCTGGAGCTCGTCCACCGGCTGGATCGCGACACCTCGGGCCTGTTGATCGTGGCCAAGAAGCGCTCAGCGCTGAGCGAACTGCAGGCGCTGCTGCGTGAAGACCACGGCGCCGGCATCCGCAAGCGCTACCTGACCCTGCTGGCCGGGCGCATGCCCGACGGGGTGATGACGGTCGACGCGCCACTGCACGTGGGCCTGCGCCAGGGCGGCGAACGCCACGTACAGGTCAATGCGATCGGCAAGGAATCGATCAGCCACTTCCGGGTGCTGGAGCGCCGCGGTGGTCATTCGTACTGCGAGGTGCGCATCGAGACCGGTCGTACCCACCAGATCCGCGTGCACGCCCAGCATCTGGGGCATCCGGTGGCCGGTGACGACAAATACGGCGATCCTGCGGTCAACAAGCGGCTTCGTGAGCAGATCGGGCTGAAGCGCCTGTTCCTGCATGCGGCGTCGCTGGAGTTCGCGCTGGACGCGGGCAAGAGTCCATACGTGTTGAACGCGCCGCTGGCCGACGAGCTGATCGAGGCGCTGGATCGCCTGCGCTGACAATGACCGGGTAGCGCCGGGGCATGCCCGGCCGCTGCCTTGTCTGGGTAGATCCACGCCATGCGTGGATGCGCCCTTCTGGGCCGTTCACCACTTGAACAGCACCAGGCTGATCGCCAGCGTGCCCATGCCGGCCACCAGCCCGTAAACCGTCTCGTGGCCCTTCGCATAGCGCTTGGCCGCCGGCAGCAGCTCATCCAGCGCCAGGAACACCATCACGCCGGCGATCAGCCCGAACACCCAACCGAAGGTGGCGTGCGACAGTGATCCGGACAGCAGCCAGTAGCCAAGCGCCGCGCCCACCGGTTCGGCCAGGCCCGACAGCAGGCTGGCACTGAATGCATAGAACTTGTTCTGGGTGGCGAAGTACACCGGCACCGCGATCGCGATGCCCTCCGGAATGTTGTGGATGGCGATGGCGAAGGCCAGCGGCATGCCCACCGACGGGCTTTCCAGCGTCGCGAAGAACGTTGCCAGCCCTTCCGGGAAATTGTGCGCGGTGATCGCGATCGAGGTCAGCAGGGCGACGCGCTTCAGGTACTCGCGGCTGTTCTCGCGGAACGCCGGGTCCTGCTTGTCCAGGCTGTCATGCGGGTTCGGAATGAAGTGGTCGATCAGCACGATCACGATCACGCCCAGCAGGAAGGCCAGGGTGCCGTAGGTGAAGCCGGTGCGCTCGCCATAGGCCAGTGCGAACGAGGCAATGGACTTGTTGAGGATCTCCGACAGCGATACGTAGACCATCGCGCCGCCAGCGAAGGCCAGGCCGAAGGCCAGCAGGCGCGGGTTGGGGCGGCGCGAGAACAGCACCAGCAGGCTGCCGATCGCGGTGGCCAGGCCGGCCGCGAGAGTGACGGCCAGCGCGATCCAGATGTTTTCGGGGGGAATCTGCAGCATCTACCGACGCGGTCCTGGTCAACAGACAACCGCCCCGGTCAGGGCCGGGGCGGCGAGGGCGAGGCGGGCGTCGGCTGGCCTCGTCGGGGTGCGCGCGATCAGCCGCCGCGGCGCAGGCGTTCTTCGATGGCGAAGCACTGGTCTGGCTTCGGCTGCGGCGGGTTGAAGCTGACCGGTACCTGGATGGTGGCCGGCACCGGCTGGCCGTTGCGGGTGGCGGCATTGAACTGCCAGCCCTGCACGGCGGTCTTGGCCAGTTCGTCCAGCTGCGGGTTGCCGGCGCCGGTGAGCAGGGCAACCTCGCTCGGCTTGCCGTCGGTGCCGATGGTCACCTTGAAGGTGCTGGTGCCACCCACGCCCATGCAGGCCAGCTCAAGCGGGTACTGCGGCGGCGGCGTCTTCACCGCTGCGACTTCGGTCGGTGCGGGCGGTGGTGGTGCCGGCGGTTCGGACGCGCCACAGCCGGCCAGGCCGGTCGCAGCGATCAGGGACAGGCTCAGCAAACGTACGTTCATGGCAGTTGCTCCGTCAGGGCCGAAGTCTTTGCCGCGCAGATGAAGTCGTTCTCGCTCAGGCCACCCACGTCGTGGGTGGAGAAGCGCACGACCGCGCGGTCGTAGTGCACGCCCAGGTCCGGATGGTGGTCCTCGCGGTGGGCAATCCAGGCCAGCGCGTTCACGAAGGCCATGGTGGCGTAGTAATCCTTGAAGCGGAAGGTGCGCAACAGGGCCTGCCCCCCCTCGCTCAGCTCCCAGCCGGGAATCTGCGGCAGCAGTTCGGCCAGGCGGGCTTCGCCGAGCTTGTGGTCGCTGCCTTTGCGCGGCACGCAACGGGCCTGGGCCAGTGGAATCAGGTCGGCCATGGGAATCTCCACCTCGTGTTGACTGAACAATGCGCCGGACGGTGTATAAACCGAATGAGCGGCTGACGCTTACTTGGCTAGAATAGCCTGATGATCCAGATCTCCGACACTGCCCAGACCCATTTCCGCAAGTTGATCGAACGCGAGGGCGTGCCCGGCATGGGCGTGCGCCTGAGCGCGGTCGACCCCGGTACCCCGCGCGCCGATGCCCGGCTGGAATTCGCCGAACCGACCGACCTGCTCGGTGACGAGTGGGCGGTGGACTGCGATGGTTTCACCCTCTATGTCGATTCCGGCAGCGTTGGCTGGCTCGATGGCGCCGAGATCGACATTGTCGCCGGCACCGCCGGTGCCCAGCAGCTGACCATCAAGGCGCCGCGCATCAAGGGTGAAGCGCCCGGCGATGCGGCCTCGCTGGTCGAGCGCGTGCACTGGGTGGTGGAGAACGAAGTCAATCCGCAGCTGGCCTCGCATGGCGGCAAGGTGGCCGTGCAGGAAGTCTCGTCCGACGGCGTGGTGCTGCTGCGCTTCGGTGGTGGCTGCCAGGGCTGCGGCATGGCCGACGTGACGCTCAAGCAGGGCATTGAAAAGACCCTGATGGGCCGCGTGCCGGGCGTGACCGCCGTGCGCGACGCGACCGACCACGACAGCGGCCACGCGCCGTACATTCCGCGCGGCAACGTCGCCTGATCGCTGACGCGTGCCTCTGACCCGGGCCGAGCAACTCATTGACCTGCTGCTGGCGCGCCAGCAGCCCCGCGCCGTCCTCGAGAAGACTACGCGCCTGCCCTATGGCTGGGCGCTGTGGCTGCGCTCGCTGGCGCCGCTGCAGCGGCCGTTCCATGCCCGCGACGTGATCGCAGTTTTCCTGCCGCGCCCGCTGCCCGGCCCGCCAGGCCAGTCGCCGCGGCTGTCGCCGTGGCAGGCGCTGCGCCGTTTGTTCTGGCAGGACTGGGACGCTGCGCCGCGCGACCAGCGCTGGATGCGCTGGACCTCGGTACTGGTCAGCGCACTGCTGCACCTGCTGTTCTTCGTGCTGCTGCTGTGGGTGGCGGTGATCCGCACCACCGCGCCGGAAGAAGAGGGTGCCGAGGGCGAGCGCGTGCAGGTGGAGTTCGTCGGCCGCGCCACCCAGGAAGGCGGTGGCGATCAACCGGGCGCCGAAGCGGCTGCGGCTGCGGCGGCGGGTCGGGTTGCGACGGGCCAGGAAGCGGGCGCTGCCACGGCCCCTGCACCACGTCCGGTCGCTGCCGAAGCCACCGCCTCATCCCCTGCATCCGCGCCGACCGCCAGCGTTCCACCGCCACCGGCCGAAGCCGAGCCGGCGCCGGTTGCCGCGCCGCCGCCTTCACCGGTCCAGGCCACCGAAGTGGCACAGGCCAGCACCGATTTCGTGGTGCCGCCGGTCAGCGTGCCGCGCACCGAAGTCAGCGTCGTGCCACGTGACAGCACGCCCAGCGTGCGCGAGCGCAGCGTGCAACCGGTGCAGGCGCCGCCGACACCGACCCAGGTGCGCAGTCCGGAGCTGGCCGTGCGCACGCCACAGGTGCGTGACATCCAGGTGCGCGAACGCGAAGTCAGCACGGTCGATGCGCCAGTCGCGCCACAGCCGCTGCGCAGCGCCGAAATGCAGGTGCGCGTGCCGCAGCAGGACGTGCGGGTACGCGAACGTGAAGTGCAGGCCGTGGCCGATCCGCAGGTGCGGATGGCGGCGGTGGCCGGGCGTGAGCCCGCCGTGCGTGCGCCGACTGGCCGTGATGTGCAGGTGCGGGAACGCGAAGTGGCCTCGGCACCTGCCGCGGCACCGGCATCCTCCAGTGGCAGTGCCACGGCGGCGCCTGCGACCGCGGCCCATGGCAGCGCGACGCAGGCGAGCAGCAGCACGCGTCCGTCGGCATCCAGCAGCACACCGGCAAACGCGGGAGCGCGTCCGGCACCCAATCCAGGCAACTGGGCCACGCCTGCCAAGGGCGACGACTGGGGTTCCTCCAGGCGCAACCGCGACGGAGCCAGCAGTGGCGCCCGCCAGGCCAGCACTACCGGCAAGGGCGATGGCCTGTTCAATGCCGATGGCAGCGTGCGCGTGCCCGGCCAGGAAGGTGATGGCCATGCCGAGCGCGGTGCGCCCGGTGGGGCAAACGACGGCTGGAGCAAGGAGCGCATTGCGCAATCCGGCACGTGGCTGAAGCGCCCGCCCTACGACTACACGCCCACCTCGTTCGACAAGTACTGGGTGCCGCAGGAATCGTTGCTGGCCGAATGGGTGCGCAAGGGCGTCAAGGCGATGGAGATTCCGTTGCCGGGCACCAACTCGAAGATCTCCTGCGTCATTTCGATCCTGCAGGCCGGTGGCGGCTGCGGCCTGACCAACCCCAACATGCAGGATCAGCCGGCCGTGGCACGACCGCCGCCGGACATCCCGTTCAAGAAGGAACTGCAGGAAGACAACGGGAGCCGCTAGGACGGCACATCCACGCATGGCGTGGATCTACTGTGCATTCAACTGCGCCGGGTAGATCCACGCCATGCGTGGATGATCCATGCGGGGACACGCCCATGCCGACCAAGGTCGGCCTCTACCAGGGCGTTGCCCTTACGCGCTCTGCGACAGGAATACCCAGAACGGGACGTCGCGGCCGACCCAGTCGCGGCTGGTTTCGTCCATCACGTCCAGCAGGGTGTCGAAGTCCTTCTGCGCGCCGGCGCGCAGCGCATCCACGTCGGCCAGGAACAGCGCGTAGCCGTTGGCCGGCAGCCATTGCAGGTCGCGCAGGTTGTCCGACAGTGCATCCCAGTTGCCGCCGAAACCGGCCGGGAAATCCAGCTGTGCGGCCAGCCGGGCGAGCAGGGTGCGCTTGTCCGCCACGCTCTCCAGGTCGATGCGGATCACCTTCAGGCCGGCATCGCGCATCGCAGCGGCCAGTGCGTCGATGTCGCCGCTGTCTATGGCATAGACGCCAGCATTGTTGATGTCGTGCAGGCCAAGGCCGAAATCATCGTGGCTCATCACTGCGCTCCCTGGGCCGGTACGGTGAAGCTGCGGAATGACGCGTAATGGTCATCGGTGTAGTACCACGCTTCCGGCGGATCGCCGCCGGTGACGATGCGGCGCGTGCCGCGGGTGCGCGCGCCGGGGGTATCGACGGTGTATTCGCGGTAGTAGCCGCGTGCGCGCTGCGGCAGTTGCTGCTCGCGGTTGCCGAACGTGCTGCCGTCCTGCCGGTGCGGGAACGGGCCGCCACGCTGGATCAGCGCGATGGTCGCGCGTGCTTCGGCGGGCAGGAACGCGGGAAGTCCGCTGTCCTTGCCGGGCGAGGCGGTGGCCGGCGCGCGCGCGGCGGGCGTGCCCTGCAGATCGGGCGCGAACTGTGGCGCCGGCGGCCGCTGCAGGAAATGGTTGGCGACCAGGCCGAGCAGCAGCAGGGCGATGGCGGTGATCAGCAGCCGGGGGTTGCGCATGGGCAGGGGCGGGCGAGGGTGGTGGACGCACTGTAGCGCCTGCGCGCTGCATGGTGTATGAGGAGGGCGCCGCGTCACTGCTGCGTAACAATTGCCGTCGTGCTCACTGGCAGGACGCAATTTCCTTTACATCCCCCTTGGTAATCTGGCGGTCTGTCCCCATCATTCACCGCGCACCGCCCGACATCGTCGGGTGCCCTCGCAATCAGGAGATGCATCATGGCCTACACCCTGCCCAAGCTGTCCTACGCCTACGACGCGCTGGAGCCGCATATCGATGCGGCGACGATGGAAATCCATCACACCAAGCATCACCAGACCTACATCAACAACGTCAACGCGGCGCTGGAAGGCACCGAGTACGCTGACCTGCCGGTCGAAGAGCTGGTGAAGAAGCTCAAGTCGCTGCCGGAGAACCTGCAGGGCCCGGTGCGCAACAACGGTGGTGGCCATGCCAACCACTCGCTGTTCTGGACCGTGATGGCCCCGAACGCTGGTGGCAACCCGGTGGGCGACGTGGCCAAGGCCATCGACAAGGACCTGGGCGGTTTCGACAAGTTCAAGGATGCCTTCACCAAGGCGGCGCTGACCCGTTTCGGCAGCGGCTGGGCGTGGCTGAGCGTGACCCCGGACAAGAAGGTCGTGGTCGAGAGCACCGGCAACCAGGACAGCCCGCTGATGGAAGGCAACACCCCCATCCTCGGCCTGGACGTGTGGGAACACGCGTACTACCTGAAGTACCAGAACCGCCGTCCGGAATACATCGGCGCGTTCTTCAACGTCATCGACTGGAATGAAGTCGAGCGCCGTTACCAGGAAGCGATCGCCTGATCGCGTGACGGGATGAAGTGAGAAGGCCGGGGGAGACCCCGGCCTTTTCTGTTGCAGCAGTCACTCGGTAGTGCCGGCCGCTGGCCGGCAACCGTGTGGTGCCGGGGGAGCCGGCCAGCAGCCGGCACTACCTATTCCGCGGTGGCCGTATCGCCCTGCAGGCGCAGGGTTGCCATCACGCCCAGGCGCAGCCCGGGCAGGTCGCCGTCGGCCGGCAGCAGGACCGGCTGCTGGCGGATGCCGCCGAAGTGCTTGACCTGGAACAGCACATCCAGGCCATGGCCGCTGCTGCCACCGCCACTGGCCGCCGGTGCCTCGGCGCGGCCGCCGGGATTGCGCCGGGCCGGCTGGAATCCGGGGGTGCTGCGCACCAGTTCCACCGTGTTGGCCGAGAAATCGCCAGCAATCAGGCTGGGCATGCCTTCGGCGGTGGCGCCGATCCAGGTCATCAGGTCGCTGGTCTGGTGCTGGCGCGCGGTGGCCTCGTCCGGGTCCGGGCGCAGCCGCGCCACATAGATGTTGACCAGCGCCTCGCCCAGCTTCAGGCGCATCATGCCGGCCGCACTGAAGGTGCCGGGAGGGTGCAGCAGGGTCACACCGTCCTCGCTGACCGGCAGCCGGGTCAGCATCGCATTGCCATGCCGCAGTGGCTGGCTGGGCGGGTCGGCGGTGACGAAGTCGCAGCTGTAGCGCAGCCGGCTGGCCAGCCAGCAGGCCGGATTGCGGCCCTGCTGCTGCAGCACCTGCTGCACCGAGATCACGTCCGGCTGCAGTTCGGTCAGCAGTTGTGCAACCTGCTCGCGGCGCTGCTTCCATTGCGCGTCATCGCGGCTGGGCAGTTCCAGCGCGGCCACGGTCAGCTGTCGGGGCTCGCTCTCACTGGCGGCGGCCGGCGCCTGCGGGCGTGCCTGTGCCTGCAACGCCAGCAGCAGCACGAAACAGCTGAGCAGGAGGCGGGCGTAGGCGAGGGGGCGCATAACGATAAGTTTACGCTTTTGTCGTGCAGGTTCCGTGACTTCCGGCAGGGCCAGGACGGCCTGCCATGGATTGGCACCGTTGTCATGCAGCCCTGCAGCGTGCTTCGCAAGCCCCGGTTCCGGTAACCTTGCGCCTTTCGCTTTGCAGGAATGCCTTACAGGATGAGCCACGACGCAGTTGCCCCCATCGCCGGCCAGGGAAGGATGCCGCGCCAGATTCCGTACATCATCGGCAATGAGGCCTGCGAACGGTTCAGTTTCTACGGGATGCGCAACATCCTGGTGCAGTTCCTGATCACCTCGCTGCTGCTGCAGGAAATCACTGCAGAAGGCCGTGCCGGTGAAGCCAAGGACATCATGCACAGCTTCATGATCGGCGTGTATTTCTTCCCGCTGCTCGGTGGCTGGCTGGCTGACAAGTTCTTCGGCAAGTACCACACCATCCTCTGGTTCAGCCTGGTCTACTGCGCCGGCCACTTGTGCCTGGCGCTGTTCGAGAACAGCCGCGAGGGCTTCTTCCTCGGCCTGGGCCTGATCGCGCTCGGTGCCGGCGGCATCAAGCCGCTGGTGGCTTCGTTCATGGGTGACCAGTTCGACCAGAGCAACAAGCACCTGGCCAAGATCGTCTTCGACGCCTTCTACTGGATCATCAACTTCGGCTCGCTGTTCGCGTCGCTGCTGATCCCGCTGGTGCTGAAGAACTGGGGCCCGCAGTGGGCGTTCGGCATCCCGGGCATCCTGATGTTCATCGCGACCTTCGTGTTCTGGCTGGGCCGCAAGCGCTACGTGCTGGTGCCACTGCCGCCGAAGGACCCGCATTCGTTCGCCAACGTGGTGCGTACCGCGCTGACCGCACGCGTGGCAGGCCAGGGCCGCCCGGGCCTGGTGATCGCCGTGCTCGGCCTGGTGCTGGCAGTGGCCTCGTTCGGCCTGGTCGGTTCGCTGGGCATCGTGATCTGCCTGTGCCTGGCGCTGGTGGCCATCCTCGCCGGCATCGGTGGCGGTACCTGGCTGCAGCTGGACCGTGCCCGTGGCCAGCATCCGGCCGAGGCCGTGGAAGGCGTGCGCTCGGTGCTGCGCGTGCTGGTGATCTTCGCGCTGACCACGCCGTTCTTCTCGCTGTTCGACCAGAAGGCCTCGACCTGGGTCCTGCAGGGCCAGCAGATGCAGATGCCGAGCTGGTTCACCGCCTCGCAGATGCAGGCGCTGAACCCGCTGCTGGTGATGATCCTGATTCCGTTCAACAACCTGGTGCTGTACCCGGCCCTGCGCCGCTTCGGCTTCGAGCCGACCGCGCTGCGCCGCATGACCGCCGGCATCGCCTTCAGTGGCCTGGCCTGGATCGTGGTCGGCGGCATCCAGGTGGTGATGGACGGCGGCAACGCCATGTCGATCTTCTGGCAGATGCTGCCGTACGCGCTGCTGACCTTCGGTGAGGTGCTGGTCTCGGCCACCGGCCTGGAGTTCGCCTACAGCCAGGCGCCGCAGGCGATGAAGGGCGTGGTGATGAGCTTCTGGAACCTGACCACCACCATCGGCAACCTGTGGGTGCTGCTGTCCAACGCCGCCGTGCGCAACGACACCGTCACCCACCAGATCGCCGGCACGGGCCTGAGCGAGGCGGCGTTCCTGATGTTCTTCTTCGCCGGTTTCGCCTTTGTCGCGGCGTTGGCCTTCGGTTGGTATGCGAAACGCTATCGTATGGTCGACAACTACCGTAGCGCCTGAGCCTGACATGACCCCCGTCAATCTGCTGTTGATCGCCATCACCGCCATCCTGTCGTGGATGGCGTTCAACAACCGCAAGCTGGCCGACCGCCTGATCCTGTGGCCGCCGGCGGTGGACCGCCATCGCCAGTACGACCGGCTGATCACCTATGGCTTCATCCATGCCGACTGGTCGCACCTGATCTTCAACATGATCACGCTGTTCTTCTTCGGCGGACAGATCGAGAAGGTGATGGTTGCGCTGACCGGCAGCTGGCTGACCTATCCGGCGTTCTACCTGGGGGCGCTGCTGGTCTCGATCCTGCCCAGCTACCTGAAGAACCAGAAGAACCCGAACTACCTGAGCCTGGGCGCATCGGGTGCGGTATCGGCGGTACTGTTCGCCTTCATCCTGCTCAGCCCGTGGACGATCATCCTGGTGTTCTTCATTCCGGCACCGGCGATCATCTACGCCGTGTTCTACGTCGGCTACAGCATCTGGATGGACAAGCGCGGCGGCGATCGCATCAACCACAGCGCTCACCTGGCAGGCGCGGCGTTCGGCGTGATCTTCATGCTGGCCATGCAGCCGAGCATCTTCAACCACTTCCTGCGCGAACTCTCCAACCCGTCCTTCCGCCTCGGCGGCGGCTGAGGCGGGTATCGGGGCGGGGCGGATCGGGTCCGATCCGCCCCGGCCGGGTCAGGCCGCGGTCTGCTGGCCGTAGGTATCCAGCAGGCGGGCGAACACTTCCTCGCCGATGCGCTGGAAATCCTGATCCTCGGTCTGCCCTTCCACCGCCAGTTGTAGCAGGCCCTCCAGCAGGGCGCGGTCGGTATCGGAATGGGAATTGCTGGCGTGCATGGGAGCCTCCACGGTGGTGCGCATGGTCAACGGTCGCAAGGGTCGTGCCAGCCTGGCCGTACCCCTCCATAGGCGATAGCGGCCGGCCCGCCTCCAGCTTGAGGGGCGAAAACTGACGTGAATGGACTGGACTTGCCCCTGTTCAGGCTTCACGCGATCATGGCGCCCGGCTGCGCACCATCCACGCAGTCGCCGCAGGAGACAGTTCCATGGCTTCGGTCACGCCCCCCGGTCTGGCCTATGAGGTCGAACACGACCTGGCCAACCACCGTTTCACCGCCCGTGTGCGAGGGCAGCTGGCGGTGCTGGACTACCAGATCAAACGCAAGCGCATGGTCATCACCCACACCGAGGTGCCGGAGCCGATCGCCGGCCGTGGCATCGCCGGTGAACTGACCCGTGTGGCACTGCGTTTCGCCCGCGAGCAGAAGTACAAGGTGGTGCCGGCCTGTTCCTACGCCGAGGCCTTCCTGCAGCGGCACGAGGAGTACCACGACCTGCTCGTTGGCTGAATGCCAGCGGGCCACGCTTCAGCCATGGCAGGCGATGATGTACAAACATGAACAGGGGATCCCGATGAAGATTGGAAACAACCGGCCGCTGCACGGCAGCGTGCTGGCCGGCGTGGTGGGCGTGCTGTTGCTGGCCGGTTGCCAGCGTGAAAGCGAGCCGGCACCGGCGACCGACGCGGCGCCCGCCGCCGAAGCCACCGCCGCAGGCGAAACGCCGGCCACGGAAGCGCCGCTGGACCTGCGCGACGTGATCGAGAACAACGAGCGTGAGGTGGTGGGCATCAGCTACCCGGCCGGCATCGACCGTTATCCGGGCCTGGCCCGCGCGCTGCAGAGCTATGCGACGAGCGCGCGCAGCGACCTGCAGCAGGCGCTGGACGGGCTGGGCAACGACAAGCCGACCATGCCCTACGAGCTGTCGCTGAGCTTCGAGAAGCTGCTGGAAACCCCGCAGCTGGTGGTGGTCAGTGCCGATGGCAGCCGCTACACCGGTGGCGCCCACGGTGAACCGCTGGTGGCCCGCTTCGTGTGGCTGCCGCAGCATCAGCAGATGCTCAGCGCCGAAAAGCTGGTGGCCGACGCCAAGGGCTGGAAGGCGATCAGCGATTTCGTCGCCGACCAGCTGCGCGAACGCGTGGCCACGCGCCTCAGCGGCGAGGACATGGACCCGGCCCAGCTGCAGGAATCGCTGCGCAACGCATCGCGCATGATCGCCGACGGCACCGGCCCGCAGGCCGACAATTTCAGCCAGTTCCAGCCGCTGACCGACGACAAGGGGCAGATCACCGCGCTGCGCTTTGTTTTCCCGCCGTACCAGGTGGGTCCATACTCGGACGGCACCCAGACCGCTGATGTACCGGCGGCGGTGCTGTTGCCGCACGTGGCCAAGGACTACGTGGAGCTGTTCGCACGCGGTTGACCGCAGTCGAGGAGGTGGCGTGGATACAGGGTTGCAGGAGCGGGTCGCCGGCCTGCTCCACGAAGCCGGGGTCCGCATCGGCGGCACCCAGCCACAGGACATCCAGGTGCATGACCCGCGCTTTTTCGCGCGGGTCATGGGCCACGGCTCGCTCGGCCTGGGCGAGAGCTACATGGAAGGTTGGTGGGATGCCAACGTTCTGGATGAATTCCTCGTCCACCTGATGCAGGCGCACCTGGATGAGCGGGTGCACGGCTGGCGCGAAGTGGCAGACGCGCTGAAGGCGCGCCTGTTCAACCTGCAGGCGGGGCAAGGCAGCTACGAAGTCGGTCGCCGCCATTACGACCTCGGCAATGATCTCTACCAGGCCATGCTCGGCCAGCGCCTGGTCTACAGCTGCGGCTATTGGCGCAACGCTGATGACCTTGATGCAGCGCAGGAAGCCAAGCTCGACCTGGTCTGCCGCAAGCTGGGCCTGCGCCCCGGCCAGCGCGTGCTGGATATCGGTTGCGGCTGGGGTGAAGCGCTGAAGTTCGCCGCCGAGCGCTACGGTGTCAGCGGAGTAGGCGTGACCATTTCGCAGGAACAGGCCGAGTTCGCCCGCGAACTGTGTGCGGGCCTGCCGATTGAGATCCGCCTGCAGGACTACCGCGAGCTGGACGAACCGTTCGATGCGATCTTCTCGATCGGCATGTTCGAGCACGTCGGTGACAAGAACTACGCCAGTTTCTTCGAGGTGGCCAAGCGCTGCCTGTCACCGCGCGGCCTGCTGCTGTTGCACAGCATCGGCACCAACATCTCCCGGCATCGCACCGATCCGTGGATCGCGCGCTACATCTTCCCCAACTCGATGCTGCCGTCGGCAGTGCAGATCACCCGGGCGTTCGAAGGCCGTTTCGTGCTGGAGGACTGGCACAACTTCGGCACCGACTACGACCTGACCCTGCAGGCCTGGCGACGCAATGTGGAAGCAGCGTGGCCGCAGCTGGACGCGGGTTACGACGAGCATTTCCGCCGTATGTGGCGCTTCTATCTGGCTGGGTCGATGGCCACGTTCCGTTGCCGGCATGCGCAGCTGTGGCAGCTGGTGCTGTCGCCGGAAGGCGTGCCGGGTGGGTACGTGGCGCCACGCTGACAGCCAGTAGATCCACGCCATGCGTGGATGCTTCAACAAAAAACCGCCCGGTCTCCCGGGCGGTTTTCGTTTCAGGCGACTGCGCTGGCGATCAGTTGCCGGCGCCGGTCAGGCCACGCTTTTCCAGCAGCGGTTCGATCTGCGGCTCGTGGCCGGCGAAATCGCGGAACAGCTGCATCGCGTCGACGCTGCCGCCCTTGGACAGCAGGGTGGCGCGGAAGTGGTCGCCGTTCTTGCGGCTCAGGCCGCCGTTGTCCTTGAACCACTTCTGGGTGTTGGCGTCGAGCACTTCCGACCAGATATAGGCGTAGTAGCCGGCCGAGTAGCCGCCCATGATGTGGCTGAAGTACGGGGTCTTGTAGCGCGGCGGAACCGGCGCGTAGTAGATGCCGTCCTTCTCCAGCGCGGCGCGTTCGAAGGCCATCACGTCCTTGGCCGCCGGTACCTGGTCCGGGCCGATCTGGTGCCAGTTCTGGTCCAGCATCGCCGCACCCAGGTATTCGGTGGTGGCGAAGCCCTGGTTGAACTTGGCCGCCGCCAGCACCTTGTCCAGCAGCGCCTGCGGCATCGCCGAACCATTCTGGTAGTGCTTGGCGTAGTTCTTCAGGATGACCGGGTTGTCCGACCACATCTCGTTGACCTGCGAGGGGAACTCGACGAAGTCACGCGGCACCGAGGTGCCCGAGAAGTACGGGTACTTCACGTTGGAGAACATGCCGTGCAGGGCATGGCCGAACTCATGGAAGGTGGTGTTCACCTCATCCCAGGTCAGCAGGGTCGGCTGGCCGGCCGGCGGCTTCGGGATGTTCAGATGGTTGGCGACCACCGGCTTGAAGCCGGTCAGCTTGGACTGCGAGACGTAGGAGTTCATCCACGCACCGCCGCGCTTGGAGGCGCGTGCATACGGGTCGAAGATGAAGATCGCCAGCTGGCTGCCGTCGGCGTCGAACACGTCGTAGACGGTGACGTCATCGTGGTAGACCGGCAGGTCGGTGCGCTGCTTGAAGGTCAGGCCGAATTCCTGGCCGGCGGCGTAGAACACGCCGTTCTCCAGCACGTTCTTCATTTCGAAGTACGGCTTCAGCTGCGACTCGTCGAAGTTGTACTTGGCCTGGCGCACCTTCTCGCTGTAGAAGGCCCAGTCCCACGGTTCCAGCTGGAAGGTCGGCTTGCGCGCGGCCTTCTGTTCCTTGTCGATCATCGCCTGCAGGTCGGCGGCTTCGCGCTTGGCGTTGGCCACCGCGGCCGGGGCCAGCTTGCCCAGCATCGCGTTGACCGCTTCGGGGGTCTTGGCGGTCTGGTTGGTCAGATTGTAGGCGGCGAAGTTCGGGAAGCCCATCAGCTTGGCCTTGTCGGCGCGCAGCTGCATGATGCGCGAGACCAGCGCGGTGTTGTCGAACTCACCGCCGCGGCTGCCGCGGGTGGTCGAGGCTTCGTAGATCTTCTGGCGCAGGGCGCGGTTGGCCAGGTTGGTCAGCGGCGGCTGGCCGGTGGTGTTGAGCAGTGTGATCACGTACTTGCCGTCCTGGCCGCGGGCCTTGGCGGCTTCGGCGGCGGCCGCGATCTGCTCCTTGGACAAGCCGTCCAGCTCCTTGACGTCGTCGACGGTGATCGCCGAGGCGTTCACTTCCGACTGCACGTTCTGGCTGAACTTGGTGCCCAGGTTGGCCAGCTCGGCATTCATGCCCTTCAGCGTGGCCTTGTCGGCCTCGGACAGCTTGGCGCCGGCGCGCACGTAGTTGTCGTAGTACTTCTCGACCAGGCGCACGCCTTCGGCGTCCAGGCCCAGCTGGTTGCGGGTGTCATACAGCGCCTGGATGCGGGCGAACAGCTTGCCGTTCAGCGCGATCGCATCGCTGTGCGCAGCGAACTTGGCGGAGTAGTCGGCCTGCAGCTTCTTGCGGGTGTCGTTGGTGTCGGCGCCGACCAGGCTGAAGAACACGGTGGTCGCGCGGTCGAGGACGTCACCGCTCTTTTCCAGGGCGATGATGGTGTTGTCGAAGGTCGGCTTGGCCTTGTTGTTGGCGATCGCTTCCACTTCCTTCAGCTGCTGCGCCATGCCGGCGTCGAAGGCCGGGGCGAAGTCGCTGTCCTTGATCTTGTCGAACTGCGGGAAATGCAGCGGCAGCGGGCTTTCGGCGAAGAACGGGTTGGCCTGCTGGGCATTGGTGCTGGCAGCCGGGGTGGCGGCGCCGGCCGAGAAGGCGGGCAGGGCAAGGCCGAGGGACATGGCCACGGCAAGGGCAAGGCGAGTGGTCAAGGTAGGAACTCCGGTAAGGCAAACAAGGGCCCGAGGGTAACCCGGCCGGCGGCGCCCGCACTTGTGTCAAAAGGCATGTTGCCGGGTCCGGGCGCGGGTACCATGCAGTCATCGCCCACGGCCCACTGCCATGACCACCGCCTACGATTTCAGCTTCCGCGACCTCGACGGCCAGCCGCAGGCGCTGGCCCGTTATCAGGGCCACCCGTTGCTGCTGGTGAACGTCGCCAGCCGCTGTGGCTTCACCCCGCAGTACACCGGGCTGGAACAGCTGTGGCAGGACTACCGCGAGCGCGGCCTGGTGGTGATCGGCTTCCCGTGCAACCAGTTCGGCGCGCAGGAACCCGGCGACGCCGCACAGATCCGCCAGTTCTGTTCACTGGACTATCCGGTCAGCTTTCCGCTGTCGGAGAAGATCGAGGTCAACGGCGACGGTGCCGACCCACTGTGGGCCTGGCTTGCGCGTGAGAAGCGCGGCCTGCTTGGCAGCGCCCGCATCAAGTGGAATTTCAGCAAGTTCCTGGTCGATCGCCAGGGGCGGGTGGTGTCGCGGCATGCGCCCACCACCAGGCCGGAGCAGCTGCACGACGAGATCGAAGCGCTGCTGTGAGGTGGTACCAAAAAGGGGACGGAGGGGATTAAGTCGTTTGTGGCACAAACGACTTAATCCCCTCCGTCCCCTTTTTGCTTATTTCTCGACGAACGCGCGCTCGAACACGTAATGGCCCGGCTGGCCGATGCGCGGCGAGACCTGGAAGCCACGGGCATCGAGCACGGTGCGCAGGTCGGCCAGCATCTGCGGACTGCCGCAGATCATCGCGCGGTCGTTCTCCGGGCTCAGCTCCGGCAGGCCGAGGGTGCGCTGCATCTCGCCGCTTTCCATCAGCTGGGTCAGGCGGCCCTGGTTGGCGAACGGCTCACGGGTGACGGCCGGGTAGTACAGCAGCTTGTCGCCAATCATCTCGCCGAGGAACTCATGCTCACGCAGTTCCTTCTCGAAGTAATCGCGGTAGGCCAGGTCCTTTTCGTAGCGCACGCCGTGGCACAGGATTACCTTCTCGAAGCGCTCGTAGGTTTCCGGGTCCTTGATCACCGACAGCCACGGTGCCATGCCGGTGCCGGTGCCCAGCAGGTACAGGTTCTTGCCTGGGTGCAGGTCGCTGATCAGCAGGGTGCCGGTGGGCTTCTTGCCGACCAGCACCTTGTCGCCCGGCTTGATGTGCTGCAGGCGCGAGGTCAGCGGGCCGTCCTGGACCTTGATGCTGAAGAACTCCAGGTGCTCTTCCCAGTTGGCGCTGGCGATGGAATACGCACGCAGCAGCGGCCGCGCCTCGGTTTCCAGGCCGATCATCACGAACTGGCCGTTCTCGAAGCGGAAACCGCTGTCGCGGGTGAGGGTGAAGCTGAAGTAGGCGTCGGTCCAGTGGCGGACCTCAAGCACCGTTTCGGCGCCGAAAGCGGAGGACATGGGCGTATCTATCGGAAGTCGTCGGGGGCAATTCTATCTCAAATGAGACAGGTTCTCATTAGGCGGAACGAGAGGCGTTCTCAGCGGTAGCCGGCCGCCTGCAGCTCGAACAGCTCGGCGTAGCGGCCTCCCTGGGCCATCAGCTGCTCATGGGTGCCACTGGCCTCGATCCGGCCATCGGCCAGCACCAGGATGCGATCGGCCATGCGGACCGAGGAGAAACGGTGGGAAATCAGCACTGCGGTGCGATTATCCGCCAGTTCCCTGAACCGCTGGAACACCTCGAACTCACTGCGCGCATCCAGCGCCGCCGTTGGCTCATCCAGGATCATCACCTGCGCATTGCGCATCCATGCGCGGGCGATGGCGATCTTCTGCCACTGGCCACCGGACAGGTCCACGCCCTGCTTGAAGCGGCGGCCGATCAGCTGGTCGTAGCCGCCGGGCAGGTCGTCGATCACTTCCTCGGCCATGCCGCGCCGTGCGGCGTCGGCGATGCGCGCCTGGTCGTCCATCGCCTCGACCTGGCCGACGCCGATGTTCTCGCCGGCGCTGAGGTTGTAGCGCACGAAGTCCTGGAAGATCACCCCGAGGTTGGCGCGCAGGTCGTCCAGGTCGTAGTCGCGCAGGTCACGGCCATCGAGCAGGATGCGGCCCTCGTCCGGTTCGTACAGCCGCGCCAGCAGCTTCACCAGGGTGGTCTTGCCGGCGCCGTTCTCACCGACCAGGGCCAGCACTTCGCCGGCCTGCAGCTGGAAATCGAGGTGGCGCACGGCCCATTGCTCGGCATCCGGGTAGCGGAAGCCGACGTTCTCGAACACGAAGCCCTGGCGGATCGGCTGCGGCACGCGCACGGCGCCTTCGCGCGAGTGGATTTCCGGCTGGATCTGGAAGAACGAGAACAGGTCATCCAGGTACAGGGCCTGGCTGGCCACCTGCGAGAACCCGATCAACAGGCCTTCCAGCAGCTGGCGCAGGCGCAGGAAGCTGCCGGCGAGGAAGGTCAGGTCGCCGATCGAGAAGTCGCCGCGCACGGTGCGCCACGCGATGTAGGCATAGGCGGTGTAGTAGCCCAGCGTGCCCAGTGCGGCCAGCAGCGTGCCCCAGAACGCGCGGCGCCGGGCCAGGGCGCGGTTGGCCTGGAACAGCGCCACCGACAGCCGCCGGTAGCGCTCCACCAGGAAGCGGTGCAGGTTGTAGATCTTCACTTCCTTGGCCGTTTCCACACTGGCACCGAGCTGGCGCAGGTAGTCGAGCTGGCGGCGCTCGGGCGTCCACTGGAAGTTGAGGCTGTAGCCGGCCGCATTGAAGTGCGATTCGCCGATGAAGGCCGGCACCAGTGCCAGCGCCAGCAGCAGGATCAGCCACGGCGCGTAGACCAGCAGGCCGACTGCGAGGCTGGCCACGGTGATCGCGTCCTGCACCTGGCCGAACAGCTGGCTCATCAGGTTCATCCGGCCCATGGTCTGGCGTCGCGCACGGTCCAGCTTGTCCTGCAGGTCCGGGTCTTCGAAGTCCTCCAGGTCCAGCGTTGCGGCGTGTTCCATCAGTCGGATGCTGGTGACG
This sequence comes from Stenotrophomonas maltophilia, assembly GCF_006970445.1. Taxonomy (NCBI): domain Bacteria; kingdom Pseudomonadati; phylum Pseudomonadota; class Gammaproteobacteria; order Lysobacterales; family Lysobacteraceae; genus Stenotrophomonas; species Stenotrophomonas maltophilia. The sequence continues at coordinate 2,933,198 of NZ_CP033877.1, read as the reverse complement.
TTGGCGAACAGTTCCGAGAGCAGGGCATCGGCGTAGCTGACCAGGCGGCCGAGCAGATCCGAGGCAATCGCCAGGCCGAATTCCAGCGCCAGCAGGCCCAGCAGTGGATTCAGCACGCCACTGGACAGTGCCTCGCCCAGTGGCGGGAAGCCGGCATCGTGCTGGCTCAGGTGCAGGGCGCTGTCGATGATCAGCTTACCGACGTAGAGCATCGCTACCGGCAGCAGCGCACGGATCAGGCGCAGCCCCAGGCTGGCCAGGGTGAGCACAGGACTGGTCTGCCACACCATGCGCAGGAACGGCGGCAGGTTGCGCATCGCCTTGAAGCGCTGGCGCAGGCTGGGTTTCTTCGCGGCGGCAGCGCCAGCGGTGGGGGAAGCAGGCATGCGCGTATTGTGCGCGCCTGATGCGTGCAGATGGGGTCAGTGCAGCCGTGTGGCCGCGCCGGGGGCAGAGCCCGTTGTGGCGCAAAGGGTTCTGACCCCATCAGCCCGGATCGGGTCAGAGCCCTTCGCGTGGCGAAGGGATCCGACCCTGCCGCATCCACGCATGGCGTGGATCTACCGTGTCGACCAAGGTCGACACCTACCAACCGTTGCAGGAACCCGCCCGGCCAGACCCCGTTACGGCAGCGGCGGCAGCAGGCCCGCACCCAGCCGGTTCCAGGCGTTGATCACCGCAATGCCCATGCTCAGGTCACTGATGCCCTTCTCATCGAAGTGCGGTGCCAGCGCGTCGAACGCCGCCTGCGACGGCGCACCGTCGGTCAGCCGGGTCAGTGCCTCGGCCCAGCCCAGCGCCGCGCGTTCGCGCGCATCGAAGAAGCGGCTTTCATGCCAGGCCGGCAGGGTGTCCAGCTTGCGCGGCTCGATGCCGCCCTTGCGCAGCGCGGTGCCATGCATGTCCATGCAGTAGCCGCAGCCGTTGAGCTGCGACACGCGCAGGAACACCAGTTCCATCAGGGTCGGATCGATCGAGCTGTCATGCACCGCCTGGCTGGTGGCCAGCAGGCCCTTGAAGGCCTCGGCGGCCAGGCGGGTGTAGGGGACGCGGGGAGAGGTGTGATTGGACATCGTGGGCTCCACGGCGGCCACGATGGCCGCCTTTCGTTACAAGGACGCCGCAGCGTCGCCGTGCGTGACAACCTTCGGCAATTTTTCTGGATTCAGCACGCTGTACACGTTGGCGATGCGACCATCGACCACTTCGATGGTGGTGATCGAGTGCAGGCGGTCGCCCTGGAAACGCAGGATCGCCGGCTCGCCGTTGACGTAGCCCAGCTGCGCCGGATATGCAGCACCACGGCGGGCAATCGCCCAGAACAGGCGGCCGATGCGTTCGGCGCCGAGCAGGGGCCGCACCGCCGCAGTAACCACGCCACCACCGTCGGAGACCAGCAGCGCGTTGGCGTGCAGCAGGGCCTGGATCGCCTCGCTGTCGCCGCGCTGCGATGCATCCATGAAGCGCGTGAGTAACTGCCGGTGCTGGCTGGCATCGGCGTTGAATCGGGGTCGTCCGGCCTGCAGGCGCTGCCGGGCACGGTGCACCAGCTGCCGGCAGTTGGCCTCGCTGTGGCCGAGCAGGTCGGCGATCTCGCGGTAATCGTGATCAAAGGCCTCCTTCAGCAGGAAGGCGGCGCGTTCCTCGGGGCCGAGCTGTTCGAGCAGGGTCAGGAAGGCGACCGAGACGTCGTCGGCCAGCGCATGCAGTTGGGCCGGGCCGGGCGCGGGGTCGGGCTCCAGGGTGACCGCCAGCGGTTCGGCCAGCCATGGGCCGACGTAGTGCACGCGCTCGCGCTTGGCCGCACGCAGCCGGTCCAGGCCGAGCCGGGTGGTGGTGGTGACCAGCCAGGCTTCAGGGTCGCGGATGGCCGCCGGGTCGGCGCCGGACCAGCGCAGCCAGGCATCCTGGACCACGTCTTCGGCATCGGCGCGACTGCCGAGCAGGCGGTAGGCCAGGGCCATCAGGCGCGGACGGTGGGTCTGGAAAGCGGTTTCAGGGTTCATGTCGACCAGGACGCCGGGAAGGGAGCACGCGTGACAGGGAGTGTGGGGTCAGAGCCCCTTGCAGGGGATCCGACCCCGAGATTGTGATCCTGCGGCCGGGGGAGGGGGTAAAATGGGCGGATTACCCCCGCCAGCCTCCAGCAAGCGAGCAAGTCGTGACATCGATCAAGCAGGAAGACCTCATCCAGTCCATCGCCGACGCGCTGCAGTACATCTCGTACTACCATCCGGTCGACTACATCAAGAACCTTGCCGCCGCCTACGAGCGAGAGGAGTCGCCGGCCGCGAAGGAAGCGATGGCCCAGATCCTGATCAATTCGCGCATGTGCGCCGAAGGCCACCGTCCGATCTGCCAGGACACCGGCATCGTCACCGTGTTCCTGGAAATCGGCATGGACGTGCGTTGGGATGACGCCACCATGGGCGTGGAAGACATGGCCAATGAAGGCGTTCGCCGCGCCTACATGCACCCGGACAACAAGCTGCGCGCCTCGGTGCTGGCCGATCCGGCCGGCAAGCGCATCAACACCAAGGACAACACCCCGGGCGTGGTCAACGTCAAGGTGGTGCCGGGCAACACCGTCGACGTCATCGTCGCCGCCAAGGGCGGTGGTTCGGAAGCGAAGACCAAGTTCGCCATGCTCAACCCGTCCGACTCGATCGTCGATTGGGTGCTGAAGACTGTGCCGACCATGGGCGCCGGCTGGTGCCCGCCGGGCATGCTCGGCATCGGCATCGGTGGCACCGCCGAGAAGGCGATGCTGCTGGCCAAGGAAGCCCTGATGGAGCCGATCGACATCACTGAGCTGCAGGCCCGTGGTGCGTCCAACCGCATCGAAGAGCTGCGCCTGGAGCTGTACGAGAAGGTCAATGCGCTCGGCATCGGTGCGCAGGGCCTGGGCGGCCTGACCACTGTGCTCGACATCAAGATCAACGACTACCCGACCCACGCGGCCAACCTGCCGGTGGCGATGATCCCGAACTGCGCGGCCACCCGCCATGCGCACTTCACCCTGGATGGCAGCGGCCCGGTGATGCTGGACCCGCCGTCGCTGGAAGACTGGCCGAAGCTGATCTACGACGCATCCAAGGGCACCCGCGTGGACCTCGACACGATCACCCCCGAAGACGTGGCCAGCTGGAAGCCGGGCCAGACCCTGCTGCTGAACGGCAAGTTGCTGACCGGCCGCGACGCCGCGCACAAGCGCATGGTCGACATGCTCAACAAGGGCGAGCAGCTGCCGGTCGATCTGAAGGGCCGCTTCATCTACTACGTCGGACCGGTCGATCCGGTGCGTGACGAAGTGGTGGGCCCGGCTGGTCCGACCACGGCGACCCGCATGGACAAGTTCACCCGCCAGGTGCTGGAGCAGACCGGCCTGCTGGGCATGGTCGGCAAGGCCGAGCGCGGCCCGGCGGCGATCGAAGCGATCCGTGACAACAAGTCGGCCTACCTGATGGCGGTTGGCGGTTCGGCCTACCTGGTGTCCAAGGCGATCAAGGCGGCCAAGGTCGTCGGCTTCGCCGACCTCGGCATGGAAGCGATCTACGAGTTCACCGTGCAGGACATGCCGGTGACCGTGGCGGTGGATTCCACCGGTGAATCGGTGCACAAGACCGGCCCGCGCGAATGGCAGGCCCGCATCGGCAAGATTCCGGTGGTGGTGGAGTAATCCTGCCGCGCATCCGGTTCAAGCAACGGCGCCCGTGTGGCGCCGTTGCTGCGTCTGGGGGGAAGGCTTGGCCCATCGCCGTGGCCGCCCTGCTACCGTAGGCCCAACCTCGCACAGGACGTGTCCATGATCTTGCATCGGTTCATCGTGGTGGGATTCCTGCTGGCCCTGGCGGGCTGCAGTACCTCATCGTCGTACGAGGGCGCGGATTTCTCCGCATCGGCGCAATGCCGCATGCAGTGCCAGGCCAGCTACCGCAGTTGCATGGCACAGGGCGATTCCATCGGCAGCCGCCAGAGCAGCTGCGAGCAGCAGGTGGTGCCGGCGCCAGACAAGCGCTGCAAGGACGTGGGCAACCCGGAGTTGCGCCGTTCCTGCGAACTGAAAGCGCATGACTGCACGCTGCGCGCGCCGATGATGTCCTGTGGCGAACGCCGCGATACCTGCATGAGCAGCTGCGGCTGAGCAGCGGTCATCGGCGAGGCGCATAATCGGCCGATCCGCCCGCACAGGATCCACCGCATGAGCACGACGCTGTATGGTTCGACAAGCACCGCCGCGCTGGTGGTGCACTGGTTGCTGATCGAGCTCGGCATCGAGCATGAACTGGTGCTGCTGGATTTCGACGCGCGCGAGCACAAGTCGGCGGAGTACCTGGCACTGAATCCGGCCGGCGTGGTGCCGACACTGCTGATTGATGGCTTGGTACTGACCGAAGCGGCGGCGATCGCACTGTATCTGGCTGACCGCCATCCGGAGGCCAACCTGCTGCCCGCACTGGGCACGCCGCAGCGCGCCGATGCCTACCGCTGGATGTTCTGGTGTGCCAATACGCTGCAGCCGGCCTATCGTGCCTGGTTCTATCCGCATGAGATGGCGGGCGAGGCGAACATCGAGGCCAGTCGCGAGATGGCCCGTCAGCGCCTTGAAGCGGCCTGGCAGCACGTGGCCACCCACCTGCAGGCGCATGGCCCCTACCTGCTGGGCGCCACGCCCTGCGTGGTCGATTACATGCTGGTGATGCTGATGCGCTGGTCACGCAACATGCCGAAGCCCAGTGACACCTGGCCGGTGCTCAAGGCGCACGCGTCAACGATGAAGGCGCGCCCTGCATTCGCCGAGGTCTACCGCCGCGAAGGCATCACCGACTGGCGGTAACCAGAAAAGGGGACGGAGGGAATTAAGTCGTTTGTGCACAAACGACTTAATTCCCTCCGTCCCCTTTTTTCGGGCTAGAGGATCTCCAGCACCGTTTCCGGTGGGCGGCACAGTCGTGTGCCCTTGGCCGTGCGCACCACCGGGCGGTTGATCAACCGTGGGTGCTCGGCCATCGCTGCCAGCAGAGTGGCTTCGTCGGCACCCTCCAGGCCCAGCTCGGCGAACAGTGCTTCCTTGCTGCGTATCAGTTCCTGCGCGCGCAGTCGGGATTCGGCCAGTACCTGGCGCAGCGTGGCCGCGTCGGGTGGGTTGCCCAGGTACTCGATCACCACTGGATCGAAGCCGGCGTCCCGGATCAGCTTCAGTGCGCTGCGCGAGTTGCTGCAGGCCGGGTTGTGCCAGATCGTCACGTCCATCAGAACCACTCCAGCAGCGACACGCCCACGCCCACATAGGTGGCCTTGTGGTTGTAGTCGATCAGGCTCTCGCCATAGCCGTCGAAGACCTGCACATGGCCACGCAGCAGGTTGCTGATCGGGAAGCCGTAGTCCAGCTGCAGGGCACCATGCGAACGGCTGCCGGTGCGCAGCGAATGGCGCGCCATCAGCGAGACCTCATGCCCGTTTCGGTTCCAGGTCAGAGTCGCGTCGCCACGGCCCATGTAATCCTCGATGTCAGGATTGTTGTCCTCGCTGCGGCTTTCGGGGATGCGATACCACGGGCGCAGTACCAGTGCCCAGTTCTCGCGATCCAGGCCGATGTTGAGCATGACCCGGTTCCAGCTGCGCGAGAGCGGATCGGCTCGTCCGTTGGACTGGTGGTTGAGGCTGATGCCGGTCATGCGCCCGCGCCAGCCACCGATCGAGTAGCCGTTGCGGAACACCATCATGACTTCCGGTTCGTAATTGGTTTCGCGGAACGGGCGCGAATCCTCGCTGTTGTAGGCCTGCCAGCGCGAACTCTGGGTGTAGCCGGCCCAGATGTCGCCGTTGTCGCCGAACAGGTTCTCGGCGATCTTGGTCTTGAAGCTGATCTGGAACTTCAGCTCGGCACTGTCGAGTACCTGCGGGGTGGTCACGCTGTTGGCCGGGTTCGACGAGTGCGGCATGGTGTTGCGATCGCTGGTCCAGAACGCGGGCAGCAGGTACACCGGCTTGTAGGCGCGCAGCTGGAACGGCCCCAGCTTGGAGTCCTCGGCCAGTTCCCAGCGGCTGTCCAGCAGCGAACCGCGGCCGGCGTTGGCCAGCGCGCTGTCCGGCGTGGCCGGGCGGAACAGGTCGCTGACCCGCTCGCGCAGCTTTTCCTCGCCCTGGCTTACACGGGCGGTCTGTCGCTCTTCGCGTCGTGCCTGCGCAGCCGCTTCGGCGGCAGCATCGGCGGCGGCGGTGGCCTCCGGGGTATGCCCGAACAGGCGGTCATAGCAGGCCAACCGGGCCGCGTCGGTGGTGATCGCCGCGCAGGCGGCCGGCGAGGTGTCGGCGCTGGGCGCGAACTCCTGCGCAGCCAGCGGTGCACTGGCCAGGGCAAGCGCCAGTGGCGCCAGGCGGGGAAGCAGCGTGGGGAGGGTCATTGCAGCAGGCCCTTCGGTGAATACGGGAATCGCACAGTGTGGCGGCTGGACCGGATGGCGGCCAGCCCCCACGGTTTATGCACGGCCACAGCGTGCGCGTGGCGTGAAGGCCATGTGGCTCAGAGGAACCAGGCGAACGCGAACAGGCCCAGCATCGCGATCACCACGGCCAGTTTCAGTGCCAGGCCCAGCAGGATGCCGAGCCAGGTGGCCAGGCCGACCTTGGTTGAGCGGCCGAGTTCGCGGGTGTGCCAGTACTCGCCGAGCAGGGCGCCGATCAGCGGTCCCGCAAACAGGCCGATGGGCATGAAGAACAGGCCGACGATGCTGCCGACGAAGGTTCCCCACAGGGCCTTGCGGCTGGCGCCGACACGCTGCGCGCCGACCACCGTGGCCAGTACGTCCACCAGCAGCGAAAGCAGGGTGAGTACACCCAGCGCGACCAGGGTGGGCCAGCCGACATGGGCAAAGCCGTCGGCCCAGGCAGCCAGCAGCAGTCCGATGAACACCAGCGGGATGCCCGGAAGGGCCGGCAGGATGATGCCGGCGATGCCGATCAGGACAAAAATGACCGCTAGCAGATATAAGATGAATGAGAGTCCCATGCTGTCCCGTATGGTGTCCGTTTTGGGGTTGACAGTGAAAGATTTTGCCAGTTGCTTTTTCGTTTTGGGCGGGTTAAGTTGCAGTCGCTGAGCTTGGCAAGGTCACCGTGGATCGTGGCCTGATGAAGCAAGATCTTCCCGATCCGCTGCATCGATGCACCTCGCTTCCCCCTTGCTTGTCAGCCGCCCACCAGGCGTTTCCAACAACAAGAGAGAGTCAAAGGGAGTTAGTGAGATGGCTGAGCGCGAGACCGGTACCGTAAAGTGGTTCAATGATGCGAAGGGCTTCGGCTTCATCAGCCGGCAGAATGGCGAGGACGTGTTCGTGCACTTCCGCGCCATCGAGACCCAGGGCTTCAAGAGCCTCAAGGAAGGCCAGACTGTGAGCTTTGAAGTCGTGCAGGGCCAGAAGGGCCTGCAGGCTGACAAGGTACAGCCGGTGTAATACCCGCCGCCCGTCGGCATGAAAAAGGCCCGCGCAAGCGGGCCTTTTTCTTTGCCTTTGGCCCGTTGCCGGTCAGCGCAGGATGACCTTGCCGTTGACGACGCGCACGTAGGTGTTCTCGCGGATGCCGCCAAGATCACGCTGGTTGACCACGATGGTGCGGCCATCATCCATGCGCACGCTGATGTCGTAGGTATCGCTGGTGACATTCTTCTGGATCTGGTTGCCGGCCAGGGCGCCACCGACCGCGCCTGCAGCGGCGGCGATGTTCTTGTTGCCACGGCTGCCACCGGTGTGGTCGGAGATTTCATGGCCGGCCACGGCGCCGACGATGCCGCCGAGGATCGCGCCGGTCGCGCTGGGCGCGGTGCGGCCCGAGGGCACGGTGTTGATGCGGGTGACGATGCCGCAGTCGGCGCAGCGGCCCTGGTTGTAACCGCCGTTGTTGCCGTAGCCGCCGTTGTTGTAGCCGTTGTTGTAACCACCGCCACCGTAACCGGGCGAGGTGGCACAGCCGGCCAGCGCGAGGGTAGCGATGGCGCTGGCGGCGATGAGCTGGATCTTCATGGGGCGTCTCCTGGCCGTGAAGGCGGGTGTGTTGGGTGGTACTGCGTCATGCAGCAGGGTGGACGAATCCTCTCCTTTCGAACGTGAACAACGCGCCAACCGTGCGCGTGGTGCCCGGCTGCAGGATGAATGCGCCTCAGCGGAAATCCTGGTGGCAGGCGCGGCAGTCCGCCTGCAGTGTCTCCACCACCTGGGCGAGGGCCTTGCAGTCGGCTGGTGGTGCGGCCAGCGCCGTGTTGAGGTTGCCGCGCAGCTGGCTGGCGTGCTGCTGGAACTGCGCGCTGTCCTTCAGCCCGGGAAAGGCCAGATCCAGGTCATTGGACAGCAGGCGCAGCGCCTGCAGCCGCGGCATGCTGTCTGCCAGGCTGCAGCGGTTCTGCTGCTGGGCCTGCTGCAGCAGCTGCGATTGTCGCTGCATCACCTGCATCAGGCTGTCCGGGAATGGGTCGCGGCGGGCCTGTAGGGCGCGGCCGACCATCACTGTGGCGATCAGGCCGATGAGCAGGCCCAGGCCGAGCACGAACAGATAGCGGTACGCGGTGGACGGGCGGCGGGGCGGGCTGGCGTTCATGGCGGGCTCTCCGGGCGTGCAACGGTGGGTTCGATGCCGGCGTACTGCGGGCGCCGGCACCTGCACGTTAAAATAGCCCGATGAACGAACAGGTCAAACAACGCTTCGCCGGCATCGAACGGCTGTATGGCGTGGGTGCTCTCGAGCGCCTGCAGGGCAGCCGCGTGGCAGTGGTCGGCATGGGCGGCGTCGGCTCGTGGGTGGTGGAGGCGCTGGCCCGATCGGCCGTCGGTCACCTGACCCTGATCGATGCCGACGATATCTGCGTGTCCAACACCAACCGGCAGCTGCCGGCGATGGAAGGCAATTACGGGCGCAACAAGGCCGAGGCGATGGCCGAGCGTTGCCGTGCGATCAACCCGGGGATCGAGGTCGATGCCGTGCAGGCATTCCTGACGATGTCCAACATGGCTGAGCTGCTGGACCGTGGATTCGATCTGGTGATCGATGCCTGCGACAGCTTCCGGGTCAAGGTCGAGACGATCGCCTGGTGCCGCCGCCGCAAGCTGCCGTTGCTGACCGTCGGCGCTGCCGGTGGCCGTACCGATCCAACCCTGGTGCGTATCCGCGATGTCTCGCGCACCGAGCATGACGCCATGCTGGCGCTGATCCGCAAGAAGCTGCGCAGCGAGTTCAATTTCCCGAAGAACGCCAAGCGCTATTTCGGCGTGCCGGCGGTGTATTCGCTGGAGAACGTGAAGTACCCCCAGGCCGACGGCAGTGTCTGTGGCCTCCGCCCGAACCTCGGCGCCGATGCGGCATTGAAGCTGGATTGCGGCGCTGGCCTGGGCGCTGCCACCCACATCACCGGCGCGTTCGCCTTCGCGGCGGTGGGCAAGGCGCTGGAAATGCTGCTGGAGCCGAAAAAGGTGAAGGCCGAAGCGGTAGAGGCCAGCGAGGTGTGATGGATCGTGCCGGCCAGCGGCCGGCACCTGCCCGTTACATTGCCGGCAGCGCGAACAGCCGCCGCGCATTCTCCGTCGTGGCCTGAGCCACCGCCTCCAGCTCCATCCCGCGCAGCGCGGCCACGTGGCGGGCAATGGTCGCCAGTCGCGCCGGTTCGTTGCGCTGGCCGCGGATGCCGGCGTCGGGCTGGTCCGGTGCGTCGGTTTCCAGCAGCAGCTGTTCCAGCGGCATCTCGCGCACCAGCCGCTGCAGGCGCTGCGCCCGTTCGTAGGTCAGCGGGCCGCCAAGACCCAGCAGGAAGCCCTGCCTGTGCAGTTGCGCGGCCTGTTCGGGGCTGCCGGAAAAGCTGTGCACCACGCCGCGCAGGCCGCCGACGCGACGGATGGCGGCGACCACTGCGTCCACCGCGCGTCGCGCGTGCACGATGACCGGCAGGTCGAATTCACGGGCCAGTTCCAGCTGGCCGATGAAATACGCCTGCTGGGCCTCGGCATCCAGTCCTTCGACGAAGAAGTCCAGGCCGCATTCGCCAATCGCGCACGGGCGTTCGCGCTCGATCCACTCGCGCAGCAGCGGCAGGTGCCCCGGGTGGTGCTCGGCCAGGAACATCGGGTGCAGGCCGTAGGCCGGGTACAGCCCCGGTGCCTGCTGGCAGACCTCGCGCAGCTTCGGCCAGCTGGCAGCGGTCACCGCAGGCACCACCTGCTGGCGCACCCCCGCAGCCTGCGCCCGCTCGATCACGGCGGCGCGGTCAGGGTCGAACCCGCTCGCGTCGAGATGGCAGTGACTGTCGACCAGCAGGCTCAACGCTGCTCCAGCGGCGGGGGCGTGGTGGCGTTGCGGCTCTTCCAGTTGGCCAGCAGCAGCGTGCCGAAGCCCAGCACCAGCTCATCGACGAACGGGATCGGGTCCGGGATGAACAGCGTCAGCGCGAACAGGCCGGCGGTGAGCTTGAACAGGGTGGGGTAGCGCAGCCGGCGCGCCCATTGCAGTACCGGCAGCAGCATCGGGTTGGCCATGGCGGGAATCCTCGTGGGGAATATGCAAACGCTACCATGGGCCCAGCATTTCCCGATGCTGAATGGGTTATCGGAATGAGCAGGAAATGTGGAGATTCCGTTCAGGCAGCGCATGCTGCAATCTGACCCGAGAACGTTGCGGATGGTCCGCAAGGAGCAGGTCATGAAAAGCACAACTACAACTGTCCTGGTCGCAGCGGGCGCGCTGCTGGTCGGTGGCATCGCCACCGCCGCCTTCATGAAGAGTGGCGACAAGTCGCCCGATTCCATCAGCGCCGCAACCCCCAATGGCGAGTCGCGCCTGGTCGATGGCAGCGCCACCGACGATGGCGCTCGAGGTGACAAGCTCGACCCGTCCGCACCGCGCGGTCTGGAGTACGCCGATGTGCTGAAGGTCGACCCGATCACCGAAAAGCAGAAGGCGTACGCCACCGTGATCGGCACTGACCCGGTGCGCGAGACCTCCACCACCCAGACCCCGCATGAGGTCTGCCAGGACGTGACGGTGCAGGAACGCCTGCCGGAGCGTGATGGCAACGTCGGCGGCACTGTGGTCGGTGCCGTGGTCGGCGGCCTGCTCGGCAACCAGGTTGGCGGCGGCAATGGCAAGAAGGCGGCCACTGCGGCCGGCGCGGTGGCCGGTGGCTTCATCGGCAACCAGATCGACAAGCGCCATGTGGGTGGCCGCGTGGTCAACCGTACTGAGCGCCAGTGCCACACCGAGACCGCCACCTCCGAGTCGAGCCGTGTCACTGGCTACAACGTGACCTACCGCAACGAGGATGGCACCACCGGCAGCATGCGCATGGCCAGCAAGCCGGGTAACCGCATCGCCATGGGCAATACCGATGTGGTCAAGGGTTACAACGTGACCTACCGCTACGACGGTGCAGAGAAGACCGTTCGCATGGACAACAAGCCGGCCAGCGATCGCCTGCCGGTGGTCGATGGCCAGCTGGTCACGCAGACCGCTGCCGCCGGCGCTACTGCTGCGGCCACGCGCCAGTAATCCAGGCGAAACGCGCGGTACCCTACGGGCCGGCTCATTCCGGCCCGTTTCATTGCCGCCGGCGATATTCATCCACGCAGGCAGGGAATCCACCATCATGTACGCTCCCTTCGACATGGAGTCGGCATGAGCATCTTCGACCTGCACATCGAAACCGAGCGCCTGATCCTGCGACCGCTGATGCGCGAGGATTACGAACCGTATCTCGCGTTCTGCGCCGATGAGGAAACGATGCGCACCCTCGGCGGCGTGCAGCCGCCGTCGGTGGCCTGGCGCGGTTTCTGCAGCCTGGCCGGTGCCTGGCAGTTGTTCGGCTTCTCGATGTTCAGCGTGATCGAGAAATCCAGCGGCGACTGGATCGGGCGGATGGGCCCGTGGCAGCCGCAGGACTGGCCAGGTACCGAAGTGGGCTGGGGCATCCGCCATGCCAGCTGGGGCCGGGGCTATGCACCGGAAGCCGCGGTCGCTGCAATCGATTGGGCGTTCGATACGCTGGGCTGGGACGAGGTGATCCACACCATCGCCGAGAACAACGACAACTCGCGGGCCGTGGCACGCAAGCTTGGCAGCACCCTGCTGCGCATGGGGGAATTGCCAGCGCCATACAACGACAAGCCCATGCAGATCTGGGGCCAGTCGCGCGAGCAATGGCGGCAACGCGCGCGCTGAGTGTTGCCCGGTCGTGCCGGCTGCTGGCCGGCAACCTCGTTGCAGCAGGATTCGTGCGATTGCCGGCCAGCGGCCGGCACGACCGCGTTGCCATGCTGCACCCGCGCTTGGCATTCACCGGCGCGCTTGCCAGACTGCACGCAGCCGGCCGCCGGCCGGATCCGAGGGAGCAGGCAATGGTGGAAGAGCGCGTCCCGTTGACGGTGCACGGCATGTCGGTGTCCGGCAATTGCCACAAGGTCCGCCTGCTGCTGGAGCAGCTCGGCAGCCGCTACCGCTGGGTGGAAGTGGACAGTGCCCATGGCCAGACCCACACCGCCGAGTTCCTCGCGCTCAACCCCAATGCCAAGGTGCCGCTGATCGTCCGCGACGATGGCCGTGTGCTGACTGAATCCAACGCGATCCTGTTCTGGTTGGCCGAAGGCACGCCCTACCTGCCCACCGATGGTTGGGAGCGTGCGCAGGCACTGAGCTGGATGTTCTTCGAGCAGTACACGCACGAGCCATGCGTGGCGGTAGCGCGCTTCATCCGCGGCTGGACCGCAACCGATTCACCGCGCCGCGCCGAACTGCCACGCCTGCACGAACGCGCTGCCACTGCGCTGGCGGTGATGGAGCAGCACCTGCGCCAGGCACAGTGGTTCACCGGCAGCGGGTACGGCATCGCCGATATCGCGCTGTTTGCCTATACCGATGTGGCGGGCGAGGGTGGCATCAGCCTGGAGCCGTTCCCGGAGGTGCGCGCCTGGCTGCAGCGCGTGCGCGGGCAACCGCGGTTCCTGGCGATGCCGGCGGTGACCGCCGAAGTACGCGCGCGTTTCGAGGCCGCCTGATGCCCACAGGGTAGCGCCGGGCCAACGCCCGGCGGAACGCAACAACGACACGGAGGGTGTTCGATGTTTGCTGTGGTTCCAGATCCGATTCCTGCGCGCATGCGCGTGCTCAACCGCGCCGAAGTGTGCGACGCCAATTTCCTCGACGCGGTGCGTGGCTGGCGCGGCACGCCGCGCACACGTCCCGCGCAGGATGCACCGATCCTGCCGGGCAGCACGCTCAGCGCAGCGGCCTTCGGTGAACTGTTCGATTCGCAGCTGGCCAGCCGTCAGCTGGACCTGATGGCGCGCGTACTGCGCGTGCAGAACAAGGTCTTCTACACCATCGGTTCGTCCGGCCACGAAGGCAACGCGCTGCTGGCGCGGGCCAGCCGGCATACCGACCCGGCGTTCCTGCACTATCGCTCCGGCGCCTTCATGGCCGAGCGCTCGCGCCAGGTGCCGGGGATCGACCCGCTGCGCGATGCTGCGCTGTCATTCGCGGCCAGCGCCGATGATCCGGCCAGTGGGGGGCGCCACAAGGTGTGGGGCAGCAAACCGCTATGGGTGCTGCCGCAGACCTCGACCATCGCATCGCATCTGCCGAAGGCGCTGGGCACCGCGCTGGCCATCGAGAGTGGCAAGCGGCTGGGCCACGCGCTTCCCATTCCGGCCGACAGCATCGTGCTGTGCTCGTTCGGTGATGCCTCGGCCAACCATGCCACGGCACAGACCGCGTTCAACACCGCGATGTGGTCGGCTTACCAGAAGCTGCCGGCACCGGTCCTGTTCGTCTGCGAGGACAATGGCCTGGGCATCTCGGTGAAGACGCCGGACGGCTGGATCGCCGAACGATTCAGCCGCCAGCCGGGGCTGGACTATTTCTTTGCCGATGGCCTCGACCTGGCCACCGGACACGCCCAGGTGCAGGCCGCGGTGGATCACTGCCGGCGCACGCGGCGACCAACCTTCCTGCATCTGCGCACCACGCGCCTGATGGGCCACGCCGGCACCGACTTCGAGGTGGAATGGCGCGCGTTGCCGGAACTGTGCGCGGCCGAGGCGCAGGATCCGCTGCTGCGCTCGGCGCAGATCGCGATGGAATCGGGTTGGATGGATGCGGCGGCGATCGAGGTCGCCTACGAAACGATGCGCGCGCGCTGCATGGCCGCCGCCGTCGATGCCGAAGCGCGGCCGAAGTTGCAGTCGCTGCAGGAGGTGGTGGCGCCGCTTGCGCCGTACACGCCGGCCGCGGTGCAGGCCGAAGCGCGGCGCGAGGTGCCCGCCGGGACGCGCGAAGCGCTGTATGGCGGTGCGGAGACCCTGCCCGAGCGGCAGGCGCCACGCCACCTGGCGATCCAGATCAACCACGGCCTGCAGGAACTGCTGGCGAAGTATCCGCAGAGCCTGCTGTTCGGTGAGGACGTGGCACAGAAGGGCGGTGTCTACACCGTCAGCAAGGATCTGCTGCGCCGTTTCGGCCCACGCCGGGTGTTCAACACCCTGCTGGATGAGACCATGATCCTGGGGATGGCGCAGGGCCTGGCCAACCTGGGCATGTTGCCTATTCCGGAGATCCAGTACCTGGCGTATCTGCACAACGCCATCGATCAGGTGCGCGGCGAAGCGTGTTCGCTGCAGTTCTTCTCCAACGACCAGTTCCGCAACCCGATGCTGGTGCGGGTGGCCGGACTGGGCTACCAGAAGGGCTTCGGTGGCCACTTCCACAATGACAATTCGATCACCGCGCTGCGCGACATCCCGGGCCTGGTGGTGGGCTGCCCGTCGCGCGGCGACGACGCGGTGATGATGCTGCGCACGCTGGCCGCACTGGCGCGGGTGGATGGGCGCGTGGCGGTGTTCCTGGAGCCGATCGCGCTGTACATGAGCAAGGACCTGCATGAAGCGGGTGATGGCCAGTGGCTGTTCGACTACCCGGCACAGGGCCAGGCGCTGGTGCCGGGCGAGGGCCGGGTCTATGCGCCGGACGCCGGCGACCTGGTGATCTTCACCTATGGCAACGGCGTGCCGATGGCATTGCGCGCGGCGCGGGCGATCGAGCAGCAGCTGGGCTGGCAGGTGCGGGTGGTCGACCTGCGCTGGCTGGTACCGCTGGATGCCGGCTTCATCGCCGGCCAGGCGGCCAGCGCACGGCGGGTGCTGGTGCTGGACGAAGGGCGTCACAGTGGCGGGGTGGGTGAGGGGGTGGTCACCGCGCTGGTCGAGGCCGGGTTCGGCCATCTGCCATTGCGCCGGGTCTGTGGTGCCGATACGTATACGCCACTGGCGGGGGCAGCAATGTTCGGGCTTCCAAGCGACAATGCGGTGGTTGGCGCCGCCCTCGACCTGGCGCAGGAACCCTGATGCATGTGTGGATTGGCGGGAATGTTGTTGCCGGCGCCGCTGGCGTCGGCCGAGGCGCTGCAGGCGCAGGCCCTGGCCATGGGCCAGGCGCTGCACCATCGCGGGCCGGATGATGGCGGTAGCTGGGTCGATGCCGAGGCAGGCATCGCGCTGGCGCATCGGCGCCTGAGCATCCTCGACCTGTCCCCGTTGGGCCACCAGCCGATGGCCTCGGCCGACGGCCGCTACGTGATGGCCTACAACGGCGAGGTCTACAACTTCGCCGCCCTGCGCGAGGCGCTGGAGCTGCTGGGGCATGCCTTCCGCGGCCATTCCGACACCGAAGTGCTGCTGGCAGCGATCCTGCAGTGGGGCGTGGAAGATACCCTGCAGCGTTGCAACGGCATGTTCGCCATCGCGCTGTGGGACCGCCAGGAGCGCTGCCTGTGGCTGGCGCGCGACCGCGTCGGCAAGAAGCCGCTGTACTACGGCTGGGCCGGCGACACGCTGGTGTTCGGTTCGGAACTGAAGGCGCTCTGGCAACACCCGGCGTTCGACAACGACATCGACCGTGATGCGCTCACCTTGCTGCTGCGGCTGGATTACATCCCGGCGCCGCACAGCATCCACCAGCGCTGCTACAAGCTGATGCCGGGCCGGGTGCTGCGCCTGGACGCGGCGGCCGTCGCTGCCGGTGCATCCGCGCATCGCCCGGAACAGGCACAGCGCCCGTACTGGGATGCGCGTGCACGCATGCAGGCGGCGTTGGCCGCCCCGTTCCAGGGCCGCATCGAGGAGGCGGAGGAACAGTTGGACACGCTGCTGCGCGACGCGGTGGCGCTGCGCATGGTGGCCGACGTGCCGGTCGGCGTATTCCTGTCCGGCGGCACCGATTCGTCACTGGTGGCGGCGCTGATGCAGGCCCAGAGCGGGCAACCGGTGCACAGCTTCAGCATCGGCTTCACCGATTCGGGACATGACGAAGCGCCGCTGGCCCGGGAGCTGGCTGCTCACCTGGGCTGTGATCACACCGAGTTGTACGTCAGCGGCGCCGACGCACTGGCGGTGGTGCCGCAGTTGCCGGCGATGTTCGATGAGCCTTTTGCCGACGCTTCGCAGGTGCCCACCGCGCTGGTCGCCCGGCTGGCGCGGCAGGGCGTGACCGTGGCGCTGTCTGGCGACGGTGGCGATGAGCTGTTCTTCGGCTATACCCGGTATGTACGCGCGCTGCGCAACTGGCAGATGCTCGGCCGCGTGCCGGGGCCGCTGCGGCGCTGGATGGGCGCACGCTCGCAGCAGCAGGGTGAGGCCTCGCGGACCGGCGGCCTGGCCGCGCTGCTGGCCGAGACCGGTGCGCGTGGCATCGGCGACGTCTACCGCAACCGTATCTCGCGCTGGCGCGACCCGGCCGCGGCGGTGCCCGGCGCGCAGGCCGCCGGCAGCTTCTACGACCTGGCCGATCCGCTGCACGGCGCGGGGACCCCGGCCGACGCGATGATGCTGGCCGATTTCGTGAGCTACCTGCCGGATGACCTGTTGTGCAAGGTCGACCGCACCTCGATGGCAGTCAGCCTGGAGGCGCGCGCACCACTGCTGGACTGGCGCGTGGCCGAGTTCGCCTGGTCGCTGCCGCTGGGCTTCAAGCGCAGTGAGACGACCAGCAAGGTGCTGCTCAAGCGCGTGCTGGGCCGTTACGTGCCGCATTCGATGGTGCACCGTCCCAAGCGCGGTTTCGGCGCACCGGTCAGTGACTGGCTGAAGGGCGACCTGCGGCCCTGGGCCGAGGACCTGCTGCAGCCGGCGCGGCTGGAGCGTGAGGGCGTGCTGTCGGCGGCGGCGGTGCAGCCGTTGTGGCAGCAGTTCCTGGGAGGGCAGCGCAAGTGGCATACCCATCTGTGGAACGTGCTGATGTTCCAGGCCTGGCAGGCGCATTGGCGGCAGGCGCGCGCAGGCGTTGTGGGCGGCTGATCTTCACCGGCGTGCACAGGCCCGGCGGCTAGGCTGGGCCTCCCGCACCGTGAGGAGTATGTCCCGATGTCCGTCCCCACCATCGCCGTGTTCGTCGGCAGCCTGCGCAAGGACTCCTGCAACCGCAAGCTGGCCCATGCGCTGGAGAAGATCGCCGGCGATCGCGCGCGCTTCCAGTACGTGCAGATCGGCGACCTGCCGTTGTACGACCAGGACTTCGACGCGCATTACCCGACGCAGGGAACCCGGCTGAAGGACCAGGTGCGCGCTGCCGACGCGGTGCTGTTCGTGACCCCCGAATACAACCGGTCGGTACCGGGCGTGCTCAAGAACGCCATCGATATCGGCTCACGCCCCTACGGTGACAGTGCGTTTGCCGGCAAGCCGGCGGCGGTGATCGGCGCCTCCATCGGCCAGATCGGTACCGCCGTGGCCCAGCAGCACCTGCGCAACAGCCTGGCCTTCCTGGACATGCATGTGCTTGGCCAGCCCGAGGCGTTCATCCACTTCAAGGATGGCCTGATCGATGCGGACGGCACGATCCACAACGAGGGCACGCAGAAATTCCTGCAGGGCTACGTGGACCGGTTCCTGGCGCTGATCGCGGTGCACGTGAAGGGCGATTGACGCCTGCGGGGGCAGAGCCCTCTGCGCCGCAGCGGGATCCGACCCCAGCCACGCCCAGGGGCGGATCCTGACGCGCAGCGACGGGCTCCGACCCGGGGCGCCTGATCTGCGATAATGTCCCGCTCGGGCGCCGCAATGGCGCCCGTCGCAGGCAGTGCGACACCCCCACGCCAGTCTGGCCAGGCACCGGCGGATATCCCCCGTTTCTCCACGGCTTATCCACAGGATTGTCCATGGCCGCCGGGGTCGGCGCATGCCTACACTCGTCTGGCCCACTTTTGCAGGAAACACCGCAGCATGTCCGCTCGTCCCGGCTTCCGTTCCAACCGCAGAGA
This sequence comes from Stenotrophomonas maltophilia, assembly GCF_006970445.1. NCBI lineage: Bacteria > Pseudomonadati > Pseudomonadota > Gammaproteobacteria > Lysobacterales > Lysobacteraceae > Stenotrophomonas > Stenotrophomonas maltophilia. The sequence goes on along the minus strand of NZ_CP033877.1, from coordinate 2,914,915 downwards.
GCGCGGTGATGGCTTCGATCGCGATCGCGACGAGTCGCGCATCGACCAGTTGCGGGTACCGCCGCATTCGGTGGAAGCCGAGCAGGCGGTGCTGGGTGGCCTGATGCTGGCGCCCGAGGCGTATGACCGGGTCAACGACCAGCTGACCGAAGGCGACTTCTATCGTCGCGATCACCAGATGATCTACCGTGCGATCCGCGAGCTTTCCGAGCGCGAACGGCCGTTCGATGCGGTGACCCTGGGCGAGTGGTTTGAATCGCAGGGCAAGATGGAACTGGTGGGCGACGGTGCCTACCTGATCGAACTGGCCAGTACCACGCCGTCGGCCGCCAATATCGTGGCCTACGCCGAAATCGTGCGCGACAAGGCGGTGCTGCGGCAGCTGATCCAGGTCGGCACCGACATCGTCAATGACGGTTTCCAGCCGGAGGGGCGTGACAGCAGCGAGCTGCTGGCCTCGGCGGAAAAGAGCGTGTTTGCGATCGCCGAACAGGGTGCGCGTGGCCGAACCGATTTCGTGGCCATGCCCGGCGCACTGAAGGATGCCTTCGAGGAGCTGCGCAACCGCTTCGAGAACGGCGGCAACATCACCGGCCTGCCGACCGGGTACAACGATTTCGATGCGATGACCGCCGGCCTGCAGCCGACCGACCTGATCATCCTTGCGGCGCGCCCGGCGATGGGCAAGACCACCTTCGCGCTGAACATCGCCGAGTACGCGGCGATCAAGTCGAAGAAGGGCGTGGCGGTGTTCTCGATGGAAATGTCGGCATCGCAGCTGGCGATGCGCCTGATTTCCTCCAATGGCCGCATCAACGCGCAGCGCCTGCGTACCGGCCAGCTGGAAGACGAGGACTGGAGCCGCGTTACCAGCGCGATCAAGATGCTGAAGGAAACCAAGATCTTCATCGACGATACGCCGGGCGTGTCGCCGGAAGTGTTGCGTTCCAAGTGCCGCCGCCTCAAGCGCGAGCATGATCTCGGCCTGATCGTGATCGACTACCTGCAGCTGATGAGCGTGCCGGGCAACAGTGAAAACCGCGCGACCGAAATCTCGGAAATCTCGCGTTCGCTGAAGGGACTGGCCAAGGAACTGAACGTGCCGGTGATCGCGCTGTCCCAGCTCAACCGCTCGCTGGAAACGCGTACCGACAAGCGCCCGGTGATGGCCGACCTTCGCGAATCGGGCGCAATCGAGCAGGACGCGGACATGATCGTGTTCATCTACCGCGATGATTACTACAACAAGGAAAATTCGCCGGACAAGGGCCTGGCCGAGATCATCATCGGCAAGCACCGTGGTGGCCCGACCGGTTCGTGCAAGCTGAAGTTCTTCGGCGAGTACACCCGCTTCGACAACCTGGCCCACGATTCGGTCGGCTCGTTCGAGTAACCGTAGTGCCGGCCGCTGGCCGGCAACCACCCCACGGCCGGTAAACCATCCGAAACGCCAAAATTCCGTATGTGGCGTGTAAATGACATGTAACGCGACGCTTCTACGATTCCGCCGCTGCTGCCCTTCGACGCCGCCCTTCGGCGTCCAGCGTGCCCAAGGAATCCGCCTCCATGCCGTCCCACGCTCCGCTTCGCCGCAATCTGCTGGCCCTGCTGGTCTGTGCTTCGCTGCCGTCGCTGGCTGCCGCTGAAACCGCCCCCGCCACCGACGCGCCGTCGGCCACCACCCTCGATTCGATCTCGGTGATCGGCCGCGGTGAAGCCCGCCAGGTGCAGCGCGTGACCGCCGAGGACATGAAGATCCTGCCGCCCGGTGCCAATCCGCTGAAGTTGCTGGCCAGCAAGCCGGGCGTGCACTTCGAGTCGGCCGATGCCACCGGCGCCTACGAATGGTCCACCACCATCAGCCTGCGTGGTTTCAACCAGAACCGCCTGGGCTATACGCTCGATGGCATTCCGCTGGGCAACATGGCCTATGGCAACAGCAACGGCCTGCACATCAGCCGTGCCGTGATCAGCGAGAACCTGGGCGGTGCCGAAGTATCCACCGGCATCGGCGCGCTCGGCACGCCGTCCACCAGCAACCTCGGCGGCGTGTTCCAGTTCTATTCGATCGATCCGTCCACCGAGTACGGGGTGGTGCTGGCGCAGGGCTTCGGCAGCGACAGTGCGCGCCGCAGCTATGCACGCCTGGAGACAGGTGAGCACCAGGGCTTTGCTGCCTACCTGTCCGGCGTGTATTCGGAAGGTGACAAGTGGAAGGGCAAGGGCTCGCAGGAGCTGAAGCAGTTCAATGGCAAGGCCACCTACAACTTCGGAACGGACAGCAGGATCACCGCGTTGTTCAACGCCTCGCGCCGTGTCGAGGCGGACTACCAGGACCTGTCGCTGGAGATGATTGATCGCCTCGGCTGGGACTGGGACAACTACGCGCCGGACTGGGATCGCGCCGTCGCCGCGGCACGCGGGAAATTCAGTGGCGGCGTCAACAGCCCGTGGGACGCGTACTACTCCGGCCACGGCCTGCGCAACGATGACCTGTCCAGCATCGCCGGCGATTTCGGCCTGAACGAGTCGATGCGGCTGAAGGTCAACGTCTACAACCACAGCAACCGTGGCCAGGGCCACTGGTTCAGCCCGTCCAATCCGTCCAACCCGGGCACCAGCCGCGAGATCCCGATCTCGATCCGCACCACCGAGTACGCGATCGACCGTACCGGCGTGACCTCGGCATTCACCTGGAACGTCGGTGGCCACGAACTGGAAGCGGGTCTCTGGTACGAGGACAACGGCCACAGCGTGCAGCGCAACTTCTACTACATCGACGGCCCGATCACCGACGACTTCTTCCTGCGCAACCCGGACCAGCGCGTGTGGCACCAGCGCTACACCACCATCACCCGCCAGTTCTACGTGCAGGACCGCTTCCGCCTGTTCGATGACCGGCTGACCATCGACATCGGTGCGAAGTCGCCGCACACCCGCACCAGCGTGCGCACGCCGCTGGGCAGCTATGCCAACAACAGCAGCCTGACCTCGAAGAAGGGCTTCCTGCCGCAGGCCGGCTTCAACTTCAAGCTCAACGAAGGCAACGAGATCTTTGGTTCGTTCGCCAAGAACATCGCGGCCTATGCACTGGGCGTGGGCAGTCCGTTCAACGTGCCGCAGGCCGCCTTCGATGCCAGCGCGCAGAACCTGAAGCCGGAACAGTCGCGCACGATCGAGCTGGGTTGGCGTGGCTACGGCCGTGGCTATGAAGCCTCGGTTGCGGTGTACGACGTCAAGTTCGACAACCGCCTGCTGGCGATCGCACAGTGCGTGGGCATCCTCGGTTGCCCGGCGCTGTTCTCCAACGTCGGTTCGGTGACCAGCCGTGGCGCCGAGGCGACGCTGCAGCTGAAGCCGATGCAGGACCTGTCGTGGTCCAACGCGCTGTCCTGGAATGACAGCACCTATGACAACGACTACGTGAACAATGGCGTGGTGCCGACCCGCGGCAAGAAGACCGTCGACACCCCGGAATGGATGTTCGCCAGCACCCTGGCCTGGACCCCGGGCCCGTGGGACATGCGCCTGTCGGCCAACCACGTCGGCAAACGTTACGTGACCTACACCAACGACGTGTCAGTGCCGAGCTACTGGCTGGTCAATGCCTCCGTGGCCTATGACTTCGGCAAGCTCGGCCCGGCGCAGAACCTGACCGTGGCGTTGAACCTGACCAACCTGACCGACAAGCGCTACCTGTCCTCGATCAACACCAACGGCACCTACGCCGCCGACCCGACCCGCAGCCTGGCGACCATGCAGGTCGGTGCGCCGCGCCAGGTAATGGCTACCGCAACCGTGCGCTTCTGATGCGCGGGCCTGTCGATCCGGAACGCCGTCGTCGCCTGCTGCGCATGGCGTGGCAGGGCACGGGGGCGGCGATCGCGCTGGCGGCGATGCCGGGGCTGGCCACGGCTGGCCCACGGCCGCGGCTCGGCCGTGATCCGTTCACCCTTGGTATCGCCGCCGGCGATCCGGATCCGCAGGGGGCCGTGTTGTGGACGCGGCTGGCGCCGGACCCGCTCAACGGCGGCGGCATGCCGTCGCGGGCGGTACCGGTGCGCTGGTTCGTGGCCGAAGACCCCGGCATGCGCCGGCTGGTGCAGCGCGGTGTGGCTGCCGCGGTGCCGGAGCTGGCCCATTCGGTGCATGTGGAGGTCAGCGGCCTGCGTCCCGGCCGCGACTACTATTACCGCTTCGCATGCGATGGCGATGAGGAAAGCGCGGTCGGCCACTTCCGCACCGCGCCGCTGCTGGACACACAGCTGCAGCAGCTGCGGCTGGCACTGTGCACCTGCCAGGCCTGGAACAGTGGCTACTACCCGGTGCTGCGCGATATCGCGCAGAGCGATGTCGACCTGGTGCTGCATGCCGGCGATTACCTGTACGAATACAGCCCGCTGCAGAACGCGCGTGGCAGCACGCTGGACGCGGCGCGTTTCAGTGGCGAGACGGTGAGCCTGGAGCGCTACCGTGACCAGTACGCGCTGTACAAGCTCGATCCGGATCTGCAGGCGGCGCATGCCGCGCACGCCTTCGCGGTGATCTGGGACGACCACGAGGTACAGAACGATTACTCCGGCATCCATCCGGAGAAGCCCGGGGTATCGACGGAAGACTTCATCGTGCGGCGCGCGGTGGCCTACCGCGCGTTCTACGAACATCTGCCGATGCGCAGCACGCCTGCGGGCAATGGTGGCCTGCGCGTGCACCGGCGTCTGCGCTACGGCGATCTGGCGCAGCTGACGCTGCTGGACTGCCGCCAGTTCCGCCCGGCCAATCCTTGCGGTGTGGGTGAGTCACCTCGCTGCGAAGCGGCTCTCGATCCGCGCATGAGCATGCTGGGCGTGGGTCAGGAGGCGTGGTTCACGCAGTCGATGGCCGCCGCGCAGGCCACGCGCTGGAACGTGGTGGTGCAGCAGCTGCTGATGGCGCAGCTGCGGCTGGACGGTGGCACGCCGCGCGAGCGCTTCTGGAATGATGCCTGGGATGGCTATCCCGCCGCACGCAACCGGCTGCTGCAGGCGATGCAGGCGGGCGGGCAGGGTAATGCCATTGTTCTCGGCGGTGACTGGCATTCGACCTTCGTCAACGACCTGAAGCTGGATTTCGACGCGGCCAGTGCGCCGGTCGTGGCCACTGAATTCATCGCCCCGGCGATCAGCAGTGGTGGCGACGACACGCCGTACGGGCCGTACTACGGGCCGTCGATAGCGCAGAACCCGCATATCCGCTATTTCGACGGCGACCGCCGCGGCTGGTGGAAGCTGCAGCTGAACCGGCAGACCGTGGACGCCGAACTGCGCTTCGCTGACAGTGTGCTGCGTGCGGATGCGACGGTGCGCACCGCGGCGCGCTTCCAGGTGACCCACGGCCGCCCGGGCGCAGTCCCGGTGTGAATCCATTCGGTAGTGCCGGCCGCTGGCCGGCAACCTGATCAATCTCCGGTTTCCCCACCACCGGTTTCATCGCCCCCAGCCCGGTTTCGTCGCAAACCGTTTGCGGGCGGCCAGGGCGGGGCGCCAAGGTGTCTGCAGGCGGCAAGGTGCCGCCACAAGGAGACCGTGATGAAGACCCTGTTCGCGCTCGGTGTGTGGTGCCTGTTGTTCGTGCTGTGCTGGCCGCTGGCGATCCTCGCCCTGATCGCCTGGCCGTTCGTCTGGCTGCTGAGCCTGCCGTTCCGCCTGGTCGGCATCACCTTCTCGGCGCTGTTCGCCTTCCTGCGCGCGCTGTTCATGCTGCCGGCGCGGTTGCTCGGTGGTCGGGTGGTTCCCGCATGAGGAGGGTGCTGCTGGTCGGTCTGGCCCTGTTGGCGGCCCCGGTACTGGCCGCACCTCCAGCGCCGCCCTCGGTGTGGCTGGAACGCCAGCAGACCGCCGCTGCCGATGAGGCGAACGCTGCAGCGGTCTCTGTGCCGAAAGCCAAGGAGCGCTGCAGGGTCGCGAAGGAATGGAAGGTCGGCGATACGGTTGTGCAGCACAGGGTCTGTGAGGATCCGCCGAAGAAGCCCACTGGGAAGGTGTAGAGCCGAGCCCATGCTCGGCTCCACCTCATGCTGCCTCGGCACGCAGCGCCGCCTGCACGGCCGGTCGCGCGTTGATCCTGCGGAGGTAGGCAGGCAGCGCCGGCCACGCCGCCAGATCGATGGAGAAGAGGCGGCACCAGCCGAGCACCGTGAAAAGATAGGCATCAGCAACGCTGAAGTCCGGTCCCGTCAGGAAGTCCTGCGTTGCCAGCGTGTCCTGCAGCAGGTCGAAGCGCTTGAACAGCTTCTGCCGGAAGAAGGCCTTGGCCGCTTCCGGCAGATCGGCGTTGAACAGCGGCGCCGAGCCGGCGTGGATCTCGCTGGTCACGAAGTTCAACCACTCCTGCAGTCGCACCCGCTCCCAGCTGCCGGCGGGCGGCGCCAGCGCGCATCCGGGTTTCAGGTCGGCCAGGTACTGGACGATGGCCGGGCCTTCGGTCAGCACCTGCCCGTCATCCAGTTCCAGCGCCGCGACATAGCCTTTGCGGTTGATGGTGCGGAAATCGCGGCCATCGGCGGTCTGTTTGGTGGCGTTGTCGACCTTGATCAGCTCAAAGGGCAGGCCGAGCTCACGCAGCACGATATGGGGCGACAGCGAGCAGGTGTAGGGCGCGTAGTACAGCTTCATGGACGGTCTCGAGGGGGAAAGGACGGCTGGGCCAGCCGATGCGAGGCAGTCTGCGGTGCGAGCGGTATCCGGTAAAATCAATCTTCGATTTTCTTGCCATAAGCTGGGCTACTGCCAGTCATGATGAATCTTGCCCATTGGCGCCTGCTGGTTGCGGTGGCTGACGAGGGAACCATCTCGCGTGGCGCTGATCGCGTCGGCATCAGCCAGTCCGGTGCCAGCCAGGCCCTGGCGCAGCTGGAGTCCTCCCTGGGGTTTGCGGTGTTCGTGCGCGAGCGGCGCCGGGTGGAGATCACCGCGCTCGGGCAGCGGGTGATCGAACACGCGCGCATCATGCTGGGCGGCCTGCAGGCGATCCGCGCGCTGGCCGATGACAGCCATGGGCTCAGTGGCGCACGCGTCCGCCTGGCGACCTTCCCGTCGCTCGTTTCCAGCGTGCTGCCTGCGCTGCTGCGTGACTTCCAGCGCCGCCACCCGGGCATCGAGGTGGTGATCGTGGAGGGTACGGACGAGGAGGTCGAGCGCTGGCTTGAATCGGGCACGGTCGACGCCGGGGTGGTGATGAATCCCGCTGCCGATCGCGCCCCATTGATGCTGGGCAGCGATGGGTGGATGGCGGTGCTTGCGCAGGCGCATCCGCTGGGGCGTCGCGCCACGGGAAGCGGGGTGGCGCTGAGCGAGTTGGCGGCCGAGCCCTTCATCCTCGCAACAGGGGGCTGTGCGGTGAACGGTCAGCGCCTGATGGCGGACGCCGGTCTACAGCTGAGCGACGTAAGAGTGTCCGTGCGCGACTGGGCCAGCGCGTGCGTGCTGGCCCGTGAGGGACTGGGGGTCTCGCTGGTGCCGGAATCGACGTTGCCGGATGATCTGCACGGCCTGCGCGTGCTGCCAGTGAAGCCGGCCATCCGCCGCGTGTTTGGCCTGGTCAGTTCGCAGGTGGGTCGCGCATCGCGCGCTACGCAGGTCTTCATGCAGGAGCTGGCTACGGCCGTTGCGGGCAGTGCGTCCGGATCAGCGTGAGCCCGCTGCCGGCGATGCAGGAACGACCTGCTGCTGGCCATCGCTGTACATCATCATGATCTTCTCGCCGCGGTAGGGCAGCACGACCTCCGGACGCCACGGGTTGCCTTTGGGCGCGGTGGCCTTGGCCATGGCGGTACAGCCGCTGTCCTTGACGCCGCAGCGGCGGATGGCGACCTGCAGGATGCCGTCGGCGGACCTGTAATCGACCCCGGGTGAGTGGAACAGGGTTTCGCCCGGCATGCTGTAGCGGATCCTGATCTGGTTGGCGCCGAGCGGGCTCACCTCGACCGGCTGGACCGGGGCTCTGCGGTAGTCGCCTTCGAGCGGTTCGGCTGCGCAGGCCAACAGCGGAACAAGTGCGGCCATCAACATCAGGGCGGCCGTGCGCGATGTGCGGGCGAGGGGGATCGATCGCATGGCGTTCCTTCCTTGGGTAGATATGGCGATCATTGAACCGCAGTATTGCAGCGTCAAGTCATGCGGCGCCGTTCGTTGCAGGCAACAAAAAACCCCGCCGGGGCGGGGTTTTTGTTTGCAGGGGAGTACCGACCAACGGTCGGCACCCACCCGGAAGGTCGATCAGTTCGCCTTGTGGATGGCGCGCTTGCTGACCGCCATCGCCGCGTCGTGGATCACTTCCGACAGCGACGGGTGGGCGTGGCAGATGCGGGCCAGGTCATCGGCCGAGCCGCTGAACTCCATGGTCAGCACGCCTTCGTGCACCAGTTCGGAGACGTTGGCGCCGACCAGGTGCATGCCGAGGATGCGATCGGTTTCGGCATGGGCCAGGATCTTCACGAAGCCCGCCGGCTCGATCATCGCCACGGCACGGCCGTTGGCGGCGAACGGGAAGCTGCCGGCCTTGTACGGAATGCCTTCGGCCTTCAGCTGGGCTTCGGTCTTGCCGACCCAGGCCAGTTCCGGCTCGGTGTAGATGACCCACGGGATGGTGTCGAAGTTGACGTGGCCCGGCAGGCCGGCGATCAGCTCGGCCACCGCGATGCCTTCCTCGAAGCCCTTGTGGGCCAGCATCGGGCCGCGCACGCAGTCGCCGACCGCCCACACGCCGTTGACGCCGGTGTGGCAGTGCGCGTCGACTTCGATCTGGCCACGCTCGTTGATCTTGACGCCGGTACCTTCGGCCAGCAGGCCCTTGGTGGCGGCGCGACGGCCGACGGCCACCAGCAGCTTGTCCACGGTCAGGGTCTTTTCGCCTTCGCTGTCGGTGTAGGTGACAACGACTTCCTTCTTCTTGCCCTTGCCGGTGATCTCGGTCTTGGAGACCTTGGCACCGAGGCGGATGTCCAGGCCCTGCTTCTTGAATTCCTTGGCAGCGGTCTTGGCCACTTCGGCGTCGGCCACGGCCAGGAACTCCGGCAGTGCTTCCAGGATGGTGACTTCAGCGCCCAGGCGCTTCCACACGCTGCCCAGTTCCAGGCCGATCACGCCGGCGCCGATTACCGCCAGGCGGTTCGGCACTTCGGTGAAGTCCAGGCCGCCGACGTTGTCGACGATGGTGTCGCCGTCGAACTTGGCGAACGGCAGTTCGATCGAATCCGAACCGGCCGCGATGATGACGTTGGTGCCCTTCAGCTCGACGATGGAACCGTCATGCTGGGTGACCTTGACCACGTTGCCCGGCTGCAGTTCGCCGAAACCGTAGTAGGCAGCGACCTTGTTGGCCTTGAACAGCATGCCGATGCCGCCAGTGAACTGCTTGACGATCTTGTCCTTGCGGCCAACCATCGCCTCGACGTCGATCTTGGCATCCTTGAAGCTGATGCCGTGGTCGCCAAAGATGTGGCCCATGTTCCAGAACTGGCGCGAGGAATCCAGCAGCGCCTTGGACGGGATGCAGCCCACGCGCAGGCAGGTGCCGCCGAGGGCCGGCTTGCCGTCCTTGCCCAGCGCTGCGTCGATGCAGGCGGTCTTCAGGCCCAGCTGGGCCGCGCGGATGGCAGCGTGGTAACCGGCCGGGCCGGCACCGATGACGACGACGTCGAATTGTTCAGCCATTGAATTATTCCTTGATGCATTACCAGAACCCCTCCGCGCAGGCGCGGAGGGGCGGGAGGTTTCTTACAGGCCGAACAGCATGCGGCCCGGGTTTTCCAGCTGGTTCTTGATGTCCACCAGGAACTGCACCGAGTCCTTGCCGTCGATGATGCGGTGGTCGTACGACAGCGCCAGGTACATCATCGGCGCGATCACGACCTGGCCGTTCTGGGCGATCGGACGCTCCTTGATGGCATGCATGCCCAGGATGGCGCTCTGCGGCGGGTTGATGATCGGGGTCGACAGCAGCGAACCGAAGGTGCCGCCGTTGGTCACGGTGAAGGTGCCGCCCTGCAGTTCTTCCAGGCTCAGCTTGCCGTCACGGGCCTTCTTGGCGTAGTCGGCGATGGTCTTCTCGATGTCGGCGAACGACATGCGCTCGACGTTGCGCAGCACCGGCGTGACCAGGCCCTTCTCGGTCGACACAGCGATCGAGATGTCCGAGTAGCCGTGGTAGATGATGTCGTCGCCGTCGATCGAGGCGTTGACCAGCGGGAAGCGCTGCAGCGCGTTGGCGGCGGCCTTCACGAAGAAGCTCATGAAGCCCAGCTTGATGCCGTGTGCCTTGACGAACTCGTCCTGCAGTTCCTTGCGCGCCGCCGAGACCTTGGACAGGTCGACTTCGTTGAAGGTGGTCAGCATGGCGGTGGAGTTCTTCGACTCCATCAGGCGCTCGGCGATGCGCTTGCGGATGCGGGTCATCGGCACGCGTTCTTCCGGACGTGCGCCACCGGCCTTGCCGGCGCCGCCGTTGCGGGCGAAGTTGACGATGTCTTCCTTGGTCACCGCGCCGCGACGGCCGGTGCCGTCGACGTCGGCCGGGTTCACGCCTTCGGTGATGGCGGTGAAGCGGGCGCCCGGCGGCAGCGCGTCGGCGGCCGACTTGGCAGCCGGGGCCGGAGCGGCGGCAGCGGCCGGGGCAGCGGCGGCCGGGGCAGCGGCTGCAGCCGGAGCGGCTTCAGCGGCCGGGGCCGGGGCGGCAGCGACGGCACCTTCTTCGATGATCGCCACGACCTGGCTGGAGGTCACGGTCGAGCCTTCGGCGAACTTGATTTCCTTGAGCACGCCGTCGACCGGCGACGGCACTTCCAGGACGACCTTGTCGGTTTCCAGGTCAAGCAGGTTTTCGTCGCGCTTGACGGCGTCGCCCACCTTCTTGTGCCAGGTGGCGATGGTGCCGTCGGCGACGGATTCGGGCAGTACCGGGGCTTTGACTTCGGTGGCCATTGCGGGAGCTTCCTGGTTTGTCTTCTAAATAGGGGGAGGATTATTCAGCGAACGTGTCGTTGAACGGGTTGACCAGTGCATCGGCGACCAGCTGCTGCTGTTCGCGGACGTGGTCAGCCATGTGACCGGCAGCCGGCGAAGCCGAACGTGCGCGACCGGCGTAGTGCAGGTTCTGGCCATCGGCCAGGCAGAACTGCAGGTGGTGGCGGATCTGGTACCACGCACCCTGGTTCTGCGGTTCTTCCTGCGTCCACACCACGTCGGTGGCCTTGCCGTACTTCTTCAGTTCGGCAGCCAGCAGCGCACGCGGGAACGGATACAGCTGCTCCACGCGGATGATCGCCACGTCGTCCTGGCCACGCTTGGTCTGGTCTTCCAGCAGGTCGTAGTAGACCTTGCCCGAGCACAGCACCACGCGCTTGACCTTCTTGGCGTCCGCATTGGCGTCGCCGATCAGGTGCTGGAACTCGCCGTTGGCCAGCTCGTCCAGGGTCGACACGGCCAGCTTGTGGCGCAGCAGCGACTTCGGCGACATCACCACCAGCGGCTTGCGGGTGGTCAGGTGCTGCTGGCGACGCAGCATGTGGAAGGCCTGTGCCGGGGTCGACGGCACCACCACCAGCATGTTCTCCAGCGCGCACAGCTGCAGGAAGCGCTCCAGGCGCGCCGAGCTGTGTTCCGGGCCCTGACCTTCATAGCCATGCGGCAGCAGCAGGGTCAGGCCGGAGATGCGGCCCCACTTTGCTTCACCGGCGGCGATGAACTGGTCGATGACGACCTGGGCACCGTTGGCGAAGTCGCCGAACTGGCCTTCCCAGATGCACAGCGTGTTCGGATCGGTGGTGGAGAAGCCGTACTCGTAGGCCATCACCGCTTCTTCGCTCAGCAGCGAATCGATGACGGTGGCCTTCTCCGGCGAATCCACCAGCTGCCGCAGCGGCATGTAGTAGTTGTCGGTCTTCTGGTCGTGCAGGATCGCGTGGCGGTGCGTGAACGTACCGCGGCCCACGTCCTGGCCGACCAGGCGCAGGGCACTGCCTTCGTCCAGCAGCGTGGCGTAGGCCAGGTTCTCGGCAAAGCCCCAGTCACCCGGGATCTCGCCGGCAGCCATCTTGCGGCGGTCGTCGTAGACCTTGGCCACGCGCGAGTGCAGCTGCACTTCGTCCGGCACGGTGTTGATCAGCTTGGCCAGCTCGACCAGCTTGTTCTTCTCGACCTTGGTCGAGACCGGATCGGACAGCTTGCCTTCCAGCAGCTTCGGCCAATCGACGAACAGCGGGCTGCTCGGCGGCGTCTTCTCGACCTTGGCCAGCTCGGTGGTCACTTCACCGGCGTCCAGCTTCTCGCGGTAGGCATCGACCATCGCCTTGCCGGCACCGGCGGCGATCACGCCCGCCTTTTCCAGCTGCTCGGCGTACATCTCACGGGTGGTGGCGTGCTTGCGGATCACCTGGTACATCAGCGGCTGGGTGATCGCCGGCTCGTCGGCCTCGTTGTGGCCCCAGCGGCGGTAGCACATCAGGTCGATGACCACGTCCTTGGCGAACGTCTGGCGGAACTCGAAGGCCAGCTGCGCGGCGAACACCACGGCTTCCGGATCATCGCCGTTCACGTGCAGCACCGGGGCGGCGATCATCTTCGCCACGTCGGTGGCATAGCGCGTGGAACGCGTATCCAGCGGGTTGGAGGTGGTGAAGCCGACCTGGTTGTTGACCACGATGTGCACGGTGCCGCCGACGGCGAAGCCGCGGGCCTGCGACATCTGGAACAGCTCCATGACCACGCCCTGGCCGGAGAAGGCCGCGTCGCCGTGGATCAGGATGGGCATGACCTGCTTGCGCGCGGTGTCCTTGCGGCGCTCCTGGCGCGAACGCACGGAACCGGCCACGACCGGATCGGCGATTTCCAGGTGCGACGGGTTGAACGCCAGCGCCAGGTGCACCGGGCCACCTTCGGTGGACACGTCGGCCGAGAAGCCCATGTGGTACTTCACGTCGCCGGCCGAGGCGTGCTCGTCGTGCTCGAACTTGCCTTCGAACTCGTCGAACAGCTTGCGCGGGTTCTTGCCCAGGGTGTTGACCAGCACGTTCAGGCGGCCGCGGTGGGCCATGCCGATCACCACGTCCTTGACGCCATCCTTGCCGGCGCTGCGGATGATGGTGTCCATCATCGGGATCAGCGAGTCGCCGCCTTCCAGCGAGAAGCGCTTCTGGCCGACGTACTTGGTGTGCAGGTAGCGTTCCAGGCCTTCGGCCGCGGTCAGGCGCTCCAGGGTGCGGCGCTGGGTGTCAGCGTCCAGCTGGTAGTTGCCACCGGCCAGTTCCAGCTTCTTGTAGATCCACTGGCGCTGCTCGACCTCGGAGATGTGCATGAACTCTGCACCGATCGAACCGGTGTAGGTCGCCTTCAGGCGCGCCAGCAGGTCGCGCAGCTTCATGCGCGGCTGGCCGCCGACGCCGCCGGTGCTGAACTCGCTGTTGAGGTCGCCATCGGACAGGCTGTGGAACGGCAGGCCCAGGTCCGGGGTGTTGACCGGCGCGGCCAGGCCCAGCGGATCGAGGCGGGCGTCCAGGTGGCCACGCGAGCGGTAGGCAGTGATCAGGCGACCGACATTGCGCTCACGCTCGTCGCCCGCACCGCTGCCGGTGCCGGCTTTCAGCGCATCCTTGGCCGCGTCCGCGATGTGGGAGATGACGGCCGAGTGCGGGATGTCACCTGCTTCGCGGCCCTTGAAGCCGTCGAAGTAGGTTTTCCATTTGGGATCGACACTATCCGGGGAGACCAGGTACTGCTCGTACAGGTCCTCGACATAGGAGGCGTTGCCGCCGGCGAGTTGCGAAGATTGCGCAAACTGCTTCAGTTGATTGTCCACGATGGAGGGTGCTGATTCGCTTTGTGGGGTATGGCTTCAGAAGGACCCGGCACGAAGATGAATAGCCATGCACGGGCGCGTTCAAACAGCCAAATTGTACCCCCAACCGGACACGAAGGGGCACCACCCGAGGCATCGTGCGTCCCCCGGTGCCGCTCCCAGACAGGTTGGCGCGGTGGCGCGCGCTCAGATGCCGAGCGCACGCAGTTCGCTGCAATCGCGCGAACGGTCCCAGACGCGCTGCAATTGCTGCTCGAACGGCTGCGAACGTGCCGGCAGCGCGATGCCGGCCTCGCCGTCGAGGCGGTGGCCGATCAGACGAAAGTAGAAGTCGCCCGCATCGTTGAGCAGGCAGGCCGAGGCCAGCGCGCGGTCGACCGGATCGGTCACCTCGCGGAACTGGATCACGCTTGGCAGGCGCTGGGCCAGGGCCAGCAGCGGCGCGCCGGCAGCGGCGATCGCAGCGGCATCGTGCACGATCACCCGCAGCTGCTTGTCGTGGCGGGCGGTGACGAAGCGGCGCAGGGCGGCCTGTACCGGGGGCGCGTCAAGCAGTCCGGGGTCCAGCTGGCGGCTGTGCAGCCACAGCTGGCGACGGGCGCGGTGGATGATGGCCGTGGTGATCGCCACCGCCTCGGCGCGGCTGTCGATGGCGCTGGCCGCGCCCAGCCGGCGGCGCATCTCCTGGTGGCCGATGCTGGCTTCCTCGAACACCTCGCCCTCGGGCAGGAAGCCCTGGCGTGCATAGAAATCGCGGGCGGGCAGCTGGGCGTGCAGGTGCAGTTCGGCCAGGCCGAGCTGGCGCCCGGCTTCGACCAGTGCCGCCAGCAGGGCCTCGCCGACTCCGTTGCTGCGATGGCTGGCCAGCACGGCCATGCGGCCGATGCGACCGTCCGGGGCCAGCCGGCCGGTGCCGACCGGCTGGTTGTCACTGTCCAGCGCCAGCACATGGGCACTGACCGGGTCCAGCGCATCGCGTTCCAGTTCGGCGGCGATGCCCTGTTCCTGCACGAACACGCGTTGGCGCACGTCGTGGATGGCAACGTGGGCGTCGGCGTGGCTGACCTGCTGGACCCGGATCATGGTGAAGGCTCAGGCCCGGCCGGTGCTGTCGTCTTCGTCGTCGTCCTCGAAGTTGACGATGACCTCGATACCGTCGTCGTGCACGGTCACGGAGTGGACATCGTCGGACACTGCGTCGGCGTCGATCGCATCCACGCGGTCACGGCCTTCGACGACCTCGCCGAGCACCACGGCATCCTCGCCGTCTTCCTCGTCTTCGGCCTCGTATACCTCATTCGGGTCGATCAGCTGGAACACACCACCGATCAGCAGCTGCTGGACCACGGCCCGGCCCTTGTCGGACAGGCCGCGATAAGCGGCGGCATCGAGCTGTTCGGCGCCAGCCAGGCGCTGCGCGTCCTTCACTGGCAGCGCGAAGTCCTGGCCGCTGACGTACAGGCTGGCGCCGCGCTTGGCCCGGCGCCAGGCCAGGCGCGCCCACGGGTGGCGCTGCAGCAGCAGGCCGGAGGCCAGCGCCTGGACCACTTCCTCCGGTGCCGGCGCGGCCTGATGGGCCATCACTTCGCCCGCTGCACGGTAGGTGGTGATGAAACGGCCGAACCAGTCGCCCAGCTTGTCCGGGTCGTTCATGCGGATGGCATTGAGCGCGGTGATCACCCGCGCCATCGCCACCGTGTCGATCTCGTTCGGGTCGGCCGGCACCTTCAGGTCGGCATCCTGGTAGCGGATGTTCTCGTCGGCATCGGCGATCAGGGTGTCCAGGTAGTCGCTGATCAGCTCGGCCGAGGCCGGTGCGCGCATGCCGAACGAGAAGGTCAGGCAGGGATCTTCGGCCACGCCGTGGTGCGGCACGTTCGGCGGCAGGTACAGCATGTCGCCCGGTGCCAGCACCCAGTCGTGGGTCGGCTTGAACACCTTCAGCAGCTTCAGCTCCACGTCCGGGCGGAAGCCCAGCGGCGGCTGCTTGCCCTTGATCGATTCGCTGGCATCGATCTGCCAGCGGCGGTGGCCATGGGCCTGCAGCAGGAACACGTCGTACTGGTCGACATGGGCGCCGACCGAGCCGCCGGTGGCGGCGAAGCTGATCATCACGTCATCCATGCGCCAGCGCGGCAGGAAGCTGAAGTGCTCGATCAAGGCGCGCACGTCCGGGTCCCACTTGTCCACGTCCTGCACCAGCAGGGTCCAGTCGTGGTCGGGCAGGGCGGGGAAGATGTCTTCCTGGAACGGGCCGGTGCGCACGCGCCAGCCATCCTGGGCCTTGTCGTGCTCGATCAGGCGCGCCAGCACGCCTTCCTCGCAGGCCAGCCCGGCCAGGTCTTCCGGCTGTACCGGGGTCTGGAAGTCCGGGAAGGCGTTGCGGATCAGCAGCGGGCGCTTCTGCCAGAAGTCGCGCAGGAAGGTGGCCGGCGCCATGCCCAGCGGCTGGCCGGGGCGGGCGGTGACTTCGATCAGGGGGGCGGAGGACTTGCGGGCGGCCATGGGGGAATCCTTGCAGCGGAAAGCGGGAGGGGCGGCGCGGCGGGCCGCCAAGGTCTCCATTGTCCGACGTTCGTGGGGATTGCGCACGTGCGCGGGTTTGTCGCGGGGGTTCCGGCCAACGGCTGAGCCCCTCGTGGCGGGGTCTGGTCGCGTAAAGCGCTCGCTTCATGGGCTGGGCCGGGCGGGGTGGGTTCGCGGGACACGCCGTAAACCCGTCCATGGGGGCTCGATGGCGCCATCCATGGCGCCAACGGTCCCGCGAATCCACCCCGCCCGGCCCCTGACAGTTTCCTGCGCGGCCCGCCACGGAATGGAAGAAGAAAATCAAAGGCAAGAGCGGGCCGCGCGCTGCGCTTGCTCATGCTCCTGACCCCATCGGACAAACAAAAGAGGGACGCGGCGAAGCCGCGTCCCTCTTTCAAATTCCGTCCCGACAACCCAATGCTCTTCGATCCGTCACCGGAAATCTGTCAGAGGTGGGTCGGGATGGGCCAGCGGGACCGTTGGCGCCATGGATGGCGCCATCGAGCCCCCATGGATGGGTTTACGGCGTGTCCCGCTGGCCCATCCCGACCCGCCCCGCTAGCAGCAATCCAGAGCCGCTCTTGACGTTGAAGTTGCCGTTGCCGTTGCCTGCCGCAGGCAGCGCCCGCGGCCGCCGCCGCAAAAGGAAACCCCTTAGATCTTCTTCGCCAGCGACTCGGCCAGACCCGTGTAGCTGCCCGGGGTCATGTCCAGCAGACGCTGCTTCGCATCCGCCGGCAGCTCCAGCCCCTGCACGAACGCACGCATCGACTCGGCGGTGATGCCCTGGCCACGGGTCAGCGCCTTCAGCTGCTCGTACGGGTTCGGCAGGCCATGGCGGCGCATCACCGTCTGCACGGCTTCGGCCAGCACTTCCCAGGCCGCGTCCAGATCAGCGTCCAGGCGCTGCGGGTTCACTTCCAGCTTGCCCAGGCCCTTGGCCAGCGAATCCAGCGCCACCTGGCTGTGGCCGAACGCGGTGCCCAGCGCACGCAGCACGGTGGAGTCGGTCAGGTCACGCTGCCAGCGGCTGATCGGCAGCTTCGCGCTGAAGTGCTCGAACAGCGCGTTGGCGATGCCGAAATTGCCTTCCGCATTCTCGAAGTCGATCGGGTTGACCTTGTGCGGCATCGTCGACGAGCCGACTTCGCCTTCCTTCAGACGCTGCTTGAAGTAGCCCAGCGAGACGTAGCCCCAGATGTCACGGGCCAGGTCGATCAGGATGATGTTGGCGCGGCGTGCGGCATCGCCGATCTCGGCGATGTTGTCGTGCGGCTCGATCTGCGTGGTGTACGGGTTGAACACCAGGCCCAGGCCGGTCACGAAGCGCTCGGCGAAGGCCGGCCAGTCCACGTCCGGGTAGCTGGCGATGTGGGCGTTGTAGTTGCCGACTGCGCCGTTGATCTTGCCGGTCAGTTCGACGGCGGCGACCTGCTTGCGCTGGCGCTCCAGGCGCGCGACCACGTTGGCCAGCTCCTTGCCCAGAGTGGTCGGCGAGGCGGTCTGGCCGTGGGTGCGCGACAGCATCGGCTGGCCGGCCTGGGCGTGGGCCAGGGTGCGCAGGGTGCTGGCGATGCCGTCCAGGGTCGGCAGCAGCACCTCGCGGCGCGCCTGTTCCAGCATCAGCCCGTAGCTGAGGTTGTTGATGTCTTCGCTGGTGCAGGCGAAATGCACGAATTCCAGCGCCGGGGCCAGCTCGGCGTCGTCCTTCAGCTGTTCCTTGATGAAGTACTCCACCGCCTTGACGTCATGGTTGGTGGTGCGCTCGATTTCCTTCACGCGCGCGGCCTGGGCCGGGCTGAAGCCAGCGGCCAGCGCGCGTAGGCGGGCGACGGCGGCGTCGGAGAACGGGGCCAGTTCGACGATGCCCGGCTCGGCGGCCAGGGCCAGCAGCCACTCCACTTCGACCGTGATGCGGGCCTTGATCAGGCCGTACTCGGAGAAGATCGGGCGCAGGGCGTCGACCTTGCCGGCATAGCGGCCATCGAGCGGGGACAGGGCGAGCAGGGCGGAATCGGACATGTCGGCAGGGCTGGGGCGAGCGGCGGGGGCCATATTCTACGACGTGCCGGCGAGGGAGTGCCGGCCGCTGGCCGGCGACCAGGCCCGGCCCACGATTCCATGGCGTGTCGGCCAGCGGCCGGCACCACCTCCTGCGCGTGCAGAACGGCCCTGCGGATGAAACGATCTGGCCCGTCCTCGTCATCCCACGCTGCGGGCAAGGGAGTATCGTTGGCGCAGCCGCCAGCCCGGGAAGCGACATCCTGCCAGCCGCCGCTTCCCTTTCCCCAACTGAAGTAGTGCGGAGTTGATGCAATGAGCAAAGCTGCAAGCAAGGGTGCCACCCCGGGATTCCGGATCGAACATGACAGCATGGGCGAACTGCAGGTGCCTGCCGATGCCCTGTGGGGCGCGCAGACCCAGCGTGCCGTGCAGAATTTCCCGGTGTCGGGCCAGCGCATGCCGCGCGGTTTCATCCGTGCACTGGGCCTGGTCAAGGGCGCTGCTGCCGGCGTCAACGCCGAGCTGGGCCATCTGCCGAAGACCGTGGCCAAGGCCATCCAGACCGCTGCCGCCGAAGTGGCTGCCGGCAACTGGGATGCGCAGTTCCCGATCGATGTCTACCAGACTGGTTCGGGCACTTCCTCGAACATGAATGCCAACGAGGTCATCGCCACTCTGGCCAATCGTGCCGGCAAGGCCGGCAAGACTGCGGTGCACCCCAATGATCACGTCAACCAGGGTCAGAGCTCCAATGACGTGATTCCGACCGCGCTGCGTGTGTCGGCGGTATTGGCCGCGCATGAGCAGCTGCTGCCGGCGCTGGTGCACCTGCGCAAGACCCTCGACAAGAAGGGCCGCAGCCTGCGCAAGGTGGTCAAGACCGGCCGTACCCATTTGATGGATGCGATGCCGCTGACCTTCGAGCAGGAGTTCGGCGCATGGTCCGCACAGCTGGCCTCGGCGCAGGAGCGCATCGAAGACAGCCTGAAGCGCGTGCGTCGCCTGCCGCTCGGCGGCACCGCCATCGGCACCGGCATCAATGCCGATCCGCGTTTTGGCGCACAGGTCGCCAAGGCGTTGAAGCAGCAGACCGGTTTCAAGTTCGACAGCGCCGAGAACAAATTCGAAGGCCTGGCCGCGCAGGATGATGCTGTGGAACTGTCGGGCCAGCTCAATGCACTGGCCGTGGCGCTGATCAAGATCGCCAATGACCTTCGCTGGATGAACGCCGGTCCACTGGCCGGGCTGGGCGAGATCGAACTGCCGGCGCTGCAGCCGGGCAGCTCGATCATGCCGGGCAAGGTCAATCCGGTGATTCCGGAAGCGACCGTGATGGCCTGCGCGCAGGTGATCGGCCACCACACTGCGATCACCGTGGCAGGGCAGACCGGCAACTTCCAGCTCAATGTCACCCTGCCGCTGATCGCGGTGAACCTGCTGGATGGCATCGGCCTGCTGGCCAACGTGTCCCGCCTGCTGGCCGACAGCGCGATTGCGGGGCTGAAGGTACGCGAGGACCGCGTCGCCGAGGCGCTGGCGCGCAATCCGATCCTGGTCACCGCGCTGAACCCGATCATCGGCTACGAGAAGGCGGCGGCCATCGCCAAGCGTGCCTACAAGGAACAGCGCCCGGTGCTGGATGTCGCGCTGGAAGACAGTGGGCTGGACGAAGCCGAGCTGCGCCGCCTGCTGGATCCGACTGCGCTGACGGCTGGTGGAATCCACGCTGGGGGCGGTGGCGCCGGCGGTTGATCGAACGGCGTGCGGACCAAGGTCCGCACCCACCACACGCAGGAACGCCGCCCTTGGGCGGCGTTTTTCTTCAGCGACGGTCAGCGACGATGTTGCCGAAGGTGTCGGTGTAGTCCTTGAACTCCGGGATGCGCTGGATCAGGTCAGCCGGAATCACTTCCATGCCCTCGGGCGGCTGGATCTTCACCGGCTGCATGTTGGGATCGGCCGGTGCGGCCACCAGGGTGTTCTGGCGCAGCACCTGCAGTTTGCCGAACATGGTCTGCAGCATCTGCTTCTGTCCGTCGTCCAGCGGAATCTGGATCTCGTCCACCTTCATCGTGCCATCGCCGAGGATGATGATGTTCGGTGCCGGTGGGCGGCGCACGGTGACCATGCCTTCGCTGACGGAGATCTTGGGCTTGCCGCGCTCGGCGCGGTGGTTACGGTAATCCTTGTCACAGCCGACCAGGCCCAGGCAGAGCAGGGCGGCCAGCAGCAGGAACAACTTCTTCATGGCATTCGGTTTGGGGGCGTCCGGGGCCGCCATTGTAAGCTGGCCGGCGCACGACGGCCGGCAGCGGGACGCCGCTGCCGGCCGGGTGCGCTGATCTGTCACAGGCCTAGCGCTGGACCACGGTGTCCTTGCCGCAGTCGTCGACGTCACTCTGGTCCATCGTTGCGTAGGGCTTGAACGCCGGTAGCTCACGCGCCAGTGCCTGCTGGCTGGCCAGCATCGCCGGCATGCGGTTGCAGATGCGCTTGGCCTGGGCCTCGATCTTCTCGGCCTCGGCGTTGATCCGCTTCTCGATGCCTTCGCTGTCGCCGCTGAAAATGCCCTTCAGTGCCTCTCCGGCAGCGCTGGCGCCGAGCTTGGCGCCAGCCAGGCCGACATCCATGCCGTCCATCGCAATGGCGACGACGTGGCCACGATATTCCAGCAGTCGTTGGCGCTGGGTTTCGTTGGCCGGCACGTCCTTGCCGTCGATCAGCAGGTGGCCATCCGGCGTGATCTCCGCGCGCGGCTGCTTGTCGGCGGAGATCTTGATGTTGCCCTGGGTGATGTCCTTGCGGGCATCATTCATGGCCTCCTTGACGGTCTGGCCGACGCCACTGGTGGCCTCGGCGACGCTCTTGCCGACGGTCTTGTCGGGCGCGGAAGAAGTGCCGCCGCAGGCGATCAGCGGCAGGCACAGCAGGGTGGCAGGCAGCACGCGCAGCAGGTTCATGGCAATTCCCTCGAATCGGTCGGGTGGCGGTTACTTGTTGCGGGGCAGGGTGACCGTGCCGCTGACGTTGCGGTGGCCGACATCGCCGCTGCCGCTGTGGTCGACGGTCAGGCTGCCGCGCACGCCATCGACCTGGATGTCCCCCGAGCCGTGGCTGCGCACATGCACATTGCCGCCGATCTCGGACAGGTCAACATCGCCCGAGCCGACCACGCCGACCTCGACGTTGCCCTGCACGCGCTTGAACCCGATGTCGCCGGAACCGACGGTATCCAGCCGCGCGTTGCCGCGGACATCGCTGATCTTCAGGTCGCCCGAACCGACGGTGCCGGTGACCGCATCGCCACCGATGTTGCGCGCCTTGACGTCGCCGGAACCCAGCGACAGCAGGTTCAGTGAGCCGCCACCGTCGATATCGAGGTCACCCGAGCCCACCGCTGCGTGGATGCTCCCGCGGGTGCCACGCACGATGGCATCCCCGGAGCCGACGTCCACGCTCAGCGATTGCGCGTTGTCCACGCTGGCATCGCCGGAGCCGACCTTGAGCTGCAATGGCAGGTTGTCCGGCACGCTGCCGCGGATGTCCAGCCAGGCATAGCTGTTGCCCAGGCTGATGCCGCTGTGGCGGCCGTCGCGGCGCAGGCTGACGACCAGCTTGTCGCCTTCCCTGCGCTGGTCCAGTACCAGCTGGTCCAGCCATTCCTGGCTGGAGGCACAGGCGCGGCCATCGAGCTGGCCACCGCCCTTGCTGGCGACGACCTTCAGGTCATGCTGGTTCACCTCCAGCACCACCGCCTTGGCGCCGGCCACATCCAGCTTCAGCGTGCGGGCGGCGGTGAACTTGCAGTTCGGAGCATCGGCGGCCAGCGCCGACAGCGGCAACAGCAACAACGCAGAACAGGCGAGCAGGGAACGCATGGGTGGTGCCTCCGGGTGGATGGGATCAGATCTCGCCGGCGCGCTTGCGCAGGCGGACGGCAAGGACGATGAACACGACACCGACGGCGGCGCCGATCCACAGCTCCGGCATCGCCAGCGATTTCAGCTGCGAGGCCGGCGACATCAGGCTGACCACCGATTCAAGATCGCGGCGCGAGCCTTCCTCGGCGCTGAGGCGATACACCAGGTCCGTGCCCGGTACGCCGCCCAGCAGCAATCGGCCGACGATGTTCTGCCAGAACCAGCCGGTGGTCAGACCGATCAGCGGCATCACCTTGGTGGTGCTGACAATGACGCCGGCGAACAGCGGCAGCATCACTGCCCACAGGAACGGCTTGGTACGGGCCCAGGCCGAGCACAGCAGCAGCCAGCCGGCGGTGGGCAGGGCCCACAGGGCGTAGACCGGGATCCAGGCCAGGTGACCGGCGGCCAGGGTCAGCGGGCTGGCCGGGCCCCAGATCAGGGTCATCGGGCTGCCGCCGTGCATCAGCGCGACGATGCTGATCACCAGCATGAAGCCGAACATGGTGATGATGCCGGCGATCACCGCGATCAGCGGGGCCACGATCAGCGCGCTGATCACCTTGGACAGCACGGTCTGGGTGTCCGACAGCGGCAGCGACTTCCAGAACAGGATGCTGCGGTCGCGGCGGTCGTCGTACAGCGCGCCCAGGCAGTAGAAGAACACCACGAAGGCCAGCACCAGGAACGGCCAGGCCGAGCTGAGCACCAGGGTCAGGTCGAGGCCGTTGCCGAGGTCGGTCAGGTCCTTGGCGCTGATGTCGCGGGTCAGCAGGGCCAGGTCCAGGCCGTTGATGTTCACGTCTTCGCCGTCGATGTGCAGGCCGCCGTCACGCGCGGCCCGGTGCAGGGCGAACAGGCCGAAGGCGATGCCGACGGTGCTCATCACCAGCGAGATCAGGCCGGCGATCAGCGGCGCATACAGGAAACCGCCACGGTTCTCCCAGTACTCGCGCTTGAGCAGCCAGCGCAGGGTGCCCATCGGGCTGACGGGGTGGTTGACGGCATTCATGCGTAGGTCCCCTTCATGATGGCGACGAACAGATCGGCCAGGCCCGGGCTGCGGGTCTCGCCAAGGGTGGAGAGCTGGGTGCGCGGCACGCCATCGAACAGCATCACGGTCTTGCCGAACGTCAGGCTGCGCTCGTCGATCGGCTTCAGTGCACGCGCGGTCTCCAGCTGGTCGGCATTGACCAGCAGTTCGGTGTAGCGCTGGCCGACGTCGTCCATGTCCGCGTCGAGCACGATGCGGCCGTCGCGGATGAACATGACGTCGCTGAGGATGTGCTCGATCTCCTCCACCTGGTGGGTGGTGACGATGATGGTCTTCTGTTCGTCGAAATAGTCTTCCAGCAGGCGCTGGTAGAACTCCTTGCGGTACAGGATGTCCAGGCCCAGGGTGGGCTCGTCCAGCACCAGGATGCGGGCATCGATGGCCATCACCAGCGCCAGGTGCAGCTGCACGATCATGCCCTTGGACAGTTCACGCACGCGCTGTTTCGGCTGCAGCTTGGTGTTGGCGAGGAAGCGCTCGCAGCGGGCGCGGTCGAAGCGCGGGTGGACACCGGCCACAAAATCGATTGCCTCGCGGACCTTCAGCCAGCGCGGCAGCACGGCGACGTCGGCGATGAAGCAGATGTCGTTCATCAGCTCGTCGCGGTGCAGCCGCGGGTCGCGGCCGAGCACGCTCAGCTCACCTTCCACCGAGGTCAGGCCGAGGATGGCCTTCAATGCGGTGGTCTTGCCGGCGCCATTGGGCCCGATCAGGCCGACGATGCGCCCGCTCGGAATGCTGAAGCTGGCATTGTCGAGGGCCACCGTGGTCTTGTAGGCCTTGCGCAGGCCTCGGGCGGTGATGACCGGTTCGCTTGCAGTGCTATTCATCAGACTTTCCCCTGGGGCAGCAATTCGTCGAGGCTCAGGCCCAGGCGCTGGATGCGCTCCAGCACCGCCGGCCACTCTTCGTTGAGGAAGCGCTCGCGCTCGCTGCTGCGCAGCTGCGTGGCCGCCTGCTCGGTCATGAACATGCCCAGGCCGCGGCGCTTCTCGACCAGGCCTTCATCGGCCAGTTCCTGGTAAGCGCGCGAAACGGTGATGGGGTTGAGTTGATAGTCGGCCGCCACCTGGCGTACCGAAGGCAGGGCATCGCCCGGCTTGAGGATTCCGTCGAGCATCATGGCGATCACGCGCTCCTTCAACTGACGGTAGATGGGAGCGCCGTCGCTCCACTGGATGTCGCTCATATTCAGCTCCGTGGGGTCAGCGGCTGGGCGAACGAGAAATACGGCATGGACAGGGAGCTGTGCAGCCGACGCGGGGGAGGGGGGGAGGGATCGGCGTTCCCGGCCGGTGAAACGGTTGCGTCCTGCGCACTGTCGGGGGAGGCGGGGGCGGTGGGCGTGGCCAGCCAGGCCAGCACGATCAGGGTCGAAACAGCAGCGGCCGCGGGTGCGGTGAGGTTGCGACGGATCCGGGCGTTCATGGCTTCCCCCTGTCTCAGGTGACTGGTGTTGTATGCAACTATAACACCGGCACGCCTACGTGCAACCCCTTGCCGTCCCCAACTGATGGCAGGGGTGGTCAGATCGCTGAAATATTCCCTTATCAGTTTGATTAATAAGGGAAATAAAATTGTCGTGCGGGCCGATCCAGTTCCGCCTTCCATTCAGTGTTGTCCATGCTATGTCATCACTGCGCCGTTGCTGGTGGGTCCAGCCGGGAAACGCCACGCCGCGCAAAGCCGCCAGCAGCCGTTGCAACAAGGGGTGTGGGGGGGCGGTGCTATAGTTCGGCCGATTCCCGGCCGCTACCGGCCGGCCCTGTGAATGGCTACCGCGGACTGTTCTCGATGCCTCTGCCGACCGTTTTCCCGCGCCGCCTGCGCGGCCTGTCCCTGCTGACCCTGCTGGTGACCGGCCTGGCCGGTTCCGCCCATGTGCTGGCGGCCGATCTGCTGGACCTGGAGTACCGCCCGCTGGCCAGCAAGCAGCAGGTCAACCTGCAGCAGCGCTACCACGGGCAGGTACTGCTGGTGGTGAATACCGCAAGCAAGTGCGGCTATACCCCTCAGTACGAAGGCCTGGAGGCGCTGCAGAAGCGTTATGCCGGCCGCGGCTTTGCCGTGCTCGGTTTCCCGTCCAACGATTTCAAGGGCCAGGAGCCGGGTGACGAGAAGCAGATCCAGGATTTCTGCACGCTTACCTACGGCGTCAAGTTCCCGATGTTCGAGAAGGTGCACGTCGTCGGTGCGCAGGCCACGCCGCTGTACCAGCGGCTGACCGCAGCCACCGGCGTGGCGCCGGGCTGGAACTTCCACAAGTACCTGGTCGGCCGCGATGGCAAGGTCATCGCCCAGTTCGCCAGCAAGGTGACGCCGGACGATCCGCAGCTGACCGCGGCCATCGACAAGGCGCTGGCCGCAGCCGCCACGCATTGATATCCGGCACGGATGCCTCGACATCTCGGGCATGCGTGCGACAATGTTTCTTTTCGCGCCGACGTCGGCGCCCAGACACTTTCAGGAATGCAGCGAATGAAGATGGGAATGCGCGGCGCCGCGGCGTCGGTTCTGATTCTGGCGATGGGCACTTCGGGTGTCGCTCTGTCGCAACAACCGGCTGCCCCCGCAGCCGCCAAGGAGACCAAAACCTTGAATTCCCCCAAGCAGAAGCTCGGCTACGCCATCGGCCTTGATGTTGCCAAGTCGTTCACCCCGATCGCTGATGAGATCGATGTGGCCGCGCTGCGCACCGCCGTGGAGCGTTCGTTCGAAGGCCTGCAGCCGCAGATCACCCAGGAACAGGCCAAGGCCACCGATGCCGCGCTGCGCCAGGTCGTTATGGCCCGCAGTGGCCAGCAGGTGCCGGGCATGGCGCCGGGTTCGCAGCCGCCGAAGGTCGATCGCGTCAAAGTGTCGCAGATGATCGGTTCGTACTCGGTCGGCCCGTCGCTGGCACAGCTGAAGGACGACATCGATGTCGCCTCGCTGTTTGACGCGATCAGCACCGGCCTGAGCAAGGGCCAGCCGAAGATGACGGAAGCTGACGCGACCGCCACCATCCAGGCTTTCATGGGCAGCAAGCAGGCCGAAATGCAGGCCAAGGCCGCCGCCGCCGCGCAGACCAACCGCGAGGAAGGCAACGCGTTCCTGGCCAAGAACAAGACCCAGCCGGGCGTGGTGACCACCCCGTCGGGCCTGCAGTACCAGATCATCCGCCCGGGTAGCGGCGAGCGTCCGCTGCCGAGCAGCAAGGTGCGCGTGAACTACGAAGGCAAGCTGCTCAACGGCACCGTGTTCGACAGCTCCTACGGTCGCCAGCCGGCCGAGTTCGGCCTGGACCAGGTGATCAAGGGCTGGACCGAAGGCGTCGCGCTGATGCCGGTCGGTTCGAAGTACCGCTTCTGGATCCCGGGCGAGCTCGCCTACGGTGAGAACGGTACCCCGGGTGGCCCGATCGGCCCGAACGCGACTCTGACGTTCGACGTCGAGCTGCTGGGCGTCCTGCCGTAAGCGACCACGGAGCCTGCACGGACATGCGCGTTGCGATTTTCGGTACCGGTTATGTAGGGCTGGTGACCGGTACCTGCCTGGCCGACGTCGGCCACCAGGTGGTCTGCGTCGATATCGACCAGGCCAAGGTCGATGGCCTCAACCAGGGCATCATCCCGATCTATGAGCCGGGCCTGGAGCCGATGGTGAAGGCCAACCACGCCGCGTCGCGGCTGGCGTTCACCACCGATGCCGCGGCCGCGATCGGCCACGGCCAGGTCGTGTTCATCGCCGTCGGCACGCCGCCGGACGAGGATGGCAGCGCCGATCTGCAGTACGTGCTGGCCGTGGCCCGCACCATCGGCCGGCACATGAGCGTGCCGACCGTGGTGGTCAACAAGTCGACGGTGCCGGTGGGCACCGCCGACAAGGTGCGTGCCGCCATTGCCGCAGAGCTGGCTGCACGTGGCGCGGACATCGCCTTTGACGTGGTGTCCAACCCGGAATTCCTGAAGGAAGGCGACGCCGTTGCCGACTGCATGCGCCCGGATCGCATCATCATCGGTGCGACCAGCGCCGAGTCGGTGGCGGTGATGCGGCGCCTGTACGCACCGTTCAACCGCAACCACGACCGCGTGGTTGAAATGGACGTGCGCTCGGCGGAGCTGACCAAGTACGCCGCCAATGCGATGCTGGCGACGAAGATCTCGTTCATGAACGAAATCGCCAACATCGCCGAGCGTGTCGGTGCCGACGTCGAGCAGGTCCGCCAGGGCATCGGTTCGGATCCGCGCATCGGCTGGCATTTCATCTACCCGGGCGCCGGTTACGGCGGCTCGTGCTTCCCCAAGGATGTGCAGGCGCTGGCCCGCACCGCGCAGCAGGCCGGCCTGGAGCCGAAGCTGCTGAACGCCGTGGAAGCGGTCAACGATGCGCAGAAGGGTCATCTGTTCGCCCTCATCCAGCGTCATTACGACAAGGGTGAAGACGAAGGCGTGCGTGGCAAGACCTTTGCCGTGTGGGGCCTGGCGTTCAAGCCAAACACCGACGACATGCGCGAAGCCTCCAGCCGTCGCCTGCTGGCGCAGCTGTGGGAAGGTGGTGCGACGGTGCGTGCCTACGATCCGGAGGCGATGCACGAGTCGCAGCGCATCTTCGGCGAACGCGATGACCTGGTGTTCTGCAGCAATGCCAACGAGGCGCTGCAGGGCGCGGATGCCTTGGTCGTGGTGACCGAGTGGAAGCAGTTCCGCAGCCCCGATTTCCAGAAGCTGCGCGAGCAGTTGAAGGACGCGGTGGTGTTCGACGGCCGCAACCTGTACGAGCCGGCGGACGTGGAAGCGGCGGGCCTGGCGTACTACGGCATTGGCCGGGGGCGCTCGCTGCATGTCTGATCTGCTGCCAACCGAACGCGAGCAGGCGCTGGAAGCGCGCCTGGTCGAACTGGAAATGCGCGTGTCCTTCCAGGAACAGGCGCTGGCCGAACTGAGCGATGCGCTGGCCGATGCCCGCATGCAGGGCATGCGCAACGCCGACGTGCTGCGCGTGCTGCTGGAAGACCTGGGCAAGGTCCGCAACGCGCTGAATTCTTCCGATCCGGCGAGCGAACCGCCGCCGCCGCACTACTGATCCGAATCCTATGAGCGATACCCTCCGCGACCAGCTGATGGGCCTGGGCTTCAAGCCTGCGCCCAAGCCCGAGCGCAAGAATGATGGCCCCCGCCGTGATGGCCGCCCGCAGGGCAAGGGTGGCAACGGCAATGGAAAGCCGCAGGGCGCTGGCAAGGGCGAGCACAAGCCCGGCGAGCGTCGCGGGCATGGCCACGGTGGCCCGGGCAAGCCCGGCCAGTCGCGTGGCCCGGGCCAGCAGGGCCCGCGCAAGCCGCGCAGCGCCGAAGAGATGGACCTTGCCAAGGCCTATGCCATCCGCGCGCAACGGGAAAAGGAAGAGCGCATCGAGACCGAGCGCCTGAAGCAGGAAGAAGCGCGCGTGCGCCGCGAGGCCAAGGCCAAGCTGGAAGAACTGCTGAAGGACAAGGGCCTGAATGCCGAAGCGGCGGACATTGCCCGCCACTTCCCGTATGGCGGCAAGATCAAGCGCATCTACGTGACCGCCGAACAGCTGACCGCGCTCAACGCCGGCGAGCTGGGTGTGGTCCAGCTCAATGGCCGCTACCTGCTGGTGACCGCCGAGGTACTGGCGCAGTCCGAAGCCGTGTTCGCCGCGTCGGTGGCACTGAAGGTCGATCCGAATGCGCCGGCCGAGGAAGATCCGTACGCGGACCCGCAATACCAGGTGCCGGACGACCTGGTCTGGTAAACGGGCCTGCAGAATGATCGAAACGCCGGGCATTGCCCGGCGTTTTCGTCAGAGGGGGCGGGTGCTGAGTCGCGCGCGGATCAGCGGCAGGCTCAACGCGAAGAAGCAGAGCAGGGCGCCAATCAGGGCGAAGCCGCTGCCGGCCAGGAACGCGGTTCGGCCGTCGTCGATCTTCCACAGTTGGCCGGCAATCAGCGCGCCCAGCACGCCGCCGACTCCTGATGAGAATCCGTACAGCAATCCTTGGCCATGCCCGTTGAGGCGGCCGGGGAAGTAGGTCGCCAGCATCTGCATCGCTGCCGCGAAGAACGCCGCAAAGCCCAGTGCGTGCGCAGTCTGCGCCAGCAGCATCACCGGCAGGTTCTCCGGGAACAGTGCGGTCACGGCCCAGCGCAGGCAGGAACTGACCAGCGCGATCAGCAACATCCAGCTGGCGTCGTAGCGGCGGAAGAAACGGCCGATGGTGAAGAAAACGCCTACTTCGAAGACCACGCCGATGGTCCACAGCAGGCCCAGGGTGGAGGTGCGGTAGCCGTGATGGTCCATGTAGATCGAGAAGAACGTGTAGTACGGGCCGAATGACAGCTGCTCCATGAAAGCGGCCAGGAAGAACGCCAGCACCGGCGGCCGGCGCACGATCTGCCAGAAGCCGCTGGCGTCGCCCTCGGTCTTGCCGATGTCGCGTGCGTAGTGGTTGCTGAAGGCCGAGGCAACCAGCAACACGAACAGTGGCAGCATCATCCACGGCAGCCACCCTGCGTGGCTGGTGGAGTCATCGCCCTCGATCAGCCATCCGAACAGGGTGACGATGGCGATGAAACCGAGCGAACCCCAGACCCGGATCAGCCCGTAGCGATGGCTGTCGTTGCCGAGGTGGGTGAGCGTGATCGACTCGAACTGCGGCATCACCGCGTTGTAGAAGAAGCAGAAAACCACCATCGCCGGGTACATCCACGGCTGTGGCAGTGGCAGCAGGAATGCGGCGAAGCTGAGCAGGGTCAGCACACAGCCGACGCGCAGCAAGCGGATCGGTCGCGGTGATGCGGCCGCCAGCGAGGTCCAGGTGCTGGGCGCGATCACGCGGGTGGCATACCACAGCCCCATCATCACGCTGATGGCGGTCACGCTCATGCCGCGCGCGGTCAGGAACAGGCTCCAGTACGGAGTGAACGCGCCCAGCGCCGCGTAATAGAACAGGTAGAAGCTGGAGAGACGGGCAACGGGAACGGTCATCGCGGGATGATGAGGCAAAAAGGGGACGGAGGGGATTAAGTCGTTTGTGCATAAGCGACTTAATCCCCTCCGTCCCCTTTTTGTGTCATTCGGGGTCGTAGTCGAGGTTGGAGGCCAGCCAGCGTTCGGCCTGGGCGCGGTCCACGCCCTTGCGCCGGGCGTAGTCGCTGACCTGTTCGCGGCTGAGCCGACCGACCACGAAGTACTGGCTCTGCGGATGGCTGAAGTAGTAGCCGGAGACAGCGGCCGTAGGCAGCATCGCGAAGCTCTCTGTCAGTTCCATGCCGGCATTCGCTTCGGCCTGCAGCAGGTCGAACAGGCGGCGCTTTTCGCTGTGCTCCGGGCAGGCGGGATAGCCCGGCGCGGGTCGGATACCGCGATACTGCTCGTCGATCAGGGCTTCGTTGTCCAGCGTCTCGGCGCGCTCATGGCCCCAGAATTCGGTACGCACGCGCTGGTGCAGGCGCTCGGCCAGCGCCTCGGCGAAGCGGTCGGCCAGTGCCTTCAGCAGGATCGCGTTGTAGTCGTCATGGTCAGCCTCGAAGCGCGCGACATGCGCGTCGATGCCGATGCCGGCAGTGACCGCGAACGCGCCGATCCAGTCCTGGCGTCCGCTGTCGGCAGGCGCGATGAAGTCGGCCAGGCAGAAATCCGGGCGCTCGGCCGGCTTGTCCACCTGCTGGCGCAGGAAGTGCAGGGTGGTTTCGCCCTGCGGGTGCTGCACGCGGACGTCGTCGCCGATGCTGTTGGCCGGCCACAGGCCGAACACGGCCTTGGCCGTCAGCCACTTCTCGCCGACGATGCGCTCGAGCATCTCGCGGGCATCGCGGTACAGCTCGCTGGCCTGGGTGCCGACGATCTCGTCGGTGAGGATGGCCGGGAACTTGCCGGCCAGCTCCCAGGCCTGGAAGAACGGCGTCCAGTCGATGTAGTCGACCAGCTCGGCCAGTGGGTAGTCGTCGAACACGTGCAGGCCGGGTTGTTCCGGTGCCGGTGGCGTGTAGCTGTCCCAGCCGCCCTGGAATTTCTGCCCGCGCGCATGTTCCAGCGTCACCAGGCGCTTGGCGTCGCCACGGTTGCGGTGGCGGGCGCGGATTTCGGCATAGTCGGCTTCGTTGGCCGCGACGAAGGCCTCGCGCAGGTCGCGCGAGATCAGCGACTGGGCCACGCCGACCGCGCGCGAGGCATCCTTCACCCACACCGTGGGCGCCTTGTAATGCGGGTCGATCTTCAGCGCGGTATGCGCACGCGAGGTGGTCGCGCCCCCGATCAGCAGCGGCAGGTCGAAGCCCTGGCGCTCCATCTCGCGGGCGACGTGGCTCATCTCCTCCAGCGACGGGGTGATCAGTCCGGACAGGCCGATCAGGTCCGCGTTGTGTTCGCGGGCGGCATCAAGGATCTTCTGTGCCGGCACCATCACGCCGAGGTCGACCACTTCGAAGTTGTTGCAGGCCAGGACCACGCCGACGATGTTCTTGCCGATGTCATGCACATCGCCCTTCACCGTGGCCATGATGATCTTGCCGTTGCTCTTGGCGGTGTCACCGCTGCGCGCTTTCTCCGCCTCGATGTACGGCAGGAGGTAGGCCACGGCCTTCTTCATCACCCGTGCGGATTTCACCACCTGCGGCAGGAACATCTTGCCGGCGCCGAACAGGTCGCCGACCACGTTCATGCCGTCCATCAGCGGGCCTTCGATCACATCCAGCGGGCGGCTGGAGGCCTGCCGGGCAAGCTCGGTGTCTTCTTCGACATAGGCGTCCAGGCCGTGCACCAGCGCATGTGCCAGGCGCTGTGCGACCGGCTTCTCGCGCCAGGCAAGGTCTTCAGTCTTCGTCGCACCCTTCTTGCCCTTGTAGCGTTCGGCGATCTCCAGCAGGCGCTCGGTGGCATCGCTGCGTCGGTTGAGGATCACGTCTTCGACGCGCTCGCGCAGATCCGGCTCCAGTTCGTCGTAGATCGGCATGGCGCCGGCGTTGACGATGCCCATGTCCATGCCCGCGGCAATGGCGTGGTAGAGGAATACCGAGTGGATGGCCTGGCGCACCGTTTCGTTGCCGCGGAACGAGAACGAGACGTTGGAGACGCCGCCGGAGACATGGCAGTGCGGCAGGGTCTGCTTGATGATGCGGGTGGCTTCGATGAAGTCCACCGCGTAGTTGTCATGCTCTTCGATGCCGGTGGCGACGGCGAAGATGTTCGGGTCGAAGATGATGTCCTGCGGTGGGAAGCCGATCTCGTCGACCAGGATGCGATAGGCGCGGCTGCAGATCTCGACCTTGCGCGCACAGGTGTCGGCCTGCCCGCTTTCGTCGAAGGCCATCACCACCGCGGCGGCGCCGTAGCGCAGCACCTTGCGCGCATGTTCGCGGAACAGCGCCTCGCCTTCCTTCAGCGAGATCGAGTTGACCACGCTTTTGCCCTGCAGGCACTTCAGTCCCGCTTCGATCACGCTCCACTTCGAGGAGTCGACCATCACCGGGATGCGGGCGATGTCCGGCTCGGACATGATCAGGTTGAGGTAGCGGGTCATCGCCGCTTCCGAATCGATCAGGCCCTCATCCATGTTGACGTCGAGGATCTGCGCGCCGCTGGCCACCTGCTGTCGGGCCACGTCCACCGCTTCTTCGTAGCGGCCTTCCTTGACGAGCTTGCGGAACTGCGCGCTGCCGGTGACGTTGGTGCGTTCGCCGACGTTGATGAACAGCAGGTCCGGGGTGATGACCAGGGGTTCCAGGCCGGACAGGCGGGTAGGGCGGACAGGCGTCATGGCAGGCGGCGGCTCAGCGGCAATAGGGCGGAAAGTGCGGGACGGTGGCGGCGGCGTTCACGCGGCCTGCTCCTGCATGGCGGGCAGGGCGCGCGGTGGCAGCCCTGCCACGGCCCGGGCGATCGCGCGGATATGGTCGGGCGTGGAGCCGCAGCAGCCGCCGACCAGGTTCAACAGGCCATCCTCGGCGAAGCCGCGCAGGGTGGTGGCCATCTCTTCGGGCGTTTCGTCGTACTCGCCAAAGGCGTTGGGCAGGCCCGCGTTGGGATGCGCGCTGACATGGCAGTCGGCGACCTGCGAGAGGGTTTCCACGTGCGGGCGCATCGCTTCCGCCCCCAATGCGCAGTTCAGCCCGATCGACAGCGGGCGCGCATGCGCCAGTGACGCATGGAAGGCCTCGGCGGTCTGCCCGGACAGGGTGCGCCCGGAGGCATCGGTGATGGTGCCGGAGATCATCACCGGCAGGCGAGCGCCACGTGCGTCGAACGCTTCTTCCAGCGCGTACAGCGCGGCCTTGGCATTGAGCGTGTCGAAGATGGTCTCGACCATGAGCGTATCGGCGCCGCCGTCGATCAGGCCCTCGATGGCTTCGCGATAGGTGTCGCGCAACTCGTCGAAGCTGGTGTTGCGGAAGCCCGGATCGTTGACGTCGGGGCTGATCGAGGCGGTGCGGCTGGTGGGGCCGATCACCCCGATCACGAAGCGCGGCTTGCCCGGCGTGGTCGCGGCCACCGCATCGCAGCAGGCGCGTGCGACGGCGGCGCCAGCCTTGTTCAGCTCGTACACCAGGTGTTCGAGGTGGTAGTCGGCCTGGCTGACCGAGGTGGCATTGAAGGTGTTGGTCTCGACCAGATCCGCGCCGGCATCCAGGTAGGCGGTATGGATGTCGGCGATGATCTGTGGCCGGGTCAGCAGCAGCAGGTCGTTGTTGCCCTTCAGGTCATGGCCTTCAGGTGCACCATGGTCGCAGCCGGGGCCATGCAGATGGTCGTAGCCACCGGCGAATCGTTCGCCACGGTAATCGTCTTCCTGCAGGCCATGGCGCTGGATCATCGTGCCCATCGCGCCGTCGATGATCAGGATCCGCTCGCGCAGGGCGTCGAGCAGGGCGTTGGCACGATCGGGATGCAACCAGGGCAGGGCGGGCATGGCGGTCTCGGGCTCAGGGCTTGTTGGCGATCAGCGAAATCACTTCGAAGTGCGGCGGACGCTTCTCGCGGGTGACCGTTTCCAGGCTCGACACCTGCAGGCCGGCCTTGTCGACGAACTTGCGCAGCTCCTTGTCGCTGAAGCCGAGGTTGACGTGGCCGTAGGCCTCTACTGCTGCCTTGTGCTCGTGACGGGCCAGGCTGCACAGCAGCAGGCGGCCACCCGGACGCAGCACGCGTGCGGCTTCGGTCACGGCCTGTGCCGGTTTGCTGGCGTAGGTCAGCGCGTGCATCAGCACCACCAGGTCGAAGCTGCCGTCCTTGAACGGCAGGGCATGCATGTCGCCCTCGCGCACTTCCACGTTGGGCAGGCGGCGCAGGCGCTCGCTGGCGGCGGCGACCACGCGCGCGCTGGTGTCAATGCAGATGTAGCGCTTGGCATGCGGGGCGACAAGTTCGGCCAGCACGCCATCACCGGAGGCGATGTCCAGCACGTCGCCGGTCTCCAGCAGCGGCAGCGCGGTGCGCGCCAGCGCCTCCCAGGTACGGCCCGGGGAGTAGTGGCGTTCCATGTCGCCGGCCACGCTGTCGGCCCAGTTCTGGTCGGAGGCGCGGTGGGCCAGCACGGCCGCAACGCGTTCGGCGTCCTGGCGCAGCAGCGGATCATCGCTTCCGTTGCTCAAGGCATGCCACAATGCACGCTGCGCCGGGTCCAGCTGGGCCTCGTCGAAGCGGTAGTAGGCCGACACGCCGGCACGGCGGTCGCGGACCAGGCCGGCTTCCTTCAGGCGTGCCAGGTGGGTGGACACACGCGGCTGCGCCAGCCGGGTGATTGCCGACAGTTCGGCCACGGTCAGTTCCTCCTGCTCCAGCAGCGCCAGCAGGCGCACGCGAGTGGCATCGGCGAACACCTTCAGGCGGGTCGACCAGTCTTCCAGATCCATAAATATCTACCTATCGCGATATAGAGATATATTCGCCGAGAAGGCCTGCCGCGGTCAAGTCGCCAGCGTACGGAAACAGCCGGGCCCCGGTACAATCGGGGCACCTGGGCGCGCCGTATGCGGCCCATAACTTCATGTACCCGGGAGGGTGTTGTGGATTTCAGCTTTACCGAAGAGCAGTTGATGCTGCAGGACGTGGCGCGGCGCATCGCGCAGGAAAAGATCGCCCCCAGCGCGGAGCACCATGACCGCACCGGCGAGTTCCCGCTGGACAACATCCGCCTGCTGGGTGAAAACGGCCTGATGGGCATCGAAGTGCCGACCGAATACGGCGGTGCTGGCATGGACCCGGTTGCGTACGTGCTGGCGATGGTGGAGGTCGCCGCCGCCGACGCAGCCCACTCGACCATCATGTCGGTCAACAATTCGCTGTTCTGCAACGGCATCCTCACCCATGGTACCGAGCAGCAGAAGCAGACCTATGTGCGTGCCATCGCCGAAGGCACCGCCATCGGTGCGTTCGCGCTGACCGAGCCGCAGTCCGGTTCCGATGCCACTGCCATGCGTTGCCGCGCGGTGAAGCAGGCCGACGGCACCTTCGTCATCAATGGCAAGAAGAGCTGGATCACTTCCGGCCCGGTGGCCAAGTACATCGTGCTGTTCGCGATGAGCGAGCCGGACAAGGGCGCGCGCGGCATCACCGCCTTCATCATCGATACCGACAAGGCCGGTTTCGGTCGTGGCAAGACCGAGCCCAAGCTGGGCATCCGTGCTTCGGCCACCTGCGAGATCGAGTTCAACGATTACGTGGCGCAGGCCGAAGACGTGCTGGGCCAGGAAGGCGAGGGCTTCAAGATCGCCATGAGCGTGCTCGATGCCGGCCGCATCGGTATCGCCTCGCAGGCCATCGGCATCGCCCGTGCCGCCTATGAAGCGACCCTGGAGTATGTGAAGGAGCGCAAGGCATTCGGCGCAGCCATCGGCACTTTCCAGATGACCCAGGCCAAGATTGCCGACATGAAGTGCAAGCTGGATGCGGCGCTGCTGCTGACCCTGCGAGCGGCATGGGTGAAGGGCCAGGGCAAGCGCTTCAGCACGGAAGCGGCCGTGGCCAAGCTGACCGCCTCGGAAGCGGCGATGTGGATCACCCACCAGGCCGTGCAGATCCATGGCGGGATGGGCTATTCCAAGGAAATGCCGCTGGAGCGTTACTTCCGTGATGCCAAGATCACCGAGATCTACGAAGGTACTTCGGAGATCCAGCGCCTGGTGATCGCCCGCAACGAAACCGGGCTGCGCTGAGTTGAAAGGGCCGCGCTGCTGCAAGGGCGGCGCGGCCAGTAGATCCACGCCATGCAGGAGTGACGGCATCACACCGGCAGCGCGTCAGCGCGGCACATCACACTGGAGCTGCCTGCCATCCCAGCGGCAGATGGGGCCGGACGGGGCAGCGCCCGGATTGACGATGATCTGCACGCCATACAGGTGCGCCGAATCCAGCCAGTTCTGGTAGCTCTGTTCGTCGCTGAAGTGATAAGCGCCAGAGTAGCCTTCACCTGTTTCGGCATTGGATGCCGCGCCATCGGGAATGCGGTTGCCGCTGGCGTCCACGCTTTCGCCTGAGACGTACCTGGCTCTATCGACGGAATCCGGTGAGATCACCAGCTTGGTCCGCGACCCGTCACGCCAGGTGATGACATAGGTGACCGTCTGCACCCCGAACAGCTTGCTGACCCAGCTCAGGACGATCGAAGAGAGGGTGGTGGCCAATGAATTCCATGCGGGGTGCTCGGTGTTCGCGCCGCTGAAGGCCTGGCCAACGGCGAGTTCCAGCTGGCTGCGGTAGGTTGCCGAATGGACCACGTCATAGGCATTGAGGTCTTTCATTGCAGGCGGAAAGGTGATTCCGTTCGCGCTCTGTGGGTCGTCGGGATGGATGGGGACGACGGCGCCGCTGCCGAAGGCCTGCGGGACGAACTGTGTTCCCGATGCGATGTGGCCCTGCGGCAGTGCAAGGATCCGCTTGAACGTCGCGGTCACTTCCGCTGGGACCGCTGTGGGAACGGCACGATAGCGCCGCAGCTCGCGGTCATATTCCACGGTGTAGCCATTCAGGCGGCGCTGATCCGGGTCTACCACGACCGTCAGGCCAACGCCGGACTGGAGCGCGGCTGACCGTGGATCGGCGCAGGGGCTGCAGGGTACGACGCCGCCCGCATGAGCGGACGATTGTGAGGCGATGGCAGCTGCGAGCAGGAGGCAGGCGGCGAGCCGCTGGCTGCGAGGAAAGCCGGGCATGGAAGCTCCTTGTACAGTCCATTGAAGGAGAGACATGGATAGCGTCGCCACACGAACAGGATTGAGATGTAGTCCACACCTTGTTCGGCTGGGTTGGCAGGCGTCAACGGACGCCGCAGATGACCTCGGGCTGATCGCGTGATATCGATGGCTGCCGTCCGGGAACGTTGAAACAGAGGGCCGGCACTGGATGATCACGACAGCGTTGGCCCTCCCATTACACTGCCCTCCGCTTTTATGGAGAATGTGCAGATGATCTACCGCGGTTGGGGAATCATGACGCTGGTGACGCCGATTGCAGCCATCCTGCTGCTGGCGTACTTCTTTCCGCATGACGGCCCCAGGGGCAATATCCCGCTGCAGCAGGTGCTGCTGGGGGCAGGTGTCGGCGCAGCCCTGAACGTGCTACTGGGCCTGTGGCTCAACCGCGCACCCCGACAGAAGGGTGTGGCCGCACCCCATCACTTCTTCTTCGTGCCGATGCAGTGGGCTGCACTGGTTCTGGTGGCGGTGTGCGTGGTGGTCGCACTGCTGCGCTGAGACGCTGCCCGAACAGCGCCAACCAAGGTTGGCGGCTACCGGCCATGCCGTTGTTCCTGTAGAGGCCAACCTTGGTTGGCAGGGATTCAAAAGCGGCAAGAAAAAAGGCCCCGGATCGCTCCGGGGCCTTTCTGTGTCATCTCACCACCGGATCAACGATCCGGGCGGTGTGCAGCATCGGCGTCGCGCTGGCGTTCCATGAACTCCTTGGACGGTTCATCCAGCTTGTCACCCAGCATGCGGCGCACGACCACGAAGAACACCGGGATCATCAGCAGGCCGAGCAGGGTGGCGAACAGCATGCCGCCGATCACGCCGGTACCGATGGCGTGGCGGGAGTTGGCGCCGGCGCCGGTGGAGATCGCCATCGGGATCACGCCCATGATGAACGCGAACGACGTCATCAGGATGGGGCGGAAACGCAGGCGGGCTGCCTCGATGGTGGCATCACGCAGGTTCTTGCCTGCTGCGCGCTGCTCCACCGCGAACTCCACGATCAGGATCGCATTCTTCGCCGCCAGGCCGATCACAGTGATCAGGCCGATCTTGAAGAACAGATCGTTGGGCAGGCCGCGCAGCATCGACAGGCCGAGGGCACCCAGCACGCCCAGCGGCACCACCAGCAGCACCGCGACCGGGATCGACCAGCTTTCATACAGGGCTGCCAGGCACAGGAACACCACCACGATGGACAGCACCAGCAGCAGCGTGGCGGCATTGCCGGCCAGGATTTCCTGGTAGGACATGCCGGACCAGTCGTAGCCGAAGCCGGCCGGCAGGTCGTCGTTGACGATGCTCTCCATGGTCTGCATCGCTTCGCCCGAGCTGGTGCCCGGAGCCTGCGAACCGACGATGTTGATCGCCGAGTAGCCGTTGTAGCGGCTCAGCGACGGCGGTGCCGACACCCATTCGGACTTGACCACCGTGTTCAGCGGGATCATCGAACTGGTGCCGTCGGCATTGGTGGTCAGGCTGGACGGGCTGTA
Organism: Stenotrophomonas maltophilia; assembly: GCF_006970445.1. Classification (NCBI taxonomy): domain Bacteria; kingdom Pseudomonadati; phylum Pseudomonadota; class Gammaproteobacteria; order Lysobacterales; family Lysobacteraceae; genus Stenotrophomonas; species Stenotrophomonas maltophilia. Next base: position 2,875,904 of record NZ_CP033877.1, on the reverse strand, counting down.
GAAGCTCTTCAGCGATTCCTGGCCGGTGCGGTACGGACCATCGGCCTGCATGGTCACGCGCTTGATGCGGCCTTCGTAGAAGAAGTCGTTGACGTACACCGGGGCCAGCATCAGCTGGATGGTGCTGTACACGTCCGACACCGACATGCCCATCGACTGCGCCTGCACGCGGTCCACGTGCAGCTGCAGCTGCGGAGCGTTTTCCAGCCCGTTCGGACGCACGCCGACCAGTGCTTCGGGCTTCTGCGCGGCATTGCCCAGCAGGATGTTTCGCGCCTGGGTCAGCTGTTCGTAGCCGGCACCACTGCGGTCCTGCAGCCACATGTCGAAGCCACCGAACTGGCCGAGGCCCTGCACGGTGGGCAGGTTGACCACGAAGATCTGCGCTTCCTTGATGCCGTAGAACGCGCCGTTCATGTTCTGGATGAACTCGGGCGCGGTGAACTTGCGTTCCTCCCACGGCTTCAGGCGGATGAAGCCCATGCCGACGTTCTCGCCGGAACCGACGAAGCTGAAGCCGGCCACCTGCAGCATGCCTTCATAGCCATCCTGCTTTTCCAGGATGCCACGCATCTGCGCGAACACTTCGTTGGTCTGGCCCTTGGTCGAGCCCGGCGGCAGCTGCACGATCGCCAGCGCATAGCCCTGGTCTTCTTCCGGCAGGAAGCTGCCCGGCATGCGGGTGAACAGGAAGCCGCACAGTGCGGTCAGCACCACGAACAGGATCATCCAGCGCGGCGCATGGCGTACCGCCGAGGTGATGTGGCCCACATAGGTGTGGCTGATCTTGTCGTAGTACTTGTTGAAGGTGCGGTAGACGATGTTCGGGTTGTCGTTGTGCGTCGGCTTGAGGAAGGTCGCGCACAGCGCCGGGGTGAAGCCCAGGGCCAGGAACGCCGAGAACGCCATCGAGATGGCGATGGTCAGCGCGAACTGCTTGTAGATCTCACCGGCGGCGCCGCCCTGCAGGGCGGACGGGATGAACACCGCAGCCAGCACGACGGTGATCGCCACCACCGCGCCGGTGATCTGGGTCATCGCCTTCTGCGTGGCCGGCTTCGGCGCCAGGCCTTCCTCGGTCATGATGCGTTCGACGTTCTCGATCACCACGATCGCGTCATCGACCACGATGCCGATCGCCAGCACCATCGCGAACAGGGTCAGCTGGTTGATCGTGAAGCCGATCATCCACATGCCCAGGAAGGTACCGAGCAGGGCCACCGGGATGACCAGGGTCGGGATCAGGGTGGCGCGGAAGTTCTGCAGGAAGATCAGCATCACCAGGAACACCAGGAACACTGCTTCGAACAGTGTCTTGACCACTTCCTGGATGGAGATCTTGACGAAGGTGGTGCTGTCGTACGGCGAGAACCAGGTCACGCCGGACGGGAAGCTGGGCTGCAGCTCGTCCATCTTGGCGCGCACCGCATCGGCCACGTTCAGGGCGTTGGCGCCCGGCAGCAGCTGGATGGCGAAGGCGCCGGTCGGCTTGCCGTTGTACTGGGTGTCAAAGCCGTAGTTGTTGGCACCGAAGGCAACGCGGGCGATGTCCTTCAGCAGCACGCGCGAACCGTCAGCGTTGGCGCGCAGGATGATGTTCTCGAACTCCTGCGGCGAGCTGAAGCGGCCTTCGGCCGAGACCGTTGCGGTGAAGTGCTGGCCTTCCGGCGACGGGTCCGAACCCAGCGCACCGGCAGCGAACTGCACGTTCTGCGCGCGCACCGCGGCGAGCACCTGGCTGGCCGACAGGCCGTAGCCCTGCATCTTTTCCGGGTTCAGCCAGATGTTCATGGCGTACTCGGAACCGAACTGCTGGGTGCTGCCGACGCCGGGGATACGCGAGACCTGGTCGAGCACGCGCGAACCGACGATGTCGTTCAGGGCATCACGGTTGATGGCCGGCGTATCGGACTGCAGCGCGATCACCATCAGGAAGCCGGCGTTGGCCTTGGCCACCACCACGCCCTGCTGGGTCACTTCCGAAGGCAGTCGTGGCGTGGCCAGCGAGACCTTGTTCTGCACCTGCACCTGGGCGATGTCCGGATCGGTACCGGTCTCGAAGGTCAGGGTGATCTGCGCACGTCCGTTGGAGGCGGACGAGGAGCTGAAGTACAGCAGGTGATCGATACCGGTCAGCTGCTGCTCGATCACCTGGGTGACCGATTTTTCCGTGGTGTCGGCGCTGGCGCCCGGGTAGGTCGCCGACACGGTGACCTGCGGTGGGGCGATGTTGGGATAGGACTCCACGCCCAGGTTGAGGATCGCGATCACGCCGCTGAGCGAGATCAGGATCGCAACCACCCAGGCGAAGACTGGATGTTCGATGAAAAATTTAGGCATGACGGAAGGTTCCCGTTACTGCTTGTTCGAATCGGTGGCGGCCGGCTTGGCCGCATCGGCCTGCTCGGGCTTGGCCGCGTCGGCCGGTGCCTTGCCTGCGGCCGGCGCTGCCGCCGCCGGTGCAGCACCACCCGCGGCAGGCTTGCCGTTGGCGTCCTGCCCCGGGGTCCACGGCTTGGCGACCGCCGGTGCACCTTCCTTGACCTTCTGCACGCCGGCCACGATCACCTTGTCACCGGCGGCCAGGCCGTCGCTGACCAGCCAGTTGCCGTTCTGCGCGCCATCGGTCTTCACGTTCTTGCGCACGACCTTGCCGTCGGCACCGACCACCATCACGTAACCGCCGGTGGTATCACGCAGCAAGGCCTGCTGCGGCACCAGGTAAGCGTTGTTGCGCTCGCCCAGGTTGGCCTGGAAGCTGACGAAGGCGCCGGGCAGCAGGATCTGCTGCGGGTTCGGCAGCAGCGCGCGCAGCGACACCGCGCCGGTGGCCGGGTCGACCGTGGTCGAGGAGAAGTCCAGCGTGCCCGGCTCGCCATAGGTGCTGCCGTCGGCCAGCTTGACGTTGACCGTGGCCTTGCCGTCGCCGGACAGTGCCAGCGCACCCTTGGCCTGCTGCGCGCGCAGCTGGGTCAGCTCATCCACGCTCAGCGAGAAGTTCACGTACAGCGGGTCGAGCTGGTCGACGGTGGTCAGCAGGGTCACGTCGCCCTGGCCGACCAGCGCACCTTCGGTGACCTGCTGCTTGTTGGCCACGCCGCTGATCGGCGCGGTCACTTCGGTGTAGCCCAGGCTGATGCGCGAGGAGGTCACCGATGCCTCGGCCTGCTTGACCGCGGCCAGCGCGGTGCGCTCGGCCGATTCGGCATTGTCCAGGTCGGCCTTGGAGACGAACTGCTGCGGGGCCAGCGAACGCGCGCGGTCGGCGGCGACCTTGGCGTTGGCGTAGGTCGCGCGGGCCGAGGCCAGCTGGGCCTCTGAGGCATTGAGCGAGGCACGCAGCGGCGCCGGGTCGATCAGGAACAGGGTCTGGCCCTGCTTGACCTGCGAGCCTTCCTGGTAGACGCGCTTGAGCAGCACGCCGGGCACGCGTGCGCGGACGTCGGCGCTGCGGAACGGCGACAGGCGGCCGACCAGCTCACGCTGCAGCGGCAGGGTCTGCGGCTTGGCGTCGATCACGCCCACCTCCGGCGGCGGGGGAATCTGCTGTTCCGGCTTCTTGCAGGCAGCCAGAGCGACAGCAACGGCGCACGTCAAGGCAAGGGTGCGGAGTGGGGCGGTCATCAGGAGGAACTCCGGGGTTGGTTTGTAGACGGGGCCGGCGACGGCTGTGGCGCGAATGCGCGCAGGAAGCTGTCGACGGAGAACTCTGCCCAGCGCCGACGCAGGAGCGCGTCATCACGATGGGGGGTATGGAAGCGCTGTTTGTCGAAATCCTGACCGGCGATCATGCTCAGCAGCAGTTCGGCCATGAAGTGCGGGTCGTCATGCCGGAGCTGGCCTTGCATGCAAACGGTTTCAATCCATTCAGCAAGATGAAGCGTCAGCGCGCCGGCACCATGCCGGTACAGCGTACGCGCCTCTTCGGGAAACTGGGCCGCCTCGGCCGCAATCAGCCGGCAGGCCTGTCCTACGTGCGGTTGGTTGAAATGCTCCAGGAAGTCGGTGGCGAACTGGAGCAGGCTGGCACGCAGGTCGTCACCGCGGAGTGCACGCAGCATGGCGCCGGTGGCGTGGCCGACGTGGCGCTGCATCACCCGGCGCAGCAGTTCCTGCTTGCTGCCGTAGCGCGAGTACAGGGTCTGCTTGGAGCAGCCGGCATGCTGGGCCACCGCGTCCATGCTCATCTGCATGCCCTGCCGGGCCAACAATTCGCGCACGGCATCGAACACGCGCTCATCGCGCGCGTCGAGGGCAACGGGGAGGTAGGCCGGGTTCACGCGGTGGACTATACCGTCCAGTTCAGGATTGTGGAATCGAATCGGCGTCGCCGCGTGTGTCTTCCGGTAACACGCTTTGCCGATCCTGTCGGCAGTGCTGAAGCCGTCGCCAGCTCCATACCAGAGCGAACTGAATAGGCGTCTAAACCGCAGCAAACCCGAATCTGGTTATTCCGTCCTGCAGCAAGGCCTTTTCGTGCGGTAGGGCTACAATTTCATTTTCCCAACTGAGCAAGCGCATCGCTCTGCCATGAAACCGCAAAAAACCGCAGCCAAGACCGTGAAAAACAAGACCAAACCAGCAGAGTCGGAGGTCGCAGTGACCGCTGGTTTCTCCCTGGAGCCGGTGTACACGGCATTGCGCAAGCGATACCCCGCGGCCGCACAGGCCGAAGCGGTGGCCTTCGCCACCGACTTCTACAAGCGCATGGAGTCGGACGAGTTCCCGCACCACAGCGCTGAAGAGTGGGCCGCGCTCGCGGCTGAGACGCTGGAATTCGCTCGCGCCCGCAAGGCCGGCAAGGCCAACGTCCGCGTGTTCAATCCGACCACGAAGGCCAACGGTTGGGAATCGCCGCACACCGTGCTGCAGATCGTCAACGACGACATGCCGTTCCTGGTCGATACCGTCACCATGTCGCTGGCCGAGCAGGGCGTGGGTGTCCACGTGCTGGGCCACCCGGTGCTGCGCTTCAGCCGCGACAAGGCCGGCAAGCTGGTCAAGGTCGGAGAAGGTGATACCGAGTCGGTGATGCTGCTGGAAATCGACCGCCAGCCGGCCGAAGCCATGGCCGCCATCGAACAGGCCATCAACAAGGCGCTGGACGAAGTGCGTGCGATCGTGCGCGACTGGCAGCCGATGAAGGACAAGGCGCTGGCGCTGGCCGACGACCTGGGCAGCCGCCAGCTGCCGGTCGACGACGCGTCGCGCAAGGAAGCACAGGAGTTCCTGCGCTGGGCCGCCGACAACCACTTCACCTTCTTCGGCTACCGCGAGTACCGCGTCGAGAAGCAGGGCAAGGAAGAAGTGCTGGCGCCGCTGAACGACACCGGCCTGGGCCTGATGCGCGGCAAGGACAAGTCCGCCGCCCGTCCGGTCAAGACCCTGGCCGCGCAGGGCCTGAACACCACGTCCGGTTTGAAGGACGCGTTGATCCTGACCAAGACCAATGCCCGTTCGCGCGTGCACCGCGCTGGCTACATGGATTACATCGGCGTGCTGGAATTCGACGCCAAGGGCAAGATCATCGGCGAGCAGCGCTTCCTCGGCCTGTTCACTTCCAGCGCCTACAACCGTCGCCCGTGGGAAATCCCGCTGGTGCGCCAGCGCCACGAGCACGTGATGAAGCAGTCGGGCCTGGCCCCGGCCAGCCACAGTGGCAAGGCCCTGCGCCACATCCTGGAAACCCTGCCGCGCGAAGAACTGTTCCAGTCCAGCGAGGACGAGCTGTTCCGCACCGCGATGGGCGTGCTGGGCCTGCAGGAGCGCGTGCGCAGCCGTCTGTTCCTGCGCCGCGACAAGTACAGCCGTTTCATCTCCGCGCTGGTCTACCTGCCGCGCGAGCGCTTCAACACCGACGTGCGCCTGCGCATCGAAGCGATGCTGAAGGAAGCGCTGCACGGTGAGTACGTCGACAGCTCGGTGGTGCTGGGCGAATCGCCGCTGGCCCAGGTGCACCTGATCGTGCGCCCGAAGCCGGGTGAGATGCTCGACGTCGATACCGCCGAACTGGAGCAGAAGCTGGCCCAGGTGCTGCGCAACTGGCAGGATGACCTGCGCGAAGCGCTGGTCACCCGCCACGGCGAGACCGAAGGCCTGCGCATCGCCGCCCGTATCGGCAAGGCGCTGCCGGCGGGCTACATCGAAGACAACAGCACCGCTGTTGCCGCCAACGATGTCAGCCAGCTCGACGCCCTGACCGGCCCGGACGACCTGCGCCTGAGCCTGCAGGCCGTGCCGCGCGAAAGCGGCGATGGCCTGCGCCTGAAGCTGTATCGCCAGCTGGACGACATTCCGCTGTCGGACGCGCTGCCGATGATGGAAAACATGGGCCTGCGCGTGATCGCCGAGCGTCCGTACCGCCTGTCGGTCGACAACGCCCCGGTGTACGTGCAGGACTTCGAGGTCGAATCGACCGCCGGCGCGATCGATGCTGCCAGTGTCGATGAAGCCTTCGGCGAGACCTTCGCCCGCGTCTGGCACGGCGATGCCGAGAACGACGGCTTCAACCGCCTGGTGCTGGCTGCTGGCCTGCACTGGCGCCAGGTCGCCATGCTGCGTGGCTACTGCAAGTACCTGCTGCAGACCGGCGTGCCGTTCTCGCAGGCCTATGTGGAAGGCACCTTCGCCCGCTACCCGCTGCTGGCCCGCCTGCTGGTCGAGCTGTTCGAAGCCCGCTTCGATCCGGCCACCGGCCACGAAGGCAAGGACGACATCGCGGCCGGCCAGGCCCAGCTGAAGGCCCACTTCGAAGTGCTGGCTGCTGGTGACGACGCCACCCTGAAGGTGCTCAAGACCGTGGTCGATGCCCGCAAGGGTGACCGCGACGCGCAGATGCAGGCCGCGCGCGATGCGCTGCTGAAGCTGATGGACCGCGTGTCCAGCCTGGACGAGGACCGCATCCTGCGCTCGTTCATGGGCGTGATCGACGCGACCCTGCGTACCAGCTACTACCAGACCGATGCCAACGGCCAGCACGGCCATGTCATCAGCTTCAAGTTCGATTCGGCGCTGGTGCCGGACCTGCCGAAGCCGCGTCCGTACCGCGAAATCTTCGTCTACGGCCCGCGCGTGGAAGGTACCCATCTGCGCTTCGGCGCGGTCGCCCGTGGCGGCCTGCGCTGGTCGGATCGTCGCGAAGACTTCCGTACCGAAGTGCTGGGCCTGGTCAAGGCACAGATGGTCAAGAACACCGTCATCGTGCCGGTCGGCGCGAAGGGTGGCTTCTTCGCCAAGACCCCGCCGGTGAACGGCGACCGCGACGCGATCTTCGCCAACGGCGTGGCCTGCTACAAGCTGTTCATCCAGGGCCTGCTGGACATCACCGACAACATCGTCAACAACAAGATCGTGCCGCCGGTGGATGTCGTGCGCCACGACATGGACGATCCGTACCTGGTGGTGGCCGCTGACAAGGGCACCGCGACCTTCTCCGACATCGCCAACGGCCTGGCCATCGCGCACGGCTTCTGGATGGGCGATGCGTTCGCTTCCGGTGGTTCGGTCGGTTACGACCACAAGGGCATGGGCATCACCGCGCGCGGTGCGTGGGAGTCGGTCAAGCGCCACTTCCGTGCACTGGGCCGTGACAGCCAGAGCCAGGACTTCACCGCGGTCGGCGTCGGCGACATGTCCGGCGACGTGTTCGGCAACGGCATGCTGCTGTCGCGCCACATCCGCCTGGTCGCCGCGTTCGACCACCGCCACATCTTCCTGGACCCGAACCCGGATGCGGCCACCACGTTCGTCGAACGTGAGCGCCTGTTCACCGTGCCGCGTTCGAGCTGGGCGGACTACGATGCCAAGTTGATCAGCAAGGGTGGCGGCATCTTCCCGCGTACCCTGAAGTCGATCGAGATCACCCCGCAGGTGCGTGAAGCGCTGGGCCTGGACGAGAACGTCAAGGCGCTGTCGCCGAACGACCTGATGAGCGCGATCCTGAAGGCGCCGGTCGACCTGCTGTGGAACGGCGGCATCGGTACCTACGTCAAGGCATCCAGCGAGCAGCACAGCGATGTCGGCGACCGCGCCAACAACGCACTGCGCGTGAACGGTGGCGAGCTGCGTTGCAAGGTGGTGGGCGAGGGCGGCAACCTGGGCATGACCCAGCTGGGCCGCATCGAAGCTGCCCAGGCCGGCGTGCTGCTCAACACCGACTTCATCGACAACTCGGCCGGTGTCGACACCTCCGACCATGAAGTCAACATCAAGATCCTGCTCAATGATGTGGTGCGGGCCAAGAAGCTGACCGTCGAGCAGCGCAACAAGCTGCTGGCTTCGATGACCGATGAAGTCGCCGAGCTGGTGCTCAACGACAACTATCGCCAGAACCAGGCGCTGAGCCTGATGGAGCGGATGGCGGTCAAGCGCCTGGGTTCCAAGCAGCACTTCATCCGTACCCTGGAACAGCAGGGCCTGCTTGATCGCCAGATCGAGTTCCTGCCGTCCGACGCCGAGCTGTCCCAGCGCAAGGCACGCGGCCAGGGCCTGACCCGTCCGGAGCTGTCGGTGCTGCTGTCCTACTCCAAGCTGGTGGCGTTCGCCCAGCTGCTGGATTCGGACATCCCGGAAGATCCGTACCTGTCCAAGGAGCTGCAGCGCTACTTCCCGACCCCGCTGCAGAAGAAGTACGCCGACGCGATGGAGCGTCACCGCCTGAAGCGCGAAATCATCGCCACGGCCGTGACCAACCAGACCATCAACCGCATGGGCGCCACCTTCCTGATGCGCATGCAGGAAGACACCGGCCGCTCCATCGCCGAGGTTGCCAAGGCCTACACCATCAGCCGCGAAACGCTGGATGCACGCGCGCTGTGGGCGCAGATCGATGCGCTCGACGGCAAGGTGCCGGAGTCGGTGCAGATCGACGCGCTGGAAGTGATCTGGAAGCTGCAGCGCTCGTTCGTGCGCTGGCTGCTGTCGCGCCCGGGTGCGATGCCGGGCATCACGGAAGCGGTCAACCGCTACCAGGGTCCGTTCAACGACATCCGCGTTGCTTCGGGTGTACTGCCGGATTCGCAGCGTCCGACCTATGAAGCCCTGGTGGCCGAATGGAAGGAGAAGGGGCTGCCGTCCGCACTGGCGCAGCAGCTGGCCGAGCTGCACTTCCTGGAGCCGGCGTTCGACATCATCGAACTGGCCCGCACCCGCAAGCTGAAGCCGGTGGACGTGTCCAAGGTCCACTTCCGCCTGGGCGATGCCCTGCAGCTGCCGTGGCTGTTCGAGCAGGTCGACGCGCTGGAGGTCAATGGCCGCTGGCACGCCGTGGCGCGTGGCGTGCTGCGTGACGAGCTGGCTGCCAACCACCGCAACCTGGCGGGCCAGGTGCTGGGCACCAAGGGTGGCAGTGCTGAAGCCAAGGTGGCGGCCTGGATGGGCCGCGACGACAACAGCCTGCGCTTCACTCTGGCGATGCTGGCCGAACTGGCCGAGCAGAAGACCCTGGACTACCCGACTGTTTCGGTCGCGGTCCAGCGCCTGGGCCAGCTGGCATCGCATGGTGCGTAAGCGCATTCGCGCTGACGCCCCACGGTTTGCTCTGCAAACCGTGGGCCCCATGCCAACCATGCTCCCAGACCCCCGCGCCGTTGGCGCGCCCCCCTGACTCAGGGGGGGGCTCCTGATCTGCAGCAGTTGGAGGAACGGCCCCGCGAAAGCGGGGCCGTTCTGTTTTTGCTTTCTTTTCTGCGATCACTGACCCGACGCCGGCCGGCAACCTGTCAGGTGGATGACCGGCCCGTCCGCCGGGACCGTGAGCGCCATGGATGGCGCGACCGAGCCCCCATGGATGGGTTTACGGCGTGTCCCGGCGGACGGGCCGGTCATCCGCCCAGCGGGGTCCAACCCCCGGCGCTCGGTTATGCTCTCCCTCATGCCTTCCCCCCGGATCCACCGATGAGCGACACCCCCCGCATCGCTTTCCTGGCCAGCACCACCGAGCCCGCGCAGATGGCCCGCGCGGCCATGGTGTCGCGCTATGGCGACTACACGCCCGAGCAGGCCGATGTACTGTGCCCACTGGGCGGCGATGGCTTCATGCTGCAGACCCTGCACCGGCATGGGCACCTGGGCAAGCCGGTGTTCGGCATGAAACTGGGTACGGTGGGCTTCCTGATGAACCAGTACCGCGGCGACGATGACGTGCAGGCGCGCATCGCCCGTGCCGAACCGGCCAACCTGCGCCCGCTGGAGATGGTGGCACTGACCGAATCAGGCACCAGTACCGGCTCGCTGGCCTACAACGACGTCTCGCTGTTGCGCCAGACCCGGCAGGCGGCGCATATCGGCATCGATCTCAACGGCCAGGAACGCGTGGCCGAACTGATCGGTGACGGCGTGCTGGTCGCCACCCCGGCTGGCAGTACCGCCTACAACTATTCCGCGCACGGCCCGGTGCTGCCGCTGGGCTCGCATACCATCGCCCTGACGCCGCTGGCTCCTTACCGGCCGCGACGCTGGCGCGGGGCGATCCTCAAGGCCGACACCGAAGTGCGTTTCCGCGTGCTCGATCCGTACAAGCGCCCGATCAGCGTGACCGCTGATTCGCACGAGACCCGCGACGTGGTCGAGGTGACCATCCGCGAGTCGAAGGACCGCCGCGTAACCCTGCTGTTCGATCCGGAACACAACCTGGAAGACCGGATCCTGAGCGAACAGTTCGTTTTTTGAGGACAATAGGCGGCCGGCCCCGCCGACCGCTTGAAGGACCCCCACCGATGGGCGACAACTCCCCCCGTTTGCTGACCGTCGCGGTGACCTCGCGCGCATTGTTCGACCTCGAGGAAAGCCACGCGCTGTTCGAGAGCGATGGCGTGGCGGCCTATGCCGAATTCCAGCGCCAGCATGAGGACGACATCCTCGGCCCCGGCGTGGCCTTTCCCGTGGTGCGCAAGCTGCTGGCGCTGAACCAGGGCGCCAGCCCGGAGAACCCGCGGGTCGAGGTGATCCTGCTGTCTCGCAACTCAGCCGATACCGGCCTGCGCATCTTCAACTCGATCCAGCACTACGGCCTGGGCATCATCCGTGCGACGTTCACCGCCGGTGAGCCGACCTGGCCGTACGTGAAGCCGTTCGGTACCGACCTGTTCCTGTCGGCCAACCCCGAATCGGTGCGCAGCGCGCTGCGCCATGGCATCGCGGCGGCGACCATCCTGCCCAAGCCGCCGGGCGAGACCGCTGCGGCAGCGGCCGACCAGATCGATACCGGTCGCCCGGCCGGCCAGCTGCGCATCGCCTTTGACGGTGACGCGGTAATCTTCGGTGATGAGAGTGAGCGCATTTCGCGCGAGCAGGGCGTGGAAGCCTTTGGCCGCCACGAGCGCGAGCGCGCCCGCGAGCCGCTCAGCGGCGGCCCCTTCCGCGGCTTCCTGTCGGCCCTGCACACGCTGCAGGAAGTGTTCCCGGCCGGCGACAGTGCGCCGATCCGTACCGCACTGGTGACTGCGCGTTCGGCGCCGGCGCACGAGCGGGTGATCCGCACCCTGCGTGAGTGGGGCGTGCGCCTGGATGAAGCGCTGTTCCTTGGTGGCCGCCACAAGGGACCGTTCCTGCAGGCGTTCGGCGCCGACATCTTCTTCGATGATTCGCAGCACAACATCGACAGTGCCCGCGAGCATGTGGCCGCCGGCCACGTACCGCACGGCGTCGCCAACGAGGGATAAGGCCACGACGGGTGGGTGCCAACCGTTGGTTGGCACTGCCATGCATCCGTGCCCACCAAGGCGGGCACCTACCAGAGCGCCGCGCCTTGGTAGTCGCCAACCTAGGTTGGCGTGCATCCGTGCCCACCAAGGCGGGCACCTACCAGAGCGCCGCTCCCGTCACGGGCTGCCGGACATCCCCAGCTGCAGGTCCACCACCTTCCAGCGCAGGCCCTGCGGTTCCAGCACCACCTTCAGCGGCGGCTGGCCGGGGCCGCGATCGACATCGATCACGAAGCGGTCCAGTGCCTCGAAATGGTGCTCGGCATGCTTCAACGGGCGCGCCGGTTCGGTCGTACCGAACGCATCGCCGCCCTGAAGTTCATTGCGGCCGCGCTTCCACAGCACGTGGCCCTGCAGCATCGCGCCGATTCCGGTCGGGGTCACCATGGTCTCCACTGCGGCGCCACCGAGCTGGTCGCCGAGTCCATAGAGCAGGGCGCCGAACGGGCTGGCCGCCACATCCGGGCCAGCCTGGCGCACCAGGTAGTCATTGAGCTGCGCGCGCAGGCTGCTGCGCACGCGCGGGAAATCGACGTATCGCTCCAGGCGGGCGGTGTCGCGCTGTTCGATGGCCTTGGACAGGCCATTGACGGTCATGTAGGGGCCGCCGAACCACCAGGCCGCCACGGCCAGGACCAGCAGCACAACGAGTGCGGTCAGTTTCTTCATGCCGACCAGACTGCCGCAACGGCGGCAGTGCCGGGTGAAGACTCAATGACTGGGTGAACCACGGCCGTCACCGAAGGCATCGACCAGCTGTTGCCGTTCAACCGGGGTCAGCGCTTCCAGCCGCGTCGCCAGCACCTCGTCCAGGCTGCGGGTGCGGGTGGTACCGAGGATGCCGCTGGCCACGCCGGGATGGCCCAGGGTATAGGCGAAGGCGGTCTGGGCCGGGCGCTGGCTGTGGATCGCGGCCACCGCGCGCCGCATCTGGCGGGCACTGCGCATCAGCTGGCGGCTGCTGGGCTTCAGCCACGCGCGCGCCAGGTACCAGCCATCGGCCAGCCGCGGCAGGCGCGGACGCGGGGGCAGCAGGTGGCCTTGCGCCAGCACGGTACCGGCCAGCACGCCGATGCCCACCGCCTGCAGCTGGTCGATCAGCGGTTCGCGGTCCTGTTGCAGGGCGTTGTAGTCCAGGAGCACCACATCGAAGGTGTCGGGATGGGCGATCATCCAGCGCAGCGTCGAGGCCGAGTGGGTGTTGATGCCGGTGTGCCGGATCAACCCACGCTCGCGCAGGCGCTGCAGCGCGGCCAGCAGGTCGTCGTTGATGTCGTGTTCGCTGGCGCCATGCAGCTGGTAGATATCAAGATGATCCAGACCGAGGTTGCGCAGCGAAGCCTCGCAGCTGGCGGTGATGGCCGCGGGCGAGAAGTTGCGTTGCTCGGCGCCGCTGATACCGGCCTGTCCGGTCAGCGTGCCACCCTTGCTGGAGATCACCAGTGAATCGCGCGGGTACTGCTTCAGCAACGGGCGCAGGATGCGGCCCAGGCGTGGCTCGGCATGGAAGCCGGAATAATTGTGGCCGGTATCGAGCAGGTTCACCCCATGGGCGAGCGCCTGTTCGACCACAGTGGCCGCCTCATACTCCGGGAAACGGCGATGACCCCAGAAGCCGGAGCAGCCCAGGCCGATCGGTGAAACGGCCAGGCCGGTGCGGCCGAGCACGCGCCGCTGGCGGGCCAGCGGAAGATGCTGAGACATCAGAACTCCAGGTCCAGCGCGGCGCACAGGTAGTCGACGAACGGGCCGAGCGCCGCCAGGTCCTTGCCCAGCGTGGACAGCAGGCGCGGCCCGGTCATGGTGGCATCGTCCAGCGAGCGCCACATCACCCAGTTGCGGTGCTTGAGGTCGTCGATGAATTCGAAGTCGGCCGGGAAGCCACGAGGGGGCCGCACCAGCTTCTCGCTCTCCTCGAAATCGAAGCGCTTGCGCAGGGCCGGTGCATGCGCGGCGGCCTTCCAGCTGCCCGGGTTGTCGAGGATGAAGTGGCGTACGCGGCGCTGGGTTTCCGGTTCCGGATGCCACAGGCCGGCACCGACGAAGCTCTCGCCGGGCTGCAGGTGCACATAGAACGAAGGTGCGGCCACTTCACGGCGGCGCTCATGGAACAGGCGCGCGCCCTGCCAGGTCTTGTACGGTGACTTGTCGTTGGAGAAGCGCGCGTCGCGATGGATGCGGAACAGTGAGCCACCGACGCCGCGGGTATCAGCGCGGAAATGGTCGCTGACCTCGGCCAGTGCTGGCTGCAGGTCGCCCAGCAGGCGCAGGAACGGCTGCCGTACGTGGTCTTCATACTGCTGGCGGTGGTCGTTGAACCAGGCCTTGTCGTTATGCCGCGCCAGGCTGCGGAGGAACTTGAAACTGGCGTCCGAGAAGTAGGTGCTCACAGCGTCTCCTGCAGGTGCTGGCCCCAATCGCGCAGCGATTGCAGCAGGGTCTGGCGCCGTGCGTCGTCGGGCGCTTCGGCGGCCAGTGCATCGAGCTGCTGCTGGTACTGGGGCAGGTTGAGTTCGCCCAGGCCATCGTCGCCGAGCAGTCGCTGGCGGCGGTAATCCTGCCAGCGCTGGCGTTCAGCCGGCGCGAGGCTGTCGGGATGGTTGCGTGCGCGGTAGCGGAACAGCAGCTCTGGCAGGCGCGGGTCGCGGAAGCGGCCTTCCAGTGCGGCCAACTGCTCCGGCGCGGTGGTGCGCGCCAGCGCAAGCAGCGGCTTGTCGCCGTTGCCGAGGAAGCCGTCGTACAGCGAGGCATCGACGTCGGCCACGGTGGCGGCGCGGGGCTGGTTGTAGACCTGGCGAGCCTTCTCGGCCAGCTGCGGGGCGAACGCACGCAGCCGTTCCACCTTGGCCTCGATCGCGGCCACGTCCAGGCCGAGGCGTGCGTGATCATCGGTGCGCAGGTGGTTCCAGGCGATCAGCGCCGGCACCTTGTTCAGATGCACTTCCTTCAGCGGCACCCGCGCCACGCCTTCGGGCAGCTCGCTGGCGCGCATGTACAGGCGCTGTGCGATCACCTCGGCCGGCAGTTCCAGCAGGTCGTCGATCTCGCCTTCCAGGTCGAACACGATCACCCGGTTGTTGATGGTCGGGTGCACGGCCAGCGGCAGAACCGGTGCCGCGCACAGGCGGCTGGCTGGGTAGCGCATGGAAATGTGCAGCACCGGCTTCATCGCGGCCACGTCCAGCAGGCTGCCGACGAAGCGCTTGTCACGCAGCTTCAGCGCGTACTCCCACAGGCGCGGCTGCGACTGCTTGAACAGGCGTGCCATGCCGATGGTGGCGCGTACGTCGGACAGTGCTTCGTGCGCATCGCCTTCGCGCACATTGTTGGCCTCGGCCAGGTGCTCGAGCTTGAACGAGGTGGCGCCGTCCTCGCGCAGCGGCCACTGGATGCCATCCGGGCGCATCGCGCGCATCAGTCGCAGCATGTCCAGCAGGTCCCAGCGCGAATTGCCGTTGCGCCACTCGCGCTCGTACGGGTCGTGGAAATTGCGGAACAGCCCATAGCGGACGAATTCATCGTCGAAGCGCAGCGTGTTGTAACCCAGCGCGCAGGTGCCGGGGCGCGACAGCTGTTCGTTGATGCGGTCGAAGGCCTCGGCCTCGCTGATGCCTTCGGCCAGTGCCTGCTGCGGGGTGATGCCGGTGACCAGGGTGGCCATCGGCGAGGGCAGCAAATCATCGGCCGGGCGCACGAAGAAGCTGACCGGGGTATCGATCTCGTTGAGGTCGGCATCGGTGCGGATGGCGGCGTACTGCGAGATGCGCGTGCGCCGCGGATCCTGGCCGAAGGTTTCCAGGTCGTAGAACAGGAAGCTGTCGGCCATCAGTGCGCGCCCTCCAGGACCGGCAGCAGCGCGTGGACCTGCGCTTCCAGTGCGGCCCAGTCGATGTTGTCCAGTGAATCGTGACCTTCGGTGGCTGCAACCAGCAGGTCGCGTTGCAGTTCGGTGCGGCGCAGCGCCTCGGCGTAGGGCGTGTGCAGGAAAGTGACCATCGTGTAGTGCGGTACGAAGCGGGTCGGCCAGCGCCGCTGCAGTTCCTGCTCCAGTTCGCGCTGCAGCAGGAACGCAGGATCGGCCACGCGGTCGCGCATCTCCAGGTAGTTCTCCAGCGCCATCTGCTGGATGGCACGTGCATTCGGCTTGCGCTCGGCTTCGAACGCGGCGAACGCACCTTCCAGATCATCCGCTTCCATCAGGTGGCGAGCCAGTGCGACGCAGTCCTCGAACGCGCAGTTCATGCCCTGGCCATGGAACGGCACCATCGCATGCGCGGCATCGCCGATCAGCACGGCGCGGCCCTGCTGATGCCAGCGGTCCAGGGTGAGCGTGCCGAGCAGGCCCGGCGGGTGCTGTTCCCAGTCCGCGCGCAGGTTCGGGATCAACGGCAGGGTGTCGGCGAACTCGCGCGCGAACAGCGCCTCGGCCTGCGCGCCGGTGTTGACCGTGGCGAAGCTGGGATCGCCCTGGTTGGGCAGGAACAGGGTGACGGTGAAGGTGCCTTCGTGGTTGGGCAGGGCGATGCACATGTAGTGGCCGCGTGGCCAGATGTGCAGCGCGTTGCGCTCGATGCGGAAACTGCCGTCGGCGGCTGGCGGGATTTCCAGCTCCTTGTAGGAGTGGTCGAGGAAGGCGATGTCCTCGCCCAGCGGCGCACGACGGTTCATCGCTGCGCGCAGTGCCGAGCCGGCGCCGTCTGCACCGATCAGGGTGTCGAAACGGATGTCGTGCGGGCTGTCGTCGCGGTCATCGATGAAACGGGCGTAGCCGGCATGGAAATCAACAGTGTGCAGGCGGCGATGGAAATGCACGGTGGCGCCAGCCTGCTCGGCCAGCTCCAGCAGCGTGGTGTTCAGGTCGCTGCGATGGATCGACCAGATCACCTCGCTGTCATCACGGCCATAGCGCTGCAGCTGCGGTTCGCCTTCGCGCGGGTGCACCATGCGGCCGCGCATCATCACCGCGCGCGCCATCACTTCGTCTTCCACACCGGCTTGGCGCAGAGCGTTGCGCCCACGCTCGGCCAACGCCAGGTTGATCGAGCGGCCGCTCTCGTAGTCGGCCACGCGCGGATCGCCGCGGCGTTCGTACAGGGTGATGCGCCAGCCTTGCCGTGAAAGCAGGATGGCCAGCAGGGACCCGGCGAGGCCGGCACCGATAATGCTCAACGAGCGGGAGGCGTGTGCGATCAACGAACTGTCCAGCAGTAGGGGAGGGACCGGCTTAAAGGCCGGCCCAGGCTTCCACTTCCTCGACGAAGTGGTGCACGTCCAGGTAGCGGTTGTAGAGCGGGGTGGGCGAGATGCGGATCACGTCGGGCTCGCGCCAGTCGCCGAGCACGCCGATGCCGCGCAGGTGTTCGAACAGCGCACGGCCACGCTCGCGGCCACCGATCACGCGCAGCGACAACTGGCAGCCGCGGCGCTGCGGGTCGGCCGGGGTGATGATGTCCAGTACCTGTGGCAGGCGCGCACGTACCAGTGCTTCGAGCATGCCAGTGAGCGCCAGCGATTTGCTGCGCAGCGCCTCCATGCCGGCACGTTCGAACAGGTCCAGAGAGGCGCGCAGCGGTGCCAGGCCGAGGATTGGCGGATTGCTCAGCTGCCAGCCTTCGGCGCCGATGGCGGGCGTGAACTGCGGCGCCATCTGGAAGCGGGTGGCTTCCTCATGGCCCCACCAGCCAGCAAAGCGCGGCAGGGTGGTATCACGGTGGTGGCGCTCGTGCACGAAGGCGCCTGCCACTGCGCCCGGGCCGCTGTTGAGGTACTTGTAATGGCACCACACGGCAAAATCGGGAGCCACGTCATGCAGGCGCAGCGGCAGGTTGCCGACCGAGTGCGCCAGGTCGAAACCGATGCGTGCGCCCTGCAGGCGTGCGGCGCGGGTGATCACATCGAGGTCGAAGGCCTGGCCGGTGCGGTACTGCACGCCGGGCCACAGCACCAGCGCCAGGCGCGGGCCGTGTTCGGCGATGGCGCGTTCGATCGCGGTCAGTGAGATCGTGCCGTTGGCTTCGTCCGGCTGCACTTCCACCAGGCACTCCGCCGGCTCGAAACCATGGAAGCGGATCTGTGCTTCCACCGCATGACGGTCGGTCGGGAATGCACCGGCTTCCATCAGGATCACCGGGCGCTCGGCCGTTGGCCGGTAGAAGCTGACCATCATCAGGTGCAGGTTCACGCTCAGCGTGTTCATCGCCACCACTTCGCTGGGCAATGCTCCGACCACACGGGCCAGCTGTGCGCTCACCAGGCGGTGGTAGGACAGCCACTGCGTCGGGCCGGTGAAGTGGCCTTCCACAGCCAGTTCGCCCCACTGCTTCATCACTTCCTGCACGGCGGCCTGAGCGCCACGCGGCTGCAGCCCCAGCGAATTGCCGACGAAGTAGGTCTGCTCGCCGCCGCCGTGGCGCGGAATCAGGAATTCATTGCGCAGCGGGCGCAGCGGATCGGCGGCGTCCAGGGCGATGGCGTGGGTGCGGCTGAGCAGGTCGGACATGGTCGGGCAACAGGCTGCAACGGGACCGCCAGTGTAGCGCCTGGGGCATGGCCCGGTAGCTGCCAACCCAACGCTAGTGCCGCATGGCCCGGTAGTCGCCAACCTTGGTTGGCGCACGTACAAGCAAGCGCCCACCAAGGTGGGCATCTACCAGAGCGGGAGCGAGCAAGCGCCCACCAGGGTGGGCAACTACCGTTCGATGGCTCAGCCCGCCGCTGGCGCCGGCAGCGGATCCACGTGCCCGCACTGGCTGCAGGTGCGCAGCTCCAGGCTGGCGTGGTAGCGCGCGAACACCTTGGGCAGGTCGGTTTCGATGTTCTGCAGCGGGAAGAACTCTTCGTGCAGCTTGTGGTTGCAGCGCTCGCAGTGCCAGATCACGCCGTCCATCTCATGCGGCAGGCGCTTGCGCTCGACCACCAGGCCGATGCCACCGGGTGGGCGCCGCGGCGAGTGCGGCACCTTCGCCGGCAACAGGAAGATTTCACCGGCGCGGATCGGAATGTCGCGCACTGCGCCGTCTTCCTGCACCTTCAGCACCATCTCGCCTTCGAGCTGGTAGAACCACTCCGGGCCTTCGTCGTAGTGGTAGTCGGTACGCGAGTTCGGCCCGCCGACCACCATCACGATGAAATCACCGTTGTCGATCATCTTGTTGCCCACCGGCGGCTTCAGCAGGTGGCGGTTCTCTTCGATCCAGGCGTGCAGGTTGATCGGCGAAGCGAGCATGGTGGTCATCCGTAAGGGATCAGTCGCGCTTGCCCTTGCGCGGGACGTACGACAGGGCCTTTTCATAGGCCGGCTGCAGCTCTTCCTGCGAACCGACGTCGATGCCCATCTCGCGCACGCGTCCGTCCTTCAGGCTGTAGACCCAGCCGTGCACCATCAGCTTCTGGCCGCGGGCCCAGGCGTCCTGCACGATGGTCGAGCGGCACAGGTTGGCCACCTGCTCGATCACGTTCAGTTCGCACAGGCGTGCGTGCTTGAGCTCATCGGTTTCGATCGCATCGAGGATGCCGGTGTGCTTCTGCATCACGTCGCCGACGTGGCGCAGCCAGTTGTCGGCCAGGCCGACGCGGGTGTTGTGCAGGCAGGCGTGCACGCCGCCGCAGCCGTAGTGGCCAACGATCAGGATGTGCTTCACCTTCAGCTGGTCCACCGCGTACTGCACCACGCTCAGGCAGTTCAGATCGGTGTGTGCGACCACGTTGGCCACGTTGCGGTGCACGAATACTTCACCCGGCGCCATGCCGATGATCTGGTTGGCCGGAACGCGCGAATCGGAACAGCCGATCCACAGGTACTCGGGGTGCTGCTGCTTGGCCAGCTGGTGGAAGAAGTCCGGATCTTCCTTTTCGATGCGGTCGGCCCAGTCGCGGTTGTTCTGCAGCAGCTTGTGGATGTCTTTCATGTTCGGGTCCCTGGCGTCGGGTGGGGGCGCGCCGCAGCCGTCCGGCTGCGTCGTCGCGGGAATCTGGGGCGTTCAGTCGCTGCGGGCGGCCTGTTCGCGGTGCCAGCGCATCCACTGCGCCAACTCGGTGGAATAGGGGGTGTCCAGCTGTTCCAGTTCGGCGATCACTGCGCGCTGGTTCGCATCGGGATGGTTCTGGCTCAGCTTGAGCTTCAGCTGCACGTGTTCGACCTGGAAGCGGAAGCCGACGATGGCGCGCAGTTCCGGGCCGTGTTCGGCACGCGTGGCATCGAACTGCCAGGCCTGGCCGACGCTGGCTTCAAAGCGGTCGCTGATCGCGCCGACCAGTTCGGCCAGCGCATCGGTGTCGTCGAAGGTGTGCAGCTGGCCGCGCAGCTCGGCGGCGGCGTAGTTCCAGGTCGGTACCCGCGCGGCGGGCTCCTTGTCCGGATACCAGCTGGCCGAAACGTAGCCGTGTGGGCCGTCGACCAGTATCTTGGCCGCGCCGGCCTGGCGCGACTGCGGATTGGCGCGGGCCCAGTGCCCGCGCAGTTCGATGCGCTCGCCGTCACGCCGGTACAGCACCGGCATCCGGGTCAGCTCCGGCAGGCCATCGCTGCCGGGGGTGAGCACGGTGACGAATGGATCGCGCGCCAGCAGGCGGTCCAGCCAGAAAAGGTCGGTCTCGGCGAAGGCGCGCGGAGTGAACATGCCTGGATCAGGCGCGCCCGCCCAGCGACTGGATCATGCGGCCGCGCAGGCCCTCATCGTTGTCGGCCTGAGGTGGCTGCACTTCGTGCAGGCTGAAACCGCGCACCAGCGCGTCTTCCTCGTCCAGGCCGTCATATTCGACGAATTCGGCGTCGAACAGCTGCGAGCGGGCGGTGTCTTCGCTGTCATAGCTCAGCGTGTTGCCGTCGCTGTCGAGCACCTCGGCGGTGCCGGCCGGGCGAACGCGCAGGCGTGCCCAGATCAGGGTGTTGCCGAGGCTGGCCAGCCACCAGCTGTCGCGCGAGGCAGTAATGTCATTCATGGGGGTTACCAGAGCGAGGCCAGCCAGAGCAGGGCGGCCATGCCCAGTCCGGCCAGCAGGGTCAGCAGCGATACCCAGGCCGGCGTCGCCAGCCCGGACAGCGAGCGGTCCGGCTGCTGGCGATAGTCGCGGCGCAGCAGCCAGGCCAGGGCATCGGGCTTGAGGAAGGCGCCGCTGCCGAAGCGCTCGGCGAGCGCCGGATGGCGGTCGCGCACATGCACCAGGGTCAGCGGCCAGAAGATCACGAAGGCACTGAACCCGGCCACTGCAACGCCGACGAAACAGAGGGCGAAGAACAGGGTCATGGGAGCGGTACCTCCGTGGTCGTGTGGGGCTTAGAAGTCCGCGCTGCCCGGGGCGCGCGGGTAGGGGATCGCATCGCGGATGTTGGACAGCCCGCAGACGTACACCACCAGACGCTCGAAGCCCAGGCCGAAACCGGCGTGCGGCACCGAACCATAGCGGCGGAAATCGCGGTACCAGCTGTAGTGCTCACGGTCCAGCCCGAACTGGGCCATGCGGGCGTCCAGCACGTCCAGGCGCTCTTCGCGCTGGCTGCCGCCGATGATCTCGCCGATGCCCGGAGCCAGCACGTCCATCGCGGCAACGGTCTTGCCGTCGTCGTTCAGGCGCATGTAGAAGGCCTTGATGTGCTCCGGATAATTGGTCACCACCACCGGGCGGCCGACGTGTTCCTCGGTCAGCCAGCGCTCGTGCTCGGTCTGCAGGTCCAGGCCCCATTCGACCGGGAAGTCGAACTTCTTGCCGGACTTCTGCAGCAGGCTGACCGCATCGGTGTAGTCGATGCGCTCGAACGGTGCGTTGATGAAATCTTCCAGCTTGGTGATCGCGTTCTTGTCCACGCGCTCGGCGATGAAGGCCAGGTCGTCGCTGCGCTCGTTCAGCACGGCGCGGAACAGGTACTTCAGGAACTCTTCGGCCAGCCGTGCGTCCTCGGCCAGGTCGGCGAAGGCGATTTCCGGCTCGATCATCCAGAACTCCGCCAGGTGGCGGGTGGTGTGGCTGTTCTCGGCGCGGAAGGTCGGGCCGAAGGTGTAGACCTTGCTCAGCGCCAGGCAGTAGGCCTCGACGTTCAGCTGGCCGGACACGGTCAGGAAGGTTTCCTTGCCGAAGAAGTCGCGGCTGAAATCGATCGCGCCCTTCTCGTCACGCGGCAGGTTCACCATGTCCAGGGTGGACACGCGGAACATCTGGCCGGCGCCTTCGGCATCGGAGGTGGTGATGATCGGGGTGCTGATCCAGTTGAAGCCGTTCTCGTGGAAGAAGCGGTGCACGGCCTGGGCCAGGCAGTTGCGGATGCGGGTGACCGCGCCGAACAGGTTGGTGCGCGGGCGCAGGTGCGCCACTTCGCGCAGGAACTCCGGCGACATCGGCTTGGGCTGGATCGGGTAGGTGAGCGGGTCTTCGACCCAGCCGACCACCTCCAGCGCGCTGGCCTGGATCTCGAACGACTGGCCCTTGCCCTGCGACTTCACCAGCGTGCCGGTGGCGATGACCGAGCAGCCGCTGGTCAGGCGCTTGATCTCATCGAAGTTGGCCAGGCTGTCGCCGGCCACGACCTGGATCGGGGCGAAGCAGGAGCCGTCGCTCACATTCACGAAGGCCAGATTCGCTGAACCGCGCACCGTGCGCACCCATCCGCGTACCGTGACTTCGCCGCCTTCCGGGATCTTCCCGGCAAGCGCATGTTCAACGCTGACCACCGTCATGACTTGAATCCTCTGCTGATCGACTCGATCTGTGAACACGGGAGTTTACCGGTTGCAGCGTTCTGCTTGCGAGGCATTTTTCGCGGCAACGGCTCCTTATAATGTCCCCGTACCTCTGGAGTAGCCCCATGGCCGTCAGCCTGACCCCCATTGCCTTCGAGCGCGTGCAGCGCTTTGTCGCCCAGACCCCCGGCGCGCTGGGCCTGCGTTTCGGCGTGACCAAGACCGGCTGCTCGGGCTGGGGTCACATCACCGACCTGGCCCGCGACGAGCGCGAGGGCGATACCGTGTTCGACCAGGACGGCGTGAAGATCTACGTCGATGCCAAGAGCCTGGCGCTGGTGGACGGCACCGTGATCGACTTCGGCAAGCACGGACTGAGCGAGACCTTTACGTTCAGCAATCCCAACGCCACTGCCGAGTGTGGCTGTGGCGAGAGCTTCACCACCGACGCCGACAAGGCCTGACGGCCGCCGGGCATGGCCCTGCGCTGGCAAGGCGTGCTCGGGTAGATGCCGGCCTGGATCGGCACGCTGGGCTCGGCAGGGACCCCACGGATGGAACGACCGGCTTTTACCTATCACCCCAACGCCTACGACCTCTCCTTCGAAGAGGTCGAGGGGGTCTGCGACTGCTGCGGCCAAACGCGCACACTGCGCTACCACGGGCCGTTCTACACCGCCCTGAAGCCCGATTACCTGTGCCCGTGGTGTATTGCCGATGGCAGGGCGGCGGCCAGCTACGAGGGTGAGTTCACCGGCTGGAGCGATATCGAAGGGGTCTCGCCAGACCCAGCCGACCCGCCGCCGACCATCCCCCGCGAGCATCTGCTGGAGATCTGCGAGCGCACCCCGGGCTACCTGTCCTGGCAGCAGTCGGTCTGGCTGAGCCATTGTGAACGGCCCTGCGCCTTCCTGGGTTTTGCCGGCAGCGAGGACCTGCTGCCGATCCTGGAACAGGTCCGGCCGGACGTGGCGGCGGTCAATCCGCGCGATGCCGACTGGGTGCTGGCGCACCTGAGCCGGGGCGGCATGATGGTGGGGTGCCTTTTCCAGTGCCTAGCCTGCGGCCAGCACCGCCTTCACGTCGATCTGGGCTGAATACGCTGGCGGGTTCAGGTTGCCCCGTAGCCGCCCGGTTGCCCGCCACCCCCATCTGCGCCATAATGCGCGGCTTCCTGCCTCCCTGGCGGGAATCCTTGCCCCACCGCGGTCTCAACGGCGGGGGGCTGTCCGGCCGCAAGGCCACATCCGAAAGGTAGAAAAAACATGAGTCGTCATTACGAAATCGTGTTCATGGTCCACCCGGACCAGAGCGAGCAGGTCCCGGCCATGATCGAGCGCTACAAGTCGCTGGTCGAGAACGGCAACGGCACCATCCACCGTCTGGAAGACTGGGGCCGCCGCCAGCTGGCGTACCCGATCCAGAACCTGGTGAAGGCCCACTACGTGCTGATGAACATCGAAGCCGACCAGGCCGTTCTGAACGAACTGACCGAAAGCTTCCGCTTCAACGACGCCGTGCTGCGCAACCTGGTCATCAAGCGTGACGAGGCTGACACCGAGCAGTCGCTGATCATGAAGAGCAAGGACGAGAAGGGTGACAAGCCGGAGCGCGGTGAGCGCCGTCGTCGTGACGACGAAGAAGGCGAGTCCACCACCACCGCTGACAACGAAGCCGGCGACGACGCCGCTTCCGCCGCCTAAGGAGCCTTCCCATGTCCAAGTTCTTCCGTCGCCGCAAGTTCTGCAAGTTCACGGCTGAAGGTGTGAAGGAGATCGACTACAAGGATCTCAACACCCTGCGCCAGTACCTGACCGAGAACGGCAAGATCGTGCCGAGCCGCGTCACCGGTACCAAGTCGAAGTACCAGCGTCAGCTGGCGACCGCCGTCAAGCGCGCTCGCTTCCTGGCCCTGATCCCGTACACCGACAACCACGACGTCTGATGCCCGGCGGGGCGGCCCGGTGCCGCCCCCGCTGTGCCAGCTATTCGGACAGCCTTTGTTGCGGGGCATCGCCTCGCTAACGAATAACTCATCTGGAGCAATACCATGCAGCTGATCCTCCTGCAGAAAGTCACCAACCTCGGCAACCTGGGCGACCTGGTCGACGTGAAGCCGGGCTACGGCCGTAACTTCCTCGTGCCGCAGGGCAAGGCCGTTCCGGCCACCGAGAGCAACAAGGCCGAGTTCGAAGCCAAGCGCGCCGAATACGAAGCCAAGGCCCAGGCCATCCACGCCGACGCTGACGCCCGCAAGGCCAAGCTGGAAGGCGCGAGCGTGACCATCGCCGCCAACGCTTCGACCGAAGGCAAGCTGTACGGCTCGGTCGGCGCCCGCGAAATCGCCGATGCCTTCACCGCTGCCGGCCTGCCGGTCAGCAAGAGCGAAGTCATCCTGGGCGAAGGCGCCTTCCGCAACATCGGTGAGTACGACGTCCTGGTGCACCTGCACGCCGACGTTGAAACCACCGTCAAGGTTGTGGTTGAAGCCGAAAAGGCCTGATCCCACGCCGAAAGGCCTGGAATCACCGCAGAACGGGCGCCCGCAAGGGTGCCCGTTTTGTTTTATGGCTCCGTTTCGTGGCGTCGGGCCACGTCCGGCGGGCGGGGCGGGGCTGGACAATGTTCCACGCCCATTCGTAGAACACGGCCACATCGGTATACTCAGGGCGTCACACCCGTTCCACGGGCATCGATCCCAATAGGATCAATGACTTGGAGGGTAAACGCAGGCCGCTTGCCGGCCCCAGTCCGGAACCCCTATGCGTCTTTCCACGATCAAGCTGTCCGGCTTCAAGTCGTTCGTCGATCCGACCACCCTGCACCTGCCGACCAACATGACCGGCGTGGTGGGGCCCAATGGCTGCGGCAAGTCGAACATCATCGACGCCGTGCGCTGGGTCATGGGCGAGAGTTCGGCCAGCCGCCTGCGTGGCGACTCGCTGACCGACGTGATCTTCTCCGGCTCCAACGCCCGCAAGCCGGTCTCGCAGGCGACCGTCGAGCTGATCTTCGACAACTCGGATCACACGATTTCCGGCGAGTACGCCTCGTTCAACGAAATCTCGGTCAAGCGCACGGTCAGCCGCGACGGCACCAGCAACTATTACCTCAACGGCACCAAGTGCCGCCGCCGCGACATCACCGACCTGTTCCTCGGCACCGGCCTGGGCCCGCGCAGCTACTCGATCATCGAGCAGGGCATGATCAGCCAGATCATCGAGGCGCGCCCGGAAGACCTGCGCGTGTACCTGGAAGAGGCGGCCGGCATCTCCAAGTACAAGGAGCGCCGCAAGGAAACCGAGACCCGCATCCGCCATACCCGTGAGAACCTGGACCGGCTGGGCGACCTGCGCGACGAGATCAGCAAGCAGCTGGAGCACCTCAAGCGCCAGGCCAGGCAGGCAGAGCAGTACCAGGCGCTGCAGGAAGAGCGCAGGGTCAAGGATGCCGAATGGAAGGCGCTGGAATTCCGTGGTCTCGACGGGCGCCTGTCGAAGCTGCGCGAAGGGCTGTCGCAGGAAGAAACCAAGCTGCAGCAGCTGATCGCCGACCAGCGTGATGCCGAGGCCCGCATCGAGACCTCGCGCGTGCGCCGCGAAGAAGCCGCCGACGCGCTCAACACCGCGCAGGCCGCGGTCTACCAGGTCGGCAGCACGCTGGCGCGCGTGGAACAGCAGATCCAGCACCAGCGCGAACTGTCGCAGCGCCTGCACAAGGCACGCGACGAGACCCGCCAGGCGCTGGCCGAACTGGGCCAGCACATCAGCGGCGACGAGGCCAAGCTGATGGTGCTGCGCGAGGCGGTGGAGGCCGCCAGCCCTCAGCTGGAGGAGCTGCAGGAAGAGAACGAGATCAAGCAGGAAAGCCTGCGCGAGGCCGAAGACCGGCTGGCCAGCTGGCAGCAGCGCTGGGAACAGCACACCTCGCAGAGTTCGGAAGCCTCGCGCGCCGGCGATGTCGAGCGCACGCGCGTGGACTACCTGGACAAGCAGATCCTCGATGCCGACCGGCGTCGCGAGGCCCTGGCCGCCGAGCGCGCCGGGCTGGACGTGGACGCGCTGGAGGAAGCCTTCGAGCAGCTGCACCTGCAGCACGACACGCAGAAGACCGCGCTGGATGAATTGAGCGAAGACGTCGAACTGCGCAAGCAGGGCGTGGCGGCGGTGCAGGAACAGCAACGTAATAGCCAGGATGAACTGGCCGAACTGCGCAAGCAGGCCAACGGCCTGCGCGGTCGCCTGGCCTCGCTGGAAACCCTGCAGCAGGCCGCGCTGGGCCAGGAGCAGGGTGCGGCAGTCGCGTGGCTGAAGGCGCGCGGGCTGGATTCGGCGGCGCGTGTCGGCGAGCGCCTGGACGTTGATGCCGGCTGGGAGAACGCGGTCGAAAGCGCGCTCGGCCAGTTGATCGAAGGCGTGCTGGTCGATGATCCGGCCAGCCTGGTCGACGCCCTCGGCGAACTTGGCGAGGGCCACATTACGCTGGTCGCCAACGCGGGTGCCGACGTCAAGGTTGCACCGACCTCGCTGGCTGCCCGCGTGCGTGGCCCGGCAGCGATCCGTCGCCTGCTGACACACCTGCACGCAGCCAAGGACCTTTCCGAAGCGAAGGCGTTGCAGGGCAGCCTTCCGGAAGGCGATTCGATCATCACCCAGAGTGGCGAACGCCTGGGCCAGGGCTGGCTGCGCGTATCGCGCTCCGGTGCGGCCCAGCAGGGCGCGCTGCTGCGCGAACGCGAGATCAACGAGCTGCGCGAGCAGATCGAACAGCTGCAGGACCGCGAGGCCGAGCTGGAAGAACAGCTGAGTGGTTTCCGCGAGCAGTTGCAGGCGGCTGAACAGCAGCGCGAAGACGCGCAGCGTGCGCTGTACCAGACCCATCGTGCGGTGTCCGAGCTGGCTGGCCAGCTGCAGGGCCAGCAGGGCAAGGTGGAGGCCGCGCGCACGCGCATTGACCGCATCGAAGGCGAGCTGAAGCAGTTGCAGGAAGCGTTGGAAGCCAACAACGGGCAGGCGCGTGAAGCGCGCTCGCGGTTGGAGAACGCGGTCAGCAGCATGGGCGACCTGGAATCGACCCGGCAGCGGCTGGAGGGTGAGCGTCGCCAGTTGACCGAGGCGCGCGACCTGGCCCGCGACGCCGCGCGTGCGGTGCGCGAGCGCTCGCATTCGCTGGCCCTGACCCTGGAATCGCAGCGTGCGCAGCTGGCCTCGTTGAGCCAGGCGTTGGAACGCATGGGTACCCAGCGGGGTCAGCTGGATTCGCGACTGGGTGAGCTGCATTCCCAGCTGGACGAAGGTGATTCGCCGGTCGAATCGCTGCAGGCCGAGCACCAGAATGCACTGGAAGAGCGCGTGCGGGCTGATCGCGTGCTGACCGAAGCGCGCACGCTACTGGATGGTATCGACGCCGAGCTGCGCAATTACGAACAGACCCGCCACCAGCGCGACGAACAGGCGCTGGCCCAGCGCGAGCGTATTTCGCAGCGCAAGCTGGACCAGCAGGCACTGGTGCTCAGCGCGGATACCCTGCAGGGCGCGGTGGAGAAGGCCGGTTTCGTGTTGCAGGACGTGCTCAACGCACTGCCCGAGGACGCCCGCCTGGGCGACTGGGAGCAGGCCGTGCACCAGATCGATGGCCGCATGCGCCGGCTGGAGCCGGTCAACCTGGCCGCGATCCACGAGTACGGCGAGGCCTCGCAGCGTTCGGACTACCTGGATTCGCAGCACACCGACCTGACCACGGCGCTGGAGACCCTTGAGGATGCCATCCGCAAGATCGACCGCGAGACCCGTGGCCGCTTCAAGGACACCTTCGATCGTGTCAATGCCGGCGTGCAGGCCCTGTATCCGCGCCTGTTCGGTGGCGGCCACGCCTACCTGGAACTGACCGGTGAAGACCTGCTCGACACCGGCGTGACCATCATGGCGCGCCCGCCGGGCAAGCGCGTGTCCAGCATCTCGCTGCTGTCCGGCGGCGAGAAAGCGATGACCGCAGTGGCGCTGGTGTTCGCCATCTTCCAGCTGAATCCCGCGCCGTTCTGCCTGCTGGACGAGGTGGACGCGCCGCTGGACGAAGCCAACGTCGGCCGCCTGGCCAACATGGTCAAGGAAATGAGCGAGAAGGTGCAGTTCCTGTTCGTCAGCCACAACAAGGCGACGATGGAGGCGGCGCACCAGCTGTCGGGCGTGACCATGCGCGAGCCGGGCGTCAGCCGCCTGGTCAGCGTGGACCTGGAAGAAGCCGCGCGATTGGCGGGCGCGGCCTGACGTGCCATCCTAGTTACCTGAATGAACTAGCCGGAGAACCTATCGAATGTCCGACACGGCACTGTTGCGCATCGGCATCCTGGCCGCCGGCCTGCTGTTGATCGCCGCGATCTTCCTGTTTGGCCGTCCGAAGAAGAAGCCCCAGGGGCGCCGCGTGGAAAACGCGGAACCGACCAGCGGCGAGCGCCGCGAACCGGTGCTGGGCGAAGACGGCGTGGTCGTGGCCGATGGCCGCGTCGAACCGGGCATGGGCGGCGAAGGCGAGCAGGCTGAACTCGGCCTGCCCGACACCGACCCGGGCGCGGCCAGCGACCTTGGCAAGCGCGCCACGCAGGATTTCGACAAGATCGTCTCGCTGTTCGTGGCCGCCCGGGCCGGCGAGCAGCTGCGCGGCGAAGACATCGTAGTGGCGGCCGAGAAGACCGGCCTGGTGTTCGGCCACATGAACGTGTTCCACCGCCTGATGGAAGGCCACCCCGAGCGCGGGCCGATCTTCTCTATGGCCAGCATCATGAAGCCGGGCAGCTTCGACATGGCCAACATCCGTGCCATGGAAACCCCGGCCATCGCCTTCTTCCTGACCCTGCCGGCGCCGCTGACCGCGCTGGACGCCTGGGAAAAGATGCTGCCCACCGTGCAGCGCATGGCCGAACTGCTCGACGGCGTGGTGCTGGATGACAGCCGCAACACCCTGGGCCGCCAGCGCATCGCGCACATCCGTGACGAGCTGCGCGCCTATGACCGCCAGCACCAGGCGCCGCCGCTGACAAAGACCCCGCGCTGGTAAGTGCTTTTATTCGGTGTGCCGACCAACGGTCGGCACCCACAACAGTAGATCCACGCCAAGCGTGGATAGGGCGAACCAAGGTTCGCCCCCATCAACAGGGTCAGGCCGGTACGCCGGCCACCTTCGCGAATGCGCGGCGGAACGCGGCCATTTCGTCTTCGGTGCCCACCGTTACGCGCACGCGCTGCGGCCAGATCGGCCAGCTGCGCCCGATCACCACACCGTTTTCCGCCAGCGCCTTGGCGAACGCAGTGCCATCGCGCTGCACGTCGACCACGAAGCAGTTCGCCTCCGACGGCAGGCAGCTGAAACCACGCTTGCCGAGCCATGCGATGGTGGCCTGGCGCACCTTGGCATTCTGCAGCCGCCGCTGCGGGATCAGCTGCGGATCACGAAGGCTGGCCAGCGCCGCGGCCAGCGCCGGGACCGGCAGCGGGTTGTCGCCGAGGCTGGCCAGTTCGCGCAGGCGATCGGGATGTGCGGCCGCCACGCCCAGGCGCAGGCCGGCCATGCCGTACAGCTTGGAGAACGTACGCAGCACGATCAGATCGTCACGCTGCGTCACCTGCGCGATCAGGCTGGGTTGCTCGCTGTACTGCAGGTAGGCCTCGTCCAACAGCACACGGGTGGATGCGGGCTTGTGGGCCAGCAGCCAGGCGAGCTCATCCGGTGGGCTGATCGAGCCGGTCGGGTTGTTCGGATTGCACACGTACAGCATCCCCGTCGGGCGCGCGTGCGCGGCGGCGACCATGGCGCGCAGGTCATGCGCACCGTCGTCGCGCAGCGGCACTTTCTGCACGTGGGCCCCGTGTGCGGCGGCGACCTCGCCCAGTGTCTCGAAGGTCGGGTCGGCCACCACCAGCCCCGCCTGCGGGCCGGTCCACAGCGTGGCGGCACGGTTCAGCGGTTCGCTGGAGCCCGGATAGAGGCGCACGTGGTCGGCCGGAATGCGTGCCTGCTCGATGAAGGCGTCGCGTACCTGGGCGGCCAGCGCAAAGCGGTAGCGGCCGCAACTGGCGATGCTCTCGCGCGCGGCCTGCTGTGCTTCAGGCGAGGGGCCATACGGACATTCGTTGAAATTCAGCAGTACCGTGCCTTCAGGCGGTGCGGGGGCGGCGGCTGCCGCGGGTTGGGCCTGGCCGAGCCAGGGCAGGCTGCTACCGGCGACGGCGAGGCCGGCACCGGCCAGTTGCAGGAAGTGTCGACGGGAGGCGGGCAGGGGCACGGGCAGGATTCCGAAGGGCAACCGTCGCACGCTAGCGCCGGTGGCGGTGGGCGGCAAGCTGCTCTTTGTGGAGTCGAACCATGTTCGACTGCAGATGTGCCAACCAAGGTTGGCACCTACCAGAGCGGGGGAGTGGTTGGCACCTACCAGAGCGGGGGAGCGCCAGTCGAGCGTGGCTCGGCGCTGCAAACGCGGGGGTGTTACAGGGCCTGACGGCCGGGCGCGGTAGAATCCCCGGCCATCCCAGAACCACCGGATCCCGATGAGCCCCAGCCCCGCCGAACGCGCCGAAGACCTCCGCCGGCAGATCGCCCAGGCCAACCGCGCCTACCATGAGCTGGACGCGCCGGAGATCCCTGACGTCGACTACGACCGGATGGTGCGCGAGCTGGAAGCACTGGAGCGCGAACACCCGGAACTGGCCCGTGCAGACAGCCCGACCCAGCAGGTCGGTGCGCGTCCGTCCGGCCGCTTCACCGAGGTGCGCCATGCGGTGCCGATGCTGTCGCTGTCCAATGCCTTCAGCGATGAGGAAGTGTCTGATTTCGTGCGCCGCATCGACGAGCGGCTGGGCCGTCGCAGCCTGCAGTTCTCGGCCGAGCCGAAGATGGATGGCCTGGCGATCAGCCTGCGCTACGAGGAAGGTCATTTCGTGTTGGGTGCGACCCGTGGCGATGGCAGTACCGGCGAGGACGTGACCGCCAACCTGCGCGAGATCGGCGACATTCCCAAGCGCCTGCACGGCAAGGACTGGCCGGATGTGCTGGAGGTGCGCGGCGAGGTCTACATGGCCCGCGCCGACTTCGAGGCCTACAACGAACGTGCGCGCCTGCAGGGTGGCAAGGTGCTGGCCAATCCACGCAACGCAGCGGCCGGTTCGCTGCGCCAGCTCGATCCGAAGATCAGTGCGCAGCGCAGGCTGAGTTTCTTCGCCTACGGCACCGGCGAAGTGCAGGGCGGCGAGCTGCCGGACACCCATTCGGGCACGCTGGCCCAGCTCGGCGCCTGGGGTTTCCCGGTCAGCGAGTTGTGCAAGGTGGTGGAAGGCACCGACGGCCTGCTTGGCTATTACCGTGACATCGGCGAGCGTCGCGACGGCCTGCCGTTCGACATCGACGGCGTGGTCTACAAACTGGATGACCGCGCCGGCCAGCAGGCCATGGGCTTCGTTTCGCGCGCGCCGCGTTGGGCCATCGCGCACAAGTTCCCCGCACAGGAACAGAGCACCACGGTGGAGGCGATCGAGATCCAGATCGGACGCACCGGTGCGGCGACGCCTGTGGCGCGCCTGGCGCCGGTGGCCGTGGCCGGCGTGATCGTATCCAACGCCACCCTGCACAACGCTGACCAGATCGCGCGCCTCGATGTGCGCGTTGGCGACAGCGTGATCGTGCGCCGCGCTGGCGACGTGATCCCGGAGGTAGTCAGCGTCATCCTTGATCGCCGCCCGCAGGGCACCACACCGTGGCA
This sequence comes from Stenotrophomonas maltophilia, assembly GCF_006970445.1. Classification (NCBI taxonomy): domain Bacteria; kingdom Pseudomonadati; phylum Pseudomonadota; class Gammaproteobacteria; order Lysobacterales; family Lysobacteraceae; genus Stenotrophomonas; species Stenotrophomonas maltophilia. Next base: position 2,843,781 of record NZ_CP033877.1, on the reverse strand, counting down.
GATGCCGATGCGCTGCCCGGTGTGCGGCTCGGAGATCGTGCGGGAGGAGGGGGCTGCGGCGTGGCGCTGCTCGGGCGAACTGTCCTGCCCGGCGCAGCGCAAGGAAGCCATCGCCCATTTCGCCTCGCGCCGCGCGATGGACATCGACGGTCTCGGCGACAAGTACATTGAAACCCTGGTCGACGCCGGCATCGTCAAGAGCGTGGCTGATCTGTACCGCCTCAACCGCGACCAGCTGCTGCACCTGAAGCTGGTGCTGGACGCCGAGGACCCATCGGCATTGGCCGCTGCGCTGAAGCTGCACCTGCCCGCCGAGGGCAGTGGCGCGGTGCTCAGTGCGGTGCTCAAACTGGACGGCAGCGATCCGGCGTGGCGCGCACAGGCACTGGTACAGCCGGCCAGCTTCGAATGGAACACGAAGAAGATCGCCACCAAGTGGGCCGACAACCTGATCGCCGCAATCGACGCCAGCCGCGCTGCCACGCTGGAGCGCCTGCTGTTCGCGCTGGGCATCGAGCACGTCGGCGAGAGCACCGCCAAGGCGCTGGCGCAGTGGTTCGGTGACCTGGAGCTGATCCGCCACCTGCCGTGGCCACTGTTCAAGCGCGTGCCGGACATCGGCGGCGAGGTGGCCCGCTCGCTCGGCCACTTCTTCGAGCAGCAGGGCAACCAGCAGGCCATCGATGACCTGCTGCAGGTCGGGCAGGTGCGCATCAGCGATGTGCACGCGCCCAGCGCCAAGCTGCGCGAAGGGCTGGATCTGGCGCAGCTGCTGGTCGAGTCGGAGATCCCCGGCATCACCCGCCTGCGTGCGGAGAAGCTGGTGGCTGCGCTTCCCGGTGCGCAGGCGGTGCTCGATGCCGAGCATGGCCAGTTCGTCAACGCCGGCCTGCCTGACGATACTGCGCGCGGTCTGGCCGAGTGGCTGGACGCCGAAGGCCATGGCGCGATGCTGCTGGCGGCCGAGAAGGCGATGCAGCAGCTCCTGGCCAGGGCGCCGGCGCTGGCCGAGATCGTGGCTGGTCCGCTGGATGGGCAGACCGTGGTGCTGACCGGCACCCTGGCCCAGCTCACCCGCGATGCCGCCAAGGAGCGCCTCGAGGCATTGGGTGCCAAGGTCTCCGGCAGCGTGTCGAAGAAGACCAGCTTCGTGGTGGCCGGTACCGAAGCCGGCTCCAAACTGGACAAGGCGCAATCGCTGGGCGTGCCGGTATGGGATGAGGACCGCCTGCTGACCTACCTTGCCGAACACGAATGATGACCCCGCCGGGTGCCTTTGCACCCGGCATGGAATACAAAGGACTACCGATGCAGACCGCCCCGCTGGATTTCCGCCTGGCCACCCGTGCCGACGAGGAATTGTTGATCGCGTTGATGCGTGAGTTCTATGCCGAAGACAAGATCGACTTCGATGACGCGCGGGTACGCCGTGGTGTCGATGCGCTGCTGGCCGACCCGCGCAATGGCGAGGTGCTGCTGTGGCTGGACGAAGCCGGTGAAGTGGTGGGCTATGCGGTGATTGCGATGGGCTTCAGCCTGGAGCAGGGTGGTCACTTCATGCTGCTGGATGAGCTGTACCTGAGCCACCGTGCGCGTGGCCGTGGTCGCGGCAAGCGCGCGCTGGCCATCTGCGAGCAGCGTGCGCGCGGCCGGGGCGTCAGCCGCCTGCGCCTGGAAGTGAACCACCACAACGAACTGGCCCGCCGCCTGTACCTGGCCAGCGGCTACATCGATGACACCCGCGATCTGCTGACCCTGCCGCTGGACCATCCGCGCCCGGAGGGCATCCTGTGAGCGAGGCCCTGCTGCGCGCGCTGCAGCAGCGTGCCGCGCTCAATGCGCTGGTGCGCCGCTTCTTCGCCGAGCGCGATGTGCTGGAGGTGGAAACGCCGATCCTGTCGGTGGCGGGCAACACCGAACCGAACATCGACAGCTTCCACACCGATTTCACCGGCCATGTCGACGCGGGCGGGCGCCGCCGCTGGTTGCGCACCTCGCCTGAGTATCCACTCAAGCGCCTGCTCGCCGCCGGCGTGGGCGACTGTTACGAACTGGGTCGCGTGTTCCGCAATGGCGAGGCCGGTGGCCGCCACAACCCGGAATTCACCATGCTGGAGTGGTACCGGGTCGATTGGGACCACCATCGGCTGGTACAGGAAACCGCGGAGCTGGTCGGCCAGGCGCTGGCCCTGGTCGGACGCAGTGCGACCCTGCGTGTGCTGAGTTACCGCGAGCTGTTCCAGCAGCATGTGGGCGTGGATCCGTTCGAGGCCGATGAGGCCGCGCTGCGACTCGCGCTTGGCGACGTGCACATCGATCCGGTCGGGTTGACCCGTGATGACTGGCTGGACCTGCTCATGACCCACCACATCCAGCCGCATTTCGATGACGCGGTCATGACCGTGGTGCATGACTGGCCGGCCAGCCAGGCTGCGCTGGCGCGCATCCGCGCCGGCACGCCGCCGCTGGCCGAGCGATTCGAGCTGTACCTGGGCGCAGTGGAGCTGGCCAACGGCTATCACGAACTGAACGACGCCCACGAACAGCGCGCCCGATTCCAGCGCGACCAGCAGCGCCGCCACGAACGTGGCCAGGTGCAGCCGGCGCTGGATGAGGCGCTGCTGGCGGCGTTGCCGGCGTTGCCGGCCTGTGCCGGCGTGGCGGTAGGTGTCGACCGCCTGCTGATGGCGATGAACCGCACGCCACGCATCGCCGATGTGCTGGCCTACGACTTCGCCCACGCGTGACCATCGCGCGTTGCTGAACATCGCAGGCTGAACGAAACGCGGGTTCCGCGCGCTTGCGTCGGTAAGCAGGATGATGCTCTTATCACGGCCAATGCCGGACACTGGCATGCAGTTCATCCATTCCTGCTGGGGAAGGCTTTGTTCAAGTGGTTCGCGGTTGTCGCTGCACCGGTGTACTCCATTGCGCTCTGGGGTGCCTGGCTGCCGTCGCCGGCGTCGGCCCAGCAGGTGGGCTACGACGATGAAGTGGTGACCTGCGAATCACGCGACATGGGTTGGGTGCACTGCGATATCGAGGTTGCCAACGGCGTCGATCTGGTGCGCCAGCTGTCCAGCAACAGCTGCATCCGTGGCAGCGAGTGGGGCACCGACCGCAGTGGCGTGTGGGTCACCCTCGGCTGTCGTGCCGAGTTCCGCGCCCGCCGAGCGGCCAATGCCGCGCTGCCGGCTGACGGTACGGGCAAGCGCCTGGTGCGCCGCGTGGTGCGATGCGAATCCAATGGCCGTCCGCAGAGTTGCCCGGTACGCCTTGATGGCGCGCCGGTGCGCCTGCTGCGCCAGTTGTCGGTGCTGCCATGCCGGGAAGGGCAGGGTTGGGGCTACAAGCGCAATGAAGTCTGGACCAGCCGTGGCTGCCAGGGCGATTTCGAGGTGGCCGATGATGACGGACGCTTCGTCGACATGCCGCGCCGCCTGACCTGCGAATCGAAGTCGAAGAAGCGGCGTTTCTGCGGTGCCAGCATCTCGGTGGGTGCCGTGGTCTCCGAGCAGTTGTCCAGCACCCCCTGCGAGGAAGGCAGTACCTGGGGCTGGAACCGTAACGGGATCTGGGTGGACGGCGGCTGCCGCGCCGAATTCTCGGTGAATTGAGCCCGGGCAGGCTCCATCCCCGCGGGGTGTGGCCCTACAATGGGCCCATGAACACTGCCTCTGACATCGACTACGCCCGTTACGACCACATCCGCCCGATCCTGTGGACTGGCGATGCCCTGCAACTGCTGGACCAGCGCAAGCTGCCGTTCGTGGTCGAGCACGTGATCTGCAATGACAGTGACGAGGTTGCCAGCGCCATCCACGCGCTGACCGTGCGTGGCGCGCCGGCGATCGGCATTGCCGCAGCCTGGGGCGTGGTGCTGGCCGCACGCGAGGTGCAGGCCGCAGACGGTGCGCACGCCCTGCAGCAGCTGGAACCAGCACTGCAGCGCCTCAACGCGTCGCGTCCCACTGCGGTCAACCTGGCCTGGGCGCTGGCACGCATGCGCCGTTGCCTGAGCGCTGCCGGCGCCGACTGGAAGGCGTTGCTGGAGTCGGAAGCGCAGGCCATCGCCGAGGAAGACCTGGCCGCCAATCGCCACATGGGCGCACTGGGCGCTGGCCTGATCGAGGCCGGCAGCGGCGTGCTGACCCACTGCAATACCGGCTCGCTGGCCACCGCAGGCTTCGGTACCGCACTGGGCGTGATCCGTGCCGGCATGGCCCAGCACCGCATCGCCCGCGTGTTCGCCGGCGAGACCCGGCCGTGGCTGCAGGGTGCACGCCTGACGGTGTGGGAGCTGCAGCAGGATGGTATCGATGCCACCCTGATCGCCGATTCGGCCGCATCGCACCTGATGAAGACCGGTGCCGTGCAATGGGTGATCGTGGGTGCGGACCGCATCTGCGCCAATGGCGATACCGCCAACAAGATCGGCACCTACCAGCTGGCCATCGCCGCCCGTCACCACGGTGTCAGGTTCATGGTGGTGGCGCCGTCCTCGACCGTGGACATGGAGACCGTGGACGGCAGCCAGATCGAGATCGAGCAGCGCGACCCGGGTGAGCTGTATGGCGTGGGCGGTACCCGCACCGTTGCCGAGGGCATCGCCGCGTGGAACCCGGTGTTCGACGTCACCCCGGGCGAGCTGATCGACGCCATCGTGACCGAGCGCGGGGTGATCCTGAACCCGACTGCCGAGAACATGCGCGCCGCCTTCGGCGGCTGAGGCGGGCAGGAAGGCCCCGGGGTCGGATCCCTTTTCGCAGGAAAGGGCTCTGACCCCAGGCAGGCCTCATCCACGCATGGCGTGGATCTACTTATTTCGCGCAGCCGAGCGCGGGCTCGGCTTCATAGGGTCCTTTGCAGCCCCTAAGTTCCTGATTTGTGCCGGTAAAATCCCCGTAAAGGGAGGCGGAAAACGGCCTGTTGTGGTAGTATCCACAGGTTGAATCGAGGTTCCGGCGCGACCGCCCACGGGCGAATGTGCCGGACTGGACCGCTACCAGACAACGGAACCCGAATGGCAGAAACCGCCAAGGAAATCATCCAGGTCAACCTGGAAGACGAGATGCGCAAGAGCTATCTCGATTACGCCATGAGCGTGATCGTGGGCCGCGCGCTGCCAGATGCGCGCGACGGCCTCAAGCCGGTGCATCGTCGTGTGCTGTTTGCGATGAATGAACTCAACGCGCACAGCAACAAGCCTTACTTCAAGTCGGCGCGTATCGTCGGTGACGTCATCGGTAAGTACCACCCGCATGGCGATCAGTCGGTGTACGACACGCTGGTGCGACTGGCACAGCCGTTCTCGCTGCGCTACATGCTGGTCGATGGCCAGGGTAACTTCGGTTCGGTCGACGGCGACTCCGCTGCGGCGATGCGATACACCGAGGCGCGCATGTCGCGCCTGGCGCATGAGCTGATGGCGGACATCGACAAGGAAACCGTCGATTTCCAGCCCAACTACGATGAAAAGGAACTGGAGCCGACGGTCATGCCGACCCGGTTCCCGAACCTGCTGGTCAATGGTTCGGCCGGTATCGCGGTGGGCATGGCGACCAACATCCCGCCGCACAACCTGACCGAATCGATCAACGCCTGCATCGCGCTGATCGATAATCCGGAAATCGATGTCGACGGCCTGATGGAATACATCCCGGGCCCGGATTTCCCGACCGCCGGCATCATCAACGGCACCGCCGGCATCATCGCCGGCTATCGCACTGGCCGCGGCCGCGTGCGTATCCGTGCCAAGGCCGATATCGAAGTGGCCGACAACGGCCGTGAATCGATCATCGTCACCGAAATTCCTTACCAGGTGAACAAGGCGCGTCTGATCGAGAAGATCGCCGAGCTGGTCAAGGAAAAGAAGATCGAAGGCATCAGCGAGCTGCGCGATGAGTCCGACAAGGACGGCATGCGCATCTACATCGAAATCAAGCGCGGTGAATCTGCCGAGGTTGTGCTGAACAACCTGTACCAGCAGACGCAGATGGAATCGGTGTTCGGCATCAACATGGTGGCGCTGGTCGATGGCCGCCCGCAGTTGATGAACCTCAAGCAGATGCTGGAGTCGTTCGTCCGCCACCGCCGCGAAGTGGTCACCCGCCGTACGGTGTTCGAGCTGCGCAAGGCGCGCGCCCGTGCCCACGTGCTGGAAGGCCTGACCGTTGCGCTGGCCAATATCGACGAGATGATCGAGCTGATCAAGACTTCGCCGAATCCCGCCGAAGCCCGTGAGCGCATGCTCGCGCGCCTGTGGGAGCCGGGCCTGGTCGGCTCGATGCTGGGTGCTGCCGGTGCCGAAGCGTCGCGTCCGGATGACCTGCCCAAGGGTGTGGGCCTGATCGAAGGCGGCTACCAGCTGACCGAGATCCAGGCCACCCAGATCCTGGAAATGCGCCTGCACCGCCTGACCGGGCTGGAGCAGGACCGCCTGACCGAGGAATACAAGCAGCTGCTGGAAGTGATCGCCGGGCTGATCCACATCCTGGAAGATCCCGACCGCCTGCTGCAGGTGATCCGCGAAGAGCTGATCAGCGTCAGGGCCGAGTTCGGCGATGAACGTCGTACCGAAATCCGCCACAGCGAAGAAGATCTGGACATCCTTGACCTGATCGCCCCGGAAGATGTGGTGGTCACCGTGTCGCATGCCGGTTACGTGAAGCGGCAGCCGGTGAGCGTGTACCGTGCGCAGCGTCGTGGCGGCCGTGGCCGCAGTGCGGCGGCGACCAAGGAAGAGGATTTCATCGAACAGCTGTGGCTGGTCAACACGCACGACACGCTGCTGACCTTCACCAGTTCGGGCAAGGTGTTCTGGCTGCCGGTCTACCAGCTGCCCGAAGCCGGTTCCAACGCCCGCGGCCGTCCAATCATCAACTGGATCCCGCTGGAACCGGGCGAACGCGTGCAGGCCGTGCTGCCGGTGCGCGAGTACGCCGATGGCCAGTTCGTGTTCTTCGCCACCAAGAACGGTACGGTCAAGAAGACCCCGCTGGGCGAATTCGCCTTCCGTCTGGCGCGCGGCAAGATCGCGATCAACCTGGACGAGGGTGATGCCCTGGTCGGCGTCGGCCTGACCGACGGCGAGCGCGACATCCTGCTGTTCGCCTCCAACGGCAAGACCGTGCGCTTCGGTGAAGACAAGGTCCGCTCGATGGGCCGTACCGCAACCGGCGTGCGTGGCATCAAGATGCCGGCCGGCGAGGAAGTGGTCAGCCTGATCGTGGCCGAGAGTGCCGGTGGCGTCGAGGACGAGAACGAGGACGACAACGGTGTCGAGGAAGCCGCCGCCACGGGCGATGCGGTGATCGACGGCGCCGATGACAGCAGCGTGCAGTACATCCTCACCGCCACCGAGAACGGCTACGGCAAGCGCACCCCGCTGCCGGACTACCCGCGCAAGGGCCGTGGCACGCAGGGCGTGATCGGCATCCAGACCACCGAGCGCAACGGCAAGCTGGTTGCCGCGGTGCTGATGGGGTCGGGTGACGAAGTCCTGCTGATCTCCGATGGCGGTACGCTGGTGCGTACGCGTGGCTCTGAAATCAGCCGCGTCGGCCGCAATACCCAGGGCGTGACCCTGATCCGCCTGTCCAAGGACGAGAAGCTGCAGGCGGTGGAGCGCATGGACGCCTCGATCGACGAGGACGAGGACGAGGTGGCAGTGGCTGCCCCGGCCGCGACCACGACCGATGGTGCCCCGGCGGCTGCCAGCAGCGAGGACGCCGCGCAGGAGTGATCCTGCTGCGCGCCTGAGGTACCCGACGACGCCGGCCGTGTGCCGGCGTCGTCGTATCCGGATGCGGCACATACGCGCGCGCTTCACGTCGGCGGTGGGATAACGGCGCATGCTGCCACGGAGATCGACGATGTCCGCCACGCCGCCGTCCGCTCCTGCTCCTGTCCGCGCTTCCCGGCATCCTCTGGTTACCGTGCTGTCGCTGCTGCTGGTCGTGCTCGGCCTGGTCATCGGCGGGCTCGGCGCGTGGCTGCTCAGCCTTGGCGGCTCGGCGTACTACGCCATTGCGGGCGTCGGCCTGCTGGCCAGTGGCTTCCTGTTGTTCGGCAATCGCCGCAGCGGCGCGCTGCTGTATGCACTGGTGTTCGTCGGCACGCTGCTGTGGACCTGGTGGGAGTCGGGCAGCGACTACTGGCGCTGGGTGCCGCGGCTGGGCCTGGTGACCGCGCTCGGCATCGTGCTGGCACTGCTGGCGCCGACGCTTCGCGAACCGGTCTCCAGGCGCCTGTCACGCAGTGTGGCCGGCGTGCTGATGCTGGTGTTCGTTGCGGCGTTCGGGTTGGCGTTCGCGCCGCACGGCGAAGTGGACGGACACCAGCCGTTCCCGGAAGGCGCGGCCAGCGCCGGGCTGGAACCCACGCGGGATATCACGGGTCTGCAGCCGGCCGACCAGCCTGCCGAGGGGGACTGGCCGGCGTGGGGCCGCAGCAATGCCGCCACCCGCTATTCGCCGCTGCAGCAGATCACCCCGGCCAACGTGGCCACGCTGCAGCCGGCCTGGCAGTTCCGCACCGGTGACCTGCCGAAGAAGCGCTGGGGCGCGGAAACCACGCCGCTGAAGATCGGCAACCGCCTGTACCTCTGCACCGCCCGCAACCGCCTGATCGCACTTGATGCTGCCAGCGGCAAGGAACTGTGGCGGTTCGACCCGAAGGTGAAGGACGCCTCGATCCCGTACACCGCTGCCTGTCGTGGTGTGAGCTATTACGAGCAGCCCAGCACGCCGACCATTGCCGACGCAGCATTGGCCGATGTCGCCGCTGATCTGGCGCTGCCGGAACCACCACCCAGCGTTACTCGTAGCGCTGCACCGGGCAGTCGTCCGGCCTGCTGGGCCCGCATCATCGAAGGCACGCTGGACGGGCGCATCATCGCGGTGGATGCGGACAGTGGTCGCCCGTGCGCGAATTTCGGCAACAACGGCCAGGTCGACATCACCCTGGGCATGGGCGAAGTGCCGCCGGGCTATGTGTCGATCACCTCGCCGCCGGCCATCGTGCGCGGCGTGATCGTCACCGGCCACCAGGTGCTGGACGGGCAGCGCCGCGACGCACCGTCGGGGGTGATCCAGGCCTACGATGCGATCACCGGCAAGCTGCGCTGGGCATGGGACATGGACCAGCCCGCGCGCAGTGGCCTGCCGCCGCATGAGCAGACCTACACGCGCGGCACGCCGAACATGTGGACCACGGCCACGGGGGATGAGGCGCTGGGACTGGTCTATCTGCCGCTGGGCAACTCAGCCGGCGACTACTGGAGTGGCTCACGTACGGAAAACCAGAACCGCTATGCGACGTCGCTGGTGGCGATCGACGTGGCCACCGGCAAGCCGGCCTGGCATTTCCAGGCCGTGCGCAAGGATGTGTGGGATTACGACCTTGGTTCGCAGGCCAGCCTGGTCGACTACCCGACGGCGGCGGGCAAGGTGCCGGCGATCCTGTTGCCGACCAAGCAGGGTGACCTCTACATCCTCGACCGCCGCAACGGCCAGCTGCTGACCGCCGCCGAAGAGCGCAGTGTGCCGGTGGGTGGCGTCGAACCCGAGCAGCGTTCACCCACGCAGCTGTTCTCGCTGTACCACAGGCTGCGTCGGGAGCATGACCTGACCGAGCGCGACATGTGGGGCATCACCCCGATCGACCAGCTGGTCTGCCGCATCCAGTTCCGCAAGGCGTACTACGAAGGTTTCTACACGCCGCCGAGCAGTGATCGCCATTCCATCGAATACCCCGGCTACAACGGCGGTTCGGATTGGGGCAGCGTGTCCATCGATACGCGCCGCGGGGTGATCGTGGCCAATTACAACGACATGCCCAACTACAACCGGCTGGTGCCACGCGCCGAAGCCGATCGGTTGGGCTGGCTGCCGCGCGAGAAGATCCGTGCCGACCGGGGCGGTGGCGAGGGCGCCGGCGATCCGCAGGTGGGCACGCCGTACGGTATCCAGGTCAATGCCGGCTGGCGGCTGCCGTTCACCGGGCTGCTGTGCAAGCAGCCACCCTATGGCGGCATCCGGGCCATCGACCTGCGCACCGGCAAGCTGCTGTGGGACCGTCCGTTCGGCAGTGCGCGCGGCAATGGGCCGTTCGGCATCCGTTCCGGCCTGCCGATCGAGATCGGCACGCCGAACAACGGTGGTTCGGTGGTGACCGCCAGCGGACTGATCTTCATCGCCGCCGCCACCGATGACCTGCTGCGCGCCATCGACCTGAAGACCGGCAAGGAGCTGTGGCATGTGGCGCTACCCGCGGGCGGTCAGGCCACGCCGATGGTGTACGCGCAGGGCGGACGCCAGTACGTGGTGATCATGGCCGGCGGGCACCATTTCATGGAAACCCCGAACGGTGATTATGTGATGGCCTTCGCCCTGCCGAACTAGCGGCTGCCGGCCTGAATACGGCCTACGGGGCTGTGACCGCTGTCGCTGAAGTTGCGCTGGCGACCGGGCAGCATCCATCATCGGAACAGGACGGGGCCGGCCAACGCCCCCAGGGAAGGAAACGCATGCTGAACTCTGAACGCCTACCGGGGCGTGCCACCCGGTTGCTGGCAGGACTGCTTCTGCTTGGCCCCTGCCTGTGGGCAAGCGCTCAGGCGCAGCCCCAGCCCGTCGCACGCAAGGTGCCCAGTGGTGCCGAACTGATTGCGGGCGATGCACGCTTTCTGAGCCCTGCGCATGCGCCCTGCATGGCGGCCGCGGGCACCGCACTGGAGGCCCGTCGTCGTTGTGCCGACGCTGAATTCAAGGTGCACGACGATGCACTCAACGCCGCCTACAGTGCGGCGCGCTCCACGCTGACCGCCAGTGATCAGCAGGTGCTGCGCGATCTGCAGCGGCAATGGCTGCGCCAGCGTGACAGCCGTTGCCCGGAAGGCGGCACGGCCGTTGCCCAGCTGGATTCACAGCAGTGCCGCACGCACATGACCCTGCTGCGTGCCCGCCAGTTGCAGGGCGGCGGTGCGGCGGCGCTGGTGGCGGAAGCCAAGGCGGCCCCGGCGCCGGCGCAGCCCGCTGTGCATACCGCCGATGCCGCGCCCGACAAACAGGGCAGGATCGTCCTGCGGCCCGGCGAGGGAAGGATCACGCCTGCATTGCAGGTGGTCTTCCAGGTGGCCGACTGCGGCGGCACCGACAACGTGACGACCTGCAGGGTGCGGAGCATGGGCGTGACCCGTGGCGGGCGCAACGTGGCGGTCACGGGCGTGCAGTCGCGCCTGACCCGCGCTGGCGCCGATGCCCAGGGTGCGGCGGCCGTGCTGCTGACCGTTTCGGATTTCAATGGCGATGGCGTGCCGGACCTGCAGGTGTGGCAGGACAACAACGGTGTCTACAACGTTCCGGTGCATGCGTTCTACCTGTTCGACGCCAAGGGCAACCGCTATGTGCGTGCCAAGGCATTGGAAGCGGCCATCGGCGGGCGCGACATCGACCATATCGACAATGGGCGGTTCGTGCTGCGCGCGAAGGTCAGCCCGTGCGAGCGCGAGGACAAGGTCATCCAGCTGCGCGGAACCGAGCCACGCACGCTGCTGCAGCGCCGCTATGACACCTGCAGGGGCGACGCCCCTACCGAATCGGACCTGCTGAAGTAGGTCTTCCCCCGACGAACGGATGCGTTCCGGAACTGGAGAGCTGAAGGATGAGCGAAGGCTATGGAAAAGGTGGGGTGGGCTTCGGCCTGACCCGGGACCAGTCCGTCGAGATGATCGTGCGTACCTGCATCGACAACGGCATTACCGACCATCGGCAGATTGCCTATGTGCTGGCCACGGCGCAGCACGAGTCGCGTGATTTCGCCGCGCCCGAGGAAGACTGGGGCAGGAAGCAGGCGGTGGATCTGCGCTACTTCGGCGGCGAGGAGTATTTCGGCCGGGGCTTTGCCCACCTCACCCACGTCAACAACTACGAGCGGCTGGGCGAGGCGCTGGGGATGGGGCGCGAGCTGGTCGAGCATCCGGAACGGGCCGCGCAGGCGGAGATCGCCACCAAGGTGCTGGTGGTGGGGATGCGCGATGGCATGTTCGGTGCGCGGCTGTCCGACAACGTCAACGCCAACCATGCCGACTACCGGCAGGCGCGGGCCTCGGTCAATGGCGGTGAGCTGAACAACGGCAGTCCGTATCCGGACGCCATCGCCACACTGGCCACTGGATGGGAATCCCAGGTTGCCGGCCTGGTCCAGCGTGTGCAGCAACCAGGCTTCCAGATGCCGGTGCCGACTTTCCAGGCGCCCGCCGGGGCGATGGATCTGCACCGGGGGGACGCCAACCAGCAGGTGCTGGAAGCGCAGCAGTACCTGCAGCGGTTGGACGTCCGCAACAACGCCAATGCCGCGATCAAGCCCGACGGTGATTTTGGCGCCTCCACAGAGCAGGCCGTGCGCCGCTTCCAGACCGAGCGGGGAATCAGCCCGGCCAATGGCCGCATCGACGATGCGCTGCTGGAACGCATGCGCAGCGACACGCTGGCGGTCGATCCGGACTTCAAGCGCCGGACGGTGACCGACCTGACCGGCCCGCTGGCCGACGGCAACCTTGGGCCCGGTGAGAAGGGCGAGCCGGTGTTCGAAATGCGCCGGCAGCTGGAGGCGTTGGGGTACCTGACCGAACCGAACCCACGTGCCGAGCGCGATGCGCGCACGTTTGATACCGGCATGCAGGCGGCCATGCGCAACTTCCAGCAGGACTATGGCCTGCCGCTGCGCCCCGGCGGCGTCATCGACGCGGATGCGCGCCTGCAGTTGAATGATGCCGCCGTCGCACGTGAGCATGCGCCGACCACCGAGTTCGACCGTGCGGAGAACTGGCCGCCGCAGCGTCCGCCCTATACGCGGGCGGAGTTCCAGCCGGAGCAGGTGCAGGCGCGGCAGCAGGCGGCGGCAAATCCACCGGTCGCTGGTCCGGCCACGCCGGAACCCGCTCCGCAGCCCAATGGCGTGGAATCGCTGTCGCCCAGGGACGCCGCGCTGTTCGAGCGCATCCGCCAGGGGGCACCTGGCACCATCGGCGACGAGCACGTCATGCAGGCAGTGCTGGAGTCAAAGCGCAATGGCATCGATGATGCCGCGCGCGTCGACCGGGTGATGATGGCCGGAGATCGCCTGTGGGTCGCCGGGTTGATTCCCGGCGAGCGCGCCAGCGTGGATACGGCGCAGCCCGCGCGCTCGATGGACGACACGGTGAACGATCTGTCGACCGACAACCGGCAGCGCGAACAGCAGATCGCCCTCGACAGCCGCCAGCATGAGAACCGCGGGCCATCAATGGCTTGAGCCTGCGGCAGCGACGTACCCGCTGTGGGTCCGTCGCTGCCGGCAAGGTGGTTACAGTGTTACCACGACCTTGCCGATCTGCTCGTTTGATTCCAGGTAGCGGTGTGCCTCCTGGATCTGCGCGAACGGAAACACCTTCGCGATCTTCGGCGCCAGCGTGCCCTTGTCCAGGCCGTCGACGATGAACGCCTTGGCACGTGCCAGCGCGGCATCGTCGGAGACGATTTCCGAGTACAGGTAGCCTTTCAGCGTCAGCGACTTGCCCAGCACGTTGAACAACGGGAACGGGGTGGGCTCGCTGCTCAGCGCACCGTACTCCAGCAGGATGCCGCCACGGGCCATCGCCTCGGTCAGTGGCACGAACTGCGGACCACCGATCGGGTCGAACACCACGCGGGCACCGGCACCGCCGGTGATGCGCGCCACTTCGGCTGCCAGGTCCTGCTCCTGGGTGGCGATGACATGGGCGGCACCGGCATCGAGCAAGGCCTGGCGCTTGCCCGGGCCTCGGGTCACCGCAATCGGCGTGGCACCCACAGCATTGGCGATCTGGATCGCGGCCAGGCCGACGCTGCTGCTGGCAGCGGTGATGATGACGAAATCCCCGGCGGCCAGCTGCGCCTGTTCCAGCAGTGCGCCCCAGGCGGTGACGTACTGCATCCACACCGCGGCCGCCATTTCGAAGTCCAGCGCCTGCGGGTGCTTGACCACCAGTCGTGCCGGCACGTTGGCCAGCTCGCCATAAGTGCCCCAGCGGGCGATATCCAGCGGCGGCACCACGCTCACCGCATCGCCAGCAGCGAATCCGCTCACCGCACTGCCGACCGCCTCGACCACGCCGGCCGCTTCGTAGCCCAGCCGGCTGGGGAACTGCGCCTCCTGCAGATAGGCGCCGTTGCGGAACATCACCTCGGCACGGTTCAGGCCGATGGCCTTGACCCGGATCTGGACCTCGTCGGCGGCGGGGGCGGGAACGTCGATATCGTCGATGCGCAGCACATCGGCGCTGCCATATTCGTGGATGCGGACAACCTGGCTCATGGGGGCTCCTGGGCAAGGCCGGCGCTGGGGCCGGCGGAAAGGTGAGGGCTACTGTGCGCGTGGCCTGCCTCCAGAATAAGGGGTAATCTGGCGTTTCATTGAAAACCAATTGTTTGCAATGGACCTGATCGTCCCCCTGCGTACCTTCGTCAAAGTGGCCGAGGTCGGCTCCTTCGCTGCTGCCGCCGATGCGCTGGACCTGTCGCCGCAGCTGGTCGGCAAACACGTGCAGTCGCTGGAACACCACCTGGGCGTGCGCCTGCTCAACCGCACCACGCGCAAGCAGAGCCTGACCGACTTCGGCCAGGCCTATCTGGCCCGGGCACGGGTGATCCTGGAGGAAGTGGAAGGTGCCGAGCAGCTGGCCGAAGTGGCGCGCGGACGGCCGATGGGGCGCCTGCGCATCAGTGCGCCGGTCACCTTCGGCGTGCATGCACTGGGGCCGGCGGTGGTGGCCTACCTGCAGCAGTACCCGGACGTGCAGGTTGATCTGAACCTGTCCAACAGCCTGGTGGACATCGTTGAGGACGGCTTTGATCTGGTGTTCCGCACCGGTGATCTGGCCGACAGTGGGCTGGTGGCGCGACGCCTGGGGCCGTATCCGCTGGTGCTGTGCGCATCGCCGGCATACCTGGCGGCGCGCCCGGCCATTGTCCATCCGGCCGATCTGAGTCGGCACGAGTGCCTGGGCTTCGCGCATTCGATCATCCGCACGCGCTGGAGCTTCCGCGATGTCGGCGGCAGCGTGCTGACCGTGCCGGTGTCCAGCCGCTTCATGGTCAACCAGGCCGAGCCGCTGCTGACGGCGGCTGTCGGTGGGCTGGGATTGATCCTGCAGCCCCATGAAATGCTCGCCGCCGCGCTGGCGCGTGGCGAACTGGTGGAAGTGCTGCCGGACTACGTGCCGGTGTCGACGTGGATCAACCTGGTGTATCCCCGCGACCGCCAGCTGACGCCCAAGCTGCGCAGTTTCCTGGACTTCTGTGTGGCGTGGTTCAACGAACAGACCATGGCCCGGCGATAGCGCGACCATCGGTTAGCATGGTTTCCATCTACCGCGAAGGATCGCATCCTCATGTCGCCTCCATGGCCGGAACGTCTCGCGCGTTTCATGCTGCCGGTACTGCCTGCATTGCTGTTCACCACCGGTTTGCTGGCTGCCGAAAATCCAGCACAGGCACTGGCGGAGTGGGAGGCGCATGGCCGTGCCGACGGCCTGGCCCGACCTGACGCGGTCTGCCAGGACTTCCTGCAGGCAATGGGACGCAAACCCGAAGGACTGGAATACATCGGCTGCAGTCAGGACGATGCGTCCTACATCAAGCCGATGGAAGCCCACTATCGGGTTGCGGGTGCCGGGGCAGCGAAGGTCGAAGCCTTCCTGCACGCAACGTTCGGCCTGCCTGCGTTGCGTTACGTCTGCTGTGGTTGGAGCAGCGGTGAACCCTATTACTGGCGCGAAGGTCCGGACGCGGTGAGGTACCAGATCGGCATGGGCGTGGAATCCCTGCCGCACGCGCGGAGCGAATGGCATCGCATCGAGGCATTCAATGTAACGGTTGAGGTGTTTCGCCAGAGTCCCTAGCGCCGATGCGGCGGACGCAGCCTTGTCATTCCGGCACGCGCACCATCTTCGTCATCAGGTGTTCCACCACGCCCGCAGGATCGGCGGTGCGGCCGACATGCGTGCTCGACATCTGCACAACCGAACTGCGCTTGGCGGTAAGGAAGTGGAAGCGGGCGCGCGCGGGCAGCTGTGCGATCGGTCCGGCGCTGGCGTCACCACGGCAGATGGCCACGATCGCATCCAGCCACGGTTGCAACGCATCCTGATCAAGCGCTGGAGCGAACGCGTGCAGGCGTGCCGGATCGATCTCGATGGCCGCTTCCAGATGGCGCGCGCCAGGGCAGGAGACGATCACCCCGACGTTGATGAATTCCTCGCGTTCCACCCGCGGCACGACGCGGATGACCGCATAGTCATACGTGTGCAGCGTGGGCACGGATGGCCTCCTGCACGAACACCGCACGCACTTTCAGGCGGTGCTTGAGATAGTTGATATAGCCCTGGCGATAGGCCTGTGGGCTGTCGAACGCCGGCTCGTTGACCAGCCAGCTGTCCGGCACCAGGCCGACGATGCGCTCGATCTCGGCATCGGTCAGGCGGGCGGCCAGCTCGGCATCGACCTCGGCGATGCGGCTGGCGAACGACAGCAGCACGTGGTCGCGGATCAGCACGAACGGCTTTTCGCAGGCATCGCCGGCGTTGGCCCAGTCGTGGTGGAAATACATCGCCGCGCCATGGTCGATCAGGTACAGCTTGCGGTGCCATACCATCAGGTTGGGGTTGCGGGTGGTGCGATCGACATTGCTGGTGAATGCATCGAACCAGACGATGCGCGAGGCCAGGTCGGCATCCACCGGCATCGCTGCCGGATCGTAATTGATCGCACCGGGCAGGTAGTCCAGGCCCAGGTTCAGGCCCTCGCTGGCGCGGATCAGCTCCTGGATCTCCGGGTCAGGCTCGGTGCGGGCGAACTCGCGATCCAGCTCGACGAACAGGATTTCCGGAATCGGCAGGCCCAGCGTGCGTGCCATCTCGCCGGCGATCAGCTCGGCGATCAACGCCTTCGGACCCTGGCCAGCGCCACGGAATTTCAGCACGGCCATGCCGTCGTCGTCGGTCTCGACCACGGCGGGCAGGGAGCCGCCTTCCCGTAACGGGGTGATGTAGCGGAGGGCATGTACGGTGCGCATGGACGCATTCTAGCGTGCTGCCGGGACGGGAGCGCCGGGCGATGCCGCGGCGGCTCCCTGCCATCTGCCCCCTCAGTGCGACAACGCGCTGCGCTGCTGTTCCTGCACCTGGGTGCGGGTCTGTTCCTGCGAGGCCTGCTCGGCCTGCCGCTGGTTGACCACGGCCAGACTGTCCAGGCTTTCCTGCACAGGGCGCTGCGCCGCTTCTGCGGTGGGCGAGTGTGCGCGCAGCGAGGACGGATCATCCAGCGCCCCTTTCACCACGAAGATGTTCTGCGCAGCACCCGCACCCTCCGTCTGCCGGCTGAGCACCACGTGGTCCACCCGGTCCAGCCCGTTCTCGCGGGCCAGCACCAGCAGGCTGGCACTCAGGCGTTCGCTGGACGCATCGAAGCTGCGCCCGTTGGCGGCATCCAGTTCTGCAACCTTGCCGCGGATCTGCTCATGCAGGAAACGGTCACGCGCTTCCACAAGCGAAACCGGGATGTCGGCACCCATCGGCTGTAGCGGCGTGTTGACGGGGGGCTTCGCAGTGATCGGCAGGTGGACGTGCGTATCGACGGTGTGATCGAAGTAGTGCAGCGTGGACGGTGAAGTGCTGGTGTCGAAGTAGGGTTGGCGCGGGGGCGAAGCCTCGCCGAAGTCCAGGCCGTTCTGCTCCAGCAGGCTTTCCTGCAGGCCCAGCTTCTGCATGTTGACCTCCATCCGGCTGATGCCGTCCGGCGCCGGATTGACCGCCTCGTACTGGCAGGCGAGGCTGATGGCGTAGGCACCGTAGTAGTTCTGGTAATCCGAATTGCTGTTGTGGCCCAGTTGTGAGCTCACGCCCTCGTCGTAGTAGTGCTTGCCCATGCCTTCGATGTTGGCCGCCGTGGCGGTCATGCTCAGATCATCGTTGAGCGTCAGGTCGGGATGCGCGGCATAGGTGATCGGCGGACCCGGCTGCAGGCTCACGAACTGTTTCGAGCGTGTGCTGGCGTCGTACAGGTCCCCCAGCGTGGCGTCCGGTTTCGCAGTCTGGACCCGGCTTGCCAGGGCGTTCCAGCCCTCGATGTTGGCCGAGGCCTCATCGCGCCGGTTGGCGGCCAACAGGGTGCCGATCGCCTCGGTGTAGTCATGACCGGTGGGGCGACCGGCAACCTCCATCAGATCGTCGTCGAACTGCTCCAGGGCACGCGTGGTCTCGGCGTGATTGAACCCATGCTGGATCTCGTGGCCCAGCACGAAGGTCAGGTCTGCCGCATCCAGCTTGTCCGGCGCGGCGGGCGTGGTCAGCGCCGATGCGGGCAGCGCGATCGCCTTCGTATCCCCAAGGTAGGTGCCGCCCGCGCTGGTATCCGCCGGCTGCAGTTCGAAGTGCTTCAGGTGGCCTGCCGCGATGGCAGCGTCCACCTGTTTTGCCAGCACCGGGGACTCGACGATGATCCGGCGCAGGTTGTCGACCTGGTCGGTGGTGACGTCGGTCTTGCCCGCGAATTCGCCCAGCAGGCGTTCCGTTTCTGCTGAAAGGGTCGTCATGGATGTCTCCCCTTACTGCACGGTCACGAGACGCACGCAGGCATGCGTGGCGTCGCCGGCGGTGTTGGGGTTCTCTGGCATCGTGTCGACCTTGATGCTCAGTTGCGGTCGATTGAAGCGCTCATGGATCACCCGGCCGTGTTCGCCGCGCACCGTCTCGCGCTTGAAACCCGCCGCTTCCAGCGCCGAGGCGACGTGATTGAAGTCGATCTTGCAGATGGCCGCGGCTGAGGCCCTGCGGTCGGCGCTGGTGTCGATGAAGTTCAGGTCCAGGCGTGCATCGGCTGCGCCGGCGCGCTTCACTTCCAGGCCATAGCCCCATTCCGGGGTCAGCGTGCCGCCGTAGCCGAAGTGCCCGGGGCCGAAGGTCTGCGCCGGTGCCTGCATTGCGGCAGACAGGCGTTCGACGGTCAGGTCGCGGGTGGAGGTCGTGGCCTTGATCAGGTCCAGCAGGCGCAGCAACAGCTGCTCGGCATCAAGCGGAGAAGGCGGGGCGGTCTCGGATATGGAGGGGGCCATGGTGTCGGTTCCTTGAGAAGTCGGCGTGCGGTCGGCGGCATGTGCGCAGGCGCAGAGCGTGGCCACAGACAAAGCGATGGTCCACGGTCGTATGAATGCGTACCGGGGCATGTGCGTTCCTTGCAGGTTGAAGGCTGACCCTAGGGCTCGCCGGATGAAGCAGAGGTTAAGCGCAATTGATCCGAACGAAAACGGCAGGGAAGAGAAACTGCGGCGCAGTCTTCACTTCGCCCTTCCGTTGCCGGTGGCAGCATCGGCCTCAATGGAGCATTCCACCCGCGTGTAACCTTCAACGGGAGGCTGTCATGCCGCTACAGCACAGCTGTCACGCATCATCCTGCACGCTATGCAACGCGTGGTGTTGACCCTGGCCTGATACGGTCACTCTGCCGGCAAGGATGGCCGCCGTACGCACCAGTTGCCCACACCCATCCTCGCGGAACCGGCATCGAATGCCGGCGCTGCGATTGCCCTGGATACCCGCTTTCAATGCGCTCCTTTCGATGCCGCCGGTGACCACCGCGCGCGGAAGGTGCCTTGTCCACGATGTTCCTGCAGGCCTTGGAGGTGCACCGATGAACGACGAATTCACTCCTATGCTGCCGACCCTGGATGATGCCAAGGTCGAGGAAATGATCGGCAAGCTGGTGCTGGTCGGCGTGACCCGCTATGGCGGTGATGGCCAGGTGCAGGGGCTGGAACAGTACGCGGGTACGGTGTTGCGCATCAGCGCCGTGGAGGGCGTGGTACTGGCCGATGAGCGTGATGGCCACGAGCGCTACCTGCCGCCGATGCTCGACCAGTACCTGCCCGCCGAGCCCGGTGAGTACCGCATGCGCAACAGCGGCATGATCGTGGTCGACCCGGACTACCTGGCCACCTGGGACCTGCATGCCCAGCAGTAGTACCCGGCCACGCTTGGCAGGTGCCGGCCGGCGGCGCCTGCCTGTGCGGCACCACTTTGCCCCATCCGGCCACTAGTCCTTCCGGCCCATTCACGACAACCCCTGCGGTGCTAGATTCGGGTCCATGCCCGATTCCGGGTACCCATTCACACCCAGGGGATAAGGATGCTGATCCGTCGAACCTCTCTGGCGGCGGCTGTTGCCGTTGCCACCGTCGGCCTGTTGGCCGCTGGCCCGGCGCTTGCTGACTACGCCAAGCCGCCGGAACACCTGCTCAAGGTGCTGAAGGCACCGCCGCCGCCGGCGCCGAACGTGGCCCCGGGCGGCCAGCGCCTGCTGCTGACCACTGCGCAGACCTACCCCTCGATCAGCCGCGTCGCCCAGCCCTACCTGAAGCTGGCCGGCGTGCGCCTGGAACCGAAGAACCGCAGTCGCCATGACACCCCTGGTGGCTACGGCATTCCGGCCTGCGTGGCCGACTTCACCCTGGTTGATATCGGCAGTGGCAAGGAAACCAAGGTCAACCTGCCGCAGGGCTGCGCCACCGGCGCGCTGTGGTCGGCCGATGGCAGCCACTTTGCCTTCCAGAACGCGGTCGATACCAGCGTGCAGCTGTGGGTGGGCGATGCCGCCACCGGCCAGGTGAAGCAGGTGCCGAACGTGCAGCTGAACCCGATCTTCGGCAACACCGTGCAGTGGCTGGGAAGCAGCCAGAACCTGCTGGTGAAGCTGGTCCCGGCCAACCAGGGCCCGGCGCCGTCCAACGGTGGCGTGCCGACCGGTCCGGATGCGCAGGAGTCGCTGGGCAGCAGTGGCGAGAGCAGCACCTACGAAGCCCGTGACACGCTGACCAGCGTGCATGACGAAAAGCTGTTCGCTTACTACGGCGCCTCGCAGCTGGCCGTGGTCGACACTGCCGCGGGCAGCGTGCGCCCGGTCGGGCAGCCGGCACTGTTCAATGAAGTCAGCGCCGCGCCCGATGGCGTGCATGTGCTGACCGAGTCGATCAAGGCACCGTACTCGCATGCCGTGACCTACCAGCGCTTCGCCAATGATGTGGCGGTGTTGGATATCAGCAACGGCCGCAGCACGCCGATCGCCAGCCTGCCGCTGGCCGACCGCGTGCCGGTGCACGGCGTACCGGAAGGCCCGCGCGGTTTCGACTGGCGTGCCACCGATCCGGCGACCCTGGTCTATGCCGAAGCGCTGGACAAGGGTGACTGGAAGGTCAGCGTGCCGCATCGCGATCGCGTGCTGATGCTGAAGGCGCCGTTCAACGGCAAGCCGGTCGAGATCACCCGGACTGCACAGCGCTTCGAAGGCTTCGCGTGGACCGCCGATCCTGCCGTGGCGTTCCAGTACGAGAATGACGAGAACCGCCACTGGATGCAGACCCGCATCGTCGATGTGGACCAGCCGAAGAAGGCAGGCCGCCTGCTGTGGGACATGTCCAGCGATGAGCTGTACGGCAACCCCGGCAACCTGGTCTTCACCCGTCTGCCGAATGGCGCGCAGGTCGTGCGTCAGGACGGCAACCACGTGTTCCTCAGCGGCCGTGGCGCCTCGCCGCAGGGCGATCGTCCGTTCCTGGACCGCCTGGACCTGGGCACGCTGAAGAGTGAGCGCCTGTTCCGCAGCAGTGCCGACGCCTACGAACAGTTCCTCGGTTTCAGCAACACGGCGGGCCGCTACCTGACCTGGCACCAGTCGGTGATCGATCCGCCGAATGCCTTCATCCGCCAGCAGGGTGAGGCGGTGGCCGATGCGAAGACCGGCGAGGCGCAGTTCGCATCCACCGCGACTGCGCTGACCAAGCTGGTCGACCCGACCCCGGAAGTGCGCCAGATCAAGAAGCAGCTGGTGACCTACAAGCGCGCCGACGGCGTGGACCTGTCGTTCACCCTGTACACGCCGCCGGGCTACAAGGAAGGCCAGCGCGTGCCGGCGATCCTGTACGCCTATCCGGCCGACTTCGCCAACGCCGCGCAGGCGGGGCAGGGGTCCGGTTCGCAGCAGACCTTCACCCGCCTGCAGCCGTACCGCCTGATGCTGCTGGCCGGCTACGCGATCATCGACAACGCCTCGTTCCCGATCGTGGGTGACCCGAAGAACGCCTACGACACCTACCTGGAGCAGCTGGAAGCCGATGCCAAGGCGGCGGTGGACAAGGCCGTGGACATGGGCGTGGTCGACCGCAACCGCATCGGCGTGACCGGCCACAGCCATGGTGGCCTGATGACCGCCAACCTGATCGCGCACACGAAGCTGTTCAAGGCCGGTGTGGCGACCAGTGGTTCGTACAACAAGACCTTTACGCCGTTCGGCTTCCAGAACGAGCGTCGCTCGGTGTGGCAGGCGCAGGATGTGTACCTGAAGGCCTCGCCGTTCTTCTATGCCGACAAGATCAAGCTGCCGCTGCTGCTGGTCCACGGCGAGGACGACGCCAACCCGGGCACCGAGCCGTTCCAGTCGCGCAAGCTGTACCAGGCGATCCGCGGCAACGGTGGTACCACGCGTCTGGTGATGCTGCCGAACGAGCCGCACTGGTACACCGCGCTGGAATCGAACGAGCAGCTGGTGTCGGAAATGCTGAACTGGTTCGACACCTACGTGAAGAACGTCAAGTGAAGAACGCCAAGGCCGCCTCCGGGCGGCCTTGCCGTATCGGAGGAGGGAGGCAGCCCCTGCGCGTTGAATTCGTCGCACATTGACAGAGAGTCAGCTCCTTTCGGATGATCGCCGCGTCAGGCAGCATCCAGGAGCGGCATGCGGGATCGGGAACGATGGATTGTCATGGATGGCCCGGCACGGAGGGCATTGGGGGTTGTGCTGCTTGTGTCACTGGCCGGTTGCGGACGCAGTGAAGCCGAGCGGGCCAAGGAAAGGTTGACGGGGGTCATCGGTGGTACTGCACTGAATGCCAGAGCCCAGACGGTCTGGATCTGGGAGGCTGACCGGGAAGCTGATGGCCATGGCATCACGCCATGCGGGCCGACCCTGCGCAGTGCGACCTTCCTGTTGCGTTGGCCCGAGATGGCTCCTCGTACGAAAGCCAACCGCGACGATTACAACACCCATTACTCCGGTGGGACGGGTGATTCACAGTGGATCGAGATTGGGATGTCTCAAGGGGGACCGGGGGAGATCGTCTCGTTGCAGGGGACGCGGGAGCGTGCGCTCGGTCGTGATCCGGCATGGAGGATGCCATACCAGGTTTCGTTCGAGTTCGGATGGGATGAGACCCTGGGACTTGAGACGGCACGGCCCAGCGTTTCCGAGTCCAGGAGCTACAATTGGAATCGGATCAATTACTCCGATACCTTCGCGACCGGGGCAATGCCCAACGTGCTGATTCGCTGCATGACCGGGCCGCAGTACCGACCTCCGCACTGGACGCCGCTCTGCGAGGCGACGCTGGAAGACGCCCATCTGAAGCAGGTCCACCTGAGCATCAGGTATCGTCAGAACCTGCTGCCACACTGGCGCGATATCGAGCGTGATGTCCGCCAGTTCCTGCGGAGCGTCCAGAGGGAATGCCCGGTGCCGGCCCACGGGCCTGGCACCGCAGCGGAAGCAGCGGCCTGATCGCCTGTTCCGCCCGGCCTGCATTGCGCAGCGGTTCGTGAAGCGGCAGGAGCCGGGCAGGACAGCGCAGAGGCGGTGCAGCGCGAAGCCACCTGCCATGCTGCATCCGGGTCAACCCAGGCTGATAAGCTGGGAGTGGAAACAGACCAGGAGACATCGATGCATCGCAATGGGATGCGCGCCATCACTTTCGTCATCGCGACGCTGTTGGCCGGGATGGCGCACGGAGTGGAAGCGCAGGCCCTGCGGGCAGATGACCGCAGCTACTTTGGCAGCGCCTCCGTTGAACGTGAGGCATGGCAGAACCTTGAGCGCAGGACCCTTGCCCTCAAGGCCCTTCATGCGCCGCCAGACGTGAGGTTCCAGCAGGCCGAACAGCTGTATGGCGAGTGCCTCCGGCACCATGGCTACCTGCATCTTCAGGCCGCGCGCAATGCCGATGATGCCCGGCTGGCCAACACCCAGGGCGAAGTCGCCAGCACATGTGGACGCATCGCGGCGATTGCCAAGCAGGCGTTGCGTGATGCGCCCGCGCACGCTGCCTGGATCGGACCGCATGCCGACCTGCGCGAACGGGCGTTGCAGGAGGATGTGCAGCCGGCCAATGCAGCGCTGGTGGATGCGGTCGACACGTTGGCTGACCCGGCGCTGGACACCTTCGGGCGTCTGCACCGGCAGCTGCTGCAGTCGGCGTCCTTTGAGCGCTTCGAACATGAAGGCCGCACGCTCGACAGCCGCACAGACGCGCGAGCCCTTTCCCGCCTGCCGGACCGTTCAGTGCGCGAAGCGGCATGGCGTGCCTACTGGCAGGGAATGGCGTCGCGGCGCAGCGAAATGGCAACGGTGCTGCTGGGCCTGGTCCGCCTCAACGAGCATGCGTCGGAACTGCAGGGCGATGGAACTGCGCCTGACCGCAGCTACCGGCACATGGGCCTGGATCAGGCCGCCGTCGACGCGACACTGGCGGCGGTAGCGCGCCACGCGCCGCTGCGACGGAACTATCAGCAGATGCAGTTGACCCATCTTGAGCGCATGGGCCAGGCCTCTCCACAGATCTGGGACATGGACCTGCCTGATGCGGGCTATATCCCTCCGCCACTTGACCTGGCGCAGTTGCGTGATGCGGCGGCGGCATCAATGCAGGTGCTAGGGCCGGATTACGTGACAGGGCTGCGTGCGCTGCTCGATCCTGCGGGCGGACGCATGGATCTGGGCGGATCGGCAGGGCGGCGCGCGATGGATGCGTTTTCGATCAGCGCCCCCGGCGTGCCTTCGTTGCTGTTCGTTGGCCATCGCCAGGGCGATCTGGAGGGGGATGTCCAGATCGCTCACGAAGCCGGCCATGCCATGCATGGCCAGTGGATGCAGCGCGGCGGCGCATCATCATTCCAGCGCAACGGCAACAAGTGGTTGACCGAGGCCTTCGCCATCTACAACGAACTGAAGTTCCGCGATCAGCTCTACCGGCAGGCCAGTGATCCACGCGCCAAGGCGTATTACCTGAAGTCGTTGCTCGATGACATCATCCTGCAGCTGTTCGTATCGTCTGAAGAGGCCGATCTGGAACAGTCCATCTATCAGGAAGTGGCCGCTGATGAGATTGGCAACGCAGACGCGCTTGATGCGCTGACGATGAAGGTGCTGGGCAGGTATGGGGGCGCATCGGAGCAGTATCCCGAGCTGCGCAGCACCTGGGTATCCAAGCGGCTGATGTATGAGGATCCCCTTTATCTGGCCAACTACCTGTATGCCGGACTGATTGCGGTGCAGCTCTTCGCACAGGACCAGCAGGATCCGGAGGGATTCAGGGAGCGCTACCTGGCAGTCCTGGGCGAGGGGTTTGATCGCCCGCCGCAGCAGCAGGTCGAGCAGTTGCTGAATGCGAAGCCCGACTGGTCACGCCTGGTCGAGGAGGATCTGGGCGTTTTCCAGCAGTACCTGGCGCAGCTGCAGGGACTGCATGCGGAAATCGAGCGCCAGCGCGGTCGCTGAACAGGCGACGGACGGATGCAGGCTTCACAGAACGCGTCGCATCTGCGTTGACTCGCCCTGGATCATGTTTGACACTCGGGGTTCCTGCCCGTCCTTGGACTTCATGGGTAGATCAGGGAGTTTCGCCGCCCCATGGATGTCAGCACGATCTCTTCACGAATCAGATTGGCCCGCGCCAACTGTGGTTTGTCACAGACCGAAATGGCACGCCGCCTCGGCGTGAACCGTGCCACTGTCGCGCATTGGGAGCGTGAGGAAGGATTCACGCCCACGCTCGACCACCTGCACAGGATGAGCGGGGCGCTGGGTGTGGACTTTGCCTGGCTGGCCCAGGGGGAAACCCCTCCCGCCGAACCCGCGGTGCGCGGGTCCAGGGCAAGACTGGAAGAGAAGATGGTCGAGCTCTCCAAGCACCTGCCGGTATCGTTCCTTGCGAGCGTTGTGGCGCTGATGGAAAACGCCGAAACCTATCTCTGATCCAGCACCGGCAGCGTCGTGCTGCCAGGCGGTCGCGCGGTGCGACAGGCCTGTACCTTCGCCGATGCTGTGCAGCGCACAGCAGAGCGTTTGCTCCCCTTCTCCGACACTGGCATTAATCGATCGCGGTCCGACGTTCGTGCACGACGGACGGAGCGCGACTCGTAGTTGCCTGAAAGTCCATCACTCTGGAGAAAGGTTAGTTATGAGCAATCGCATCAAAACCACCGCGCTTTCCTCGCTTACCCTGATCATTGCCGGCGCTGCGGGCACCGCAGGCGCAGCAGCACTTCCGGCACCGGCCGAGCAGGGCCTGCAGTCGGCCACCGCGATCAACGCCGATCTGGATGCGCTGCGCATGTCCGAGTTCGCGGAACTGCAGGGCATCGCGCTCGCCGGCGGGCACCACTCCGATTCCATCGGTTCCCATCATCATCACGACGCCGTGCCCGAGGAACAGGCGCAGGGCCTGTCCAACGCGCGTTTCGACGTCTGAGTCAGTCAAAGGGAGCAACATCATGAAGGACAACCGCAACATGCCCAAGGCGCTGTCGGCGCTGACGCTGCTGGTGATCGGAAGCGCTTCAGCAGGTGCCGTGATGGCAAGCGAGGCTCCGGTGGCATCCAGCGCACTGGACCAGGCCACCGCAATCGTGAGCCTGGACGACCTGGCCATGGCCGAGTTCCAGGCCAACGCGCGCGCCAACAACCTGGAAGCGCTGGCCACCGGCCACCACGACGATTCGATTGGTTCGCACCATCATCACGATATCGTCAAGGAGCCGGAGTTGAACGTGGAAGCCACGCGCTTCAACGTCTGACCTGTCGGCCTGCGGGGGACGGTGTCCCCCGCAGCTCTTTGATGCGGATGCAGGGAGAGCAACGATGAATGCGCAGCTGAAACCGCTGGAAGCCGATGTGGCACGCCCAGCGTGCCTGATGGAGATCACCCGCACAGGTGCCCGGATGGATGCCGTGATGGAAGGCATCATGTGGGCCCGCCTGCGACGCATGCGGACGCGCCTGCAGGAAGCACTGGGGAACGCGGAGCACGGCGTCATCGCTCGCTCCATCCATGCCATCTATGAAGCGCTGCCGGCCGACCGCCAGGCGCGCGTACTGCTCAGTTCCGAGTTCTGCGAGAGCTACATGGCGCTTGACGCCGCTCGCAAGCAGCGGCCGGAGGCCGGTGCCGATGCAATGGCATGGGATGCTGAGAGCGCACGCAATCTGTGTGCCATCCATGATCTCGTGCAGAGAGAAAAGGCACTGCTGGACCTGGCCTCTGGCTGCACCTCGCGCTACCTGCTTGAGAGCCGCGATTGGGTGGTCGACAGTCCGGTGGGCGATCAGCTCGCCCGCAAGGATGTGCAGGGGCGCTGGACGCTGGAAACACCGCCGATGCTGGGTGATTGCGTTGCCGTCGACCTGCACAGCAAGGTCGCCAGGCACCATGAACCCCGTTCCGGCGTGCTCAGCCAACCCTGCCTTGCGCTGGATGAGGCGGAGCAGGCGGTCGTGCTCGACAAGCTGTCGCGCGCGCTGGCAGGCATTGATCGTGCGGAACCGCTGTATGGCCTGGTGATCCGCAACTTCGTCCGCCGCATCGTGGTTCGAAAATCCGAGGAATCAACGCCGGATGTTGCGCGCCGTTTCGGGTCGGAACATGTGCCGCGCCAGCCCGGTTCCCTGCGCCTGCTCAATATCCATCACCCCGAGCTGAGCGTGGAAGCCTGCATGGAAAGCATCATGCATGAGAGCACCCACAACTTCCTTGCCGCGTGGGAGCTGGCCAATGGCTTCTTCGTTGCCAACGACTATCAGCACCGGGTCGTGTCGCCGTGGTCGGGCAATCCGATTCCCAACTCGTCCTACATCCACGCCGTTTTCGTCTACTACGTCTGCCATCGGTTGCTGAAAAGCCACCTTGCGGTGGCTGACAACATCGACGCTGCTGCCCGCGCGCATGTCCACCGTCGCCTAGCGGTATGCGCTGCCGGATTCCTCATCGAGCAGGATCTCAGCAGCCGGCTGATGAGTACCCAGCCGCTCAATGCCGACATCGGAACAATGATGGATGACATGCAGGCGGACATGAAGCGTGAATATGGCTATGGGAGGCAGCAATGAAGGCCCGGACCATCGTGTTGTACACCGATCATGCTGATCCGGTCGCGCGCCGGGCGGCGCAGGCGGGGGCAGAGTTGCTGCACCTTGACGAGCTGCTGCCGATGGTTCGCGCCGGAAGCTGGCCAGCGGTCCTGGATTTCGAGCCCAGCGCGGCGATGCGCGAGCAGTTCATCGGCGCACGGGTGGTCAACCGTGTGTTCTCATTGGCCAACACCCGCATGGATGGATTCCTGAGGGAAAGTGGAATCGACGCGCGTTGGCTGCACATCCGCCTGCAGTCATTGCTCGAATCGGCGGCCAGCGTCTGCCACGACACTGGCGTGCGTGGCGTCTCGCGCACACTGATGCCGCTGAACGTACAGTGGTTCGAGCTCAAGCGGGTACTTGCCGATATCCAGACGCCCGACTTCGTCTATTCGATCGGGTATGAGGCGCCGGATCTGCGCGGCCTGGTCGATCCTCTGCAGAAATCGGTGTGGTCACTGTTCGATTGGAAGCAGGAGCGCAACCTGCTGCCGGAAGAGAAGCGGCGTCACCAGTTCTTCGTTTCGCGGCCGCAGGGCGTCCCGCTGGTGTCCTACTTCTGCGGTGGGTCGGCGGATGGCATCTTCTTCCCCAGGGGCGAGGCGGTGCCGATCGATCTCCAGCGCGTGCATGCCATCAACCAGGCCGCGCGTCGTGCCTTCCGTTCTGAGACGGGGGAGTTGCTGCTCTTCGCAGAGGGCGGACAGCTGCGGTTCCATGCGTTCTCGCCCTATCTTCTTTCCGTGGCGGATGAGCCGGCCATGGTGGAGATGCTGGGCAGTTGGCTGGCGGCGGATGATTCCAGTGCGAGGAGCGATGATGCCCGACATGCACTCGTGCATTGAGCGTCTTTCCGAGATCCGCGAGCGCATGGGGTGGCTGTACGGCAGCGAGGATCTCTGCGTGCTGCTGTACAGTCTGGTCAAGCGTGCCCGGCCACAAAGAGTGGTGGAACTCGGTACGGGTTTCGGCGTGTCTACGGCCTGGATCGCCGCCGCACTGAAGGAGAACGAGACCGGTGTCCTGCACAGCTACGACAATGGATCGCACTATGCCAGCGATCCCGCGCGGCGCTTCCTGGCCGAGCTGGAAGGGCCCTTGCGCGCGCTTATCGAACCGGGGCAGGACTATCCTTCGTTCATGCGTGCGCTGTTGGCCTGGGCGGGTGTCGCGGACTTCGCGCAGGTGCATGTCGAGGACATCGACTTCACCGCCATCGCCACCGCCCCGGCTCTGCACGGCGGCATCGACATGCTGTTCTCGGACTTCAACCATTCTCCAGACAGCATCCAGGCCCTTCTGGGACATTTCCTGCCCCGCCTGTCCTCCACTGCGTCGGTGTTCATCGACAGCGCTTCGACCCAGCGCCTGAGCTACCTGACGCTGGAGCGGATCGTCGACGACCTGAACTGCAACAAGATTCCGGTGGGTCTGGCGCGCTGCTGGGCGCCGCAGGAGGCAAGCGCTGCGATCGATCGGGTGCAGCGCTCGCGGTTCCGCCTGATGCATCTCATCGAGGGCCGGGCACGCGCGCAGAACAGCACGGCGTGGTTGAGCATCGAACCGGTGGATGTCGTTCCCACCGTCGCCGAGTTCTTCCATTGAGCTGTCGAGGATGATGATGCTGACGTACTACCTGGGGCTCGCACGAACCCGCCTGCTGGAAACCAAAGGCATGACGCTGGCACTGGTGCTGGCGTTGGGGCTGGGCATCGGCGCCAGCGTGACCATGCTCACCGTTGTTCGA
Source organism: Stenotrophomonas maltophilia (assembly GCF_006970445.1). Taxonomy (NCBI): domain Bacteria; kingdom Pseudomonadati; phylum Pseudomonadota; class Gammaproteobacteria; order Lysobacterales; family Lysobacteraceae; genus Stenotrophomonas; species Stenotrophomonas maltophilia. Next base: position 2,813,790 of record NZ_CP033877.1, on the reverse strand, counting down.
GCCATGTCCTGGGACCCGCTGCCAGGGCGCAGCGGGCAACTGTTCCACCCCTTCCTGGACCCGCTGCCGGCCGGGTACCAGATCAAGGGAGGGCTGGATCCGCGGGTGGCCATGACCTGGCCCGATGCCAGCGAACTGCTGCGCAATGCTCCTGCGCAGCGGCAGACGGTACTGGCTGCGGGCCGGCTGCTGGTGGATCCGCAACCGGGCGCGCCGACGGCATTCTTCGTTGATGGCCAGTACACCAACGCGGACGCAGCGGCGATGTTCGACATGGAGGTGCTGCAGGGACGCTGGTGGTCTGCGGACGATGATCTGCAGCGCTCCCGGGTCGTGGTGGTCAGCCGCACGCTGGCGCAGCGGCTCGGTCATGGAAGCTCCCTCGTTGGACGGACCCTGCAGCTGGATGGGCAGCCCTTCAGGGTGGTTGGCGTGATCGCTGACTGGGTGCCCCGGCCGCGCTTCCACACCGACCTGCAGCAGGAACCCTTCAAGGGGCGCGACGATGTCTTCATTCCGCTGCAGACCGCGGTGGAACTCCAGCTTCGGGTTGCCAACAGCATGTACGGCTGGTCGGGCAACACGCCGACGAACCGCATGGTGGACGCCAGCACGGCGTGGGTCCAACTCTGGGCCGAGATCCCGGACCCGGCCGGCCAGCAGGCGTACCTGCACTTCCTGCAGAACTACGTGCAGGACCAGCATGCGCGCGGGCGCTTCGATCGGCAGACGCCCCCGCACCTGGACGGCCTGCGCGGCTATCTGGTCCAGCGCCGGATCATCCCGGATGAAGTGCGGTTGCAGCTGGCGCTGTGCCTGGCTTTCCTGGCCGTCTGCCTGGTCAACATGGGGGCACTGATCTTCGCCCGTTTCGTCCGCCGGACGCATGAGATCGCAGTCCGCCGTGCGTTGGGGGCCCGCCGCAGGGACATCATCCTGCAGCTGTGCACCGAAGCGCTGATGATCGGGTTGCTGGGAGGAGGCGTGGGCCTGCTGGTCGCACAGGCTGGCCTGTTCCTGGTGCGGATGCAGCCGGAAGACTATGCCAGCCTCGCAGTCATCGACCCGACCATGGTGATCGCCACGCCCGTGTTGGCCTGCATCGCCAGCCTGTTCGCCGCCGTCCTGCCCGCACTGCGTGCGGCATCCACCCGTGTCGCCATGCAGATCAAGGCCGCTGAATGAGCGTTTCACAGATTCCGCTGATTGCCCGTGCGATGAAGAAGAACCGGCTGGTGGCCGGCATCCTGTTGCTGCAGGTGATCATCGCCACCGCCTGCGTCACCAATATCGCCTTCCTGCTTGCGCAGCGCGTGGAAACACTCGCCTACGACACCGGGCTGCGGGAGCAGGGGCTTGGCATCATCGAAACCGAGTTCGTCGGCAGCGCCGCTGCCAATGCCGCCGCTGCGGTCAAGGCAGACATGCAGGTGCTGCGTAACGTGGCCGGGGTCCAGGCCGTGGTGGCGGCGGAGTCGCTGCCGTTGAGCCAGCACAACTGGACCGTCGGTTTCACCAACGTGCCGGTGCAGGGGCAGGACACGGCAGGCATCGTGGAGGCCGAGCCCGCAGTCTATGGGATGTCTGCCGGCGCAGTGCAGGCACTGGGCATGCATCTTGTCGCAGGCCGTGATTTCTCCGCCGCATCATTCGTGCAGACCGAGGCAGCGCAGGATTACGCCGGTCTCTACAAGGCCAGTGAAGCCATCGTCTCCGCAGCGCTGGCACGTCATCTGTTTGGCTTGGCCAACGCGGTGGGCCGCGACCTGTATACGGACGGCACCCATCCATTGCGCATCGTCGGGGTCGTCGACACCCTGTCCAGGCCGGTGCTGCGGACCGATGGAGACAACGACATGAGCCTGCTGCTGCCGCTGATTCCCGATGGCACCCGGGTGATGTATGCGGTGCGCAGCGAGCCGGACGCGCTTTCCGCGGTCCTCGACTCGGCCAGCAATGCGCTGGCCGCGCGCGAAGCGAACCGGATGCTGCCCCGGGTCCAGCGCTTCAGCGAACTGCGTGCGGAATATTTCCGGCGTGACCAGACCATGGCGATCATCTTCCTGTGCGCCGGCATCTCGCTGTTGATCGTGACCGGCACGGGTGTGTATGGGCTGGCCAGCTTCTGGGTCCGCAAGCGCTATCCACAGATCGGCATACGACGTGCGTTGGGTGCCCGCAGGCGCGATGTGATCAGCTTCTTCATGATCGAGAATCTGATGCTGACCTTCGTCGGCGCGCTCGCTGGCAGCGTGCTGGCATTGGCGTTGAATGTCTGGGTTTCGCGCTACTACGAGGTACCTCGCATCGATCCCGGGTACCTGGTGCTGGGGGTCGGGCTGGTGTTCGCCCTGGGGCAGCTGGCTGCCTGGGTACCGGCGCGGCGGGCGGCGCGCGAGGCCCCCGTGGCGGTTCTCAACAGCACCTGACTGATCCGAAGGGTGACCTCGTGTCATTGGCCGTTGCGATTGCGTAACCGTATGTGATGCGGGTGCCATGGCGTGCGGAAGCTGCGATACGCTGCAGGCCTGTTGCTGTCTGCCATGGGTTTCACCAATGAAGTCCAAACTTGTTGCCGCAGTGTTGGCGCTGGTGATGACGCCGAGCCTGCATGCCCAATCACTCCCATCCGAACTGGCGCAGCTTGGCATTGTCGCCGGCATGCCTTATGCCAAGGCCAAGCGCCTGATGGATGCAGCAGGGTGGCAGGCGAGTCCGGCTCAGGGCGCGCCTGAGTCACTTGAGGGCTTTCCGGAAGTCGGATGCCAGAAGGGCGGAAAGCAGTGCGCAACGACCTTCGAAAAGGGCGGGCAGCAGGTCGCGATGCGGCTGGGCACTACCCTGGCAGGGCAGCCGTTCGTGCAGGGCGTGGACTGAGCGCTCGTTGCGTTCAGGCCAGCGGTAGGCGGTCCTGCGCGTGCGACAGGCGATCGTGCAGTTCGCGCACATGCTCCGCCTTGGCATGCACCCGGGAAGTGTCGCCGAAGCTGCGCAGATAGGCACAGGCCGCGAAGCCGGCACTCTTCTTTTCGTACTCGGCAATCCAGGCCAGTCGATCCGGATTGTTGGCCTGTTCGGCTGACCACGCGGCCACCGGCGGCCGGATGCGGTACTTCAGGCCAACGCGCCACGGCTTCGGTGTCAGTCGCGCACGGAAGCAATGCTGTAGCCGGCACATGCGCGCGTACAGGGTGTCGGTGCCCAGTGCCTTGAAGAATGCCTGCAGCTGCTCGTCCTCAGGTGAGAACGTGGCATGCATCGCCAGCACGCGCAGCCCGGCGGGCGTGCGGTAGGTACGCAGGTGCCAATCGGGATGCTGTTCGCTGAAGGCGTCCACGCGCTTCAGCGCAAGCCCTTCAGCACCGCCGGCAGCGGCCAGGCGCTGCTTCCGCCGCATCAGCAGTGCCGCGTTGACCAGCAGCACTGCCGCCACGCCCAGTACCAGGCCCACCAGCCAGTGCCAGAGCAGGGTGCCAATGATGGCGCCGGCAAGCAGCGCGGCCGCAGCGACGATGGCCGGTATCACGCATCCGGCCGGCGGCTGCGCATGGTCGATGTCGGCAAACAGCACGTCGGGGCTGTTGAGGCACAGCGCGCCATAGCTGTTGCGGGTGATGATGACATCGCCGTCGCGCTGCACGATCTGCTCGCGGATCGGCACGCCCTCCACACCGTAGTTGCTGCGCACTTCGCGACGCGGCAGCACCTGCCCGGCGACGATGGCGTTGAGGGCTTCATGTGCACGTGCGTCGGCGTGGGCCTGGGCTTGGGCAGGTCCCTCATCGGACCAGCCGAAGCGGCGCACGACCACCGGCCGGCCACGGAAACGGGCCTGCAGGCGGGCCTCGGCCCAGTACGCGGGAACGATCATCATCGTGCGGTGCTCCATCATCCATGGCAGGTGCCAGAGTGAGTCTGGCACAGCCCCGAAGGGCCTGCATGTGCCCGCTGCGGCGGCCGGGGCGGAGTGGTAGATTGCGCGCTTCGCATGCACTCCACCAAGGACGGAGCGATGTCCAGTTTCCTGCGTTGCCTGCTTGCCCTGGCCTGTGCCGGGGCGGTCGGCGTGGCGTCGGCGGGTACTCCGTCGGGACCGCAGATCCTCACCACCGATGCCAGCCGCTTCTACGCGCTCTACGACAGCACCGGCGGCAAGCCCAGCGTCGCCCAGTTGGCCGGTTACCTGGCCGAAGGCAGTACGGGCCTGGGTGAATTGGCGAAGGCGCGCCGGGTCACGCCCGAGCGCATTGCCGAGGCCATTGCCAGCCAGCCCGAGGTGTATGCGCAGGGCCGTAGTTGCCTGGCGGAGCTGCCGGCGGTGAAGCAGCGCCTGGTGCAGGTGTTCGGCAACCTGCAGGCGATCTACCCGCAGGCCGCGTTTCCGCCGGTGACCATTGCGGTCGGCCGGGGTCGGCCGGTCGGGCTGACTTCGAAGAGCGGGGTGATCATTGGCCTGGAAGCGCTGTGTGCAGCCGATTTCATGAATCCCAACGTGCAGGACCGCTTCGTGCACGTGATCGCCCACGAGTACGTGCACATCCAGCAGACCGGCCTGACCGATTTCGAGCCCGGCGACCCGCATGCGACGGTGCTGCGTGTTTCGCTGGGCGAAGGCATCGCCGAATTCATCGCCGAGCTGATTTCCGGCAACGTCGGCAACGGGCGCCACGCCGCCTGGACCCGTGGCCGGGAAGTGCATATCGAAAGCGCCTTCGCGTTGGATGTGGACAGCACCGATCTGTCGCCGTGGCTGTACAACTACAAGCCCGGTTCGCAGGAGCCCTATGACCTCGGGTACTGGGTGGGCTACCGCATTGCCAAGGCCTATTACCTGCAGGCCAAGGACAAGCGTGACGCGGTGCGTGCGCTGATCCAGCAGGACAACCCGAAGGCGATCCTGGCCGCCAGCGGCTGGACGCCAGGCATGTGGATGCCGGCCAAGGTGACCGGTGTGGCCGCGCGGTCGGCGGCACGGTAGGCGTGGGGCCACGCGCTAGACTGGCCCGGACATCCAAGGGAGAGACCCCATGCGTTCCTTGTCTGGCGGCCTGGCCGCGGTTGCCCTCGGTATCGCGCTGAGTGCCCAAGGGGTGGCGGCCGATACGCCCGCGATCAACCCGTTGCTGGTGGAGCCTGTCGAACGCCTGCGCCCGGACGAAGTGCGCTTCATGCAGCAGCGCCTGGCCGATTGGCCGGAACTGCAGCGTTACCGCGACGCCAACGCACGACTGCCTGCCGCCGTACCGGGGCAACCACGCGTGGTGCTCTTCGGTGACTCGATCACCGAGGGCTGGGGCAGGGAAGGCAGTTCGGCGTTCTTCCCCGGCAAGGGCTGGCTCAACCGCGGCATCAGCGGTCAGACCACGGCGCAGATGCTGGTGCGGTTCCCGCAGGACGTGCTGGCACTGAAGCCGCAGGTGGTGGTGATCCTGGCCGGCACCAACGACATCGCCGGCAACACCGGCCCGTCCACGCAGGCGATGATCGAAGACAACCTGCACGCGATGGTGGACCTGGCCCGCGCGCATGGCATCCGTGTGGTGCTGGCATCAGTGCTGCCGGTCAGCGATTACCCGTGGCTGACGGGCACAATGCCTGCGCCCAAGGTGCGTGCATTGAACACGGCATTGAAGCGCTATGCCGATGCGAAGCAGCTGGTCTATCTGGACTACTACACGCCGATGGCCAATGCGGTCGGTGGACTGGATCCGCAGTTGGCCGACGACGGCGTGCATCCCACGGCGAAGGGCTATGCGGTGATGGCGCCGCTGGCCGAGGCGGCGGTCAAGCGCGCGCTGCAGCAGAAGTAGCGTCAGCGGGCAGGCTCGCCAGCAACCACTCACAGAAACTGATTACCAGCGGATCGGCTGTGCTGTCCTCGTGCACCAGCCAGCTCCAGCGCGGGCCGCGCACGCGTGCATCATCCAGGGGGTGCAGCAGGCCTTGTTCGCAGGCGCGTGCCGCCAGCAGCTCGCTGACCAGCGCGATACCGAGCCCTTCGCACGCGGCATCCAGCAGTTGGCCAGGCTCGGAGAAGTTCATGCCCTCGCGGCGCTGGCCGACATCGGCGCCGCCCTGTACCTGCCACTGGCTCCAGTCCATTTCGCGCTCGCCATGCAGGGTCAGGCGTTCGTGTACCGGTGTGGCGAGCAGCGCCGGATGGCAGGCTGGATAGAGACGGTCCTGCAGCAGTACGCGATGCTGGCACTGCGCCTGTGAGTCGAGGTCGTCACGCACCGCCACGTCCAGCGTCTGCGTGCCCATGTCCGGTGCATCCTCGCTGGTCAGCAGCCACAGGTCGGCATCGGGATGCAGGCGGTGGAAGCTGGCCAGGCGCGGCACCAGCCAATGGCGGGCGAAGGCCGGGCTGGTGTTGACGATCAGTTGATTCGGCTTGCGGTACTGATCGAGTCGGCGGATTCCGCTGGCCAGCTGCCGCAGCAGGGACTGGGTGGTTTCCAGCAGGTCGTTGCCGGCGTCGGTGAGGGTGACGCTGCGGCCCTGCCGGAAGAACAACGGCTGCTGCAGCGACGCCTCCAGGCCCCGGATCTGCTGGCTGATGGCCGACTGGGTCAGATGCAGTTCCTCGGCCGCCCGGTGGAAGCTGCCCAGGCGGGCGGCAGCCTCGAAACCCCGCAGCGCGTTCAGCGGTGGCCAGTGTTTGAGCATTTCAGATAAGTAAAACTGTTCAGTTGATGGCTGAATCTATCGTTTGTTCTTATGGATGGGCAAGCGCAGCATAGCGCCCATCCCACACCGGCCATGGAGCCTGTCATGACCAACCGTCGTCACTTCCTCACCCAACTGGCGGGCGCCGCCGGCCTTGGCGGCCTGGCCGCGCTCGGCCTGGCCGGGCTGCCGGGCCGCGTGTCCGCAGCGGGGCCGGGTGCGGGCGTCTGGCGCATGCCGGACGAGCACGGCCCGCAGGAGCGCGTTTTCCTGGCCTTCGCCGCGCAGCCGCGGGTGTGGGGCGCGCAGGCCGATGCGGTGAACGCCGCCGTGGCCCGCCTGGCCCGTACCATCGCCCGCCACCAGCCGGTCAGCGTGCTGTGCCGCCCGGCGCAGTTGAAGCAGGCGCAGGACCGCTGCGGCCGCGACAACATCGAGTTCCTCGAGGTGCCGCTGGATGACATCTGGGTGCGCGACTACGGCGGGTGCTTCGTCACCGATGGCCAGGGCGGTCTGGGCCTGGTCGACTTCAACTTCAACGGCTGGGGCGGCAAGCAGAGCGCGCGCAACGATGGCGCGGTGGCGCCCTGGCTGGCACAGGTGACGGGTGCGACGCTGCTGGAAAGCGATCTGGTGGGCGAGGGCGGTGGCATCGAAGTCGATGGCCACGGTACCGCGATCCTCACCGAGAGCTGCTGGGTCAACCGCAACCGCAATCCGGACGGGTCGCGCGCCGATATCGAGGCCGAGCTGAAGCACCACCTCGGCCTGCGCAAGGTGATCTGGCTGCCCGGCATCGCCGGCAGGGACATCACCGATGCGCACGTGGATTTCTATGCGCGCTTCGTGCGGCCGGGCGTGGTGATCGCCAACCTGGACAATGATCCGGAGTCCTACGACTACGATCTGACCCGCGAGCACCTGGACATCCTGCGCGGGGCCACCGACGCCGATGGCCGCCGGCTGCAGGTGCACACACTGCCGCCGCCGCTGGACGGGCGCGACAACGTGCATACCCGCGACAACGACGATCTGGCCATGGGCTACATCAACTACCTGCCGATCAACGGCGCCGTGGTCGCGCCGCAGTTCGGTGACGACGAAGCCGATGGCTTCTGCCGTGAACTGCTGGAAGACATGTATCCGGGGCGCGTGATCGAACAGGTGGATATCGACGCGATCGCCGGCGGCGGTGGCGGCATCCATTGCGTGACCAAGAACATGCCGAAGGTGTAGTCCGTCACGGTAGAGTGGCGCGGTAGCCGGCTACGCAGCGTGGCCGCCAGGGACGATGGAGCGGGTGATGCGGAAGGGAATCCAGGGGTGGCTGCGCCGTGGCGGCGCTACGATGGCAGTGCTGCTGGCCGCCGTGCCGGTGTTCGGTGCGGACACGGCGGCGCCTTCGCCGCTGACGCGTGAACCAGTGGGCGGCGTTTCGTTGGCCGAATGGACCGCGCGGTGGTGGCGGTGGGCCGATGGCCAGGGTGGCGCGCCCTATCTCGACCCGGATGGCCGTGTGTGTGATCTGGGCCAGGAAGGCCCGGTCTGGAACCTGGCCGGCACCAATGGCCGTTTCCGGCCACATCGCGAATGCGTGGTGCCGGCTGGCAAGTACCTGTTACTACCGATCATCAACATGGCGCACTACCAGGTGGATGAGCGTGTGTCCTGCAAGGAGCTGCAGGCCGGGGCGGCGGTCAACAACGATTACCTGATCAGTGCGGTGGTGCTGCTGGACGGCCAGCCATTGGGCGACATGCGCAGGCATCGGGTCCGCAGCGAAGGCTGCTTCCGCATGGATGCCGATGACGAACACTCTCGGCTGGCTGCCGCCGATGGGTATTGGGTGATGCTCAAGCCGTTGCCGCCGGGACGGCATACCCTCAGCGTGGGCGCCAACTACGGCGTACCGGATGGTGGCGCGTACAGCCGCATGCGGCAGTCATTCGAGTACGTGCTGCACGTGGGAGGGCGTACCCAGGTCGTATCGCGCGGACAGCCCACGATGCCGGTGGCGGCTCCCTGAGGCTCAGGCATCGTCCTGCTTCAACGCCGCATCGGCGGCCAGCAGCGCTTCGGCGGCCGCACTGAGCGGCGGCGACGGCGGGGCGACCACGCCGATCGCTTCCATCATCTTCGGCATGCCGAGGAACTGCCGCGCGCGGCGGTCGTAGATGCCGGTGACCAGCAGCGCGCGCGTGGCGATCTTCTGCTCGGCACCGATCAGCACCCGCTGCTCCATGATGCCGCGTGAGCCGACCCAGCCGACCAGGCGCGTTTCCAGGGTGAAGCGCTGGAACGGCTTCAGCTCGCGACGGAACTGGATGGTGCCGGCACCGACGATCGGCGCCCACTTCTCTCGCAGCGCGACCCGGCCCAGGCCCATGCGCAGGATCAGGTCCAGCCGGCCCAGATCGAAGATGTTCCAGTAGCGGCCGTTGGTCATGTGCAGGTTGCTGTCCAGGTCGTTGGGCAGTACCCGGAACTGCAGCCGCGAAACCCCGAACGGTGCGTCCAGCTTCGGCCGGAACAGGCTGCACAGCAGCAGATGGAGCAGGCGGAACCAGAGATTCATGGCTATGACGACTGTTATAGAATCGCCGGTACGCTAATCTATGACGACTGTCTTAGCAAGGAGCCCGCCGTGAGTCCGCGACCCTCTGATGCGCCACAACGCGTGATTGATGCTGCGGCACAGATGCTGGCGCGGGTGGGCCTCAATGCCACCAGCATCCGGGAGGTGACCAAGCTGGCCGAGGCACCGCTGGGTTCCACCTACCATCACTTTCCCGGCGGCAAGCAGGAGCTGCTGGCGCGCGCCACCCACATGGCCGGCGACAAGGTGGAGGCGCTGCTGGTGGAGCTGTTGAAGGATGGGGCGGTACAGGGCCTGCAGCAGTTCCTGGCGATGTGGCGCGAGCGTCTGCTGCGCTCCGATTTCCGCGCCGGCTGCCCGGTGCTGGCCGCTGCCGTGGAGGAGCCGGTGGAGGCCACGCCCAGCCAACCCCGCGCAGCGGCCGCCGAGGTGTTTGCGCGCTGGCAGGGCCACCTCGCCTCGGCATTCGTCGCCGAAGGACATGCCCCTGCAGCGGCGGGTGAGCTGGCCAGCCTGGTGATCGCCAGCGTGGAAGGCGCGGTGGCGATGTGCCGCGCGCTGCAGGACATCGCCCCGTTCGACCAGGTGGCCGCGCAGTTGCTGAAGGCTGCCGCGCGGCCTTGATCGGCCGGTGCGGGCAGGCCAGACTCGCCAGCAGCCCACGACTGGATGCCGCCATGGACGAACCGCACCGCCGCCAGGTGATCGAGCACTACCTGCAGGCCTACAACTGCTTCGATATCGACGCCATGCTGGCGGTGCTGGCGCACAACGTACGCTTCGAGAACCACAGCGACGGCCAGCTGACGATGGTCACCGAAGGCATCGATGCCTTTGGCGAACTGGCACGGCAGTCTGCGCGCCTGTTCCGGGAGCGCGAACAGCGCTTGCTGGCGCTGGTGTTCGATGGTGATCGGGCGACGGCGACGATTGGCTGGCGCGGCGTGTTCGCGCAGGATGTTCCCGATGGACCGCGTGCGGGCACCGAGCTGGAACTGCAGGGCCAGAGCGAGTTCGTGTTCGCGGGTGGCCGCATCGAACGGATCATCGACCGCAGCTGAGGATCGGCCGCTTGGAACCGCCGTGTGGACAGCGGAGGTGTCCGCGGTAGAATCCGCCCATCACCGCCTACGCGTGCCCGGCAAGGATGTCCGCATGCACTATCAGGTTCCCGACGTTCCTGGCCGCGATGCCTCCCGCCCCCTGGCGGCGGCATGAAGCGCTCGCGCCACTTTTCACGCAGCCCACTGAAATTGCCCGTGAACCGCGGCGGCGAAGTCGTGCGTGCGCGCCGGCACCTGCAGCAGCGTGGTTGGCCACGCCTGCAGATGGCGCTGATCGTCGCCCTGACCGGTGCGGCCGGTTTCCTTGCCTCGTACCTGCTGCGCCTGGCCGGTATCGACGCGATGCTGCTTCGCTACCCGATGGCCGTAGTGCTGGCCTACGGCGTGTTCCTGTTGCTGATGTGGATCTGGATCCGCTGGCGCTGGGACAACGTACTGGATGGCCTGTCGCCGGATATGGGCGGTGGCAGCCCATCCCCTCGCGGAAGTGCCGTGGAATCACCATGGGGCGGTGCCGGTGGTCATTCCGGCGGTGGCGGCGCATCGGCGTCGTGGAGTGATTCGGCATCGCCGAGCGGCGCGGAGGTGGGTGAGTTGCCACTGGCTGGATTGGCTGAAGACGAAGCGGGCCTGCCGTTGCTGGCCATCCTCGGCATCGTCGCACTGGTGGCGACCGTCCTGCTGGCGAGCGTGTGGGTGGTGTGGTCGGCGCCGGTGCTGATGGCCGAACTGCTGGTGGACGCCGCCATCGCCGGTGGCCTGTATCGGCGCATGCAGGGCATGCACGAACAGGGATGGTGGCGGGTATGCGTGACGCACACGATCTGGCCGCTGCTCGGCCTGCTGCTGTTCTTTGCCGTGCTGGGTTGGCTTGCGCAGGAACTTGTGCCGGGTGCGAGCCATCTGCTGCAGGTCATTCAAGCGCTGTAGCGCCACGTTTCCGGCCGATATCCCAACCTGCTTCATTTCTTCCAGGAACTCCATGCGACAGCGCATTGCACGGAAGCGCATCCTGACGACAGCGGTCGTCCTGTTCGTGGCTGCGGGCGCAGTGCTGATGGCCAGTGTGGGCCCGCAGTGGCGGCAGGACGCCGGCCCGCCGCCGATCAACCTGGGAACTGCACAGATGCAGGCCGAGGTGATGGCAAAGCTCATCGACCTGCGACCATTACCGCCAGGAAAGCCGCCGGTACCACCGATTCCAATGAAGGCAGTCTCCTCCTCGATGCTGACCGGCAACGGTGGGTTCGCGACCGCGGAGGTGCCACTGCAAGACGTCGAGCCTGCACGCTTCGAGCCGCGCAGCTCGGAGCCTGACACGCCATTTGCAGTGATGGACTGGACAGTGCCGTCCTGCGGCGAAGGAGAAGCCGCCCCGGTCTGCCAGGCGCGTCACAGCGTCGTCGAATGGCGCGATGATGACAGCGCGGCATCCTTTCAATTGCAGCAGCATCTGGAGGCGATGCTGCAGGTTGCGAACCGCCGGGCTGTACGGGTACCCGACCTCGCGTTTGAGCTTGCGCATGTGCGGGCGCAACGGATGACGTGGGACGAGCTTCAGCGACGGCGCGCGCGCGGTATCGAGGGATGCATGGGGGGACCGGGCAATCCGGATCTGGGCGTTGTCCATCTGCAGCGTCCTGTGTTCAGCCTGGACGGGAACTGGGCAATGGCATCGGTCGCCTCGGATCTGTGCAGTGGAGGAACGGCGATGCGCGTCCTCTACCTCCTGCACCGCAGGAAGGGCGGATGGGAGCGTATTCGAGTGGAGCCTGTCCGCTATACGGGCTTTGGACACGGCCTGTGGCCCGCGTTGCCGGAGTCGTGATGACAGATACCTCGTTCAAGCCAGACCGTGACTGCCAACAGCGGATCGCCTGGCGACGCATTGCATCGCTGGCGGCGGCGCTGTCGGCTTTGGCTCTCATGGCCGGAATCTGCAGCCTGCGCCCGAGGTGGCAGCAGGAGATCGGTCCGCCACCGATCAACCTGGGAACGGTGCAGATGCAGGCTGAGGCGATGGCGCTGGCGATCCGGCAGAGGCCGCCATTCCTCCTTCCACCCCCGCCAGAGCCGCAGCCAACGCCAGCGCTGCCATCGTCGCTGAGCGAGGTGCCCACCGCACCGCAGACACCGTCCACGCGCGTCGATCAATGGCGCCCGCAGGAACAGCCGCAGTTGACCGACCCGGTGGGGGAGGACATCTACGTGATGGAGCAGACCTTGCCCTATTGCTGGCCGGGTAGCAGTGCCTCCACCTGCCAGGAGGTGGACGATCTGGTTCTGCCGCTGGACGACCGGTGGCCGCCGGACATCCATGCGCTGCGGTTGCAGCTGCAGGCGGACCTGGTTCCCGCCAATCGCCGTCCCACGCCAGTGCCTGCGGCCGCATTGGCCGGTGCGCAGCGGATGGACGGCGCGGGGCTTCGAGCGCTGCGGAAGCAGGGGTGCAGGGCAACGGTGCATGGGCCGGCTCGGACATACGACCACTTCGCCTATCTGACCCGGCCCGTTTTCAGCGTCGATGGGCAGTGGGCTATGATCGCGGTCGCCTGGGCTTCGTGTTCCGACGATTTCGTCTACCGGGAGCTTGTCGTACTGCATCGGGAACAAGGACGCTGGATAGCCGAACCCCCGGAACGGGGTCTGGGCGGCGTATGGGACGGCCGCATACTGCGGCCCTGGACGTACAACCACTGACGAGGAAGAGCGCATGGATGTCGCTGCACGCAGGAACAGGACGTTGTTTCGTTGGATCATGATGACGCTGCTGGCGGTGTTGTTGCCGTTTGCAGCACTGGCGCAGCCCGCAGCCGGGCAGGCCGATGGCGCCGAAGCCGCCACTGCCGCGGAAGAGGCGCAATGCCGCGCGTGCAGTTATGAGCGTATCGGGCACAAGGTCGATATCGGCCTGGTGGCACTGGTGTCGCTGCTGGTGGTGGGCCTGCTGATCGCGGCATCCCGGGAATGGGGTACCACCTCGCAGCGCTGGACCTGCCGCACGCTGGCCCTGCTGCTGGTGGGCATCGGCGCAGCGTTGCTGTGGTGGGCTGGCAGCATCCTCTACCTGGGTTACAACCCCTGGCAGGAGCAGCTCGCACCCGGCGACGGCTCGCTCGGTTCGACGCTGCTGAGTACGTCGCCGAAGTGGTTGGCGGCACTGGTGCTGATCGGCTTCGCGCCTTCCATCTGGAAGCGCAGCGAGCGCCTGCCGGCGTGGCGTATCGGCTGACCCTGGAACGGCGGCGCCGGGTCACACCCGGCGCCGCCTGCGGCAATCAGTCAAAGCGCCAGCGCACGCCCGCATAGACGCCACGGCCTTCGCCCGGGGTCGAGCGCGCGACATCCTTGCCGGCGTCGTCGTAGCCCGGCGTGACCGTGGCGGCGTAGTGGCGATTTCCGATGTTGCGCATCTCCGCCCAGGCCTGCCAGCGGCCACCGGGTGCGTCGTAGCCGATGCGGCTGCCGAAGATCACATGGCTGTCAGCCCAGTAGCTGTTGGCGTAGTCCACGGCGATGCGCGAGGCGTATTCGGTATTGAGCGCAGCGTACAGGCCGGACGCGTGATCGAAGCGCAGCTCGGCCTGGTAGGCGTGGCGCGGCAGGCCGGGCAGGCGGTTGCTGCCGAAACGCGCATCGTGGCGATAGCGGAAGTCGCTGAAGGTATAGGCCTGGCGCAGCGACAGGCGGCCCGGTGCAGCCTGCCACAGCGTGCTGTCCAATCCGGCTTCGATACCGCGGTGAACGGTGGGGCTGGCGTTGTTCTCGGCGATGAACAGGTTCGGCACCGGTTGCAGTTCGACGCTCAGCAGTTCGTGGTTCACGTGGGCGTAGTAGCCGGTCAGTTCCCAGCGACCCAGCGCCGCGTCACCGCGCGCGCCCAGTTCCAGTGTGGTGGCGGTCTGGTTCTGCATCGGCACCGGCGCGCGCTGGCGGCCGGTAGACGGGCCATTGCCCGGCCCGAAGTACTGGTTCGAGCCCCAGATCATCGACCACGGATGCGGTGCCTCCACCGAACGGCTGAGGTTGCCGAACCACTGGGTCTGCGCACTGTGCTGCCAGGTGAAGCCCAGTCGCGGCGCGTAGTCCCAGTCGTGGTCGCGCAGGCGGTCGCCGCTGCTTGGCCAGGTCACCTGCACATCGCGGCGGGTGTTGATCAGTGCCAGCCCGGTCTGCATGCGCAGGCGGTCATTGAAGGCGAGGGTATTGCTGACGTGCAGCGTGCTGTCGGTACCGTGGTGGCGGAAGTCGCGCGTGCGCGTGTCGGCAGCATAGCCATTGCTGGCAAAGCGCAGCGACTCGCGCACATCGGCGTCCAGGTCATGGGTGACGCGCAGGCCGACCGTGGTCTCGCTGTCCAGGCCGAACAGCCGGTGGCGATGGCGGTAGTCCAGCGTGGCGTTGAGGTTGGCGTAGTCCAGCTGCTGCCGGTACAGGCTCTCGTTCAAGTCCATCGGGTACTTGTGGTAGACCAGCCCGGCCTGCAGCGAGGAGTTCTCATCGATCTGCAACGTGGTGACGTTACCCAACCAGGTGCTGCCCGGCTGCGGGCGACGCGCATCGATGGCCAGGTTGGCGGCATTCGCGGCGCGTGGATCGTTGCGGATCTGATCGCGGGTCAAGCGACCGGGCGTTTCGTGATTGGTCTCGCGGTAGCGCACGAAGAAGCGCGTCTGCAGGTCTGGCGTGATCTGCCAGCCGATGTTGGCCATCGCACCCTTGCCGTCGCCGCGCGCATGACGCTGGTAACCGTCGAATTCGGTATCGGTGTAGGCCAGGAAGTAATCGACATCGCCATTGACGCCACCCCAGCTGATGCCGCGCTTCTGGTAGCCACGGCTGCCGGCTTCGTAGTGCAGCTGCACACCGGCCGAATCACGACCGCTGCGGCTGACGTAGTCGATGGCACCGCCCAGCGCCAGCGCGCCGCGCTCGAAGCCGTTGGCGCCGCGCAGCACTTCCACGCGCGACAGCCACAGCGGTTCCAGCAGTTCGTAAGGCGTGCCACCCGGGCCGGTCAGTGGCAGGCCGTCGATCGACACCGCAATGCCCGAGGCATGCGCGCCCGGGCCCCGGTTGATGCCCGAGCCCCGGATCGAGATCTTGGTGCCCTCGTTGCCCGGCGACTGCGCGCTGATGCCCGGCTGGTAGGCCAGCACATCGGCATTGCTGGACAGTCGGCTGTCGGCCTTGGCCAGGTCGATGACGTTGCTGGCGCCGGGTACGCGCTTCAGCGCCGCGCGCGCCTGGGCGCTGGCATCGGCAGCAGCGGTGACCTGCACGGCATCCAGCGTGGTGGCCTGCGGCGCCGCGGCGGCGGTGGAGGAAAGGCCGAGGGAAACGGCCAGGAACAACAGCGACGGGGTGGGGCGGTACGACGAGAGCGACATGCGGAAATGCTGTAAACCACGAAAGTGGCGCGCAAGTTAACAGGTCGGTGGCCCCCACGTCACCCTCCACCTGCGTATGGCCACCTGTGGTGGCCCTGTAGAGCCGAGCCCATGCTCGGCTATCGCGCGCAGCGCGGGTTCTCTGCGATCGCCACGAAGAGCAGCCGAGCATGGGCTCGGCTCTACAGCAGGGTTTACGGCGAAGGCTTCGCCAGCGCCTTGGCCTTCGCGTATAGCCGATCAGCCGCTTCCTTCTCACCCAGTGCTGCATGGCATTCGGCCAGGCTGTCCCATGCGTTGGCCGAACCGGGATACAGCTCGGTGTTGAGCGTGAACACCTTCAGCGCCTTGCCGGCACCCAGACTCTCGCGGATGGCATAGCCACTGGCGTTGATCGCACGTTCCAGCTCGCTGCCGGTCACCCTGTTGTCATCGCGCAAGCCGGCGCGCATCGCCTGCGCAGCGCCTGCATCATCATCCAGCGCATACGCGATCAGCCGCTCGGTCAGCACCGCATGCGGAAACTCCTGCGGCGCGGCCGCCGCCATCGTGCTCTCCACCAGTGTGCTCGACCACACATTGCGGGCGCTGCCGTTGGTCAGGTACACGAACACCCAGTAGTCGCTGGCCAGGGTGCCCTTGTACGCCAGCCGCGCACGTACACGGGTGCCACCATCGTGGCCGACCTGGGTGTAGCCGTCGCTGCGGGTGGTGTCCCAGCCCGTGGAGAAGAAATTGCTGCCGCCGCCGGCCAGTTTCTGCGGCTGCCAGAGTTTTTCCAGGGTCGCCGTGCGCAGCAGCTTGCCGGTCGCCAGCGCCTGCAGGAAGCGGTTCATGTCACCCACGGTGGTCTGCAGATCGGCATGGCCCCAGCCGTAGTCCGGCCAGGGATCTTCATTGGCCGGCTGCAGTTGGCCGTCCTTGCCGATGTAAGGCACCGCCGCGCGCGTGGCTGGCACGCTGGTGACGCCCCATGAGGTACTGGTCATCTTCAGCGGTTGCAGGATGCGTTCGCGCGCAATGGCCGGGTAGGGCTTGCGGTAATGCGCTTCCAGCAAGGCGGTCAGCACCAGGTAGTTGGCCTGCGTGTACTGCACGCGGCTGCCGGTGGCGAACTGCATCGGCGCCGCCGCAGCCACCTTCAGCGCAGCTGCAAGGTCGGGCGCCACACCGGGGTAGCCCTTGCTCACCCAGCGGTTGTCCACCCGGTCGTAGTACTCGCCGATACCCGAGCTGTGGTTGAGGAAATCGCGTACGTGGATCGCCTGCCAGGCTGCAGGCAGGTCCGGCACATAACGGCTGGCCGGCGCGTCCAGATCCACCTTGCTCTGGTCCACCAGTTGCATCACCAGCGTGCTGGTCAGCAGCTTGGCCATCGATTGCGCGGCGAAGATGGTATCGACGGTGGCCGGTGCATGCGTGGCCGGGTCGCGCTCGCCGCTGGCGCCCTGGTAGAGCACCTGGCCATTGTGCGCGACCAGCACCGCTTGCCCGGCGATGCCGTAGCGTTCGCGGTTGGCCTGCAGCTGGGTGTCGAGCTGATTGGAAAGATCGCCGGGGGACTCACGCGCCGAAGCGATCGGAACGGCGAAGAGGGCGCAGAGCAATGCGGCAGCAAGGGTGCGGTACATCGCGGTGATCCATCAGCGGTGATGGCGCATGTTGGTCACGACGGAAGAGCGGGTCAAGGGCGCCGATTCCCGCATCAGGGAGAGCCGGCCAGCGGCCGGCACTACCACACGTTTCCGGTAGTGCCGGCCGCTGGCCGGCACCCCTGCGATCAGCCGAGGATTCCCGGTAGATCCAGTCCCTTTTCCTTCGCGCAGTCGATCGCGATTTCATACCCCGCATCAGCATGGCGCATGACGCCGGTGGCCGGGTCGTTCCACAGCACGCGGCCAATCCGCTTGGCCGCTGCCTCGGTACCGTCGCAGACGATCACCATGCCGGCGTGCTGCGAGAAGCCCATGCCGACGCCGCCACCGTGGTGCAGCGAGACCCAGGTCGCGCCACTGGCGGTGTTGAGCAGGGCGTTCAGCAGCGGCCAGTCAGAGACAGCATCGGAGCCGTCGGCCATTGCCTCGGTCTCGCGGTTCGGCGACGCCACGCTGCCGCTGTCCAGGTGGTCACGGCCGATCACCACCGGCGCCTTCAGTTCGCCGTTGGCCACCATTTCGTTGAACGCCAGGCCGAGTCGATCACGGTCACCCAGGCCGACCCAGCAGATGCGCGCCGGCAGGCCCTGGAACTTGATCTTCTCTGCGGCCATGTCCAGCCAGCGGTGCAGGTGCGGGTTGTCTGGAATCAGTTCCTTCACCTTGGCGTCGGTCTTGGCGATGTCCTCCGGGTCGCCACTCAGTGCGGCCCAGCGGAACGGGCCGATGCCACGGCAGAACAGCGGGCGGATGTAGGCCGGCACGAAACCGGGGAAGTCGAAGGCATTGGCCACGCCTTCCTCCAGCGCCATCTGCCGCAGGTTGTTGCCGTAGTCCACGGTCGGCACGCCCAGTGCGTGGAAGCCGAGCATGGCGCGGATGTGGTTGGCCATCGACGCGCGCGCGGCATTCTCCACGTCCTTCGGTGCACTCACACGCTTCTCGTCCCATTGCTCGACGGTCCAGCCCTGCGGCAGGTAGCCGTTCACCGGGTCGTGCGCGGAGGTCTGGTCGGTCAGCAGGTCCGGCTTCACGCCGCGCTTGAGCAGTTCAGCCAACACATCGGCCACGTTGCCGAGCAGGCCCACCGACTTCGGCGTGCCGGCCTTGCACGACTCGTCGATCAGGCGCAGCGCTTCGTCCAGGTTGTCGGTCCAGGTGTCGAGGTAGCCGGTGCGCAGGCGCATGTCGATGCTGCTCTTGCGGCATTCGACGGCCAGGCACGAGGCGCCGGCCATCACGGCAGCCAGCGGCTGTGCGCCACCCATGCCGCCAAGGCCACCGGTGAACAGCCATTTCCCGGTCAGGTCGCCACCGAAGTGCTGGCGGCCCATTTCCACGAAGGTCTCGTAGGTGCCCTGCACGATGCCCTGCGCGCCGATGTAGATCCAGCTGCCGGCGGTCATCTGGCCGTACATGGCCAGGCCCTTCTTATCCAACTCGTTGAAGTGGTCCCAGTTGGCCCAGCGCGGTACCAGGTTGGAATTGGCGATCAGCACGCGCGGCGCATCGGCGTGGGTGCGGAACACGCCCACCGGCTTGCCCGACTGCACGAGCAGGGTCTGGTCGTCGTCCAGGCGCTTGAGCGTTTCGACGATGGCATCGAAGCTCTCCCAGTCGCGCGCGGCGCGGCCGATGCCGCCGTACACCACCAGTTCCTGCGGGCGTTCGGCCACGTCCGGGTGCAGGTTGTTCATCAGCATGCGCAGCGGTGCTTCGGTCAGCCAGCTCTTGGCGTTCAGCGTGGTGCCGGTGGGCGCGGCGATGGTGCGGGACGGGTCGTTGCGGGTCATGCGGCGCTCCGGTTCGTAGCGAATTCAAGGCAGGCGTTGAGCACCTGCGCCAGGGTGTGGCGCAGCGGTGCGGCGTGGTCGGGGTCGAGCGGGGTGGGCCAGCTGTGTTCGTCCACCTGGTCCGGCAGGGGTTCGTGCATGTAGCCACGGCAGGCCAGCTCCATCTGCAGGCTGTGCACGCCGCCGGCGATGTTGCTGTAGTGGCGGGTGATCCAGCCCCCCTTGAAACGGCCGTTGCGCACCTGGCTCATGCCGCTGATCTTCAGCAGGTTTTCAACCACATCGCTCAGGGCGTTGTCGCAGGAGGTGTCCGGCGCACCCGAGGGACCGGCGGTGCCCAGGTTGAACTGCGGCAGCTCACCGTCGAACAGGTGCGGGATATGCGAGCGGATCGAGTGCGCGTCGTAGACCACCACGGTGCCGTGGCGTGCGCGCAGGCGCGTGATCTGCGAAGCCAGCGCATCGTGGTAAGGCAGGAAATACGTGTCGCGGCGACGGGCGATTTCCGCGTCATCCGGTTCGCGCCCGGCGTGGTACAGCGGCTGGTTGTCGAAGGTCGTCAGCGGGCACAGGCCGGTGGTGTTCTGGCCCGGGTACAGCGACACGCCGCTGGGGTCGCGATTGAGGTCGATCACCGAACGTGAGATCGCCGAGCGCACCGTGGTCGCGCCCATGCCGCGCACGAAGTCGTACAGCTCGTGCACCCACCAGTCGGCGTCGCGGCGTGCCAGCCACGGCGAGTGGTAGTCGCCGATCAGGTCGTGCGGCAGCTCGCTGCCGGTATGCGGGAAGCTGACGATGAGGGGGGCGTCGCCCTCGTGCACCGTCAGCCATTCGGGATGGGTATTCATGCCTGCGGTTCCACGGTTGGCAGCAGGTCGGTCAGGCCCTGCGCCAGCGCGCCACTGCGCACCAGATGGGTGGCGGTCACCATGTCCGGATGGAAGTAGCGGTCTTCTTCCAGCGTCGGCACCTGCGCACGCAGGGTGGCGCGCACGGTTTCCAGCGCGGCGCTGGAGCGCAGTGGGGCGTGGAAGTCGCAGCCCTGCGCAGCGGCCAGCAGTTCGATGCCGATCACGTTGGCCGCGTTCTCGGCCATCTGCATCAAGCGGCGCGCCCCGTGCGCGGCCATCGACACATGGTCTTCCTGGTTGGCCGAGGTCGGGATCGAGTCGACGCTGGCCGGGTAGGCGCGCTGCTTGTTTTCCGAGACCAGCGCGGCGGCGGTCACCTGCGGAATCATGAAGCCGGAATTCAAACCGGGACGCGGGGTCAGGAATGCCGGCAGGCCGGACAGCGCCGGGTCCACCAGCATCGCCAGGCGTCGCTCGCTGATCGAACCGATCTCGCACACCGCCATCGCCAGCATGTCGGCGGCAAAGGCCACCGGCTCGGCATGGAAGTTGCCACCGGACAGTGCTTCGCCGGTATCGGTGAACACCAGCGGATTGTCGGACACGCCGTTGGCTTCGATTTCCAGCGTGGTCGCGGCCTGGCGCAGGATGTCCAGCGCCGCGCCCATCACCTGCGGCTGGCAGCGCAGGCAGTATGGGTCCTGCACGCGCACGTCGTTGTCGCGATGCGACTCGCGGATGTCCGAGCCCTGCATCAGCGTGCGCAGGGTGGCGGCGGTGGCGATCTGCCCGCGCTGGCCGCGGATGGCGTGGATGCGCGGGTCGAACGGCGTGTCGGAACCCTTGGCCGCTTCCACTGACAGCGCGCCGGTGACCAGCGCGGCCTGGAACACGGTCTCGATCTCGAACAGGCCCGCCAGCGCATAGGCGGTGGAGAACTGGGTGCCGTTGAGCAGCGCCAGGCCTTCTTTCGCGCCCAGTTCGATCGGCTGCAGGCCGGCACGTGCCAGCGCATCGACCGCCGGCAGGCGCTCGTCACCCATGAAGGCTTCGCCCACGCCGAGCATCACGCTGGCCAGGTGCGAGAGCGGCGCCAGATCGCCCGAGGCACCCACCGAGCCCTGCGCGGGCACCACCGGCAGCACGCCCTTGACCAGCATCGCTTCGAGCAGCAGCAGGGTTTCCTCGCGGATGCCCGAAGCCCCCTGCGCGAGGCTGACCAGCTTCAGTGCCATCATCAGGCGCACCACGCTGGCCGGCATCGGCTCGCCCACGCCGGCGGCATGCGAGAGCACGATGTTCCGCTGCAGGGTGGCCAGGTCTTCGCGCTCGATGCGCACGCTGGCCAGCTTGCCGAAGCCGGTGTTGATGCCATACACCGGTGCGCCCTTGGCGACGATCGCGGCGACCGTCGCAGCACTGGCGCGCACCACCGGCAGCGCGGCCGGGTCCAGTGCAAGCGGCGCACCGCGATAGACCTGCCGCCACTGGGCGAGAGTGACATGGCCGGGGCGAAGAACCAGGGTGTTGCTCATGTGTTGCTCCAGGAGGCAGGCAGGTCGGGCTGTCCGCGCACCACGCGCGCGTGCAGCGGGTTGAATCCAATGCGATAGACCAGGTCAGCGGGGGCGTCGATGTCCCAGATCGCCAGGTCGCAGTCCAGGCCTACGGCCAGGCGGCCGATGCGCTCGCCATGACCCAGCGCGCGCGCCGCTTCACGGGTGAAGCCGGCGATGCACTCATCCACGGTCAGGCGGAACAGGGTCGCGCCCATGTTCATCGCCAGCAGCGGGCTGGTCAGCGGCGAGGTGCCCGGGTTGCTGTCGGTGGCCAGCGCCAGTGGCACGCCGGCCGCACGCAGCGCGGCGATCGGCGGCAGGGTGGTATCGCGGGTGAAATAGAAGGCACCGGGCAGCAGCACGGCGACAGTGCCGGCCGCTGCCATCGCGGCGATGCCGGCGTCATCCAGGTGTTCGATATGGTCGGCCGAGAGTGCGCCGAAGCTGGCCGCCAGTTCGGCGCCATGCTGGTTGCTCAGCTGCTCGGCGTGGATCTTGATCGCCAGTCCGTGCGCGCGTGCGGCTTCGAAAACCTGCCGTGCCTGCGCCGGTGAGAACGCGATGTTCTCGCAGAACACATCCACCGCTTCGGCCAGGCCTTCGGCGGCGATGGCCGGAATCATCACCTCGCACACCTCATCGGTGTACTCCTGTGCCTGGCGGCCAGGCGGAATCGCGTGTGCACCGAGGAAGGTGGTCACCACGTTGACCCGGCATTCCTCGCCCAGCGCACGCGCCACCTGCAGCTGCTTGCGTTCGTCGGGCAGGGTCAGGCCGTAGCCGGACTTGATCTCGAGCGTGGTCACGCCCTCGGCGCGCATCGCCAGCAGGCGCGGCCGGCTTTCGCGGGCCAGCTGTTCCGGCGTGGCGGCGCGGGTGGCGCGCACGGTGGAGACGATGCCGCCGCCGGCACGGGCGATGTCGGCATAGCTGACGCCCTGCAGGCGCTGCTCGAACTCGTTGGCGCGGTTGCCGGCGTAGACCAGGTGGGTGTGGCAGTCGATCAGGCCCGGCGAGATCCAGCGGCCTTCGCCGTCGATGCGGGTGGTCGGCTGCAGGTGGGCGTCGCTGCCGGCTGGCCCGACATGGACGATGCGGCTGCCGGCGCAGGCCAGCACGCCATCGCGGATGACACCCAGCCCTTCGCCATCGAGGGTGATCAGGTGAACGTTGGACCAGAGGGTATCGACGTGCATGGCATCCACAACGCGGCTGTGCTTATATGTCTATACAATATAGGCGTCCATTTCGGGTTGTCCAGCCATGTCCGATTCGCGTTCCCCGCACTGTTTCCATGCCGCCCACGCCCTGCTGGCCGATGGCTGGGCCCGTGACGTCCGCCTGCAGGTGCAGGATGGCCGCATCTCGGCGATCAGCGCGGGGCAGGGCGTCCAGCACGGCGACACCCGGGTCGGCATCCTGGTGCCGGGCCTGCCCAACCTGCACAGCCACGCCTTCCAGCGCGGCATGGCCGGGCTGACCGAGATCGGCGGCGGTGACGGTGACAGCTTCTGGAGCTGGCGCGAGCTGATGTATCGCTTCCTGGCCCATCTGCGCCCCGACGCGGTGCAGGCCATCGCCGCCCAGGCCTACATGGAAATGCTGGAAAGCGGCTTCACCCGCGTCGGCGAATTCCATTACCTGCACCACGACGCCGATGGTCGCGCCTATGCCAACCGCGCCGAGATGAGTGCACGGATTGCCGCCGCCGCCGACCAGACCGGTATCGGCCTGACCCTGCTGCCGGTGTTCTATGCACATGCCGATTTCGGCGGGGCGCCGCCGAATCCAGCGCAGCGTCGCCTGATCCACGATGTGGACGGTTTCGCGCAGCTGCTGGATGCCGCGAAGCCGGCATTGGCCGCGCTGCCCGACGCGGTGCTCGGCATCGCACCGCACAGCCTGCGTGCGGTCACGGGTGAGGAGCTGAGCGCCCTGCTGCCGCTGACGGATGGCCCGGTACACATCCATATCGCCGAGCAGGTGCGCGAAGTCGAGGCCTGCCTGGCCTGGAGTGGCCAGCGCCCGGTACAGTGGCTGTACAACCACGCAGCGGTCGATGCGCGCTGGTGCCTGGTGCATGCCACCCACATCACCGATGACGAGCGCGCGGCCATCGTGGCCAGCCAGGCCGTGGCCGGCCTGTGCCCGATCACCGAGGCCAACCTGGGTGATGGCCTGTTCCCGATGCAGGCGTTCGCCCGCGAGGGCGGGCGCTTCGGTGTCGGTTCCGATTCCAATGTGCTGATCGTTGCAGCTGAAGAACTGCGCCTGCTTGAATACGGCCAGCGGCTGACCCTGCGCGGTCGCAACGTGCTGGCGCCGGATGCCACCCGCAGCACCGGTCGCTTCCTGTTCGAAGGCGCACTGCACGGTGGCGCACAGGCGCTGGGCGTGGCCGCTGGCCTGCAGGTCGGCGCCAGTGCCGATCTGGTCGAACTGGATGCCGCACACCCGGCGCTGCAGGCGCGACAGGATGACGCATGGCTTGACAGCTGGGTGTTCGCCGCACGTAATGGCGCGCTGCGATCGGTCTGGCGCCATGGCCGCCAATGCGTGGCCGAGGGCCGCCACCTGCAGCGCGAGGCGATCACCACCGCCTTCGCCGCCGCCCTGCGAGGCGTGCTGGGCTGATCGCCTCCCGCTACCGAGACCCCATTACGTGAAGGCCAGCAAGTCCGCCACGCTCAACCAGCGTATCCGCAGCGATCTGGAAAGCCGCATCCTCAGTGGAGAGTGGGCGCCGGGCTTCCGGATTCCGTACGAGCACGAGCTGATGGAGCAGTACGGCTGCTCGCGGATGACGGTGAACAAGGTGCTGACTGCACTGGCCGAGAGCGGCATGATCGAACGCCGCCGTCGCGCCGGTTCATTCGTGGCGCGGCAGCCGCCGCACCTGGAACAGGTGGCGCTGGAGATTCCCGATATCGCGATGGAGGTCGGCTCGCGCGGCCATCAGTACGCCTATCGCCTGCTGCAGCGCGAGCTGCGCCTGGCCGATGCCGGCAATGCCGGCGAAGTGGAGCTGGCCGGCAGCGAAATGCTGCTGGCGATGCGCTGCCTGCACCTGGCCGACGGCCGTCCGCTGGCACTGGAGCATCGCCTGATCAGCCCGGTGGGCGTGCCCGAGGTGCTGGAGGTCGATTTCAGCACCACCGCGCCGGGCAGCTGGCTGCTGCAGAACGTGTCGTGGACCCGTGCCCAGCACCGCATCAGCGCCTGGGGCGCGGATACCGCCACCGCCAAGCTGCTGGACGTGAAGCCCGGTACCGCCTGCCTGGTGATCGAGCGCCTGACCTGGCGCGGCGAACAGCCGATCACCCGCGTGCGCCAGGTGTTCCTCGGCGACGCCTGGGACCTGGTCGCACGCTTCGCGCCGGGGGCGCGCTAGGGGTTCCATCCACGCGTGGCGTGGATCTACCAAGGGG
Source organism: Stenotrophomonas maltophilia (assembly GCF_006970445.1). NCBI lineage: Bacteria > Pseudomonadati > Pseudomonadota > Gammaproteobacteria > Lysobacterales > Lysobacteraceae > Stenotrophomonas > Stenotrophomonas maltophilia. The sequence goes on along the minus strand of NZ_CP033877.1, from coordinate 2,788,782 downwards.
TCGCGCATCGGGATTCAGTAGATCCACGCCATGCGTGGATGCTGCCCCATCAATACGTAGCGCACTGCCGCCAGCGCACCGGCTCATCCACGCCGGGGCGGGCATTGAGCTGGATGCGCACGTTGCGCAGGGCGGGGTAGTGCAGCACTTCCTCGCAGACCTGCGGCCAGACCTTTTCCAGCTCGCCGGTGCGGTTGATCGCCAGCGTCTGCCGGGTCAGCCAGACACCGCTGGCGATGCCGGGCTTGCCAGCCAGGGCACGGGCCAGATCGGCCTGGTAGCGATCCAGGGTGGCTGCATCCGGGTTGGGGTTGCTGCGCGCGTCGGTCGCCGGGGCGACGGCAGTTTCGGGAGCAGGGGCGGCCGCAGGGACTGCTTCGATCGGGGCAGGTTCGGCGGCAGGCGCGGCCGAAGGCGTTGTCACCAGCGGCGCCGCAGCAACCGGCGCGGCCTCTTCCACACGCAGGCCCTGCAGGCCCAGGCCGACCAGCAGCCCCAGCGTTGCCGAACCCAGTGCGGCGATGGCGATGCGGCGCAGCGCTTCGTGCCGGGCACTGGCGCGTACGCGCGCTTCGATGTCGCCGGGCAGGTAGGGCTGCAGCAGCGGCCACAGGCGTGGGCCGTCCAACACCTCAACGGCCTGCTTCTCGGCGGCGCCACGGCCGTCGCGCTCGATACGGCCTTCGGTCAGCAGCACGCCGCCCTTGGCGCCGGCCAGGCGCGCGGCCGCGCCCAGCTCGTTCACTGCGGCGGTGCCGATGCGGTAGGCCAGGCCATGCTTGCACGACACCAGCCACTGGTTGGGGCCATCGCTGAGCAGGAAGTCGCTGCTCGGCTCGCGGGCATCTTCGGTCGGATCGATCAGCTCACGCAGGCCGCGCTGCTCGCGCAGCATGCGCTTGACCAGGACCGAGAACTCGCGCCAATGCATGCCTGCCAGGGCCTGCAGGCCGAGTTGCATCTCCTTCTGCCGCCGCTTGATCCACCACAGATAGACAACGGCCAGGGAACAGGTAAGCAGGGCCGACAGCAGGGCCAGGATCCAAGGGAGCATGCAGGAGTGGGGCGGAAGGGGCGAAAGCGGAGAACGACAGTGTAAAGGTCGCGGCGCCCGACTGGGTCAGGATGTTCCTGACAGGAAGCGTGATGGAGCGCGCAGATCGGCGCATGGCGGGCACGAAAAACCCGCCAATCCTGAAGCCGTGAGGGGAGGGAACAAACGGCAGCCGAAGCGATTGGCGGGTTGCTCGCGATTGTCAATCAATTTTTATTGCATTGCAACAATTGCGGTCAGGGCAGGCTGTCCGGCGATTGATGGCTGCCCGGCGCAGGGGCGTCGGTGCCGGACGCGGCGCGGGTTTCCAGCTTGGCCAGGCGCGCGTGCAAGGCATCAATGCGGGCCTCCAGCGCGGTCACTTCGTCGGCAGTGGGTACGTGCAGACGCTTGAGCACGCCCTGCACCTGGTCATCAAAGGCCTTCTCGACCTTGTTCCAGGTGCCGGAGGCCTTCTCGCGGGCCTCGTCCAGCGAGGTCTCAACGTTGTCACGCCAGCCCGGGCCCTGTTCGCCATTGCGTTCACGGCGGCGGGCTTCCCAGGCTTCGCCTTCCTTCACCAGGCCGTCGAAGAAGCGGCTGCCCTCCGCCTGGGCACGGCCAAGCGCGCCCAGTCCGGCCAGCCAGACCTGCTGTGCGGAATCGCTGAGCTTGCGCGAGAAGCGCTCGGCCTGGTCACCGAAAGAGGCGTCGTCGTTGCGGCGGTCGTCGTTCTCGTAGTGGTTCATCGCACTTCCCGTGGGAGTTGGGCCTGCCCCGAGAGTAGCGCGCGCCGGCGTTGCACGGCCGTGACGGCCGCTGCCGGGGTTCAGCCCAGCTTTTCCTTCAGCACGCGCTGGATCTCGCCTTCGACCATGCCCTTCATCGCCGACAGCAGGAAGCCCAGCTTGGCTGTCACGCGCACGGCGCCCGGCTGCAGTTCGATCGCACCATCCACGCCGCTGCCGGAGAAGTTCAGCACGTCGGCGGTCCAGGACGACTTCAGGCCGAAGCGCTCGGACAGCTTGGCAGCGACCTGTTCGATCGCGGCGCGCGCCTGTGCGTCGGGCAGGGCGTGGGCGTGGCGGACATCGATGGTGGACATGCAGGCTCCTGGCGCAGGGCGGGGATGATCAGAGAGGGCGAGCATTGTGCGCATCAAGGGCCGCCGCGCCAAGCACTCATCGCGGGTTCTTCTTCGTTGGCGACCAACCTGCTAGGCTGCGCCGCGTGCAGAACCTGCTTGTTCACTTCAGTCAGCAACAACAGCCCGACCAGCCCCTGCGGCCCGGGGTGCAGCGCATCGTGCGCCAGGCCAACGGCAGCGTGCGGCTCGGTGATGCCGGCCACGGCGCCCTGCTGCTGGCCCAGTTCTGCGTGGACGATCGTGGCCTCTGGCTGCAGGTCGGCAATGGCATCCGCGGCATCCACGTCAATGGTCGACCGGTGCGCCGGATGGCGCTGCTGCGTGCGGGTGACGCGGTGTACGTGGATGGCGTGGAGATGGTGCTGCAGGGCGAGGTGGAGAGCCTGCTGCAGGCGCCTGCGCCGAAGAACGAAGACGGCAGCGACGAGCAGCAGCGGCTGCTGCGCGGTGTCGGTGGGCTCCACCATGGCCGCAGCTTCACCTTGTCGCGTGCCCGTCTGATCGGCCGCGGCAACGAGGCCGACATCGCCATCGATGACCCGGCCTTCGCCGAGCAGCACGCCCGCGTGGAAGTGCACGGCGAGCGCGTGCTGTTGCGCGATCTCGGTAGTGCCGACGGCACCCGGGTCAACGGCGTGGCCGTGCGCCACTGCTGGCTGCAGGCGGGCGACCAGGTGGTGTTCGATGGCCAGCACCGCTTCGTGCTGGAAGTGCCGCATGATCCGCGCCGGCGGTCGCTGCCGGTCGAGGACGACGCCAGCCACGAGGCCGAGCAGGCGCCGGTGCTGCCGGCCGCGCCGCGCAAGGTCCGGCGCTGGCCGTGGCTGCTGGTCAGCGCACTGCTGCTGGCCGCGCTGCTCAGCCTGCTGCTCTGGTTCGGCGCGCGCTGACGGCCGCGCGGTGATGGTAGTGCCGGCCGCTGGCCGGCAGCCGCTGCCCTGTATCGCTGAGGTTGCCGGCCAGCGGCCGGCACTACCCCGTCGTGTCGCCGATGGATTCCAATGAAACCAAATTTCCCTTGCCGCACTAGGCCGCAAGGCTGGTGCACTGCGGCATACTAGGGGTCTTGCCCCACAGGTGTGACATGACGCGCGCGTTCAACTTCAGTGCCGGCCCTGCGACCTTGCCGGAATCGGTCCTGCGCCAGGCGCAGGCGGAAATGCTGGACTGGCACGGTACCGGTGCCTCGATCGTGGAAATGAGCCATCGCGGTGCGGAATTCATGTCCGTGGCCGCCGAGGCCGAGGCCGACCTGCGTCGCCTGCTCGATATCCCCGAAGACTATGCGGTGCTGTTCCTGTCCGGTGGTGCCACCACCCAGCAGGCGCTGATCCCGCTGAACTTCGCCGCCCCCGGCCAGCATGCCGACTACGTGGTCAGTGGCCACTGGGGCAAGACCGCGGTCAAGCAGGCCGGTGTCTACGTGGACGTCAACATTGCCGCCAGCAGCGAAGCCAATGGCTACCGCGAGCTGCCGGCGCGTGCCGACTGGCAGCTGTCACCCGATGCTGCCTATGTGCACATCACCGCCAACGAGACCATCCACGGCGTCGAGTTCCGTGATGTACCCGACACCGGCAACGTTCCGCTGATCGCCGACTTCAGCTCGTCCATCGCCAGCGAGCCGCTGGACGTGCGCCGCTACGGTGTGATCTATGCCGGCGCGCAGAAGAACCTGGGCCCGGTCGGCATCGCGGTGATGATCATCCGCCGCGACCTGCTCGAGCGTAGTGGCCAGCCACGCGCGGACATCTTCGATTACCGCTCGCACGTCGCCCGCGATTCGATGCTCAACACCCCGCCGACCTGGAACTGGTACCTGGCCGGGCTGGTGTTCAAGTGGATGCTGGCCGAAGGCGGCGTGGCCGAATTCGCCAGGCGCAATGCCGCCAAGGCAGCGCTGGTGTACGGCGCCATCGACGGTTCCGGCGGCTTCTACCGCAACGAGGTCGCACATGCGGCCCGTTCGCGGATGAACATCCCGTTCTTCCTGCCCGATGCCGAGCTCGATGCCCGCTTCGTCGCCGACGCCAAGGCCGCTGGCCTGCTGGCGCTGAAGGGGCACAAGGTGGTCGGGGGCATCCGCGCCTCGCTGTACAACGCCATGCCGCTGGCCGGGGCCGAGGCGCTGGTCGCCTTCATGGCTGATTTCCAGCAGCGTCACGGCTGAGCAATGAACGGCGCGCACCGTCGGGTGCGGGCCCCGCAACAAGGAATTCCGATGGCAAGCAGCAAATCCAGCAAGAAAGCGCCGAAGAAGGCCGAACCGGCCAAGGACAGCGCGCCCACCAAGGCGAAGGGCAAGGCCAAGGCCGCCTCGAACCCGGCACCCACCCTGGCGCCGCTGGCGCTGGCCGATGTGCGTTCGAAGATCGACCAGATCGACCGTGATATCCAGAGCCTGATCGCCGAGCGCGCGCGCTTCGCCCACCAGGTCGGCAAGGCCAAGGGCAAGCTCGCCGCCGCCGTCGACTATTACCGCCCCGAGCGCGAAGCGCAGGTGCTGCGCATGGTGGTGGACCGCAACGAAGGCCCGCTCAGTGATGAGCTGCTGGTGCACGTCTACCGCGAGATCATGTCGGCCTGCCTGGCCCAGCAGGAGCCGCTGAAGATCGGTTACCTCGGCCCGGAAGGCACCTTCAGCCAGCAGGCCGTGCTCAAGCATTTCGGCCGTTCGGCGCTGGGGCTGCCGATGGCCAGCATCGAAGAAGTGTTCCAGGAAGTGGAAGCGGGCAACGCCGATTTCGGCGTGGTGCCGGTGGAGAATTCGGGGCAGGGCACCATCCAGATCACCCTGGACATGTTCCTGACCTCCAACCTGAAGATCTGTGGCGAAGTGGAACTGCGCGTGCAGCAGTACCTGATGTCGCGCAGCGGCCGCATCGAAGATATCGAGCGCATCTACGCGCACCCGCAGTCGTTCATGCAGACCTCGGCGTGGCTGCGCGCCAACCTGCCGAAGGCCGAGAAGATTCCGGTATCCAGCAATGCCGAAGGTGCGCGCCGTGCGCGCAACGCCGATGACGCAGCGGCCATCGGTGGCGAGAGCGCCGGCCACGTGTACGGCCTGAAGAAGGTGGTCACCAAGCCGATCCAGAACGATGCCGACAACACCACCCGCTTCCTGGTGGTGGGCCGCAACATCTTCCCGACCTCCGGCCACGACCGCACGTCGGTGCTGGTGTTCATCCATGACAAGCCCGGTGCGCTGTTCGACGTGCTCAGCCCGTTCGCCCGCCATGGCATCAGCATGAACCGCATCGAGTCGCGGCCGTCGCACCACGGCAAGTGGGAGTACGGCTTCTTCATCGACCTGGCCGGCCACATCGATGACGCGCCGATGCAGGCGGCGCTGGCCGAACTGGAAGCGCACTCGGCGCAGATCAAGGTGCTCGGCTCCTATCCGGTGGCCGTGCCCTGAGTGCTGCCGCGGCGGCCACGGCCGCCGCTCCCTGATCCATCGCCGGCGCTGCCGGCGTTTACGGAATGATCGAACGATGAGCAACGCGCAACACTGGATTGCCCGCAAGGGCCAGCCGCTGCAGGGCAGCCTGACCATTCCCGGCGACAAGTCGGTCTCGCACCGCTCGGTGATGTTCGCCGCGCTGGCTGATGGCACTTCGCATATCGAAGGCTTCCTGGAAGGCGAGGACACCCGCGCGACTGCGCGCATCTTCAGCCAGCTGGGTGTGCGTATCGAAACCCCCAGCCCGTCGCAGCGCATCGTGCACGGCGTCGGTATCGACGGCCTGAAGGCGCCGGAGGCACCGCTGGACTGCGGAAATGCCGGTACCGGCATGCGCCTGCTGGCCGGCCTGCTGGCGGGCCAGGCGTTCGACTGCACGCTGATCGGCGATGAGTCGCTGTCCGGCCGCCCGATGCGCCGCGTGACCGGCCCGCTGTCGCAGATGGGCGCGAAGATCGACACCGAAAGCGATGGCACGCCGCCGCTGCAGGTGCATGGTGGCCAGGCGCTGCAGGGCATCGACTTCGCCTCGCCGGTGGCCAGTGCGCAGATCAAGTCGGCCGTGCTGCTGGCCGGCCTGTACGCGCAGGGCGAAACCAGCGTTGTCGAACCGCACCCGACCCGCGATTACACCGAGCGCATGCTCTCGGCGTTCGGCGTGGAAATCGACTTTTCGCCCGGCAAGGCCCGCCTGCGTGGCGGCCAGCGCCTGCGCGCCACGGATATCGTGGTGCCGGCCGATTTCTCCTCGGCCGCGTTCTACCTGGTCGCCGCCAGCATCATTCCCGGTTCCGAGCTGCGCCTGAAGCAGGTTGGCCTGAACCCGCGCCGCACCGGCCTGCTGCACGCGCTGCGCCTGATGGGGGCGGACATCACCGAAGAGAATCCGGCCGAGCAGGGCGGTGAACCGGTGGCCGATCTGGTGGTGCGCTACGCACCGCTGAAGGGCGCACGCATTCCCGAGGCGCTGGTGCCGGACATGATTGATGAGTTCCCGGCGCTGTTCGTGGCTGCCGCCGCCGCCGAAGGCCAGACCGTGGTGACCGGTGCGGCCGAACTGCGGGTGAAGGAATCCGATCGCCTTGCGGCGATGGCCACCGGCCTGCGTGCGCTGGGCATGCAGGTGGACGAAACCGAAGACGGCGCCACCCTGCACGGCGGCGTCCGCCTGGGCAGCGGCACCATCGAAAGCCACGGTGACCATCGCATCGCCATGGCGTTTGCCATCGCCGGCCAGATCAGCGACGGCGAAGTGCGCATCAACGACATCGCCAACGTCGCCACGTCCTTCCCGGACTTCGATGGCCTGGCGCGCAGCGCCGGATTCAACTTGGCCTGATCGGCATCGCGACCGCCGGGCGCTGCCTGGCGGATCGTGTTTTCCGATAGCTGCCAACCTTGGTCGGCACGCTCACATCGCCCGGTAGGTGCCAACCTTGGTTGGCACGCCCAGATCACCCGGTAGGTGCCGACCTTGGTCGGCACGCTTCTCCGCATAAAAGGACGGAGGCCGAAGCCTCCGTCTAAACATCACGAACCCCTCGTCCGCGATCAACGCTGTTCGGTACGGAAATCCACCGGGACCCGCACCACGCTGGCCACTGCACGGCCCTCATGCATTGCCGGCTGGAACTTCCAGTTCTGCACGGCGCTCAGCACCGCACGATCCAGGTCACGGCTGCGTTCACCGCTGCGCGAAACAATCGCGGCATTGGTCACCTGGCCACGGGTATCGACATTCAGGCTGGCAACCAGGCTGCCCTGCACGCCGTTGCGCAGCGCGGCAGCGGGGTAGGTCGGCTTGCTGTTGCCTGCCAGCGGGCGCGCCTCGCGATTGCGTACCGCAGGGGCGGCTTTGCGCTGGCTGCCGGCCGGTGCGGCCTGGCGGGCAGCAGGTTCCTGTGCGTCGGCGACCGGCGCCTGCTCAGGGGCGGGCAGCATGCGCTCGCCAACCGGTGCCGGCGCCACGTCTTCCTGGTTCGAGTGACGCAGCCAGAGCAGCGCGGCGGCAAACATCGCCACGATCAGCGCGATCCACATCCAGGGCGACGTGGGCTTGTGCTGTTCGCTGGCGTCATGTTGCAGCTGCGGCGAATGAAGGTCTTCGTGGGTGGTGGCGGTCATCGCAAACTCCTTCCGTCAATTGACGACGGGGAGAGTGTTGCGCGGGCCAGCGGCGGGAAGTGTCAGCGTTGCGTCAACGCGACCGGCAGGGTTCAGTTTGCCTGCCGGGCAACGTTCAGTTACTGGGTCTTGAAGTCGAACGGCACTTCAATGCTGCCCGGTACCGCCTGGCCGTTGCTTTGTGCCGGGGTGAAGCGCCAGCGGCGCACGGCATCGGTCGCGGCACGGTCGAGCTCGCGTGAGCCGCTGCGCTGAATCACGGTGGCATTGTTCGGATAGCCGGTGGCATCCACGTCCACGCGTACCACCACGCTGCCGGTCTCGCCGGCGCGCAGCGCGGCAGCCGGGTAGGCCGGCGGCGGCGACTGGCCGGCAATCGGCATCGGCTGGCTATTGCCGGTGGCGGCCGGCGTGGGGGCCGGTGCGGCCGGGGCCGCTTCAGCGATGGGCGCCGGCGGTGGCGGCGCGGTTTCGACCAGCTTCGGGGCCTCTTCCTCGACCGGGGCCGGCTTGGCATCAGGCATGTCGCTGGAACCCGCGGCCGCAGCCAGCGGCTCGGGCAGCGGTTCCACCTGCGCGGTCTCCTGCGGGGTCTGCGCGGCCGGGTCGGCACGGAAGAATTCCTTGTCGCGGCCGGTCAACCAGACCAGCACGAACAGCAGCACGCCCACGCCGAAGGCGATGCCGGCGATCTTCAGGGCGTTGCGCGGGATATGCACAGTGAACGACTTGGCGGACGACGAGCGGGGTGCAGACATGGACCGGACCAGTACGGAATGGCTCGATTCTGCCACGGCGGGAATGAACCGGGCGGCAGAAATCCGTATAACAAGCGATAATCCCATCCCTGATACCCACCACGACACCTGCCATGCTTGATCCAGCCCTGCTCCGCCACCAGCCCGCCGACCTCGCCGAACGCCTGCGCACCAGCCGCGGCTTCGAGCTCGACGTGTCTGCCCTGGAGTCCCTGGAGACTGATCGCAAGCGCATCCAGGTGCGGACCCAGGAGCTGCAGAGCCTGCGCAACAGCCGTTCCAAGGCCATCGGCCAGGCCAAGGCCAAGGGCGAGGACGTCTCGGCCATCATGGCCGAGGTCGCTGCCTTCGCCGATGAGCTGAAGGCCTCGGAAGTGGCGCTGGACGAGCTGCGCGAGAAGATCGACACCCTCTCGATGGGCATTCCGAACCTGCCGGCCGATGACGTGCCGGCCGGTGCCGACGAGAACGACAACGTCGAGAAGGCGCGCTGGGGTACCCCGCGCCAGTTCGATTTCAAGGTGCTCGACCACGTCGAACTGGGCGCCCGCAACGGCTGGCTGGACGGCGAGACCGCGGCCAAGCTGTCCGGTTCGCGCTTCACCGTCCTGCGCGGCCCGATCGCGCGCCTGCACCGTGCCCTGGCCCAGTTCATGGTCGACCTGCACACCGGTGAGCACGGCTATGAGGAAACCAACGTACCGCTGCTGGTCAACGCTGACTCGCTGCGTGGTACCAGCCAGCTGCCGAAGTTCGAGGACGATCTGTTCAAGACCGCCGTGGGCGACTCCACGCGTTACCTGATCCCGACCTCGGAAGTACCGCTGACCAATATCGTGCGCGATGAGATCGTTGACGCCGAGCGCCTGCCGCTGCGCATGACCGCTCACTCGATGTGCTTCCGTGCCGAGGCTGGCAGCGGTGGCCGCGACGTGCGCGGCATGATCCGCCAGCACCAGTTCGAGAAGGTCGAGCTGGTCTCGATCAGCCGCCCGGAAGACAGCGACGCCGAACACCAGCGCATGACCCGCTGCGCCGAAGTGGTGCTGGAAAAGCTGGGCCTGCCGTACCGCAAGGTGCTGCTGTGCACCGGCGACATGGGCTTCTCGGCGGTGAAGACCTACGACCTGGAAGTCTGGCTGCCGTCGCAGGAAACCTACCGCGAGATCTCCTCGTGCTCGAACTGTGGTGATTTCCAGGCCCGCCGCATGCAGGCGCGCTGGCGCAACCCGGCCACCGGCAAGCCGGAACTGGCGCACACGCTGAATGGCTCGGGCGTGGCCGTCGGCCGCGCGATGATCGCGGTGATGGAGAACTACCAGAACGCCGACGGCAGCATCACCGTGCCGGAGGCCCTGCGCCCGTACATGGGCGGCCTGGAAACCATCGCCTGATTCCCTGACCGGGTAGGTGCCATGCTTGCATGGCACCGCTGTGGCTCTGGTGGGTGCCATGCTTGCATGGCACCGCATCCACGCATGGCGTGGATCTACTGGAGGATGTTGCACGCGCCCGGCATGAATTCACCGATGTCCCAGTAGATCCACGCCATGCGTGGATGAACCACCGTGATCACTCCACAGCGCGCAGCTTCTCCAACGGCACCCATCCCGGTTCGCCGGCCTCCGGCGTGCACCATGCCCACCCGTTGAGCGCGCGCATCCCTCGCAGCGGCTGCCCCGGATCCACATCCAGTTCCCGCGCGCAGTAATCCTCCGTGGCAAACGCGCCACCCTGCGCATCGCGGCCGATCACCTGCGCCGGCACGAAGCCGGGCTGCTGCCCCTCGGCCTCGCACAGGAACCAGTCGTCCCAGCCCTCCGGGCCTTCATAGCGTTCGCCCACTACCAGTGCCTGGCCACGGCGCAGGGTGATCGGGTGCGGAAATTCGCTGCGGTGTGCAGTGGTCACGATGTAGTTCATGGCCCACTGTACTGTTTCCGCCGGGTATGACACCGCATCCACGCATGGTGTGGATCTGCTGATGCACACAAAAAACGGCCCCGCAGAGCGGGGCCGCCAGGGTGGGCCGGGATGGGGGAGGGGATCCCGGCCCGCGTTCAGCGCCCAGACGAGGAGAGAGGGGCGCCGAACGTTGGAACGCGTTACGCCGCGACGGCTTCATCCGCTGCGTGCGACGGCAGTGCCGCAAGCGCGCCGGCAATGGCGTCTTCACGGTGCTGCGGCGAGTAGGCGATGCCTTCGGCGCGCACGAACTCGACTTCGTTGATGCCCATGAGGGCGAACACCTGGCGCAGGAACGGCTCCTGGAAGTCGGCCGGCGAGTCGGTGTAGATGCCGCCGCGGCTGCTGGCGATGATCACCCGCTTGCCACCGGCCAGGCCCACCGGGCCGTTCTCGGTGTACTTGAAGGTGCGGCCGGCCACGGCCACGCGGTCGATCCAGGCCTTCAGCGTGGAGGGGATGCTGAAGTTGTACATCGGTGCACCGATCACCACGATGTCGGCGTCCAGGAACTGCTGCATCACCTGTTCAGCATCGGTCGCCTCGGCGGCATCGGTCTTGGCCAGCGAACTGCTGCGCAGATGCGGTACCGGATTGGCGTCAAGATCGCGATAATCAACCTGCAGGCCGTCGATCTGGCCGGTGAAGCGGGCGACCACGGCGGCCGACAGCTGGCGGGACACGGAGTTGTCGCCAAGCACGCTGGCGTCGAGATGCAGAAGCTTCATGGCAGTCACCTATGTTCTGGGAGGAAGGGGCGGGGTGCCCCGCCGACGGAGAGAACGATAGGTTGTTGCAAAGGCGGAATAAAGGTGGTTGAATGCCACGTATTGTTCTAGATATGGAACTCGGGCATGCATGACCTGAATGATCTGTACTACTTCGCGATGGTGGTCGACCACGGCGGATTCGCCGCCGCCGAGCGCGCCTTGGGCATCCCCAAGTCGCGCCTGAGCCGTCGCATCAGCCAGCTGGAAACCGACCTGGGCGTGCGCCTGCTGCAGCGCTCCACGCGCCGTTTCGCGGTCACCGACGTCGGCACCAGCGTGCACCGCCATGCGCAGACGATGCTGGCCGAGGCCCAGGCCGCCCGCGAAGTGGTGGACCGCCTCAGCGCCGAACCACGCGGCGTAGTGCGCGCCAGCGTACCGGTGTCACTGGCGCAGATGCAGCTGCCCAAGCTGCTGCCCAAGTTCCTTGAGCAGTATCCGAAGGTGCGCCTGCAGCTGAACATCAGCAACCGTCGCGTGGACATCATCAACGAAGGCTACGACGTGGCCCTGCGCGTGCGTTCGCGCCTGGACGACGACGGCAGCCTGGTGATGCGCAGCTTCGGCCAGGTGCAGGAACTGCTGGTGGCCAGCCCGAAGTACCTCGACCGCGCCGGCCGCCCCAAGGACCCGGAAGAGCTGACCCAGCACGTCACCCTCAGCATCAGCGAAGATGAAGCACGCCAGCGCTGGGAACTGCATGGCCCGGAAGGCGAGGTGCGCCGGGTCGACCTGCAGCCGCGCGTGGCCGGCTTCGACTTCCCGCTGCTGCAGAGCATGGTGAAGGACGGTTTCGGCATCACCATGCTGCCGGAAACCGTGTGCGCCGACGCCGTGCGCAACGGCGAGCTGGAAGTGGTGCTGCCGGACTGGTCACTGCCGCAGGGCGTGTGCCATGCCGTGTTCGCCTCGCGCCGCGGCCTGCTGCCGGCGGTGCGCGTGTTCATCGACTTCCTGGCCGAGCACCTGCCGCCGCAGCTGGAGGCCTCGCGCCTGGATTGCGGTGGCGCCTGTGAAAAGGCCAAGGAGCGGATCAAGGCCAGTGCACTGGGTGCGCTGGCGGTGGATGCCGGCTGAGATAGCGGGAAGGTAGCGCCGGGCCATGCCCGGCGTTGCTGTTTTCCGATGCCGATCAGCTCCGGCCGAACAGCCGGTCCCAGAAACTACGGCGTCGCGGCGCGGCCGGTGGCGGTTCGGCTGCAACGACGGGCACTTCCAGCACCGCCATCAGCTCCGCGCTGCGTGGCTTCTTCAGGAAGCGCGCATAGTCCAGATAGCTGGTCACCTTGCTCATGTGCAGGCGCTCGGGCATCGCCGGCAATGCGCCGCCCTGCAACAGCACCCGCAATGCCTGCGGACGGTCCAGGCGGATCGCCTCGAACAGCGCGGTGCCGCCACAGCCTGGTTCGATCTGGTTGGCGCGCTGCGGCGCATCCTTCAGCAGGCCTCGCAGCGCTTCCGCGTCATCGCGCTCCACGGCGGCCACCAGCCGCGCCAGCGCCTCGGCTTCCGCAGCTGGCAGGTTGTCGCGATAGGCCTGGTCGGCAACCTCGCGCTCGTCGCGTCCATCACCGCCCTGGATGCACAGGAAATCGGTGACCAGCGCGACCGGAATGCCGGACGTATCCAGCGCCCAGTAGCTGGGATAGACACCGTCGCCCCAGCCGCTGGTGAACACGACCAGGCCGTGCGGCGAGTCCTCGCCCCAGGGGCGATATTCGGCGCCTTCATCCAGGCCATCGTGGTCGATCAGTGCATCCGACCATTCACTCTCTTCGTCGCCATCGGCCTGTTCGATCAGGGCCAGCAGCGCCTGCTGGGTGTCGGTGTCCATGAAGCAGCCGATGCCGGCGTCGACCGGATAGCCGATGAAGCTGTCCTCATCCAGGCCGGTCAGGTCCTGCGTGGTCCAGCGCGCCATCTGCCAGTGCAGGGCGGTCGCGGTGAGAGCTTCGCGGGGCTTGAACCAGACCACGGCCAACGCCGGGCGGCCGCTGTGCACGATGATTTCGACCGGATGCCGGCCCTGTGGGGCGGTGTAGTCGGCCAGCGCCGGCGCCTCGGCCTGCACCAGCGGATCGCAGACCACCAGATGCCCGCTGTTGACCGGCAGGTGTCCGGCGAAGGTGCGATGCAGGGCCACTGCGGCCAGCTGGGTATCGTCCAGCAGGCAGGTGCGCAGGTTAGCCAGATCGAGATGGGCCATGGCGGCTCCGAGTGCGGTGAAGGCCCCCACCGTGCCGGATGCGAAGGGCAGGGGCAAGGTGGTCTTGGGCAAATGCCCTTCACGTGCGAGAATACGCCGCTGCCCGGGCGACCGGGACCCGATTGGAGAGATGGCCGAGCGGTTTAAGGCACCGGTCTTGAAAACCGGCGAAGGGTTAAACCTTCCGTGGGTTCGAATCCCACTCTCTCCGCCAATCATTTCAAAGAGCCCCTGGGAACAGGGGTTTTTTTGTTGCCACGGACCTTGCCGGCCAACCATCCGGTCACGAGGGTCAGGTGAACGAATAAACCGATGCATTTCTCTGGCAACAGGGAATTACTTCTTCAAGGGCGGTAATCGTTCCAAGTGCACAAGCGCTGACGTTCGCGCCGGGAAATTTGAATGCACCCGGCACCCGCGCTAGGCTTCGGATGCCCAAGGAGGGCGGCCAACGGAGTCATGGCATGAAGATTGGATTCAAGCTTTCTGTTGCTGTTGCGGCCTGTGCGTTGACCTTTGGAATCGGTAGCGCCACGGCGAAAGCCCCCGGCCCTTGTTCCATCTGCGAGGTCCAATACATTGCATGCGAGGCGTCAGGTACAAACTTGAGTATCTGCACCCGGAACTATATGCAATGCCTGCGTCTGAACGGCTGCATTATCCCGTAGCAGGGCGCGGCGGGGACGTGTGGGGACCTTGCGATACCCTGCAACCTTGCCACGCTCCAGACAAAAGCCCCGGTCCTGCCGGGGCTTTTTCGTTTCCGGAAAGGCCGTGGCGCGGAGCGGGCGGGATGCATTCATCCCCGACGCCCACCCTTCGGCTTGTTATGGCACGACGGGTAACTGGAGCACGACCGGAACGCCCCATGCGGCCCATTCCGGTCCACGAACACGCCCACCTTGCACACCGGGCAGCGCTCCTCGTTGATGGCCGCACCTGAAATCGCGGTCACTTCCACTGCCCCGTCCCGCACCAGCTCATCCAGGAACGGCGAGTGCTTGCCCTGCAGGGTGAACATCGCCACCGAACGTCGCGCACGCGTCAGCGCGACATAGAACAACCGCCGTTCTTCGCTCAGCGGATAGGTATCCCCATCCGGCATGGCCAGCGAAAGCACCGGGTCATCCGCGCGCAGGCTCGGGAAGCTGCGGTTGATCATGCCCGGCAGGATCACGTAGTCCGCCTCGCGCCCCTTCGATCGATGTGCGGTCAGGAACTCGACGTCCATCGTGCTGCCGAAGGCCGTCTTCCAATCCGAAGGCACTGCACCGCGATCCGCGCGATACCGCCCCAGAACAAAGACCGTCACACGCCCGTTGCGGCCTTGTGGAACGGCCCCGGACAGCAGCTGCTGATGCAGCTTGGCGAGGTACTGGCGAACACCATCCTGCACCTCCTCGCGCCGGGTCATCTGGAATGCCTGCAGCACCGGGCCCGTTGCCGGTGCAGCCGAGCGAACTGCTTTGGCGATCTGCGCGGGGTTGCGGCTGATGAAGCGGCTGGACACATCGCACAGTGCCTGCGGGCAACGGAACGTCTGCTCCAGTTTCAGCACCTGGCCATGGCCCATCCACTCGCGGAATCCGGTCATCACCGAAACGTCGGCACCGGCGAAGCGATTGATCGACTGCCAGTCGTCGCCCACCGCGAACAGATGGCGGCCCGGTTGGCTGACCAATGCACGACAGAGGCGCGCACGGGCGCGCGATGCGTCCTGGAATTCGTCGGCCATCACCAGTTCGTAGGGTGATTCATAGTGGCCCTGTTCCAGCAGCCCGGCCGCCATGTTGAGCATGTCCTCGAAGTCGATGCTGCGCTCGTCAGCCAGCGCATTGTCCCAGGCCTGGAAAACCGGCCCGGCGATCTCCAGGAAGCGCCGGTAGCGTTCCTTGAACTGATCCTCGGGCATCTGCCGCAGGCGCGCCGCCATATCGTCCAGCGTCAGGCAGTTGCTCTTGGCATGGGCAATGAAGGTGCGCATCAGGCCGATCAGGTCCGCATCTGGCATCGGCTTGGCGCCCTGGTCAGGCAGCTCGCGGTCCGGGTTCGGGTCGAGCTCGACATCAGACGCGCCGAGCCGGCCGGCTAGATCCTGCAGGGCATGTCCACTGCGCAGGCCAAACGACGTCGTCTCGACCAGGGCGGTGCCACGCGCCACATGCTGTTGGCGCTTCCAGTGCATCCCTTCGCTGTAGTTGGCGAAGTGCTTCGGCGGCTGGCCATCGGCATCCAGCGCAAAATGCTCGTGATACAGCTGGGCGTCCGGGTAGTAGAAGTCCGGACGATACTGGCGGTGGGTGTCTGTCGCGGTATCGAACTCGTAGCGCCGCTCGTAGTCGTACGCCACGCCGTTGTAGAACAGCCAGTCGGCGATGACGCACTCTTCCAGGCTCTTCACCCGCTCACCCTGCAGGGTACGCATGTAGGGCGTGCCATCGCGGTCGTACCCATCGGCCATCATGTCGGCACCGAACGGCGGAAGATCGCGCCCGAACACCAGGCGGAACATGTCCCACTGGGTGCGGAAGTGGGTCGAGCGGTCCTTCAGGTCGTCCACCAGTTCGGCCAGCTTGTTGAAGCCCAGCGTCGCGTCGACCGCCCATTCCGGGATATCCGGCTTGCGCCCTGTGGCTTTGGCGATGATGGACAGGCCCAGGGCGTGGAAAGTCCGGGCCTCAACCACGGTATCGCCCATGCCGAGCCGGTCGAAGCATCGCTGTGCGCGCTCCTCCAGCTCCTTGGCGGCGTCTTTGTTGAAGGCGAGCATCACGATCCGTTCGGGCTCGACAAAGCCACGATCGATGGCATAAGCGGCCTTGGCGACCATCGTGGAGGTCTTGCCAGAGCCGGCCGCGGCCACCACCTGCACCCGGTTGTCGAAGCAGATGACGGCGCGGGCCTGCTCCTCGGTCAGGGGCTTGCTCTCGACCCGGTCCAGGAAGTCCTTGGCCAGCACCCGCTCACGCGTTGCCATGGTCGCGTTGGCCTCGGCCCATACAGTCGGCCAATCCAGCTGCCAGTCGTGCAGGGCGTCCAGCGCAGCACGATGGTTGTCCGCGTGCAGGTCGCCATGCACGTTCTCATCAAGGAACAGTTGCTCCAACTCCGGCGGCTGCAGGGGCAGGGAGGAGCGCTCGGCCAGCAGCGCCTGTTGCTGCTCGTGGGTGATCCAGCGGCGGCCGGCACTGCCGCGGTCGGTGAGGGCGTCCGCAGCGCTCAACCACGCCTGGATCTGCTCCAGGATCGTGTCGAACAGGGCCTTGCGTCCCCGTGTGGTGCGCGCAAAGCGCACCTGCTGCAGCGCTGCCGCAAGCCCGGATGCTTGCGCGTTGGAAAGCCCGTCCACTGACAGCCGCGCGGTGCCTTCTGTCTGCAGCTCGACCCGCGACCAGAAAAGCCCTGGAATGACCTGCACGCTGTGATCGTCATCCACGCGTTGCCGGTATTGCTGGCCGGCGACGTTCAGCTCGATGCATTCGCCCTCCAGCCGCAGCCACCACTGTGGCGAACGAGTCACACGTTGGCCCCAGATCGAGGGGCGCCATTCCATAGACATCCAGGTACTGCCTTGCAAGCGTCAACTGGGCATGTAGAGCCCCTAAGCCCGCATGATAAAGGGCCTTGACGTTGCATGTGGCCTGTCACGCGCAGCCTGGGCGCGTCCGGATGCCGTCTATCGCAGCGCATCCGACAGCCTGGCGCATGGCATCATGACGCGTCTGGAGTCAGGAGCTGGCCATGGAAATCGACTGGGACCGCGTGGGAACCTTGAAGCACGTCGGTGGTGGCTACGATATCCGGACGGATCCATTGAGGATCCTGGTGACCACGGCGAAACAAGGGCACGAGGGCGAAGTCCCCGACATGCTGATCGTGATGGACGATGGCACCGTCATTCCGCCAGATGGGATCCTGCGTTTGGCACGGGCGCCGGATCGGATCCCTTAGGCGTTTGGGACCCTGCAACGTCCGCGGGAGTTGCTGGATCACTCGTAGGCACGATCCAGCTTTGCAGGGGGAACCTCAACCGCGTCCCCACGCCGGATCAGCTCATCCAGATCCACCGCCGATGCCGCCAGTGCATCCTGTGCGTCGAAATCCCACCTGTTCCTGTAGTCCCGCGCCAGCAGGTCGCAGACCGCTTTTGCGCGCTGGTAGGCATCGTCTTTTCCCTCGGCCTGCTGCAACGCATCGCGATGGATCTGGCACAGCATGAGCTGGTGCGCGTCCTCGGCGCGCTGGCGCTCCCAGTCGATGTCGGGCAGGCCCGAAAGTGCGGCGGCAAGCGCGAATGCGGTCATTGGCATGTCGGGAGTCCAGCGGCGGTGGGAGTCTGAGCGTATGCGACCGGCGATGGCCGAAGACTACTGCCGCGCCGCATGTTTCACGGCAGGTTCACCATTCGCTGCAGCATGGAGGGCGCGTTGCAGCCTTCCATTTACACCCATCCATCGAGCCCCGTTGCGGTCATCCGCTCAGGCATTCACATCCACAACGATGCGGCCGCGCACCTGACCGGGGATGATCTTCTCGTACACGTCCAGCACGTCCGCAAGCCCGATCAATTGCACCGTGCTTTCCAGCTTCTGCGGGTCCAGGTCGGTAGCGAGGCGATCCCATGCACGCTGGCGAACGTCCTGCGGTGCATTCACCGAATCCACGCCCGCAAGGGTCACGTTGCGCAGGATGAAGGGCAGCACCGAGCCGTGCAGTGCATCGCTCTGCGCCAGGCCGCATGCCGCTACGGCACCGCGATACTTGGTCTCGGCGATCGCGTTGACGAGGGTAGGGCCGCCGGCCACATCCACCACACCGGCCCAGCGCTCGGCGCTCACCGGCCGGTCGCGCGGTTCTGAAAGCTGCGTGCGGTCGATGATCTCGGCGGCACCCAGGCTGTGCAGATATTCGGCATGTTCCGGGCGTCCGGTGGCGGCCACCACGCGATAACCCAGCTTTGAGAGGATCGCCACCGCAATCGAGCCGACGCCACCGTTGGCGCCGGTCACCAGTACATCGCCCTTGTCGGGCGTCACGCCGGCATCTTCCAGTGCCAGCACGCACAGCATGGCGGTGTAGCCTGCGGTGCCGATGGCCATGGCATCGCGGGTGCTCAGGTTACCGGGAATCCGGTTGAGCCATTCGCCACGTACGCGGGCGCGCTGTGCCAGGCCGCCGTGGTGGCCCATGCTCAAGTCCCAGCCATTCAACACGACACGGTCACCGGGCTGGAAACCGGCATTGCCCGACTCCAGCACCACGCCCGCCAGGTCGATGCCCGGAATCAACGGGAAGGTGCGGATGACCGGGCGCGTATTGGTGAGGGCCAGTGCGTCCTTGTAGTTCAGTGTTGAATATTCCACCTGCACCAGCACGTCGCCGTCCATCAGGTTGGCGTCATCGAAATCGACCAGTTCCGTGGATACGCCGTCGTTCGTTTTACGGGTCAGCAGTGCCTTGAAACTCATGGTGAGGGCTCACGTTCAGTGGATGGCCCCATGCTAGGCTCGCACCGTTATCGCAACAAGAACGATGATTTTCCGTAGGTACTATGGTTTTCCGGAGTATGCATGCGTAGCAAGCGTTGGGATGGCAAGAGCGGGTGCGCCGTGGAGGTCACGCTGTCGGTGATGGGCGGCGTGTGGAAGCCTGTCATCCTCTTTCACCTGATGACGGGCAAGCGGCGTTTCATGGAACTGACGCGGCGGGTGCCCAATGCCACCCAGTCCATGCTGACCAGCCAGCTGCGTGAACTGGAAGCCGATGGCGTGGTGATCCGCCACGTCTACCCGGAAGTGCCGCCGAAGGTGGAATACGAGCTGTCCGAGTTCGGGCGCACGCTGGTGCCGGTGCTGCTTGCCATGCGCGAGTGGGGTGAAACCCATCGTGGCTATCAGAGCACCCAAGGCGATAGCTGAAGGCTGAGCGGCGTTGCACAGGCCGCATGCGGGCTTCGCGAATGCCCATAGTCACCGGCGGATCTTCGGCACCGGCAGCGCGCATGTCGTATACGGCTGGATAGGGCGTCCGGAAAGTGCGCGTCGGCCGGAGTCGTTTGTTGGCGAAGCGCGCCAGTCAATGGACAACTCGACATCCACTGACGCAACCAACGTTGCAACGTGATCGCTCGGGATTTCCCTGCTTTCCATCGCCGGTTCAGGGCGGTAACCATGGCCGCGCCAAGGCATTCGCCGTGGCCGGGATTGGCGTCCCGAACGTACATGATGCGCGGCGTCACGGTTGCAGCCAGAGTTGCAACCGTGACAATGCATCGCCTGCCAGTTCATGGCGGACGGTGCGTGGGGATCTCTCGATCCGCCGGCTTCTTGCATCATGTATCCGGCACGCCAACCCGCACCGTCCGCCACCTTGCATCTGCAGGTGGCCACATCGTGAGGTTGCCGTCATGCCCGAACGTCTTCCCGATCATTCCCGCCTGCATGCGCTGCTGAGCGCCGCCGTGCGCGATCTTCCTGCTGCCTTGGCCGATACGCTGGAGAACGCGCTCCGCGAATCCGCCGATCTCGTCACGCCATCGGCATTCTTTGCACACCTGAAGGGCTACGGCAGGAACCTGCGCGCCGATGGCGATGTATGGCGTGAAATGTGCCTGAGCCCCGGTCGTGCCTTCGACATGGCCCTGGCGACCCGCAGCGTTTCGGGCATCACGGCGTTGACCGCGGTGCTGCATGCCGCGCATGTGGCACGGGAGAACGACGATCCCGCCTGCTGTCCGTCCGCAGCGCTGGTCGAGGGCCTGTTCAACGCCTGCCAGGCGCTGTCGCTGCAGGCGGAGCGCTGCCTGGTTCCATGAAGGGCTGCGATGCGGTTCCTGTTCCGTTGACGCCCGGTTGCCTATAGTGGCCACGAAGCCCTGCAATGGAATGCCCATGCACGTGATGTCCCCCGGCCGTTGCCTGACGCTTGCACTTTCCGTCGCAGTGAGTGCCAGCGCGTGTGCACGGCCGCCGTCCACCGAACACGAAAGGAATCCCGCCATGTCCGGCGCCCCCCATACCGGCCGCACGATCAACGGCCACACCTATACCGATGCGCCCGTGGACGTGAAGCTCGGGCCGAACACCTTCCGCATTCCGGCCAACTACTTGGACAGCCAGATCGCACCGTGGCCGGGCGAGGGCGTGACGCTGGTCATCGAGTGGCCGGACATGAAGCCGACGGCGCCGGGTGCCCGGGCCAATCCGCGTACGAATGATTTCCGGAAGGAGATTCCCATTCGGATCAACTACGTTGATCGCGTTCCTGTCGACACACTGCTTTCAAGGCTGTCGTCAAATGAAGCCATCACGGAGGAGGGCTCTGTGGAAAGGGAGGATCCCAGGGACCGTCTCGATCAACGCGTTGCACAGCCGCAGACCTTGGGCCTGACGCCCTATGCAATCGATGAAGCGAAGATGGTGTTGTACGCGAAGAAGTATGAGGCGCGGTACGGGAAGCCGCCTGTCCGCAATCCCGCCTATGAGAGAGACTGGTACATCGCACGCCAGGCCGATGGCCGGATCAGCTCGTTCATCAAATGTGACGGCGCGGAATTCCGACGCGACGGCGTGCGGCTGGAGGGGGGCGAGGTGATCAGTGAGCCAGGGGAAGTGGCGGCTGGCTGCGTTCACTATTTCGTGGACATCGACAACAAGCTGTCCGTCAGCCTGGACTACAAGAGAGCGTTTCTGAAGGACTGGAAGCGCATGGAAGATGCCGTTAGGGACGTTATCGCGCGCACCCGGTCCAAGTGATCGGTGAGTCAAGGAAGAGAAGGGGCAAGGTATGAGTGGATTGACCGAACGCGATCTCAGCGTCCTTGGCAGCTATGCCAGAGACGGCAACCGCGAGCTTTACTGGAACTACCTGTCGCAACTGCCGGGAGCCGATGGGTACGGGACACTGGCACTGGGTGTTGTACGCAATGACAGCCTGCCGGGACGCGTCGCGAACACCTATGCACAGAGCTACGCGAAGACCCAGCAGGAAGAGGGATCCCGGTTTTCAAATGCGCAGTTGACCGAGCGGCAATGGGAGTCCTTTGGGCAGACCCTGCTCGAAAGAGATCTTGAGTTGCGGCAGCAGTGGATGAACGAGCGCCGCCCAGACCTGGCACTGAATCTTCCCGGCAAGGATGTGATGCTGGCTCACGACCGGGCATTTGAACGGCATGAACTCGATCCCAACTGCTGGACGCCGCGCGTGTTGCTGCAGGCGGCTGAGCAGAAGAGCGGCCCCGAGAAGCTGGAACAGATCTGGACCAACATGCTCAACAATGACTACGCCGGGGGCCCGCGCGTAGGCAACACCAGCGTCGATGCCATCAGCCAGATGGGATGGACGAAAGGCGGTCAGTACCTGACCCGGTTGAGCGTGCTGGAAGCCACCCAGGCACTGGAGGGGCGCTCGGCGGTCGATCCGAACGTCATCGGTGGCAACTGCTACTACGCGATGTACTTCGAAGCGGACAGGAAGTGGGCCAGCGTCAGCGCGGGTGGCGGTCACATGTCGCTGCGCGAGATCACTGATCCCGCCCGTATCGCCGAGCTCAACGACGCGCGCGAGGTTCGTCTGGAACGGCAGGAAAAGCGTAACCAGTTCCACCCGGACGACCCGTACCGGACCATTACGCGCAGCCCGCTTACCGCAGCCGTGGACGACATGCCGGATCCCGCGCAGGCACCGACCCGTCTGGCCGACATTGGTCCCGGCCACCGTGAATACGCATTGATGCAGCAGGTGCGCGAAGGCGTGGCCGCGATCGATGCCAGCGCGGGACGTACCCATGATGAGAACAGCGAGCGCCTGGTGGCGAGCGTGATGGCCTTGGCGCGTCACAACCAGCTTGAACGTGCCGACCATGTCCTGCTGAGCGCGCAGACCACCGATCACCCGGCCGGCCGCAACGTGTTCGTGGTGCAGGGCGAGTTGAATGATCCGGCGCATCTGCGGGCCTCCATGCCCACGGACCGGGCAGTGCAGACACCGGTCGAGCAGTCACTGCAGCAGATCGAGGCCGTCAGCCTGGACCGCCAACAGGCGGCTGTGCAACGCCAGCAGGACATTGACGTGCAGGCTTGCGAGAGCCCTGTGATGCGGATGGGTTGAAATCACAGTGCCGGGCCGCCAATGCCAGCCCCGGGAGGGGGCCGGCACACATCATGGCGAGGCGTGACTTACGGGACGGTGCAGCCGCTGTTCCGTAGGCAGCGGGCAAACGGCGGGTAGCAGAAATCATCACTCTTGCCTGTGGCGAGGCAGGCTTCGTATGCGGTGTAGCACGGGGTACACCGGGACTCCGCGGCGGCGCTGCCGATTCCCAGGGTCAATGCAGCAGCCGCAATAGCAACAGACAGCTTGAATCCAATCTTCATGCTTCACTCCGTTGATAGCCCTCCTTGGGCAGCTCGGAGGCTATCGTGGGAAGAGGGTGTATTCAACCCGCGTCGCGCCCGGATGGGCATCTATCTTCAGCGCCCCGCCCTGGATTTACTTTGTTGGTGCGTCTGCAGTCTGCGCGGCCACCATGGCCTGCTGCATCTCCTTCAGCGACAGATAGCCATCACCATCGGTGTCCAGGCCCGCAAAGTACTTCGCAATCTCCGGCACCACAGTGGCCTCTTCCTTGCTGATCCTGCCGTCTTTGTTGGCGTCCATGGCAGTGAACGCTGCGTCGATCGAATCGGCCTGCTTGCTGAAGCGTCCCTGTTGGAATTTCGTGTACTCGGCCTTGTCGACGCGGCCATCCTTGTTGGAGTCCATCGCGGTGAACGTGGAATCGATGTAGGCCTGTTTCGGGTCGGCCGGTGCAGCCTGGGAGATCAGCGGAGCGGCGCACAATGCGATCAACAGAGCGGTCTTCTTCATGGGTCGTATGTCCTTGAGGTGTGCAGGTCAGCGGCAGGGATAGGTGTAGCCGTCGGCGCCGCGATAGGTATCGTTGCGGCGGTCATAGTTGCCGTAGCGGCGAATGCAGTAGTCGGCGCGTTCGCGGGTCTCGCGTTCGCGCTTGGCGGCTGCGGCAATGACACCGGCCACCACTGCCGCACCCACCACACCCACCACCACGCCGGTGGTCTTGGCCTCGTGGCGGCGCTCGCGTTCCCGGTCACGCTCGCGTTCACGTTCACGTTCACGGCGCTCCCACGCATCACGATCGTGGTCACGGTAGTCCTGGTTCCACTGCGGGTTGTAGCGGTCGCCGCGTTGCGCATGGACGTCGCCGGAATAGGGCAACAGCAGCATCAGTTGTGCAGCCGCTGCAAGCAGCAGTGCGGTTCTTCCTGGTTTCAGAAACATCGTCCAGCTCCTGTGCGGACATTGTTGGTAGCTCCAGTAGAGCCTGTGGACATTGCGCGAACCTGCCGTCACTGCAGGTAACGTCACGGGCTATCGAACCAGCGCTTCGACCGGGTCCAGCTGCGCGGCGCGGCGCGCCGGCAGGAAGCCGAAGCCAATGCCAATCAGGCTGGAACAGGCGAAGGCAGCCAGAATCGAATTGGCGGAGAACACCAGGCTGAAACCCACGTTGGCCAGCTCCAATCCCGCGCCCAGTGCCAGGGCCACGCCGATGCCGAGCATGCCGCCGAGCAGGCACACCAGTACCGATTCGATCAGGAACTGCTGCAGGATGTCGCTGCGCCGCGCGCCCACTGCCATGCGCACGCCAATCTCGCGTGTTCGCTCGGTCACCGACACCAGCATGATGTTCATCACTCCGATTCCGCCCACCACCAGCGCGATGGCGGCGATGGAGCTGATCATCATGGTCAGGATGCCGGTGGTCTGTTCGATGGACTGGCGGATCTGCGCGTTGTTGCTCATGTAGAAATCGGTGCTGCCGTGGCGGCGTGCCAGCAATCGCCCGATGGCGCGCTCGGCTGCCTCCATGCTGATTGCATCGGAGACGCGCACGGTGATGCTGGAAACGTGGCTCTGCCCCAGCATCCGTGCCATGGTGGTGGTGTAGGGCAGCCACACCCGCAGCAACGAGGCGTCGCCGACCGCGCCGGCATCCTTCTTCACCACGCCCACCACGCGAACCGGCACGTTGCCCAGCAGCAGGGTCTGGCCGATGGGGTTGTCCGCCGCAGCGAAGAAGCGGGCGCGGGTATTGGCATCGATCACCACCACCTGCTGATAGCCGGCTATGGCGGCAGGGCCGAAGAAGTCACCTTCGCCCAGCTTCAGGCCATGCACGCGGAAGTACTGCTCGCTGACGCCCTGCACCTGCACGCTGGCCGAGCGGTTGCCGCGCAGCGCGGTGCCCGTGGTGGCCACACCGGGCGTAGCGCTGTCCACGAACGGCTGTCCGGCCAGGGCCACGCTGTCGCCGGGGGTGAGCGTTTCCACCCGTGCCGAATGCAGGTCGCCAAAGCCGGATCCGGGGTAGATCTCGATGGTATTGGTGCCCAGCGAGGAAATGTTGGACAGGATGGCCTGGCGCGCGCCGGTACCCAGTGCGACCACCGAGACCACCGACGCAATGCCGATGATGATGCCGAGCATGGTCAGGAAGGTGCGCATGCGGTGCGCGTTCATTGCGCGCAGGGCCATGCGGAACGCTTCCGCGAAGCGGTCACGCACCGCCTGCCAGCCGCTGCCAGTGCCGCGCTGCGGCGGGGCCGCCGCTGACCCATCCGCGGCCGAAGCCCTGCCCGTGGCACGATCATCGACAATCCGGCCATCGCGGATCTCGATGATGCGCTGGGCGTGCTCGGCCACGGCCATGTCGTGGGTCACCAGCACCACGGTGTGGCCCTCGGCATGCAGCTCGCCCAGGATCTTCATCACCTCCTTTCCGGAGTGGGTGTCCAGCGCTCCGGTCGGCTCATCGGCGAAGATCACCGCGCCGCCGTTCATCAGTGCGCGTGCAATCGAAACACGCTGCTGCTGACCACCTGACAGTTCGCCGGGCAGATGCTGCATACGTTCGCCCAGGCCCAGCCGCGCCAACAGCTCGGCCGCGCGGGCGTGGCGGGAGGCCGCCGGCATGCCCGCATAGATCGCAGGTACTTCTACATTGCCCAATGCGGTCAGGTCGGTCAGCAGGTGATAGCGCTGGAAGATGAAGCCGAAGTGCTCGCGGCGCAGTTCGGCCAGTTCATCGGGCGACATCTGTGCGGTTTCACGTCCGTCGATCTGGTATGCCCCCGCGGAGGGGCGATCCAGGCAGCCGAGGATGTTCATCAGCGTGGACTTGCCCGAGCCGGATTGGCCCACGATGGCCACCAGTTCGCCTGCGTGGATGTCCAGGTCCACGCCATCGAGCACGACCAGTGTCTGCTCGCCGGCCGCGAACTCGCGGCGTACGCCGCGTACGCGCAGCAAGGGGGCGGTGGTGGATGTGCTCATTTCGACGGCACGTGTGCAGTGGTGGCATCGTCCTGGGCCTGCGCCAGCACCACCTGTTCGCCCTCTTTCAGGCCGCTGCGTACTTCCACCTGGATCTGGTCGTCCAGCCCGGTGGTGATGCGGCGGGCATGGGCGTGCCCGTCGGCACCACGCACCTGCACGCTGTAGCTGCCATCGGCCGCGCGTGCACCCAGCGCGGCGGAAGGAAGCGTCAGGACATTGTCGGCGCGACCCAGCACGATGCGCACCTGCGCGGTCATGTAGCTGCGCAGGCGGCCATCGGCGTTGGCCACGTCGAACTGCCCGTTGTAGTACATGGCGGTGCGGCTGCCACCGGCGGTCGCGGGTGAAGCTAGGGCGGAGGCGTCTTCCTGGGTGATCGATTCCGGAGCCGGCGCAATGTCGCGAAGCGTGCTGCTGTAGCGACGTCCTGCGTCGCCAAGAATGGTGAAGAACGCTTCCTGGCCAATGGACGTGTGCACGACATCCGCCTCGGAGATTTCCGCGTAGACCGTCATGATGTCCTGGTTGCCCAGCATCACGATGGTCGGTGCGCTCTGAACAGCGTTCACGGTCTGCCCCTGGCGCGCGACCACGGCCAGCACGGTGCCGTCGGTGGGGGCGGTGATACGGGTGTACTCGAGGTTGGTCTGTGCGATATCCACGTCGGTCTGCCGCTGCACGATCTCACCCTCCAGCGCGGCGATCTGTTCCCGGGTGGCATCGACCTTGGCCTTGGCCGCATCGACGTCGGCGCGTGCCACCAGCTGCGAGGTCACCAGCTGCTGTTGTCGGTGCAATGTCAGCTCGAGCTGGCGCAGGTCGGTGGCCAGCGCGTCACGGTTGGCGCGCGCAGTGCGCTGTGCTGCCTGCGCGCTCAGCAATGCGTTGCGCTGGGTGCGCGAATCGATATCGGCAATCGGATCGCCGGCCTTCACCTTGTCGCCCAGCTTCACATGCAGGGCCTCGATGCGGCCGGAGACCTGCGCGCCCACGCTGACCAGCCGCGAGGGCTTCAGCGTTCCGGTGGCTTCCACGACCTGTTCAATGTTGCCCCGGGTTACCGGTGCCACCTGCAGCTGCGGTGGTGGTGCGGGCCGGAGCCAGGCGACGAGCGCGAGCGTGGCGCACAGGAGTGCGGCGGCAATGATCAGCACACGGCGGCGGTTGCGCGGTGCGGCGCTCATCGGCGCGGCATCCGGAAGGGACGGGGCATCGTGGATCCTCGAGACGGTTGGAATGCACGCCTGGGGTGACAGGTGTGGATGGTGGTCGAGTCTCGATGCGCTGGATTGCGCGAACCTTGCGGTGGTGCGGACGTTTCAGTGGGCAATGCCGAGCGTGAGCAGTGCCATCGCAATGAACTGGAGCATGCTGCCGATTGCCAGCAGCGCGTGGCGCAATCGTTGCGTCGCCGTGCGCAGGCTCCAGAGCTGCAGCACCGCGCCGGCCAGCAGTGCGGCACACGCAGTGGCGGGCAACCTCGCGGCTGCTGCGCTGATCGCGACGGTCAGCAACGAGGCGGCAAGCATGACGGTGGCTGCACGCGCATCCAGGGCATGCAGGAGCGGGGGAGCGGGGCGCGAGGCAGCCCTCCGCCATGCCGCCAGCACGTGCACTGTGGCGTGCACGGCGACGAACACCACCACGGCGAGGGCCGTCACGTACCCGTGCCGATACGTGGAAGCCACCAGCGCAAGGCCGGGGAACAGCAGGAGAAGCGCGGTGAACAGGCGGATCAGCACGCCTGTCCGCTCGCGTTCGGGAATCATCCGCAGCCAGTGCGGCCAGTGATCAAGCCCACGCGCGCGGCGTGCGTGCGCGCGGCAGTTCCATGCTGCGGCGGTCAGGCTGGGCGCATTCCGAGGCGGCGGGGCAGGTATGGAAGAGGGCGGTGGAGGAGCTCCCTGTGTCACATGCTGGCTTCCTGTCAGTTCCGGACGCAGCACCTGTTGTGCTGCTCACCTCGATGCTGGGCAGCGAACATTGCCGCAACCTTGCGCATCAACCACAGTCGCAGCGCGTGGACAGCCAATAGTCATCCGCGCGGAGTCATCCACGTGGAAGCAGTACGCTCAGTGCTCCGGCGTCGACGCGCGGGTGACGCCTGGATGCAGGGGGAACTCGACGCGTATCAGGGCGCCACCACCGGGCGCATCCAGAATCGTGACGTGGCCGCCGTGGCGGTCGATCACCTGCCGCACCAGGTTCAAACCCAATCCGGCGCCTGTCTGCCGGGGGCGCAGGCGTTGGAAGGGCTCGAATACGCGTTCGCGCTGGTCGACCGGAATGCCGGGTCCATCGTCTTCCACCTCAAGGCAGCTGCCCTGCACGCGCACGATGATATGGCGCCCACCGTGCTCGGCGGCATTCAGTACCAGGTTGGAGAGCACCCGTTCGATGGCGCCGGACTCGCCCAGCACCGGGAAGTTCGGTTCCACCGCCACGGCGACCGTCCTGTCGGACTGGATCAGCAGGGGGGCCAGATCGGCGACGACCCGTTTGGCCACGCGGGCGAGGTTGAGGGAGTCCTTCGGCCCCTCTGCTTCCATGCGATGCAGGTCCAGGAGCTGCTCGGCCAGCGTTGCCAGCCGAGCGACTTCCACGGCCAGGCTGCGTGAGGTGGAATCGTCGGTGGCATCGATCTTCACCCGCAGGATGGCGATCGGCGTACGCAGTTCATGGGCGGCGGCCGCGATGAAGCGGCGCTGCCGTTCGTGCCCTTCGTCCAGGCGGTCCAGCGCTTCGTTCACCGCAGTCACCAGCGGTGCGATCTCTACCGGTACGGCGGTCTCTGTCAGGCGGATGCCGCGACGGCTGGCGGAGATGTTGCGGGCTTCCTGTGCGATGCGTTCGACGCCGGCCAGGGCGCGACGCACGATGATCGGGGTCAGGATGATGGTGGCCAGGCCCAGCAGCAGGAAGATCGGCAGGGTGATGATGTGTGCGGCCAACGCCATCTGCCAGGTCAGCGAATCGGTTTCGCCATGGGCCATGATGGTCAGCTTGCCGGCAGGGCCGCTGTGCTGGCGTATCACCACGGCCAGGCCGTCGTTGCGGCCGCGTCCGCGCAGGTCGCCATAGGGAATGCCGTCGAGAGCGCCGACCAGCGAGGCATAGGCGGGCGGAACATGGCCGAACGTCACATGGCGCCCATGTTCATCCTCGGCGATGAACCACGCGCCGGGGACGATCTTCAGCAGTTCGGCCAGCTCCGGCGTGCGTTCCACATACAGCTCGCCCTTGCTGTCGCGATGAACGGCCTCTGCCGCCACCGGGGCGAAGGTCTGGATGGTGTAGTAGCCACCGCTGTCGACACGCACCAGCACCATCAGCAATGCGAAGAACGCCACCAGCAGTGCGAGCAGCTGGTAGATTAGCGTTTTGACGATCAGCGGGCGCTTCAGCGAGGGACGACGCGCCATTACTTCGTTTCCCGCATCAGATAGCCGACACCCCGGATGGCATGGATTTCCACCCCCGCATCTGCGTCGGCCAGTTTGCGCCGCAGGCGTGAGACATGCGAGTCCAGCGTATTGGAATGGATGCCGTCGTCGAAGCCGTACACCGCCATCTCGATGGATTCGCGAAGCACGGTGCGGCCCAGCCGGCGGGCGAGGGCCGCCAACACTCGGATCTCGCGGCGCGGAAGCTCCAGTCGCTGTCCGCCCACGCTGGCCTCGCCCGAGGTGGGGTCGAACAGCAGCCGGCCGATGCTCACCGGCTCCACCTGCATGCCGCTCGGACGGCGCCCGGCCGCGCGGATCCGCGCGAACAGTTCTTCCAGCGCGAAGGGCTTGGCCAGGTAGTCGTCGGCGCCCTCATCCAGGCCGGCGATGCGGTCCGGCAACTGCCCCAGTGCGCTGAGCACGATGATCGGCACTCCGGGATTGCGTCCGCGCAGTACGGGAATGAGCCCCAGACCGTCACCATCGGGCAGGGTGCGGTCCAGCAGCACCAGGTCGTGCGATCCGGAAAGCGCTGCTTCGCGGGCCAGGGCCAGGGTGCTGGCCAGGTCCACGACGTAGCGCTCGCGCTGCAAGGCAGACTTCAGGGTGGCTGCCAGTTCGGCTTCGTCTTCGATCAGCAGGATGTGCATCGGCGGGGGTCGGGCGGGAAAGGGGGCGCAAGGGGGCGGAGTCGGCACGCGCCGGCACCGTATTACAGGAACATTGCGTGAACATGGCGTGCCTTCGGGGCCTGCCGGTGACGCCGCAACACCGCTGCGGCGCGGGCCGCCTGGCGCAAGGTTCGCGCAATCCGGGCACTCCAGCCTTGGCGCCCTCTTGCCGATCCCCAATCCCTGGAGTACCCATGAAGTTGTTCGTTCCGTTGTTGTTCGTGGCCGCGCTGAGTGGCTGCACCACCGCCAGGATGACCGTCACCCCCGATGGACGCCGTGGCGTTTCCATCGACTGCAGCGGCTCCAGCTCCTGGAGTGGCTGCTACGAGAAGGCCGGGCAGATGTGCCCAAGCGGCTATGTGGTCTTCAGCAAGGATGGCGACGACGGCAATGCCATCGCCGTGGGGAACAAGAACGGGTTCACCTCCACCCAGATGGCCACCCGCTCGATGCTGGTGTCCTGCTCGCACTGACCTGGGCAGGGGAGGTGGGTTGCCACCTCCCCCTCGATATCCAATACAACGATGCCCCTCGAAAGGGGCATTGTTGGGGGTTACGGCGCTGTCTTCGCTTGTCGCGGATCGGCAATGATGCGTGAGGGCGATCCATACAGCACCAGGACCCGCATGCCGGTGGTGAACAGCGGATCGGGGCCCTGCACAACCGTCATCAGGTTGCCGTTCTCCGTCTGCACAACGTATTCCAGGCCCTTGGCCTGCGAGAGTGCGCGTTCGGAGGCTGCACCGGCAATAGCGCCGACCACGAGGCCGCCAATGGCACCGATGGCCGCCGCCTGGTCGCTGCCGCCGATGGTGGAGCCGGCCACACCGCCTGCCGCAGCGCCGGCAACAGCACCACCGCCCTGTGAGCCGTCAATACTGACCGCACGGACGCTGATGACCGTACCGCCGACAGTTCGATTGACCTGTCCCACTGAACCGATGGAATAACTGTCCGTACGCACATTTGGCGCGCAGGCCGTCAGCATCGCAGCAACGGATGCAGCCACCAGCAGGCGCTTCATGGCGCTTCCTGCTTGTTCGGGAACATCGGCTTGGTAATGTCCACGGTTTCCAGCGCCTGCAGGAACTGGGCGATGTTGTTCTGTGCCGAGCGGCTGATCGACTCGCGGGCACGGATTACGCCTGCAAAGGCATAGTTGAACGGAACTTCGCCGGATGCGCTGACATCCTGGGTGTAGACGATGCTGCCGGTTGCACGATCGATCAGCTCGTAGCGGGCGATCGTCTTGGTGGTCATCGATGCACCGAAGCTGGGAATGTCGATCGCCAGGATCTTCACCGACAGGCTCAACTTCACCGGTGCGTCGTCGCGGAACACCGCCATCTTATTGAGCGCTTCGGTCAGCGCGTTCTGCCACATCTGCGGCACTTCGTGCTGGGCCTGCGCGGGAATCTTGCCCTTGGCTTCATCCGGACGTGCCAGCGTGACCGTCAGCGACTTCAGTTCGCCATCAATCTTCTTGCTGCTGACCCCGACGTTCGGGACCGAGAAATTGAGCGGCGGATTGGTGGTACAACCCGCCAGCGACACGGCGATGATCGCCGCGAACAGGAACTTCTTCATCCATTTTCCCCTGTGACTACGTTGAAACATCCATGGTGAATCGTGTGTTCGTCGGCAACGTCGATGCTGCACCGCAGCGGTCGCATGAAGGCGTGGCTGACTGCGCGCAAGGATACCTGAATTGGGGTGGTCTACCGTCCGGGCAGGCGACGTAGGTGGCTTCGCTCAGAAGTTGTACGCCGCCTGCACATACACCCGCCGCGGCTCGCCCGGGAAATGCCCGTTGCGTTCGATGAAGCCGCTGGCCGCATATACCTTGTCGAACAGATTCTTGACGTTGGCCTGGAACTGCCACTGCTTCCACGTGGTCTTCCAGCTCATGTCGAACACCGTGTAGGCCTTCACCGCCTGCCCATCCAGGCTGACACGCTCGCCGACATGATCGGCGCCGAAGCCGATGGCAGAGTTGATCGATGGCAGGTCGTAGCGCGTCCACAGGCCGAGCTTGTTGCGTGGCGCATTTGCGAAGCGGTCGCCGGAGGCATTGGTGATGCCATTCGGTCCGGCATCCTTCACCCGTGCATCGTTGTAGGCGTAGGTCAGGTTCACCACCCAGCGCTCGGTGACGTCGGCCAGCAGGTCCAGTTCCATGCCCGTACTGCGTACCAGGCCCAGCGCGGCCAGCTGGTTCACGCCGTTCCGTACTTCACCGGTGGCCTGCACGATGTTGCTGCGGTCGATGCGGTAGGCCGCCATGTTCAAGGTGACGCGGTTTGCGAGCAGGGACTTCAGCCCGACTTCCCACTGCCTGCTGCGCTCGGCGTCGAACGGCCCGCCGGCCGCGGGGTTCTGGTTGGCGGCACTCTGCGGCACGAACCCGCTGGCGACGTTGGCATACAGGTTCAAACCGTCCCGGATGGTAAAGGTGCTGCCGAGACGCCAGCTGAGATCGTTGCCATCCACGCTGCTGCCACCCATGCGGTCCTCATCCTTGAAGCCATCCCAGCGCAGTCCGGCCAGCACATGCCAGCGCGCGCCCAGTGCCAGCTCATCCTGCAGATAGCCGCCGTAGCGCTTGCTGCGGGTGGCGGTGCTGCGCCAGGGCAGAGCGGCCAGGTTGTAGTCGTGCCAGGTGCTCGCGCCATAGACCGGCTTGAACAGATCGATGCCGCGCACCGGGCCGGCGCCGCGTGCCAGGTCGGCGCTGTTGGCAGTCTGCGCGGTGAAGTCGGCGTCGAGCTGATACACGTCGGCACCGAACAGCACCTTGTGTTCGATACGGCCGGTGTTGATCCGCCAGACGGCATTGCCGCTGGCGGTGAAGGCAGTGTTGTCACGGATCTGGTTGCGCAGCTGGCGCGTCATCCACTCGGCCACGCCGTCGCGATCACGATCAATCAGCCCCATCGGCTCGTGGTACATCTGGTGCTCGTTGTTGCTGAACCAGCGCGCGGCAATGTCCACGTCCAGGTTGTCGCGCGGTGCGAAGCGATACTGCGCCAGTGCGACCTTGGCGCGCATGTCGAGGAAGTCACTGGCCTCGTTGTGGTTCCAGCGGCGGTCGGTCAGGAAGCTGCCGGCATCGTTCACCGGCACGCCGCGCAGGCGGTTGCCGCCCAGGTTCTGGGTGATGTCGGTGAACTGCAGCACCAGCTCGCCGGTCTGGCCAACGTCGAAGGCCAGCGAGGCATCGCCGATCACGCTTTCGCTGTCGGCATTCCAGCGCACGCCCTGCTCGCTGTCGGCATAGAGGCCGGCGCGATAGCGGATGCTGCCGCTGGCATTCAGGGGGCCGGTGCCTTCGATCGATCCGGCGCGGAAGTCCTTGTCGCCTGCCTGCAGCTCGATGCGGCGTTCGGCGCGCGCCTTGGGCTTGCGCGTTACATAGTTGATGACCCCGCCCGCATCACCACCGCCGTACAGCGCACCGGCCGGACCCTTCAGCACTTCCACGCGTTCGATGTTGAACAGTTGCGGCACCGAGAAGCCTGCATAGGGATCGCCTCGCAGGCCGTCGTAGAGCACGTTCTCCTGGCGGAAACCGCGCAGAGTGACGCCGGCATAGCTGAAGAAGCTGATGCCGCTGATGCTGCGGTACAGATCGGTGACCTGGCGCGCGGCCTGGTCGTCGATCAGCTCGCGCGGCACGACCTGGATCGACTGCGGCACCAGTTCCAGCGGGGTATCGGTGCGGGTGCCGACGGCCGCATCGTTGGCGCGGTACAGGGTCTGCGCGCGGCCTCGGACTTCGACCTTGTCCAGGTCCTTCGGGGCGTCAGCGGAGGCCCCGGAGGCCAGTGCAGGCGTTGCCAGGGAAAGGGGCAGCGCCAGGCAGAGTGCGCGCTTCAGCGGGTTTGGAAGGGGCATGAGGGGTAGGGGTCGGTTGCAAATGAGAAAGATTAGCATTTGCAACACTTCGAAACCTATCCCCCGAATGCGCTATGGACGCAGGCCCGGATCGGTATACGGGGTACCGGCCAAGGCCACCAGCACGCCGGTACCGCCGCGCACGATCAGCTGCAGCATCGCCTGGCGCGGATCCTCGCCAGCCTGCTGGCTGGCCAGTCCTTTCTGGTAGGCCGCCACCATCGACGCCAGCAGCATCGCCGCGCCCAGGCGTGCCTCGGCGTCATCCGCCGGCCGGCCGGCGGCGTCGGCCATCAGCTGCGCCAGGTCGTCGGCCAGCAGTGCCTGCAGCCGTCGCGCGTGCGCCACCAGCACCGGACTGTCGGCCACGGTGGCCCAGAAGGCCGCTGCACCGGAGTTGATCCGCAACAGGGGATGGCCGTTGTCGAGCAGCTCCCTCACCAGCGACTGGAAGGCGGCCAACGGGGTCATGTCACGGCGCGCCGCCATGCCTTCGCGAAGCAGGGTCCGGGCCTCCTCATCGCGGTCGAATACCAGGTCTTCCTTGCTGGCGAAGTAATTGAAGACCGTCTTGCGCGAGACCCCGGCCGCATCGGCGATCTCGGACATGGACACGGACTCGAAACCACGCCGGATGATCAGTTCGGTAGCGACGTCCGAAATGGTCTGTCGGGTCTCGGTCTTGCGCTGCTCGCGACGGCCCGGAGGCGGGGTCATGGGCGGTTCACTTGTGGAAACGTACACCGAGTGTAACATTGGCGTCGCCAGAGCGCCGGCCCGGCGCTCACAGGGAAACCCCATGTTGTACGACGTCGTCATCGCCGGGGCCGGCCCGGTCGGCCTGTTCCTGTCCTGCGAGCTGGCCCAGGCCGGCTGTTCGGTCATGCTGCTGGAGCAGGCAGAGTCACCCGAGACACCCTTGAAGCGGCTGCCCTTTGGCCTGCGCGGCTTGAACGCGCCCACCCTGGAGGCACTGGATCGACGCGGCCTGCTGGACGCAGTGGCCGCCGGTCAGGTGCTGAAGCCGGACAAGGGCGCGCCGCCGCCCGGCACCGCCCATTGGCTGGCGCAACCGCGGCCGCTGGGCGGCCACTTCGCCGGCATTCCTTTTGCCCTGGACAACGTGGACAGCGCGCGCTGGCGCCATCGCCTGCCGACGCCAGTGCCCACCCAGATGGCGGTGGAACTGCAGGCGCTGGAAGCCGTGTTGGCAGAGCGAGCAATCGCACTGGGAGTCCGCATCGAGCGCGGGAGTGCGGTGCAGGCCGTCCACCCGGGCGAGGCGGAGGTGGTCGTCGAGACCACGGGTGCAACGGTTCGTGGACGCTGGCTGGTGGGCTGCGATGGTGGCCGCAGCACCGTGCGCAAGCAATGCGGCTTCAGTTTCGTCGGCACCGCCCCTGAATTCACCGGGCACTCGTTGCGGGTCGAGCTGGACGACCCGACGGTACTGACGCCAGGTCGGCAGTACACCGATCAAGGCATGTGCAATTTCAATCCACCGGGCGTGGTGGCACTGGCCGACTTCGACGGTGGAGCCGGTCATCGCAAGCCACTCGACCAGGCCAGCGCACAGGCGCTGTTGCGGCGTGTCTCCGGTCGCGAGGCAACGATCACCGCGCTGCAGCTGTCGAGCACCTGGACCGACGGCGCGCGTCAGGCCGAGACCTATCGCATCGGCCGCGTGCTGCTGGCCGGTGATGCTGCGCATGTGCACTCGCCGCTGGGTGGCCAGGGGCTCAATCTTGGCATCGGCGACGCGATGAATCTTGGTTGGAAGCTGGCGGCGGTGGTGCGCGGTACGGCCGATGATGGGCTGCTTGACAGTTACACGGCCGAGCGGCATCCGATCGGTGCGAAGGTGCTGGACTGGTCGCGTGCGCAGGTTGCGCTGATGCGGCCGGGCGCCGGCTCGCGCGCGTTGGCGGCGGTGATCGCCGAGCTGGCCGAAACCCATGACGGCGCCACGTATCTGGCTGAGCGGGTCTGGGGCGTAGCGCAGCAGGTGGACCTGGGCGGCATCCATCCATTGGTCGGGTGCAGCACACCTGACGTCCGGCTGGCCGAGGGCCGCCGTATGGGGGAGGTGCTGCGAACGGGGCAGGGCGTGTTGCTGCAGTTCGCCCCGGCATCTTCCCTGGGGGCCGTTGCTGGAAGCTGGCGAAAGTGCGTTGCCTGCGTAATTGCGGCCGAAGACAATCCGTTGGGCCTGGGTGCAATGCTGGTGCGCCCGGATGGCATCGTTGCCTGGGCCTGCAATGCCGATGACGCCGAGGCCGGGCTGCGTGAGGCCCTGCTGCGCTGGTTCGGTCCGGCGGCAGCAGGTTGATGCGCGTGACAGCGGCGCAGCCGACGCCGGCTGCGCCGTTTCCGGTTACAGGTCCTTCTTCTTGCCGCTCAGGTCGATCGGCTTGTCACTGCCCTTGCGCTCGTTCGACCACACTTCCATGCCCTTGTTGCAGCGGCTCTCGCGGGCAGCGACCTCGCGCGGCAGGTCCTTCAGGTGCGGCGACTCCTGGCAGGCCTGATGCATGGCGCTGTCGTCATAGGTGGCGCAGGCGCTGAGCGACGCCAGGGCGATGGCAATGAGGGCGGCGCGGAGTGGAGGCTGCAGGTTCATGGGGGGGTCTCGGGTGATGCCGGGATGGCCATGGAATTCAAATCCGTGACACTGGGCATGCACAATCGGACCAACTACACTTGTTATTCTGTAACAGGTGCGCGATAGTCCGGCGCCTGCCGGGTCAGGCGATGCAGATCATCAATACCGCGCACAGTGCCAGCATCAGCACGAACACGCGTCGGCTCAGTGCCAGGCAGGCCAGATAGGCGGCGAGCGCCCACGCAGCCAGCAGCGCGCAGGCGACCATCCACAGCCCGATTCCCATCATCGAACCGGCCGCCAACGCAGACAATGCGATGGCCTTGAACAGCACTACGCCCAACACGCTGCCCAGCATGCCGGCCTGCAAGGCGATGCCATCATGGCGGGCAGGTACGCGGTGGTGGTGCATTGCGGGTCCGGAGCAGGCCGACAACGCGGCGTCGGCTGCACTGTGCCGAAATGCACATCCACGAAATGTGTTCATCGCGCGCGAAGAGCGCGATGAAGCCCGCTCAGTCGAACTCACCCTCGGCCGATTCCAGGCGCTGCCGGTACGCCGCCCGGTGCTGGTACAGGCGCTGGCATTCGCTGGACCTGTGGATGCGGCTGCCGGGTTCGTTGGCCACCGAGTCGCACATCCGTGCGATGTGGTTGTTGGATGCCAGTTCGGTCACGAAGAGCACGGCGGTGATGCCGGTGCCGAGCAGGGCCACGTACAGCAGGCGGCTGAGCCAGCGTGACAGCTTGCGCTCGAAGTGCTGCTGGATGGTCAGGTCGAAGCGGATGATGCTGAGCACGATCCAGATGATCGCGACCAGGAAGCAGAGCGTGGGCAGCAGGCCACGCCAGAGCCCGGCCTCATAGACCGATTCGTTGTAGTGGACGGCCGCTCCGGCACCGGCGATGGCGATGGCAAGGGCCCAGTTGCGGCCCAGCGAGAGCAGGTCGTCGAGCAGCTTCTCGCGGTTCTTGGTCGATCCTGCTGCCACGTGGGTTCCGTCTCCGTGCTGCGACCGGCGGCGGACTGCCGCCGATCCTGCAGATGGTGGAGCATCGCTGCGGCGATGAGAAGACCGCGTGGCTCAGTGCGCGATGGCCCGGGCGCCGATCCAGCGCCGGTAACGGCGGGTCCGGCACTTTGCGACCGCCTGTGCCAGCAGCAGTGCCCAGACGGGCGAAACGCCGGGTGCCGTGGGCCGGCGCGTGCTCAGTCGTGCCAGCTGGTATTTCACTGCGGCCATGTGTGCGCTGGCGGCCAACGGCTTGCTGCGCCAGTCGATGGTGCGCAGTGTCGGCACCGGGTCGCGGCCCTGCTGCCAGCGTTGCGGCAGATCCGGCTCGATCGCCAGCGCAGTGGCGATGCCGACCATGGCCACACCGCTGTCCAGTACCTGCTCGGCCACGGCGTGACGGCGGATGCCCCCGGTGACCATCAGCGGCATCGTCGCCACCGAGGCGATCTCGCGTGCGAATTCGAGGAAGTACGCTTCCCGGGCCAGGCTACGCTGGTCGCGTGCAGCGCCGGTCATGGCCGGTGCTTCGTAGCTGCCACCGGACAGCTCGACCAGGTCCACGCCGAGCGGCGCCAGCATTTCCACCACTGCGCGCGCATCCTCGGGCGAGAAGCCGCCGCGCTGGAAATCGGCGGAGTTGAGCTTCACGGCCACCGCGAACGCGGGCGACACGGTGGCGCGTACGCCCTGCACGATCTCCAGCAGCAGGCGCGCACGGTTGTGCAGGCTGCCACCCCAGCGGTCGTCGCGGCGGTTGGACAGGGGCGACAGGAACTGGCTGAGCAGGTAGCCGTGCGCAGCATGGATCTCCACGCCACTGAATCCGGCGCGCTCGGCCAGCTCGGCGCTGCGGATGAAGCGTGCGATCACCGATGCGATCTCGTCCTCGGTCATCGCTTTCGGCGGTGCGAACTGCTTGGACAGCGCGCCCATCTCCAGCGCGACGGCTGACGGCGCGAGGGTGGGTTGGCCGAGCGCGGCCGGCATCTGCCGCCCGGGATGGTTGATCTGCATCCACATCTGCGCGCCCCGCGAGCGCACCGTTTCTGCCCAGGCGATGAAACGGTCGAGGTGGCGATCATCTTCCAGCACCACGCCGCCGGGCCCGGTCATGGCGCGGCCATCCACCATCACGTTGCCGGTGATGATCAGGCCGGCGCCACCGTCGGCCCAGCGCTGGTAGAGCTGCAGCAGCGCTGCTGAAGGCGCATGGTCGGCGTCGGCCATGTTTTCCTCCATCGCGGCCTTGGCGATGCGATTGCGGATCACGGCACCGGAGGGCAGTGCCAGGGGGGAGAACAGCGACATCGGACAGCTCCAGGACAGGGGAATGGCGCTACGCTAACCTTCAAGTTTGATTGAAGGTCAACAGGCTCCGATGTCGAGGATTCATACAGATGAAGATCGGTGAGCTGGCCCGCCTCACGGGCCTCGCGGCGTCGCGCATCCGCTTCTATGAAGACGCGGGGCTGCTGGTGGTGCAGCGCCAGGCCAATGGCTACCGCGACTATCCGGAACAGGCGGTGCTGCTGCTGGAGCTGATCACGGGCGCGCAGCGTGCAGGCTTCAGCCTGGAAGAGATCCGCGCCCTGCTGCCGCCGGACATGGGCCAGTGGCAGCATGATGCGTTGATCACGATGCTGCAGCAGAAGGTGGCCGACATCGAGGCGTTGCAGCTGCGGTTGGCAGAGAGCCGGGCGCACCTGCTGGCCCTGATCGGGGATATCCAGGCACGGCCGGACGGCATCGACTGTGCAGCCAATTCGCGGCGGGTGCTGGACCGCGTGAAGCGCGGTGAGCTGGCGCGGCCGACCCTGGCGGCCGGCGATACCGCATTGCTGCGTCCGGATCGCCGCCGCCGCTTGGGCAGCGACTGACGACCCGGCGCGGTTTCTTCAGTGGCTGCCGGCGACGGCAGTCTTGCGCTTCTTGTCCAGCGTCACTGCCACGCACCACAGCAGCAGGCCGCCGATCGCGGTGGCTGCGCCGACATAGCCGGTACTGGCCGGGCTGAAGCCGGCGCTGATCGCCATGCCGCCCAGCCACGGGCCGAGCGCATTGGCGGTATTGAACGCGGCGTGGTTGGAGGCGGCCGCCAGCGTCTGCGCTTCACCGGCCACATCCATCAGGCGGGTCTGCAGCACCGCCGCCAGCGCGCCCATGGTGCCGACGGTGATGATCATCGGGCCGATGGTCCACACCGACTGCGCGGCCAGCGGATACAGCAGCAGCATCACGATCGACCACAGCAGCACCACGGCGGCGGCCTTGAAGTGGAACTTGTCCACCAGCCAGCCACCGGCGATGTTGCCGATGATCGCGCCGATGCCGAACACGCCCACCGCCAGCGGCATCCACGATTCGGCCACGCCGGTGACCTGCACCAGGGTGGGCGCCAGGTAGGTGAACACACAGAACATGCCAGCGAAGCCGACCGCGCCGATTGCCAGCGCCAGCCACACCTGGGTGGTGTTGAAGGCGCGCAGCTCACGCATCGGCGAGGTGCGCACTTCGTCCGGGTCCGGCAGCAGGAAGCGCGCGATCATCGCCACGGTGGCAATGGCCAGCACGCTGACCAGGGCAAAGGCGGTGCGCCAG
The DNA here is from genome assembly GCF_006970445.1 of Stenotrophomonas maltophilia. Lineage (NCBI taxonomy): Bacteria > Pseudomonadati > Pseudomonadota > Gammaproteobacteria > Lysobacterales > Lysobacteraceae > Stenotrophomonas > Stenotrophomonas maltophilia. The sequence goes on along the minus strand of NZ_CP033877.1, from coordinate 2,748,726 downwards.
CTCAGCTGCTGGCCCAGCCAGGTGGTCAACGGGTTGCCGACCAGGATCGCGATCGACAGGCCCAGCAGCACCCGCGACATTGCCTGGCCGCGCTGGCCGGCAGGGCTGATCGCCGCAGCCACCAGCATCGCAACGCCGAAGTAGGCGCCATGCGGCAGGCCGGCGACGAAGCGTGCCACCAGCATCGTGCCGTAGTTCGGTGCCAGCGCGCTGGCCAGGTTGCCGACCGCGTAGAAGCCCATCAGCGCCAACAGCAGCTTGCGGCGCGGGAAGCTGGCGCCGACGAAGGCGAGGATCGGGGCGCCGACCACCACGCCGATGGCATAGGCGCTGATCAGGTGTCCGACCTGGGTTTCGGAAATCGACAGGCCGCGGCTGATCTCCAGCATCAGGCCCATGCTGGCGAATTCGCTGGTACCGATGGCGAAGCCACCCAGCGACAGGGCGAGGATGATCAGGGTGCGCTGACGGGGCGTCAGCCGCGCAGCCAGGGAAGAGTTGGGGCTCATGCGGGGGGCGCGATGGGGCGGGGAGCCCGACATTGTACTGCTGCACCGCAACAGGAGCAGCCACGCTGGGGGTAAATCAGTGTTTGATCCGTGGCGATGCCGCGTCCGCGACGGAATGGTCCACCGAATCCCTGCGGCTGACGCGGCGCGGACCTGGACGGGTGTGCATGCGCAGATGACATGCCTGCGGGCATGATGGCGGAGCAGGGGGCTGTGGCGTTGCTCAAACAAGGAGGCGGATCGATGCAGGAGTTCAGGCACGTGCTGGAGGTGCGCGGGCGTTATCAGCTGGTAGCGGTGTCCTACGCGCCGGTGTACGCTCCGGGCGATGTGGTCGGCCATGCGGTCGTCGCCGACGATGGGGATCGTCTGACCGACCTGATATCACTGGCCGAAGCGCGCCAACGCTTGCTGCAACTGGTGCGTGAGGAGGGCGAGGAGCCCGGGCTGGAGAACGAGAACCACCTGCGGAAGAAGGCGTCGCGCTGGCGCCACCGCTAGGCCGTCGCGCCGCGTGCGCATCATGGAGGATTCGGGTGTTGCCCAGTAAGAAGTATCTGCTCATCGCCATCATCACGGTGGCGACCCTGCTGCTTGGTTTCGTGTTTTCCGGCTATCTGACCCTGCTGTTCCTGGGGCTGGACACCAAGCTGTTCACCTGGAATACGTACTACCAGTATTTCCACGCCATCGGCCAACCGCAGGTTGCGCCCTTCGTGGGCAAGATCAAATGGGCCGGCTACGTGGGCTTCGGCCTGCCCCTGCTGGTGCTGATGGTGACCGGCCTGGTGCTGCTGCTGAAGAAGGACAAGCGCTCGCTGCACGGCGACGCGCGCTTCGCCACCGGCGCCGACCTGGCCAAGCACGGCATGTTCAAGAAGACCGGCCAGAGCATCGTGGTCGGCAGCCATGGCGGAAAGCTGGTGCGCCTGGATGGGCAGCAGTTCGTGATCCTGGCCGCGCCGACCCGCTCGGGCAAGGGCGTGGGCGTGGTCATCCCGAACCTGCTGGAGTACGGCGAATCACTGGTGGTGCTGGACATCAAGCAGGAGAACTTCGACCTGACCAGCGGCTGGCGCGCCAGCCAGGGCCAGGAGATCTACCTGTTCAATCCCTTCGCCGAGGATCGGCGCACGCACCGCTGGAACCCGCTCAGCTACGTCTCCGACGATCCGGCCTTCCGCGTCTCGGACCTGATGAGCATTGCTGCGATGCTGTATCCGGACGGGGCCGAGGACCAGAAATTCTGGGTCAGCCAGGCACGCAACGCGTTCATGGCCTTCACCCTGTACCTGTTCGAGAACTGGGACGATGAGCGCAGCAGCGGCTTCCCGGGCGGCTCGGGCACGCCGACGCTCGGTGCGGTGTACCGGTTGTCCTCCGGCGACGGCAGCGAGCTGAAGAAGTACCTCAAGACCCTGTCGGAGCGGCCGTTCCTCAGTGCCAACGCACGTTCGGCGTTCGCCAACATGCTGTCGCAGGCCGATGAGACCTTCGCCTCGATCCTGGGCACCTTCAAGGAGCCGCTGAACCCCTGGATCAATCCGGTGCTGGACAAGGCCACCAGCTGCAACGACTTCCTGCTGACCGACGTCCGCAAGAAGAAGATGACCATCTACATCGGCATCCAGCCGAACAAGTTGGCCGAGAGCCGCCTGATCATCAACCTGTTCTTCAGCCAGCTGATCAACCTCAACACCAAGGAACTGCCCAAGTCCAACCCGGACCTGAAGTACCAGTGCCTGCTGCTGATGGACGAATTCACCTCGATCGGCAAGGTCGAGATCATCGCCTCGGCAGTGTCCTACATGGCCGGCTACAACATCCGCCTGCTGCCGATCATCCAGAGCATGTCGCAGCTCGACGCCACCTATGGCCGTGAAGTCTCGCGCACGATCATCACAAACCACGCCCTGCAGATCCTGTACGCGCCGCGTGAACAGCAGGATGCCAACGACTACTCGGACATGCTGGGCTACACGACGGTGCGCAAGAAGAACGTCACCCATGCCCGCGAGAAGACCCACAACTTCACCGAGGAACGGCGCGCGTTGATGCTGCCGCAGGAGCTGAAGGCGATGGGGCCGGACATGGAGGTCTTCTTGTACGAAGGCATACCGCATCCGGTGAAGTGCGACAAGATCCGCTACTACAAGGACCGCTACTTCACTTCAAGGCTGCTGCCGAAGGTGGACGTTCCGATGCTCAAAGTCTGAATTCATAGATGTAAAAGTGTGAACTGAGTTCGCATTCAGCGACGTGAATTGGTGAGCGTCGTCAAAAAAATAGCACGGAGAGATAGATTTTCAGGTTTTCCTGACATGGAATTGACGCGTGGTTGTGCGACCCTATGATTGAGATCCGGAAATATGTGCTGGGTGTCAAAGTTTCAGCAGTAGGGTGGCCAGGAGTTTGTGCCATGGAAACAAGGATGGTTTCGACGTTGGTAAGGGTGTGCAGGTGCGTGGCGGATGTTGTCCGTCGTTCGGCCTGCAACCTGGTTGGCAGCCGCAAGGCTGCAGGGGAGCCGGGGCAGGTGTGCTGCAAGCCAGCGCGTCTCCCCGTTTCCGGTGTGCGCCATGCAGCGCCGGACGACCAGGGATCCAACGCTCGGAACTGCTTTTTCGTACGTCAAAGTGAAGCCCGTATGAATCAGGCGTTTATCGCAAAAATGTCCATCGCCGCAGTGGCGGCGCTGATGGTGGCAGGTTGTGCCACCAAGTCCGCTCCCGATTTCGGAGGCCGTTGGAAGCCGGTCAACCGCTTTGCCGCGGCGACGACCGAAATCCCGCTGTACTCCAGCTACGTCTACCAGGCCTCGCCGATGGATGGCACGCTCAAAGCCATGCTCGAGCGCTGGGCCAAGGATTCCGGACGCACGCTGGACTACCGCCTCAGCTCGGACTTCACCCTGTTCGGCGCGGTCTCGAACATCGACACCACCAATGCACAGCAGGCCGTGATCGATCTGACCGCAGCCTATGCGGCGCAGGGCATCTCCGTCTCCATCGTTGGCAACCAGATCGTTGTGCAGAGCGCAGGCTCGACGCCGACCGCGTCGGCGCCGGGCGCTGATTCCAGCAGCGGCACCTGAGTCCACCTCGAAATCATCGAACGTGCCGCTCCCCGCGCCCGTCGCAGGGGTGCCACGCCCATTGATGTTTCAGCAGTACGGAAGAATCCATGTTCCGCAAGAAGGATCCCGGCAATAGTCCCAAGGTCGAGCAGTCGGTCGCCAAGGCGGTCAGCTACGAGATCACCGTGGCCGACATGGCACGCCGCAGCGAGCGACGTGCGTGGTGGGTGGCTACAGGCTCATTGCTGATGTCGCTTGCCCTGGCGGGCGGCTATTACTACATGCTGCCGCTGAAGGAGAAGGTGCCGTTCCTGGTGATGGCCGATGCCTACACCGGCACCGCGACCGTCGCGCGCCTGAGTGGCACCTTCCAGGGTGAGACGATCACCACCAACGAAGCGATCAATCGCAGCAACGTCGCCCAGTACGTGCTCGCGCGCGAATCGTACGACTCGGCGGTGATGGGCCTGCGCGACTGGGAACTGGTGTTCGTGATGTCCACCGATCCGGTGGCGCAGTCCATGCGCGTGCGCTATGCCGGCAACAATCCGCAGAACCCGTTCGTGATGTATGGCCGCGAGCGCGCCATTCGGGTCAAGATCCTCAGCATCACGCCGCTGGGCGCCGAACCGAACGGCAGCTTCCGCGGCGCTTCGGTGCGCATCCAGCGCAGCCTGCTGGACAAGCGCACTGGCGTCGCCACCTACCTGGACAACCAGCTGGTGACGATGCGCTTCGGCTACAACCAGAACCTGGCGCTGTCCGAACAGGATCGCATCCTCAACCCGCTGGCGTTCCAGGTCACCGAATACCGTGTCGACAACGACTACTCGCGTGGCGTGCCGGTACCGGATGACGGTGCCATGCAGGCGCAGGCGCAGCAGGCCGCGCAGCAGGCGCAGGGCGTCTACGATCCGAACAATCCGGCCGCGGCCACGATGATCGATCCAGCCACTGGCCAACCGGTCGCGGCTCCGGTCAACGGCCAGGTGCCGGGCCAGCCGATGCCGGGCCAGCCGGTGCAGGGTCAACCCATGCCCGGTCAGCCGGTGCAGGGGCAAGCAATGCCGGGGCAGGTCATGCCCGGACAGCCGGCCATGAGGCCGGCGCAGAACAATTCCACCGGAACTGCTGATGGAGCAAGCAACCGATGAGTAGTCGAAATATCAGGGGAAGCGCGCTGGCGCTGCTGTCAATGTTGTCGTTGCTGTTCTCAGCAGCGGCGATGGCGCAGGCGGTTGACCATTACGAGTACGAGAAGGACCGTATCTATCCGGTTCGCACCGGCCTGGGCCTGACCACCCAGATCGAGTTGAGCCCGAACGAGAAGATCCTCGACTACAGCACCGGCTTCAGCAGCGGCTGGGAGCTGACCCGCCGCGAGAACGTGTTCTACATCAAGCCGAAGAACGTCGACGTCGACACCAACATGATGGTGCGCACCGAGACCCATTCCTACATCTTCGAGCTGAAGGTGGTGGCCACCGACTGGCGCCAGCTGGAACAGGCCCGTCGTGCAGGCGTGCAGTACAAGATCGCCTTCGTCTATCCGAACGACACCGTGTTCGGCGTCGCCCAGGAGGCGGTCGAGGAAGAGGCCAAGCCGTTGTTGAGCTCTGAGCTGGCCAAGGACCGCCAGTACAACTTCAACTACTCCTATTCGACCAGCAAGGCGAAAAAGATGGGGTGGCTGATCCCGGTCAACGCCTATGACGATGGTCGTTTCACCTACCTGAAACTGCCGAATTCGCCGGAGTACAAGACCGGCATCTTCCCGGCGGTGTTCGGTCGCGAAACGGAATACGGTGAAGACTTCGTGGTCAACACCACGGTTGAAGGCAATACGCTGATCGTGCACGGGACGCACCCGTACCTGGTCATCCGCCACGGCGACTTCGTCGTCGGCCTGCGAAGGAACGTGAAGAAATGAGCCAGCAGAACACTCCCGGAAACGACCCGAACAACGGACGCGACGAGAGCCAGAGCCCGTACGGCGCACAGGGTGCCCCGGACGCGCAGTCGAATCCGTACTTCGGCACGACCCAGGCCGAGCCTGCGCCGGATCTGGATGCGGCCGCACCGCAGCTGCGCTCGGCCGAAGAGCAGCGGCTGAACCGTAAGGCGCTGCTGTTCCTCGGCGGCATCGTGCTGCTGCTGGTGGCCATGGGCTTCCTGCTGTTCCGCAAGGGCCAGGAGGGTGATGACGCCGCGCAGAAGGTGCCGGATGTCGCACGTGCCAGCACGCCGACACTGCCGGACGTTGCGCCGCCTCCGCAGGCGCCGCCGACTGCCGCCGAACCGATTCCGATGCTTCCGCCGATGTCGCAGGACGAAGGTCCGAAGCTGGTGCCCATCGCGTCCCGGCCGGAAGCCATGGAACCCCGTGGACCGACGCTGGTCGAGCGCCGGATGGCTGGCGTGGATGATGCCGCGCTTGCGGCAGGCAATCGCGCGCAACCGCAGCGTAGTGCGATCGACGAGCAGACCCGTCAGGCGCTGCTTGCGAACATGATGCCCAACCAGCAGGGGCAGCAGAAGATCCGCCGTGGGCCGGACGTGGAAGACGTCTCCAGTGCCACCTACATCCAGAGCCCCGATGCGCTGCTGGTGCGTGGCACCTACCTGCGTTGCGTGCTGGAAACCCGCATCATCACCGATCTCGCCGGCTATACCTCGTGCCTGCTGACCGAGCCGGTGTACTCGATCAATGGTCGCAACCTGCTGCTGCCGAAGGGCTCCAAGATCTATGGCGCTTACGGCGGCGGTCCGATGGGCAAGCGCGTGGAAGTGATCTGGGATCGCATCACCACCCCCAATGGCATCGATGTTGCGATGTCCAGCCCGGGCGTGGATCAGCTGGGTGGCGCCGGTCATCCGGGCCAGTACAGCGCGCACTGGGGCAGTCGTATCGCCTCGGCGCTGATGATCAGCCTGATTTCCGATGCCTTCAAGTACGCAGCCGCCGAACACGGTCCGGAGACGACCACCATCGCCAACAACGGCATGACGGTGCAGTCGCCCTATGAGAGTGCTACCGCGCGCACGATGGAGCGCCTGGCCAACGAGGCACTCAGCAGCAACCGCCGTCCGCCGACCGTCACCATCAACCAGGGCACGATCGTGAACGTCTACGTTGCCAAGGACGTCGACTTCACCAACGTGCTCCACCCCCGCCGGTAACCCAACGAACGATCATGGACGCCGAAGTGTCACCCCTCGCCCTCGTCTCCAGCGATTTCCTGCGCTATCAGTACGAAGTGCTGGGCATCGCCGAGTACATGACGTCCCCGGAAGTGACGGAAATCTGCATCAACCGTCCCGGTGAGCTGTACCTGGAAACCCGGGCGGGGTGGCAGCGGGTAGACGTGCCGAGCCTGACCTTCGAGCGGGCCCGGCAGTTCTGCACGGCGGTGGTGAACGAGAGCAACACCGGCCAGCGCATCACCGATGCCGATCCGGTCGTGTCGCTCACGTTCCCCACCGGCCAGCGTGCGCAGTTCGTGATTCCGCCCGCATGTGACGCTGGCAAGGTGTCGATCACCATCCGACTGCCGTCCAAGCACACCAAGTCGCTCAGCCAGTATCACGAAGACGGCTTCTTCAATCAGATCCTGGAAAGCGATGGCAGCATCAGCGAGCAGGATCGCGAACTGCTGGAGCTGCGCCATTCGCGCGAGTACGCCGAGTTCTTCCGGCGTGCGGTGATGTACCGCAAGAACATCGTGGTATCCGGTGCGACCGGTAGCGGCAAGACCACCTTCATGAAAGCGCTGGTCAATCATATCCCGGACAGCGAGCGCCTGGTCACGATCGAGGACGCGCGCGAACTGTTTCTGACCCAACCCAATGTCGTGCACCTGCTGTATTCCAAGGGTGGACAAAGCACCAGCAATGTCAGCGCCAAGAGCTGCATGGAAGCGTGCCTGCGCATGAAGCCCGAACGCATCATCCTGGCCGAGCTGCGAGGTGATGAAGCGTTCTACTTCATCCGCAACTGCGCATCGGGACACCCGGGTTCGATCACCAGTTGCCACGCAGGCAGCCCGGAGCAGACCTGGGACCAGCTGGCATTGATGGTGAAGGCCTCGACCGAAGGTTCGGGTCTTGAATTCAACGTGATCAAGCGACTGTTGATGATGACCATCGACATCGTCGTGCATATCAAGGCGCATGCCGGTTCGCGCTACATCACCGGCATCGACTTCAATCCTGGGCGTGCCCAGGGGCAGGAGGGCTGAAGGATGCTGCCAGGACTGGAAATGATGGCGTGCCCGGAGATGGCCGTCTCGATGGATGTGATGCAGCACGTCATCAACGTCGAATCGTCGCGCAATCCCTACGCCATCGGCGTGGTCGGCGGCGCACTGGTGCGCCAGCCCAAAGCGCTCGACGAAGCGCTGGCGACGGTGCGCATGCTGGAAGAGAAGGGCTACAACTTCTCCATCGGGCTGGCCCAGGTCAATCGCTACAACCTGGGCAAGTACGGCCTGGATTCCTACGAGAAGGCCTTCCAGCAGTGCCCGAACCTGCAGGCGGGTTCGCGCATCCTCGCCGAGTGCTACAAGCGCTCCGGTGGTGACTGGGGCAAGTCGTTCAGCTGCTACTACTCGGGCAATTTCGAGACCGGCTTCCGTCACGGCTACGTGCAGAAAGTCTATGACTCGATGCGCCGCGGGCAGCAGCTTGCCAGCAATGGTGTTGCGCCGATCGACGTGGTGAGTCGCGGCGAACGCCGCAGCGTGAAGGTCGAGCATCATCCGCAGCTGGCCTCTCCGGCGCAGGCCCGCATCGTTGCGCAGTCCAATGGCCCGGTGTACGTGCCGTCGGAAGACCCGGCACGCGCGTATGTCGTGTATCCCTCCACCGGTGCGATGGCGCGGGGCAGCCTGCTGAACATCGCCGACCAGGCGCTGTCCAAGGTAGTGCTGGGTTCGGTGGACCGGATGATGCAGCCGCAGGCGCAGCCCACCCAAGGGGCCGCCTATCCGCAGCAACAGGCCGGTGGCATGCCGCAGCAGCTGCCTCAGCAGGGTGCCGCGCAGGCGATGGCCATGCCACAGCAGTTGCCAGGCGCTGCCGGCGCCGGCAATGAGGGGCCCGTGATGCTGCGGCCCTGGAGCGAGCGCAACCAGCCTGTCGCCGGTGGCGACAATTCATTCAACGCACCGGTGCAGGCTGCGCCGGTGCAGCAGATTCCCGCAGGGGATGCGGCCTTCGTGTTCTGACGAAGTCGTGGTGCGGCCAGTCCCCCGGCTGGTCGATTCAGTTGTGTTAGTCCATCAACAAGGAAATCAATCCATGAAGCGATCCAATCTCGACCTCGTCCAGGCCCAGCGCACGCTGAAGACCCTGCTGATGGCCACGATCTTCGTTGGCGCACTGTTCGCCCCGCAGGTGTTCGCCACCGGCACCGACTTCGGCGGCACCGACAAGAAGGTCTGCGGTTTCTTCTCCAACATCAACGGCCTGCTGAACATGGCCTCGATCGCCGTCGTGACCATCGCGGTGATCTTCGCCGGCTACCAGATCGCCTTCGCGCACAAGCGCATCGGTGACGTCGCGCCGATCCTGATCGGTGGCGTGCTGATCGGTGCCGCTGGCCAGATCGCGCGCATGCTGCTGGGCGAGGGCAGCGACGGCAAGTGCACCGGCGGTAGCACGACGTACTACCTGATCAACAACGCGATCCAGTACTACAGTGCATAAGAACGTCCTGTTCCGCGGTTGCACGCGCCCGGCGATGTTCCTGGGCGTGCCCTACCTGCCATTTTTCATGGTGGCAGGCGGGCTGTTGCTCCTCAGCGTGTACACGAACTTCTGGTTCCTGCTCACCATTCCGGTGGCGATCTTCATCATGCGGCACATGGCCAAGCGTGACGAAATGATCTTCCGGCTGCTGGGCCTGCGCCTGATGTTCAAGCTGAAGGTGCGCAACGTGCCGGAACACGATGGCATGTGGGTGTTCAACCCCAATCACTATCGCAACAAGCCGGCCCGAATGGATTGAGGTCCGGATCCGGCCTGGCGGGCGTTCGCGCCTGCCAGGTCTCTTGAAACTCCTTGGCAGTACCTCTTTGGAAGCAGTCGTATGTTCAGCCCTGACACCTCCATCAGTGAGTTCATCCCGTTGTCGTCGCATGTCGCCCCGAACGTGGTCAAGACCACGGGCGGCGACTACCTGCTGACCTGGCATCTGGAAGGGCTGCCGTTCGTCGGCCGTGAGGAATGGGAGCTCGAGCACCGCCACAACACGTTCAACCGCCTGCTGCAGACGCTGCGCGCGCCGGACTTCGTCAACGTCGCTTTCTGGGTGCACGACATCCGTCGCCGCCGCACGCTGAAGGGCAAGAGCAACTACAGGCAGCGCTTCAACCAGGACGTGTCCGACCAGTACATGGGCATGCTGTCCTCGCAGCGCATCATGCAGAACGAGCTGTACCTGACCATGATCTACCGCCCGGTGGTGGCGGGTAAGCGCTTTGTCGAAAAGTCGGCGAACGTAGACAAGCTGCGCGCCGAGCAGGAGCAGGCGGTCGAGAAGCTGATGGAACTGGCCGGCAACGTCGAGGCCGTGATCCGCGACTACGCGCCGTATCGCCTGGGCATGTACGAAGCCAAGAACGGCGTAGTGTTCTCGGAAACGCTGGAGCTGTTCGGCTACCTGATCAATCGCATCGACGAGCCGGTGCCGGTGCTGTCGGCACCGATCAAGGATTACCTGCCTGTCAGCCGCCACATGTTCTCGGCGAAGACCGGCGATTTCGCGATCAATACCCCCAATGGTGCCAATCACTACGGCGCCATCCTGAACATCAAGGAGTATGCCGAGGGGACTTACCCGGGCATCCTCAACGGTCTGAAGTACCTGGACTACGAATACGTCATCACCCATTCGTTCAGCCCGATGGGGCGTCAGGACGCGCTGAAGGTGCTCGACCGTACCAAGGGCATGATGATCTCCTCCGGCGACAAGGCGGTCAGCCAGATCGTCGAGCTCGACCAGGCCATGGATCAGCTGTCGTCGGGCAACTTCGTGCTGGGTGAATACCACTTCATCATGGCGGTCTACGGCGACACGCAGGCCAAGCTTTCGCAGAATGTCGCCTCGACCCGTGCCGAGCTGTCCAACGCCGGTTTTGTGTCGACCAAGGAAGACCTCGCGGTTACCTCGTCGTTCTATTCGCAGCTGCCGGGCAACTGGCGCTATCGCACACGCCTGGCCAATGTCAGCTCGCTGAATTTCCTGGGCCTGTCGCCGCTGCACAACTTCGCCACCGGCAAGCAGCACAACAATCCGTGGGGTGACTGCGTCACCACGCTGCAGACCACCAATGGCCAGCCGTACTACTTCAATTTCCACGCGACCCACCCGTCGGAAAACTCGCTGGGTGAGAAGGCGATCGCCAACACCATGGTGATCGGCAAGTCCGGTACCGGTAAGACCGCGCTGATCAACTTCCTGCTCAGCCAGGTGCAGAAGTACGAGCCGTCGCCGACCATCTTCTTCTTCGACAAGGATCGCGGCGCGGAGATCTTCGTGCGTGCCTGCGGGGGCAACTATCTGGCCCTGGAGAACGGCGCGCCGACCGGCTTCAACCCGTTCCAGTGCGAGAACAACGAAGCCAACGTGCAGTTCCTGGCCGACCTGATCAAGGTCCTGGCCGGCAAGCGTGAGTACAGCGCCCGCGAGGAAGAAGATATCTATCGCGCGGTGGAAAGCATGCTCGATACGCCGATGCATCTGCGCAGCATGACCAATTTCCAGAAGAGCCTGCCCAACATGGGTGACGATGGCCTCTACGCGCGCATGCGGCGCTGGACCTCGGGCAATTCGCTGGGCTGGGTATTTGACAATCCGATCGATACCGTTGACCTGAGCAAGGCCAACATCATCGGTTTCGATTACACCGACATCATCGACAACCCAGAAGTGCGCGTGCCGGTCATCAATTACCTGCTGCACCGCCTGGAGTCGTTGATCGACGGCCGTCCGCTCATCTACGTAATGGACGAGTTCTGGAAGATCCTGGATGGCGAGGGTGGCTTGAAGGAATTCGCGAAGAACAAGCAGAAGACCATCCGTAAGCAGAATGGTCTCGGCATCTTCGCAACGCAGAGCCCGGAAGATGCACTGAAGAGTGATATCTCCGCCGCCCTGATCGAGCAGACCGCCACGCTGATCCTGCTGCCGAACCCGAATGCCAGCAAGAGCGATTACATGGATGGCCTGAAGCTGACGGAGGCCGAGTTCAGGGTGGTTACTGCCCTGGACGAACGCTCGCGCTGCTTCCTGGTCAAGCAGGGCCATGCCTCCAGCGTCTGCCAGCTCAACCTGCGTGGCATGGACGACATCCTGTCGGTGATCTCGGCCTCGACCGACAACATCGACATCATGCACCGGGTGTTGCAGACCGCCGCAGTCCGCAACCGGATCACCGTGGACGAGCTGACGCCGGAGCAGTGGCTGGAAGACTTCTACAAGAACCGAAAGGGTTCGGGAAAGTCAACGAACAACAGTGAGGTGGCGGCATGAGTGCTGCCGACGGTGTGAAAAGCGTGAATTCCTTGAATTCCATGGAGAAGAACATGGCCGCCATTCGTATCAAAAAATCATCGGGTGCCACCAACCGCGTCAGGAACACGATGCTGGCGCTGTCACTGGCCGGAATGATGGCTGTTCCGGTTCAGGCCTACACACTTCCAGTTGTCGAGATCGGTATGAATCTCTTCAACGGCACGATGACCGAAGTCAATACGCTTGCGTCGCAGGCCGAGGCGCTTGCCGAGTACGGCACCCAGGCTCAGCGATTCATCGAGACGACGCAGAACTGGGCGCAGAAGCTGGCAAAGTTCAATCAGATCATTGCGAGCCCACTCATGCCAACTGGGGTGACGCTGAAGCCGGTTCCGCTTGAGTGGAATGTCGCCGAGCGCTGTGGCGCCGGCAATATCATGAGTCTGAGCGGTATCCTCACTGCGTTGGACTTGAGCCCGGGTGGGGACATCGTAGCCCAGCAGCGCAACATCTGCGCTGCAATCCAGGTCATGGAGAATCAGAAGTACAACGAGACCGTGGAAGTTGTGCAGAAGACGATGCCCGACATGCGCAGGGTGCTGGACAGGATCAAGGATATCCGTGATCTGTGGAGCGGCGAGGGTGCGATGGCAGAGGCCTCCGCGAATGCAGTCGTTTCTGATGCCTATATGCAGGCAGATTTTGCGACCTGGGAAAAGAAGACTGAAGGGTATGACAAGCAGATTCAGGCGCTGACCAAGATGCAGCAGATTCTTGCGCAGCGCGCATTGAAGGGTACCGGCCAGTCACCTCTCGGTACCGTAGTGAAGGCCGCGGCACTGAAGGCAGCGCTCTCCAACTGATTAGACGCTGCTCCGGTCGAGCTGCAATCAAATTCTAGGTGAAGTTATGGATCTTGGGCTGATGGATGGCATCTTGGGGCAAGGCCCCCTGCACATGCTGCAGAATCTGCACGCGTCATCCTCAATTGGGGACTTTGTGTTCTTCCGGCTTATCCTCGATTACCTGCATAAGGAAATCGCGGAGTACGGCGTCAAGCTGCTTGGACGCATGATGGCGTGGGTCGGTGGCATTGCACTGACTCTCATGACGCTCTGGGTGCTGATTCAGGGTTTCCGGATCGCCACCGGTCGCAGCCGCGATTCGATGATGGTGCTCGTGACCAACATGGCCAAGGCTGCGCTGATCGTGTCGGTTGCCACGACCATGGGTATGTTCGGTCGCGAGATGCATGGCTTTCTCATCAATGACGTGAAGAACGAGATCACTTACGTCGTGACCGGGAAGAAGGACTCACCGGAGGATCTGATCGATGAGAACCTGGGGTACATGCAGCTGGCGCTATCCAGCGTTGACGCGCTGGACGTGATGAGTGACGTGACGCTGGACAACGCGAAGACCCGTGCCATGTGGTTCATTGGCATGGGCACGGGTGGTCCGGCAGTCACGGCTGGCTCAATGCTTCTGCTGTACGAGGTCGCGCTGGCCTTGTTCATCGGCCTGGGGCCACTGTTCATCCTGTGCTTGCTGTTTGACCAGACCAAGCAGCTGTTCCAGAAGTGGCTGCTCTACGGCATAGGCACGATGTTCTCCATGGCGGTTCTGGCAGCCATGACCGGCATTGCGATGAAAATGGTGTCCAAGGTTGCGTTCGCCTTTTGGGGAAGCACGTTGACGGGTACGCTGATGGGTGAGAATTTCAGCGAAGGTATGTCGAGCATGGCGCTGCAGCAAGGCGGCATGGGCCTGATCCTGACCACTCTGATCCTGACTGCGCCCCCAATGGCGGCGATGTTCTTCCAGGGAACATTGGGCAGCTTCATGGCATATTCGCAGATAGGCGGTAGTGCGGTGCCGGCATCGCCGGGCCCGAATGGTCAGCCGCCGGGTTCGACGGGCGGGCAGAGCTATAAACCGAGTTCGCCTTCTGTGACGCAAGCTGATGCTGGTGGTGTGGGGCAGGTGGTCAGTCCACGATTGCATGGCGCAGGCGATTCGGTGCCGTCAGCCTCTGGTCTTAGGGGGAATGCGAATTCCGGTGCCGTCTAGCTGGTCCAATGAGAAGGGAGTGAGAACAGTTTTATGAATGGAGCAAAGCAATGGGTGATTCTTCTCTTCTTTCTTCTCGTCTCATTGACCGAAGTTGCGTTCGCTGAAGGCAATTGTCCGCCAGGGTACTACCCAATTGGAGGTCAGGGCGCCCGAGGTTGTGCTCCCATTCCAAGTGGCGCACCGAGTAGCACATCGAGTGGCGGGATTTCCGAATTGCCCGCAAACTCTCCTACTGGGCGATGGACCAAGACATGGGGGGCGATTGCTGAATCGAAAGCAACTCAGGACGCGGGCACCTCTGTCGGTAAGCGATCCAAGGGGGAGGCTTCTCGTGAGGCAATCTCAAAATGCAGATCAGCTGGTGCTGCTGATTGTTCGGTTAGCTTCACGTATCAAAATCAGTGTGTCTCTTGGGTCATTCCAAGGGGGCGTTCTGGCGCGGGCCGTGCTGGGATTGGAGCTGGTCCCACGCCCGAAAGGGCCAAATTCAACGCGCAAGCCATGTGCAAAAATGATCAGCCGGGATATTGCGAAGAGATCTATTCGGACTGCAGTAAGCCGATATTTGATGAATTCTAAGTTGCAGGCTTATGTCGAGCCCTGATATTTCGGTTCATTGATGTGACCGGCATCGCGATGAGGATGGTGTCCAAGGTTGCGTTCGCCTTTTGGGGGAGCACGTTGACGGGTACGCTGATGGGTGAGAATTTCTGCGAAGGTATGTCGGGCATGGCACTGCAGCAAGGCGGCATGGGCTTGATCCTGATCACGCTGATCTGACTGTGCCCCATCGGCGGCGATGTTCTTCTAGGGAACATTGGGCAGCTTCATGGCATATCCGCAGATAGGCGGTAGTACAGTGCCAGCATCGCCGGGCCCGAATGGTCAGCCGCCGGGTTCGACGGGCTGCGGGCAATACAAGCCGAACGCACCGGCGACTCACGAATCTCAACCGATGGGTGTAGGCTCTGCAGTCACTCCGAGATTGCAGGGTGCCTTTGACTCTCCGCCACCATCGTCTGGGCTTAGAGGAAATGCGAATGGCTGCGCTGCATAGCGAGTTCGATATGCATGATAAAGATCGAGGTGGCGGGCGATGAAAATTCTTGTATCGCAAGCGATTCTCGCCAGTTCTTTGATCTTGGGCGTAGCGTATCAATCCTTTGCCGAAGGTAATTGCCCTCCTGGTTACTACCCGATTGGGGGGCAAGGGGCACGTGGGTGTGCGCCGATACCCGGGGCCGCCAGTGGAGGTGGTACCACAGCGGAGATTCAGCTTGCCAGTCCTACTGGCAAGTGGGTGCGAACCTGGGGGGGCGATAGCGTCTTCCAAGAACAGTCAAGATGCAGGAGTGTCGACGGGAAAGAGAGTCAAGGAGCTGGCAGAGCAAGAGGCTCTTTCCAAGTGTGCATCGGGAGGCGCGCGTGACTGCAAGGTCGATTTGGCCTACTTCAATCAGTGCGCTTCTTGGGTCGTTCCAAGTGGGCGTTCTGGGGGCGGGCAGTCGGGCGTGGGCGGTGGGCCCACGCCGGAGCGAGCGCTATTTGCGGCCCAGTTAATGTGCAAGAATGATCAGCCAGGAAAATGTGTGGAGTTCTATGCCAACTGCACGAAACCGATTTTTGAGGAGTTCTAGTTCTCTTCAATAGTTAATTGATAGCCTTGGAGATTGCAACGCCGAATAGCCGCTGGTGGGCGCTATTAGCGATTCGCCTTCTACGAGCGATAGGACGCGAGGGGCGCCACGTGGGGTGCTGTACCGCGTTAGGACTCAAGCGGCAGCGCCGTGTGTGCGTCATCGGGCGACTGGAGTTGCCAGCGTCTTTGGGTTCAATTGGGGGCATTCAGGTCCTCTGATTCGGAGCCAAATTCGTGCGGTGGGTGCTTTTAGTGCTCACATCATGGGTGTCGAATCTCTGCGGCAGGCGCGATTGTAAGTAGTAATTTCCCATTTGGCGGGCGAAGAATCGCTATGGCGGGCTAAGGGGTTTTAATATGTGTTCCAGGGCTCGCTATGCGCTCTGATGGAGCGCAATGTAAAGTGGCCTGCTCCGTTTGTTCTAAGCCGATCTATGAGATGGAGGAAATGTCAATCGCGGTACCGTCTGGCTGGTCCAGTGAGAAGGGAGTGAGAACAGTTTTATGAATGGAGCAAAGCGGTGGGTTATTCTTTTCTTCTTTCTTCTCTTCTTGTTGACCGAAGTTGCGTTCGCTGAAGGCAATTGTCCGCCAGGGTATTACCCGATTGGAGGTCAGGGCGCGCACGGATGTGCGCCGATTCCGGGAGGTGCCGCTGGAAGCGCTGCCCCCTCTGAGATCCGTCTCGCAACTCCGACTGGCAAATGGACCAAGACCTGGGGGGCAATTGCGGAGTCGAAGAGCACTCAGGATGCCGGGGTTTCAACAGGATTGCGATCCAAGAATGAGGCCGAGCGCGAAGCAGTTTCAAAGTGTGGGGCTTCAGGTGCCCGAGACTGCACAGTCAGCATGAGCTATTTCAATCAGTGTATTTCCTGGGTCATTCCAAGTGGGCGATCCGGTGCCGGGCGTGCGGGACTTGGGACAGGGGCTACCCCCGAGTTGGCGCATGTCGCGTCGGAAGCAATGTGCCGCAATGATCGCGCAGGACGATGTGAAGTGTTCTATTCGAACTGTACCAAGCCATTGTTTGATGAATTTTGACCAAGGGCGTGCGGCAAGGAATATCAGAGCAATGGCATACCAGGAGACGCGCGCGCCGGTCGAGTCAATGCGTTGCCTGAGTGCCCCAAGCGGTCAGCCGAGCACGAATCTCCCGAGCATGGCAGCGGTCCTGCATCGGCAGTCGCCAGACAGGCTGCGCGCCTGATTGCACGAGTGGCCTCAGCCAGACGCCGCACCGCAAAGAAAAGAACAGTCGCATGGTGGCCAATATCGCCCACTCTTGGAGCGCGATCGCCGCTGGCAGTGTGCCGAAGGGCTCCGCGATCCATTTGGGGTTGAACGAGCGTGATGCACGTGACACCGCGGTCAGTCAGTGCGGAGCAGGTGACTGCAAAGTGGTGGCTGCTGTCACGCTTGGCCAGTGCGCCGCAGTGGTCCGTGCCCGCAGTAGTGGCAGTGACGTTGAGCAGACCTATTCTGCAGTGGCCGGGACACTGCCCGAGGCGGAGGAAAAGGCAGTGGGGGAATGTATCGATGCCGATGCGAAAGCCTGTTCTCTGCTACTCAACAACTGCACGTGAGGCTACGGGCGATTTGGGGGCGTTGCGCCGCCTTCGACCGTCTTGCTTCGTGGATGCAGCCCCGAATTTTGTGACTGGTAGCGCCATTTCAAGCTTTCGATCTTCGACGCAAGCGACCTCCTCGCGCTAAGCTCTCTTGGCGTCAGAAAAATGACGCTTCGGCGCTACCGATTGCAGGAGCTTTCCCGTCCATGAGGACCCTGTCCCCCCGCTCAATGGGTGACGCTTGCCACCGTCGCTGCCACGGTGCTCCCGGAGCTATCATCCGCATCTGCAGGGTGACTGGCGCGACTGGGCAACGCCACTATGCCTGCCTACGACGCGAGCATCGGCGAGACGATATTGAAGGAGTGGGAGGGGATGGAAGACAGGGCTGGCGCACACATGGACGATGCCCTGGCATTTGTTCCGTCCGGTGCGAACCTGCTGGAAGCCGTCAGGGGCGAGCTCAACGGCGATGGCATCGAGTATCAGCTGCTGGTCATCGATCAGCCGACGCCGGAAGGGCTGGTGCCTGGCCAGCACGGACCCAACCGGGTGCTGCTGTTGCTGCGCGGTGACGGGCGCGGGCGCTGGCAGCTGGCTGCGCGCAACGACAAGCTGGTGCCGTGTTCCACCCGAGGTGGCCTGGCCGGCGATCCTTTTGCGTATGCAATGGTCGAGGAAGGCACCTTCAGCGTGATCACCAACGGCGGTAGCCGCGAGCGCTGGAGCAGCACCTACCGGTTCCGCTATGCGCCCGCGGACAAGGCCTGCTGGGTGGACGGGGTGAGATGCAAGGTCGTGGATATCGAGACCGAAGCGACCAATGTCCGTGATTACTCGGTGGCGGAGCTGGGCAGGGTGCGGTTCGAGGACTTCGACCCGTCCAGTGTCGCCGAGGTGTCGCTTCCATGAGCAAAGCTCCAACCGGCGGAAGGGAATCCGCGCTGATGAAGATTCAGGAGTTGCACCGTGTCGCAGGATAGAGAGTCGCAGCTGTTGCGGCAGGCCACGGAGGCCGGCATGACCTCGTCCCGGGAACTGGCCAACTTCATGGCGCAGGCCGGGCACGAGTCCCGTGGCCTGAGCCGGCTCAATGAAAGTTTCAACTTCACCCGGGGTATCTCGCAGATCCCGGTGGAAGCGGCGTGGCGCAATGGCAATGGTGCGCTTGAGAGCGCCCGCCAGGAGGCGCTGCGAGGGCGGCCGGAGAATCTGGCCGAACTGATGTATGGCGGCCGCATGGGCAACGATGCGCCCGGTGATGCGCTGAAGTATCACGGCCGTGGCTATCTGCCGCTGGTCGGCAAGGAGAATTACGAGCGTGCCGGCAAGGCGCTGGATCTGGACCTGGTGAATCAGCCGGAACTGGCCGCACAGCCCGAGCACGCAGGCCGTATTGCGGTCTGGCAGTGGCAGACGCGGGTACCGGAGGCGGCGCGCGAGGATGTGCGCGAAGCGACGCGTGCGATCAACGGCGGCCTGAACGGGATCGAGGCCCGCCAGCAGCGGTTCGATGTGTGGCAGCAGAAGTTGACGCCAGACGTGATGGCGCGGCTGGAGCGGGGCGAAGTCGGGGCGCCGGCCCAGCAGGCCACTGTGCGCGACATGTCGCAGCCGGGTGAGCCAGGACACGGCCTGTTCCAAGGGGCGCGCCAGCACCTGCAGCAGATGGGACCGCAGAGCGGATTGCGCAGTGGGCAGGAACTGGACAATGCTGCCGGCGCGTTGGCGCTGAGCGCGCAGAAGGCCGGGATGTCGCGTATCGATCATCTGCTGGCCGGCAATGATGGCCGCACGCTCTTTGCGGTGCAGGGCGCGCTGGGCGATCCGGCCATGTTGCGCGCATCGGTCGATCGCGAACAGGCGGCGCAGCAGCCGCTGGCGCAGAGCAGCCAGCAGTTGGCTGCCACCGTCGCCCAGCAGGACCCGGCGGCTGCGCTCGCCCGCGAGCAGGAGCAGCGTTCGCGATCCCTGTAGCACCTGACGCCGGCGGGCGGGCTGCCCGCTGGCGATCTACGTACGACGCGTGGCGCCCCCGTGGCGCCGACATGGAAACCCACTTGTAAGGACACCACATGCGAATCGTTCACTCGAATGCCCGGCACGCCGCTGCCCGCTGCAATGCATCCGTGCGCCGCCTGCCGCCGCTCTGGCTGCTGTCACTTGGACTTGCCGCAGCGTCGGCACAGGCTCAGGAGGCAGCGGCACCTGTCGCGGAGACGCCCCCCGCTGCCGAGGCGACCGTTGACGCGCCTGCAGGGGCGGCGCCCGTTGCAGCGCCCGTGGCGACCGATGCCGTTGTCGCGGCACCGGCTTCCGATGTACCCGCTGCCGCGCCAGCCCCTGCAACAACCGTGGTGGACGCACAACCGGAGCCCGCTGCAAACCCGACGCCCCCGCCCGCGACGGCTGCAGGGACGGCCCCTGTAGCTGCACCGCCTGCTGCCGTCGAGCCAGCCGCTCCGGCGGTAGCGCCCGCACATCCCGCCTTGGCCATCGTGCCGTTGCCGCCCGAGCAGGCGACCGAGCGTGCGCTTGGTGCCCGCTGCCCGGTGGATCTGGCCGGGCGCCTGGCGGCCCAGGGCGACCTGCTGATCGGCGCCTGCCAGGGCACGATGCCGGCGCATCTGGCTGCGATGCTGGTCGCGCTGCCCGAGCAGGACATCCACCTGCCGCGCAGCTGGCGCGAGCGAGAGGTACAGCAGAAGGCCTGGTTCAAGGCCGTGCCGGGCTACGGCCAGCGCCCGGACTTCATCGTGCGGATGGGCGACATCTGGGTGCGCTCACTGGAAGGGCGCGACGCCGACAGCACGTTCTATCTGGTGTCAGCGCCGTTCACCTGCAGCGACCGGGTCGCCAACCGCGAGGAGTACGGCGCGGAGCCGGTACGTGTGCCAGCGGGTGATTGCCGCGAGGCTTATGTAGCCCAGCGTGTGTACCAGGTCCGCGGGGATGCGGCGCCGAGGGATGTGACCGCCGAAGCCATGCCGGCCATGCCCCCGGTCACGGAAGCCGACCGTGCGCGCCAGCTGTCGCGCCAGGGCCGGATCAGCCTGGACCACAGCAAGTTGCAGTACGGTCCGGCCATGCGCTGGTTCGTGCAGTACCCGGAGTCGGCGCAGAAGGGCGGTCCGCGCGCCTACAGTGACTGGAACCGCGAGCACATCGCGTTCGTGGTCTGGACCGGTGATCGCTTCGAGCTGCGCGAGAAGGTGGTGCGTGCGCAGTGGCCCTGCGATCCGGTGGCACCGGGCGATCGCGCCTGTGGTGGATTCCCGGATTCCGGGCCGGATCTGTTCGTGACGGCCGGAGCATCACTGCCGGTGGCAGCCTCCAGCCCCTGAACCAGAGTGTCGATGTGCAGCGGGAGCCGGGATAGCCGGCTCCCGCGCGGTCATCAGGCCTGCAGGCTGCGGGTCTGATTCTGCTGCTGTTCCAGCTGTTGGTCGCGCTCCAGCACAAGGCGCTGGCCTGCGGCCTGCTGGTCGATGCGCTGGCTGCTCTGTTCCAGCGGCGTGTTCATTGCCACCGCCGTATCCACCGACACGCGCAGGTGCGCCGGGTCGCCGCCCTGGCCCTGCACGGCGAAGCTGCGCGAGGCATCGGCATTCATCACCACGTCGTCGATGCGCTTACCGCCTGCCGCGTGCATTTCGGCAGCCAGGCTGCCTGCCAGCTGCGTGCTCATCACGTCCGGCACGCGTCCGACGCGCACGTCCTGCGCGTGCACGCCGCGGATCGCATCGTTGAACAAGGGATTGCCAAGATGGTTGGCATCGTCCATGCGCAGCATGCTGGTGTGATGGCCGTTCTTTTCCGCTTCGCGACGTGCGGGCTCACCGGGCTGCAGCGGGCCGCGGATATGGTCGTACAGATCGACGGCGCCGCCCGGGATGCCGCGTGCCGCGCGGGTGACACCGCGACGCAGTGATTCGACGTCATCGCGGTACTCTTCGATCATCTTGGCGTTGTCTTTTGCCAGCTTCTGCGTTTCCGGGTGTTGCAGCACCGAGCCGTCGCCGAGGAAGTTGCCCAGCTTGTGCGCGCCGAACGAGCTGCCTGCTGCGACGAGCGGGCTGTCCGGGATGAGGGCGCGCATCGGGTGATTGCTGAAGCCGTTTGCGGCGAGTGTCTTGATCTCATCCGGCTTGGCATAGATGCGCACCTGGCCGAAGTGCGGCGAGGCGGAGCTGACCGGATCGGAGGCCATGACGTGGTTGATCATGGTGTTGCCGCCTTCCGGGATGCGGTAGCTGAGGCTGACCGCGCCATAGGCGTTGAAGGTCTCGCCCTTGACGTTGAAGTGGTGCGAGGTGATCTGCGCCAGGGCGCCGCCGAGGGAGTGGCCGGTGACGGTGACCTGGGGGGCATGTCCGCCATTCAAGCGTCCCTGCAATGCGGCAGTTTCGAGTGTTCTCTGTGTCAACGCGATCGCATCCGGCGCTTGCACATTGGTCCGCGCAACCACCATGCCGCCATCGGTCAGGATCGCATCACGAGCGATCTGCTCGGTGCCGCGATGGGCAATGACGATCTCTTTGCTGTCTACGCGCTGATAGACGGTACCTTGATAGCCGTTGAGACGATTGTTGACATGCTCAAGTATCTTGTACTCATGGCCGTTTAACGTGACCTTCTCTTCCTGGCCTGGTTCACGTCGGCCGACGGCCCGATCCTTGTAGGCGTCATCAGATAACGCGGCGTAATCCTGGGAGGTGACGGTCACGGCGCCACCTCACTTGCGGAGAGGGTGATCGTAAACAGCTTGTCCTGAAGATCGGGGGCGTAATTGCTGCGATCGGGCTCGCCGCTGGCGGGGAAATTCGGAACGCGATCTGCCTTCGGATAGACCAGAACAGGATAATAGAGCGTATGCGCGCCACCTTCGGTCAGCGGCTTGGCGTCAACGAAGGTGAGGAAGCGGGTCTCTTCTTCAGCGCCCGTTGCCTTCAGCATTGCCCCGGCACCGGTGAACTCCCACTTGCACACGCCACGACCGTAGTAGTCTTCATCCAACATGCGGTCCACATACAACGTGCCCCGGTACTCGCCATCAGCGACCTTGCGCAGTTCCACCGGTTCCTGGCTGGTAATGCGAGCAGCCGTGCCGGTGGCCGGCTCGATGTGGCCGCACTGGTCTTCGTTGGTGACGTCGTACTGCGCGACACCTTCGACCACCGCGAAGTCGCCCGGGGCATCCTTCAGGCGCAGCACCAGTTCATAGGCCTTGCGCGGGCTGGGGTTGAGCTTTGCGAGCCCGCGCCCACCCTGGGCGACATCGGCTTCAGCAGCGGCACGTTCCTGGTTCATGGCGGTCTCCGGGTGGCAGGCGGTCAACAGAAGCAGAGCAAGGCACGGAATCATCTTGTGGCGCAATGTCGGCCTCCTTGGGGATAGAGGTAAATGTGACACTGGCAGTTCATGGCGCGAGCTTCTGCACAGTGGTGGTGGTCGAGAACAGCGCGTCGCGCAGCTCTTCTTTGTACGCTGACGGATCTTCCTTGCCACTTGCAGGATAGTTGGCAGCAAGTTCGGCGCGAGGATAGGCAGCCTTCGGATAGTAGAGAGTAAATGGCGATTCGGCGTTCATGCGTTCCTTTCTGAAATACGTCAGGAATCGCGTATCCGCCTTGGCGGTCGTGGCGCGCAGCATCGTGCCAACACCCGTCAGCGACCAATGGCAGACGCCACGACCGTAGTAGTCCTCGTCCTGCATACGGTCGAGGTAGAACGTGCCGCGATACTCGTTCTCGCCGATCTTGCGCAGCGTGACGGGCTCTTGGCTGGTGATGCGGCCCGCAGTGCCTGTCGCGGATAAGAGCCGCCCACAATCTGCGTGGTTGCTGGCGTCATACTGGGCCACGCCCTCAACAATCGCGAACGGGCCCGGTGCGTTCTTCAGTGTCAGCACCAGCTCATAGGCCTGCTTCGGGGCCGGGTTGAGCTTGGCCAGGCCGCGTCCACCCGCGTCGACGTCACGCTCGGCATCGGCGTACGGCGAGCACGCCGCCAGCGGGAGGAGGGCGAGCAATGCCAGCAACGGCCTTCCCCTGTGCGCGCGGTGTGCTACACCCATGGCCCGATCCTGCATCGTGCGTCCATGTCCATATATCCTTCCTGGGTGGCAGGTTTCTCGATTATGGAACGTGCCGGGAGCCCTGTGCCACCCCTCGAGACGGATTTTTGACGCACCCAGGGCGCGCCGCGCCGGCAGATCGCTTGCCGCACAGGGCATCCCATCGTCGCGTTGGCTCTGCTGCCGGACGCAGGTTCGTAGCTGAATCCGTGACGGAAATCGATCATTCACATGTCCATCACTTCATCAAAGGCGTTCTCCTTGAACTGCACGATCCGCCCCGAAACCCGCGAAGACCACGCGGTCATCCACGCACTCACCGCGGCGGCCTTCCGCGAAGCCCCGCACAGCAGCCACACCGAGCAGTTCATCGTCGACGCGCTGCGTGCACGCGGAGAGCTGAGCATTTCGCTGGTCGCCGAGCGGCAAGGGCAGGTGGTCGGCCACATCGCCCTGTCGCCGATGACGGTCAGCGATGGCAGTACGGGCTGGTTCGGTCTCGGCCCCATCTCGGTGCTGCCCGAATGGCAGGGGCAGGGCATTGGCGCGGCGCTGATGCACGCGGCGCTCGACGCATTGCGTGGGCAGGACGCGCACGGCTGTGTATTGCTGGGGGAGCCGGCGTATTACGGGCGGTTCGGGTTCCGCGCCGAGCCGGGCCTGGTGCTGCCGGGTGTTCCGCCAGAGTACTTCCAGGCGCTGTGCCTGCGTCCGCCGATGGCGCAGGGCGAGGTGAGCTACTCCACGGCCTTTGAAGCCAGCGCCTGAGTGTCTGGGAGGTCAGGGCGCACGCCAGACGGTAGGCTCGGGTTGCGGCTTGGGAATGCGGTAGCCGCCGATGTGTTCAAGCAGTTCATTGGTGCGACGCTGCTCGGCCAGCAGCTCGCGCAGCAGATTGCGCACCGCGAAGATCGCGAACGGCACCAGGATCCATACCAGGCTTATTCCCAGCGCGAACAGGGTCAACAGGACTCTGCCACCGTCCATGCACGGCACTCCTCTCCGAAAGCAGCCACGCTAGCACGTGGCTGCTGCCGAGGGATGTCAGCCGTTGTACCGGAGATGGATCAGGGGATACGGACGGCCCTGCGAATCGAGCGGTGAGCGGCCGGTTTCGACGAAGCCCATGCGCAGGTAGAAGCCAACGGCCTGCGCGTTCTGTTCGTTGACGTCGGTACTCAGCTGCGGATGCAGGGCCAGCGCATGCTGCAGCAGCTGCCGGCCGATACCAGTGCCGCGCACGTCGGGATCGATGAACAGCGCTTCCATGTGTGTGCCGTCGATCAGCATGAAGCCTACGGGCCGATCCTGCGCATCGACGGCAACGGTCATCGGCGCCTGTGGCAGGAAAGCAGCCACTTCGGCATCGATGGCCTGGCGGTCTTCGGCGCTGAGGAAATCGTGGGTGGCGTCGACGGCGCGACGCCAGAGGTCGACGAGGGCGGTGCCGTCGTCGGCGCGCGAGGAGCGCAGGGTGGTCATGGGTTCACCAAGGTGCTTGACAGGAACGCGCAGTATGAAGTTTTCCGGCCACGCCTGCAGAAGCGGATTCATCCTGTGTGGCGATGGCGGATGAAGGGACTGTAGGCTGTGGCTTCCGCGCGCAGCACCACGCCGTCCTCGAAGTCCTCGCTGTCATTGAAAGGCACGATCGGCCACTGCTTCCACTGAGCAAGTCGTTCCCGGTAGTTACGTGCAGCCATGGTGAGCGCCTCGTCGTGCGCCTGCACGCGCTCCGGTGCCAGCCCGGAACGCACACCATGCACCACATGCGGTTCCATCACGTCGAAGCCGACGTAGCGCAGGCTGTACATCAACGGCCACATCAACAAGCGGGTATCACCCTCGCGGCCGTCGACGGCGCAGGCCCGCGCCGAAGAGCCAGTGGTGACGCTGAGCAAGGCACGCTTGCCGCGCATCGCGCCGTGTTCGTGGCGCAGGCGGCTGTTGTACATCGGCCCGTAGACCAGCACGCGGTCCAGCCAGCCCTTGAGGATCGCCGGCGCCGCGAACCACCACAGCGGGAACTGCAGGATCAGCAGGTCAGTGGCCTGCAGCAGCTGCAGGTGGCGGCGCACGTCGGTGGGCAGAAGATCATGCTCGGCGCTGTGGCGTTGTTCTCGCTGGGCATCGAAACGGCCGGGCTGCAGGCGTCTTGAATGATGTTGGGCCGCTTCCAGCGGATCGAAGCTCTCTGCATACAGGTCGACCACGTCCACCTGCAGCGCGTCATGCCGCAGCTGCTCGGCGGCCTGCGCGGCCAGGTAGGCGTTGAACGAGCGGGGTTCGGGATGGGCAAGCAGAATCAGGGCGCGCATGGGGCGAGGTGTTGGTGGAGTGTGCGACCATCCTCGCGGTGCCGGAGTGCTCCGGCAATTACGTACCTTGAGGTAACCATGGCCTGTCCGGGCGATGTCTATGCCGCCGATTGCTCGGCACGCGATGCGCTGGCGCTGATCTCCGGCAAGTGGGTGATGCTGCTGTTGCCGGCGCTGGCGCAGGGGCCGCTGCGCAATGGCGCGCTGCTGCGGAAGATCGAAGGCATCTCGCAGAAGGTGCTGACCCAGACCCTTCGGCAGCTGGAGCGTAATGGCCTGGTCGAGCGGTGTGAGCGGGGCAGCAAGCCGCTGCATGTGGAGTACCGGCTGACCGAGGTCGCGCGTGGTCTGGTTGACACGCTGTCTGCCCTGGACCGTTGGGCCGAGCACAACTTCCCGGCGCTGGACGCCGCCCGCGAGCGCTTCGACGCACGCTAGCGGCGCCTGCACGGGCGCGGGCGTACAATGCGGCCCCGGCGGCCATCCTGGCCCTGTAGACACGCGAGAACCGCCATGACTGATGCCCTGGGTGTACCGGTGCACGATGCCGATGAACACTGGATGCGCCATGCGCTGGCGCTGGCCGAGCGTGCGCAGCGCGAGTTCGACGAGATTCCGGTCGGTGCGGTACTGGTGGGCGCCGATGGCCAGCTGCTGGGCGAGGGCTGGAACCTCAACATCGCCTCTCACGATCCCAGTGCGCATGCCGAGATCGTGGCCATGCGGGCCGGTGGCACGCTGCTGGCCAATCATCGGCTGCTCGGCAGCACCCTGTACGTGACCCTGGAACCGTGCGCGATGTGCGCGATGGCGATCGTGCATGCACGCGTAGCCCGCCTGGTCTACGGCGCCAGCGACCCCAAGACCGGCGCCTGCGGCAGCGTGTTCGACCTGCTGGGTGATGCCCGCCACAACCACCGGGTGGAGATCCATGGTGGGGTGCTGGCCAAGGAGGCCAGCATGCGCCTGACCAATTATTTCCGCGCCAAGCGCGGCAAACCGCCGCTGCTGCTGGAAGACCACGCCGGCGAGGGCTGAGTGGCGAAAGGGTATGATGGGCGCCCCTTTCCTTCACCGGTAGGCCGCGCGCCTGCCCAGCAACGAGGCGACACATGGCGGACAACGGCGCGGCCAACGAGCGACTGATCTGGATCGACCTGGAAATGACCGGGTTGGATACCGACAACGATTCGATCATCGAGATCGCCACCGTGGTCACCGATGCCCAGCTCAACGTGCTGGCCGAAGGGCCGGAATTCGCCATCCATCACCCGCTGGAAACGCTGGAAGCGATGGATGAGTGGAACCGCAACCAGCACCGCCGTTCGGGCCTGTGGCAGCGCGTGGTGGACAGCACCACCACCCTGGGCCAGGCCGAGGCGCAGACGGTGAACTTCCTGGCGCAGTGGATCCCGGCCGGCCTTTCGCCGATGTGCGGCAACTCGATCTGCCAGGACCGCCGCTTCCTGCACCGCCAGATGCCGCGCCTGGAGAAGTACTTCCACTACCGCAACCTGGACGTGTCCACGGTGAAGGAACTGGCCAAGCGCTGGGCACCGAGCGTGGCCGCCGGCGTCGGCAAGAACAGCAACCACACCGCGCTGAGCGACGTGCACGATTCGATCGCCGAGCTGCGCCATTACCGCCAGTTCATGGGCGCGCTGTCGGGGCTGCCGGCTGCCTGAACAACGACGCCGGGGTCGGATTCCTTTCCAGCGGAAAGGGCTCTGACCCTTCTGTCGTGCCTCGCGACGAACCGTTCAACTCCATGACGCTAAGATCGGCGCCATGAACGAGCCCATCCTGCTCCCCCGCGATATTGCCCACGACGCCCGCGACTGGTCCGACCTGCAGCGGGCGGTGGCCTTGCTGGAAGCGCCGACCCTGACCGCGCGCATGGCCAACCTGGTCGGCACGCCGCTGGAGTTCGCGGTGAAGGCGCTGCCCAAGGCAGTCTCCGGCCGCATCCACGGTGCTGTGCAGGCGGCGCTGTCCAAGTCGGCGCAGGCGGCCCTGTGGAGCATGGACAACTCGCCCGGCAAGGGAGCGTCGACCCGCTGGCACAAGGTGGCCGCCGCGACCTCGGGCGCGGTGGGCGGGGCCTTCGGCTTCGCGGCACTATTCATCGAGCTGCCGGTGTCGACCACCATCATGATGCGCGCGGTGGCGGACGTGGCTCGCAGCGAGGGGTTCGACCTGTCCGAGTTCAGTACCCGCCAGGCCTGCCTGGAGGTGTTCGCGCTGGGCGGCAACTCGCCACGCGATGACGCGAGCGAGACGGGCTATTACCTGGCCCGTGGGTTCACCACCGATGTGATGCGCCACCTGTCGGCCGAGCTGGCCGGGCGCGTGGTGACCGGTCGCGACCTGACCCTGGGTGTGGCGCCGAAGGAGGCCGGCAAACTGCTGGCGAAGATGGTGGAGAAGGTGGCGGCGCGATTCGGCGTGGTGGTCACCGAGAAGTTCGCCGCGCAGGCGGTGCCGATCGTCGGTGCCGCCGCGGGTGCAACACTGAATACCATGTTCACCGATTACTACCAGGACATGGCGCGCGGCCACTTCATCGTGCGCCGGCTGGAGCTGAAGTACGGGGAGGATGTGGTGCGCGCCTGCTATGACCGCGTGGCGCATGGCGGCGTACTGATCGAACCCACGCTGTAACCGGTGTTGGGATCGGACCCCTTTGCCGTGCAAAGGGCTCTGCCCCCCGGCCGGCCATCCTTGCCTTGAGGGAACAATTGTTTTGCCAGCGCGTGCCTGTTGCGCAGCGGGCGGTATCCCCATTCTTTGCGGCACTCCCCCCGCAAGAGATTGCCGCCATGATGTTCACCCCCCACCGCCTGGGCGCGCTGACCCTGCCCAACCGCATCGTCATGCCGCCGATGACCCGCTCGCGTGCCGCCGACGGCAATGTCGCCACCGCGGAAATGGCCGCCTACTATGCCCAGCGCGCCAGCGCTGGCCTGATCGTCAGCGAAGGTACCCAGATCAGCCAGCAGGGCCAGGGCTATGCCTGGACCCCGGGCATCCACAGTGCCGAGCAGGTGCAGGGCTGGCGCCAGGTGACCGATGCGGTGCACGCCGCCGGTGGCCGCATCTACGCCCAGTTGTGGCATGTGGGCCGCGTTTCGCACGTGGCGCTGCAGCCGGAAGGTGGCGCACCGGTATCGTCGTCGGCCCTGCTGGCTGAAGGCGTGAAGGTGTTCGTCGATCCGACCGGTGCCGGTCCGGAAACCGGCATGGGCGAAATGATCCAGCATTCGATGCCGCGCGCGCTGCGCGAGGACGAGATTCCAGGCATCATCGCCGACTATGCACAGGCCACCCGCAATGCGCTGGCCGCCGGTTTCGATGGTGTCGAGCTGCACGCCGCCAATGGCTACCTGATCAACCAGTTCATCGATTCGCAGGCGAACCTGCGTACCGACCGCTACGGCGGCTCGCTGCAGAACCGTCTGCGCTTCCTGCGTGAAGTGGTGCAGGCGATGGTTGAAGTGGCCGGTGCGGATCGTGTCGGCGTGCGCCTGGCGCCGCTGACCGTGCAGCAGGGCGCGGTGGACGATACGCCGCAGGCAACCTACCTGGCCGCTGCGCATCTGATGGCCGAGCTGGACGTGGGCTACCTGCACATCGTCGAAGCCGACTGGGACGAAGCGCCGCTGATGCCGGTGGCGTTCAAGCAGGCACTGCGCATGGTCTACCCGGGCACGCTGATCTACGCCGGCAAGTACACCGCCGAGCGCGCCGAGCAGGCACTGGCCGAAGGCTGGGCTGACCTGGTCGGCTTCGGTCGCCCGTTCATCGCCAATCCGGACCTGCCGGAGCGTCTGCGCTTGGGTGCGGAACTGAATCCGCCGGACCGTGCGACGTTCTTCGGCGGTGGTGCGCTTGGCTTCACCGATTACCCGACGCTGGAAGAGAGCGTCGCGGCCTGATCCTGGAGGCTGCCGGCCAGCGGCCGGCACTACCGGTGTATGGAGATGGGGTGGGTGCCGGCCAGCGGCCGGCACTACCAGGGTGCGCGGGGCAGGGGAGTGCCGGCCGCTGGCCGGTATTTCTGTTTGGGATCAGGGCGTGTCGCGTACCAGCGCATCAGCCTCGACCACACCGCCATCCTTGCCGTGCAGGTACAGATGCATGTCCTGCTGCGGGTACGGGATGTTGATGCCAGCCTTGTCATAGCCCAGCTTCAGCTGTTCCAGCAGCGTGACCTTGGTACCGAACCAGTCGGCCGACTTCACGTAACAGCGGATGCCCAGGTTGATTGCATGCGCACCCAGCTCGTACACCACCACATCCGGTGCCGGTGTCTGCAGCACGCGCGGGTCGGCCTTCATCAGCGCCAACGCGGTGTCGCGTGCCAGCTGGATGTTGTCCTCGTAGCCGATGCCGATCACCAGTTCGACGCGGCGCGTCGGTTCGGCGGTCAGGTTGATGATCGGCGCGGCGGTGATCAGCGTGTTCGGAATGGTGGTGTGCTGGTTGTCGGCACCGGTAAGCACGGTCTGGAAGATGCGCACTTCGCGCACGGTGCCGGTCTGTCCGGCGATGGTCACCACGTCGCCGACACGGAATGGGCGCAGTGTCACCAGCATCACGCCCGAGGCGATGTTGGACAGCGAATCCTTCAATGCCAGACCAACCGCGAGGCCGGCGGTGCCGAGCACGGCCAGCAGCGGGGTGATCTGCACGCCCAGCGTGCCGATCGCCAGCACCACTACGATCACAAGCGACGCGGCATACACCACATTGCGCAGGAAGCTGCCGAGCATCGGGTCCACGCCCATGCGCGCGGTGGCGCGCGGCATTGCGTTGGACAGGCGTCGTGCCACCCACATGCCGACCAGCAGCACCACGATGGCGGCCAGCAACGGTACACCGTAGGTTTCCAGCAGGCGTTCCCAGTCGAGCGAGTGGAACCAGGGGGTTGCGGCGGGCGAGGGTGGTGCGACGGCGATCATGCGGGAGTTCCTTTGCTGCTGCGGGACAGGCGCGAGGTGCGCGTGGCGTTCACGGACGCCAGAAACAGCAAGCCCCGCAGAGGCGGGGCTTGCGTGCAGCAGCAGTATGGGCGGACGTCGATGAAAGCGACGTCAGCCCATCACGGCATCAGCCGTTGGCCTTCAGCTTGGCCAGGCGCAGCCAGGTATCGACCACGGTGTCCGGGTTCAGCGACACCGACTCGATGCCTTCCTGCATCAGCCACTCGGCCAGATCCGGGTGATCGGACGGGCCCTGGCCGCAGATGCCGACGTACTTGCCCTTGGCACGTGCCGACTTGATCGCCATCGACAGCAGCTTCTTCACTGCCGGGTTACGTTCGTCGAACAGGTGCGCGACGATTGACGAGTCGCGGTCCAGGCCCAGGCTCAGCTGGGTCAGGTCGTTGGAGCCGATCGAGAAGCCGTCGAAGATCTCCAGGAACTCATCGGCGAGCAGTGCGTTGGACGGCACTTCGCACATCATGATGATCTTCAGGCCGTTCTCGCCCTGCTTCAGGCCGTTCTGTTCCAGCACCTCGATGACCTTGCGGCCTTCTTCCAGGGTGCGCACGAACGGAATCATGACCCACAGGTTGTCCAGGCCCATTTCGTTGCGCACGCGCAGCACGGCCTTGCACTCCAGCGCGAAGGCGGCCGAGAAGCTCGGGTCGACGTAACGGCTGGCGCCGCGGAAGCCGATCATCGGGTTCTCTTCGTGCGGCTCGTAGTTGCTGCCGCCGATCAGGTTGGCGTATTCGTTGGACTTGAAGTCCGACAGGCGCACGATCACGGCGTTCGGTGCGACCGAGGCGGTGAGGGTGGCGATGCCTTCAGCCAGGCGGTCCACATAGAAGCTGACCGGATCGGAATAACCGGCGATCTTCTCGTCGATCTTCTTCTTGGTCGGCGCATCCTGGCGGTCGTATTCCAGCAGCGCGTTCGGGTGGATGCCGATGTGGCTGGCAATGATCATTTCCAGGCGGGCCAGGCCGATGCCGGCGTTCGGCAGCTGGCCGAAGTCGAAGGCACGTTCCGGGTTGGCCACGTTCATCATGATCTTCAGCGGTGCCGGCGGCATGTTGCCCAGATCGGTGGTGGTGCGCTCGAAGCCGAGCTTGCCTTCGTAGATGAAGCCGGTATCGCCTTCAGCGCAGCTGACCGTGACCAGCTGGCCATCTTCGATGACCTTGGTGGCGTTGCCCGAACCGACCACGGCCGGTACGCCCAGCTCGCGCGCGATGATCGCGGCGTGGCAGGTACGGCCACCACGGTTGGTGACGATGGCCGACGCGCGCTTCATCACCGGCTCCCAATCGGGATCGGTCATGTCGGCGATCAGCACGTCGCCCGGCTGCACGCGGTTCATGTCTTCCAGCGTCTTGACCACGCGGGCCACGCCCGAGCCGATCTTGGCGCCGACGGCACGACCTTCGGCCAGCACATTGCCGCCCTTTTCGGTCAGCGCGAAGCGCTCGATCTGGGTGGCATGGCTGCGCGACTTCACCGTTTCCGGGCGCGCCTGCACGATGAACAGCTTGCCGCTGACACCGTCCTTGGCCCACTCGATATCCATCGGGCGGCCGTAGTGCTTTTCGATGACCAGGGCCTGCTTGGACAGCTCCTGCACGTCTTCGTCGCTGATCGAGAAGGTGTTGCGCAGTTCGGCCGGGGTATCTTCGATCTTGACGCGCTCACCCGGGACATCCGAGTACACCATGCGGATCGCCTTGCTGCCGAGCGAGCGGCGCAGGATCGCCGGCTTGCCGGCCTGCAGGGTGGGCTTGTAGACGTAGTACTCGTCCGGGTTGACCGCGCCCTGCACGACCATTTCGCCCAGGCCGAACGACGAGGTGACGAACACCACGTCGCGGAAGCCGGACTCGGTGTCCAGGGTGAACAGCACGCCGGAGGAGCCGACGCCGGAACGCACCATCAGCTGCACGCCAGCGGACAGGAACACGTCCTCATGCTTGAAGCCGTGGTGCACGCGGTAGGCGATGGCGCGGTCGTTGTACAGCGAGGCGAACACTTCCTTGACCTTGTGCACGACGTCGTCGGCACCGGTGACGTTGAGGAAGGTTTCCTGCTGGCCGGCGAAGGAGGCATCCGGCAGATCCTCGGCGGTGGCCGAGGAACGCACGGCCACGGCCACGTCGCCGCCGCCGTTGTCGGCGCTCAGCTTGGCGTACGCGGTGCGGATGTCCTGGTCCAGCTGCGGCTGCAGCGGAGCGTCGATCACCCAGGAGCGGATTTCCTTGCCCGCGGCGGTCAGCGCGTTGACGTCCTCGACGTCCAGCGTGGCCAGCTTGTCGAAAATGCGCTTGGACAGGTCGTTGTGCGCGATGAAGTCCTTGAAGGCTTCAGACGTGGTCGCATAACCTCCGGGAACGGAGACGCCCAGACCGGCCAGGTTGCCGATCATCTCGCCCAGCGACGAATTCTTGCCGCCTACGCGGGCCAGGTCGGCCAGACGCAGTTCGTGCAACCACAGGATGTTCTCGTTCAAGCGCGATGCTCCGTTTGGCCATCGCCCGAGGCGGGCTGAGTGGCCGCGTCCGTAGGAAGAAGCCGATATGATGCCGGGCAGACCGCTGTCGGCACAAGCTTGTGTTGGCGGCCCTTTTAGGCTTCGTAGGGGGTAAAAGCGCGCATGTCGACCATCCGTCCGGTGTTCTACGTTTCCGATGGAACCGGTATCACCGCTGAAACCATTGGGCATAGCCTGCTCACCCAGTTCTCCGGGTTCAGCTTCATTACCGACCGCATGTCGTTTGTTGACGACCCCGAAAAAGCGCGTGAAGCCTGTGCCCGGATCCAGGCGGCGGGGGAGCGGTACCAGGTCCGGCCGATCGTGGTGAACTCCTGCGTGGACCAGAGCCTGAGCCTGATCCTGGCCGACAGCGGCGCGCTGATGCTGGATGTGTTCGCACCGTTCATCGAGCCGCTGGAGCGTGAACTGGCCAGCCCGCGCCTGGCCCGGGTCGGCCAGGCCCACGGCATGGTTGATTTCGACACCTACCACCGCCGCATCAACGCGATGAACTTCGCCCTGACCCATGACGATGGGATTGCGGTGAACTACGACGATGCCGACGTGATCCTGGTGGCGGTGTCGCGCGCCGGCAAGACGCCCACCTGCATCTACCTGGCCCTGCATTACGGGGTGCGCGCGGCCAACTACCCGCTGACCGATGAAGACCTGGAAAGCGACCGCCTGCCGCCGCGCCTGCGCAACTACCGGCGCAAGCTGTTCGGCCTGACCATCGACCCGGATCGCCTGCAGCAGATCCGCCAGGAGCGCCGCCCGAACTCGCGCTACGCCAACCTGGACACCTGCAAGCGCGAGGTGGCTGCGGCCGAGGTGATGTTCCAGATGGAGCGGATCCCGACGCTGAGCACCACCCATACCTCGATCGAGGAGATTTCCAGCAAGGTGCTGGCCACACTGGGGCTGCAGCGCGAGCTGTATTGATCCTCGTCTGGTAGAGCCGGCCGCTGGCCGGCTGGCCGATGAACCCCCGGCCGCGATGCAGGGCTGCCGGCCAGCGGCCGGCACTACCCAGGGGTTGGCTTGCACGTGCCCGCCCCCACGTTGAAGCACCAACGTGTAGGATCGACCCATGGCCCAAGCCTCGCCCCGCACCGAACGCATTCCCCGCCTGAGCCGGCTGAGCTGGCTCATGGGCCTGTACGCGGAAAATTACCGCCACCTGGTGCGCCTGTTCGAGCCGGCTGGACTGGTGGCGGGCAGCTACATTTCCTCGATCGGCGACGGCCTGGATGTCCGCCTGGACGTGATCGAGTGCCACCGCTACACGGTGGAACTGCGCCTGACCTACGACCTGGCCGATCCGGTCACCGGCGAGCCGGATCCTTCGGCCTATGTGCGCCTTTACCGTGACGCGCGCCAGGCCGAGACTACCCATTGCTACGTCGGCCGCCGCTGGCAGGACACGATGGGCCTGTACCCGCCGCCGGCGGAGCTGATCAGCCACCGCATGCGGATGAACACATTCCTCGGCAAGTGGCTGGAATACCTGGCCGAGCGCGGTCACGGTGTGGCCACCCTGCGCCGCGATCCCGACGGTGCAGGCACACCCGCTGAGCGCCGCCTGTCGCTGGTGCGCTGATCGGCCATAATCCATGGCTGACCCGCCGCTGGATGCTGCCCCATGCCGTACACCCCGATCGTCGCCACCTTGGGCTACGTGCTGTCGCCCGATCGTCGCCAGGTGCTGATGATCCACCGCAACACCCGTCCGGGTGACCACCATCTGGGCAAGTACAACGGGCTGGGCGGCAAGATCGAAGCGGACGAAGATGTAGCGGCCAGCATGCGTCGTGAAATCGCCGAGGAAGCCGGCATCGACTGCACCGGCATGCGCCTGCGCGGCACCCTCAGCTGGCCGGGTTTCGGCAAGCACGGCGAAGACTGGCTGGGCTTCGTGTTCGTCATCGACGCCTTCGAAGGCACCCCGCACGGTGGCAACCACGAAGGCACGCTGGAGTGGGTCGACCTGGACAAGCTGGACACGCTGCCGATGTGGGAAGGCGACCGCAATTTCCTGCCCCTGGTGTTCGACGCCGACCCGCGCCCGTTCCACGGCGTCATGCCGTACAAGGACGGCCGCATGGTCAGCTGGTCCTACAGCCGGCTGTGACCCGACGAATCGGGTGAGTGCCAACCTTGGTTGGCAGGCTCTTCTGGCAAATTAATACCCGGACAATATTGACTCGAAGAAATTACCCGGGCAATATTTGCGCATCGCCTCTGATGCCATTGCCATGCCTGCGTCCCGACTCCCTCCCTTCAGTTGTTTCGACGGCCATCGCCTGGTCGCTTCCGGTA
This sequence comes from Stenotrophomonas maltophilia, assembly GCF_006970445.1. Classification (NCBI taxonomy): domain Bacteria; kingdom Pseudomonadati; phylum Pseudomonadota; class Gammaproteobacteria; order Lysobacterales; family Lysobacteraceae; genus Stenotrophomonas; species Stenotrophomonas maltophilia. The sequence goes on along the minus strand of NZ_CP033877.1, from coordinate 2,713,118 downwards.
CCCCGGAAGTGGCCGCGCTGGCCCTCAAGCAGCTGCGCGCCGACAACGCTGCCGGACCCTTGCTGGTGTTCGACAACGCCACCGGCCGCACCCGTGATTTCGATACGCGCGGCAGTGACGCAGAACTGCTGGCGCGGGTCATCGAAGCGTTTCCCGCTGCCGTGGAGGCGGATGCCGACGTTACTGCCGAAGATGCGCCCGCTACCCCGCGTGGCCGCGGCCGCCCCAAGCTGGGCGTGGTCGCCCGCGAAGTGACCCTGCTGCCGCGCCACTGGGCGTGGCTGGCCGAGCAGCCTGGCGGGGCCTCGGTGGTGCTGCGCAAGCTGGTGGAGGCGGCCAGCCGGGCTGGTGCAGACAAGGAACGGCAGCGCCGTGACAGCGAGCGCGCGTATCACTTCCTGCAGACCATCGCCGGTGACCTGCCGGGCTTCGAGGAGGCCATCCGCGTGCTGTTCGCGCATGACCGCGTGGGCCTGGAAGTGGTGCTGCATTCCTGGCCCGGGGATGTGCGTGACCACGCCCTGCGCCTGGCATTCGAGAGCGCCGACGGCTGAGCCATCGCGCCGTCGTTGAGCGGCGGCGCCACCTGATCGCGGGCCACGGCCCGCTCCCCTGTGCTTGCTTTGCTGGCGGAAACGCCGGGCAGGGCAGCGCCTTGCCCAGAGAATCCCATGGACATCCCTGCACATCCCATCCCCCCGGTCGCGCCGCCCCTCTGGCGCACCTATCTGGCCCTGCTGCTGCCGATGCTGCTGACCAATGCGCTGCAACTGGCCGCAGGCACGCTGGACAACATCTACCTGGGCCATCTGCTGGGGACGCAGGCGGTGGCCGCCGCCGCGGCGTTCTTCCCGGTCTTCTTCCTGTTGCTGGCATTGGTGATGGGCCTGGCGACGGGCGCGATGGTGCTGATCGGCCAGGCCTGGGGTGCGGGCCGGCCGCATCAGGCGCGCGCGGTGGCCGGCAGTGCGGTGGCACTGATCCTGCTGTTGTCAGCGCTGGTGATGGCAGTGGGCGGCGGTTTCGCACCACAGCTGCTGTCGGCGCTGGGCACGCCGGCGCCGGTCCTCAGTGAGTCCATTGTCTATGCGCGCGTCCTGCTGCTGGCGGCTCCGGTGTTCTTCCTGTTGTGGCTGGCCACCGCCGTGAGCCGCGCAGTGGGGGACGCGAAGACGCCGCTGCATGCGCTGCTGCTGGCCACGGTGGTCGGCCTGATGTGCACGCCGCTGCTGATCTTGGGCTGGCGCGGCCTGCCGCGGATGGGCTCGGCCAGTGCGGCCGTATCGGCGGCGTTCGCCTCGCTGTTGGCCTTGGGCTGGTTGCTGTGGCGCTGGCATCGGGTAGCTCATCCCCTGGCACCGGGACGTGAGCTGCTGCGTGCCATTCGTTTCGATGGCGCGCTCATCCGCGCGATGCTGCGCATCGGCGTACCGTCTTCGCTGCAGATGCTCAGCCTGGCCATTGCCGAAATCGTATTGCTGGGCTGGATCAACCGCTATGGCTGCACGGCCACGGCCGCCTACGGTGCGGTCAACCAGTTGATGAGCTGGGTGCAGCTGCCGGCGATGTCCCTGGGGATCACCGCCACCATCCTCGCAGCGCATGCGATGGGCGCGGGGCGTACGGCACGGCTGCCGGCCATCGCACGCACCGGCGTGCTGCTTGGACTGGCGATGCTGAGCGGGGTGGTGCTGCTGGTTGTGGCGCTGGCGCCCTGGCTGACCGGGTTGATCCTGGCGGCGACCGGCGTGCGCGAACTGGCCGCGTTGCAGTTGCGCACCGTGGTGTGGGGCGTGCTGGCGATGGGTATCAGCGCGGTGCTGGTCGGGGTGATGCGCGGCAGCGGCACGGTATGGCTGCCAGCGTTGCTGGGTATGGGCGCGGTATTGCTGCTGGAGCTGCCGCTGGCGATGTGGCTGCGGGTGCAGCATGGGCTGGCCGGCGTGTGGTGGGCGTGGCCGCTGGGGTTGTTGGCGATGCTGGTGATGCAGGTGTTGTGTTTCGCTCGCTGGCGCCGGGCGCAGGCTGGGTAGTGCCGGCCGCTGGCCGGCAATCCGGAATGGCCGGGGTAGCCGGCCAGCGGCCGGCTCTACCACTGGGTCGGATCGCATCCGGCGCGGTGGCTACGGTGGGCCTGGCTGCTGGTGATGCAGGTGTTGTGTTTCGCTCGCTGGCGCCGGGCGCAGGCTGGGTAGTGCCGGCCGCTGGCTGGCAATCCGGAATGGCCGGGGTAGCCGGCCAGCGGCCGGCTCTACCACTGGGTCGGATCGTATCCGGCGCGGTGGCTACGGTGGGCCTGGCCGCTGGTGATGCAGGTGTTCTGTTTTGCTCGCTGGCGACCGGTGCAGGCTGGGTAGTGCCGGCCGCTGGCTGGCAATCCGGAATGGCCGGGGTAGCCGGCCAACGGCCGGCTCTACCACTGGGTCGGATCGCATCCGGCGCGGTGGCTACGGTGGGCCTGGCCGCTGGTGATGCAGGTGTTCTGTTTTGCTCGCTGGCGGCCGGGTGCGGGCTGGGTAGTGCCGGCCGCTTGCCGGCAATCCGGAAGCCGGGGCAGCCGGCCAGCGGCCGGCTCTACCGCTTCAGCACCGCTGTGCCAGCAGCAGGTGGAAGTGTTTTTCGCGCGCCTGGCCATCATTGCCGGTCGCGGTTTCCCGGTGGCTGCGCCAGGCCGAGACGCGGAAGCCGGACACGCGCAGGGCCAGCTCCACCGCGTCCAGCTCATGCAGTTGGAAGTCGGCAGCAAATGGCAGGCTGCGCATGAAGCTGGCATCGCCAAAGGCCAGGCACAGGCGGCCGCCCCGGCGCAGTACCCGCGCCAGTTCGTCCAGCACCGGAGCCAGGTTCGGCCAGAAGTACAGGGTGTTGACCGCCAGCGCTGCATCCATCGAGGCATCGCTGATCGGCAGGGCGTGGGCGTCGCCGTGGCGCATCGCGGCACGGTCGGCCAGCCCGGCGGCGGCCAGGCGCTGGTTGCCGGCCTCGACCATGGTGAGCGACCACTCGATCCCGAGGTACTGGCTGTCAACCGCCCGCAGAAGCTCAGGTGCGAAGGCGGCGTTGCCGGGACCGATCTCGAGGATGCGTTCGCCTGCCGATACCGCCAGCAGGCCGATCGCCGCCCGGTTGAGCGCGCTGTTGCTGCGGTTCATCGAGTCGGCCACCGCCAATGCGGCGTCGCCGTGGGGCTGCCGCAGCTGCGCGGCCAGGGAGGAGGCATCCAGCATCGTCATCGTCGTCCGTCGGTAGGATTCGGACGTGGCGGCGGCGGGCCCGCCGGTGACCATAGCGCCGACCCCGCGGCTTGGGAAGTAGGGAAACCCCGCTGCAGGGTGATGAGGAAATGTCCACCGTCGCAGTCGGTGAGATCTGGTTGTCCACAGGGGGTGTGGATTACGCGTGGGCAACTTTGTGGATAAGCCGCGACAGGCGCCACCCCCCTAGGCTGTCAAGATGGGTGGCGAAAAATTCACCGCCGGTGAGGACAGGTGAGGGAGCGGTGAAGGGTGGGCCTTGCCAGCGCTGTCGCCAGCGGCGGCGCTCGCGGTAACCTGTGGGCCTTGATGCTCCGTGAGACTCCATGAAACGTCACTTCTCGATGCTGCGCGAATTCCAGCTGGCCGACTGGTTCACCCTGGCCAATGCTTTCTGCGGCACCGGTGCGGTGTTTGCCGCGATGCGCTTCCTGCAGGACGGCGAGCGCGGCTACCTGCTGTTCGGCATGGCGCTGATCCCGCTGGCCTTCATCTTCGACGCGCTCGACGGGCGCATCGCGCGCTGGCGCAAGTCCAGCTCCACCCTGGGCCGCGAGCTGGACTCGCTGTCCGACGTGATCTCCTTCGGTGTGGCGCCGGCGGCACTGGCTTATGCGTGCGGTATGCAGGGCGGCTGGGACTGGCTGGTGCTGAGCTATTTCGTCTGCTGCGGTGTCAGCCGCCTGGCACGCTACAACGTCACTGCCGAGGCGCTCGCTGGTGACGAGGGCAAGGTGAAGTATTTCGAGGGCACCCCGATCCCGACCAGCCTGGTGCTGGTGATCGTACTGGCGATTGCCGCCGGTACCGATGCCATCGGCCAGAACATCTGGTTCGGCCAGTGGCAGATCGGCCCGTGGCAGCTGCACCCGATGGTGCTGTTGTTCGCCCTGTCCGGGTCGCTGATGATCAGCAAGACCCTGCATATCCCCAAGCCATGAGCCAGCCCTGCGGAGGCCTGCGATGACCAGCTCGGCCCACGACGCCGGCAGCAGCGATTTCGAGACCCTGGCCCGGCAGTACTTCGGCGCCTGGGGCGATGCCCTGCGCCATGCGAGCACGCCCGGTGCACCCGCCGGTGACGACCCCGGCAGCTGGCAGCGGTTGTTCGACTGGTGGGGCCAGCTGCTGCCTGAGCAGGCGCAGGGCGCACCGGAAGATGCCGTGCGCCGGTTCCGCGAACAGGCGGGCAGCTGGTACAGCACCATGCAGGAGGTTGCCGCGCGTTTCGCCGGCCGCGACGCCAGCAGTGCCGATGTGGCCCAGGCCTGGCGCGAGGCGGTGCAGGGGCAGGGCGACGGCATGCTGCAGTGGATGCTGCAGGGCGCCCGTGGCAGCACCCACGCCGGCGCTACCGTGCCCGAATTCGCCGCATGGCTGCAGCAGTTCCAGCTGCAGGCTGGCCCGTGGCTGCAGAGCCCGGCATTCGGCCCCGGGCGCGAGCATCAGGCGCGCTGGCAGGCCCTGCTGCGTGCGCAGGAGGAATACCAGCAGCATTCGCGCGCCTATGTCGATCAGATCAAGCAGGCATTGGACGAGGCCTTTGCGCTGTTCGAGCAGCGCCTGGCCGAGCACGAACAGCCCGGCAGCCAGCTGACCAGCGCCCGCGCGATGTTCGACCTGTGGATCGAAGTGGCCGAGGAGGCCTACGCCAAGGTCGCCATGTCCGAACCGTTCCAGCGGGTCTACGCCTCGCTGGGCAACGCGCAGATGCGTCTGCGCGCCGGCCTGCAGCGCGAGGTGGAACAGATGAGTGAACGTATCGGCCTGCCGACCCGCAGCGAGATGGATGCCGCACACCGCCGCATCGCGGAGCTGGAGCGCAGCCTGCGCCGCCTGCAGGCACAGGTCGCGGTTTTGGCTGGGACTGCCGAGGTGGACCCAGTGGCACAGCCGGCGCCGGCGAAGGTGAAGCCAGCCGCCCGCAAGGCCGCGAAGAAGGCCGCGCCGGCAAAGAAGGCGGCAGCGAAAAAGGCGCCTGCGAAGAAGGCCGCATCTCGTGCTTCCGCTCGGGCGCGTGACCGATGAAGGGACCGCTGGGCTTCAACGCCGACGACCTGATGCAGGAAACCCTGGCCATGCAGCGCAAGCTGATGGAAGGGTTGAAGCTGCTGCCGCAGGTGGAAGACGTGGACTATGGCGTGACCGCGCGCGAGGAAGTCTGGCGCGACGGCAAGGTGGTGCTGTACCGCTTCGTCGGTGAGCAGGCGCCGACCCGGCGCACCCCGCTGCTGATCGTCTACGCGCTGGTCAACCGGCCGTACATGGTCGACCTGCAGGCCGACCGCTCGCTGGTGCAGAAGCTGCTGGCGCTGGGCCAGGACGTGTACGTGCTGGACTGGGGCTACCCGGACCGGTCCGAACGCTTCCAGACCCTGGAGGACTACCTGCTGCGCTATATCGATGGTGCGGTGGACGCGCTGCGCGTGCGCAGTGGCGGTCCGGTCGACCTGCTCGGCATCTGCCAGGGCGGCGTGTTCGCGCTGTGCTACGCCGCGCTGCGCCGGCAGAAGCTGGGCAAGCTGATCACCATGGTCACCCCGGTCGACTTCCAGACGGCCGACAACATGCTCTCGCATTGGGCGCGGCAGGTGGACGTGGACCTGCTGGTCGACACGCTGGGCAACATCCCGGCCGACCTGATGAATGCCAGTTACCTGATGCTCAAGCCGTTCCGCCTGAACGTGCAGAAGTACGTGGGCCTGCTCGATATCCTCGACGACAAGGCGGCGCTGGAGGATTTCCTGCGCATGGAGAAGTGGATCTTCGATTCACCGGACCTGGCGGGCGAGGCATTCCGCGACTTCATCAAGCAGTTCTACCAGGGCAACGGACTGGTGAACGGCACGGTGCGGATTGGCGAGGAAGCCGTGGATCTGTCGCAGGTGACCTTGCCGGTGCTGAACATCTACGCCGAGCAGGACCATCTGGTGCCGCCGGACGCCTCGCGCGCGATGCGTGGGCGCCTGGGCACGGACGACTACACCGAGTCCAGTTTCCGCGGTGGCCATATCGGCATCTACGTGTCCGGCCGCGCGCAGCGCGAAGTGCCGGCCACGATCGATGGCTGGTTGAAGGCGCGTGACGCGTAAAGGCTGCTTCGGTTTTTGTAGCGTCGAGCCATGCTCGACTGCATGGAGAATGATGATGTCGCAAAGGATATCGCTGCTGCTTGCCGCGCTGCTGCTGGCAGCACCTGTGGCCCAAGCCGCCCCCAGCGCGGATGCGCGAAGAGAAATCGCCCAGCTGATCTCCAGCCTGGACGGCTCCCAATGCCGGTTTCAGCGCAATGGCAGCTGGTACGACGGTAGCGATGCGCGCGCGCACCTGCAGCGCAAGTACGACTACCTGCTGAAGAAGGACATGGTGGACAGCGCCGAGCAGTTCATCGAGCGCGCCGCCAGCCAGAGCAGCATGAGCGGCAAACCCTATCGCATCCAGTGCCCGGGGCAGCCTGAACAGACCGCAGCCGCCTGGTTCGGTGCGCGCCTGCAGGCGCTGCGTCACCGCACGCCGTAGACATGGGCAGGGTGTAGAGTCGAGCCACGCTCGACTGCCTTGTCCGTTGCCCGGAGCCGCCGCCATGAACACCACGCCCAAGACGCTGTCGCGTTCATTGAACGACCGCATGATCGCTGGCGTGATGGGTGGCATTGCCCATCGCTTCGGCTGGAATGTCACCCTCCTGCGGGTGGTCTACGTGCTGCTGTCGCTGGCCTCGGCGGCCTTCCCCGGCATCCTGGTCTACCTGATCCTGTGGCTGCTGATGCCGAACGAGGCCGATTGAACGCCGCCTCCCGGCCTTGGCCACTCTGGCTGCGCGCGCTGCAGGTGCTGGGTGCGGTGTGGACCCTGCCCAACACCCTGATCGGCGTGACCGGTGGCCTGGCCGGCATGCTCGGCGGCGCGACGCTGCGTTGGAGCGGGCGGGACTGCGCACTGGTGTTCGACCGCTGGCCGTGGGGGCCGGGCGGGGCGGTCACACTGGGCAATGTGATCCTGCATACCGGCCACGATCTGGGTATTTCCTGCCGCACCTATGCGCACCAGGCGGGGTGGGGTGTGGAGCCGCTGATCCGGCTGGATGACCACGAACGCGCACACGTCTACCAGTACATGGTGCTGGGGCCGCTGTACCTGCCGGTTTACCTGCTGTGTGGCGGGGTGAGTGCGCGCAATCCGTTCGAGCGCGCGGCCGATCATTTCGCCCGGTTCGGGCACGGTTGGTGGCCGTAGTTTCCAGCCAACGGCGCAGCCCCTCGTGGCGTGGTCGCGGAATGCCTGCTTCCTGGGGGCTGGCCGGGTGGGTGGGGCTGGCGGGGACGCCGTGAACCCATCCATGGGGGCTTAGCCGCGGTATCCATGCCGCGGATACCCCGCCACCCCCACCCACCCGGCCGCTGACAATTCCCGGGCGCGCCAGGCCACGGAAAAGAAAAAGAACAGCAGAAGCGGGTCGCGCGCTGCGCTTGCTCGCGAGCCGAGCCTGCGCTCGGCTTCGCGGACTGGCCTGAAAGCAGCCGAGCATGGGCTCGGCTCTACAAAAAGCGAGCCGGCCAGGCCGCTTTTGCTTTTGATCTTCTTTTTTCCTTTCCGTGGCTGGACGTGCCCGAAAACTATCGGGGGTCGGTCGGGGTGGGTTCGCGGGACCGTTGGCGCCATGGATGGCGCCATCGAGCCCCCATGGACGGGTTTACGGCGTGTCCCGCGAACCCACCCCGACCGACCCAATCACATGAAGCGCATTTCTCGACCCAGCCACGAGGGGCTGCGCCGTTGGCGGGAATCCCCCGCGGATTCGTTAGGCGGAAGTTAAAGATCCGTAAGCATTCTGCTGCGATCCCGCAGTCATCTGCATGCAACCGATCGTCATTAGCCTTTGTGACGTTCCAGTCAGGTTCGACGCGGTAAGCTCTCCCTCGATGAGCTCGCAGCATCGCTCATCGAGTGCAGTACGCAGTAGCAATTTGGAGGAATACATCACATGGCAATCGTTCTTTATGTCGGTGGTAGCAAGGATGGCGAGAAGGGCGTGGTGCCCTACGGCTTCAGCAAATCCCGCGCCGACACCGCGCTGGGGCCGGAGTTCTACACGGAGCGGTTCATGGAACTGCAGGGTGTCGGCAAGGTCCGCTTGATGGCCCTGGAAGGCATGCGTGACGAGATCGTCATGCAGCGCGCCGCCCGCCACTACCGCTGACCTTCGCAACACGCAGCAGGGCGCGCCCACCATCGTGCGCCCGCGCCGGCATCCCAGCCCCGGGCCAGTCCGAGCCCGCTCATTGCCAGGATGCCGGCGTCCAATCCGGCCCCGCCGCTGAACCTCGCCCCCTGTCAATGCCTTGTCCGGCTCCGTCGTGGGTTGCCAGAATGGGGTCTTCCCGTACCGCGGCACAGACCTGAAGCAATGCACGACGCCAAGAACGCCCAGAGCGCGCTCGCCCAGCAGATCGCCCAGACCATCGCCGACGAGATCGGTGCCCAGTCCGCCCAGGTACGCGCCGCCGTCGGCCTGCTTGACGAGGGCGCCAGCGTTCCGTTCATCGCGCGCTACCGCAAGGAAGTGACCGGGGGCCTGGACGACACCCAGCTGCGCAACCTGGAAACCCGGCTGACCTACCTGCGCGAGCTGGAGGACCGCCGTGCGGCGGTGCTGGCCAGCATCGGCGAGCAGGGCAAGCTCAGCGATGAACTGCGCAACGACATCCTGGCCGCCGATACCAAGAGCCGGCTGGAAGACCTCTACCTGCCGTACAAACCCAAGCGCCGGACCCGCGCGCAGATCGCCCGCGAGGCCGGACTGGAGCCGCTGGCCGATGGCCTGCTGGCCGACCCGGCGCAGGACCCGCAGACGTTCGCGGCCACCTTCGTCGATACCGACAAGGGCGTGGCCGACACCAAGGCCGCGCTGGAAGGCGCGCGCGCGATCCTGATGGAGCGCTGGGGCGAAGATGCCGCACTGGTTGGCGAACTGCGCACCTGGCTGGGCGAGACCGGCGTGATCCGTGCCCGCGTGGCCGAGGGCAAGGAAACCGAAGGCGCCAAGTACCGCGACTATTTCGAACATGCCGAGTCGCTGGCGAAGATTCCCTCGCACCGCTTGCTGGCACTGTTCCGCGCGCGCCGCGAGGAGATCCTGTTCCTGGAACTGGACCCGGGCAGCGATGCCGAAGCGGGCCACCAGTACGCCGAGGGTCGGGTGGCGCGCAAGGCCGGCATCGCCGACCAGGGCCGCGCCGCCGACCGCTGGCTGCTGGATGCCTGTCGCCTGACCTGGCGCGCCAAGCTGCACACCCATCTGCTGCTGGACCTGTTCAACCAGGCCCGCGAGAAGGCCGAAGCCGAAGCCATTGCCGTGTTCGGCGACAACCTGAAGGATCTGCTGCTGGCTGCACCGGCTGGCCCGAAGACCGTGCTGGGCCTGGACCCGGGCATCCGTACCGGCTGCAAGATCGCCGTGGTCGATGCCACCGGCAAGCTGGTCGCCACCGACACCATCTACCCGCATGAGCCGCGCCGCCAGTGGGATCAGTCCCTGCAGACAATCAAGCAGCTGTGCGCCAAGCACAACGTGGAACTGATCGCGATCGGCAACGGCACCGCCAGCCGCGAAACCGACAAGCTGGCCGGTGAAGCGATCAAGGCCGCTGCCAACCCGAAGCTGCAGAAGGTGGTGGTCAGCGAGGCCGGCGCGTCGGTGTACTCGGCGTCCGAGTTCGCGGCCAAGGAGTTCCCGGGGCTCGACGTGTCGCTGCGTGGCGCGGTGTCGATCGCCCGCCGCCTGCAGGACCCGCTGGCCGAGCTGGTGAAGATCGAGCCCAAGGCGATCGGCGTCGGCCAGTACCAGCACGATGTGGACCAGTACCGGCTGGCCCGGGCGCTGGATGCACGGGTCGAAGACTGCGTGAATGCCGTGGGCGTGTACGTGAATACCGCGTCGGCCGCACTGCTGTCGCGGGTGTCCGGCCTGTCGGCCACGGTGGCCGAGAACATCGTGCGCCATCGTGACGACAACGGCCCGTTCAAGCGTCGCAAGGACCTGCTGAAGGTCGCGCGCCTGGGCGAGAAGACCTTCGAGCAGTGTGCCGGCTTCCTGCGAATTGCGGATGGTGACCAGCCGCTGGACGCCTCGGCGGTGCACCCGGAAGCCTACCCGGTGGTCGAGCGCATCGTCGCCAGCACCGCGCGCCCGATCAAGGCGCTGATCGGTGATGGCAGCTTCCTGCGTGGCCTGAAGGCCGAGCAGTTCACCGATGCCACCTTCGGCGTGCCGACCGTGCGCGACATCCTGAAGGAACTGGAGAAGCCGGGCCGCGACCCGCGCCCGGAGTTCAAGGCGGCGCGCTTCGCCGAGGGCGTCGAGGACATCAAGGACCTGCGCGAGGGCATGGTGCTGGAGGGGGTGGTCAGCAACGTGGCCGCCTTCGGGGCCTTTGTCGATATCGGCGTGCACCAGGACGGCCTGATCCACATTTCGGCGCTCTCCGATACGTTCGTGAAGGACCCGCGCGACGTGGTCAAGGCCGGCGATATCGTCAAGGTGAAGGTGCTGGAGGTGGACGTGGCGCGCAAGCGCATCGCCCTGACCCGACGCCTGGACGACACCCCCGGCCAGGCCACCAGCCGCCCGGGCCAGCGCGATGAGCGCGGCCAGGGGCAGGGACCGCGCCGCGACGCCGGCGGCCAGAACCGTGGGCCAAACCGGGGCCAGGGTAATGGTGGCCGTCCCGCCCAGTCCGGCCCCCCGGCCAACAACGCCCTGGCTGAGGCCTTCGCCCGCGCCAAGCGCAGTTGAGGACCGTGCCCCCCGTCACGCTTGATTGGTGGCGGGGGACTTGTCGATTTTCCCCGTGATTGCGCACACTTGCGCCTGAGGGGGGCGTTCGGCCACCCCGCTGCCGCTGGGGAGGGCCATGACGCCAGCACCATCCGTTGCTCGTACCGGCGGCCGCAGCGTTCCGCTGTGGTCGGCGCCTGCCCGTGCCGGCAGGGGACCGGATTGATGCCGGGCCAGGGCACCCACGGCAATGGACTGCTGGAGCGCCGCCTGCAGGAACTGGCGGAAGAGCGTCGCCGCCTGGCGATGATCATCGACGGTACCGCTGCGGGAACCTGGGAATGGAACGTGCAGACCGGCGAGATGCGGGTCAACGCGCGCTGGGCCGAGATCGTCGGTTACCGCCTGGAAGAGCTGGAACCGATCTGCCAGAAGACGTTCCTGAAGCTGGTCCATCCCGATGACATTGCGCTGTCCGATGCGGCGCTGGACGACCATTTCGAAGGGCGCAGCGACAACTACGCCTGCCTGCTGCGCATGCGCCACAAGAACGGTCAGTGGATCTGGATCCAGGACCGCGGCCGCGTCTTTGAATGGGACGGGCAGGGCAGGCCGCTGTGGATGGCCGGTGCCCATGCCGATGTCACCGAGCTGCAGCAGGCGAGGCAGGACGCGGCCGAGACCCGGCAACGCTTGCAGGCCGTGGTCGATGCGTCCGATGAGGTGGCGGTGATCGCCACCGATACCGATGGCACCATCACCCTGTTCAACACGGGTGCGGAGCGCCTGCTGGGCTACAGCGCAGCGGAGGTGGTCGGCCAGCGCCGGCTTGATGCGTTCCACGATCCGGAGGAGCTGAAAGCCTGGCTGAGGCCGCTGGCCGATGCCGAGGGCAACCTTCCTGACGTGTTCGAAGCGCTCAGTGCCCGCGCCGACGGGCAGACCTATTCGCGGCAGTGGACGTTGCTGCGCAAGGAGGGCCTGCCACGCCAGGTACGCCTGTCGATCAGCCGCATGGAGGGCGCCGAGGGCGCGCGCATCGGCTACGTCGGCATGGCCATCGACATCACCGAGATCCTGCAGGCGCGCGCCGAGGCACGGCTGTCGGCGGAGAAGTTCGCGGGCGCCTTCACGTCTGCGGCGCTGGGCATGGCCCTGGTCTCGCTGGAGGGGCGCTGGCTGGACGTCAACGACGCGTTGTGCCGGATCCTGGGTTATCCGCGCGAAGAGCTGCTGCAGGTCGATTTCCAGCGCCTGACCCATCCTGATGACCTGCAGACCGACCTGGCTCTGGTGCAGGACCTGCTGGCCGGACGGCGCAGCCACTACCACCTTGAAAAGCGCTATCTCGACCGCGATGGCCGCATCATCTGGGCGCGGCTGTCGGTGTCGCTGGTGCGCGCCGAGCACGGCGAACCGCTGCATTTCGTGTCGCAGATCCAGGACATCACCGCCCAGCGCAGTAGCGAGCAACGCCTGTTCGAGAGTGAACAGCGCAGCCGCATCACCCTGGATGCGGTGGCCGACCTGGTGCTCAGCGTCAGCCTTGATGGCCGCATCGACTACGCCAATGCAGCTGCGGTACGCACCCTGGCCGGCGATGGCGCGATGTCGTTGGCCGGGCACAAGGTGCAGGATGTGCTGGCGTTGACTACCGAATACGCGCCCGGCTCGGTACTGGACGTGTCGGTACTGCTGGACCCGGAGAGCAACGCGGTGGACCTGCACGCCGACCTGCTGCTGCGCCTGGGCACGGCTACGGTGCCGGTGGACCTGACCCGTGCCTGGCTGCGCGATGACGAAGGCCATGTGCGCGGCGCGGTGTGGGTGCTGCGCGACGACACCCAGCAGCGGGCGCGCCAGCGCGAAGCCCGTCACCTGGCCGAGATCGATCCGCTTACCGAACTGAGCAACCGCCGCGGTTTCGAGGTGCACCTGCAACAGGCGATCACCCGCGTTGAGCGCACCGGCCAGGCCGCCTCGCTGATGTACATCGATCTGGACCGCTTCAAGCCGGTCAACGACACCTGGGGCCACCTGGCCGGCGATGCCGTGCTGTGGGCGGTGGCCAGTGTGCTGCGCCACGGCGTGCGCGATTCGGACGTCGTTGCGCGGCTGGGCGGTGACGAATTCGCGGTGATCCTGTCCGGTTGTACGCCGCGTCGTGCGGCCCGTATCGGTGGCGAACTGCTGCACACGCTGGCCTCGCTGTCGATTCCGTGGGACCAGCACCGGTTGCGGGTGGGTGCCAGCATCGGCATCGCGCCGCTGGCGGGCGGCATGAGCGTGGACCAGGCGGTGGCCGCTGCCGATGCCCAGTGCTACCGGGCCAAGGCCATGGGGCGCAACAACGTGCAGGTGCAGGGTGAGCTGTCCGAGCTTCCGGGTGAGGACGGCGAGCCGGGCTGAACCGGCCCGCACCATCGCGGTCGATGAAGGATGTTTCATTTGCCCGCGCCGGCTGATTTGGCGAGCATGGGCCAGTCTGGACTTCAGCGGTGCCCATGTCGCGCATATTGACCATCGAGGATGACGCCATCACTGCCCAGGAGATCGTGGCCGAGCTGGGCAGCCATGGCCTGCAGGTGGACTGGGTGGCCGACGGCCGCGAAGGCCTGGTGCGCGCGGCCAGTGGCGACTATGACGCGATCACGCTGGATCGCATGCTGCCCGGGCTGGATGGCCTGGCCATCGTCACCACCCTGCGCCGGATCGGCATCGACACGCCCGTGCTGATGCTCAGCGCGCTGTCGGATGTGGACGAGCGGGTGCGCGGCCTGCGCGCTGGCGGCGATGACTACCTGACCAAGCCGTTTGCCTCGGACGAGATGGCGGCGCGGGTGGAGGTGCTGCTGCGTCGCCGCCAACGCCCGGCCAGCAACGAGACCCTGCTGTGCGTGGGCGATCTGCAGCTGGACCTGCTGGCGCGGACCGCCCATCGGGGCGGGCGCAGCCTGAGCCTGCTGCCGACCGAGTTCAAGCTGCTGGAATACCTGATGCGCAACGCCGGCCAGGTGCTGACCCGGATGATGCTGTTCGAGGAAGTGTGGGGTTATCACTTCGACCCGGGCACCAACCTGATCGACGTCCACATCGGCCGCCTGCGTCGCAAACTGGACCAGGCCGGTGCGCCGTCGTTGATCCGTACCGTGCGCGGTAGTGGCTATGTCCTCAGCGAAACTGTCTGACGGCTGGCGTTCGTCCAGCAGCCGTCTGCTGGGCCTGTACAGCCTGCTGTTCGTGGCCTGGTCGTGCGTGCTGCTGGGGGTGCTGTACTGGAGGGTGTCGCTGTATCTGGACGAGCTGGCACAGTCGGCGGTGCTGCAACGTGCGCACCTGTTCGAGCATTTCACCGGTGATGGCCTGACCGCAGCGCTGCGCGAGAACCGCCGCTACGACCTGCATGGCATCGATGCCTACGGGTTGTTCACGCCCGACGGCCAGCCGATTGCCGGGATGCTGAAGTCGCTGCCGGCGCAGCTGTCGCTTGATGGCAGCGCGCATCCGGTGTCGGGCCTGCCGATCGCTGATGTGAATGCACGCGGCAAACGCGGCTTCGGCCTGGCGATGCCGACCCGCGATGGTCGCGTCCTGGTGCTGGTGCGTTACAGCGGACCATTGAACGAGGTCAATCACCTGATCCTCGACGCACTGTTGTGGGGCGTGTCGTTGACCCTGCTGCCAGGCCTGCTTGGCTGGCATCTCTTGCGGCGACGGCCACTGCGCCGCATCCAGGCCATTGAACAGGCCACCGCGCGCATCGTTGCTGGCGATCTCGGCCAGCGCCTGCCGCTGGCCAACCGTCGCGATGAACTGGACATGCTGGCGGCCATCGTCAACGCCATGCTCGACCGCATCGAGCAGTTGATGACCGAGGTCAAAGGTGTGTGCGACAACATCGCCCACGACCTGCGTACACCGCTGACGCGCGTGCGCGCGCAGCTGTACCGCATGCGCCAGCAGGTACAGGACGATGATCCGCAGGCGCTGCCGCTGGAGCAGGTACTGGAAGAAACCGACACACTGATGGCGAGGTTCCGCGCGCTGTTGCGGATCTCCGAGCTGGAAGATCACCAGCGCCGTTCCGGGTTCGGCACGCTGGCGCCGGAAGCGCTGCTGCAGGAGATCCACGCGTTCTACGCGCCGCTGGCGGAGGAGAAGGGGCAGTGGCTGCAGCTGGAACTGGCCGCTGACCTGCCCGGCGTGGTGGGCGACCGTGGCCTGTTGTTCGAGGCGATCGGCAACCTGCTCGACAACGCGATCCGGTTCGCGCCGGAAGGTGGCCGCGTGCAGCTGTCGGCCCTGGTGGAGGAGGGTGCTACCTGCATCGTGGTGGAGGATTCGGGGCCCGGCATTCCCGAAGCCGAACGCAGCCTGGTGTTCCAGCGTTTCCATCGTGCGGAGGCCAGCAAGGGCGGAGGATTCGGCCTGGGCCTGTCGATCGTGGCAGCCATCGCGGGCCTGCACGGGTTCCGCCTGCAGGTGGCGCAGTCCACGCTGGGCGGCGCGCGTTTCAGCCTGCTGTGCCGGCCGCAGGTGCTGTAGAGGGTGTTCTTTTTTGCAGGGCTTGCAGCCCTGCACCTGCCGAAGCAACGTCAACTTCAAAAGCCTGCATTCCGTGGGATGGCGGGGTGGGTCCGGCTGCGGGGGGCGCCGTAAATACGTCCTTGTAGGCTCGGTCGCCGCATCCATGCGGCTCACGCCCCCGCAACCGGACCCACCCCGCCTTCGACAGTTTTCCGCTGCTGTTGGTGCCAGCTGCTGCTGGTGGGTGCCGACCTTGGTCGACTGCTCTGGTAGGTGTCGACCTTGGTCGACACGGTAGATCCACGCCATGCGTGGATGAATCATTCGATATCTGACGGATGTGTCGACCAAGGTCGACACCTACCAACAGCCGTCGGAACCTGTCGAAGGTGGGGCGGTGTCGGAGTGCGGGGTGTCAGCCGCATGGATGCGGCTGCCAAGCCCCCAGGGATGGGTTCACGGCGTCCCCGCACTCCGACACCGGCCCACCATCCCACGGAATGCCCGCTGTTGCTGTTGCTGTTGCTTCAACGCTTCGGCAGGTGCAGGGCGCAGCCCTGCCGAAACCACTTCCTTCATGAAATATGTTTCATCTGCGGCACAGCCTTGTTTTAGCTGGCAACGCGGATACTTGCCGACCTGCGCTGCCCGCGGTGGGCAGTGGCACCGTTGGAGAGCCGCATGCTCGGGTTGGTCAGGACCGCGCTCAACAAGCCTTACACCTTCGTGGTGATGGCCATTTTCATCTGCATCGTCGGTCCGCTCAGCGCACTGCGCACCCCCACTGACGTGTTTCCCGATATCGGCATCCCGGTCATCGCCGTGGTCTGGCAGTACACCGGCCTGTCGCCGGATGCGATGGCCGGGCGGGTGATCTCGCCGTACGAGCGTGCGCTCAGCACCACCGTCAACGACATCGCGCATATCGAATCGCAGTCGCTGGCCGGCATGGGCGTGGTCAAGGTGTTTTTCCAGCCGGGCGTGGACATCCGCACTGCCAATGCGCAGATCACCGCGATCTCGCAGACCATGGTCAAGCAGATGCCGGCAGGCATGACGCCGCCACTGATCCTCAACTACAGCGCCTCGACCGTGCCGGTGCTGCAGATGGCGTTCTCCAGCCCGACGCTGGGGGAATCGCAGATCCGCGATCTTGCGCAGAACACGGTCCGCCCGCCATTGACGTCGATCCCGGGCCTGGCCATTCCCGCCCCCTACGGCGGCAAGCAGCGCCAGATCACCCTCGACCTGGACCCTCAGGCGATGGCGGCCAAGGGGCTGTCGGCGCAGGACGTGGGCAACGCGCTGGCGGCGCAGAACCAGATCACCCCGGTCGGTACCGCCAAGCTGGGCAGCAACGAGTTCACCGTGCTGCTCAACAACAGCCCCACCGAGATCGAGGCGCTGAATGACCTGCCGATCCGCACCGTCAATGGTGCGGTGGTCACCATCGGCCAGGTTGCCCACGTGCGCGATGGCTCGCCGCCGCAGACCAACATCGTGCGCGTCAACGGTGGCCATTCGGTGCTGATGGCCGCGTTGAAGAATGGCGATGCGTCCACGCTCACGCTCGTCAGCAGCATGCGGGCGATGCTGCCGCAGATCGGGGAGTCGCTGCCGCCGTCGCTGAAGATCTCGTTGCTGGGCGATGCCTCGACCTTCGTGCGCGAATCGATCAGCAGCGTCGCCCGCGAGGGCATCATCGCTGCGCTGCTGACCAGCGTGATGATCCTGGTGTTTCTCGGCAGCTGGCGTTCGACCGTCATCATCGCGGCCTCGATTCCGCTGGCGGTGCTGTCGGCCATCGCGCTGTTGTCGGCCGCCGGGCAGACCCTCAACGTGATGACGCTGGGCGGCCTGGCGCTGGCGGTGGGCATCCTGGTCGACGATGCCACGGTCACCATCGAGAACGTCAACTGGCACCTGGAGCAGGGCAAGGGCGTGCGCGAGGCGATCCTTGATGGCGCCGCGCAGATTGTCGGCCCGGCATTCGTGTCGCTGCTGTGCATCTGCATCGTGTTCGTGCCGATGTTCCTGCTCGATGGCATCGCCGGTTACCTGTTCCGGCCGATGGCGCTGGCCGTCATCTTCGCCATGGGCAGCTCGTTCGTGCTCTCGCGCACCCTGGTGCCGACCATGGCGCTGTACCTGCTGCGTCCGCATCGCGTGGAAGGCGGAGTCGGCCATCATCCCGAGGACGCCTTCCTCAACCATCACGAAGGCGACCATCCGCAGCCGCGTCGCGCTCGCCTGACGGCCGCGCTGGTGCGCTGGCAGCAACGTTTCGAGGCAGGCTTCTCCGCCACCCGCGATCGATACCATGCGCTGCTCGGCCTGGCGCTGGCCCACCGCAGCCGCTTCCTGCTGGGCTTCATGGCCTGCGTGCTGGTGTCCTTCGCGCTGCTGCCAACCCTGGGTCAGGACTTCTTCCCGGCCACCGAAGCCAGCGCGCTGTCGCTGCACGTACGCCTGCCGCTGGGCACGCGCATCGAGGAAACCGCGGCGATGTTCGATCGCATCGAAACACGCATCCGCCAGGAAGTGCCGCCGCATGAGATCGATGCCATCGTCGACAACCTCGGCCTGCCGATGACCGGCATCAACATCGCCTACAGCGCCAGCGGCACCATTGGCCCGCAGGATGGTGACATCCAGGTGTCGCTGAAGCCGGGCCATGGCGATGCAGCCGAGTACGCGCGGCGCCTGCGGGAGGTGCTGCCGACGGCTTTCCCGGGCGTCAGCTTTGCGTTCCTGCCGGCCGATACCAGCAGCCAGATCCTCAACTTCGGTTCGCCGGCGCCGTTGGACGTGCGCATTGCCGGGCCGGATGCCGCTGGCAATCGGGCCTATGCACAGGAACTGCAGCGTCGCCTGCGGCACGTGCCGGGTCTGGTCGACCTGCGCCTGCAGCAGCCCGATGGCTATCCGACCCTGAAGGTGGATGTCGATCGCCTGCGTGCCAATGGCCTGGGCATTACCGAACGCGATGTTACCAACAGCATGGTGGCGTCACTGGCCGGCAGCAGCCAGGTTGCTCCGACCTTCTGGTTGAGCCCGAAGAACGGCATTTCCTACAGCGTGGTCGCGGCCACGCCGCAGTACCGCATGGACAGCCTGGCGGCGCTGCAGGCGCTGCCGGTGACCGGCAGCGGCGGTACGCCGCAGGTGCTGGGCGGCCTGGCTGATATCCAGCGAGGCTCCAGTTCGGCGGTGGTCACTCACTACAACGTGCAGCCCACGCTGGACCTGTATGCCAGCGTGCAGGACCGTGACCTGGGTGCAGTGGCGGCCGATGTGCAGAAGGTCATCGATGGGATGGCCGGCCAGCGGCCACGGGGTACCGAGGTGGGCCTGCATGGGCAGATCGATGCGCTGCATGTGGCGTTCACCG
The DNA here is from genome assembly GCF_006970445.1 of Stenotrophomonas maltophilia. NCBI lineage: Bacteria > Pseudomonadati > Pseudomonadota > Gammaproteobacteria > Lysobacterales > Lysobacteraceae > Stenotrophomonas > Stenotrophomonas maltophilia. The sequence continues at coordinate 2,694,169 of NZ_CP033877.1, read as the reverse complement.
GACTCGGCTACGGCCTGCTGGCGGCGATCGTGCTGATCTACCTGCTCATCGTCATCAATTTCCAGTCCTGGACCGATCCGTTCGTGATCATCACCGCATTGCCGGCGGGCCTGGCGGGCGTGGTCTGGATGTTGTTCCTGACCCACACCACGCTGTCGGTGCCCGCGTTGACCGGCGCCATCCTGTGCATGGGCGTGGCCACGGCCAACTCGATCCTGGTGGTCAGCTTCTGCCGCGAGCGCCTGGCCGAGCATGGTGACGCGGCCAAGGCTGCGCTTGAAGCAGGATTCACCCGTTTCCGTCCGGTCTGCATGACAGCGCTGGCGATGATCCTGGGCATGCTGCCGACCGCACTGTCCACCGAGCAGAACGCGCCACTGGGCCGCGCGGTGATCGGCGGCCTGTTGCTGGCGACCTGCGCCACGTTGTTGTTCGTTCCGGTGGTGTTCGCATTGGCCCACTCCCGCAAAACCCGTACTGCTCCTGCCGGAGAACCCCTGCATGTCTGACTCTTCGCTGCCGCAGCGCTCGCTGCGCCGTCCTTTGCTTCTGGCCGCTGCTGTTGCACTCGTCCTGGTGGCGGGTGGCCTTGCCCTGCGCGCACAGCAGGCACACGCCGTGGTCGAGTGGACCGAGCGCCAGGCGGTCCCGTCCGTGCAGGTGGTTGTCGCCGGTGGAAAAAGTGCTGCAGGAACAATGACCCTGCCGGCACACCTGAGTGCCTGGACCGAGGCACCGATACATGCTCGTGTAGGCGGCTACCTGAAGTCGTGGAGCGCCGACATCGGCCAGGCGGTCAAGGCTGGACAGGTGCTGGCGGTGATCGACAGCCCGGAACTGGACCAGCAGATCGCCCAGGCCCACGCCCACCTGCTGCAGGTACAGGCAGACGCAGCGTTGGCCAAGGTCAGCGCTGAGCGTTGGCAAGGCATGCTCGGCAGCCATTCGGTGTCGCGCCAGGAAGCCGACGAGAAGCAGGCCAATGCGGTGGCCGCACAGGCCAGCGTGGAAGCGGCGCAGGCCGACTATGCGCGGTTGCAGGAGCTTGGTCGCTACCGTACGTTGCGCGCGCCGTTCGATGGCACTGTCACCTCGCGGCAGACCGACGTCGGCCAGCTGATCCGTGCCGACGACAGCGGCCGCGAGCTGTTCAACATCGCCGACACCCGCCGCTTGCGCCTGATGGTGCCGGTGCCGCAGAACAGCGCGGCCAGCATTCGCTCCGGGCTGCAGGCCACGCTGCAGGTGCCGGGCCAGGAAGGGCGTCATTTCACCGCCACGCTGCAGGGAGATTCCAGTGCGATCGATCGCAGCTCGGGCACCCTGCTGGCGCAGTTCGTGGTCGACAACGCCGATGGTGCGCTGTTGCCCGGCAGCTATGCGGAAGTGACCCTGCCACTGCAGGGTGGTGGCGGCGGTGTGAGCGTGCCGGCCGAGGTGCTGATCTTCCGTGCCAAGGGCACCCAGGTGGCGGTGGTCGACGCCCAGGACATCGTGCATCTGCGCGACATCCATATTGTCAGTGACCTGGGTAGCACGCTACGCGTGGACCGGGGCCTGAAGGCGGGCGACCGGGTCATTCCCAACCCACCCGATGCCCTGCGCGAGGGAGACCACGTGCGTGTGGTGGCCGGTGAGCAGGAGCCCGCGCATGCCCGCGGCTGATCGTGCCGTGGCGCTGGCGGCGGTGCTGCTGTTGGGCGGCTGCTCGCTGGCGCCGGCCTATCAGGTGCCGTCGGTGGCGATGCCGGCCGCCTACGAGCAGGTTGGACCGGGGATGGCCACCGCGTCGTTGCAGGAGGCGTGGTGGCACGTCTTCCAGGATCCGCTGCTGGACCAGCTGCAGCAACAGCTGGAGCAGGCCAATCCGACGCTGGCGCTGGCCGTGGCGCACTACGATGCCGCACGTGCCGCGGCGGGCGAGGTGGCGTCGGCGCGTGCGCCGCAGATCGGCTTCAGTACCGGACCGGTGCGCCAGCGCCAGTCCGATGACAAGCCGCTGCGCAGCGCGACCCAGCCGGCCATCTATGACAGCAATAGCGCCACGTTTTCGCTGTCGTTCGATCTTGACCTGTGGGGGCGGCTGCGCAACGCGGCGGCCGCCGGGAGGGCGCGCGCCGATGCGAGTGGCGACGACCTGGCCGCAGCGCGGCTGAGCCTGTCACAGCAGCTGGCCGGGCTCTATCTGCAGCTCAGGGGCGTCGAGGCGCAGCAGGTGATCCTGCGCGAGAGCATCGAGGACTACCGGCAGGCGCTGGTGCTGACCGAAGACCGATTCCGTGGCGAGATCGCTTCGGAGCTGGATTTGTCCCGTGCACGGCATCAGCTGGCGAGCGCACAGGCCGATCTGGATGCGCTCGACGCGCGCCACGACCTGCTGCGGCATGCCCTTGCCGAACTGGTCGGTGCGCCGGCCAGCGGGTTCACCCTGGCCTCGGCCGGCCTGCCGGCACTGCCGACGGTGCCGGCGGACCTGCCCAGCAATCTGCTGCAGCGGCGGCCGGATATCGCGGCTGCCGAGCGTCGCGTGTTCGCCGCCAATGCCGGCATCGGTGTGGCGCGCGCCGCGTGGTTCCCGCAGCTCAGCCTGACCGGGTTGCTGGGTGGCCAGACCTCGGGTGGCAGCGCCCTGCTGGATGCTGGCAACCGATACTGGGCGCTAGGGCCGTTGGCTGCATTGCCGGTATTCGATGGCGGCCGCCGCAAGGCCGCCAAGGCCGGGGCCGAAGCCGAGTTCGACGCTGCTTCGGCGCAGTACCGGGCCACCGTGCTGGCGGCGATCCGCCAGGTCGAAGACCAGCTGAGCCTGCTGCGCCAGCTCGATGCCCAGCGCGGCCACGAGCAGGAGGCCGTGCTGGCCGCACGGCGTGCGGAGCAGATCGCGCATGACCGCTACACCGGCGGTGCGGTGAGCTACCTGGACGTGGTCAGCGCGCAGACCGATGCCCGTCAGGCGCAGCTGGGCCTGCAGGACATCCAGAGCCGGCAGCTGCAGGCCAGTGCGGCGCTGATGGCGGCATTGGGCGGTGGCTGGTCGCGATAGCGGCCGGAGACGGTCTCAGCCTGTGAGAGGGAGGGGCGGAACAATCGCCGCATCCTCCCGGACAAGAGAGCACAGGATGATCAGCTGGAATCGGAATGCCGTCGCTGCCTACGCGCCGGCCATGGTCGGCTGGTGCCTGGCGCTGGCCAGTGGCCTGCGCCTGGAACAAGTGCGTGACGATCGCCTTGCCCAGGCAATGTTGCCGTTGCTGCACGGGAGCGTGGTGGCGTCGCTGCTACTGACCCTGGCGTGCACGGTGGCAGCCAGCGTGCTGCTGTGGCGAGGTGCAGACCGCGATCGCGGTGGTGGCATCGATGCGGGCGCTACAGCGGCGCCGCATCCATCAGCAGGAAACGGCACGGCGCACACTGGAAGGCATTGATCTGTGGCACCAGGCGCTGGAAGTGTTCGCTGGCGCAGTGCAGGTCGAGCGCGGCGCGGTCGGGCCACAGCTCGATGAAGATGAAGTGCCCCGGATCCTTCTGGTCGACGAACAGTTCATAGCCGAGGCAGAGCGGCTCGCGCTGCGTGCATGCGACCAGCTCCCGGTACAGGGGAAGCACGGTATCCACGGCATCGGGATGGATGAAATCCTCGGCGATCACTTTCAGCATGTCGGCATCTGCAAATCGGGCCCTGCAGGATAGTGCCGGCGCGTGGCCGGCACCTATGCCTGTCAACGCAATACTGCGTCCGCACTGACCAGCTGCACATCGTGCATCTGGTTGAGGTAGGCCTCGTAGTAGCCCTTGTGCGAGGCACCGACGATCGCCAGCATGCGGCTGCCGGGGTGCTGGCCCAGCACGTCGCGCATGTTGGCGACCATGCGCAGGTTGCGGGTTTCCCAGTAGCCGACATAGTTGCGGCCGAACTCTTCGGTGGACGGCTCGACCAGGGCGGCGCCGAAGTCGCTGTCGTAGACAGTCATCGCCGTTTCCGGGGCGTTGTAGTTGCGATAGAGCGCAAGCAGGCCGCCGGGCTTGCCCAGGTTGGCCTCCAGCGATTCGTCCGCGGCGAACCGTGCCGCACTTGCCGGGTTGTCCCAGGCTGCTTTCAGGGCCGCACCGTAGGCCTTTTCCTGAGCTTTCAGAATGGGGGCGTCGCCCGTGTGGTCATCGACCGACCACAGGCGCTCCAGCCCCAGGCGCGCGGCGAGTACGCCGGCGATCATGCCCACCTCGTCAGGCCTGGCCATGCGCCTGTCGAGGAACTGCACCAGCTCGGGTGTCAGGCTGTCGGCGGCGCGACGTTCGTCCTTGGGCAGGCGCAGCCATTGCACCACGGCCGAGCCGTTCTCGCCGGCGGCCAGGAACACGGCGGCCAGGCGGCGGCGCTGCGCGGGCGTGGGCGACGTCGGCCACTGCGCGAGCAGGCGCTCCATCTCGGCATTGGCGCTGGGGACGTCCAGGCCGGTTGCAGCCTGTGCCGGTGCCGGATCGATGCAGTAGGTCTCGACACTGTCGGCATAACGGGCGGGGTTGCGACGCATGAAATCGCACTGCAGGCCGGACAGGTTTTCGACGGCGATGGCGGTCGGCTGCCAGGCCTGCAGGCGCTTCAGCAGGGGCTCCAACAGCTCCGGAGTGAAGGTCTTCGGCAGCCCGGAAAGATGGGGCGTACCGAGCACCAGCACTTCGTTCGGGCGGCCCGCGGGAGGTCCCTTCAGCTGGTCGGGGTGAAAGGCGGGCCGATAGGTGGCATCGGCGGCCAGCGCGCCGGTGCTGCACAGGACGAGGATGATGAGGCTGCCCAAACGAACGAACATAAGATCTCCATGTCAGTGAACGATCCTGCAGATCGCTGCATGCTCACCATTTTTACGTGGTGGAGTATCTCCCGTTGGTCATGCAAACCTTTTCGGCTTGAACTGCATCGGCGTCCCGGGCGAGGCTATGCCCAATGACAGCAACGATGCGCGACATGTCCCCCGACGACTGGACCATCGACAGCCGGCGGCTGCAGCTCCGGCCCTTCACGCCGGAGGACGCGGGCGCGGCGTTTGCCGCGATCACGCCGGGGCTGACCCGCTACATGGCGTTTGATCCCCCTGCGTCGGAGCACGCATTCGCCGCTGTCTGGTCGACGTGGTTGCCTACCATCGCCGATGGCACCGACCTTACGTTCGTGATCCGCCGACACGCGGATGGTGCGTTCCTCGGCCTGGCCGGCCTGCATCGCACTGCCGATGCGGAACCCGAACTGGGCATCTGGATCGCCGAGGCGATGCATGGGCATGGCTATGGCCGTGAAGCCGTGGCAGCGGTGCGTGCGCTCGCATCCCGGCGGCTGGACCGCCCCGCATTCCGCTACCCGGTGGCCGAGCAGAACACGCCCAGCCGGCGCCTGGCGGAATCGCTCGGCGGCGTCCCCGTCGCGCGTGAGCAGAATGTGAAGTACATCGCAATTGTCTACCGCATCCCTGCAGCAGCATCTGAAGTTGCGACGGACGTCGCGTAATCCGGCTAAAGCCACCGATCGCATCGCCGATACACCCTCTGGATCCCGCTCCAGTCGCCCGCTGCAGGACCCCAGGCTGCCCCCGATGGGCGGCCCGCGCTGTGTGTTCCGCCGCTCCCCGATGCAGACCGCACCCGCACCAGACGATCTTGCCAGCCGCTCGAGGGGTGCCTGCGGGCACCTGTAGTCCCAAGCAACTGAAGTTGCCGCCGGGCATCCCGCCCGTCGGGTCGCAACCGCTTACCGGACACCGAGGATCAGACAATGCTCATTCCAGGCTTCACGGCAGGCGCGCAGGCGCCGGCCGAGCTGCATACCCGTTGGTCGCCGTGGCGTGCCCTGCTCGGCGCGCTGGCACCCCAGCACCGCACCAGCGTCGAGGCGGTGGCCGATGGCCGCGCCGAGCTGGAGGCCCAGGTCGCGGCGCTGCACCGGGTCCAGGCGGTCATCGAGTTCGCCCTCGATGGCACCATCCTGCAGGCCAACGAGAACTTCCTGCAGGCGATGGGCTACCGGCTGGAGGAGATCCAGGGAAAGCATCATTCCCTGTTCGTCGATCCGGAGCAGGCGCGCAGCGCCGAATACCGTGACTTCTGGGCGCGGCTGGGTCGTGGCGAATATGACGCTGGCCAATACCGGCGTTTTGGCAAGGGCCAGCGCGAGATCTGGATCCAGGCCTCGTACAACCCGGTGCTGGACCGGCAGGGGCGTCCGTACAAGGTGGTCAAGTTCGCCACCGACATCACCGCGCAGAAGCTCCAGGCGGCCGACTCGGCCGGGCAGTTGGCGGCGATCGACAAGTCGCAGGCGGTGATCGAGTTCAGCATGGACGGCCGCATCCTGTCGGCCAACGACAACTTCCTGGCCGCCACCGGCTACAGCCTGGACGACGTGCGTGGCCAGCACCACTCGCTGTTCGTCGAGCCCGAGTATCGTGGCAGTGCCGAGTATCGCCAGTTCTGGGAGAAGCTCGGCCGTGGCGAATACGATGCCGGCCAGTACCGGCGCCTCGGCAAGGGCGCGCGCGAGGTCTGGATCCAGGCGTCCTACAACCCGATCCTGGATCTCAACGGAAAGCCGTTCAAGGTGGTCAAGTACGCCACCGACATCACCGCGCAGGTGCACGAGAACCAGGCCATGCAACGTGCCGTGGCGCAGACCCGTGAAGTGGTGGCGGCCGCGAAGGAGGGCGACCTGACCCGGCGCGTGGCCACCGCCGACAAGAACGGGCCGATCGCCGAGCTGTGCGAAGGCGTGAATTCGTTGGTGGAGGCGATGGCCGCGATCATCGGCCAGATCAAGTTCGCCGCCGACACCATCGCCGTCGGTGCCACCGAGATCGCGCAGGGCAACAGCGATCTGTCGCAGCGCACCGAGCAGCAGGCAGCGTCGCTGGAGGAGACCGCGGTGTCGATGAAGGGCCTGGCCGAGACCGTGCAGCGCACGGCAACCAACGCACGGCAGGCCAGTCAGCTGGCCGGTGGCGCCGCCGATGTCGCTGCCCGCGGCGGCAACGTGGTGCACGAAGTGGTCGAGACCATGGCGGTGATCAACGCGTCCTCGCGGCGCATCGTCGACATCATCGGCGTGATCGACGGCATTGCTTTCCAGACCAACATCCTTGCGTTGAACGCGGCGGTGGAAGCGGCGCGTGCCGGTGAACACGGGCGTGGCTTCGCCGTGGTCGCCACCGAGATCCGCGAACTGTCGCAGCGCTCGGCCAGTGCCGCCAAGGAGATCAAGCAGCTGATCGATGCCTCGGTGGCCAATGTCGGCGCCGGTACCGCGCAGGTTGAGAGCGCCGGGCGCACCATGGACGAGATCGTGGTCAATGTGCGCCGTGTCAGTGATCTGATGTCCGAGATCAGTACGGCCGCGCAGCAGCAGAGCGACGACATCCAGCAGATGAACCATGCCGTCGACCTGATCGACCAAGGCACCCAGCAGAACGCCGCGCTGGTCGAGGAAGCCTCGGCCGCGGCGCGCAGCATGGAAGAGCAGTCGGCGCAGCTGCTGCAGACCGTGGCCAGCTTCCGCGTGCAGGGCGGGGCGGGGCACCTGCATGGCGCGGCGGTGCTGCGCGCGGTCTAGGCGCGCCGGCTGGCGTGTTGTTCCCCGGCCTGGATGGCCGGGGCAGCATGCACGCAATTGCGGCCGGCATGCTTGGCCTGGTACAGGGCCTGGTCGGCCCGCTCGACCAGGCCGCGCGGGTCGGCCGCCTCATGCGCGGCCTGCCAGGCCACGCCGATGCTGATGGTCACGTGGGCCTCGGCGGCGGGCAGGGCGGCGGCTTCCACGGCGGCGCGCAGGCGCTCGCCCAGGCCCAGCGCGTGGGCAGCGTCGGGCGCGGGCAGGGCGGCGATGAACTCCTCGCCCCCGTAGCGCGCAAGCAGGTCATCGCCACGCTGCAGGCAGCCATCGAGGATCGCGGCGACCGCCTGCAGGCGGCGATCACCTTCCGGGTGGCCGTAGGTGTCGTTGAGTCGCTTGAAGTGATCGATGTCGATCATCAGCACCGCCAGCCCCACGCCCTGGCGGCGGGCGCGGCCGTGCGCGCTGCCGAGCGATTCATCGAAATTGCGCCGGTTGCCCAGACCGGTCAACGGATCGCGCCGGGCCAGCAGCGCCAGCTCGTCGCGCTCGCGCTGGATCTGGACCTGGGTCAGCACGCTGCGCAGGGCATAGCCGAGCATGGCGCCGATGAACCCCACGGTGGCCAGGGTCGGCTGCAGGCGTGCCACCAGCAGCGCCACCATCATCAGCAGCAACGGCAGCATCAGCGGGACGCCGGCATCGACGATGCGACGGAGGTTGCGCGGCACAGCCACCGCCGGTGGGCGGTGCGTGCTGCCGGCCAGCACCGCCAGCAGCACGAACAACCCGCTGATCAGCAGGTCCCCCCAGCCACCATCGGGTACCTGCGGCTGCCAGGTGTTGATGTAGAACGCCAGCAGGAAGTAGCCCAGCGCGTAGATCGTCAACGTGCGGAAGAAGTCGCGGCGGTCGGCATTGTCCTCGGCCAGGAAGCGGATCAGCGCGAAGCAGAACACCAGGCTGTTCTGCACGTTGCTCATGGTGTGCAGGCACTGCGTCCACAAGGCGGTGTTCAGGTGCGCCATTGCCCGCGTATGCACGAAGTACAGCAGCCACAGCAGCGCGATGATCACCAGGTCCACCGCACGGATACAGCGGTTGCCGCCGCCCGGGCTGGCAGCCACGTAGGTCAGAGGGATCCGGTAGAACACGTACAGGATCAGTGACGATACGGTCATCTGCGCAGGGCTGAGGCCGGCCACATTGCGATACAGCAGGGCCAGCAGGGCCAGAGAGAACAGGCCGACGGCAGCGCCCAGCGTTCGCCATTTGCAGGCCGCCTGGCTGTCCCGCGCGCGCCGCACGCAGGCCATGGCAGCGAGAAGCGGCGCTGTGATCAGCATCAGGTAGGAGCCAATCGGGTCCTGCGGGCCGATCAAGGCAATGACGAGCGCGTGCGCGACCATGAAAAACAGTGCCGCACGCAACGTCATGCATTCCCCCGCCCCCAGATCCGGCTGGGATCACGATAGGCAGAAGTAGGTGAGGCTGGCAAGAAAAGTGTGCGTCCGGTCTATTTGAAACCTTGCTGGGCGTCACATTAGAGTTTCAGCGGGGTGACACAACGCCTTCGACGTGGGCGTACATCCAGAAATCGCGGGGCTGTCCCCGCACATGGCGATAGGCGTTCAGCAGCCCCTCGCGCTGCATGCCGAGGCGTTCGAGCAGGTCGATCGAGCGGGCATTGCTGTCCAGAACGGTCGCTTGGACGCGAACCAGCCCACAGGTGCCGTGCGCCCAGTCGAGCATCGCTCGCGCCGCATGCGTGGCCAGTCCCTGTCCCTGCCAGCGTGGGTCAAGGTCATAGGCGAGTTCGCCGCGGCCATGCCGCGGGTCGATGCCGTTCAGGCCGACGGTGCCGATCAGCTGGTCGTCGGCGTCCACCAGCGCCCCGCGCTGATCGGATGCATCAGCCAGATAGCGGCTGATCTGCTGCGCCAGCGCCTGTTCGGAAACGTCGCCCCAGCTGGTGTGCTCGATCACGCCTGGCAGCGAGAGGTAGTGGGACCAGGCGGCGGCATCGGACGCCCGCAGGATGCGCAAGCGCGCGGGAAGGCTGTCGGCAAGCGTGGGCAGGACATGCTGGGGCATGCGTGCCAGTGTCGGCGCTCGGGCCCGGGAAATGCAAAAGGCCAGGTCATGGACCTGGCCTTTGATGCAGTGGTGCCGGTGAAAGGACTCGAACCTTCATGGGGTTACCCCCGGCTGATTTTGAGTCAGCTGCGTATACCATTCCGCCACACCGGCAGGCAGCGTGCGAGTGTAACCGAGGTCGGCGGGAGATGCATAGTAGGGGGCCTATCAGGGCGGTTCCTGTCGGCATTGGCTCCTTGGTAGCTATACTCCCAGCGTGCAATTGCCTCCAGGAGCGGTAGCCGATGACAGTGTTGCAGGACCTGAGGGTGCTGGTGGTCGAGAACGACGAAATGAGTGCGGCCCTGCTGCAGATGCAGTTGGTGCATGCCGGCGCGACTGTGGTCGGGCTTGCAGCGAGCGTGTCCGAGGCCCTGCAGCTGTTGGAGCAGAGCACCCCGGACGTGGCCCTGCTGGACTACCGGCTGGCCCGCAACGAGACCAGTGAACCGGTGGCTGCAGCGCTTTCGGCGCGTGGCATTCCGTTCGTGCTGGCCACCGGAATGCTGGCCGAGCAGTTGCCGGCGCCGATGTTGGCGGGTCTGTTGCTGGTCAAGCCGTACCTGTCGGCCGATCTGTCGCGGGCGCTGGCGCGTGCGGTTGGCCGCTCCAGCGTCCAGGCCTGAGCAGTCCACCGTGGACGGGCAGGGGTATGCTGCCGGGGCCTGAATACTCAGGCCTACAAGGAGAGTGGCATGCAGAAGTGGATCAAGCGCATGGTTGCTGCGGGTGTCCTTTCGATGGCGGTCTTCGGTGGTACGGCGTCTGCCGCATGGTGCGGCCAGCCCTGTTTCCAGCTCTACAAGAGCTGCATCGCGCGCGGCGGTGAGGTTGAGCAATGCCTGCAGGAACAAGCCTTCTGCGAAGAGGCGATGTGCGGCGGCAACCCCTGATCCAGGAACCCCGCCCAGGCGGGGTTTTTCAATTGCGCGTGGCGCTCAGCCCGCTTCCTCGTACACGTAACGGATCTCCTCGCGGTCATCGAGGATCCGGTACTGGCGCGCCAGGTCATCCGGGTCGGGATTGAGCCAGGCGTCGAGGTGTTCCTTGCGGATCGGTACCACGCCGCGATCATGCCCGGCCGCGGCGACGTCGCGGGGAGGTGCGTCGGTGATCGTGGCAAACGACAGCAGGCGGCCTTCCGGTCCTTCCCATTCTGCCCAGAGGCACGCCAGCAGCAGGTCGCGGGGCGGATCGGGACGGAATTCGAGCACCACGTCCTGTTCCTTTTCGTCGGCACCGAGGGTGCGGCCGGCGATGGCGTGGCGTGGCACGTGCTCGTAGAACGCCTGCACCACCACCACGCCATGGCGCAGTCCGAACGCACCCCGCCAGTAACCTTCCAGGCTGTCGCGCCGCGCATTGTAGGTGCCTGGGTAAAGCACGTCGTTGCGCGCCGGCTTGTCCGGCAGCCGGCACTGGTAGCGCATCGGCTTGATCACGCGCTGGCCGTTCTCGCTGACCATCACCGGTGCGTAGGTGCCGGGAAAAATGCGGTTGTCGCGCGGCAGCAACTGCACCCGATGCAGGTCTTCCAATCGGGTTTGTGCGCGCTCGATGCGGTTGCCGGCCACGCGCAGGTCATTGCGTGCCTTCTGCGTGGGCCGGGTGGCCAGCGTGGCATGGGCAATATCGCGTCGTTCGCGTTGCCGGGCCAGTTCGGCCTCCAGTGCCTGCTGCTCCTGCGCATGCCATTGCTGGATCTTCGCCACGATGTCCCGTCCCTGTTCGGTACGCGCACCGGCGAATCCGTCATCCATCGCCTTCGGGGTCTTCGGCCGCTTCTTGCCCGGATCGTGCGCGTACAGTTCGGCGAACTCTTCCAGCGACAGGATGGCGCCGAACTCGCGTACCAGCTTGGCGTAGTCAGCGCGGATCAGGGCGGAATAGCACATGGGACTCTGGGGGCCTGGGTCGCAGCGGCTGCGACGTGGATGCGGCAGGATAGCCCGACCCATCTGGAGATGCCGCATGAATGATTCCATCACCTGCCAGTTCCGCGAAGCCGTGCCTACGGTCGAGGACTACTGCCAGTTGCGTGTACTTGCAGGCCTCAGTGCCAAGACCCGGGAAGCAGCTGCGCGCGCGCTGCCCAATACATTGTTCGGCGTGAGTGCCTACCAGGGCGCAGAACTTGTGGCGATGGGACGTATCGTCGGCGATGGCGGCTGCCACCTGCAGGTCTGTGACATCGCGGTGCTGCCGCGGTTGCAGGGGCAGGGCCTGGGCAAGGAGGTGATGCGGCGCCTGGATGGCTGGATGCAGGCCAACCTGCCGCCGTCGGCGTATGTCAGCCTGCTGGCGGATGGCGAGGCGTATCGGTTGTATGCACAGTTTGGTTTCGCGCCCACCGCACCGGCATCGATCGGGATGTATCGGCGGTTCTGAGCCGTGAGCGGGGTGAAGCCATCCACGTTGGCGTGGATCTACCGCGTCGCCGACCATTCCATCCACGCATGGCGTGGATCTACCCGGGCCCTGCAGTAGATCCACGCCATGCGTGGATAGGGCCTTCCCAGAAATCACAGGCAAAGAAAAACCCCGACCGGAGTCGGGGTTTTCAAGAATTGGCGTCCCCACGGGGATTCGAACCCCGGTCGCCACCGTGAAAGGGTGATGTCCTAGGCCTCTAGACGATGGGGACGCACGAAAACTTCAAGTTGTAGATCCTTCGACGGCCTAATGTCGAAGTGGTGGAGCCAAGCGGGATCGAACCGCTGACCTCCTGCATGCCATGCAGGCGCTCTCCCAGCTGAGCTATGGCCCCATGAAACATCGGATATCTGCCGGGAGCAGAGTCCGTTTTGAAACTGGCGTCCCCACGGGGATTCGAACCCCGGTCGCCACCGTGAAAGGGTGATGTCCTAGGCCTCTAGACGATGGGGACGCACGAAAAACTTCAAGTTGTAAAACCTTCGACGGCCTAATGTCGAAAGTGGTGGAGCCAAGCGGGATCGAACCGCTGACCTCCTGCATGCCATGCAGGCGCTCTCCCAGCTGAGCTATGGCCCCGTGTTACCGAGCCGCCTATCATACCTGCGTGTTCACGTTTGTGGAAGCTTTTTTTGAACTTTTTTCGTTCCGGTTCGACCGTCACCACGAGGGCAGGGGAACCGCAACGCCACAACCTGAATGCCGGTAGGCGGTGAACAAAAAAGACCCGGTTATCGGCCGGGTCCTCGTTGTTCGTGATGAGTGGCGTCCCCACGGGGATTCGAACCCCGGTCGCCACCGTGAAAGGGTGATGTCCTAGGCCTCTAGACGATGGGGACGCAATTCTCATCAATGTTCTTTAGCGACCTTTCGACGGCCTAATGCCGAAAGATTGGTGGAGCCAAGCGGGATCGAACCGCTGACCTCCTGCATGCCATGCAGGCGCTCTCCCAGCTGAGCTATGGCCCCACGTCGCTGAGGAGCGAAATAATAGCCTTGCCCCAGGGGGTTGGCAAGCATTTGTTGCACTTTTCTTCACGCGCGTTGCGAGGTGGATGACGGTCGCACGCCCTTATGCCGCGTCGTCGGTCAGCGCCGCCAGGATCGGGCACTGGTCCAGTGTGCCGTGGCCGGGGCAGGCGTCGACCAGCTGCGAAAGCGCGGTGTGCATGCGTTGCAGTTCGGCCATGCGTTGCGCGATGTCCTGCAGCCGGGCCTGTGCCGTGTCGCGCACGCTGCCCATGTCCTGCGAGTGGCGGTCACTGAGCGCCAGCAGTTCGGCGATTTCCTCCAGGCTGAAGCCCAGCGTCTTGGCGCGGCGGATGAAACGCAGCCGGCGCAGGTCCTGCTCACCGAAGATGCGGTAGCCCCCGGCCGAGCGTGCCGCCGTGGGCAGCAGCTGCTGGCGCTCGTAGTAGCGCACCGTATCGATCGGCACGCCGGCCTGGCGTGCCAGTTGACCAATGTTCATGGCGGATTCCTGCGGATGCTGCCGCTCATTGTGAAGCCTTGAGTCTGGTCCAGGGTCAAGGTCCCGTCGCTGGCGGCGCATTCAGCGCACTTTGCAACTTTCTTCATAGCCCCACCGTCGTGGCAGTTCCTACCCTGCGCCTGAACCGGCCGCTGGATGGCCTGCAACGAACCGAGGAGATGGTCTGTGGAAGGATTCAGGAACGAAGGATTCGTCGAGGTCGCGGTGGTCGAGTACCCGGGAGGTGACCCGTCGGCCGCCTCCGTGCTGACCGAGATGGCACATGTCGCCAACCGGCTTGCCCAGCAGCAGCGCCGTCCGTTCAAGCGTGTCCTGGTGACCCGCTGGATCGTGCCCGCCACCCAGACCGGCGTGCATCGCATTGCCGGCGCGGAGATGCTCGAGGCGGACATTCCCGCCGTGATCGCCGTGCCTGGCCAGATCAGCCAAGGCGTCTGCCTGCGCGCCGATGAGGTCCTGCTGGATTGGCTGCGCGCGCATTACGACGGTGGCAGTCTGCTGGCTGCAGCCAGCGATGGTGTCAGCATGCTGGCCCGCGCCGGTCTGCTGGCCGGGCGCACCGTCAGTGGTCCGGACCTCGGGCGCCATCCGGGCCTGCAGGGGCAATCAGCCAGCTGGGTGCCCAGTGAGCGCGCGCTGGTCGATGACGGCGACCTGCTGACGGTGGCCGGTTCACAAGCCTGGCGCTTCCTCGCCCTGCGCCTGCTGTACCGGCTGCACGGCCAAGGCGTGGCGAGTTCCGTCGCGCAGCAGCTGGGGATCACGGTGCCGGCGGCGATCCAGCAGGATCTCGAGCGTTTCAGTGCCAACTTCGCCCACGGCGATCGCGACGTACTGAAAGCGCAACGCTGGCTGCATACCACCGCTGCGCGCGGCGCCACGCTCGGTGCGATCTGTGAGATTTCCGGGCTGGAGCCGCGCACCCTGCAGCGGCGCTTCCTGAAGGCCACCGGCCTGCGCCCGATCGAGTATTGCCAGCGATTGCGTATCGCCAAGGCGCAGACGCTGCTGCAGCAGGGGGCGGGCATCGATGAAGTGGCCTGGGGCGTGGGCTATGCCGACCAGAGCGCATTCCGCCGCCTGTTCCTGCGCATTGTGGGAATGACACCGGCCAACTATCGCCGGCTGGTCAACAACAAGCGGCGCGAGCGGCCGCTGTTGTCATCGGTGGCGGGCAGTCTGCGTGGGCTGCAACCGGCGTCCGGCGTGCAGATGCCGCGCAGCGCGGCCTGATGCCTGCGGTGGGCGTCGCGCTTGCAACCTGGGCGCGACGCTTCGACCATGCAGGTAACGGATGATGGGACAGGTGGGCTGATGTCGAGTGTTGGACCGGTGCCGATGCCGGTGGTGTTGATCCTGATGTGCGTGCTGCTGGCCATGGCGGTGGCACACTTGTGGCCGCGTCGGAAGGACGGGATGGCAGTGCCTTCCGCGGCCAGCCTGGTCCTGGACATGTTGCTGATCGGCCTGCTGTGCGGACGCATCAGCTTTGTGGCCTTGAACTTCGCGCTTTACCGAGAGGCCCCCTGGAGCATCCTGCAGATCGCTGACGGTGGGTATCACCTTGCAGTCGTGCTGGTTGCGGGCCTGGCGTGGGGTACCTGGCGGCTGCGGCTGTGGCGCGCGTTGCGTGCGCCGGTGCTGGCGGGGGCGCTGGTGGGCGTGGTGCTGTGGGTGGCAGGCAGCCACCTGCTGGCAGCCTGGCAAGAGCAGCGGATGCCACTACCGGCGGTACAGGTGGCCGATCTGCAGGGGCGCGTGATCGACCTGCAGCAGTTCCGGGGCAAGCCGGTGGTGCTGAATCTCTGGGCCAGCTGGTGTGGCCCCTGCCGTCGCGAGATGCCGGTGCTGGCATCCGCACAGCAGACCCACACCGACGTGCAGTTCGTGTTCCTCAACCAGGGGGAAACCCTGGACGAAGTGAAGGGTTTCATCGCATCCGAACAGCTCTGGCTGGGCAATGTACTGCTGGACGATACCGCCTCCGCGTCAACCGTGCTGGGTGTGCAGGCCTACCCGTCGACGCTGTTCTTCGACGCCGAAGGGCGCCTGCGTGAACTGCACCTTGGCGAACTGACGGCCGCGGGCCTTGAACACAAACTGCGCCGGCTGCGGTAGCCTGCGCGGGCATCTCACTACGGAGTTCCCATGTTG
The DNA here is from genome assembly GCF_006970445.1 of Stenotrophomonas maltophilia. Classification (NCBI taxonomy): domain Bacteria; kingdom Pseudomonadati; phylum Pseudomonadota; class Gammaproteobacteria; order Lysobacterales; family Lysobacteraceae; genus Stenotrophomonas; species Stenotrophomonas maltophilia. Next base: position 2,678,363 of record NZ_CP033877.1, on the reverse strand, counting down.
TCGACTTCCCTGCGCATCGCTCCGGCGGTGCTGTTGCTGCCGGTCATGCTGGCATTGGCCGCCTGCAGCCAGGCCCAGACCCCGCCGGGCAAGACGGCCGCAGCACCGGCCGCCAGTGCTGCGGCCACCGCGGCCAAGGGTGACCGCCCCGCAGTGCTGAAAGGCATCGAGAAGCACGGTTTCGAAGTTGTTGCCGAGTTCGATGCACCGGGTGGCCTGCGTGGCTTCGCTGGCGTAGTGGGTGGGCAGCAGCCGGCCGCCGCCTATGTCACCGCCGACGGCAAGCATGTGCTGGTAGGCAGCCTGTTCGATGCCGAGGGCAACGACGTGGCCGCCGAGGCGGTGGAGAAGCTGGTCGCCGCACCCATGTCGGCCAAGATGTGGACCAAGCTGGAAGCCAGTGCCTGGGTGCGTGACGGCAAGGCCGATGCACCGCGCGTGGTCTATACCTTCAGTGATGCCAACTGCCCGTACTGCCACAAGTTCTGGGAAGCGGCGCGTCCGTGGGTCGACGCCGGCAAGGTGCAGTTGCGCCACATCATGGTCGGTGTGATCCGCGAGGACAGCCCGGCCAAGGCTGCGGCCATCCTGTCTGCGCGTGACCCGAGTGCGGCCTTGCTGGAAAACGAACACCAGTTCGACCGTGGTGGCATCAAGGCCCTGCCGAGCATCAGCCGCGAGATCGCCGGCAAGCTCGATGCCAACCAGGTGCTGATGATCGAGATGGGCTTCCAGGGCACGCCGGGCATCATGTTCCAGGATGCACAGGGCCAGGTGCAGCGTCGCTCCGGTCTGCCACAGGGCGCTGACCTGCAGACGGTGCTGGGCCCGCGCTGATCGGCACACCTGTCGTGATATGACCCCACAGGCCCGCATGGCAGCATGCGGGCCTGTTGCTTTTCGACATTCCCATGTGTGACGCAGGCTGCGCACCACCTGTTCGTCGTCACGTCTGAATCGTGACTGACATCAAGCATCGCGCCTTGATTCCAATCAAGGCCAAAAACGACAGTCGGACTAGCCTGTGACGCATGGAATACAGCGTCAACGCGCCATGGATGCCGCGCCTGACATGCCCTGAAACGGGGCGATCGGCACAGCCATTCACGACATTCTCACTCCCTGATTGTTACCCAGACCGCTGCGGTCGCTACCTCTCTGGCAGCGCGACCTTGATGGCGTCGACATCGGTGCAGGTGGGGCAGGGTCATCGTCTTGTTGCCTGCCACGCGCAGGCTGGCCGGTGTCGTCGACGCAGTACCCGCATTTCCAGCAACGGCAACGCAATGTCGGAGCCGCGCCCGTGCGCGCACCGCCTGCGCGCTGCGAGTGTTCGTCCAGGGAGGATGCAATGCGCTTGGCGGTATTGAGTCTGGCCTGTCTGACCGCGCTGGCGATTGCGCCGGCGTATGCGCAGCAGGATGGCCAGGAGGATGCGCAGGCGTTGCGCCAGGAAATCGCTGCCATGCGGCAGGCACTGGAAGGCATGCAGCGGCGCCTGGATCGGCTCGAACAACGTGATGGCGCTGTCGCGGCGGCTGCGCAGGTAACGGCGCCGGTGGCTGCACCGGCCAGTGGCGCCAGCCTGCTGCATCCCACCCAGGTGCCGGGTGTGGCGCAGCCGGTGCTGCCGCAGCGCGAATCCGTGGCCGACCCCTCAACGGCGGCCTCGCGTCCCGATAGCGCCGCTGGGCCGACCGACCCGGATCTGAAGGGCTTCTTTGCCATTCCGGGCACCGATACGGTGATCCGCATCGGCGGCTACGCCAAGCTGGATGCGATTGCCGATTCGCGTGCGGCCGGTGACGAGGATCAGTTCATTCCCTCGTCGATGCCGGTGGGCGGCAGTCATCGCGATGTCTCCAACTTCAACATCCACGCCAAGCAGACCCGCTTCAGCTTCGAGGCGCGGCGCCCGACCACGCACGGCAACCTGCGCTTCTACCTGGAGAATGATTTCTTCGGCAGCAGCGATGGCTACGAGTTCCGCCTGCGCCATGCCTATGGCCAGCTCGGCAATACGTATGCCGGCTACGGCTATTCCAGCTTCATGGATCCGGACAGCCTGCCCGACACGTTGGACTTCGCCGGCCCTGGTGGCGCCGGTTACCTGCTGGTGGCCGGCATCCATCACAGCTTTGCGATGGGCAAGGGCAACACCCTCACCGTCGCCGCCGAAGATCCGAAGACTGAACTTGCTGGCGCCAGCGACACGCGAGCGGCAGTGAACCGCCTGCCCGACGTGACCGTGACCGCGCGCATGGAGCGCGACTGGGGTCACCTGCAGCTGGGGGCAGTGGCACGCAGCCTGGCCTATGACGGTGATGGCGAGCGCGACCGGCGCATGGCCGGCGGCATGCAGTTCAGTGGTTCGGCATCGGTAGGCGAGCGCGACCTGTTGCTGTTCGGCGTACTCGGCGGGCGCGGCCTCAGTCGCTACACCGCCGACCTGACCGGCTCCGGGCTGGATGCGGTGGTCGGTGCCGATGGCCGCCTTGACGCGCTGGACCTGCACGGCGGTTTCGTCGGCTACACCCATTACTGGTCCGAGCTGTGGCGTTCGAACCTGATCTTCGGCCAGCTGACCCTGGAGCGGAATGCCGCACTGGCGGCCGATGCATTCCGGCAGAGCCGCTACGGCGTGTTCAACCTGATCTGGAGCCCGGCGCCTTCGTGGACGATGGGCATGGAGCTGCTGTACGGCCGCCTGGAACAGCAGAGCGGCGCGCGCGGCGACACGGTCCGGGTGCAGGGCAGCCTGCAATACAACTTCATCAAATAGGCGCCAGCGGTCGTACGCCAGCGTAACCCGTCCCCACGCCCGGCTGCACCGGGCTCATGCCAGTACAGGAGATTGTCATGGCAGAAGCAAAGAAAATCGGGGTGGTCGGAGCCACCTTCCTCGTCGCCGGCAACATGATGGGCTCAGGCGTGTTCCTGTTGCCGTCCAGCCTGGCCAAGATTGGCACCGCCTCGATCTGGGGCTGGCTGATCACCACCGCCGGCGCGCTGCTGCTGGCCTTCGTGTTCGCCAAGCTGGGCAAGCTGGCGCCCAAGGCGGGCGGCCCCTATGCCTATGCACGTGACTGGTTCGGGCCGTACATGGGCTTCCAGACCAACACCATCTACTGGTTCGCCAACTGGATCGGCAACGTCGCCATCCCGATCGCGGCGGTGGGCTACTTCAGCTACTTCTTCCCGATCCTGTCCGAGCCGCTGGTGCGCTGCATCGCGGTGCTGGTGCTGGTGTGGGCGCTGAGCTTCGCCAACATGATCGGTCCGGCCTTCGTCAGCCGCGTGCAGACGGTCACCACCAGCTTCGCGCTGGTGCCGATCCTGGGCATCGCCATCTTCGGCTGGTTCTTCTTCGATGCCGACATCTTCAAGGGCGCCTACAACGTGTCCGGTGAGTCCAACTTCGGCGCGATCTCCAGCGCTGCGGCACTGACCCTGTGGGCCTTCATCGGCGTCGAATCCGCTTCGGTCACGGCGGGCGTGGTCGAGAACCCGGAAAAGAACGTGGCCCGCGCCACGCTGGCCGGCGTGTTCCTGGCGGCCATCGCCTACATCGCCAGTTCCTCGGTGATCATGGGCATGGTGCCCAATGGCGAGCTGCAGACCTCCGATGCGCCGTTCGCACTGGCTGCGGCCAAGGCCGTCGGTGGCTGGGGTGGTGCACTGGTCAGCCTGTGCGCCTTCATCGGCGCTGCAGGTTCGCTGGGCGGTTGGATCCTGCTGACTGCACAGAGTGCCAAGGCAGCGTCCGATGATGGCCTGTTCCCGAGCATCTTCAGCAAGACCAACAAGGACGATGTGCCGGTCAAGGGCGTGCTGATCGTGGCGGTGCTGATGACCCTGGCGGTGCTGGTCACCTCCACCTCGGAAACCGCGTCGGCCCAGTTCGACGTGATCACGTCGGCGGCGGTGGTGCTGACCCTGCTGCCCTACATCTACTCGTGCGTGGCCTGCTACTTCGTGGTCGAGCGCTCGCACACCCTGGTCCACACCGGTGCGTTCTGGACCCTGACCAGCCTGACCGTCGTGTACTGCCTGTGGGCGATCTACGGCTCTTCGGGAACCATCGTGCAGTACGCCTTCCTGTTCGTGCTGTTCATCACCGTGTTCTATCCCTTCTTCAGCGAGGAGCGTCGCCAGCAGCGGCAGCGCGCCCGCGAGGCCTCGGCCATCAGTGCCGGCGCCCAGCGTTCCTGAGTTAGACAAGGAGAATCAACGTGTACTTCAAGTCCCTGGACTATCCTGTCATTGTCATCGACAACGACTACGAGTCGCCGCGCATCGGTGGCATCCTGATCCGCGCCCTGGTGGAAGAGCTGCGCAGCAACGACCAGCGCGTGCTGTGCGGCCTGAACCTGGATGATGCCCGCGCCGGTGCCCGCACCTATGTGGCGGCCTCGGCGGTGCTGATCTCGATCGACGGCAGCGAAGAGGTGGATGGCGAGTTCCAGCGCCTGACTGCCTTCCTGCGCGAGCAGAGTGCGCGGCGCGCCAACCTGCCGGTGTTCCTGTACGGCGAGCGCCGCACCATCGAGAAGGTGCCGAGCAAGCTGCTCAAGTACATCCACGGCTTCATCTTCCTGTTTGAAGATACCAAGAGCTTCATCTCGCGGCAGGTGATGCGCGCGGCCGAAGACTACATGAAGAACCTGCTGCCGCCGTTCTTCAAGGCGCTGATCCATCATGCGGCCGAGTCGAACTATTCCTGGCATACGCCGGGCCACGCGGGCGGCGTGGCGTTCACCAAGTCGCCGGTCGGCCGTGCCTTCCATCAGTTCTACGGCGAGAACACCCTGCGCAGCGATCTGTCGATCTCGGTGCCGGAGCTGGGCTCGCTGCTCGACCACACCGGCCCGATCAAGGACGCCGAGAACGAAGCCGCGCGCAACTTCGGTGCCGACCATACCTTCTTCGTCACCAATGGCACCTCCACCGCCAACAAGATCGTCTGGCATGGCACGGTGGCCCGTGGCGATGTGGTGTTCGTCGACCGCAACTGCCACAAGTCGCTGCTGCACGCGCTGATCATGACCGGCGCGGTGCCGGTGTACTTCACTCCCAGCCGCAACGCGCACGGCATCATCGGCCCGATCAGCCTGGACCAGTTCACGCCGGAGTCGCTGCAGCAGCGCATCGCCGCCAACCCGCTGGCCAGCCAGGCCTACAAGGCCGGTTCCAAGCCGCGCATCGCGGTGGTCACCAACTCGACCTATGACGGCCTGTGCTACAACGCCGAGAAGATCGCCGACGAGATCGGCAGCGCGGTCGATTTCCTGCACTTCGACGAAGCGTGGTACGCCTACGCCGCGTTCCACCCGTTCTACGAGAACCACTACGGCATGGCCAAGGGCAAGCCGCGTGAGCAGGATGCGATCATTTTCACCACGCATTCCACCCACAAGCTGCTGGCGGCGTTCTCGCAGGCGTCGATGATCCACGTACGCAATTCTGCGCAGCGCAACCTGGATGCCGAGCGCTTCAACGAGTCGTTCATGATGCATACCTCGACCAGCCCGCACTACGGAGTGATCGCGGCCTGCGACGTGGCCTCGAAGATGATGGAGGGCGATGCTGGCCGCTCGCTGGTGCAGGAAATGCATGACGAGGCCATCGCCTTCCGCCGCGCGATGCTGCACGTCCGCGACGACCTGGGCCGCGACGACTGGTGGTTCAGCGTGTGGCAGCCCACCCAGGTCGAGCGCAGCCTGGACAAGGGCGATACGCCGGCACCGCTGGTGGCCAAGCGTGAGGAGTGGTACCTGCAGCCGGACGCCCACTGGCACGGCTTCGAGAACCTGGTTGACGACTACGTGCTGATCGATCCGATCAAGGTGACCCTGCTGACTCCGGGCCTGGCGATGGATGGCAGCATGGGCAAGCTGGGCATCCCGGCGGCGGTGCTGAGCAAGTTCCTGTGGGGCCGCGGCATCACCGTGGAGAAGACCAACCTGTACTCGGTGCTGTTCCTGTTCTCGATGGGCATCACCAAGGGCAAGTGGAGCACCCTGGTGACCGAGCTGATGGCGTTCAAGGAGCTGTACGACCGCAATGCGCCGCTGAGCCAGGCACTGCCGACCCTGGCTGCCGATTATCCGAATGCCTACGCCGGTTGGGGCCTGCGTGACCTGTGCGACGCGCTGCATGCGTTCAACCAGGAATTCGCCGTGGCCAAGGTGATGCGTGAGATGTACGTGGACCTGCCGACACCGGTGATGACCCCGGCCGATGCCTACAACCACCTGGTCAAGGGCGAGATCGAACGGGTCGACATCGAGCAGATCAGTGGCCGCATTGCGGCGACCATGCTGGTGCCGTACCCGCCGGGCATCCCGACCATCATGCCGGGCGAGCGTTTCGGTGACAGCGACGAGCCGATCACCCAGTCGCTGCGCATCGCCCGCGAGCAGAACGCCCGTTTCCCTGGCTTCGAGTCGGACGTGCACGGGCTCATCATCGAGCAGGAGGGGGATGTGGTTTCGTACAAGGTGGAGGTGCTGAAGGCCTGACCCGCAACGGTCGGCCCTTCGGCGAACGATGGAGACCGCGCGCGAGCAACGCATCCTGAAGTTCTCGATCGGGATCACCCTGGCGGTGAGCGCGGTCGGCTTCGGCGGTGGCCTGCTGGTGGGATCGCAGGCCATCCTGTTCGACGGCGTGTACAGCCTGGTCGACGTCGCCCTGACCCTGGTGTCGTTGTCGGTGCTGCGGCTGGTGGCGCGGGAGCAGAGCCCGCGCTTCCAGTACGGCTACTGGCACCTGGAGCCGATGGTCGAGGCGCTGGGCGGTGTGATCCTGTCGCTGGCCTGCGTGTATGCGCTGGCCAATGCTGTGATCGGCCTGACCACGGGCGGGCACGAAGTGAAATTCGGGCCCGCGCTGTGGTGGGCGGCGCTGCTGAGTGCCAGCAACCTGGCGATGGCGGCGTTCGTCGCGCAGCGGGCGCGGCACCTGCGCTCCGCCCTGTTGTGGCTGGACGTGCGCGGCTGGTTGCTGGGCGGGCTGATGAGCCTGGCGGTGGTGCTGGCATTCGTGTTGGCGCTGGCCCTGCACGGTGGTGAGTGGCACCACTGGGTGCCGTACCTGGATTCGATCGTGCTGGCGTTGATCAGCCTGGCGGTGCTGCCGGTGCCGGCGCGCAGCGCGTGGAAGGCCATGCGCGAAGTGCTGCAGGTGGCACCCGATGATCTGGACCGGCGCGTGCAGCAGGTGATGCAGGCGTTCGTGGCCGAGCGTGGCTATGCCGGTTTCACCAGCCACGTGGCGAAGATGGGGCGGATGCGCTTCATCGAGATCCATGTGCTGGCTGACCCGACCACGCCGCTGGGGTCGGTGGGCGAGGTCGATGCGATGCGCGATGAGATCGCGGTGCGGCTGGATGCCCGCGGCAGCACGTTCTGGCTGACCATCGATTTCACCGCAGACCCGGCGTGGACGTGACGTGGCTTCTGTAGCGTCGAGCCCAGCTCGGGTCTAAATGGCCGTGATCGTTGTGCGTGGCAGACCAGTCTGTTGCACCGGATCTGTTTGACCTAAACCAATGTTCAGGTCACAGACTGCCTCGCAACCCCCCTTGAGGCACGCGGCATGAACCTGTTGACCACCCCGGACCTCGGCCACGGCCTGCTGGAACTGTTCAATCCTGCGGGGCTTTACGACCCTTCGGCCAACGGCTACTCGCACGTGGCGGTGGTGCGCCTTCCCGCCCGGGTGATCCATATCGCCGGGCAGGGCGGTGAGGATGCCGATGGCCATCTCTCCCCCGGTTTCGAGGAACAGGTCGAGCAGGCACTGGACAACCTGCAGGTTGCATTGCGTTCGGCGCAGGCCAGCCTGGCCGATGTCGCACGGTTGCGCATCCTGGTGGTCGACCACGACGAGGACCGGCTGGGCATCATCGCCCGGCAGGTGCGGCGGCGTTGGCCGAACCGCGCGGCGCCGACCTGCACCCTGATTCCCGTGCCGCGGCTGGCGCTGGACGGCATGCTGTTCGAGATCGAGGCGGAGGCCTACGCCGGCTAGCGCAGGTAGTACTCCACTGGCACCACCAGTTCCTGCGGTGCCTTCATTTCCACGGGAATGGGCGGCAGCGGCTGCGCGCGGCGGAACGTCTGCAGCGCGGCATCGTCGAGCATCGGTTGGCCACTGGACTGTTCCAACCGCAGCGCCAGCAGGCGTCCCTCGCGATCGATGCTGGCCCTGACCCAGGCCGTCCCCTGCTGCCGGCGCGAGCGCGCGGCGGCGGGGTAGTAGCGGTAACGCTCCAGCCGCGCCATCAGGCGGGCTTCCCACTGGTCGCTGGCGGCGCCGGCCTGGAAGTCCGCCGGTGGTGCGTCGGGAGCGGGCGGCGCGGCCGTGATCGATGCCGGTGCGGGACTTGCATCGGTCACGGCCGCAGGCGGGGCGACCGGCAGGGCGTGCCGGCCAGGGCCACCGCGTTCGCTGGCAGCCACCTCGCCCTCGCGTGCGGCGGTGGGCTTCGGTGGAGGCGGCGACTTCGTCGGTTGCGATGCGCGCGCCTGCTGCGCCTGGCTCGGGGCGTCGGCCTGGCGTTCTTCCACTGGCTGGGGCGGCGTCGCCGGCGCCAGCAGGCGCAGGCTGATGCGCACGTCCTGCTCAGGCGGCGGCAGCAACGGTGGCGTGGCCACCCAGTGCACCAACAGCAGCAAGGGCAACAGGTGCAGGCCGATGCTGATGGCGATCGCCTGCCAGTGTTGGCCGCGCTCACTCATCGTCCAGCACCCATAGCAGGTCGGCGTCGGCCGCCTCGACGGCTTCACCCGGCGAGGCCAGTGCGATCACCAGCGCTGGTGTGTCCGCTGGCAGGTAGCCCGGCACGCCGGTGCCGCGCAGTACATGCCAGCGACCGGCCACCAGCAGCGCGGGTGCGGGTGCTGCGGTCAGCACCTGTGCCATGCGCGTGTCGCGGGCCTGTTGCACGGCCAGCATCCCTTCCAGCATCGGTGCTGCGTCCGCATGTTGGGCCAGCACCACGGCCGACAGGCGTTGCCGGGCAGCGGCCACCGGGAACCGCACTGCATCAGCGGACGCCAGGCGGGCATTGACCTCGGCGCGCGCGAGATTGCCGCCGAACAAGGGGATGCCGGCAGCGGTGGCGTCCTGCACCAGCCCGCCGTAGGCGGTCCACGGCCATCGTGTATCCCAGCCCAGCAGCTCCTGCAGGCGCGCACCGTCGGCATGGTTGCCCTTGGCCAGCCAGCGCTGCACCCGTTGCAGGCGTGGCTGGCGTTCGCTGGCAATCATCTCCAGCACCAGCGCGCCTTGTGGACGCTGCTGCTGCAGCACGTGCAGCAGCCAGCGCTGGGCGGCGTGGTCTCCGGCCAGGTCGTGGCGTTCGCCCAGCAGCAGTCGCGTGGCGTCCGCCGCGCGCTTCACGAACGCGGCTTCGTCCAGGTGCTGGCCACTGGCCAGGTCAATCACCGTGCCTGGCATTGGCTGCGCGCTGGCCATTGCGGCCAGCGCAAGCAGGTACAGCAGCAGCCAGCGACGGCTAGAACGCCACATTGACACCCATCGAGACGGTGCGGCCACGGCCGTTGCCGCGGTCCAGGATCGGGCTGAAGATGCTGTCGATCGAGGCATTGTTGTCATAGGCCTTGTTCTGCAGGTTTTCGATGTTCAGCCACAGCGTGGTGTTGGGCTGGGGCTTGAAGCTGGCGTAGAAGTCGAGCAGTACACCGGTACCGCCGGTCTTGCGTGTCTGGAAGAAGTCGTAGCCTTCTTCGGTGGGCCCGGAGTATTCGGCGCGCAGGCCGGCCTGCACGCGCTGCTGCCACCAGCGGCCGCCCACGTCCAGCGTCCAGTAGCGGTCGGGGAGGGCGGTGATGTCTTCCAGGTTGACGAACTCGATGGCAGGCGCACTGGTGCGCGAGCGGGTCCAGCTCAGCGTGGCGTGGTAGTGCTCGCTGGCGTAGTGCGCTTCCAGCTCGATACCGCGCATGCGTACCACGCCCGGGTGGTTCATCCAGCGCGTGGTGGTGCTGAAGTCGTCCACATCCAGTGCATCGGTCCAGGCAGTGAGCTGCGGATCGCTGTCGATCGGTACCACGAAGGGCTCCACTTCCGGCGGATGCACGATCAGCAGGTATTGCGGCTTGATGTAGTCGCGGATGCGGTTGTCGAAGCGGGTGACGCGCAGCTGCGCCAGATCACCGTCGGTCAGCAGCGAGTCGGTGCTGAGGTTGGCGCCGAACTGCAGGTTGCGCGAGCGCTCACGGCGCAGGAACGGGTTGGCGCCCACGCCGTCGGCATCGCTCATGCCTTCCAGCGGGATTTTCTCGAAGAACATCTCCTGCACGCGCGGCGGGCGCGATGTGCGCGAGGCTTCGGCGAACAGCTGCAGCCAGTCGGTGGCCTGCCACGAAACCGCCAGGCTGGGGCTGAGCGCGTGCTGGGTGCGGCGCACGTCGATGCCGCCGCCGTTGATCTCCGCGCACTGGCCGGGGACATCCGAGCACACCGGCACGTGGCCACGGATGCCATAGCGATCCTGGCGCAGGCCTGCGGTCAGCGCGTAGACGTCGTACTGCAGTTCCAGCGTGCTGAACACGCTGTCCAGCTGGCTGCGGCCCTGGGGGTTGGCGCCGCGCAGGGTGGGGGTGTCGGCTACATAGATGTCCGACTGGTGCTTGATGCCGGTGTTCCAGCGTGCCTGCAGCGCGCCGATGTCGAAGCGGCTGGTGTTGTCGAGGGTCCAGCTGCTGAGGCTGCTGTGGGTGCGGCGACCGATGTAGCTGGAATCCTCCACGGGCGGATAGAACAGCCGGGTCTTGTTGCTGGCAAAGGTCGCGCGCAGGTCGATCCACGGCGAATAGGGCGTGTAGTGGTAGCTGGCGCGCTGGTTGCGTGCGGAAATCTGCCACGGGTAGTTGTGGTAGAAGTCGTTTTCGTAACGCATGTGGCTCAGGTCGAGCCGATGCTGGTCGCTCGGCTGCAGGCGTGCTTTCAGCAGCCAGCTGCTGGGCTGTTGGCTGCCCGGGTCGGCGGTGTTCTTCTGCCCGCGCGCGGTGGCGTACTCGCTGCTGCGGCTGCTGCTGGCAGCGGCGAGCAGACCGAACTGGCGGTCGCCGCCCTCTTCGCTGTGACGCCAGGCACCGGCAAAGGTACGGCCATTGCCGTAGCCGTTGTTGCCATGACGGTAGCCCGCGCGCAGGCCCCAGTCACGACCTTCGCCAAGCAGATCGTCGATGTCGAGCGTGCGGAAATTGGCACTGCCGGCCAGCGTGCCGGCGCCATCACCTCCGGCGACCGCGCCGCGCTGCACGTCCACGCCGGCCAGCAGGAACGGATCGACATAGGCGAACGGCCCCCCTGAGCCATGGCCCGCGTTGTTGCGGAAGGTCTGGGTGACACCATCGATCATGGTGTTGACCCGGCCGGCGCCGGTCATGCCGCGGATGTTGACCTGCAGCCCAGGCTGGCTGCGCGAATGGAAACTGTGGGTACCGGGCATCGAGCGCAGCAGGCTGTTGCCGTCCTGGCGTTCGGCCATCGCCACGCGCTCGCTGCCGACCGCTGGCGCAAAGCCATCGCGGGTGGCCGGCACATACTGGCTGGCCCCTGCACCGGGAGAGTGACCCTGCGCGGTATCACCCTGTACGCGCAGCGGGCCGGTTCGACGGCTGCCATCTGAGGGGTCGGCCGGTGCCGGTTCCAGCGTGGCGCGGCGTGCGTCGATGAAGCGGGGGCGCAGGCCGCTGCCGACCAGCAGGCGCGACAGGGCCTGCGCATCGTCGAACTGTCCGCGCAGCGCCGGCGCGGTCTGGCCGCCCGGCAATGCTGCGCCGATCACCAGATCGACACCGGTCAGCCGGCTGTAGGCATCCAGCGCACTGGCCAGCGGCTGTGCAGGAAGATCGAAGTGGCGCGTGGCGGCCTGCGCGTGTGCGCTGGCAGGCAACAACGGAAGCGGACTGGCGCAGGCCAGTGACAGGGCGAGGACAAGGGGGCGGTGAAACAGCATCGGGGGCTCCAGGGGCTGACGCAGCGCGTCGTCATCCTGGGTAGACGCAGTGGCAGGGCCGATGTCAGGGTGCATCGCGATGTCCCCTGCGTGGCGGCAGCCAGACCTGCACCCCCGCGCCCAGGCGGAGCACGCGCACATGCAGCTGCGTGGCCAGCTGGTCGCGGCTGCGCGCCGCACCGTCTGCGCTGCCGAGCAGGGTGACCGGCTGCTGGCGCAGGTGCGCGCCGATGATCCAGGTATGGCCGCCATGCCAGCGATCCAGATCCTGGGTGACCTCGGCCAAGGGCGTGGAGACCCAATGCAGGCGACGTTCGCGCCAGGCCAGCGCACCGTAGCTGTCAGCCAGGCCGATGATCGGCGCCTGTCCATCGAAGCGCAGCTGCTGTCCTTCGATGGCCTGCTCACTGCGGGTGCCGCTGTCGACGCGGACGCGATGCTCGGTGACGGTGACCACGCTGTCGTTGTCCTGTACGGCAAGGTCGAAGGCCGTGCCGAGCGCGGTGACCTTGCCGTGCGTCGTATGCACCTGGAACGGGTGCTGCGCATCGGTGGCTACCTTGAACCAGGCCTGGCCGTGCTGCAGCTGCAGCTGGCGGCGCTGCGCATCGATGCGGACATGGACCTCGCTGCCGGGCGAGAGCAGCACGTGCGAGCCATCCGGCAGTACTTCTTCGCGGATCTCGCCTGCCGCCGTGCGCATCACCTGCGCGGCCGGTGGTGCGGCCTGGCGGGTATACAGACCCAACGCACAGAGCAGCAGCACGGCAGTACCGGCGTCGCGCAGGCGTCGGCGCTGCCGCTTGCGCTGGTGCCTCTGCAGGCTGGGCGTCGCATCACCCGCCTGCCAGAGCGCCTGCAGGTGCTGGTACTGTGCGGCGTGGCGCGCATCGGCGTGATACCACTGGTTGAACGCACGTTCGTCGCGGCCGCCGTCGTGGCCATCCAGCCACCAACGTGCGGCCTCGCGCGCGATGGCCTCCTGGCTCATGCGCCGGGTACCTGCTGCAGCGCCACCAGCGCACGCAGCAGATGGCCGTGCGCGGTCTGCCGGCTGATGCCCAGCTGGCGGCCGATCTCGGCCAGTGTCATCTGCTCCACCCGTGCCAGCAGGAACACCTGGCGCGAACGGGCAGGCAGCGCGGCAATGACAGCGTCGAGGTGGCGCAGCTGCTCGTTGTCGAGCAGGCGCTGCTCCGGCAGGGGGGCAGGATCGGCGATGGCGAGCAGCTGCGCGTCATCCAGGGCCTCTTCGCGCCGGCGTTGGCGCTGCCGGTAATGATCGGCGATCAGATTGTGGGCGACGCGATACAGGTAAGCGCGGCCATTGCTCAGCAGGCCACTGGCGGCGACTTTGACGACGCGCAGCCAGGTTTCCTGGACGACGTCATCGGCGTCGCTGCGTTGCGGGAGTTTGCGGCGGACATGGGCGTGCAGCGGCCGGTAATGGGCCGCGCACAGCTGCGCGACATCCGTCGGTTCGACAGGCGTGGACACGGGGCGGGCGACAACTGGGAAAGGGAACAGCCCGCGGCGGCAAGGGCAGCGGCTGCACCTTACAGCAAAAGAGAATCATTTGCATCTATGGGCGGGCGCAACACGCATGGCCGACCGCGGGGTCAGCGCGGACGATAATCGCAGTGGATCTGCAGGGCTTCGGTGGGGTTGTGATGCAGCTCGAAGCCGCAGTGCTGCAGGCTGCACTTCACCTGCGCGACTGCTTCGGCATGGCGGGCGACGCGACGATCCTGCCAGCGCGGCGGGGTGAACACGCCCAGTGGCAGCAGCCGCAGCCGCTTGCCATGCAGCACCAGCGAGACATCGATATGACGACCATCGATGTCGTGGCCGTTGGCGCCGAAGATGGCGTCGACCTCATCATGGCGTTGCGGATAGCAGGCCCGGAACACCGCGATGCCGAGCCAACGCACGCCACGACGGAAGCTGCCAAGGCGGCTGTGGCTGGGTTCGAAGCCGCGCGTGACCAGCAGGCGGAGCCCGGCAGGCAGCAGTGCTTGTGCGTCGCACAGGCGTTGCAGTACCTCTTCTTCCAGTTGGATGCGGGTGGAGGGCCAGCGCGGTGCGATGAGCAGTCCGTGGTGGCTGCCGCGTTGCAGGGTCAACATGGGTGAAGCTTCGCATGCGGGCGAACAGCCGGGGTAGTGCCGGCCGCTGGCCGGCAAACCTGTTCTCCGTCGGGTTCCGGCCAGCGGCCGGCATTACCGTGGCGATCGTCAGATGTCGCGGTACTGGATCTGCGAAGCGAGTACGCGCAGGCCATCGGCATTGCTGGACAGGATGCGTTCTTCGCCAACGCCCTTCTGCCGTTTCAGCTGGAAGCCCTGATCGGCAGGCAGCTGCGCGACCATGGCGTCCATGCGTTGCAGGGCGTCGGGGCCGCTGCAGTCGAAGTGGCCCCAGTAGGCGCCATCGCGGTGGATCTGCAACCGGTAGTTCATCGCGGTAGCTCCGGCAGGCCCTGCAGCCAGTGGTCGAACATCGCGGTGGCAGCCGCGGCCAATGGCGCGCCATAGCGACGTGCCTGTGCGCGAAGATCGTTCGGATCGATGCCGGCTTGCGCCAGTTCCAGTGTGTGACCGATCAGCCAGCGCTCGAACTGGCGCGCGTCCAGCTCCGGATGGCATTGCAGTGCCAACGCATGGTTGCCGATGGCGAAGGCCTGGTGGCGGCAGGCCGGCGTGCTGGCCAGGCGGCGTGCACCGGCCGGAAGTTCGAACGCCTCGCCATGCCAATGCAGTACCGGAATGCCCTGCAGTGCCTGCAGTGGCGAGCGCTGGCCGTCATCGGTGAGCAGCAGCGGCGCAAAGCCGATCTCCTTGCCGCCACTGGCGACGACGTCGGCACCGAGTGCACGCGCCATCAGCTGCGCGCCGAGGCAGATGCCCAGCGTGGGTCGCTGCTGCTGCAGCCGACGTTGCAGCAGCGCGATGCTGTCGTTGAGGAAGGGATAGAGATCTACGTCGTTGACGCTGACCGGACCGCCCAGCACGACC
Source organism: Stenotrophomonas maltophilia (assembly GCF_006970445.1). Taxonomy (NCBI): domain Bacteria; kingdom Pseudomonadati; phylum Pseudomonadota; class Gammaproteobacteria; order Lysobacterales; family Lysobacteraceae; genus Stenotrophomonas; species Stenotrophomonas maltophilia. Next base: position 2,663,354 of record NZ_CP033877.1, on the reverse strand, counting down.
AGCAGGTCGGCGGCTTCGGCCGGATCGAGGGCGTCGACACCGGCCTGCAGCACCTGCAGCTGCCAGCCCTGCGCCAGCAGCAACGGTTGCAGGGTGCCGAGGTCTTCAAAGGCGACGTGTTGCAGGACGACCGCGCGCTTCATGCCGGGGCTCCGCTGTTCGGCCAGTAGAAGCTGTCCGGGGTGGCACGGGCACCGAAGATGGCCTGGCCGACGCGGACCACGGTGGCGCCTTCCTCGATGGCCACTTCGAAGTCGCCGGACATGCCCATCGACAGCTGCGACAGGTCGATGCCGGGAGGTGCAGTGCGCTGCAGCTGGTCGCGCAGTTCGCGCAGGCGCACGAAGCAGGCGCGCACGTGCTCGACCTCCGGGGTGAAGATGGCCAGGGTCATCAGGCCGCGCACGCGCAGCCGGTCGAATGCGGGAAGCTGCTGCACGAAGGCTTCGACGGCTTCCGGTTCCAGCCCGTACTTGCTGGGTTCGGCCGAGGTGTTGACCTGCACGAATACATCCAGGGTGCGGTCTTCCAGCTGCAGGCGCTGCTGCAGTGCTTCGGCCACGCGCAGGCTGTCCAGCGCCTGGAACTCGCTGGCGAAGCGCGCCACGTAGCGCGCCTTGTTGGTCTGCAGATGCCCGATCACCGACCAGTGCACGCCCAGATCGGCCATCGTCTCGGCCTTGCGTTGCGCCTCCTGCACCTTGTTCTCGCCCAGCTCGCGGCAACCGGCGGCCACCGCCATGCGGATGCGGGCGTCATCGACGGTCTTGCTGACCGGCAGCAGGCGCACGCTGGCCGGGTCACGGCCGACGCGGGCGCAGGCATCGGCGATGCGTTGGCGCACCGTGACAAGGTTGGCGGCGATCTGTTCAACGGACTGGGCGACGGGCCAGTCGGCAGCGGCAAGGGGCATGCGGGCACCTCCAATGCAGGGTGGCCAGGGTGGGATACACTGGCACAGGACAAGAGATATTTTGGCATAGGACAAAATGAAAATCACCGGGCACAGCGCCGAGTCGATCTTCGACAGCATCCGCGATGGCATCGGCAAGGGTCGCCTGCCGGCCGGCAGCGTGCTGCCGCCGGTGCGTGAGCTGGCCGAGCAGCTGGGTGTGAACCGCAACACCGTGGCTGCGGCCTACAAGCGACTGGATGCGGCCGGCCTGGCCAGCACGGCGGGCCGTCGTGGCACCGTGGTGCGTGGCCTGCCGCCGACGCTGGCACGCGAGGGCAGCACGCCGGGGCTGGCGCTGCAGGACCTGGCCGGTGGCAACCCGGATCCGCGCCTGCTGCCGAACCTGCGCCTGGCCCCGGCGGCGCCACGGTTGTATGGCGTAGGCACGGTCGACCCGAGGTTGCAGACGCTGGCACGCGCCTCGCTGGATGCGGACTGCCCCGAGGGCTACGCGCTGGAGCTGACCCATGGCGCGGTCGATGGCATCGAGCGCCTGTTGGCGGCATGGCTGCTGCCGGGTGATCGCATTGCGGTGGAGGATCCATGCTTCCTCGGCAGCCTCAATGTGCTCAATGCCGTGGGCCACGCGCCATTGCCGGTGGCTGTGGATGCGCATGGTATGCAGGTCGAATCGCTGCGGCAGGCGCTGGAGGCCGGTGCACGCGCGGTGCTGCTGACCCCGCGTGCGCACAACCCGACCGGGGCCAGCCTGGATGCGAAGCGGGCACGGGCGTTGCGCCAGCTGCTGGCGGCCTACCCGCAGGTGGCGGTGCTGGTCGACGATCATTACGCGCTGCTTTCGCAGCAGGCCTACCACTCGGTACTGCCGCTGGATGGCCGGCGCTGGGCGCTGTTGCGCTCATTGTCCAAACCGCTCGGCCCGGACCTGCGCCTGGCCTGGCTGGGCTGTGATGAAGAGACCGCGATGCGGCTGCGGTTGCGGTTGGCGTCCGGCACCGGTTGGGTCAGTCATCTGCTGCAGGATGCCGCCACCTCGGTGCTGGCATCGGCGACGCAGCGGGCGAAGATCGCCTCGGCAGGCGAGTGTTACCAGCAGCGCCTGCAGTCGCTGCAGGAACTGCTGCGCGTGCGTGGCGTGCCGACGCCGTTGCCGATGGAGGGATTGAACCTGTGGCTGCCGTTGCCGGCCGACAGCCATCCGCAGGTGCTGGCGCTGGCTGCGCGCGGATGGCATGTGCGTGCTGGCGAAGTGTTCGCGGTGGCTGCACCGGGGCATGGCCTGCGCATCACCTGCGCGGCGCTGGGCGCGGCGCAGCTGCGGCAGCTGGCCGATGACCTGGCGGCGGTGTGCGGTCTGTAGCGTCGAGCCATGCTCGACTTTGCTTCGCCTTTGTAGAGCCGAGCCATGCTCGGCTGCTGTTGGTAGAAGCAGTCGAGCATGGCTCGACGCTACAAAAGCAGATCAGGGCGCAGCGTTGGCGCCGGGGCGCACGTAGTAGGACTGGCCGCTGTCATCGACGAACATCAGTTCCGGCTTGCCCTGCCAGGAGGTGAGCATGGCGCCGGTGTTGTTCTGGTGCTTGACCATCAGGCTGGCGCCGCGGTCCGGGTTGGCCACCACCTTGAATACTTCCGTGGTGCCATTGGCATCATCCAGGGTCAGCACGGCTTCACCGCCGCGATCGCTGGTGCCATAGCCCCCGCGTTCGGAGCCATCCGGGCCGAGCAGGATCAGGCCGGACAGGGCGGTGGCGCGCGGCCCCTGGGTACGGCCCCGGCTGAGTGGATCGGGCACCGGCGCGCCGAGGATCACCCGGGGTTGGCCAGTGCCGTCGTGGATGATCAGCCCGCGCGCTTCGATGATGCGCTGTGGCGATTGGCTGCGATGCAGGCTCCAGGCGGTCCAGCCGGAAACCAGCAGGGCGAGTATGGAGACCACCAGCGTGGTCAGCAGCAGTGCACGGGGCATCGTGTCGTCCTTCCTTGGATGCAGCGACGATAGCGGATGCGGGCGACCGATGGCCAGTTCGTTGTGTGACGCTGTGTATCGTCAATGGAAATCGCGGCTGTGGCTGCGCAGCCCCTGCAGCAGTTCATCCAGGCAGTGCATGCGTTGCACGATGACATGCTGCACGCCATCGACGCGTTCCAGGCGGCCGTCGATCTGCATCAGCTGGGTGTCGACCAGTACCCGGTGCTGGCGATCGGCCAGGTGCCGCCAGACCACGGCGTTGACCATGCCGGTCTCATCTTCGAGGGTGAGGAAGGTAACGCCGCTGGCGGTCTGCGGGCGCTGGCGCATGCGGACCAGGCCGGCGATGCGCACGCGACGGCCATGGCCATGGCCCGCCAGCTGCGCGGCATCCAGGCAGCCACGGCTGCGCAGCTGCGTGCGCAGGAACGAGACCGGGTGCCGGCCGAGGGTGGTGCCGGTGCTGCGGTAGTCGGCCTGCATGTCTTCCCAGGCGCTGGGCAGGGGCAGTGGCACGCGGGCTTCGGCGGTGGCGCGGGCCTGGTCGAACAGCGGCAGACGGCTCTCCACGCCGGAGATATCCCAGCGTGCACGATGGCGATGGCCGCTAAGCCCACGCAGCGCACCGGCATCGGCCAGCAGGCCCTGCTGGCGGCGGTCCAGTGCGGTGCGCTGGCACAGGTCGCCGACATCGTCGAACGGGCGACGCTCACGTTCGCGCATGATGGCCTGCACGGCCGCTTCGTTGCAGCCTTCGATCAGGCGCAGGCCGAGCCGGATCGCCGCCGGCCCCTTGCGGAAATCCAGCGTGCAGTCCCAGTCGCTGTGGCGCACGTCCACCGGCAGCACGCCGATGCCATGCCGGCGTGCGTCCTGCAGCAGCTGGTCGGGGCTGTAGAAACCCAGCGGCTGGCTGTTGATCAGGCTGGCAGTGAACGCCGCCGGGTGATGGCACTTCAGCCAGCAGCTGGCATAGGTCAGCAGGGCGAAGCTGGCGGCGTGGCTTTCCGGGAAGCCGTAATCGCCGAAGCCCTTGATCTGCTCGAACAGGTGCTCGCCGTACTCGCGGCTGAAGCCGTTCTTCAGCATGCCGGACAGCAGCTTTTCGCGGTGCGGCTCCAGGCCTCCACGGCGCTTCCAGGCCGCCATCGAGCGGCGCAGGGCATCGGCCTCGCCCGGGGTGTAGCCGGCCGCATCCACCGCCAGCTGCATCACCTGTTCCTGGAACAGCGGCACGCCCAGGGTACGCGCGAACACGCGCTCCAGCTGCGGCGGGTACAGCGGCTCATCGAGGGTGTCCAGCGCCTGCGGGCCTTGCTCGCGCAGCAGCCGGCGCCGCTCCAGGTAGGGGTGCACCATGTCGCCCTGGATCGGGCCGGGGCGCACGATCGCCACTTCGATCACCAGGTCGTAGAAATTACGCGGCTGCATGCGCGGCAGCATCGCCATCTGTGCGCGCGACTCGATCTGGAACACGCCGATGGTGTCGGCGGCGCTGATCATGTCGTAGGTGGGGGTGTCTTCGTCGGGGATCGCATCCATGCGCCCGCTGTGCAGGCCATGCTGCTGCAGCATCGCCAGGCACTTGCGGATGGCGGTGAGCATGCCCAGCGCCAGGCAGTCGACTTTCATCAGGCCGGTGGCATCGAGATCGTCCTTGTCCCATTGGATGACGGTGCGGTCGGCCATCGCCGCGTTCTCCACCGGCACCAGGGTCGACAGTGGATGCTCTGAAATCACGAAACCGCCCGGGTGCTGCGACAGGTGGCGCGGGAAGTCGATCAGCTCGGCGGTCAGCGCCAGCAGCCGCTGCATCAAGGGCGTGTCCGGGTCGAAACCGCGCTCGCGCAGGGTCTCCGGCAGTGGTACGTGGCCGCCCCAGTGGTCCATCGCCGCGCCCAGTTCGTTGACCTGGTCCATCGGCAGGCCGAGTGCACGGGCCACGTCGCGGATCGCGCTGCGGCCACGGTAACTGATCGCCACCGCGGTCAGGGCGGCGCGCTCGCGGCCATAGCGCTTGAACACGTACTGCAGTACTTCTTCGCGGCGCTCGTGCTCGAAATCGATGTCGATATCCGGTGGTTCGTCGCGCTCGGCGGAGATGAAGCGCTCGAACAGCAGATTGCTGCGTGCCGGGTCGATCTCGGTCACGCCCAGCACGAAGCACACCGCAGAATTGGCCGCCGAGCCACGGCCCTGGCAGAGGATGTTTTGACTGCGCGCGAAGCGCACGATGTCCTGCACGGTGAGGAAGTACGAGGCGTAGTTCTTCTGCCTGATCAATGCCAGTTCGTGCTCGATCTGCCTGCGTTGTGCCGGTTCGATGCCGCCTTTCCAGCGCCACGGGATGCCACGCTCGACCAGCACGCGCAGCCAGCTGTCCGGATCGTGGCCCTCCGGCACCAGCTCGCGTGGATAGGTGTACTGCAGCTGTTCCAGGGTGAAGTGGCAGCGCTCGGCGATGCGCAGGGTCTCGGCCAGCAGGGCGGACGGATACAGCTGGGCCAGCGCGGTGCGCGGGCGCAGGTGGCGCTCGCCGTTGGGAAACAGGCGCCAGCCGGCTTCGGCCACGCTGCAACGGTGGCGGATCGCGGTCAGTGTGTCCTGCAGGGCGCGGCGGCGCCGCACATGCATGTGCACATCGCCACTGGCGACCAGCGGCAGGCGGTGGCGTTCGCCGAAGGCCTGCAGCTGCTGCAGGCGGCGTGCATCGTCGTGCTCGTGATGCAGCTCCACCGCCAGCCACAGCCGATCATCGAAGCCGGCGCGCAGCAGTTCCAGATCGGTGGCGGCCGGTTGCCGGTCCAGCCACAGGCACAGCAGGCCGTCGGGCAGGCCGAGCAGGTCCTCGCGCAGGCAGCGGTACTCGCCCTTGGCCGCGCGTCGCCGGCAGGTGGTGATCAACTGGCACAGCCCGGTGTAGGCGGCCTGGTCGGTGCACAGCAGGGCCAGCTTCGGCCCGTCCTCGACCTGGAATTCGGCACCGACGATCAGTGCTACGCCATGCGTCTTCGCCGCCTGCCAGGCGCGCACGATGCCGGCCAGCGAGCATTCGTCGGTGATCGCCAATGCGCGGTAGCCCTGGCCGGCGGCGCGCGCGAACAGTTCTTCGGCAATCGAAGCACCGCGCTGGAAGCTGAAGGCCGACAGGCAGTGCAGTTCGGCGTAGCCGGGCAGTTCGCTGTGCATGGCGGCTCAGCCGAACCAGCCGTGCAGCATCCACGGTGCATGCAGGTCGTTGCGCGCGCGGAAGGCCCAACCGCGCTGGCCGTGAGCAGTTTCCACCACGTAGTAGTCGCGGCGCGCGTCGGCCTGGTCCCACCAACCCGATTCGATCCGCTCCGGCCCGGCGACGATGCGCAGGCGCGGGTCACGCAGCGGTTGCGGGGTGTCCAGCAGCCAACCGGGGCGCAGTGGCCAGTATGCCGGTGGCTTGGCCGCAGGCTGGGTGCCGCTGGCACGCTCGGGGCGGTGGTCGGCCTGCACGGCCAGCGGTTGCACGGCGTCATCGCCCAGCCGCGCGCGCAGGCGCTCGCGCAGCTGGTTCCAGGGCATCGCCTGTGCCGGCCGGGTATCGAACAGGTCACGCGCGGCGGGCACGAACGGTGGCAGTTGCTCGGCCTGCAGGCGCAGTGCGCGGCTGCCGGCGGGCAGGGCGAACGCTTCCATGCGGTTGCGTGCGATCTCGAACAGCAGTGCGGGATCGCGTTCGGGCGCCAGCAGGCCAATGGTCAGCACGCTGGCCGGTAGCAGGTCATGTTCGAAATGCAGGTCGAAGCGCTGTACGCCGCCATCGCGCGAACACAGGAAGGCCGCCAGGTCCAGCAGCAGGCGGCGCAGCGGAAACAGCAGGGCCTGGCTGGATTCGATCTCGTATTCGAATTCGATGCGCGCATCGAAACGGTCCGGTGGCTGGTAATAGCGCAGTGGCGCGGTGGGCAGGCCGCGCAGTGCGTCCAGCTGCTGCAGTACCTCCGGTGCGAAGCGCCGGGCCAGGCTGTCGCGCGGCAGCTCGAGTACCGCGCCCAGCGTGCGCAGGCCGGAACGGCCGAGCACGGTCACCGCATCGCTGGGCAGGCCACAGCGAGGCAAGGGAAGCTGTGCCAGCGCCGCCGGCAGCTGCTGTGCATCGATGCCGAGGCCATCGTGGACGTTGGCCAGCACGCGCGCGGCATGCGCGGTGGGTGCGGCCACCAGGCGGTGGCGGAAACCGAGTTCATGCAGTTCGTTGCGCAGCCGCTGCTCGATCGTCAGCCAGTCACCGAACAGGGCGCGGCTGGCACCAATCTCCAATACCAGCGCATGCGGGAAATCGAGGCTGACCTGCGAGCTGTAGGCGTATGCCCAGCTGGCCAGCAGCTGCCGGGTGCGCAGTTCGGTGCCGGGGTCATACTCGTGCAGTTGCAGGTCCTGCACCAGTACCTGTGCAGCCGACAGCAGCATGCCCGGGCGCAGCCCTGCTGCGCGTGCGGACGGGCTGACCGCGCGCAGCACGCGACGCTGCGCCGGCCCCTGCAGCAGCACCAGCGGCCGCTGCGGGTCCGGCTGCAGGCGCAGCACGCTGTCCAGCGCCAGCTGCGGCAACAACAGGCAGGCCCAGTGCATGGCGCGGCCTCAGTGAGCGATGGCCAGTGGCAACGGCTGCGCTGGCGGCAGGCCGCCACGGCACTTCAGCACCCGCACCTGGCCGTGGTCGAGCTGCAGGCGCAGGCTGGCCGGGGAAGGATTGCGTGCTGCCTGCGCCTCGCGGAACACGAAGCCCAGGCACTGGCCGCTGTCGGCCGCTACCTGCAGGCGGCGCAGGGCGCGGTCGTCGGCCTGGTGTGGCCAGCACAGCACCGCGGCACAGGCCGCAGAGCGCAGGCATTGTTCGGTTGCCCACAGCGCCTGCTTCGGCGCAGCGTGGATGATCTGCAGCTGGGCCAGGTCCAGCCCGGCCGCGGCCCAGGCCGGGGCATGCGGTCGATAGGGCGGGGCAACCAGCACGATCGGGCGGTCGCGCTGGCTCAGCCTGGCCAGTGCAGGCCAGACCAGCGCCAGTTCGCCCACGCCCGGCGCCGCCTGCAGTACCTCGCACAGCCCGCTGGCCGGCCAGCCGCCGCCAGGCAGGCGTGCGTCCAGCGCCGGGTGGCCGCTGGCCAGGTGATCGCTGGCCGGCCCCTGGCGGGCCGGGCCGCGCCATAGCTGGCGCCCGTCCAGCAGCCGGTCGAGGGCAACGACGGCCCCCATCAGCGGGTCCTCCAAGGGAGGCGCCAGACGGGCTGGAAGCGGCAGGAATGGGCGGAAACGGCGGGCATGGCGCGAGTATCGACGGGCCGGTATCAGGGGCTGAGACCGGACATGCTACTCGCGTTGTAAGTAGAATTACTAATGAAATCGGAGAGTCGGGTTTCAGGTTGCTGAAGGGGTAAAGGAGTGCCGACCAAGGTCGGCACCCACCCGGCATGGGATGGAATGCCGACCCAGGCCGGCACCCACAGGCCCCGGTTACGGGCGGACCGGCAGCGCGACCGGGCGCAGCGGCGCGGCATCGCCACCGCGGATCTTCAGCGGGCCGCCAATGAAAGCGAACTCGTAGACCTTGTCGCGGGCCAGTTCGTCCAGCGCCACCAGCTCGATGATCGGCGCGCCCTGCTGGGCCAGCAGGTAGGTGTGCAGCGGCACGTAGTCGTCGGACACTTCCGAGGGGAAGGTCTCGAAGCTCAGGTTGTCGGCGCCGACGATCATCGCGCCGCTGTCCTCAACCAGGAAGCGCGCCGCGTCCAGGCCCATGCCCGGCGGGTTGGCCATGTACGCCTTGGGCTGTTCGAACAGACGCATGCGGCCGGTGCGGATCAGCACGACGTCGCCCTGCTGCAGCTTCACCTTCTGGCGTGCCAGTGCATCCTTCAGGTCCTGGCGGGTGACGCGGTAGCTGTCCGGCAGCATGTCCACGCCCTTGGCGCCGGCCACGTCGATCAGCACGCCACGCGCGATCAGCGGCGGGAATTTCTCGATGCCGGTGACATTCCAGCCGCGGTCGCCGAGGTGCTTGTCGGCCTCGAAGCCGTTCCAGATCTTTCCGTGGATGCCGAAGTGGTTCAGCGCATCGATGTGGGTGCCGGTGTGGCTGTACATCGAGAACGCGGTGCCGGTGTAGCTGCGGGTGAGGTTCATGGTTTCGCCCACGCCCATCGGATCATCCATCACCGTGCCGCGCGGGGTGTGGGTCATCCAGAACTGGTAGTGCGGGTCGCCGGCATCCTGCCAGCTGGGCATGCCGACGTAGTATTCGGTGGCCAGGTCATAGGCCTTGCCGCCGCTGACCCGCGACAGGATCGCCGCACGCGAGGCTTCGGTGATCAGGTTGAGGCGGCCGATCTCGTCCTTCGGCCCCCAGGGGCTGGTGCCGACCTGCTGGCCGGAGGGAACGCGTTCGTGCGCGGACACGGTGGTGGATGCGGCGGTGCCGGCCAGCAGCAGGGCCAGCGCGGTGGCCAGGGTACGTGGGGTCATGGGGAATCTCCTTGCAGGGTGGGGGACGGTGCGGCTCAGGCCGCGACCAGGGGCGCCAGGGCCTGGCGCAGTTGCGGCAGCGGCAGGGTCTGCAGGTGCAGGCCGTTGCCGCCGATCACGGTGGGAATGGAGCGGATGCCGAGGGCAGCGGCTTCGGCACGATCGGCCTGCACGCGCTGGCGCACTGCCTCGCTGCGCATGTGGTCAGCGAAGGCGCCACGTGGATGGCCCAGCGATTCGGCGATATCCAGCAGGACTTCGGCATCGCCGATGTTGCGGTGCTGGTGCAGGTGCGCCCATTGCACCGCGTCGAACATCTCGCCATGGGCGTCATTGCCGCCGATCAGCCCTGCGGTCTGGCAGGCCAGTGCGCCGAGCCAGCCGGACGGATACTCGAAGTCCTGTGCGCGCATGCCTTCGATATCGATGCGCGCGGTGTCTTCATGCGCGGCGCAGTCGGTCCAGTGGCGCAGGATGATCGCCTTGGCGCGCTCCATCGAGCCGAACACCTCGACCATCTGCGCGCGCGAGTCCTGCAGCACGAAGCTGCGGTGGCGCACCTGGATGCCGAGTTCGGCGGAGACCTGCTGCAGGCGCGGGGCCAGTACGAAGCACCAGCCACAGACCACGTCGTGGAAGAAATCGACCACCGGCGCAGCGGTGGCGGGGGAAGGAACGGAAGACATCTGCCTGCCATCGGTGAGAGGGGAGGCGGCAGGTTAGGCAGTGCGGCGTGGCCGAAACAGCACGCCGCGGGCAGCTCAGTTTTCGCTGGCGGTTACGAATCCAGGCCGGCGCAGCCGGGCAGCTCGGCGTGCAGGAAATCGATGAAGGCACGCACCTTGGGCTGCAGGTGGCGCGACGTGGGATAGACCGCATGCACGAAGCGCGGCGGATAGCGGTGGTCGGGCAGCACCTGCTGCAGTTCGCCACGGGCCAGCGCCGGTGCCGCCAGGAACGAGGGCAGGGCACCGATGCCCATGCCGGCCACCAGCAGGTCGCGCAGCAGCAGGCTGTTGTTGACGGTGACACGCGCCGGCAGGGTGATCGTTACCTGCCCATCGGGGCCGAGCAGCGGCCAGCTGCCGGGCGAGTCGGACAGGCTGTAGGCCAGCACGCTGTGCGCCTGCAGATCGTCCACCGCCTGCGGTGCCGGATGCTGCCGCAGGTAGGACGGCGTCGCGCACAGCACCTGCTGCAGCGAGGCCAGCCGGCGTGCCACCAGGCGTGAATCATCCAGTTCGGCACGCAGCCGCAGCGACACATCGAAACCTTCGCCGACTGCATCGAGCAGGCGGTCTTCCATCACCAGGTCCAGTGACAGCTGCGGATGCTGCTGCAGGAAGCGTGGCAACAGCGGTGACAGCGTGCTCAGCGCGAACGACTGCGGCGCATTCACGCGCAGGCGCCCGGCCACGTCGCCGCGCTGTTCGGCAATGCCGCGTTCCAGCGCCTCCAGTTCGTCGAGCAGGCGGCAGCATTCGCGGTAATAGGCGTGGCCGGTCTCGGTCAGGCTCATGCGCCGCGTGGTCCGCTGCAGCAGCACCACGCCGAGGTGCGCTTCCAGCGTGCGCAGCTGCTTGCTCAGGCCGGCGGGCGACATGCCCAGGTCTTCGGCAGCGCGGGCCAGCCCGCCGCGTTCGACGATGCGGCGGAAGGCACGCATCAGGTTGAAGGAGTCCATGCCGGTCCCGGGCGCGATGAGGGCGCCATTGTAGATCCAGGCCATGCGTGATGCGTGGATGTGGGAAACGCGATGCCGACCAAGGTCCGCGTCTACCAGGTGCGCGCGGGTTGCGCCGTTTGTTCAAGCCCGTAACCCGCATGCCACGCCAGCATGCAGGCCCCTCACTTCCCGGGTTGCCCATGAAACACTGGATCCTCCGCCTGTATGCCCCGCTGTTCCTGCTGGGTTTCGTTGTCGCTGCCGTCGTCTGGATCGGCCACTGCCACGGTGACCCGCTATGGTTGCTGGCCTTGCTGGCGATCGCCATCGCGGTCTCGTTCGCCGCCGAGCGCGCGTGGCCCTACGACCCTGTGTTCAACCACGACCACGGCGACAGCCTGCGTGACGCCCTGCATGCACTGGTGAACGAAAGCCTGAACCTGCTGTCGATCGCGGCGGTGCCGCTGCTGGCGGCAATCATTCCATGGCAGGCTTGGCCGCTGCAGTGGCCATTCGCGCTGCAGGTGCTGCTGGCCATCGTCTGCGCCGACCTGGGTATCACTCTGGTGCACTACGCCAGCCATCGCATCGGCTGGTTGTGGCGCCTGCATGCGGTGCATCACAGCGTCACCCGCATGTACGGCTTCAACGGCCTGATGAAACACCCGTTGCACCAGGCGGCCGAAGCGGTGGGTGGCGTACTGCCGCTGCTGCTGTTGGGCCTGCCGATGCCGGTGGCCGCGGTGCTGGCGTTCGCCATTGCGATCCAGCTGTTGCTGCAGCATTCCAACGTGGACATGCGCCCGGGTGTGCTGGGCCGGGTGATGGCCTGGGCGCCGCTGCACCGCTTCCACCACATGCGTTACGGCACCGCCGGCGACGTCAACTTCGGCCTGTTCCTGACCATCTGGGATCATCTGCTGGGGACCGCCTTCGATGCGCCGGACTATCGGCTGCAGCAACGCGACCTTGGCATCGGCAGCCAACCGGACTATCCGCGCGATTATCCGGGGCAGCTGCTGGCGCCGTTCCGCGAACTGCCGCATGGCGAGGTGCCGGAGCTGCCTGCAGGCCTGCGCAGGCGCGAATGATCGAACATGTCAGGCCGCGTGCAGCTGCAGGCCCTGCAGCTGCGCGGCACCGATGCCGAACATGCGGCGCAGGCTGCGCGACAGATGGGCCAGGTCGGCGAATCCGGCGGCATGCGCGCTGTCGGTCAGGTTGTGCCCGCGCAGATGATGCATGAGCGCGCGGCGCAGCCGCTGCCACAGCACCCAGCCGCGCAGGGTCACTGCCAGCTCGGACTGGAAACGCCGGTGCAGCTGGCTGGTCGACAGGTGCGCCGCCTCGGCGATGTCGGCGGCCGGCACCGGGCCGGGCAGGTGCTGGGCGATACGGGCCAACGCCGCCTGCACGCGGCGATCCAGCGGCTGCGGGCGGCTCAGCCGTGGCAGCCAGTCGCGCAGCTTCAGCGCGTTGCCCGGCAGCGCGTGCAGATGCTGCTGGATCTGGGTGGGATCGGCATGGGCCGGCTCAAGGAACACCGTGCAGCCCGCTTCCGGCGCCGACAGGATCGCGTGCGTCTGGAAGGAGGGCAGCCACAACCGTTGGCCCTGCTGCCGTATGCCATCGATCTCGACGTGCCAGGGCGTACGGTCGCTCAGCAGCAGTTGATGGGCGTAGTGCGCATGTGCGGCGCTGTCACCGGCATGACCGTGAAGCACGGCGGCGTGCGCATCCAGCAGCAACGTGCCATTCCAGGGCAGGGCGAGGGAGGACATGGAGGGATTGTAGATCCACGCCATGCGTGGATGAATCTACATCGAAATCGATTAATTCGACGATTGATCGAAGAGCATCCACGCATGGCGTGGATCTACTGCAGATTGCGGCGAATTGTCGAAGGCGGGGTGGGTCCGGTTGCGGGGGCGTGAGCCGCATGGATGCGGCGACCGAGGCTACATGGACGTACTTGCGCCGTCCCCCGCAACCGGACCCACCCCGCCTGCCTGCAGGAACCCAGCTGTTGCTGTTGCTCTGGCTGTTGACGTTGATGTTGCCTCGGCGGGTGCCGGGCGCAGCCCGGCCGCGCGCGCCCTCAGCGCCCGTGCGGGTCGGGCCGGTGATGCACGTACTCGACCACGGTGCCATCGGGATGCACCGCATTGAACGCCGCCCCGGTCGGGACCACCTGCAGCGGAAAGATGATCTCGGCGCCGGCGGCGACCAGCTTGTCGTGATAGGGCCGGACGTCATCGACCAGCAGCGTCCCCGTGGTCGAGGTGAACGGTGCCAGCGCCGCCTCGCTGCCCTCGATCAGCAGGAAGGCCCCGACCATGGCCAGGCGCAGCCCGGCTTCCGGGAACGGGAAGCCCGCATCGGCCACCACACCCTGCAACTGCTCATAGAACGCCACGCTGCGCTCCAGCTCACCCGGGGCCACGAATACCCGGATCAACACGCGCGGCGCGCGCTGGCTGGACGTATCGCAGCGGTCACGCCAGAGATGGTCGAAGTCGCGGTGGACGGTCATGGGCTCGGTTCGTGGCCAGGGATCTCCATTATCGGCAGCCCCGCGCGGCGCACTGATGACCGCCGGTGATGGCCTGATAACCGCTGGCCGGGTTGCCTCTGTGACTTAGGTCCTGTTGACAGGTGTGAACGCCCTCGCACAATCTTCACATGATTGGGTCGCCCTGCGCGGCCCGGGCAGGCAGGTTGTCACGCCGGGAGGAGGGTCCCGCGCGCAGACCGGCCCGTCCTTCGGCCTGCGGGACGTTGCCTGGCAACCCCTGCGCGGCATGAACGCTGCACCCTTCGGCGGCACTTTCCCTGGACCGATTGCCTTGGCAACGGAATTACGCCTGCCGATGAAAACGTTTACAAAGCCGCTCGCCCTGTCCCTGTCTCTGTCTGCTGCACTGGCCGCCCCGGCCTGGGCCGACCCCGCCGCGTTCACCGTGCTGACCCTGGAACAGGCGCCGGATGCTGCAGCGATGCCGGCCCTCGCTGCCCAGCTGAAGACCCTGCAGGTGGACGCGGTCAGTGTGCGCCAGGTGCAGCGCGGCATCGGTCAGATCGACCCGCTGCAGGTGCTGGCCGACGGCCTGGGCTACGAGTACCGCTTCATTGCTGCCGGCAAGGATGATGGCCAGACCCAGCGCGGCCAGGCCGTGCTGACCCGGCTGCCGATCGCCGCTGAGTCCGGTCCGGACCAGCCCGGCCTGAATTACCTGCGCCTGGACGACGGCCGCCACACCGTGGCGGTCTATACCGATGCCGGCGCAGGTGCCGCGCAGCTGCCGGCGCTGGTCACCCGTTCGCGGCTGGGCGCACCGGCGGTGCTGCTTGGCGCAGTGGCCGGTGAATCGGCCAAGGCCGCAGGCTTCGATCCGGCGCGTGTCGCGCTGGAAGCGGATGCCAGCTATTTCAGCGACGGCTTCCAGGCTGCCAGCAGCGCGCCGTTCAAGGTGGCGGGCAGCACGCTGCGCGCCACGTTGCTGACCCTGGCCTATGCCGCCGACAAGCACGGCGACACGCCCTGGATGGACACCACCCTCAACGCCGATGCACGCGCTGCGCTGCTGCTGAAGGCGATGACCGAGGATGAGAAGTTCCAGATGCTGCACAGCTACTTCGGGCTGGGCAAGGACGGTGGCCCGTTGCCGGAAGGCGCGGTCGGTTCGGCCGGTTTCGTGCCGGGCGTGGCACGGCTGGGCATTCCGTCGCAGCAGTCGGCTGATGCCGGCGTCGGCGTGACCAATCCGGGTGGCATCCGCCCGGGTGATTTCGCCACGGCGATGCCGTCGGGCCCGTCCACCGCATCGAGCTGGAACCGTGAAGTCGCCTTCGCCGGTGGCGCGACCATGGGCCGCGAGGCATGGCAGCAGCGCTTCAACATCCTGCTGTCGGGCAGCGTCAACCTGCAGCGCGACCCGCGCAACGGCCGCAACTTCGAATATGCCGGTGAAGATCCGCTGCTGGCCGGCTCGATGGTTGGCGCGCTGATCCAGGGCGTGCAGAGCCAGCACGTGATCTCCTCGATGAAGCACTTCGCGCTGAACGACATGGAGACCCGTCGCAACTTCCACGACGTGCGCATCGGCGAACAGGCCATGCACGAGTCGGACCTGCTGGCCTTCGAGATCGCGCTGGAAGCTGGCCGCCCGGGCGTGGCGATGTGCTCGTACAACAAGATCAACGGCACCTACGGCTGCGAGAACGGCTACCTGATGAACCAGGTGCTGAAGCAGGAATGGAAGTTCCCCGGTTTCGTGATGTCCGACTGGGGTGGCGTGCACAGTGGCTCGAAGGCGGCGCTGGCCGGCCTGGACCAGCAGTCGGCGGGTGAAGTGTTCGACGCGGCGGTGTTCTTTGACGAGCCGCTGCGCCTGGCCGTGCATGGCGGCGTGGTGCCGCAGGCGCGCCTGAACGACATGGTGGCGCGCATCCTGCGCACGATGTTCCTGCACGGCAATTTCGACAACCCTCCGCAGCACCAGAAGGTGGATGCCGAGGCCGGCTTCGCCGTTGCCCAGCGCACGGTGGAAGAGGGCAGCGTGCTGCTGCGCAATGAAGGCAACCTGTTGCCGCTGGCTGACAGCGTGAAGCGCATCGTCATCATCGGTGGCCATGCCGACAAGGGCGTGATCGGTGGTGGTGGTTCGTCGATGGTGGGCGTGACTGCCAAGGGTACCAACGCGGTGCCGGGCGTGCTGCCGACCACCTGGCCGGGCCCGGTGATCTTCCACCCGTCCTCGCCGCTGGAATCGCTGCGTGCAGCGCGCCCGGACGCGACCATCGAGTATGTGGACGGCACCAATGCTGCCGCTGCTGCCAAGGCCGCCGCGCAGGCCGACGTGGCCATCGTGTTCGCCACGCAGTGGGCTGCCGAATCGGTGGACCTGCCGGACATGCAGCTGCCGGACAACCAGGACGCACTGATCTCGGCGGTGGCCAAGGCCAACCCGAAGACCGTGCTGGTACTGGAAACCAACGGCCCGGTGCGTACGCCGTGGCTGGCGCAGGTGCCGGCGATGCTGCAGGCCTGGTACCCGGGCATCCGCGGTGGCGAAGGCATTGCCGCGCTGCTGACCGGCCAGGTCAATCCGTCCGGCCGCCTGCCGGTGACCTGGGTGGTGGACGAATCGCAGTTGCCGCGCCCGCACATCGACGGCCTCGGCTTCAAGCCGGCCAAGCCGTTCGGTGATGTGTTCGATTTCGATATCGAAGGCGCCAACGTCGGCTACAAGTGGATGGCGGCCAAGGGCCTGACCCCGACCTTCGCCTTCGGCCACGGCCTGTCCTACACCTCGTTCACCTATGAAAACATGAAGGTGAGCGTGGAGGGTTCGCGCCTGGTCGCCAGCGTGGACATCCGCAACACCGGCAAGCGCGCCGGTGCCGATGTGGCCCAGCTGTACCTGAAGCTGCCGGCCGGCAGCACCACGCCGATCCGCCTGATCGGCTATGACAAGGTGAACCTGCAGCCGGGCGAACAGCGCCGCATCCGCATCGAAGCAGAGCCGAAGACCCTGGCCCACTACGATGCACAGGCCCGCCAGTGGAAGATCGACGGTGGCACCTACCAGGTGCAGCTGTCGCGCAATGCCGCTGAACCGTTGCAGAGCGTGGACGTGCAGCTGGTGGAGCAGGTGTTGCGCTGATGCCTGAAGACACGGCCCGCACAGGGCCGTGTCTGAAAAAGGGGACGGAGGGGATTAAGTCGTTTATGCATAAACGACTTAATCCCCTCCGTCCCCTTTTTCATGTGGCGAACCGGTCGCGCAGGAAATCGATCAGCTGCCGCACCTTCGGTGAGGGCTGCGTGCTGTGCGGGTAAACCGCGTACACACTCTGCTGCGGAAACAGGTGCTGGCGCAGCACTGGGCGCAGGCGATCCTGGGCCAGGTCGTCCTCGATCAGCCAGCGTGGCAGCACGGTGACCCCGGCGCCGGCCAAGGCGAACGCGCGCAGGCTGCTGGCACCATCCACGCGCACCACCGCGTTGCCCGGGTTGGTGGCAAACAGGGCGTCGCTGCCATCCGGTGCCACCACCGGAACATCGGCCAGGCGCGGGTAGCCCAGGCGGGGCAGGGTTCCCAGCAGTACAGGATCATCGGCTGCCTCGGCAGAGGGCAGGCGCGCCAGCAGGGACGGAGCCGCCACCGCGCACAGTGGGTGGCGCTCCAGTTCATTGGCGTGCAGGCCCGAGTCCGGCAGGCGGCCGAGGCGGATCGCCAGGTCGAAGCGTTCGGGAATCAGGTCGGCCGGTGCCGGTGAGGTCGACAGGTGCAGCTGCAAGGCCGGATGCCGGGCACGGAACGCCTCCAGCGCCGTGATCAGGCGCAGCTGTGCGTACTCCGGTGTGGTCGTCAGGCGCAGCACGCCCTGCAACTGGTGCTGGTCGCGGCGCGCGGCATCGATCGCTGCCTGTGCGGCATCCAGCGCCTGCACGCAGTGCTGCAGGAACTGCTCGCCGGCCTCGGTCAGGGCCAGGTGGCGGGTACTGCGCAGCAGCAGGGTCACGCCCAGCTCCTGCTCCAGCCGCTTCAGGTTGAAGCTGACCACCGCACGACTCAGGCCGAGCCGATCGGCCGCTGCGGTCAGGCTGCCGGCCTCGACCACGGCACGGAAGATATCGAAGCGATCGAGGCTGACCATGGCGATTCATTGTCAAAACAGGTTTGACAGTGTTGCAGCTGTCGTCGTGTTTTTCCAGCAAGGCCCGGGCGGCATGCTGGCGGTCTCTCTGCTGGAGCAACGCCGATGCCGTCCCCCCGCCTGCGCCATGAGGTGATCTTCCTGCTGGTGTTCGCCCTGGATCTGGTCAACATGTTCATCGCCACGGTGGCCTATCCGGCATTGGCAGCGGAGCTGCACGCCGATATCAGCACCCTGGCCTGGGTCGGCACGGCCTACATGCTGGGCCTGAGCGTGGTGATTCCGTTGGCGCCCTGGCTGGCTGCGCGCTGCGGCGAGCGTCGCTTGCTGCTGGTGGCGTTGCTGTTGTTCGCGGTTGCCGCTGCGCTGGCAGGCGCCGCACCGGGGATCGGCTGGCTGCTCGGCTGGCGCCTGCTGCAGGGGTTGGCTGGCGGCCTGCTGATTCCCGTGGCACAGGCTGCGGCGTACCGGCAATGCACGCCCGACCAGCGTGGCGCGCTGACCCGCCGCATCCTGCTGGTGGCCCTGCTGGTGCCGGCACTGGCGCCGGCGCTGGGCGGGCTGTTGGTGCAGTGGTTGTCCTGGCGCGGCGTGCTCTGGGCCAGCCTGCCGTTGGCGGTGATGGCAATCGGCCTGGTGCTGGCCTGGATGCCGGCCGATGGCGCGCGCAGTGCGCCGCGACTACAGGCCTATGCGCTGTCTACCGCGATGCTGGCGCTGGGCGCGTTGCTGTTGGCGCTGACCTGGCTGGGCGAGTCTGGACATCGCGGTGCCGGTGCCGTGTTGCTGCTGGTCGCGCTGCTGCTGGCGGCGGCCCACCTGCGGCATGCACGTCGGCAGGTGCAGCCACTGCTGCGCTGGTCGCTCCTGTCCCACCGTGGGCTGAGGCTGGCAATGCTGGTGTATCTGGCAGTGCCGGGCGTATTCATCGGCAGTCAGTTGGTCAGTACCCTGCAGCTGCACCAGGCCGGTTACAGCGCTGCACGCATCGGCGCGTTGATGCTGCCGTGGGCGCTGGCCTCGGCCATCGCGATCACGGCCAGCAAACGCCTGCTGGTCCGCCTGGGTCCGGCCATGGTACTGCGCGCCGGCATGCTGCTGCAGGCCAGCGGCCTGCTGCTGATGGCGCTGCTGCCGCAGCCGGCCTTCGCGTTGGCCGGGCTGTTGTTCGCGCTGATGGGCGCCGGCGGCAGTCTGTGCAGCAGTACCGCGCAGACACTGGCCTTCCATGGTGTGGAAGGTGAGGCGCTGGGTGATGCCAGCGCTCTCTGGAACCTCAATCGCCAGCTCAGCTTCTGCCTGGGCACCGCGGCCATCGCGCTGCTGCTGGCACTGGCCATGCAATGGCTGCCGGCCCATGCCACCGGCGTGGCGCTGGGGCTGGCCGCCGCACTGACCCTGCTGCCGATGGCGCTGCTGTGTCGGCCGCAACAGCTTTCCTTTCCGCAACCCGAGAATGCCTGATGGATACCACTGCAGAACATGAAATCCACCACCTGCACGACAAACTGCAGGCCTGGTTCCGTGCCGACGTCGGCGCCGACGCGCTGGATGATCTGATGGCGCATTTCTGCGCGGACTTCAGCATGGTCGGCATCGCCGGGCGCCGGTTGGATCGGCAGGCTGTGCAGGTGCTGTTCGAGGGCGGCCATGGCGCGCGTCCGGGCCTGCTGATTTCCATCGAGGCCGTGCAGGCGGTGGCGGCGCCGTTGCCGCTGGCGGTGCTGCGCTATCGCGAAGGGCATTCGGTGGGCGAAGGGACGGTTGCCTGGCGGGAATCGTTGGCCGTGCTGCGGCAGGAAGAGGGCCGTTGGCGCTGGCTGGCGCTGCATGAAGTAGCGGCAGCCTGATCGGTCGTGCCGGTCGCCGGCGAGCGCAGCGGCACCGCAGGCACATGTGCCATCAGTCCTGCCTGCACCCACCGCAGAATGCAAAGCCTGCACACACTTCACGGCTCGGGGCAGGAGTAGGCTTGAGGCTTTCCTGCCGGGAGGGGTTATCCATGCGTGTGCGTGCCGTTGCTGTTGCCATCGCCCTTTGCCTGTCCAGCACCGTGCTGGCCGCCGATACCCCGCCGATGACCCCGGACATCAGCGGCAAACCCTTCGTTGCCCCCGATGTCGGTCGTGACTACGACAAGCGCGTGGTGATGGTGCCGATGCGTGATGGCACCAAGCTGTATACGGTGATCGTGGTGCCCAAGGGCGCCCGCAACGCCCCGATCCTGCTGACCCGCACCCCTTACGATGCCGCCGGCCGCGCCAGCCGCAGTGATTCACCGCGCATGCGCGACCTGCTGCCGCAGGGCGATGAGGTGTTCGTCGACGGCGGTTACATCCGCGTGTTCCAGGATATCCGTGGCAAGTACGACTCCGAAGGCGATTACGTGATGACCCGGCCGCTGCGCGGGCCATTGAACAATACCAAGGTGGATCACTCTACCGACACCTGGGACACCATCGACTGGCTGGTGAAGAACGTGCCGGAGAGCAATGGCAAGGTCGGCATGCTCGGTTCGTCGTACGAGGGCTTCACCGTGGTGATGGCACTGACCGACCCGCATCCGGCGCTGAAAGTGGCTGCGCCGCAGAGCCCGATGGTCGATGGCTGGATGGGCGACGACTGGCTCAACTACGGGGCGTTCCGCCAGGTCAACTTCAACTATTTCGCGATGCAGACCGAGAAGCGCGGCAAGGGTACGCCGCTGCCCAGTCTCGGCTACGACGACTACAGCACTTTTCTGCGGATCGGTTCGGCTGGCGACTACGCGC
The DNA here is from genome assembly GCF_006970445.1 of Stenotrophomonas maltophilia. NCBI lineage: Bacteria > Pseudomonadati > Pseudomonadota > Gammaproteobacteria > Lysobacterales > Lysobacteraceae > Stenotrophomonas > Stenotrophomonas maltophilia. Next base: position 2,642,871 of record NZ_CP033877.1, on the reverse strand, counting down.
GTTTCACCGGCGTGGACCAGCTGACCTGGTGGAAGAAGCTGGTCGAGCATCCGGCTTATGACGCCTTCTGGCAGGGCCAGGCGCTGGATGCGGTGATGGCAAAGACACCGCTGAAGGTGCCGACCATGTGGCTGCAGGGCCTGTGGGACCAGGAGGACATGTGGGGTGCCAACCACGCCTACCAGGCGATGGAAGGGCGCGACAGTGGCAACAACCGCAATTACCTGGTGATGGGGCCGTGGCGGCACAGCCAGGTGAACTACAGCGGCAGCGAACTGGGTGCGCTGAAGTTCGATGGCGATACCGCGCTGCAGTTCCGCCGCGACGTGCTCAAGCCGTTCTTCGACCAGTACCTGGTGGACGGTGCGCCGAAGGCCGACACGCCGCCGGTGCTGATCTACAACACTGGCGAAAACCACTGGGACCGCTTGAAGGGTTGGCCGCGCAGCTGCGACAAGGGCTGTGCCGCCAGCAGCAAGCCGCTGTACCTGCGCGCCGGCGGCAAGCTGGCATTCCAGGCGCCGGCGGCGGGCGAGGGCGACTTCGAGGAATACGTGTCCGACCCGGCCAAGCCGGTGCCGTTCGTGCCGCGCCCGGTCCGCTTCGGTGACCGCGACATGTGGACCACCTGGCTGGTCAAGGACCAGCGCTTCGTCGATGGCCGCCCGGACGTGCTGACCTTCATCACCGAACCGCTGACCGCGCCGTTGCGCATCGGCGGCGCGCCGGTGGTGCACCTGCAGGCCTCGACCAGTGGCACCGACAGCGACTGGGTGGTGAAGCTGATCGACGTGTATCCGGACCAGGAAGCGTCGACGCCGGAGATGGGGGGCTACGAGCTGCCGGTGTCACTGGCGATCTTCCGAGGTCGCTACCGCGAAAGCTTCAGCGATCCGAAGCCGCTGGCCGCCAACCAGGTGCTGCCGTACCGCTTCGACCTGCCCAACGCCAACCACACTTTCCAGAAGGGCCACCGAGTGATGGTGCAGGTGCAGTCCAGCCTGTTCCCGCTGTACGACCGCAACCCGCAGACTTACGTGCCGAACATCTACCTGGCCAAGCCGGGCGATTACCAGAAGGCCACGCAGCGCGTCTGGCACAGCGCCGCGCAGGCCAGCTACGTCGATCTGCCGGTGTATTGAGGCACCGTCGACTGCGGCTCGCACAGGGCGGGCCGCAGCCGCATTGCATCGCCCCACGTCATCGCATAGCGTGCATCCCTGCTCTGGATGGTGTGCATGATGAAAAGGATGTTGCTCTGCTGTGTGATGCTGGCGACGGGACCGGCGATGGCCGATACAGGTGCCTTCGCCGTTCGGGCGGACGGGTTCCAGGGGGAGGCGTTGGTCAGTACCGATGGCTCCCTGCGGGTAGCCCCCGATGGTGCGAGCCTCGTCCCGCTGGCGCCGGGTCGCTGGTACCGCAGCGATTGGTACAGCCAGGCGAGCAACGGCCGGGCGCCGCGTTCGCAGTGGTTTGATGATCAGGGTCACCTGCTTCATGAGTTTGCCGGCCGTGTCCACTATGACGATCGCCTGCAAGGCAGTGAGAGGCTCTGGCGTGTCGAGATGCGCGATGCACAGGAGCGCTACCTCGGTACCGGCCTGGCCGATGCACAGGGCAGGGTACACTTCGCACCGATCCTTGAGTCCGGTGAGTGGCGCCTGCTGTCTCCGGATCGGGTGGTCTGGCAGGGCCGCGATGGTGGTACTCGATTCTTCAGCCTGGACGGTCGCGAGGTGCTGCGGATCGACGGGCCGGAGATCTGGGTGGGAGGACCGTTCACCGAACGGCAGGTCTATGTGATCTGTGCCGATCATGGGACGGAACCCTGCCGCATACAGGATGAAACGGGCACCGTATTGCTGAGCGGCGACTTCGACGAAGCGCGGCCTGCGGGTGACAATGGCTGGTGGCTGCGTCGCATGGATACCTGGATGCGGGCTGATGCAGCGGGCGCACGCGTCGACTCTGCGCTGTATCAAGGTCCTGCACTGTGGCCTCACTATCGTCTCAGCGCTCGACCCGACGATGACCGCACTGTTCCCCTGGGGGCAAGGCGGTATGCCAGAGGCCTCGACAGCGATACGCCGGAACGGGGCTGGTTGCTGGAGGGTGGGCGTTTTGTCGCGCTGCCCATACGAACCAACAGTGTGATCGTGGACTACTGTCCAGGGCGCTGGCTGCTGCGCGGCGAAGACGGCGATGAGGTGATCGTGGACGCGCAGGCCCGTGTGGTCGGCAAGGCGCGGTCGTTGAGTTTCAATAGGCATCAAGCATTGCCCTGGCGACTCCGCAATGCCGATGGAGGCGCTGGCGCCGCCATTCTCGACTGCGATGGCAGGGTGCTGTTCGAACAGGCCGGTGTGACCGACTATCGTGCGGCGGCGAGCGGCGTGATGGGAACGCTGGCAGGCGAGCAGGGCCCACGGCTATGGCTGGGTGCGGACCTGAAGCCGCATCTGATGCCACAGGGGCTGCGGCTGCATGAAGACCGCATCGCGCCGCCACTGCTGGTGCTGGAGGATGCAGAAGGACACTCCCACCTCTACAACATCACGCTCGGCAAGGTGGTGGCGCCAGCGTTTGGATCGGTCGAGGCGCTAGCGACCGATCACATGATCTTCCTGCGTGACGGGCGCTACGGAATGATGCTGGCCGATGGGCGCGAGGTACTGCCGCCAGACCATGCGGAGATCCTGCCGTTGTCGAACGATCGCGTCTGGACGCGGCAGTATGTCGGCCATGATGAGGCGTGGCAGACCCGGATCACGCTGTACGACGGCGACCAGAACGTGCTGGCGCAGCGTACGTCCGAGTCGGGCGGCGTAAAACCGGTCCCGGTGCAGGACGGCGGTGACCGCGTTCCAGGCATGGTCGAGGTCAGCTTCGAGTACACCGACGCCGAGCGCCATGCCTACCGACTGCGGCAGTGGCTGGATCGGGATGGCGTGGTACGGGCCAGCGCGGTGCACTGCACTCCGCAGGAAGGTGCCGCAGGCGAAGGGCAGGGCGTGCTGCTGGGGCAGGGGTGGCGCGTGGACAGTAATCCGAAACAGCCCTGCCAGCTGCCTGCAGGGGTGATGCAGGCGCTGCAGGGCAGGGGCCTGCATTAGCATCCGCAGCGGCGTCGGCAGAGCCCCCGCTGCCGCCGGCTGTTCACCCCACTTTCGAGGGGCCGGTGCGCCAGCGGCTGGGGACCAGGCCAAAACGCTTGCGGAACGCGGCGGCGAAGTTGCTGGGGTGTCGGTAGCCACTGGCGGCAGCGGCCTGTTCAACCGTCCAGCCGTCCTCGCGCAGGCCCTGTTCGGCGTGGCGCATGCGCTGCTCGTGCAGGTAGTCGAACACCGAGCTTCCATACTGCTGGGCAAAATGGCGGCGCAATGAGCTGGGGCTCATGCAGGCCAGTCGGGCCAGCTCGACCAGGCTGTGGGCATGGCTGGGGTCGTCATGCAGGTAGCTGCGCACCCGTTCCAGGCGCTCGCGCTGGCCGGCGCGCAGCGTGCGCACCGGGTCGGTCTGCAGATCCTCGGCCTGCAGGCCCAGGGCCAGCAGCTGCAGGGCCACGCCCTCGCGCCACAGGGCATCGATGCCGTCCTGCCACGGGCTGTCGAACAACTGGCCCAGCACCGGCAGCATGGCGTGCGGAATGGCCCAGTGGCGGCATTCCAGATGCGTGCCAAGCGCATTTTCCAGTTGTGGCATCTGGAAAACATCCGCATCGATGCCACCCGGCACGATCACGCTGACTCCGCGCAGGCGCGTTTCGCCGGGGTGCGCGCCGGTCATCTCGATCTGGTCGCGATGGTGGGCGGTCATCGCGGTGCCGGCACGCAAGGTGAATCCTCCACGTCGCGGGATACGCACGTCGACCTGGCCCTGCAGCATCACGCGGATGGCGAGCCCGGGGCGTTGCTGTGCGGTAGCCACATAGGGGAACCGGTTATGCACGTCGGAGGCGATCAGGCTCATGCCACCGCGCATGAACTGTTCGTTGACTTCGCCGCGACCAGCCCACTGGTCGTCGCGCAGGTGTTCCGGATCAGCGCGGTAATCGAAGCCATGGCGTTGGCCGAAACGGCGGTAATCGGCAAAGGTGAAGTATCGGGACATCGCTCGGCACGTGCAGGAGGGGGAGGCGCTGGCGGCCATTTGCCCCTATGCAACCGCGTCGCGGGCATTCTGGAGGGCCAGGAGGCGCCAGGTTGGATGGAATGTGTCGAAGAATCTGGAAACGTTTCCCATTGTCGCTGCGAATCGTCCGCAGGGGATTTGAATATGGTCAAACCGATTGGTCATTACGGCCAAGTTGAAGCGGGTGTTGAACATACGCCAGCGTTTTGGCGCTATATCCGTACTTGATTCCCTACATGAACCTCGGTTGAGGTTTCATTGCTGGAACGATCAGCCGCGGACAGGCTGTTGGTCTGCTTGTCACAGCCGACGGCGTAAGGTGGTTGATTGGCGGCCGCGCGCCGCATCGATACCCCCACCGATGGAGAATGCAGATGATTGATTACCAGTTGACCGGCAAGACCGCGATCGTGACCGGCGGCGTGTCGGGCATCGGCCTGGCCGTGGCGCAGACGCTGGCCGCGTCCGGCGCCCGTATTTCGGTCTGGGACCTCAAGCAGGATGCGGTGGATGCCACCGTGGCGCAGTTGCGCAGCACCGGTGCACAGGCCATCGGCATCGCGCTGGACGTCACCGACGACGCGGCGGTGGAGGCGGCGGTGCAGCGCACGATCAAGGAACTCGACGGCCTGCATGTGGCCATCAACAACGCCGGTATCGGTGGGCCGGCCGCCAGCAGCGGCGACTATCCGATCGATGGCTGGCAGCGCGTGATCGACGTCAACCTCACCAGCGTGTTCCTGTGCCAGCGTGCGCAGATCCAGGCGATGCGCGCGGCCGGTACCGGCGGCAGCATCATCAACATGGCGTCGATCCTGGGCCAGGTGGGCTATGCCGGCTCCACTGCCTATGTCGCGGCCAAGCACGGCGTGGTCGGGCTGACCCAGACCGCAGCGTGGGAGCATGCGGGCGACGGTATCCGTGTCAATGCGGTCGGCCCGGGCTTCATCAGCACGCCGCTGCTGGAGAAGATGGACCCGAAGGTGCGTGCCACGCTGGAAGGGCGGCACGCACTGAAGCGGCTGGGTACGGCGGAGGAAGTGGCGGCGCTGGTGGCCTGGCTGGCCAGCGACGACGCCTCGTTCGCGACCGGCACCTACTACGCCATCGATGGCGGATACCTCGCGCAGTGATGCGTTGAACGCGCGTTACGGCGGCACCGGGCACGGCCCGGCGCTACCGGGTGAACGGGTTGTGGTGTGGCCTTCACCTCTATGCCACGGGTGCCACGCGACGCTCCGGGAAACTCCCGGAGCTTTCCCATGGAACTCACCCAGGATGTCTCGATCCTGCTGCGCGTAGCCGCAGCGATGCTGTTCGGCGGTGTGCTCGGTGTCGAGCGCGAAATGGGCAAGCACGCCGCCGGCCTGCGCACGCACATGCTGATCGCCGGGGCTGCCGCGTTGATCGTCGGCCTCGGCGACTCGGTGGCCGAACATTTCCAGCAGGAGCGCTACCGTGACCTGCTGCAGGTCGACCCGGTACGTCTGATCGAAGCGGTGGTGGCCTGCGTCGGCTTCGTGGCCGCCGGCACCATCCTGCGCGGCTCACGCGAGGACCAGGTCAGCGGCCTGACCACGGCCAGCTCGCTGATCATGGCGGCAGCGATCGGGATCGCCGTGGGTATCGGCAAATACGTGATTGCGATCGGGGTGAGCGTGCTGTGCGTGCTGGTGCTGGCGGTGATGCGGCGGTTGGAGAAACGGATCTCGTAGGGAATCTCGAGTTGCCGGCCAGCGGCCGGCACTACCATGGCGGCTACTAATGGTATGACCAATATGATATCTAGCCCTATGGTCTAATAGGCTCTTCGTCGGAGTGGCGGTTAAATCCGCTGCAAGTGGTCTGATCGAAATCATCATTGGTACTACCAATAGTCGACAGCCACGGCGATCCACCGCCTGCGGTGGGGCACCTTCCGCATCCAGTCGAGAGTCTTCATGCAGCCCTGGCAACACCTGTACGACCCCGCCGGCAACCTGTGGTTGTCCAGCCTGATCGCGCTGCTGCCGATCGCGTTCTTCTTCGTGGCCCTGGCCGTGCTGCGCATGAAGGGCTGGCTGGCCGGTACGATCACCGTGGCCATCGCGCTTGGCGTGGCCCTGTTGTTCTACCGCATGCCGTTGACCCAGGCGCTGGGCGCGGCCGGCTTCGGCTTCGTCTACGGCCTGTGGCCGATCGCCTGGATCATCATCGGCGCGGTGTTCCTCTACAAGGTCTCGGTCAAGACCGGGCAGTTCGACATCATCCGTGCTTCGATCCTGTCGGTGACTGAAGACCAGCGCCTGCAGATGCTGATGGTCGGTTTCGCTTTTGGGGCCTTCCTGGAAGGCGCGGCCGGCTTCGGTGCGCCGGTGGCGATCACTGCGGCGCTGCTGGTCGGGCTGGGCTTCAAGCCGCTGTATGCCGCCGGTCTGTGCCTGATCGTCAACACCGCGCCGGTGGCGTTCGGTGCGATGGGCATTCCGATCATCGTGGCCGGGCAGGTCACCGGCCTGGACGCATTCGAGATCGGCCAGATGGCCGGCCGCCAGCTGCCGTTCCTGACCGTGATCGTGCTGTTCTGGATCATGGCCATCATGGATGGCTGGCGCGGCATCAGGGAAACCTGGCCGGCGGTGCTGGTGGCCGGCGGCTCGTTCGCCATTGCGCAGTACCTGACCTCGAACTTCATCGGCCCGGAGCTGCCGGACATCACCGCCTCGCTGGCGTCGCTGGTCTGCCTGACCCTGTTCCTGCGCCGCTGGAAGCCGGTACGGATCTTCCGCTTCGATACCGAAACCAGCGCCGAAGCGGCCGCACAGGCACTGGAGGCGCCGCGCTACAGCGTCGGCCAGATCGCCAAGGCGTGGTCGCCGTTCCTGATCCTCACCGCGATGGTCACGCTGTGGAGCATCAAGCCGTTCAAGTCGCTGTTCGCGGCGGGCGGCCCGCTGGAAAGCTGGGTGCTGAAGCTCCCGGTGCCGGGCCTGGACCAGATGGTGCAGAAGATGCCACCTATCGTGGACGCGCCGCTCAGCTACGAGGCGGTCTACAAATTCGACTGGTTCTCGGCCACCGGCACCTCGATCATCCTCGCCGCGGTGATCGCGATCATCGCGCTGCGCATGCCGGCCCGTTCGGCGCTGCACACCTTCGGCGAAACCGTGCGTGAGCTGCGCATGCCGATCTACTCGATCGGCATGGTGCTCGCTTTTGCCTTCATCGCCAACTATTCGGGCCTGTCGGCAACGCTGGCGCTGGCATTGGCGCACACCGGCGATGCGTTCCCGTTCTTCTCGCCGTTCCTGGGCTGGCTGGGCGTGTTCCTGACTGGTTCGGACACCTCGTCCAATGCGTTGTTCTCGGCACTGCAGGCGACCACTGCACAGCAGATCGGCGTGTCCGACGTGCTGCTGGTGGCGGCCAACACCACCGGCGGTGTCACCGGCAAGATGATCTCGCCGCAGTCGATCGCCATTGCCTGCGCGGCGGTCGGCCTGGCCGGCAAGGAATCGGACCTGTTCCGTTTCACGGTCAAGCACAGCCTGATCTTCACCACGATGGTCGGCCTGATCACCCTGGCCCAGGCCTACTGGCTGACCTGGATGATTCCCTGAGCCATGCACGGCTGGCCGACCACCCGCTGCGCGCTTCGGGCCACAATGGCGCCATGAGCACGCAACGAATTTCGGACAAGGTAGCTGCGCAGCTGCGCGGCCTGGTGCAGGAACAGCGGCTGCAGCCGGGCGATCGGCTGCCGGCCGAGCGTACCCTGGCGGTGCAGTTGGGGGTCTCGCGCACCGCGCTGCGCGAGGCCATCGCGCAGCTGGCCAGCCAGGGCCTGCTGACCGCACGGGTTGGCGGCGGTACCTACGTGGCCGAACCCGCGGCGCGTGCGCGGCAGGCGCTGGATGAACCGCTGGCGCCCTACCTGCCGCTGTTCCAGGGCGACCCGGAGTATCGCTTCGACGTGCTGGAGATCCGCCATGCATTGGAAGGTGCCACCGCCTGGCACGCAGCACTGCGTGCCACCGACGAGGACCGCGCGCGCATCGCGCAGGCCTTCCAGACCATGATGGACGCGCACGGCAAGGACGACCCCACCGGTGAAGCCGAGGCCGACGCGGCCTTCCACCTGTCCATCGCCGAGGCCTCCCACAACCTGGTGCTGCTGCAGGTGATGCGCGGCCTGTTCGAGCTGCTGCAGACCAATATTTCGCAAAGCCGCGAGAAGCTCTATACCTCGGCGAGGACCTTCTCGCCGTTGTCCGACCAGCACCGCGAGATGATGGACGCGGTGCTGGCCGGCGACCCCGAACGCGCGCGCGCCGCCGCGCATGCCCACCTCGAGTTCGTGCACACCACGCTGCGCACCCTCGATGACAACGAAGCCCGGCGTGCGCGGGCCTCGCGTCTACCTTCCCCACACGGTTGACCCCATGATCATCTCCGCCTCCACCGATTACCGTGCCGCAGCGCAACGCCGGCTGCCGCCGTTCCTGTTCCACTACATCGATGGCGGCGCGTATGCCGAGCACACGCTGAAGCGCAACGTTTCCGACCTGTCCGACATCGCGCTGCGCCAGCGCATCCTGCGCAACATGTCCGACCTGAGCCTGGAAACCGAGCTGTTCGGCGAAAAGCTGGCGATGCCGGTGGCGCTGGCGCCGGTCGGCCTGACCGGCATGTATGCCCGGCGCGGCGAAGTACAGGCGGCGCGCGCGGCCGACAGCCGCGGCATCCCGTTCACCCTGTCCACCGTATCGGTGTGCCCGATCGAGGAAGTGGCCCCGGCCATCCAGCGGCCGATGTGGTTCCAGCTGTACGTGCTGCGCGATCGTGGCTTCATGCGCAATGCGCTGGAGCGCGCACAGGCCGCGGGCGTGACCACCCTGGTGTTCACCGTGGACATGCCGGTGCCGGGTGCGCGCTACCGTGACGCGCACTCGGGCATGAGCGGCCCGAACGCCTCGCTGCGCCGTATCGGCCAGGCCATCACCCACCCGCACTGGGCGTGGGACGTGGGCCTGTTCGGCCGCCCGCACGATCTGGGCAACATTTCCACCTACCGCGGCAACCCGACCGGGCTGGAGGATTACATCGGTTGGCTGGGCAGCAACTTCGATCCCTCCATTTCGTGGAAGGACCTGGAGTGGATCCGCGAGTTCTGGAAGGGCCCGATGGTGATCAAGGGCATCCTCGACCCGGATGACGCGCGCGATGCGGTCACGTTCGGTGCCGATGGCATCGTGGTCTCCAACCACGGTGGCCGCCAGCTGGATGGCGTGCTGTCCACCGCACGCGCACTGCCGACGATTGCCGACGCGGTACAGGGCGACCTGAAGATTCTCGCCGATTCCGGCATCCGCACCGGCCTGGACGTGGTGCGCATGCTGGCGCTGGGTGCCGACACCGTGCTGCTTGGCCGTGCCTTCGTCTATGCACTGGCTGCCCAGGGCGAGGCTGGCGTGGCCAACCTGCTGGACCTGATCGCCAAGGAGATGCGCGTGGCGATGACACTGACCGGTGCGCACCGTATTGCCGACATCGGCCGCGATTCACTGGTCAACCTGCCATGAGTGGCCACGATGCCGTGCTGGCGCAGTTGCGCGACGCGGTCGGCAGCCGCCATGTATTGACCGGTGACAAGGCCACGCGCCGCTTCCGTCGCGGCTATCGCTTCGGCGATGGCCCGGTACTCGCGGTGGTGCGCCCGGGCACTTTGCTGGAACTGTGGCGCGTGCTGAAGGCGGCGGTGCAGGGTGGGGCGGCGATCATCCTGCAGGCAGCCAATACCGGACTGACCGGCGGCTCGACCCCGGACGGCGCTGACTATGGCCGGCCGATCGTGCTGGTCAGCACGCTGCGCCTGACCGGCATCCAGCTGTTGAACGAGGGCCGCCAGGTGCTGTGCCTGCCCGGCGCCACGCTGGACCGCCTGGAGCAGACGCTGGCACCACTGGGCCGTGAACCGCATTCGGTGATCGGCTCGTCCTGCATCGGTGCCTCGGTGCTGGGCGGCATCTGCAACAACTCCGGCGGTGCGCTGGTGCGCCGTGGCCCGGCCTATACCGAACTGGCACTGTACGCGCAGGTCGATGCGCAGGGCCAGCTGCAGCTGGTCAACCATCTGGGCATCGCGCTGGGTGATACGCCCGAGCAGATCCTGCAGCGCCTGCAGGCCGGCGACTATGCTGCTGCCGACGTTGGGGACGGCGATGGCCGCGCCGCCTCCGATCCACGCTACGCCGAGGAAGTGCGCCGGGTCGATGCCGATACGCCGGCACGCTTCAATGCCGACCCCAGCCGCCACTTCGAGGCCGCGGGGTCTGCCGGCAAGCTGGCAGTATTCGCGGTGCGCCTGGATACCTTCGAGAAGGAGGCCGCCGAGGTCTTCTATATCGGCAGCAACCGCACCGACAGCCTCACCGCGATCCGGCGCCAACTGCTGACCGGCTTCGAACGCCTGCCGATTGCCGGCGAGTACATCCACCGCGATGCCTATGACATCGGCGAGCGCTACGGCAAGGACAGCTTCCTGCTGATCGACCGCCTCGGCACCGCGCGCGTGCCCGTCGCATTCGCGCTGAAGAGCCGCGTCGACGGTTGGTTCGAACGCCTCGGCCTGCGCGGGGTGACCGACCGGGTGATGCAGGTGCTGACCGGCCTGCTGCCCTCGCACCTGCCCAAGCGCATGGGCGAGTTCCGCCAGCGCTATGAGCATCACCTGTTGCTGAAGGTCTCCGCGCAGGACGCAGCAGAAACCGAGGCCTGGCTGCGCGACTTCTTCGCCCACCATGAGGGCGGTTACTTCCACTGCACGGCGGAGGAGGGGCGCAAGGCCTTCCTGCATCGCTTCGCGGTGGCCGGTGCCGCGGTGCGCTACCGCGAAGTGCATCGCGACCAGGTGCAGGACATCGTGGCGCTGGACATCGCCCTGCGCCGCGACGATGCCGACTGGTTCGAGCAGCTGCCGGCCGATATCGACGGCCGCCTGCTGCACAAGCTGTACTACGGCCACTTCCTGTGCCACGTGTTCCACCAGGACTACATCGCGCGCAAGGGCGAAGACCCGATGGCGATCGAGCATGCGATGTGGGCGCTGCTGGACCAGCGTGGCGCCGAGTATCCAGCCGAGCACAATGTGGGCCACCTGTACCCGGCCAAGCCGGCGCTGGCCGGGTTCTACCGGCAGCTGGACCCGAGCAACACGTTCAACCCCGGTATCGGCCAGACCTCGAAGGAAAAAGGGTGGGGTCGCTGCGATTGCAGCGGGCATTGACGGAGGCCGCGCGGACACAACGTGGTGTCGAAGTCGAGCAGGGCTCGACGCCTGCCGGTCAGCGGTTACCATCGGAACCCCAGCCGCAGGAGCCGCCCATGCATTCCGTTCTCGTCCGCGCCACTCTGTGCGCTGCAGTGCTGGCAACCCCGCTGCTGGTGCTGGCCCAGCCCTCGATCCTGCCGCAGCAGCGTGACGCCGCCGGTAATGTGATGGAGCCATTGGGGCAGGTGCTGGAACAGAGCGGGCAGGGTGGAGCACGCATGCAGTACTGCACTCTCGATCGTGCCTGGTGCGTGCGTGTGCAACCGGTGGCCGAGGACGGCGATCGGCCGACGACGCTGGAAGTCGCTGAACGGGAGGCCGGCGAAAGCGAGCCGCACGTCTACCACGTCAGCATCGACGTGCCGCAGGAAAGTGAGCTGTCGCTGTGGCCGTGGATCGTGCGCCTGGCGCCGGGCGTGGGCAGCGATGAGACAGTGAGCGACCCCCGGCAGCGCGCCCGCCAGAACGTGCTGGTGGGCGGTATCGTCAAATTCAGCGCGATGTACTCGGGCGGTGGTGCCGACGCATCCACGCTGCAGCTGGCGCGCGTGCGACACCTGCAGGATGACATCCAGGTGGACGACGACGTGCTGACCCTGCCATGGCTGGGCAACGCGATGATCCGCGCCTGTTTCAGCGAGCAGGACATGAAGCAGCGCGCAGGCGCCTGCCACGACGAGTACGGGTTCTCGGCAAGGCTGGCGCTGGATACGGCCGTAGAGGGCATGCCGGTGCTGCGCTACCAGACGGTGGCAACCCGCTTCCCGGCGGGTGTTTCGCGCTTCGAGGATTCGCTGGCCAAGGGCCCGCTGAAGAAGAAGGATCTGCGCACCGAACAGGACCCGGCATGCAGCTATACGCGGTTGTTCCGCTTCAGCGATGGGGTATTCCACCCCGACCAGGCGTTGCCGGACTGCGCCGGCTATACCGAGCCCTGAACTGTAGCGTCGAGCATGGCTCGACCCTACAGAAGCCCGTGGCGGCGCTTACTCGCAGCGCGTGGAGGTGATGATGTTGTCCTTGTCCACGTACACACGCAGGCGATCCTGGCGGATGTCCTTGGTGGTGATGGTGCTGGGGCCGATCGGGTTGACCAGGCCGGCGCCGCTCTCGCTGGACAGGCGGCGGATGTTGGCTTCGTTGGCCGGCTGGCCGATCGCCCAGCCCAGCTGGCTGGCATCGCAGTGGCCGGTGCCCTTGACCTGGGGGCCAGGGGTGCTGACGCAGGCCGACAGCAGCAGGGCCGACGCAGGCAGCAACAGGGACAGACGGAAGGCGGACATGCGAGCGCTCCTGCGCAGGGGAAGATGGGCGGAACGATAGCACCCGGCGCGCGAAAGGCGTCAGCGTCCCGGTCATTGCCGGCACAGCATGGTCATTGCATAGTGGGAGGGATGACTGGCAGCACGCCAGCGGGCAGGCCGGGCCATTCCGGTGCAGGTGCTGGATACGGTATGACGGCAGGCAGTTTCCGCGACAAGCGCAGGGCGAGAACGGTACTGGCGGTATCGGTGCTGGGCGTGGCATTTGCCGCCTCTGCGGCCGAGCCGATGCCGGCTGCAACCGCGGAATCGCCAGTGTTCGGTGCCTGGCGCAACCTGCAGACCGAGGCCGGCTACGCACCGGCCCAGCGCAACCTGGCCTTCGCGATGCTGCCGCAGGCCGCTACCCGCGGTGATCGATTCGCCATTGTCGACCGTGAGGGCAAGCGCGCGGTGTGCTGCCTCCAGGTGGCCAGCCCGTCGCTGGGCGTGGCCGCGCTGCGGGAGCAGTACCACCTGCCGCAGGCCTGGGTGACCGACCTGAGCAATGGCCGCAGTCCGGCGCGTCCTTACCTGCCGCATGTCTATGCGATGCAGCGGGTAGACGAACTGGCCGACTATGGCTTCGCCGATGTTCCGGGGGCCTACAGCGACCTGGGCGGGCTGCTGATTCCCGAAGGTGCCGCCCTGGAGGCTGATGGCAGCGCCGTGCGCCTGGGCGATGACCGTTACTCCCTGCATTTCCAGCGCCAGCCGCATGCCGATGACGATGGCGCGCTGGACCGCTACACCCTGCAGGTGGGCGAGGGCGTGGCGCCGATCGTGGTTGAAGTGCCGTTCGGCACCTACTGATTGCAGCACTGTACTGGCTAGAATGCAGCGCGGCGCCGTCTGCCGTGCCTGTTCCGTGAGTCGCCGCCGTGTCCCTGCGCCCCCTGCTGCTGTCGCCCCTGCTGTTGTTGTCCGCGTGTGCGAGCGCGCCGCCTCCGCCGCCGGCCCATTCCGATGCACTGTGGCGCCTGATCGAGCGTGACTGCCAGTCGGCGGAAGGCCCGCGGGGCAGCTGCCTGCGGGTGGAGACGGCGGCCGACCGTCGCGACGTGCTGGTCAAGGACGCGCATGGCGACTACCAGTTCCTGCTGATGCCGCTGGACAAGGTCAGTGGCATCGAGAGCCATGGCCTGTACCAGCGTGGGGCGCCCAACTATTTTGCGGCCGCCTGGCGCGCGCGCGGGCATACCGAACAGGCTCTGGGCCAACCCTTGCCGCGCAACGTGGCCAGCCTGGCGCTCAATTCACCGCACGGTCGCTCGCAGCACCAGCTGCACATCCATGTCGATTGCCTGCGAGCGGACGTGCTGCAGGCACTGGACGCACATGCTGGCGCGCTCGGCCCGCGCTGGTCACCGTTGCCGGTGCCGCTGCGCGGGCATCAGTACCAGGCCAATCTGCTGCCCGGTGCAGAACTGACCGCCAATCCGCTCAACCTGCTGGCCTATGGCCTGAGTGGCGTGGGCGATGTGGGCCAGTGGAGCCTGGTGGTGGCCGGTCGCGATGACGTGCAGGGCGGCCCCGGCTTCATCCTGCTGGCCACCCGGGTGGATGCCGCCAGTGGCAACGATGCCAGCGGCGAGGAACTGCAGGACCACGCCTGCACGGTCTTGACCGGTGCCGGTGCGGCACTGGAGCGGGTGCGCTAGCCGATCCGCTGCTGGCAGCTGCGCCAGGCCGGCGCGGTCAGCGCCAGCAGCTGGCGGTCATGCCATCCCTCCGCATCCAGATGGTGGTCGCGCAGGATGCCTTCGCGGGTGAAGCCGTGCGCCTGCAGTGCTTTGGCGAACGGAGTGCTGCAGCCCGGCGGCAGCAGCACGTAGATGCGGTGCAGGCCGACATCGTCGAAGAGGAAGGGACACAACGCCTGCAGGGCAGCCTGCGGGTGGACATGCTGGTGCTGCAGTGACCGCAGCTCGGCACAGCGCGAATGCAGGGACTGCAGGCGGATGTGCAACTGGTCCAGCAGGGCGCCCTGGGTATCGTCGAATACACCGAGCACCAGCTGGTCGTTGTCCTCCTGCAGGCGCGAGCGATGAATGCTGGCGAGGAACCGCGCCTCCTCATCGACGCCGGGGGGATGCCGCTGGCCGCGTTGGCGGCGATCATCGAAGGCGCGCCAGCGCGGCAGGTCGGTGCGCTGGAACGAGCGGAGGGTGACCGGCGCCGCCTGCAGCTGCAGCAGGTGGCGGCGCAGGACCGGTCGCAACGGGGTGAGGTGGGTGTCATGGGTACGGATGATCATCCCGGCACGATGGAAGCGCCGGCCGCGCCAGGCCATGCAATTCATTGCAAAAGTGCGGCCATGCCCTGGACCCGTCTGATTCGGTTCAGGCATAAGCCCATCAGGGCTGGTCATTTCCGTTGAACCCCCCCATTCAGGACACTTTCGTTACGGGATCGTTATGTGCCGCACAGGCCACGGCTCCCCGTACCACCCGCCCACTCCCCCAGGAAGCCCATGTCCGCCTCCCACAAGGCGTTGCGCCCGCGTCCGCTGGTGCTCGCGCTGTCGTCCCTGATGCTGGTCTCGCTGCCGGCCTTCGCGCAGGAAAGCGCACCCACTACATTGCAGGAAGTGAAGGTCACCGGCTCGCGCATTCCACGTGCCAGTGTGGAGGGGCCCTCGCCGGTGACGGTGATCAGCCGTGAGCAGATTGATGCGCAGGGCTACCGCAACGCCTTCGACGCCCTCAGTGCGCTGACCGAGAACACCGGCAACGTGCAGGGCGAGGACTTCGGCAATACGTTCACGCCGGCCGCCAACACCATCAACCTGCGTGGCCTGGGCCCGAACCGCACGCTGGTGCTGGTCAACGGTCGTCGCCAGGCCGACTACCCGCTGGCCTACGAAGGCTCGGTGAACGTGGTCAACCTGGCCAACATTCCCAGCGCACTGATCGAGCGCATCGAAGTGCTGGCCGCCGGTGCATCGGCGGTGTACGGCTCCGACGCCATTGCCGGTGTAGTGAACATCATCCTCAAGGACCGCTTCGAGGGCGTGGATGTGAACGTGCGCGCCGGTGGCACCCAGCAGGGCGGTGGTGACAACCAGCGCGTGCAGGTGGTCGGTGGCACGTCCGGTGAGCGCTGGGAAGGCCTGTTCGGCTTCGAATTCGATGTACGCAAGGCGATCCACGCGCGCCAACGCGACTTCATGGATTCACTGGACGATGATCCGGCCGGCAAGGCGCCGCAGGCAACGGCGATCGCCTATCGGCGCAATGCGGCGACCGGGCGCAACATCGATCCGGGGATCAATGGCTGCGACGCCACGTCCGCTATCTACGGTGGCAGCGTATTCCGTGCCAACAACCCGCGGCTGGGAGCGTACTGCGGCAGCAACGAGGCGGCCGCCAGCTACTGGACCGTGCAGACCGAGAAGCGCAACCTCAATGGCTATGGCCTGCTGACCTTCCATCTGGACGAGCGCACCGACCTGTTCGCCGACCTGGCCGTGGGCAGTGCACGCATCAGCAACAACACCCGTGCCCCGACCTGGACGTCGTCGCGCAACTACTTCTACAACCAGACCACGGGCAACCTGGAGAGCTGGTACCGCCGGTTCGCGCCGGAGGAAATCGGTGGCCTGCCGCGCAACGCCAACCGGTTCCTGGAGAACTCGTGGTCGTTCAACGTCGGCGCGCGCGGCCAACTGGGCGACAGCGGTTGGGACTACGAGGCGGTCTACAGCCGTTCGCGCTATGAGAACCGGACGCGCCGCCCGGTGCTGCTGGCCGGCATCAACGAGTACCTGCTCGGCCCGCAGCTGGGCGTGCGCAACGGCGTGGAGGTGTATGCACCGGATCCCTCGCGCCTGTTCCAGCCGCTGACGCCGAACGAATACGAGGGCCTTTCCGGCTACCAGGAAAGCCGCAACGCGGCGTGGTTGCAGACCTTCAGCGCCAGCGTCAACGGCCGCCTGTTCGCGCTGCCGGGCGGCGATGCTGCGCTGGCGGCGGTGGTCGAGGCCGGCAGCCAGGGCTATCGCAACCGCCCGGACCCGCGCCTGGGTACCGGCGAGTTCTGGAACACCAGCGCTGGTATCGGTGCCGGTGGTGATCGTGACCGCTATGCGGCCGGCGTGGAACTGCAGTTGCCGTTGTTGACATCGCTGACCACCACGCTGGCCGGCCGCTACGACCAGTACCGCGCGGGCGGCGAGCACATCGGCAAGGCGACCTGGAGCTTCGGCGTCGAGTTCCGCCCGATCGAGAGCCTGTTGATCCGCGGCTCTGCTGCGACCAGCTTCCGGGCGCCGGACATGAACTACGTGTTCGCCACCGAGACCCGCGGCTACAACCCGGGCATGACCGATTACTGGCGCTGCCGCACCGCAGGCCAGTCGTACGACAACTGCGATTACAACGGTCTGTCGATCGACTACAGCAACCGCGCCAATGCGCAGCTGCAGCCGGAAACCGCCAAGTCCTATGGTTTCGGCGTGGTCTGGTCGCCGCTGTCCGGGCTGGATTTCAGTGCCGATTACTACGACATCCGCATCGACAACGAGGTCACCAGCCTCGACACCAGCCGCATCCTGCGCGACGAGGCCGATTGCCGCCTGGGCCGCACGCTGGGTGGCGAAGCACGCGATATCGGTTCGCCGCTGTGCCAGGACGCGCTGTCGCGGGTGATCCGCAATCCCTCCAACGCCACGGTGCAGCCGGACCAGGTGACCCGCGTGCTGATCAATCCGATCAACGCGGCTTCCGAGTCGGTGCGCGGGCTGGACCTGAAGGGCAACTGGCGCTTCGATGCCGGCCGCTATGGCCGCTTCACCACGCGCCTGGCCTATACCGTGGTGCTGGAGCACACGTACCGGCAGTTCTCCGATGACCCGGAGCGTGACATCCGCAATTCGCTGGATGACTACCAGTGGCGCAGCAAGGCCAACGGCAGCATTACCTGGAACCAGGGTGACTGGACCACCACGCTGTACGGCAATCGTTTTGGTTCACTGCCGAAGACCGATGGCAGTGGCCGCATCGCGCCGTACATGACCTACAACGCCAGTGTGTTCCGCCAGTTCGGCGAGAACCTGTCGGTGGGTGTGATCGTCAACAACCTGCGTGATAGCCGCCCGCCGGCGGACAAGAACGGAGGCGGGTGGCCGTTCTATCCGGTTGGCAACTACGACCCGTACGGTCGCCAGTATTGGCTGCAGCTGGACTACCGGTTCCGCTGATCCGGCTGGCAAACAGAAGGCCCGGCAATGCCGGGCCTTCTGCTGTGTCGATATCCGCCGTGATGGCGCGCGCCGGTGGCCTAGGGCAGTGCCTGCTGCAGGTACGACTCGATGACGTAGCTGAAGGGCTGCTGCTGGCGATCGCGCAGCAGGGCGCGCACTTCCAGGATCACGCCGCGGTCGCCTTCGCCACGCGGTGGCCAGAAGGTCTGGTCAGCCAGTGTCTGGCGCTGGAAGCCGAGCGGGCCAACCACGCGGCCAAAGGGTTCGTCGGTGCTGTCCAGCACCTGGTTCATGGCCGGACTGAGGTGGTCCGGCAGGTACCAGTTGTCTGCCTCGGAGAGTACGCGGCTGCCACAGACCAGCTGCACACGGCGGTAGCGCAGGGCGGTGCCGGGTTTCGCGCCCAGTGCCTGCAGCACGTCGGCCGGTGCCGTCTTGTCCTGGCCGTGCACCCGCACCGCGCGCACCCGTGCTTGTTCGGCCAAGCCGTGCTCGGCGCACCAGTGTTCCAGGGTGGCGGTGGCGCTCTGCCCGGACAGCACGCGCTGGTGCAACCGCTCGACCAGGGCAGCCGACGCGATGCGCTGTTGGCCAGGCGGCGCCTGCAGCGGCGCGGTGGCGACCGCATCAGTGGCGGACAGGCTGGCCATCGGGGCAGCAGCCAGCAGGGACGCGGCCTGCCAGCGGCGGAGGCGATCGTGGCGGTCGGACGGGCCCATGCGGCATCACAGCGGAAACAGGTGCCTATGGTACCCGTTCAGGCGTGTGCACGGCGTGGCTGCGACCGGTTGTCGCGGGGGCATTCATTGTTCTGATGAATGTGTGGCATCCAGATATTTCGTTGGCCGATGGCAATGCCAGCGCTCAGGATGGCGCCATGACTTGGCTTTCCGGGAGTTTCCGATGACGCTTCAGTTCGTCCATGGCGCGGTGGACCGCGCCGGCGCGCCGCTGCATTTCCACATCCACGACGGTCGTATCAGTGGTCTCAACGGTGATACCGCGCCGCGCGTGGGTGCGGAAAGCGTCGACTTGCAGGGCTATGCCGTCCTGCCGGGCCTGGTCGACGGCCATATTCATCTGGACAAGAGCTTCGTCGGCGACCGCTGGCACCCGCATCAGCCGGTGAACAGCCTGCGAGAGCGGCTGGCGGTCGAGAAGGCCGCGGTGGCGGGGGCCGCGCCGATGGTCGACCGCGCCGAGGCCTTGATCCGCCAGTGCAGCAGCTTCGGCACGGTGGCGATGCGCTGTCACGTCGATGTCGACGGCAGCACCGGCCTGCGTCATCTCGAAGCAGTGCGCGAGGCCGCGCTGCGCTGCGCCGACATCATGCGCATCCAGCTGGTCGCGTTCCCGCAGGCCGGGGTGATGTCCTGCCCGGGCACAGCTGCTGTGCTCGAGCAGGCCATTGCAGCGGGCGTGGAGGTGCTGGGCGGCATCGACCCGACCACGCTGGATGGCGATGCCGAAGGCCAGCTGGCCCTGCTGTTCGGCCTGGCCGAGCGCTATGGCGTGCAGCTCGACATCCACCTGCACGAGCCCGGCGAAACTGGGCTGGCCCAGCTGCTGCGCATCGCCGCACGCACCCGTGCCGCCGGCCTGCAGGGGCGCGTTGCCGTCAGCCATGCCTACTCGCTGGGCGACGTGCCGTTGGCGCGCGCGCTGCAGGTGGGTGAAGCACTGGCCACGGCGGGCGTTGCGATCATGAGCAACGCGCCAGGCGACCATCCGTTCCCGCCTTTGCGTGCGCTGCATGATGCCGGCGTGCGCGTGTTCGCCGGCAATGACAACATCCGCGACTGCTGGTGGCCGTACGGCAACGGCGATCTGCTGCAGCGGGCGATGCTGCTGGGCTACCGCTCGGGCTTCTACACAGATGCCAACCTGATGCTGGCGCTGGACATGGTCACCACCCATGCCGCACAGGTGATCGGCCTGCCTCAGCATGGCGTTGCCGAAGGCCGGCCGGCGACGTTCGTCGCGGTGCGTGCCGACCACGGCCCGGCCGCCGTGGCCGGAGTGCCGGTGCAGCGCCGCGTAGTGGTTGATGGCCGTTGGCTGTAGGTCTCTGCCGTGCGTGGATGAATGTGGGCGCACGGTAGTTTCATCCACGCATGGCGTGGAGCTACCCGTCAGGCGTAATCGTCGGCGCGGGTGGCGACGAACTCTTCGAGCCACGCCAGCAGGTGGGCGATGTCGATGACTTCGCCCTGTTCGACGCGCTTGAGCAGCAGTGTGCTGGCGCCGATCTGCAGGCTGCTGTCGGCATAGCGCAGCACCGCATCGATGCCCCAGGCATCGGTGACCTGCATCCAGGCCAGGCCCGGCACGCGCTGGGCCAGGGTGTCACCGAACGCCACGCCCAGTGCTTCCCAGCCATCGCAGTCGTCGCGGTCGATCAGCTCGGCATCGACCACGCGCTGCAGCGTGGTGGCCGCCAGCGGCCACTGCACCGGCAACGTCGGAAAGCCGGCGGCCACGCGCGCAGCGATCAGCGAGCGCTGGTGCTGCAGATGCGTCTGCAGGGCCGCGGGTAGGGGATCGAAGCGGGTAGGGATTTCGTCGGACATGACAAGGCGCCGTGGAGCACGGAAACAATGGGCACTCTAGCGGCAGAACCGTGATTTCCGCGCGACAGGCCTGTCCAGGTTTCGATGCTCAATGCGCGGGTTTCATCCGCGCATGACGTGGATCTACCGCGGTCAGTCCGGTTCGCGCTGTACCTGCCGCCATAACTCGCTGGCCAGCGCACGCACCGCATCATCAGCATCGGCGCGGTGCAGCAGGCCTATCTCGTAGTTGTCGATCACCGGCAGGTCGTGCTCGCCATCAATGACGCGGTGTTCGCGGGTAACCGCGCGGCGCGGCAGCAGGCTGATGCCGATGCCATCGGCTACGGCACCCTGGATGCCACTCAGCGACGAGCTGGTGAAGGCGATGCGCCAGCGCAGGCCCAGCGCTTCCACGGCGTGGATCATCTCGTCGCGGTACAGCCCGCGCGGCGGAAATGTGACCAGCGGCAGCGGGTCCTGCTGCAGGCAGCTGCTGCGCAGGCTGTCGATCCAGTGCATCGGCTCGCGGCGGCAGTGCACGGCCTGGCGGCTGTTGCGGCGCTGCTTGACCAGCACCAGGTCCAGCTCGCCGTGGTCGAAGCCCTGCGCCAGGTCGCGGCTGAGGCCGCTGCTGATTTCCAGCTTCACCTGCGGGTGGCGGCGGCTGAAGGCGGCCAGCATGCGGGTGGTCTGTGCGTTGACGAAGTCCTCGGGGACACCGATGCGGACCGCGGTTTCCACCGTCGCGCCGGCCAGCGCCTGCGCCATTTCCTCGTTCAGGTCGAGCATGCGCCGCGCGTAACCGAGCAGGGTGTGGCCGGCGTCAGTGGGGTGCACGTCGCGGTGGCCGCGTTCGAGCAGGCGATGCCCGGCCAGTTCCTCCAGCCGGCGCACCTTCTGGCTGACCGTGGACTGGGTCGAATGCAGGCGGGTGGCCGCGGTGGTGAAGCTGCCACAGTCGGCCACCATCACCAGCGCCCGCAGCAGGTCCAGTTCGAACAGGGTTCTATTCGATTTGGCACTGTCTTGCATTTGAACATTTCACTTCTGGATACCCAACCCGACTTCTACCATGCAGGGCAGGGGCCGGCAATGCCCGGCTGTTGCAACCGTCGCCCGGCGTTCCGTGGTGACGGACATGAGGAGACACCGTCATGCGCTTCCATCGTTCCGCTGGCTGGCCTGGGCCGTTCACGCGCGTGCTGCTGTTGTGCCTGCTGGCCATGGTCACCCCCGCCTGCACCGCCACGTCCAGGGCCGACGCAGACGCGCGCCTGCGGGATGCTGCCAGCCGCGGCGACGCCGATGCGGTGCGACAGGCGATCGAGGATGGCGCCACGCTGGAGGCGCGCGATGGCCAGGGCCGCACCGCGTTGCTGCTGGCCACGCATGGCAACAACGTGGATGCCGCGCGCGAACTGATCGAGGCCGGGGCAGACGTCAATGCCAAGGACGCGCTGCAGGACAGCGCCTACCTGTATGCCGGCGCGCGTGGCCTGGATGAGATCCTGGCGATGACGCTGGCGCACGGCGCCGATCTGCGCAGCACCAACCGCTATGGTGGCACCGCGCTGATTCCGGCCGCCGAGCGCGGCCACGTCGCCACCGTGCGTACGCTGCTGCGCGCGGGCGTGGCGGTCGATCATGTCAACCGCCTGCACTGGACCGCACTGCTGGAAGCGATCCTGCTCGGCGATGGCGGTGCGCGCCACGTGCAGATCGTGCAGCTGTTGCTGGATGCCGGTGCTGACCCGGAGCTGGCCGACGGCGATGGCGTAACGCCGCTGGCACACGCGCGCCAGCGCGGCTATACCGGAATTGAAACCCTGCTGCGCCAGCACGGCGCGGTGCGCTGAATACAAACCCCTTCCACCCGCACGCCGGTCGTGCCCATCAGGATGCTGTCCATGTTCCGTTCCCGTCCGTTGTCCTTTGCCATCCTCCTTGCGGTGGCGCCGGTGTCGGCCTCTGCCGCCGAGCGCGCCGACCTGCTGATCCGCAATGCCACCGTGGTCGATGTCGAGCACGCCAGTACCCTGGCTGGGCAGAGCGTGGTGATCCGCGGCGAGGACATCGTCGCCGTCGGTCCGGATGCACAGCTGCGCAGCCAGTGGAGCGCGGCCCGCCAGATCGATGCCAAGGGCAAATACCTGATCCCGGGCCTGTGGGACATGCATGTGCACTTCGGTGGCGGCCCGGCGCTGATCGAAGAGAACAAGGCGCTGTTGCCGCTGTACATTGCGCACGGCATCACCACGGTGCGTGATTGCTCCGGTGATCTTCCCGAACAGGTGCTGCAGTGGCGTGGCGAGATCGCCAAGGGCACGCTGTTTGGCCCGCGCCTGCTCAGCTCGGGCGCGAAGATTGAAGGCATCAAGCCGGTCTGGAAGGGCACGATCGAAGTGGGCAGCCAGGCCGACGTCGACAAGGCGATCACCCGCCTGCAGCACGACAAGGTCGATTTCGTGAAGATCACTGACAGCACGCTGAAGCCGGAACTGTTCCTGTACTCGGCCAGTGCCGCGCGCAAGGCCGGGTTCAAGGCGTCGGGCCACATCCCGATGGCGCTGACCGTGGAGCAGGCGGTCGATGCCGGCCTGGCCTCGATCGAGCACCTGGACTACGCGTTCAAGGCGGGCAGCAAGGACGAGGCGCAGATTGCCGCCGACTTTGGAGCTGGCCGCATCGACCGTGCCGAAGCCAACCGCCGTCTCGACGCCAGTTTCGACCGTGACACCGCGATGCATGCCTACCGTGATTTCGCCAAGCGCGGCGTGTTCGTGACCCCGACCCTCAACGGTGGCCGCATCCTCGACTTCCTTGACCAGGATGACCACGCCAATGACCCGTACCTGGCCTACATCGGCCCGGGCCTGCGCGCGACCTACCAGTGGCGCGTGGACCGCGCGGCGAAGGCCACGCCGGCGCAGATCGAAGCGCGCCATGCGCAGTACCACCAGGTGGCCGCAGTGCTGCCGATGCTGCAGGAAGCGGGCGTAACGATCATCGCCGGCACCGATGCAGGCTTCCTCAATTCGTTCAACTTCCCGGGCATCGCCCTGCACCAGGAACTGCAGCTGTTCGTGAAGGAGGGCCTGAGCGCGCCGCAGGCGCTGTCGGCGGCGACCCGTTCCGGCCCGGCCTGGTTCGGCCAGATGGACCGCTACGGTGGCGTTGCCCAGGGCAAGGCTGCCGATCTGGTGTTGCTGACCGCCAACCCGCTGCAGGACATCGCCGCCACCGAGAAGATCGACAGCGTGATCCTGCGTGGCAGCGTGTATGACCGCGCCGCACTGGACAAGATGCTGGCCGACACCAAGGCCAAGGTCGCAGCGTGGAATGCCGAGGCGGGTAAGTCCAACTGATTGCCGGGTCGGACGGAATCCACGCATGGCGTGGATCTACCCGTACCCTCAGTAGATCCACGCCATGCGTGGATGATGCGGCCGATGACCTAACGCGGCGCCGGCCGCATTCCATGCAATTGCGGCAGTGCGGCCTTCATCGCATCGATGAAGGCGCGCAGCCGTGGGGGCTGCTGGCGTGCGGCCGGAAACACCACGTGTACCGGCAATGCCGGCGCTTGCCAGTCCGGCAGCAGCTGCACCAGCCGCCCCTGTGCGAGATCGTCGGCGACCAGCCAGGCCGAGACCACCGCTGCGCCCAGCCCGGCGCGTGCGGCCTGCTGCACCACGAACAGGTTATCGCTGAGCAGGCGCGGGCTGATCGAAAGGGTATGCGCGCGACCCCGAGCGTCATGCAGCAGCAGGCGTTCGCGGTAATAGGTGACCAGTGAGATCCATGGCAGTGCCTGCGCCTGTTCTGGTGTGCTGATCGCGGTGGCCTGCACCAGCGAGGGCGCTGCCACGACGATGCGCGGCACTTCGGCGAGCGGCAGTGCGACCATGCGCGGTTCGTCGACCGGACCCACCCGCACCGCGCAGTCGATGCCTTCTGCGATGAAATCCGGGCGACGATCTTCAAGGATCCACTCCAGGCTCAGCTGCGGGTGCTGGGCGAGGAACGCGAGCATGGTCGGCAGCAGCTGCGCCTGGCCGAACGCGTGCGGCACCATCACCCGCAGGCGTCCGCGAAGCGTTTCCGGTTCGCCGTGCAGTTCGGCCTGCAGCGACTCCCATTCGTCGACCACGCGTTGCGCATGGCGCTGGCAGCGCAGGCCATCTTCGGTCAGCTGCAGGCCGTGGGTGGAGCGCTGCAACAGGCGCAGGCCGAGCTGCCGCTCCAGTGCCTGCAGGCGGCGACTGACCGTCGGCTGGGTGGTGCCCAGCTGCACGGCCGCAGCAGACAGGCTGCCGGCATCGACGATGCGCAGGAAGGTACGCAGCAGATCCAGGCGATCTGCGCCGTTGGCGAGGTCATTCATGCGTGTAACGTATGAAGGGTATGTGCGCGAGCCTACTACAGACGCCTGGCGAATACGGGCAGGATACGCCCACTTCCTCCACCGGACTCCCCCATGTCTACCCCCTCGTTGTCTGTCGCCGCCGCACCTGCGACCGCGCCTTCCACCCCGTTGGTGCTGGCGATGGCGGCCGGCGCCGGCTTCTCGGTCGCCTCGCTGTACTACAGCCAGCCGATGCTGGGCCTGATCGCCCAGGACCTCGGCGCAGGTGAGCGCGCCGCCGGCCTGGTGCCGACCCTGACCCAGCTCGGCTATGCGCTGGGTATCCTGCTGCTGGCACCGCTGGGCGACCGCTTCGACCGCCGCAACCTCATTCTGCTGAAGTCCGCATTGCTGGCGCTGGCACTGGGCGCCGCAGCGATGGCCGGGCACCTGCCGGGCCTGCTGATGGCCAGCCTGCTGGTCGGGCTGATGGCTACGCTGGCGCAGGACATCGTGCCGGCCGCTGCGGTGCTGGCGCCGGATGCACAACGCGGACAGATCGTCGGCCGGGTGATGACCGGCCTGCTGCTCGGCATCCTGCTGTCGCGCGTGGTCAGTGGCGTGGTGGCTGAAGCATGGGGTTGGCGCACGCAGTTCGTACTGGCCGCGGTATCGGTGGCGGCGATGGGCGCGGTGATGGCGCGTGCGCTGCCGCGTTTCGCACCGACCAGCACACTGCGCTATCCGGCGTTGTTGGGTTCACTGCTGGCGTTGTGGCGCGAGCAGCCGCAGCTGCGCCGTGCGGTGGCCAGCCAGTCGCTGCTGGCGGTCGGCTTCAGTGCGTTCTGGTCGACGCTGGCGCTGATGCTGCATGCCCGCCTGGGCCTGGGCAGTGCGGCGGCGGGTGCGTTCGGTATTGCGGGTGCGGCCGGCGCGCTGGCCGCACCATTCGCCGGCCGTTTCGCCGATCGTCTGGGGTGCCATGCGGTGGCACGGCTGGCGATCGTGGTGGCGCTGCTGGGCTTCGGCCTGCTGCTGGTCGAAGCCTGGTTGCCGGCTGCTGCGTTGTTGCCGCTGCTGGTGGTGAGTGCGCTGCTGTTCGACTTCGGTTTCCAGTCGGCGCTGGTGGCGCACCAGACCCTGGTCTACGGCCTGGTGCCGCCGGCACGCAGCCGGCTCAATGCGCTGCTGTTCACCGGCATGTTCATCGGCATGGCCGCCGGTGGGGCGCTGGGCAGCCTGGCGCTGGCGCAGTGGGGTTGGCACGGCGTGGCCTGGCTGGCGGTGGTGTGTGCGGGCGGCAGCCTGCTGCTGCGTTTGAAGTAGGGGTGGTGTTCGGCAGGGCTTGCAGCCCTGCACCTGCTGGAAGCAACAGCAACAGCAACGGCGGGTTTCTTGTGGGGTGGTGGGGCGGTGTCGGAGTGCGGGGACGCCGCAAGTACGTCCTTGTAGGCTTGGCAGCCGCATCCATGCGGCTGACACCCCGCACTCCGACACCGCCCCACCTCTGACAGTTTCCCGATGTCTGATGGATCCACGCTTGTGTGGATGACTCCATCGGAATCGAATATTTCAATATCTGTGAGATCTGAGCCGAGCATGGCTCGGCTACAGATAGCAATACACGACAGGTCGCGGGGAATTGTCGAAGGCGGGGTGGGTCCGGTTGCGGGGGCGTGAGCCGCATGGATGCGGCGACCGAGCTTACATGGGTGAGGGCGCTTTGCTTGCGAAGCACCGCTTCGCAAGCGCCCGAACGCACAGCCGCCAGCGGCTGGCACTACCGCGGGTGCAGGGCTGCAAGCCCTGCCGAACAACCCCCTAATCGTGCCCGCTGTCGTCCAGGCTGATGATGCCGCGCCGCAGTGCCTGGGTTACCGCATGCGTGCGATCGCCGACGCCCAGCTTGTCCATCAGGCTTTTCATGTGCGCCTTCACCGTCTGCTCGGAAATCTGCATGCGCTCGCCGATGCGCTTGTTCGACAGGCCACCGGCCACGTGCCGCAGCACTTCGGTTTCGCGCGGCGACAGCCGGTCTTCCACCACATGTGCGGCGATGCTCGCCGCCACCGCCGGGGGGATCGGTGCGCGCCGGCCGCCAGCGACCATACGGATCGTATCGACCAGCTCGTGGCGCAGCATGTCCTTCAACAGGTACGCACTGGCGCCGGCCTGCAGCGCCCGCACCGCACGCACGTCACCGCGATAGGTGGTCAGCACGATGATGCGCGCACGCGGATCCATCGCGCGGATCCGCACGATGGCTTCAACACCATCCAGGCGTGGCATCTGCAGGTCCATCAGTACCACGTCCGGCTGCAGCTGCTGATAGCGCGCGATGGCTTCCTCGCCATCGGCGGCCTCGCCGAGCAGGCGCAGGTCGGAATGGGCGCCCAGCAGCGCAGCCAGGCCGTCACGCAGCAACGGGTGATCATCGACCACCAGTACGCCGATCGGGGCAGGGGATTCAGTCATGGCTCGTTCTACTCCAGGGCCAGCGCCAACGCGATGGGCGGCGGTGATACAGGCGACGGGCGGGAACCGCCAGCGCGACTTCGGTACCCAGCCCGGGGCGGGTCCACAGCTGCAGTTCCGCGCCGAGACGCTGCGCGCGTTCGCGCATGCCCTGCAGGCCCCAATGGCCATGGCCGGCATTCTCGTCGGCGATGCCGACGCCATCGTCGCGCACGTGCAGCAGGAAACACCGCGTGCCATAGGACAGTTCCACTTCAATGGCACTGGCATCGGCATGACGCAATGCATTGCGGATGGCTTCGCGCCCGATCAGGAACACCTCTTCCGCTGCGTCGGCCTGCAGCGGTGGCGTCGCGCCTTCCACGGTCAGGCGCAGGGGATTGGTGCCGTGCCCGGCGTATTCGGCGTGCACATCGGCCAGCGCCGAAGCGAGGTCGCGGCCCGCGAACGGTCCCTCGCGAAGCGCATTGACCCGCTCGCGGCCCTCGGCCAGGTTGCGTTCGGCCAGCTGCATCGCCGACTCCAGCTGGCTGCGTACCGGTTCCGGTGTCTGCGCTGACTGGCTGATCGCGTGCAGGCGCAGGATCAGGCCCTGGCTGCCCTGCAGCAGGGTGTCGTGCAGGTCGCGCGCGATGCGTTCGCGTTCGCCGTTGCGTTCCTGCAGGCGCGCGCGGAACAGCGCGGCCAGCTGTCCGCTGCGGATGCGCACCGCCATCACCAGCAGCGCAAGCACTGCGGCCGTGCACAGCAGCTTGAACCACACGGTCTGCATGAAGGTAGGGGCGATGCGGAAGCTGCGGCTGGCCGGCGCGGTGCTCCAGATGCCGTCCTCGTTGGCGGCTTCCACCTCGAACCGGTAGTTGCCCGGCGCAAGGTTGGTGTAATACGCGCGGGTGCTGCTGCCTGCGTCCTGCCAGCCATCGTCGACGCCTGAGAGGCGGTATCGGTAGCGGTTGCGCTCCGGACGTGCCAACGACAGCGCCACGTAATCGATCTGCAGCTGGCTGGTCCCGGCCGGGAGGCGCAGGTCATCGCGCAGGGGCTCGTGCTCGCTGCCGTACAGCACCTCGCCGATGCGCACGCTGGGAGCCATCGTATTGACGTGCGAGCGGGTGGTGTCCAGCCAGGCCAGGCCCTGGTTGGTGGCCAGCCACAGCAGGCCGTCATCGGCCAGGGCGGCGGTGGCGATCGGTCCGCTCTGCAGGGCGATGCCGGGCATGCCGTCAATGGCATCGAACAGGCGAGGCGTTACCGGCAGGCCGGTGCGCAGGGCACGGCGCAGCAACCCGCTTTCCATCCGTACCAGGCCACGGCTGCCGTTGAGCCACAGGTGCCCATTGGCATCGGCGACCATGCCGGTGATGCCTTCCAGGACGCCGGCCATGTCGGTGCGCACCGGAACGAAACGTCCACTGCCCAGCCGCGCGGCCAGCCCGGCCTCCCCGGCGACCAGCAGCAGGTCCTGGTGATGCAGCAGCGCCGTGATCGGCCCCACTGACAGGCCGTGGCCGGCATCGAAGGTCTCGATGCCGGTTGCGTCCATCCGGCGCAGTCGGCCATCGGCATAGCCGAGCAGCAGCTGGCCACGGGCATCCAGCGCCAGTGATGAGCAGGCCTGCTCGGGGAGGCGACTTTCGCGTTGCCACTGGTCGTGCTGGTAGTGCAGCACCCCTCGTTCGCCGGTGCAGGCCCAGGCCTGTCCGTCGTCGGGGAACAGCAGGGCATGCAGCGGCTGCCCGGTGAATGGCGGAGGCAGCGGGATCAGTGTGGTGTGGCCGGCTACGGTGCGCGCAAGGTTGACCCAGTCGAACTGCCAGATCGGCGTGGGTGCCTGGCGTGCGGCGGCCTGCAGCTGCGAGGCGCTGCCATCCAGCACGGTACGTCGCAGGTCGTAGGGCTTGAGATCTTCGCCGTAGCCATACACGCGGCCATTGCTGGCCCGCACCAGCGAGCGGTAGGGATCGCTCGGACCCACCGCCAGGGTGTGCACGCTGCGTGCGCGGAAGCGGTTGAGGCCGAGATTGGTACCGACCCAGAGATTGCCTTCGCGATCGACGATGATCGGTACCGCCGAGGTGGCGGTCAGCCCGTGCGGCGAATCGAAACGCTCCATGCGTACGGCCTGGGCGCCGTCGAAGGAGACGCGGGCGACGCCGCCGTGCGGGCTCATCGTGGCCCACAACGAACCGTCGGCGGTGAACTGCAGGCGCGCGGCGACCAGCTCCGGCAGCCGTCGCGCTTCGCGCTCGCTGTCCGGCAGCAGGCCCTGCGCGTTGGCCAGTGGCGAGGTGCCGCGCAGCCGGTCGGCCAGCCACACTTCGCCCTGCGGGCTTTCGGCCAGCGTCGCCATCTGCGAGACGGCGATGCCGGTGTCCTGGAAGGTTGCCTGGCCGGCAGCGCGCATCCACACCTTCAGATCGGCCAGGACCCAGAACGTGTCCCGGCTGTCGTGCAGCAGCCACTGCACTCGGCGTTCCGGCAGCCCGGCACTGGCCGGCAGTGGCTGCCAGCGTTGTCCATCAAAGCGGCGCAGCCCGCCATTGATCGCCGCCCACAGCCGACCCTCGCGATCCTGGCTGAAGTGCGGCACCACACCGACCGGCACTCCCTGTTCGCGGCCATAGCTGTGCAGCTGCCCCTGCGCGAACCGGCTGATGCCGGCCTGGAAGTAGCCGATCCACAGGGCGCCATCGCGGCCCTGCGCCAGCGTGACCATGTTGGTGGACGGGAAGTGGCTGCCAACGGGCGCCGCCTGCCGTTCGAAACGACGGCCATCGAAGCGGTACAGGCCCGAGCCGGTGGCCAGCCACAACAGGCCGTCACGGTCCTGGGTGATGTCCCAGATGTCGCCAGGTGCGCCTTGGCCGACGCGCCAGGCAGTGTGCTCGTAATCGGGCAGCCCGCCGCTCACCGGCGGACGCTGCACGGCAAGGGCGGGCAGGGCGATCAACAACAGCAGGCAGGTCAGCAGCGTCGGCAGGCGACACAGGAACGGGAAGGGGCGGCCACGCATGGCGCGCATTCTGGCAGGTGCGGGGCAGCCCGGGGTGACCCGAACGGGGTAGGCGGCGTGCGCCGACCTCGGCTATCACGCCGGCATGCCCTCTGGAGCCCCGCCATGCAGCGCCTGTTCGTGATGTTCCCCGACCGCGGTCCGGGCATCGGCCTGCTGTGGCTGCGACTGTGCCTGGCCGCCGCGCTGTGCACGCCTGGCCCGCATGCGGGTGGGTGGTCGGCGCTGTGCCTGCTGGCGGCGGCCATGCTCATGCTGGGCGTGTTGACGCCCCTGGCAGTGCTGCTGGCGGCCGTGGGCATGTTCGCGCAGCAGGCACCGTGGCCGCTGGTGGCGTTGCCGCCGGCGCTGCTGATGGTGGGGCCGGGGGCCTATTCACTGGATGCGCGCCTGTTCGGGCGCCGCCTGCTTGGCCGTCGGCCTCCCCCATTCGGGTAGGTGCTGGCCTCGACCGACGGGGGTAGGGCATCGCGTAGGGGCCACGCACCATGGGGCACCCCCTCGCGGCGTCCCGCATGGCCACCGTTTTTCCGCCTGATCCGTCCGTCGTGTCGCTGGCACCGCAGCAGGCCGCCGCACTGCAGCGCGCCCTGCGCTATGTCGATGAGCACCTGTCGCAGCCGCTGCGGGTGACCGAGCTGGCAGCCGCCGCCTGCGTCAGTCGCTTCCATCTGGTGCGTCTGTTCCGCACCGGTACCGGCGCCAGTCCGCTGCGCTATGTGCGCCGTCGCCGCATCGAACGTGCACGCCAGCTGCTGCCCAGCGCGCAGCTGCCGATGTCCCGCCTGGCGCAGCAGCTGGGCTTCTTCGACCAGAGCCATTTCGTCCGCAGCTTCCGCGCGGAGACCGGATGCAGTCCCGGCCAGTTCCTGGCCGGGGATGCCGCCCTGTTGCTTCCCCCCGACCTTGTTTCCCACGGAGTCCATCCATGAGCCTTGCCACCGCCACTCCCGCCCCGGCCCTGCTGTCGCCGACCGACCACGCCCTGGTGCTGATCGACTTCCAGTCGCAGATGGCGTTTGCCACCCACACCATCGACATCTCTGCGCTGCGCAACAACGTGTCGCTGATCAGCAAGGGTGCCAAGGGCTTCAATGTGCCGGTCGTGCTGACCACGGTCGCCGAAACGTCATTCTCCGGCCCGATGTTCCCGGAACTGCCGCAGATCTTCCCGGGCCAGACGGTGTTCGACCGCACTTCGATGAACACCTGGGAAGACCAGCCGGTGATCGATGAGATCAACCGTCTCGGCAAGCGCCGCCTGGTTGTTGCCGGCCTGTGGACCAGCGTCTGCATCGTCGGCCCGGCACTGTCGGCGCTGGCGCAGGGCTTCGAGGTCTACGTGATCACCGATGCCTGTGGCGATGTTAGCGAAGAAGCGCACGAGCGTGCGATCACCCGCATGGTGCAGGCCGGTGCGGTGCCGATGACCAGCGTGCAGTACCTGCTTGAGCTGCAGCGTGACTGGGCACGTGGTGAAACCTACGATCTGACCACCGGTATCGCCCGCGACCACGCCGGCGGCTATGGCATCGGCATCCAGTACGCCAAGAGCATGTTCGGCGCGCAGGAAGGCGGGCACTGAGCATGCTGGCTGGCCATGGCCTCGACCTGGCCCTGCTGATGCTGCGCGTGGCGGCAGGAGGCTTCCTGCTGCCACACGCGTTGGGCAAGCTGTTCGGCTGGTTCGGTGGACCGGGGCTGTCCGGCTTCGCTACCGAGCTACGCGGCTTCGGGTTGCCGGCGATGGCGCCGTTGCCGCTGTTGCTGGCCCTGCTGCAGGTGCTGTCCGGGCTGGCCGTGCTGCTGGGATGGCAGACCCGTATCGCCGCATTTGCGGCGGCCGCTTTCATCGGCTTCACCGTTCTGTTGGCCCTGCCCAAGGGCTGGTTCTGGATGCGCGGCGGCAGTGAGTACCCGTTGATGTGGACCACGGTGCTGCTGGCCCTCGCGCTGTCCGGGCCCGGCGCCTGGGCGCTGGACGGCCAACGTCTTCCGGGAGATTTCGCATGAGTCACGATCCCCTCGACCACGGCCGCCGCAACGTGGTGCTGGCCAGTGGTGCCGCTGTTGCGCTTGGCCTGGCCGGTCGCGCCGGTGCCGCACTCGATTCCACTCCCAAGGAGCGTCGCATGAGCACGCTGGTCATCCGCAATGCCCGCATCACCACCCTCGACCCGCAGCAGCCGCATGCGCAGGCGCTGGCTGTGCAGGAAGGACGCATCGTCGCCGTCGGCAGCGATGAGGAGATCATACGCGGCTGGGGCAATGAAGCGACCCTGATCGACGCCCAAGGCCGGCGCCTGCTGCCCGGCCTCAACGACAGCCATACCCACCTGATCCGTGGTGGCCTGAACTACAACCTGGAGCTGCGCTGGGACGGCCTGCGCTCGCTCGGCGACGCGCTGGACATGTTGAAGGCCCAGGTCGATCGGACTCCGGCACCGCAGTGGGTCCGTGTGGTCGGTGGCTTCACTGCCGCGCAGTTCAACGAGAAGCGCCTGCCGACGCTGCAGGAGCTCAACGACATTGCGCCGGATACGCCGGTGTTCCTGCTGCACCTGTATGACCGCGCGCTGCTCAACCGTGCCGCGCTGCGCGCGTGCGGCTACAGCAAGGACACGCCGGATCCGCCGGGCGGGCAGATCGTGCGCGATTCGCTGGGCAACCCGACCGGGCTGCTGCTGGCCAAGCCCAATGCGCTGATCCTGTACGCCACGCTGGCCAAGGGCCCGCGCTTGCCGATCGAATACCAGGCCAACTCGACGCGCCACTTCATGCGCGAGCTGAACCGGCTTGGCATCACCTCGGTGATCGACGCCGGCGGTGGCTTCCAGAACTACCCCGAGGACTACCAGGTCATCGAGCAGCTGCATCGCGATGACCAGCTGACGGTGCGCATCGCCTACAACCTGTTCACCCAGAACAAGGGCAGGGAAGTGGATGACTTCCGTGGCTGGAGTGAGATCCTGCAGCCGCGCCAGGGCGATGACCTGCTGCGCCACAACGGAGCCGGCGAGATGCTGGTGTTCTCGGCGGCCGACTTCGAACTGTTCAACGAGCCCCGCCCGGAACTGCCGCCGGAGCTGGAGCCCGAACTGCATGACGTGGTGAAGCTGCTGGTCGAGAAGCGCTGGCCGTTCCGCATCCACGCCACCTACGACGAGAGCATCACCCGCATCCTGGATGTGTACGAACAGGTCAACCGCGAGGTGCCGTTCGATGGCCTGCACTGGTTCATCGACCACGCCGAGACCATCACCCCGCGCAACATCGAACGCATCCGTGCGCTGGGTGGCGGTATCGCCGTGCAGCACCGCATGGCCTACCAGGGCGAGGCCTTCGTCGAGCGCTATGGCGTGCAGGCGGCGCGGCACACGCCGCCGGTCAAGCGCATGCTGGCCGAAGGCGTGCCGGTCGGTGCCGGCACCGATGCCACCCGCGTGGCCAGCTACAACCCGTGGGTGGCGTTGTCCTGGCTGGTGACCGGGCGCACCGTGGGTGGGCTGGCCCTGTATGGCGATGAGAACCTGCTCGAACGTGAGCAGGCGCTGCGCCTGTGGACCCAGGGCAGCGCCTGGTTCTCCGGCGACGAAGCGGTGAAGGGCACGCTGAAAGCCGGCCAGCTGGCCGATTTCATCGTGCTATCGGCCGATTTCTTCCGTGTCGATGATGCGCAGATTGCCGATATCACCAGCGTGCTGACCGTGGTGGGTGGCCGCATCGTGCATGCCGACGGCGACTACGCCGGGCTTGCGCCGCAGCTGCCGCCGGCGATGCCGGACTGGTCGCCGGTCAACCGGTTCGGTGGCTACCACGTCGGCGGTGCCGCCACCGGATTGGCCGCCGCCCATCGCCACCATCACGGTGTGGCCTGCAGTACGCATGGTGCTCACGGTCATGCCGCGCAGCATGCGGCGCCCACCGATGACCTGACCGCGTTCTGGGGCGCGATGGGATGCTCGTGCTTCGCGTTCTGAGCCTGGCGCTGCTGGCCGTGCCCTCGCTGGCGCTGGCCTGCGAGGGGGGCCGTTGCAGTGATGCTGGCAACGGCCAGCTGCAGCTGGACGCCTCGCTGCGCGTGCGTGGCCTGTACTACGACCCGACCCGGTTCGGCATCGGCGGCAGCGAAGATGGCTATGGCCTGCTGCGTGCGCTGGCCTCAGCCACCTATGTGGAGGACAGCTGGCAGGCGAAGCTGCAGCTGGGCGTGCATGCCGAGAATGGCAAGGCCGGCGGCCCGGCCCGCACCGACCGTGGCGCGTTGGACGTGCAGCAGGCGTACTGGCGCTGGCAGCGCGGTGGCTTCCACCTGCAACTCGGCCGGCAGGAAGCCGGCTATGGCAGCTCGCGGCTGTTGTCGGTGCGCGATGGGCCGAACATCCGCCTGGCCTTCGACGGTGCGCGTCTGGGCTGGAAGGGTCGCCTCGGTGCGCTTGATCTGATGGCGCTGCGGCCGGTGGAGAACCGGCCGGGTGCCTTTGATGATCGTGGCGAACACGGTGCCCACCTGTGGGGTGCCTATGCCACCACGGCACGTGGGCAGGACGCGGGACAGTGGGATCTGTACCTGCTGGACTACCGCCGCGACGGCGCGCGCTTCGCAGCGGGCTCCGGCACCGAGCGACGACAGACCCTCGGCGCGCGCTGGTTCGGCCAGGTCGCTGCGCTGGACTGGAACGGCGAGCTGGTGGCACAGGGAGGTGAACTGCGAACGGCCGTCGGCACGCTCGATATCCGCGCCTGGACGCTGGCCACCGATACGGGGTGGCGCTGGACGGACCTGCCGTTGCAGCCGCGGCTGGGGCTGAAGGCCGACATCGCCAGTGGCGATGGCAACCTGCATGACGGCCGCCTGGGAACCTTCAATGCACTGTTCCCGAAATCGGCCTACTTCAGCGAGGCCAGCCTGCTGGCCCCGGCCAACTTGATGGACGTCCAGCCGACCCTGACCCTGCGCCTGCACGACGCGGTGACGACGGAACTGGGCGTACAGATGGCCTGGAAGCATCGTCGCGCCGATGCGGTCTACACCACGCCGGCACCGCTGGTGGCGTTGCCGGGCAGCGCCGGTGGCGCGCGCCGCATCGGCACTCAGTACAAATCCGAAACCCGCTGGCAGGCCAGCGAACACTGGCAATGGCAGCTGCAGCTGGCCTGGGTCGATGCCGGGCCTGCACTGAAGCAGGCCGGTGGCCAGGACACGTTGTTCGCCTCGATCGTTGGAGCATGGCAATGGTGAACGCAACCGCGTCGCAACCCCCCGCACAGGCCGCAGGCGCCTGGTCCCCGCTGAAGATCCAGATGTTCCGTTCGATCTGGCTGGCGATCCTGGCCAGCAACATCGGCACCTGGGTCAACGACGTGGCCGCCGCCTGGGTGATGGCCGAGCGTACCGGCTCACCACTGATGGTGGCCCTGGTGCAGTCGGCCACCACCGTGCCGATCGTGCTGCTGGCGCTGGCCGCAGGCACGCTGGCCGACATCGTTGATCGCCGCAGGTACCTGTTGGCGACCCAGGGCTGGATGCTGCTGGTCGCCGCCGTGATGGCGACGCTGACCGCGATGGACCTGCTGACCCCGCAGCTGCTGGTGCTGCTGACCTTCTGCATGGGCTGCGGTGCGGCGATGGCGATGCCGGCGCAGGCCGCAATCGTGTCCGAACTGGTACCGCAGCCGATGCTGGCCTCGGCGGTGGCGCTGAACTCGATCGGCATCAACATCGCGCGCTCGATCGGCCCGGCCATCGGCGGCGTGATCGTCGCCCAGCTCGGTGCGGTCTGGGCCTTCGGCTTCAACGCCATCACCTTCGCCGCAATGCTGTTCGTGGTGTGGGGTTGGAAGCGTGACCCGAAGCAGTCGAGTCTGCCACCGGAAGGCTTCGGTGCTGGACTGAAAGCGGGCCTGCGCTACGCCAGCCGTGCGGGACGCCTGCAGGCGGTGCTGATCAAGTCGGTGGGCTTCTTCTTCTTCGCCGCGGCGATGAACGCGTTGCTGCCAGTGGTAGTGCGTGGGCAGATGCACGGCGGGGCGGGGCAGTACGGCATGCTGCTGGGCTGCATCGGCATCGGTGCGGTGGGCGGTGCGCTGCTGCTGCCGAAGCTGCGCGCGCAGATGGATCGGGACCTGCTGGTGCTGCTGGCGACGTTGTCGCTGGCGCTGAGCCTGGTCGGGCTGGCACTGACCCGCAGCTGGTACGTGCTTCCGGCGGTGATGCTGGTCAATGGCTTCGCCTGGATCACCGTGTTGTCGTCGCTGCAGATTGCCGCGCAGACCGCGGTGCCGGCATGGGTACGTGCGCGTGCGCTGGCGTTGTACATCATGGTGTTCTCGGCCGGCATGGCGGCCGGCGGACTGAGCTGGGGCGCGCTCGCACAGCGTACCTCGCCGGAACTGGCATTGCTGGTGGCTGCCGCAGGCGCGGTGATCGGCGGATTGCTGGTGTGGCGCGTGCGCATCGCCGGTACCGAGGACCTGAACCTGAGCCCGGCCGGGCACTGGCCGGCACCCGAGCTGTCGGTGCCGGTGTCGAACGATCGCGGCCCGGTGCTGGTCACCCTCGAGTACCGCATCGACGATGCTGATCGTGCCGCGTTCCAGGCGCAGATGCGCGCGTTGGGCGCGATTCGTCGCCGCGATGGCGCGGTGGTCTGGGGTGTGGTCGAGGATGTGGCCAGCCCGGGCATTCACCTGGAGTACTTCGTGACCCCGTCGTGGCTGGAGCACCTGCGCCAGCACGAGCGCATCACCGCTGATGACAAGGCGATCCAGGAAGTGTTGCGCGGATTGCATCGAGGTGAGCGTGCGCCGGTGGTGCGCCACTTCGTGGGTGGGCATGACCCGCTGCCTGCCGCTGTGCCACATCACCACACCGACATCTGACGCGAAAAGGGGACGGAGGGGATTAAGTCGTTTATGCACAAACGACTTAATCCCCTCCGTCCCCTTTTTGTGCGGCGGCGCTGGGTAGCGCCGCCGCGGTGCATCACTTCCGTGCGAACGCCAGCAGGTCAGCGTTGAACTGCTCGGCGTGGGTGACGGTCAGGCCGTGCGGCGCACCGGCGTACACCTTCAGCTCGGCATCCTTGATGATCTGCGAGGACAGCTTGGCCGAGGCATCGAACGGCACGATCTGGTCGTCGTCGCCGTGCACCACCAGCGCCGGCACGTCGATCTTCTTCAGGTCCTCGGTGTAGTCCACTTCCGAGAATTCGTGCACGCAGTCGTACTGGCCCTTGACGCCACCGAGCATGCCCTGCAGCCAGAACGAGTCACGCATGCCCTGGGTGACCGTGTTGCCGTCGCGGTTGGCGCCGAAGAACGGGGTGGTCAGGTCCCTGAAGAACTGCGAGCGGTCGCCGCCGGTACCCTTGCGGATACCGTCGAAGACCTCCAGCGGGGTACCGGCCGGGTTGCCGGCGGTCTTCAGCATCAGCGGCGGTACAGCACCGACCAGCACCACCTTGGCCACGCGCTTGCTGCCATGGCGACCCACGTAGTGGGCCACTTCGCCGCCACCGGTGGAATGGCCGACCAGGATCGCGTCCTTCAGGTCCAGCGCCTCGATCACCGCCGCCAGATCGTCGGCGTAGGTGTCCATGTTGTTGCCATCCCAGGTCTGGCTGGAGCGACCGTGGCTGCGACGATCGTGGGCGATCACGCGGAAGCCGTTCTGGCCCATGAACAGCATCTGCGGGTCCCAGGCATCGGAGGACAGCGGCCAGCCGTGGGCGAACACGATCGGCTGGCCGGTACCCCAATCCTTGTAGAAGATGCGGGCGCCGTCGGCGACGGTGACGAAGTTGCTCATTGCAGGTTCCTTGGCGGAAGGGAGGGAAGGCACCGGCTGGCTGCCGGTGCCTCCGGCAGTACAGCGCAGGTGCCAACGCCGGGCTTGCATCGCTGTGCTGGATTGCAAAGGGTGTGACGCGTATCGCTCTGGCGGGACCGGAGTTGCGGGCCGAGGATGTCCGCAGCCTGCCTGTGGAACGCCCGGATGCCCACCATGCGATGGTCTCTGATGCTGTACCTGCTGTTGCCGATGGCGGTGGCGGCACAGACCCACGTCTACAAGTGCGTGGATGGACCGCACCCTGTCTACCAGCAGACACCCTGCCAGGGGCGCGCAGCCTGGCGCTGGGACGTCCCGGCGGAGCAGTCATTGTCCCGCGGCGCGGTGGTTCCAGCGGTCACGCCATCGAAGCCGTCGCGTCGCCAGCGGCGCGTCGCCCGGGCACAGGGTGCATTGATCACGATCAGCACGGATGCGGCGGCCTGCGAGCGCGCCCGGCGCAAACGCGAACAGGCGCTGCTCAAGCGTCGGCGGCTGGATTTCGTGCAGCGCCGGCAGCTTGATGACGCGGTCTACGGCGCCTGCCAATGATGCGGGGGGGTGAAGTGCCGAAAACGACAACGGCGCCGTAGGGCGCCGTCGCGTGGAATGCCGTGAGTGCAGGTCTCAGCGACCGTCGCTGGCGGCCGCCGGTGCGGGCACGCTGTCCGGCTTGGGCAGGCTCAACTCCGGGTTGCCCTGTTCGGCCTGCAGGATCTGGATGCGGCGCTGCAGGGCGTCCAGCTGGCTGTTGGTGCTCTGCACATCGGTGCTGAGGCTCACGGCCTGCTGCTGGGCCTGCTGCAGGGCGGCGCTGACCTGTGCCGACTGCGCCTGCTGCTGTTCCATTTCCTGCTGCAGAGTGCGCAGGCGTTCTTCGTTGTAGGCCACCAGGCGCTCGGTGTAGCGCTTGCCGGCTTCAAGGCGGGTGGTGTCGATGTAGACCTGGGCCAGCTGTTCGGACTGCTGCGCGAAGGTGCGGTAGACACGCTCGGCGTTGTCCACCGCATCGGTCTTGATCACCCGCCAGAAGTTCTTCTCCTGGAACAGGGCGACGTAGTAGGTCAGGGTGTTGGCGTTGAACAGCAGGCTGGCGCCGTAGTTGCCGTTGTAGGTGGTGCGCAGCTCGGTCAGCTGGCGCGAATCCATCAACTGCTTGAGCTCGTCCACGGTGTTGCGCACTACCGGCGCGCTGCGTACCGGTTCGGCTGCAGCCTCACGGTCGCCACGTGCGGCCATCGCCGCCGGTGCCACCAGCATCATGGCCACGGCCAGCACTGCCGCGCTGCGCGCGTGCCGGGCGAAGACCGCGCCCCCTGAAGTTTCTCGCATGTCTAGACCATCCACGGATGAGTGTGGGTTGAGATGAAGGTGGTTCCCCGCCGGGAGTCTAGCATGGGCGCGGGCGCCGCCAAGGGCGCCCGTCACGGCCCGATTTCAATAGACCAGCTGTGCCGCGCTGCACTGGATCGACTGCACGTTGACGTCGGTCCGGCCCAGTTCCAGGCCCAGCACGCTGGCCAGCAGGTTGGTCAGCAGGGTGCCGACACTGTTGAGCACCGGCCGCAGTGCGGCCAGGATCGGCTTCAGCAGCGTGCACAGCAGGCCGCTGCAGCTGACACTGCCGTCGGGGTTGGTGACGCCCGTTCCCCCGGCACCATCGAGGAAGCCGGCCGGTGCGGTCTGGATGTAGGACGCCAGGTTGTTGCGCACGCAGCCGTTGTAATCGATCAGGTTGCCGAGCAGGCTGTCGCAGCGGTTGATCAGCAGGCCGCCGACCAGCGAGCCGAGCAGACCATCGAGGACGCCCAGGCCCTGGCCGGTGACCGTGACTCTGAGCGCATCCCAGACCGGGCCATCCTTGTGGCAGGTGGTCAGGTTGAGCAGCCCGCACGCATAGGGCAGGCCACCCGGCACGGTCCAGCTGTTGAGCGGTGCCAGCTGCCGGCTGGGATCGCCATCGCGCAGCAGCGGAATCAGTTTGTCGACGTCGTAGCGGGTGTTGGGCGGAAACGCCGCCTGCAGATAGCGATCGGCCAGTGCCTTGGCGGTGTCGTTGGCGTTCATGCCCTGCTTGGGCGAGCTGAGCATGCCCGACAGCACCCGCAGCAGTTCGTTGACCAGGCTCGACACCGCATCACCGATCGCGAGCGGATTGATCCGGGTCGAGCCGGTCTCGCCGGCGGCCAGGGTCAGGCTCTGCGTGCTGGTCAGGGCGGGCAGGGTGATCTTGTCGTTGATCAACGGCTGGCCCAGCAGCTTCAGCAGCTGTTCGTTCTGCAGCGTGGTGTCGCAGACATTGGCCTTGGAGAAGCGCTGTGCGGGATCGACGTTGCCGACGCAGGCGCGCAGCACCGACGAATCGACCTGGATGGTGGCCTTGGGGGGGCTGCCGCCGCACTGGATACCGGTCAACGTGCCCATGCCGTTGGCTACATCGACGTGCAGCGGCAGGTGCAGGCGCGTGCCGAGCAGGTTCAGCAGCGGCCCCAGCGCGAACAGGTTGTTGCTGTCCACGTCCACCATCAGCCGCACCTGCGCATTGTAGGCGCGGCTGCCGACACCACCGATGGCGATCGACGGTGGTTCGACCACGCCGCCCTGGATCTTGATGCCCAGCAGGTCCAGCCCCTTGATCGTCACGCCGTTGCCATCGTTGGCGATGGAGATCGCGGTGCTGATCAGGTTGAGCACGTTGATCTGTGACTCCAGCGCGCTGCCGACGGTACCGTCGGGTGAGACAACTTCCGCGAACAGTCCGCCGCCGCCGGACTGGCTGCCGAGCACGATGTTGAGCTTGTTGATGTCCAGCTGGGTGGCGACCAGGTCGGACAGGGCGCGCAGCTGCACGCCCACCGTGGAGTCACGGCCGACCACGGTGGCGGTCGCATCCACCAGCTGCGCCAGCGAAATCTTGTTGACCGACAGCAGACGGTTGAAGTCGGCCACGCTGAGGTTGGCGCTCACCGGAATGTTGAGCGCTTTCAGCAGGCCGGACGGGGTGATGTTGGCCTGTGCCAGTCCGTCATAGGACAGCACCGTGGCATTGGTGACGTCCAGGCCGACCAGGCGCAGGGTCGACAGCAGGACGGAATCGCCATTGGTCCGCAGCAGCTGCGAGCCCACCGCGAACACCGCAGTGGGTTCGGCGCGGCGCGCCACGGCCTGCACGCTCACGGTGGGCAGGCTGGCGTTCTGCCCGAAGAAGGGCAGCACGCTGCGTTCGGCGACCACCTGCACCGCATTGCGCGGATTACTGGCATCGACGCTGGTGACGAAGCGGTTGCCGGTGCCGCGGCTGGCGCTCCAGTTCCCGCAGCGGATCTGCAGGGTGCCCGCGAACTTGTTCTGGACCAGCGCGTTCTGCCGGGCCGCGCTGTTGTCGCTGTTGTCCGAGCTGCACAGCTCCAGTCGCTGTGCGCCGGCCAGCGCGGCCAGGTCGGCCACCTTCTGCGCGTCACGCTTGGCCCAGAACAGATAGCCGATCTCGATCAGGCCCAGCATGGCCAGCAGCGCCAGCATGACCAGCATCATCGTGACCGACATGCCGCCGCGTGCGCGGCTGAAACTGGACTGGCGTGGGCGTTTCATGGCCGACCTCAGCGTCCGGAGGAAGAGGCGTCCTTGGACCGGGCAACATCGGTCTCAAAGAAGTCCGGGATCTCGTGTTCAAAGCTCTTCAGGTAACGCGCATAGCTCAGCGTGGCCTGGTCGCCCAGGATCGGCAGGCGCTGGCCGGCCTGCTGCCCGGACGCCTGCATGCGGAACAGGTTGCGGGTGGCCTCGCCGCTCTGCAGGCGCGCGCGCGGTGCTGCGGGCGGCGCAACGTCGGTTGCGACGGTTGCCGGTTGCGCCGCAATCCCCGCGGCGGGTGCGGCCGGTGCGGCCAACTCCACGGTGGGAAGCGGCTCGGCCTGCATCGGCGCCGTGGCCGGTGCCGACGGCGAGGGGCCACCGAGCATCTGTCCGGTCAATGGCTGTTGCTGTGCCTGCACCGCACCGGCAACAAGCAGGCAGGACAGCACGGGCAACAGGCGTCGGGTCAGGCGCATCGCAGTCATGGTGTGCTTCCGGTCGGGTGTTCGGTGGTGCTGAAGCGTTCCAGCATCGACGGTGGCAGGCGCTGCGGATCGCGCTCGTCACGCGGATCGCGGCGTGGTTCGGCCGCCAGCCGTGCGCTGCCCGATGCACGAGCGCCGCCTTCGACGCTGGCCGTGTGCGCAGGTGCGGATGCGTTGAAGGCAGGCGTGGCAGCGGCCTGCCGCTGTTGCAGGCGCGTGCGGATCTGCTGGGCCTGCTGCTGGATGCTGCGGCGCGTTTCGTCGTTGAGGTTGGCCTGGGCCGCCAGGCGCTCTGCGGTGGCCTGGTCGCCGCGCAGCACTGCCCAGAGTGCGAGATTGGCCGTGGCCTTGGCGTTGCCGGGTGAAAGCTCCAGGGCCTTGGCCAGCGGTTCGCGGGCCTGGTCGAACTGGCCCGCGCGCAGCCGTGCATAGCCCAGGTCGCCCAAGTAATCGGTGTTCAAGGGCTGCAACTGCGTCGCGCGCGCCAGGGCCTGTTCGCTGCCGGCATCGTCGTCGCGGCGTGCGGCGATCAGGCCGAGGCCATGGGCGGCTGCGGCGGCCTGCGGCCCGCTGGACAGCTCGCGGTACAACGCGACCGCCGCATCGGTCTGGCCGGTCTCGCGCAGTGCGTCGGCCTGCAGCAGGCGCAAGGCGGGACGATCGCCATAGCGCTGGCGGAACGCCTCCACATGGGCCAGCGAGGCATACCACGCACCCTGCTGCTGCATGCGTTCGATCAGCTCCAGGTAGGCGTTGCGGCTGTCCTGCGGATCGGGTTCCGGCGGTGCAAGGCTGGGCGCCTGCACGTACTTTGGCGTGGTCGAGGCACAGCCACTGGCCAGGGCGGCGAGGGCGACGGCAAGCAGCAGGCAGGGGGGGCGCAGGGCAGGCATCAGGGAGATCCCATCTTGGACATGGTGGTGGCCAGCGCGACGAGCGCTGGACCGGCAAGCACCAGCATCAGGGCCGGCAACAGGGTCAGCATCATCACCACGGTCATCTTCACCGAGAGCTTGCCGACCTTTTCCTTCAAGGTGTTGCGGCGCTGTTCGCGCAGGCGGATGCTGAACTGGCGCAGCGGTTCCTGCACGGCGCCGCCGTGCGCATGTACCTGCAGGATCAGCTGCATCAGGCTGGTCAGGTCGTCATCGGCGTAGACCTCGCTCAACCGCCGCAATGACTGCGCACGGGTGCGGCCGTGGGTGTAGGCCACATTGGCTTCCTGCAGCTCGCCGCCCAGTACCGGCAATGCATCGCGCAGCTTGTCGCCCAGTGTCTGCAGGCTCTGGTCCATGCTGAAGCCCACGCCCTGCAGCAGCCGCAGCAGGTCGATCAGCAAGGGCAGCTCGTTGTCGACCGCGCGGCGGCGGCGCTTGACCCACGACGACAGCACGAACTTGGGCAGCAGCAGCCCGGCCGCCAGCGCACCGATCACCACCATCACCTTGGCCAGCCCATGCGCGCTGCTGAACGCCAGCGCCAGGGCCAGCACCAGCAGGGCAAGCAACAGGCGCAGGCCGAGATAGATGGCGGTGCCACGGCGCGTGTTCCAGCCGGCCAGGTCCAGCAGCAGCTTGTCCTCGTTGGCCAGCAGCGCGGCCTCCAGGCGGCCGCCACTGAGCGAGCGCCCGAAGCGCTCGAGCCAGCCCAGCGAGTCGCGGCGCGTGGCCTCGGTGTCGCGGGTTTCCTCGCGTGGCTGCAGGGCGGTTTTCAGCGTAGCCGAGGTGCGGTGCTCGCGATGGCTGCGCACCCAGCCGGCAATGCCGAGCAGGGCGACGCCCGCAGCCAGTACCAGCAGCGAGAGGGCGAACCAGGCGCTGGCGCTCATCGTGCACCTCCGGGGTGGCGGCGGCCTGTCATAGCGATTTGGCCAGGCGGTACAGCAGGAACGCCCCGAGCAGTTCAAGGCCCAGAGCGATCAGCAGGATCCTGTGGCCGAGCGGGTCGTGCAGCACCGGCTGGAAGAACGCTGGGCTGGAGATCGCCATCAGCACCGCACTGGCTGGTGGCAGCAGGCCCAGTACCCAGGCCGACATGCGGGTTTCCGAGGTGGTGGCCGCCAGCTCCTGCTGGGCCTGCTCCAGGTCGCGCATGAAGTCGCCCATGCGTTGCAGGATCTGGTCGGCGCGGCCGCCGATACGCACGCTCACCCCGATCACCACCGCCAGCACTTTCAGCACGTCCATCCGGTACGGCTGCGCGGCCAGGCTCAATGCACGATCCAGGTCCATGCCGCTGCGCGCATAGCGC
Organism: Stenotrophomonas maltophilia; assembly: GCF_006970445.1. Lineage (NCBI taxonomy): Bacteria > Pseudomonadati > Pseudomonadota > Gammaproteobacteria > Lysobacterales > Lysobacteraceae > Stenotrophomonas > Stenotrophomonas maltophilia. The sequence goes on along the minus strand of NZ_CP033877.1, from coordinate 2,598,397 downwards.
ACCGTGGTGTCGAGCAGGCCACGCAGTGGTGCGCTGGTCTGCATCGAAGACACCTGGAACGCGGCCTGCAGGCTGTTGCCCAGCGCGGTGAGGCGGACCAGGTTGTCGAGGAAGTCCGGCATCTGGTGCAGCAGTTGCGCACGCAGTTTCGTGATCCGGCGCATCACCCACAGCCAGCAGCCCAGCAGGTACAGCAGCAGGGTCAGCGGAAACATCCAGGCCGTGCCCAGCCGCATCGCCGCCACGACCGCAAGCACCAGTCCCGGCACCAGCAGCATCAGCGGCAGCTTCCAGCCGGGCTGCAGGCCGGCACGCTGCAACACGTCGTCCCAGGGCAGTACGCGGTTCGCACTGCTGGCAGGGCGGGCCGAATCATTGGCCGCCGCAACGGCAGGCCCGGCCGGTACCGCACCGGCCGCGCTGCCACGGGCCAGCTGCTGCTCGGCATGCTGCAGCGAGGCCTGGCGCTGCTCACGGCTGCTGGCGGTGCCCCACAGCCAGACGGCCAGCGCCAGCAGCACCGAGATGATGCTCAACACGCCCAGCAGCAGGCCGGTGCCCATGCTCAGAAGTCTCCGTAGAGGGATTCGCGCAGCTGCTGGCGGAACGGCTCCAGCTTGTGCGAATGCGGATGGAAGCCCAGGCCGATCCAGCGGTCGGTCTCGCGGCCGGTGCCATCGATCTGTACCTCGTGGCGGAACATCTCCTGCGTCGTGATCAGGTTGTCGCTGACCCCGGTGATTTCGGTGATCGAGACCAGCACCCGGCGCCCGCTGCCCAGTCGTGAGATCTGCACGATGAAATCAATGGCGCTGGCGATCTGCCGGCGCAGGCTGTCCTCGCTGCCCTGGAAGCCAGCAAAGCCGGCCAGCATCTCGATGCGGTACAGGCAGTCGCGCGGCGTGTTGGCGTGGATGGTGGCCATCGATCCGTCGTGGCCGGTGTTCATCGCCTGCAGCATTTCCAGCACTTCGGCGCCACGTACTTCGCCGACCACGATACGGTCCGGGCGCATGCGCAGGCTGTTGCGCACCAGGTCGCGGATGCTGACCGCACCCTGGCCCTCGGCGCCGCCGATCCTGCTTTCCAGGCGCACCACGTGCGGATGGTTCAGCGAAAGCTCGGCGGTGTCCTCCACGGTGATGACACGCTCGTTGGCCGGCACGTAGCTGGCCAGGGCATTCAACAGCGAGGTCTTGCCCGAGCTGGTGCCGCCGGAGACCAGGATGTTGCAGCGCCCCAGCACCATCGCCTTCAACAGCGCCTGCATCGGCGCGTCGAAGGTGCCCTTGGCGAGCAGTTCGTCGGGGGTGAACGGATCCTTGCGGAACTTGCGGATGGACACCATCGGTCCGTCCACCGCCAGCGGCGAGATGATCGCGTTGAGGCGGCCACCGTTGGGCAGGCGCGCGTCGACCATCGGATTGGAATCATCCAGCCGGCGGCCGAGCGGCGCGAGGATGCGGCGCAGGATGCGCAGCAGGTGGGTGTCATCGGTGAAGCGCTGGGTGGCGCGCTTGAGCTGGCCGCCCTGCGAAACGTGCACGTCCTTGAAGCCGTTGATCAGGATGTCTTCGATGGAAGGGTCATGCAGGAGGTCGTCCAGCGGGCCGAAACCGGTCAACTCCTTGACCAGGCCCTCGGCGACCACCTGCATCTCTTCTTCGTTGATCGGGATGCGCCACTCCTGGATGAAGCCCACGGTCTGCACCTGCACCCAGCGGGCGATGGTGTCCGGTGCCCAGGAATCGATGTCGATGCGCTCGTCCTCGATGCTGTTGAGCAGATGCTCATGCGCAGCCGACAGCACTTTCTGGTACTGCTCGGTCTGCGCGAACGGCAGGTGGCCCGGGGTGCTTTCGGGCAGCACCGGGCGGGCCACGGCATGCGGGAACGGGGTTACCTTGTCTTCCATTGCGATCCACCCAGGGCAAGGGAGAGTCTTTCCCGCAGGCCATGCGGCTGGACCGGGCAGGCGGCCGGATCCAGGCGTGACACGAGCGGGGCGAGGGCACGCAGATAGGGGTCGCGCGGCGCATCCTGCAGCAGAAGGTGGCCCTGGCTGGCGGCCAGGCGCACGCGCGGTCGTTCGGGCAGCGTCGCCAGCAGCGGTACTTCGAAGCGGCGCGCGATCTGTTCCGGGCTCATGCCGCTGCTGTCGTCGTGGCGGTTGATCACCAGCTGCAGGCGCTTCTCGCGCTCGCGCTGGCCGGCCAGGTGCTTCAGGGCCTGGTCCAGCGAGACCAGCGTGGCGATCGAAGCGTCGGTGACCAGCCAGATCTCGTCGGCCTGGTCCAGCAACAGGGGCGGAAGTTGCCGCAGCGGGCAGCCGCCGGCATCGCACAGTACGCTGGCAAACACACCGCGCAGGCGCTGCAGCAGCGCACCCGGGTCGGACGGCGGAACGGCGTCACTGCCGCCGGCGCGATCCAGCAGCACCAGCCCGGAGTCATGGCGGGCCATGGCCGTGCGGGCGAGGGTGGCATCGATGCGGCTGGCGTTGCGCAGTGCGTCTTCGTAGTGGAAGCGGCTGTCGAGATTGAGGTACAGGGCGAGGTCACCGGACGGCTGCGCCAGTTCCATCAGCAGGCCGTCCTGCTGCAGCGCGTCGCCCTGGGCCAGTGCGCGCGTCTGCTGCGCAAGCACCGAAAGATGCGCGGCCAGCGTGCTGGTGCCGACGCCGGCGCGTACGCCCAGCAGCACAACCAGACGCGCCTTGTGCGCGTGCTGGGCCACGGCGGCCGGGCGTGGTGACAGCGCACGCCGCAGGGCGGCCTCGATGCCGGTGTTGTCGCTGTCCAGGTCCAGCACATCGCGCAGGCCAGCGCGCAGCGCGATCACCACGCCCTCAACCTGGCCGGCGCTGGTGGCGCCGACCGCGACCAGGGGCAGGTCCGGCTGGGTCTGCTGCAGCTGCTGTGCCAGGACGCTCGACGCGGCCGCATGCTCGGGCCGGAAGTCGAGCAGCACCAGGCTCTGCGGGCCGCGTTGCAGGTCCTGCGCGGAGGTAGGAGCGTTGCTGTCCTGCCAATGCAGCGTGGTGCTCGGCGGCAGCTTGGCAGCCAGCCGGGGCAGCAGTTCGCGATCCATTCCATACAGGACCAGGTTCATCGGGGGTCCTTGCGGATGCAGCGGCTGGGCAGTGGCGTAGGGCATGGGCGTGGTATCGCAGGCATCATGGATTCAGCGCGAGAACCCGGGCACCGGGTCCTGGCTGACCGGACCCAGCAACCAGGAACCCCACTCGGGAAGATGCGGCTTGGCTTCGCGCTCGCCAGGCAGCGGCAGTTCGGCGTTGCGTGCCAGCGGCTGCACCAGGCGCGGGGTGACGATGATCACCAGTTCCTTGTCCTGGCGCTTGTAGTCGAAGTTGCGGAAGAACGAACCGATGATCGGCAGGTCGCCCAGTAGCGGAATCTTGCTGACGTTGGAGACGATGTTGGAGCTGACCAGGCCACCGATGACGAAGCTCTCACCATCGCCCAGCTCGACCGTGGTGTCGGCGCGGCGGGTGGTGATCGAGGGGATCTGCACGTTGTTGAGCATGATGGAATTGCTGTAGTCCAGGTCGCTCGCTTCGGGCGCGACCTTCAGTGCGATCCGGTTCGCCGCCAGCACGGTCGGGGTCACCGTCAGGCCGATGCCGAAGGGCTTGTAGGTGATGGTGGTGGTACCGAGCCCCTGCGGTTCCAGGATCGGCAGTTCGCCACCGGCCAGGAAGCTGGCGCTTTGCCCGGACAGTGCCACCAGTGTCGGCTCGGCCAGTACGCGGGCCATGCCATTGCTCTGCAGCAGTTCGACGTCGGCGTTCCACAGCCCCTTGGTCGATCCGAACACCAGGCGGAATGCCGAGGAAATCGGTGATACCGCTTCGTTGCTGACGTTGCCTTCCTTCATGCCTGGCAGTACGCCGGTGTTGCCCGGCAACCCGGTACCGGGCCGTGCGAAGCCATAGGCGAAGCCGCCGTTGCGGTTCTGGAAGTTGATGCCAATCTGCTTCATCGCGGTCTTGTTGAATTCGACCACCTTGACCTCGACCTGGACCACGCCACCACTGCTGATGGTGGAGGTGTCGGCAAGCATGCCGTCCTTGCCCAGCGCCATCGCGGCGGTGCGTTGCTCCTGCATGTGCGAGAGCACACTGTCGGTGCTTCCCTGCAACAGGCCCTGCTGGTCCTGCTGGGTGAACACCAGATCGTTGCCACCGGTACTGGCGGCACCCTGTACGGCGCTCTGCACCCTTACCGTCAACCGCTGCGGCTCAGCCTGTTTGCGGTGCCACAGCAGCAGGGTGGTGGTGCCGGGCATCTTGCCGACCAGCAGCGCCTGGCGCTGGCCGCGCAGCATCACGATGTCGGCCACGCCAGGGTCGGCAATGGCCACCCGCTCCAGGTCGGCAGGCAGGTTCCAGGGACGCTGCTCACGGGCCTGCAGCACCAGGTCGTCGGCGGCCACGCTCGTTGCCGGTGCCAGCAGCACCAGCAGCAGGGCCAGCCAGCGCTGGCGGGGGGAGATGCGTGGACGGCGGCGACGTTCGGTCATGGATGCACTCGATGCAGGTCAAAGGGAGCCACGGGGGGCGGAACTGTCGCCACGGATGATCTCGATTCCCGACGCGCGCGGGGCGCTGCGACGTGGCGCCGGCGCGCGCGCCGGTGCATCCGGGTTGCTGCGTGGCGGGGCACTGCCGCGTCCGGCCAGCGCGTCCCCGTCGATGCCGGCAAAGGCGTGGTTCTCCGGCCGCTGCAGGGCCACCTGCTGCTCTGCGTCGAGCCCGCGCAGCGGGTCGATCACACCGCGCGATTGCGGGAACAGCGCCAGGTCGGGCAGGCCGGTATCGGCGGGATTGCGCAGGGCCAGGAACAGCTTGCCCTGCTGTGCACCCAGCAGCAGCCGGTTGGCGTCGGCCACGGGTACCGCCAGCACCGCGCTGCGTGCGGGTTGCGGGGCTTCATTGCTGCTGTGCGTGCTGCCACTTCCGGTGATGTCGGCTGCGCGCGGGTCGTTGCGGGTGTCGGCCTCGCTGTTGGAAGTCGCCTCTGTGGCCACCGGCACGATGTCCTGCTGGCCATAGCTCAGGACGCGCAGGCGCGACAGCAGCAGGCGCGTCTGCGCGGCTTCGCCAGGGCTGTTGATGTTGGGCTGGGCGTTGCGCAGGTTGAGGAAGACGTCGACGAAATCACCGGGAAGGATGCGGTTGCCGGCACCGACCAGTTCGTCCACGGGCACGGCCAGTGCGCGCTCGCCCGGCCGCAGCTGCAGCGAGAAGCCCTGTGCCAGCGCGCTGCTGTTGATCGGGCTGCCTTCGGCAATGTCCTGTACCGGCACCTTGCCGACCACGGCGGCGATGCTGGTGGCGGCACCGGCAACGGGTGAGGTGCGCTGGGCCAGGCGCAGGCCGTTGGCGCTGATCGGTTCGCCGGCGGGCAGCCGTGCCACGGCCTCCACCACGGTGATCGCCTGCGCCTCGCTATGGGCGATTGGTGCGACCGTGACCGGTGCGGCCGGTTTGCGCCCGATCATGAAGGCGATCAGCGCCAGCAGCACGGCCAGGCCGATCAGGGCGACGGCAGCGATGCGGGTCAACTTGAGCATGGAACCGTCTCCAAAGTACCGATCATCAATTGCCGCTGCCGAGATCGAGCTGGGCGACCGCGACGCTGCGGATGGGAGCCTGCATCACCCACTTGTAGAGCGTGGCGGTGCCGGGCAGGAAGGGATAGCTGGCGTAGTCGTAGCTGACTGTCACGGTCATGCACTGGGCCGTGGCCAGGCCGGCGCAGGGCGCCTGTGCCGACACCACGATGGCGCTGCTGCCCCCTGCGCTGCAGTCCACGTTCTGCTTGGAGAACTGCAGCAGCCACTGCATCGATGTGCGTGCGGCGACGCAGGCGGCCGTGCGCCGTTCGCCGGCGGTGCCGTAGCGCAGCGAGGCACGCGCGCCCTCGGCCGAGGCGGTGGCCAGGGTCTGCTGTGCCGCCATGATCATCACCCCCGAGAAGGTGAACAGCAGCAGCGGTAACAGGCCGAGCATCAGCATCAGGGCGAACTCGATGCTGGCGACACCGCGTTGCAGGCGTGGGCTGCGGGTGTTCATGGTGCACCTCCGTAGATGCGGGCCAGCACCCAACCGATGGCGGCGAGTGCCAGGTAGGCTGCATAGGGAATGCCACGTCGTCCCTGGCGGGCCGCCTGCATATCGCGCAGTGCCGGGTGTGCCTGCCACTGCGTGCTGGTGCGATTGACCTGCATCTGCAGGTGGCCGGGCAGCAGCACGCCAAGGCGCCGGCCAGCCAGCACCAGCACGGCGTGCAACCCGGCCGCGAGGCTGGCCACCAGCCAGACCGGCAGCAGCGCCTGCCAGCCCAGCATCAGCCCCAGTACAGCGAAGAACTTCACGTCGCCGGCGCCCATCCAGCGCAGGGCATAGAACGGCAGCAGCGCCAACAGGCCGAGCGCCGCGCCGGCAACGTGGGGCAGCCACGGCTGGCGCGGCGCGCTGAACTGGCCGACGACGATCACCGCAGTGGCGATCACGCATGCGGCGACGAGCCAGGTGTTGGGCACCCGGCGGGCATACAGATCACTGATCGCGATCCGCAGGCACACGCCGATGGCCAACAGTCCCAGCAGTGTCATCGCACACTCCATCGTCCGTCACTGGACGGTCTTCGCCTGGTTCCATGCGCCCCGCCGTCGCGGCCCTGCCGGCCGCGCGCGGTCGCCGCTTAGGTCGTCGAGCCCGACGCCTTGGTGGCCAGTGCGGAGAGGTTCTTGAACAGCGTTTCGAAGAACCCCTTGATCTGGTCGTTGCCGACCGCGATCAGGATGCCGGCGATGACGGCAGCCAGCAGCCCGTACTCGAGCGCGGTGACACCGTCTTCTTCCTTCAGGAATTTGCGGATCGATGCGTTCATGACCAATGTCTCCCTCTACCTGTCTGCGGATGCAGTACACCTGCGTTGGGCGGTGGCCCGGCTCCGCCGGGATCGTCCGTGGGCCTCCGCGCGTCCTGGCGGAGGAGGCACGGCGGGATGGACCCGCTGTGCTCAAGCAGGGTGATCGTTTCCAGCCGGGACATTGGCCGCACGGTCGCGACCGCACGGCTTGGGGCCGGTGGTCGAGGCATCCAATGATGCGTGCGTGGTCATGCTGTCCCCCTGGGTGCGGCCAGATCAGATGGCCGGATCACCGTGATATCGACTTTGCCTGAATGGCGGTTGGCTGCAACTGGAACCTATATGCAAATTCGGCAGAAACCCCGAAAACCTGAAAATTTCAGATTGCTTCTGTGACGAAAATCCGTTCGAAGGCAAAACGATTCATTGTCGTGTAGATAATGTGATTCGCTTTCCGGGTGCATGCGAAAACCGTGCCACTCGCTCCGACATTTTCTTCACCTGTGTATCTATTTTTATCATTTAAGTCCGCGGGTTTACCTTTGCGGATTATTGGGCATACTCGCATTCAAGCTATTGCATTTCCCTGGTCGGTCGCATCGAAGCCGGTGCGGCCGGCACGGCATCGGAAGTGGTTAATGGATCGATGCGCGCCCTGTCAGGCAGTGGGGGCCGCATCGCATGGCGGATCAACGGGGGACAACACTGTCATGGTCGATGGTGGGGTAGAAGACAGCGACGACAGCGGCCTCCGGTCGATAGACCTGGCCACGCTGAGCGGCGTGCTTCGTGTCTGTGATGTCGAACTGCTGCTGCTTGATGGCAATGGGCCACGTGCGGCGTTCGCTTCGCGCGTGCACGAGGAAGCCCTGTTCTGCAGCATCAGTTGCGGTTTCCATTGCCGTGGCCGCTTCATGCTGCCGCCGGACTGGGCGATGCTGGGGTATCTGCACGCCACCGATGAAACGCTGAGCTGGTGCCATGGCGTGCCGCTCACGCCCGGAATGGCGCTGACGATCATGCCGGAGGGCATCAGTGAGTTCACCCTGAGCCCGGGCACGCACATGACCCTGATGCTGGTGCCGGTGGCCCGCGTGCAGCGCAAGCTGACCGAACTGAGCCTGCGCAGCACGCCACCTGCTGGCCAGGCACTGTCATTGTTCAACCTGGCCAGCGAAGCCACGCCGCTGGCACGCCACTACCAGCAGCTGCACCTGCAGCTGGGGCAGGGTGCAGGCCTGCAGCCGGAAGAAACCGAAAGCCTGCTGCATGAGCATGTGCAGGCTCTTCTGGGCGCCGGTGCGGCGGATCGCCCGGGCTGCAGCCGTGCGCGGCGCACGCATTATCTGATCGCGCAGCGTGCAGAGAACTTCATGCGGCTCAACCTGCGCCGCAATATCTACATGAACGAGATCTGTGATGCCGCAGGCGTCAGCGAGCGCGGCCTGCGCTATGCGTTCGAGGACCTGTTTGGAACCTCGCCGAACCGCTATCTCTCCATGCTGCGCCTGTGCGCGGCCTGCCGCAGCCTGTCGATGGCCGATTCCAGCCGCCGCTCAGTGAAAGCCATCGCCCTGAGTTGCGGCCTGTGGGATCTCTCGCGCTTCGCCGACAATTACCGCAAGGTATTCGGCGAACTGCCGCGCGACACCCTGATGCGCGCGCCCGCGCAGATCGGCCAACCGGCCTGAGCCAAGTCCGGTAAGGGTTTTCGCGGCGTTCATGCCGGAATTGCGTATCCGCTTGCCGATCGTGTTGCCGCTTCTGCATAACCGGCTGCCGATTCCGACCGTGGATTTGCCGGAATGCGCGATTTCCGTGCCGGATTGAAGTGCACCGCCGCCGTTGCAACCGCTGAAATGTCAGTCACCTGCCTAACGGCAAGTCCACTGACATTCCAGTTGTTCGCCTACGGGGGAAATGCTCATGAACCGCATCTACCGGCGTGTATGGAACCGCCAGCTCAATGCTCTGGTTGTGGCCTCGGAACTGGCCACCGGCGATAGCGGCGGCAGCGCCGCACGCGATCCGCGCGCCTTCCTGCTGATGCCGACCGCGCTGGCCCTGGCACTGCTGTGTGCGCTGGCCAGCGGCCACGCAGGGGCATCGGAAACCAATCAATCGCTGCGTGACCTGCAAGCGCTTGCGGCGAAGTATGCGCAGCCGATGCCGGTCAAGGTCGACGCGGAAGTGGCCCTGGCCGCCGCTGCGCGACAGGCGCAGAGCAGCCCCGCAATCAGTGCGGACGCTCGCCTGGGCCTGCAGTTGAACACCACGTCGCTGCCGGTGGTGCGTGACGTATTGCCGGCCACCGTGCAGGTGAAGCTGGCAGCGAACACCGCGCCGAAGCAGGTGGCCGTGCCGGCGCTGGCGGCTGATGTCCGCGCCAATGTTGGCCTGGGCAACGCCGCGGGCAGGGCGGCACAGGTGGATGCATCGCTGGCTGCGCACGTTGCGCCCGGCGCGCAGGCACCGTTGGGCGTCGCTGCCGATGCGCGCGCCAAGGCGAAGGTCGGCATCGCTGGCCGCCAGGTCGCTTCGATCGATACGGGTGCCCAGGCCGCCGCCGGCCTCAGCGGTGCATCCGCCGGATCACTGCCTGGGCTGAAAGCCACCGTCGACGGCAAGGCCGACACGCATCTGGCGGTCGCCGGCCATCACATCGAAGGGCAGGGCCAGGCCAGGGCGACGGCGGCGGTCACGCTGCCGGCCAAGGAAGAACTGCCGGGTGAAACCCATGATCGTGCCATCAGTGCCGCGTTCGATGCCGGCGTCGCCGGCAAGGTGCGCGTGCAGGCGCCGGACGGCCAGGAAGTAGTCGCCGATCGCAACCTGAAGCTGGCCGGACAGACGACCGTGGCCGCGCAGCACAGCGCGCTGGGCGTTGGCAACCTGGTGGGCGGAGCGGTGGGCGCTGTCGGTGGGACGCTTCACGGTGCCGCAGGTGCGGTCGGTAGCACGGTGGGCGGCGCGCTGAACGGCACGGTCGGCACCGTTGGTAGTGCAGTGGGTGGCGCACTCAACGGAACGGTTGGTCAGGTTGGCAGCGCAGTGGGTGGCACGCTCAACAACACGGTCGGCGCAGTCGGTGGTGCAGTTGGCGGTGCTCTGAACGGTACTGTCGGCACTGTTGGTAGTGCAGTTGGCGGTGCTCTGAACGGCACGGTCGGCACCGTTGGCGGCGCAGTGGGCGGCGCGCTCAACGGAACGGTTGGTCAGGTAGGCAGCGCAGTGGGCGGCACGCTCAACAACGCGGTCGGCGCGGTCGGTGGCGCACTGAACGGTACCGTCGGCACCGTCGGCGGTGCGGTGGGCGGAGCTCTGAACGGCACCGTTGGCCAGGTAGGCGGCGCAGTGGGCGGCACGCTCAACAACACGGTCGGCGCAGTTGGTGGTGCAGTTGGCGGTGCTCTGAACGGTACTGTCGGCACTGTTGGCAGTGCAGTGGGCGGCGCGCTCAACGGAACGGTTGGTCAGGTAGGCAGCGCGGTGGGCGGCACGCTCAACAACGCGGTCGGCGCGGTCGGTGGCGCACTGAACGGTACCGTCGGTACCGTCGGCGGTGCGGTGGGCGGAGCTCTGAACGGCACCGTTGGCCAGGTAGGCAGCGCAGTGGGCGGCACGCTCAACAACACGGTCGGCGCGGTCGGTGGCGCACTGAACGGTACCGTCGGTACCGTCGGCGGCGCAGTGGGCGGTACGCTCAACAACACGGTAAGCGCAGTCGGTGGCGCACTGAACGGCACCGTCGGTACCGTCGGCAGTGCGGTGGGTGGTGCTCTGAACGGAACTGTCGGCACTGTCGGCGGCGCGGTCGGTGGTGCGCTGAACGGCACGGTCGGCCAGGTTGGCAGTGCAGTGGGTGGTGCACTCAACGGCACGGTTGGCCAGGTCGGCAGCGCGGTGGGCGGCACGCTCAACAATACCGTCGGCACGGTCGGCGGAGCAGTCGGCGGCATTCTCAACGGCACCACCGGCAGCCCCGCCAGCGGCCTGGGTGGCGTGCTGGGCAGCACGCTGGGCAGTGTCGGCAGCGCGGTGGGCAACCTGCTCAACGGCAATCTCAATGGCACCATCGGCAACCTGGGCAGCGCAGTGGGCGGCCTGGTGGGAGGCACGCTGGGCGGTCTCGGCCTGACCAAACCCTCGGCGATTCCGCCGACCAGCCCGAAGGCGCCGGCGGCGGCCGATCCCAATGCGGGCCTGATCATCGGTACCGGTGGCCTGGTCGGCAATGTCGGCCAGCTGATCGGGCCGACCACCACCAGCCTGTTCGGCGGCAACGGCTACCTGAGCAACGGCAATCTCAAGCTCAGCAACGCCAACGTGATGCAGACCTATTCGACGGTCAATGTGCTGGGCCTGCCGGTGGTCAACCTGTCGCCAGTTGGCAGCACGCTCAACGGTCTGGGCGGCGCGGCTACGGGTGGCAGCTCGCACCTGACCCTGATCGGTGGCGTCACCTCCGACAGCTATATCTACAACATCAACAACGGCAATCCGGGGGGCTTGCTGGGCCTGCTGCTGCCGAAGGATTCTCCGGCCTGGGCGGCCAAGTGCCTGGACATCGCGCTGGCCGACATTTCCTGCTGGGCCGTCAACGCGGCCCAGGACTACCAGGTGCTGATGGGCGATGGCGCCTTCGCCAACGGGTCGAAGGAAGTGGTGATCGGTGCCAACGCACGCCACGAGCTGCCGAAGGTCGATGCCAATGTCGCCTTCCCCGGCGATGGTGTGAACGATCCCAGCAACCCCACCGGCGTGCCGACGGCCGACTATGCCGCGCGCATGGGCCACTCGGTCGTCGTCGGTGACAGTGCCGTCGGTACCGCCAACGGGCAGACCCTGCTGGGTGCCGAATCCACCTCCAACCAGGCCAACTCGGTTGCGCTGGGCTACCGCTCGGCCGCGCTGCGCGGCGCGCAGGCCAGCTACAGTGCCTATGGCCTCACCGCACCGCAGGTCTCGGCGGGTGAAGTGTCGGTGGGCACCGCCGGAGGCGGCGAGCGCCAGATCACCAATGTGGCCGCCGGCAGCGTCAACACCGACGCGGTCAACGTGGCGCAGTTGAAGGGCGCGATCAGCCTGATCAACGGCGTGGCGGATGCTGCGGTGACCTACGATCTGGACGCCGGCGGCAATCCTAACTATCGCCGGGTCACGCTCGGCGCAGGCACCGGCACCACCACCATCGGCAACCTCGCCGCCGGTGCGGTCACCGCCGGCAGCCTGGAAGCGGTCAACGGCGGCCAGCTGGCGGCCACCAACAGCGCGATCGCCGGCTTCTTCGGTGGTCGTGCGGCCTTCGATCCTGCCAGCGGCATCTTCACTGCACCGCTGTTCGAGATCAGCACGATCTCCACCGGTGGCGCCATCGCCAAGGGCCTGTACACCAATGCCACCGATGCCTTCGCGGCGGTGGATGGCTCGCTGGTCAACCTCAACTCGCAGATCACCGATATCCGCAACGGAGGTACCAAATACCTGCGGGTGAACTCGACTGGCACTGAAGCGGTGGCCAGTGGCACCGATTCGATCGCGGTCGGCACCAATGCGCGGGCGACGGCGGCCAACAGCATCGCGGTGGGTGCGGGCAGCCTGGCCGATCGTGCCAACTCGGTGTCGATCGGCGCCGCCGGTGCCGAGCGCCAGGTCACCAACATGGCGGCCGGTACCGCGGCGACCGATGCGGTCAACGTGGGCCAGCTCCAGGCGTCGGAGCAGGGGGCGCTGCGCTATGACCTCAACGCCGATGGCAGCGTCAACTACGCCAGCGCCACGCTGGGCCAGGCCGGCACCGCCACCACGCTGCGCAACCTCGGCCCGGGCCAGGTCAGTGCCACCAGCAGCGAGGCCATCAATGGTGCCCAGCTGTTCGCCGCCAACCAGGCAGTGGCCACCCATCTGGGCGGTGGCGCAGCAGTCAACGCCAGTGGCGTGCTGACCGCGCCGACCTACTCGATCAACAACGTCGCCGCCAACGGCACCGTGACCAAGGGCAGCTACAACGATGTCGGCACCGCGTTCGATGCGGTCAGCAACTCGCTGGCCAACGTTGCCGACCAGACCGGCGAGATCGACAAGCTGGCCGTGAAGTACGACGTCGATGGCGCTGGCAATGTGGTCAACAGCGTGACGCTCAAGGGGACCGGCACGGGTGCAGTGAAGGTGACCAACGTCGCTGCCGGCAGCATCCTGGCCGGCAGCAGTGATGCGATCACTGGCGACCAGCTGTTCAGCACGAACAGCACCATCGCCAACTACTTCGGTGGCACCACCGCCTACAACGGCACCACCAATGTGTGGACCGCGCCGAAGTTCAGCATCTCCAGCATCGCCACCGATGGCACCTTCACCAGCGGCGATTACAACAACGTCACCGCCGCCTTCACTGCCGTCGATGGCTCGCTGAAGGTCCTCAACCAGCGCATCACCAACGGTGGCGGTGGCAGTGCCTACCTGGCGGTGAACTCGACGGCAGCCGCAGCCACCGCGGCCGGTGCGGAAGCGGTTGCGGTCGGTCCGCAGGCCAGTGCAGCCGGTGCCAACAGCGTGGCGGTCGGTAACGGCGCCAGCAGCAGTGCCGGCAACAGCGTGGCGCTGGGTGCCGGTTCGGTGGCCAGTGTCGGCGCGCAGAGCGGCTATACCGGCGCCTACGGCCAGACCGGTGCCAGCAACTCCGCTGGCGAGGTGTCGATCGGCAGCAGCGGCAGCGAGCGCAAGATCACCCATGTTGCCGATGGCTCGGACGACCACGATGCGACCAATGTCGGCCAGCTGAAGAATGGCGTGAACTACGCCATTGACCAGTCCAAGTCCTACACGGACCAGAAGATCCAGAACATCACCAACGTGGCCGGCAGCTTCCGTGCCAACAACACCAACAACCTGGCCGATCCGTCCGCCAGCGGTGCCAACTCGGCCGCCGGCGGTGCAGGCTCCACCGCAGCCGGTGCCAACTCGACCGCGCTGGGCAATGGTTCGCAGGCGCAGGCCGACAACTCGGTGGCGCTGGGTGCGGGTTCGGTGGCGAACCGGGCCAACACGGTTTCGGTGGGCGCCAGCGGTGCCGAACGCCAGGTGGTCAACGTGGCCGACGGCTCGCAGGCTACCGATGCGGTCAACGTGCGCCAGCTGCAGGCCTCTCAGCAGGGCACCATCCGCTACGACACAACGGTCAACGGTGCCACCAACTACAACAGTGTCACCCTTGGCAGCACCAGCAGCGGCCCGACCACGGTGCGCAACGTTGCTGCGGGCACCGCCGGTACCGATGCGGTCAACGTGGACCAGCTGAAGTCGGGCATGGCGCAGACCCTGGACTGGTCCAAGGCCTACACCGACGAGCGCATGGGCGGCTTCGAACGTGACCTGCGCAAGACCGACAACCGTGCCTCGGCCGGTATCGCCTCGGCGATGGCCACCGCAGCGCTGCCGCAGCCCAGCGAGGCGGGCCGCAGCATGGCCTCGATCGCGGCTGGCAGCTACAACGGCGAATCGGGCGTGGCGCTCGGCATCTCCGGTGTCTCCGAAGGCGGCCGCTGGATCTACAAGTTCAGCGGTTCGACCAACAGCCGTGGCGAGGCCGGTGTGGCCGTCGGTGCCGGCATCCAGTGGTGATCCCCGCCGCCGGGCCGCACGCGCGGCCCGGCATCGCGGAAACGTCTACAGGGGGAATGACATGAAACAGCATCGCATCGCCCGCGCCGGCCAGTGTGCCGCCACGCTGGGCCTGATCCTGGGGATGGGCCTGCTGGCCGCCTGCCGCAGCCATGCGCCGGCCGCCGACGGTCCTGCCGAAGCCACCGCCGTGCACTTCCCGGAGGCCTCGAAGGCCTCGCTGAAGGAAGGCATCTATCCCGACGTCGCCGACCTGCGCCGCTTTGCGCCTGGCATGAGCAAGCGGCAGCTGTACACGCTGCTGGGCACGCCGCATTTCAACGAAGGCATGTGGGGCGTTCGCGAGTGGAACTACCTGTTCAATTTCCGCACCGCACAGGGCGCGGAGTACTTCACCTGCCAGTTCCAGGTCCGCTTTGACAGCAAGGGCATTGCCCAGGCGGGTTACTGGAAGCCGGAATCGTGCGCAGCCGTGCTCGACCCGCCGCGGCCACCGGCTCCGCCGGTACCGCCACCGGCACCGCTGCCGGAACAGCCGCTGCGGCTGTCGGCCGATGCGCTGTTCGGCTTTGACAGCGCGGTGCTCAGTGCTGAAGGCCAGCATGCGGTGCAGGGCGTCCTGGCGCAGGTGCGCGACGCAGCGCAGGTGCAGTCGATCCGGGTAACCGGCTACACCGACCGTATCGGCAGCGCCAGCTACAACCAGACGCTGTCGCAGCGCCGCGCCGACGCCGTGCGCAACGCGCTGGTGCAGGGGGGTGTGCCTGCAGCCAGCATCAGTGCCGAGGGGCGCGGCGCGGCCGAGCCGATTGTTCAGTGCGGGCAGCGCAACCGGCGCGAGCTGATTGCCTGCCTGGCGCCGAACCGGCGCGTGCAGATCGCCGGGATGGCGCAGCCACGTTGACCTTCCTGCGCCGGGGCGATGCCCCGGCATCCCGAGTCCCCCCTGACCGCCGGCAGGCGTGGCAACGTCTCCCCCGTCGTCCACGCCTGCCTGCGGCTCAGGTTTTCAAACGGTGCACGCGATGAATGCCCAATTCCTGCCACTCTCCATGAAGACGGAAGCTACGCTCAGCGTGTACGGCCAGCTCGGCAACCATGCCGTGGTGCGCATCCCCGGGCGGCGCCTGCCGGGCCTGATCCTGCAGGCCGATACCGTGGCCGGGTTCCTGGCCCAGCTGCAGGAAGCCCAGGCCTGCCTGCGCAGCGGCCGCGCGCAGCGCACCGACGCCGAGCTGGACATGCTGATAGACGTGCTGCAGCAGTGGTACGCCCTGATCGAATCGCGCCTGGCCGACGCCGGCGAGGCGCTGTAGAAGAAAAAGGGGACGGAGGGGATTAAGTCGTATCCGGCACAAACGGGGCATGTGCGACTTAATCCCCTCCGTCCCCTTTTTTCTAGGCGCGGGCGCGGACCAGCCAACAGGCGGCATCCACGCGAACGCGGTCACCTTCGATGAACGGCGCGAATGCGGCCAATGCCTTTTCGCGAAGCACGGCGGCGCGGGCTTCCGGCATCGATCGCAGTGCCAATCCCAACGGGCCCAGCTGGCCGACGTAGGTCGGCAGGTCTTCGCGGGCAATCGAGCAGGGCAGGTCCACTGCAACAACCTCCACGTCATTCCAACCGGCGTCCTGCAGCTGGCGCTGCACACGCTCGCCATCGGCGAAGGCGAATTGTCCTGGTGCGCCGGGTACCCGGGTTGGAAGATCCAGTTCATCGCCGATGGCGCGCTCGGCGGTGGTCATGAACGGATTCTCCCCGGCACTGCGCCAGGCGATGAAGCGCAGTCCGGCACCGGACTGTGCCGCGCGGTGCAGGTTGGCGAAGGCCGCACCGGTATCCTCGAAGAACATCACGCCCAAGCGTGACTGGATCCAGTCGAAGTGTGCGGGCGGCAGCGGATGCCGCTGCGCGTCGGCGACGATGAATTCCGCATCCAGCTCGGCGGCCTCGGCGCGCTGGCGGGCCAGCGCCAGCATCGGCGCGGAGATGTCCAGGCCGGTGCAGTGTGCCGCCGGGCGCGCTGCGGCAGCAGCCAGCAGGCTGGCGCCAGTACCGCAGCCGATGTCGAGCAGTTGCGTGACGGTATCCGGAAGTTCGGCCACCAGCAGGTCGGCCATCGGCTGGAACAGGCCGTCGAGAATGGCCTGCTGCGCAACCCAGATCTGGCCACCAGGGCCGTTCCACAGGGCGTTCTGATCAACGGGGGACGTGCTGGCCATGGCCTTGCCTCGGTGGGTAGTTGCCCATAGGTTGGCGCTTGAAGGTCACTTGAGGTCAAGCCCGTGCATGAACTGGATATCGGCGAGGTGGTGCGGCGCAGTGGCGTGCCGGCCTCGACCCTGCGTTACTACGAACAGCTGGGGTTGTTGCAGGCGCTGGGCCGTCGCGGCCTGCGTCGGCAGTATGACGAGCAGGTGCTGGAACGGCTGGCATTGATCGGTCTCGGCCAGGCAGCCGGGCTGTCGCTGCAGCAGATCGGAGCATCGCTGCCGCCGCAGCGTGGATGTATCTCGCTGGACCGGGAGGCCCTGCTGGCGCAAGCCGATGTGCTGCAGCGGCAGATCACCCGGCTGCAGCGGGTACGCCGGCACCTGCAACGTGCGGCGGCCTGCCCGGAAGCGCAGGACGCGCGGCAGTGCGGTTCATTCCGCAAGTTGCTGCGGGCACAGCAGCGCATGGCGGGTGGGTGAGGGACGAGCATCCACGCATGGCGTGGATCTGCTGCGACGCGACCTCGGTAGATCCACGCCATGCGTGGATGACTCAATCGCGGGTACTGACTTCCCAAGTGGCATGCAGCACGCCCGGCACATGCTCCATCCGTGCCAGCACGACGTCCAGCTCGTCGGCACTGACCGCCGTACTGACCAGCACCGCGATCACATCGGTAGGTGCGTCGGCATGCTCGACCACCTGCACATCGCCGACCGGGTACTGCGCGGCTTCCAGCGCATCGACCAGGCGCTCGCGTACCCGTGGCACGGCTTCGGCATCCACGCTCAGGCGCACCTCGTAGGTGGCCTCGGTGGCAGCCTCGTTGATCGGAATGCGGTTGATCGCATTCACCAGAGGCCGCAGCAGGGTGTTGCCGGCGATGATCAAGACTGTCAGCAGCACGCCTTCTGCCAGCATGTCCGCGCCGGTGCAGCTGCCGACCGCCGCTGAGCACCACAGGGTGGCGGCGGTGTTCAGGCCGCGCACGTTCATGCCTTCCTTCATGATCACGCCGGCACCGAGGAAGCCGACACCGGAGACCACGTAGGAGATCACCCGTACCGCCTCGGCACTGCCGGCGATGCGCATGCCGAGGTCGACGAAGGCGGCGGCGCCTACCGCCACCAGCACGTTGGTGCGCAGGCCGGCCGTGCGTTGCCGGTACTGGCGCTCGGCGCCGATCAGCGTACCCAGCACGAAGGCGGCCAGCAGGCTGACCACGGTGTCGGCGAAGGGGCCGGCCTGGAAGGTCTCAATGAAGCGCATGGCCGGAGTCTACCCGGTCGAGGTGACAGTAGATCCACGCCATGCGTGGATTTCGAAAGTGCCAGAAGCGACTTAATCCCCTCCGTCCCCTTTTTTGCGGGGTCAGTCGGTGTCGTCGACGCGCTCGCCCATCAGTTCGCGCTGGCGCTTGTCCAGCTCCTCGGCGTAGCGCTTGCGTACGAAGGCTTCAGAGACCACGCCCAGCACCTGGCCGTCGGCGGCGACCACGGCCAGTTCGTCGGCCTGGGTCTGGTCGAAGCGCTGCATCACGCTGACCACGTCCGAGGCCGGCGACAGTGACACGTCACGGTTCTCGGCCAGCTCGCCAATCGCGGTCTCCGGTTTCACGCCGTCGCCGTAGACGCGTGGAATCTGCACGATGCCGGCGTAGTGGCCCTCGCTGTCGATCAGGATCACCCGGCTGCCCGAGCCCAGCGGGAAGCGCTGGCGGAACGCCTCGGCGTCAAGGTCGGACGGGGCGGTGGCCACGCCCTTGCGCATCAGCCGGCCGGCGTTGAGGTTCTGCACCCAGCCCACGTCGCGGGCGCTCTTGATGGTCTCGCCGCGCAGGTGCATGCGCCAGGTCGAGAACGAGTAACCAAACCACTGCCGCACCAGCGTGCTGGAGACCAGCACCGCACTCATCACCACGCTGGTCAACAGGAAGTCGTGGGTGCCTTCCAGCACCAGCATGGCCATGGTCATTGGCGCGCCGACCACGGCTGCGGCCAGCGCCGCCATGCCGGCCAGCGCGGCGGAGGTGGCGTCGATCACCGGCACGCCGGTGGCCATGGCCAGCAGGCCGGCGAACAACGCGCCGACCAGGGTGCCCATGAACAGCGAGGCAAAGAACAGCCCGCCCCGGAAGCCGAACCCCAGCGAGATGCCCGAGGCCAGGCACTTCAGGGTCAGCAGGCCGCCGATCCAGATCAGCGGCAGATGCGTGGTCAGGTCCAGGTGCAGGGCGCCATGGCCGGACGACAACACCTGCGGGCTGGCCAGGGCCAGCGGAATCAGCAGCAGGCCGCCCACCACCGGGCGGCCCCACAGCGGCAACGGGCTGCGCTTGACCGTGCCCTCGATCGAGGCGATCAGCCGCATCACCGCGATGCCGACCATCGCGCAGCAGCAGCCGAGCAGGCCGTAGATGGCGTAGTCGGCGGCGCGCACGTCGATGGTCGAGGCAGCGGGCAGCAGGTAGGCCTCGATGCCGGCCTGGTCGGCCACGAACGCGCCGGCCAGTGCAGCCACCGCCACCGGCGCCAGTGCGGCCGGGGTGTAGGCGCCGATGACGATCTCGAAGGCGTAGAACGCACCGGCCAATGGCGCACCGAAGGCGGCGGCGATGGCACCGGCGGCACCGGCGCCGACCAGGATGCGCACGTCATTGCGGCGCAGGCGCATCACCCGGCCCAGCTGCGAACCACTGCCGGCGCCCATCTGTGTATACGAAGCCTCCAGACCCACCGAGGCGCCGCACCCATTGGACAGCAGGGTCTGGGTCAGCACGATCAGGTTGTCGCGCATCGACATGCGGCCGCCGTGCAGGGCATTGGCTTCCACCGCATCGAGCAGGGGCCGTTTGAGTCGTGTCGCCGCCAGGCTGACCAGGCCCACCAGCAGGCCACCCAGCGGCAGCACCAGCAGCGCGGTCCAGGTCAGCGCGGGCAGGGAGCTCAGGCGCATGCCTTCGTCCAGCCCGTACAGGGTGCCCTGCAGCCAGCGCGCGATGCCCGACTGCAGCAGGGTCAGGTAGCCGGCAAGCAGGCCGACCAGCAGCGCCAGCGCAATGAACCACAGGTCACTGCCGCGCAGCCGCAGGCGCAGGCCCTGGAAGGCCGAATGCAGGCGCGATGGCGAAACAGGCAGTGACATGGTGGCGGCATGATACGCCGCCACCGTGATCGCCACCGTCACTGCATCGGGCGGTTATCGCCTCAGAAGCGGTAGCGGCCCTGCACGTAGAACGTGCGCGGCGCGGCCACCATGCGGCCGGCGTTGCCATCGACGTTGCGGGTGTACCAGCGCTTGTCGGCCAGGTTGTTCACGCCCAGCGCGATCTCGCTGTCGCCCAGGCCCGGCACCTGCCAGGCCACCTGCGCGTTCCACAGGCGCACGCCCGGCACGCGGCCCACGCGCGCATCGGCGGTTTCTTCCCAGGTGTTGGCGGCATCGGAGAACTGGCCGCTCTGGTGGGTGCTGGAGACATTGAAGGTCCAGCCGGCCAGCGCGTAGCGGGCGCCGACGCTGTCGGTGTCGCGCGAGTAGAACGGCACGTCCAGGCCACGGTTGTCGCCCGACTGCTGGATCGCCTTCGTCCAGGTGTAGTTGGCGTACAGCTCCAGCCCGGCCAGTGCGCTGTCTTCGGCGAAGCGGTACTCCAGCGCGCTTTCCACGCCCTTGTGGTCGGTGGCGCCGATGTTCTGGAAGGTCGGCGGGGTGATCCCCGGCACCTGCAGGATCTGGTTGTCGAAGCGCATCTTGAATACGGTCACTTCCGCACGCAGTGCACCGTCCTGCCAGCGCGCGCCCAGTTCAGCGGTCTTTGCCACCTCCGGGTTCAGCGGATTGCTGGCGGTCTGCGAATTCAGCTGGATGTTCTGCACCGGCCCGAACGAGGTGGTGTAGTTGCCGAACACGGTCAGCTGCGGGGTCAGCAGGTAGGCGATGTTGAGCGAGGGCAGGGCCTTGTCGTTGCGGCTGCTGAAGGTCGCCGTGCCCCCGGCCTGGCGGCGGTCCATGTCGATCCATTCCATGCGCACGCCCGGGGTGATCCGCCACTGGCCGATCGCGATGCGGTCGTCGATGTAGAACGCATGGGCATCGGTGGCGTTGTCGAAGCGGGTGGTGGCGCTGGCCGCGCCAGTGCGGCGGGTGACGGTGTAGCTGCGGTCGTTGCCACGCTCGCGCAGGAAACGGTAGCCGGCGGTGATGTCGTGCACGCTGGCGCCCCAGTGCAGGCGCTGGGTGTAGCGTGGCTCGATGCCGAGCACGCGGTAGTCGCGCGGCTGCACGGTCAACTGGGTATTGGCGGCATTGACCAGCGAGCTGGCACGGTTGCTTTCGTTGTAATAGGCCAGCACCTCGAACTCGCTGTTGTCGGACAGCGTGTTGGTGTAGCCCAGGTCTATGCCGGTGCGGTGGCCCTTCCAGAAATCGGTGGGGCGGGTGTTCTGGAACGGATCGGCCTCGTACTGGGCGCGGGTCAGGCCGCCCGGGGTCAGCGAGCGCACATCGTAGTAGGACAGCTTGGCGCGCAGTTCCTGCTGCGCATCGATGGCGTAGGCGAACTTCAGCGCAAGGTCGTTGAAGCGGTCATCGCTGCCCTGGCGCCAGCCGCGGCCGTCCTGGCCGGAGTACAGCAGGGCCGCGCCCAGGCCATTGTCGCCGGTACCGCCGAGGAAGGCGTTGTACTGGGTGCTGTCGCCGCCGCCGTGGTCGTAGGCGGTGTAACGCACGCCGGCTTCGCCGTGCAGGCCGGCGCCGGTGGGAATGGCACGGGTGCTGAAGTTGATGATGCCGCCCACGTTCTGCGGGCCGTAGCGCACCGCACCGCCGCCGCGCACCACATCGATCGATTCGATGTTGGACAGGCTGGTCGGCGCGAACGACAGCTGCGGCTGGCCATACGGCGCCACCGCCAGCGGCACGCCGTCCAGCAGTACGGTCGAGCGCGGCGAGTAGCGCCCGGTCAGGCCGCGCACGCCGATGTTCAGCGAGACCGAGCTGCCGGCGGTGCCGGAGTTGTCGGTGACCTGTACGCCGGGGATGCGGCGCATGGCATCACCGATGCTGGCCGCGCCGCTGGCCTCGATGCGCTGGCGGTCGACCACCGTGCGTGCACCGGCAAAGCTCTTGACGCTGTCATGCAGGCCGGTGCCCAGCCAGCTGCCGGAGACCTGGATGCTGTCCAGCGTGGTGGCGCTGTCCTGGGCGAAGGCGCGGGTGGCCGGAAGCAGGCACAGGGCGAGGGCGGCGGCCAGGGGTAGGCCGGCCGGTTGCAGGGCGTGGATGGGCATCGGTGCGGGCTGTGGAAGGTCGTAAATGAGAATTATTGCTGATTCCATTCGCTATTGGAATGCATCCCCGGTTCATGCCGACGCCCCGGTGATAGAGTGGGCGATTGCTTCCTGACTCGCTGAGATCCGCCATGTCCCAAGCCGCCTTCTACCCCGTCGGAACCCCTGGCCAGCCGTGGGGAGCGGCGGAACGGGAGCTGTGGCGTGGCCGCCAGCAGCGCCTGCGTCGCTATGACGAGGAGGTGCTGCCGCGCATCGAGTCGCTGGCCTCGCGCTTCGACAAGGTGGCGTATGGCCAGCTCGACTACGCTGGCGATACCTACACTCTGTTCGCCCTGCGCAGCCGCGATTGGAACCCGGCGCTGCCGGCTGCCCTGGTTACCGGTGGCGTGCACGGTTATGAGACCAGCGGCGTGATGGGTGCGCTGGAATTCCTCGAAAAGCACGCCGCCGACTACGCCGGCAAGGCCAACCTGCTGGTGGCACCGTGCGTGAATCCGTGGGGCTTCGAGCGCATCAACCGCTGGAACTTCGATGCGATCGACCCGAACCGCAATTTCCGCGCCGATGGCCCGGCCCGCGAGTCGACCGCGCTGATCGAGCTGATCGCACCGATCAAGGACCAGTTCGTGCTGCACATCGACCTGCACGAGACCACCGACAGCGACGAGAGTGAGTTCCGCCCGGCGTTGGCCGCGCGTGACGGCAAGCCGTTCGAGCCGGGCCTGATTCCCGATGGCTTCTACCTGGTGGACGACAGCGAGAACCCGCAGGCGGCGTTCCAGCAGGCGGTCATCGCCGCGGTGGAGAAGGTCACCCACATCGCGCCGGCCGACGACAAGGGCGAGATCATCGGTTCGCCGGTGGTGGCCCATGGCGTGATCGAGTACCCGCTGGTGAAGCTGGGCCTGTGCGCCGGCATTACCGGCGCGAAGTACACCACCACCACCGAGGTCTACCCGGACAGCCCGCGCGCGACCCCGCAGCAGTGCAACGACGCGCAGGTGGCGGCAGTATGCTCGGCGCTGGATTACGCGCTCGCCCACCGCTGACACACAAAAAAGGGGACGGAGGGGATTAAGTCGTTTATGCATAAACGACTTAATCCCCTCCGTCCCCTTTTTCGGTTCACCCCAGCGCGTCGGCCCACCATAGTGCGGCAGGTCCCGGCGGCGTGTCGCGGCGCCACAGCAGGTCGCTGTGGATGCGCCGCGGCCAGCCGGGCAGGGTCAGTTCCACCAGCCGGCCACGGTCGTAGCGCTGCACCAGTGCCCGCGGCAGTTCGGCCCAGCCGATGCCGTCCTCGGCCATCTCCATCACCATCAGATAGTCAGTGGCGGTCCACGCCAGGCCGGTGACCACGCGCGATTGATCGACTTCCGCGCTCAGGCGCACCTGCCGGTGCCGCGCCAGCTGTGCGGCAGCGCGACGCCCGGCGCTGGCCAGCGGGTGTTCGCGCGCCACGTACACCGACAGTTCGCTGTGATGCGCCAGCGGCCGTGCCACCAGCCCATCCGGATAGTGCTCCTGCCGTGGCAGCAGGCCCAGACCGGCACGACCACTGGCGACCAGCTCCAGTACGTCCTCGCCCTCGGCATCCAGCCATTCCAGTTCGATTTCCGGGAATGCCTCGGCGAAGCGCTGCAGGATCCGTTGCTCGGGATCGAGCTGGTAGACATCGGAAAACACAACGGTCAGGCGCGGCTCGACCGGCGCGGCCAGACGCACGCTCAACTGCTGCAGGCGCGCATCGGCGGCCAGGATCTCCTGCGCGTGCCCCAGCACCTGGCGCCCGGCCTCGGTCAGCTGCGGGTAGCGCCCGCTGCGATCGAACAGGCTCACGCCCAGGTCGGCCTCCAGGTGGGCGATGGCGGTGCTGACCGTCGATTGGGTCTTGCGCAGCCGCCGTGCCGCGGCCGAGAACGAGCCCAGCGCGGCGGCTTCCACGAAGGCCTGCAGGGATTCAGGGGAATAGGGCATTGATCCATCGCTCCTATCGATGGAATCCATTTTGATACCACCGTAAAAGACGATGATACTAATCCCCGTCGCCCCTGTCTGCGAGGGGCGTTCCGGACCCTCCACGCGCGGCGTGGATCCATTGATGAGGCGGCGCGGTCCCCGTCCTGCAAGGAGTTTCACATGTCCCGTACTGTTCCCGCCCGTGGCGCGCTGGTCGCCTGGGCTTGCCTGACCGTGGCGATCATCGCCGAAGTGGTCGGCACCTCGTTCATGGCCCATGCCGCCCGCGATGGCGGCTGGACCGGCTATCTGGTCATGGCCGGCGCGCTGGCGCTGTCCTACTTCTTCCTGGCGCAGTCGGTGCGCCGCATCGCGGTGGGCGTGGCCTACGCGGTGTGGGAAGGCCTCGGCCTGACCCTGCTGACCGTGGTCGGCCTCACCGTCTTCGGTGAGAGCCTGTCGCTGCAGCAGCTGGCCGGCCTGGTGCTGGCGGTGGTGGGCATCGTCTGCGTCACTCTCGGGGAGGCGCACTGATGAATACCCTGGCCCTGTTTTTCGTGATCTGTTCGGCACTGATCGACGTCGCCGCCAACATGATGGTGGCCAAGTCGGAAGGTTTCCGTCGTTGGCGCTGGGGCGTCGGTGCGATCGTCCTGGTCTGGATCGCCTTTGCCCTGCTCGGCCAGGCCGTGCGCTATATGGACCTGGCCACCGCCTATGCAATGTGGGGGGCGATCGGCGTGATCGGTACCGCCACCTGCGGTCGCCTGCTGTTCGGCAACCGCCTGCGTCCGATTGGTTGGATCGGCATCGCGCTGGTCACTTTCGCGGTGCTGCTGCTGAGTACCGCGAAGTGATGCATCGTTGCGCCAACCAAGGTTGGCGCCTACCAGAACCACGGTTGGCACCTGCCAGAGCGTGAGCCGCCACAAGCAAGCGCCCCGGGGAGGATCTCTCCGGGGCGCTGCTGTTCCTGCAGCCGTTAGAAGCGTGCGGTGAAGTTCAGCCGCGTGGTGCGGCCCGGGCCGGGCATCAGGCTCATCGCCAGCGTGTCCATGTAGTAGGTGTTGCGCAGGTTGCTGACCACCAGCTCCACTTCGCTGCGCGGGGTGAACTGCCAGCGTGCATAGAAGTCGTAGATCGCGGTCGGCAGGTAGATGTTCTGCAGGCCAGTCGAGCCGGTGGTGTTCCAGGGCTTGTCCAGTTCATGGGTAGGGCCGCTGTTGTAGGTACGCCGGATACCGGTATCCAGGCGGCGATCGAACAGGCGGAAGCCCAGCGTGCTGTGGATCGAGTACTTCGGCGGGTTCTGTGCGTTGACGAACGAGGTGCCGAAGCCGCCGTCCACGCAGTCTGGCTTGGCGTCCAGCTTGCTCCACTTCGCATACGGATCTTCGCGCAGGCGCTTGGCGGTGGCCGCATCGCAGGTGCGCGCGCGCTGGTAATAGCTGGCCGACAGGTCCAGGTAGGCAATGCCGGCGTCATAACCGGACTGCAGCTCGTAACCGGACACCGTGTAGTTGTCGACGTTGTCGACATAGAAGGCCCAGTTGCTGGAATCGAAGCGACGGGTGATCGCGTTGTCGATATCGTTCTTGAACCAGGCGACCTTGAATGCCAGGCGATCACCGTCGCGCCACAGGTCCTGCTTGAGCAGGCTGAAGCCGATGTCCCAGGAACGGTTCTTCTCCGGCTTCAGGTCGGCCACCGGCGCCGAGGTGCTGTTGCCCAGCGTCGACTCGAACAGACTGGGCATCTTCCAGCCCTGCGCGTACTTCACGTAGAAGAACGTGTCCGCGTCGAGGTTGAAGCGCGCCTCGGCATAGGGCGCAAAGCCGTGGCCGGAGCGCCGGATCGCCGGCTTGTAGCCCCAGGCGGTGGGAATCTGCTTGGTGTAGAAGCCATTGGCACCACGCGGATCGCGGATGAATCCGTCGAAATCGTAGGTCTGGCCCAGCGTGCTGTCGCCATAGGGCGTGGCGCGCAGCGAGTCATAGGTGTAGTTGCCCTGTACATCCGGGTACCACTCCTTGTACCAGCCCGGCAGCAGCTGGCCGCCCTTGCTCAGGCGCGCGAAGGTGTAGCGCAGGTCACGCGATTCGCTGACGAAGGCCACGCGGTTGCGGTCGCGGGTGCGGTAGTCGATGAAGCGGCCGCCGGCGGTCAGTGACAGCCAGTCCCACGGCTGCCATTGCAACGAGGCCACCACGCTGGCCTCGCGGCGCGTGCCCGATCGCAGGTAACGGTTGTTGTTGTAGTCCACCGGCAGCACCGGCGAGTTCGGTGCGGTGTCCTCGTGCTGGAAGGAGGCGCCATAACGGAGCGTCCAGTCGCCCAGGCCGTTGCTGAAGCGGGTGGTGTTGCTGCTGTCCAGGCCCCAACGCCGGGTCTTCACGTCCGACTGCAAGCCGGGGCCGTAAGTCTCGCCCAGCGTGTCGGGCATCTGGTCGGAGGCCATTTCCTTGAACAGCGGCGTATTGGCGATATTGCTGTTGAACATGCGGCTGGTGGCGGTGGTGAACCACAGCGTGCTGCTCAGGTCCAGCCACGGGTGCGCCTCGGGGCGGTAGCGATGGCGTAGGGAGGTGGCGTTGACCCGCATCTTCCCGGGCTCGAACTGGAACATGGTGTTGGCCTTGTCCACGTAGGTCACCCATTCGTTGGACTCGCCCACGCGCCCGATTGCCGACGGCATGATTTCGCCGAAGCTGGAATTGAAGTAGCGGTGGCTCAGCTCCAGGCGCTGGTCGGGGTTGGGTGTCCAGGTGAATTTCAGCAGCGACGATTCGTTGTCGGTGTGCGTGTTGAGTACCTCATCGCCGGGGTGGTACATGTCCGAGACCGCCTGGCTGGACATACCGGTGCCGCCGCTGGAGAGGTGCTGGTCGTCGTAGCGGTGGGCGCCGTTGCTGCCAGCGAAGTAGTTGCCCTGGCGGC
The DNA here is from genome assembly GCF_006970445.1 of Stenotrophomonas maltophilia. Taxonomy (NCBI): domain Bacteria; kingdom Pseudomonadati; phylum Pseudomonadota; class Gammaproteobacteria; order Lysobacterales; family Lysobacteraceae; genus Stenotrophomonas; species Stenotrophomonas maltophilia. Next base: position 2,571,473 of record NZ_CP033877.1, on the reverse strand, counting down.
GTCGTGCGTAAGCGGCCACCAGCTGCCAGTCTTCGCCGCGCTGGGCGAAGGCCACGCTGCCGTTCCAGTCGCGCGGGTCGCGCAGGCTGTTGCGGTTGTCGCTGCCACGCGCGATCTGCTTGAACGTGCGGGTGCGGTCGATGCTGTTGTCGGCCACGCCGCCGCGCACGCGTAGGCCCCAGGCCTGGCCGTCGTCGAGAATGTCATCGACGTTCAGCGTTTCCATGTAGACCACGCCACCGATTGCGCTGGCGGCGTTGGCGGCCAGGCTCGGCCCCTTCTCGATGCTGACCGCGCTGATCAGGTCCGGGTCGAGGTAGCTGCGCTGCTGCACGCCGGCATAACCGCGGTACACGTCGATGGCCTGCTGGCCGCCGTCGATGATCACCGGCACCCGGTTCTGGCCCTGCAGGCCGCGGATGTTGACGTCCAGTGCTCCGCCATTGCGCACGTCTCCGGTGTGCACGCCGACCGCGCCGGCCAGCACGTCGCCGATCGACTGGCCGCGGAAGCGCTCCAGCTGCTGGTGGTCCAGGTGCACGCGCGAGCCGCTGTCACGGTAGACCGCATCGGCATCGGCCAGGCCCCACGGCGAGGCGCCTTCGCTGGCCTGGCCGGCCACACGCAGGGTGCCGATCTGGCGCACGCCGGCGTCGGTGGGCGGGGCGGCCTGCAGTACCACGCCACTGGCATCACGCTGGAAGGTCAGGCCGGTACCGGCCAGCAGCTGCGCCAGCGCGGCCTCGGCAGTGAGCGCGGCCTGCACGCCGCCGCTGTGGCGGCCTCGGGTCAGGCGCGCATCGGCGGCGATGGACAGGCCGGACTGCTGGCCGAATGTGGTCAAGGCCTGGTCGAGCGGTCCGGCCGCGATCTGCCAGCGAACGGCAGCGGCAGCATCCTGTGCATGGGCGGCGGCCGGCAACAGGCACGGGGTGGCCAGGGCCAGGCACAGCGCGATGGCCAGCGGGCGAGGGGAAGGGCAGGGTAGTTTCATGGGGGCGGCGACATCCGCAATGGGTTCCCTTGTAGGGCCCGCCGAGCGCGCAGAAAGGGAACCGCCATTTCAGATCGGACGCACGACGGTCCACCATGGCCAGCGTTGCTCGATGCGGATCGGCAGGGCGCGCGCCAGCAGTTTCAGGGCCTGCAGGCTGTCCAGGCGCGGTAGTACCGCGGTGACGTTGAGTGTGGCGAGCGCCGGATCGCAGCCCAGATAGCCCCGGTGGTGGCGGGCCAGTTCGTCGATCACCCGGATCAGCGGCGTGTCCTGCACCTGCAGGCGTCCGTCCTGCCAGTCGCCGCGCAGCGGATCCGCAGCGAGCGTTGAGAGCCCGCCCATCGGGCCGATCCGCACAGCGTCTCCCGCAGCCACGTCCAGCGCTGCGCCGAACTGCGGCAGGCAGCGCACCGCTCCTTCGAATACATCCAGTCGACTGCCCTGTGCCTCGCGCCCGACCGCAAAGCGGGTGCCGATCGGCTGCAGGCGCGCGCCCGGTACATGCACGGTCAGCGGCAAGCCGGTGAACGCAGGGTGGTGGCCGGTCTGCAGCAGCAGTTCGCCGCGCAGCAGGTGCAGGGCACGGCGACCGTTGCCGATGTCGATGGTCACTTCGCTGCCGGCGTTGAGCCACAACTGGCTGCCATCGGCCAACGTCCAATGACCGGTGCGCCCCGCAACCGTGTGTTGCGTCTGCAGGCTGCGTTGTTCGCGCAGCCCGTGCAGGCCGAGCAGGGAGATCGCACCGATGCCGAGGGCGCCGCCGAGGCTGCGAAGCGCGCGACGGCGGCGGCGGCCGGCGGCATCGAGCGCCGTTGCCGCGGCCGGTGCAGACAGCGGGGCGAATGATTGCCAGACCGACTCGACCCGGCGCCATGCATCGGCATGCCCGGCATCGGCCTGCAGCCAGGCGTGCCAGCGCTGCTGGTCGCCGTCAGACCAGCCCTGCTGGCGCAACGCGAACCACTCGGCAGCCTGTTCCAATGCCGGTGAAGCCATCACCGCGCTCATGCCGCAGCATCCCCGGACAGGCGCAGGCAATGCAGCATGGCCTGCGCCATGTACTTCTTGACCATGCGTTCGGACACGCCGAGCTGCACGCCGATCTCCGCATAGCCCAGGCCGGACAGCCGCGCCAGCAGGAACGCACGCCGTGGCCGCTCGGCCAGGCCGGACAGCATGTCGGCGATCGCGTGCAGCAGCTGCAGCGCCTGCGTGCGCTCTTCCGCCGAGGGATGTACGGGTTCCGGCTGAGCAGCCAGCGCGGCCAGGTAGGCGCGCTCCAGGTCCGCGCGCTGCCAATGGTTGACCAGCAGTGCATGGGCGATGGTGCTGAGATAGGCGCGGGGCAGGCGCAGCTCGGAGGGATCGATCCGGCGGCTGAGCAGCCGCAGGAAGGTGTCCTGGGTCAGGTCGGCGGCGCAGTCGGCGTTGTGGGTACGTCGGCGCAGCCAGCCGAGCAGCCAGCCATGGTGTTCGCGGTAGAACCCCGCCAGCGCAGTGCTGGAGGCGGCGGGCACGGCCATCGGCATGGGTCATTAATGAGAATGATTCCCATTATAGAATGATCGAGCGGCGCGCGACAAACGTTGCGCAGGGCGCAGCGGGGTAGCGCGCCCATTTGCGATGCCCGGCGTGCTCGCCGACACTGCGGTTTTCCACAAGGAGTGCCCGCATGTTCAGCCACATCACCGTTGGAACGAACGACATGGACGTCGCGCATCGCTTCTACGATGCCCTGTTCACTGCGCTGGGCGCCCGTCCGGGTGTGTTCGATGACAAGGGCCGGCTGGTGTACTTCAAGGATGGCCGCATGTTCATCGTCACCGCACCGATCGACGGTCAGCCCGCATGCCATGCCAACGGCGGCACGATTGGATTCACCCTCGACAGTACCGAGGCCGTGCGTGGCTGGCAGGATGCAGGCGTGGCCCACGGTGGCACCGCCATTGAAGACCCGGCTGGCATCCGCAGCATGGCCGGCCGCCAGCTGTTCCTGGCCTACCTGCGCGATCCGGACGGCAACAAGCTGTGCGCGGTGCATGTGATGTCGTAATTGGACAGTACGCGCATGGCCGCGTCGCAGGCAGTGCGCGCGGCTGTGCAAGCAGGCGTCTGCCGGCGCGCGCGTGATAACACGGAATGGTGGATCGGGCCTGCGATCGCAGGTCGCAACTTCATGCTCTGTCCACTGCGGTTCAGCCAGAATTGGTCGGCTAACCCTTTGATCTACCGGAGAACGCCGCCCCATGGAAGTACTGGAGCCGCAACAATCCCCGGTGCGCACCCTTCGGCCTGTGTTCGCCTTCGCGGCGATCGTTGTCGTGGCGTTCGCGCTGTTCGTCAGCCTGTTCCCGCTCGGCGCAGGCCGCTTGCTGGTCAAGGCGCAGGACTGGGCCGCACTCAATGTCGGCTGGTACTACCTGCTGGCAATGACCCTGTACCTGGTGTTCGTGGTCGGTGTGGCGCTGTCCAAGTATGGTGGCATCAAACTCGGCGCCGACCATGACGAGCCGGAGTTCAGCTACCTCTCCTGGGCCGGCATGCTGTTCGCCGCCGGCATCAGCATCACCCTGTTCTTCTTCTGCGTTTCCGAACCGCTGACCCACTACCTGCAGCCGCCGCAGGGCGATCCCGCCGCGGGCGAGGCCGGCGCGCGCCAGGCCATGCAGCTGCTGTTCCTGCACTGGGGCCTGCATGGCTGGGGCGTGTTCGCGCTGGCGGCGATGGCGATGGCCTACTTCGCCTACCGCCACAACCTGCCACTTGCCCTGCGCTCGGCGCTGTATCCGCTGATCGGCAAGCGCATCAACGGGCCAATCGGCTACACCGTGGATGCGCTGGGCATCGTCGCCACCGTGTTCGGCATCGGTGCCGACATGGGCTTCGGCGTGCTGCACCTCAACGCCGGCCTGTCGCACCTGTTCAACATCCCGCATTCCAACCTGGTGCAGATCATCCTGGTGGTCAGCATGATGGGCGCGGCGGTGGCCGTGGCGGTTTCAGGCGTGGAGAAGGGCGTGCGCTGGATGGCCAACATCAACATGCTGCTGGCGATCGCGCTGGTGCTGTTCATGCTGTGCGCCGGCCCCACCCAGTACCTGCTCAGCACGTTGATGCAGAACCTGGGCGACTACCTGGGCAGCGTGGTCGGCAAGAGTTTCGATGTGTACGCCTATGGCGGCCGGCCGGAATGGCTGGGTGGCTGGACGGTGTTCTACTGGGCCTGGTGGATCGGCTGGGCGCCGTTCGTCGGCCTGTTCATCGCGCGCATCTCGCGTGGCCGCACCATCCGCGAATTCGTGTTCGGTGTGCTGCTGATCCCGCTGGGCTTCACCCTGGCCTGGCTGTCGATCTTCGGCAACAGCGCGCTGGACCAGGTGCTGCATCACGGCCAGCAGCAGCTGGCACAGCTGGCGGTGGATGATCCACCGACGGTGCTGTATGCATTGCTGGATGGCTACCCGTGGAGCCGCACGGTGATCGCGGTGACGGTGCTGGTCAGCTTCATCTTCTTCGTGACCTCGGCCGACTCGGGGGCGGTAGTGTTGTCCACGTTGTCCTCGCATGGCGGCGCGCCGGAGGATGATGGTCCGCGTTGGCTGCGCGTGTTCTGGGGCACGGTGATCGCGGTGCTGACCGCCGGGTTGCTGCTGGCCGGCAGCATCGATGCGCTCAAATCTGCGGTGGTGCTGGCGTCGCTGCCGTTCTCGGCGGTGCTGCTGCTGATGATGTGGGGCCTGACCCGCGCCTTCAGTGACGAATCGCACCGCAAGCGCGCGCTGCAGTACCGGCCCTCGCCGCTGATCGGTGACGACCGCCACCATCAGGGCTGGCGCCAGCGCCTGAGCCAGGCCATGCACTTCCCGGTGCGCGACCAGGTCTACCGCTTCATGGATGACACGGTGAAGCCGGCGATGGAAGCGGTGGCCGAACAGCTGCGCGGGCAGGGCTGGGACGTGGCGACGCGCTTCGAGGCCGGCGACATGGAGCTGACGGTGAACCACGGCGAGCAGCAGGACTTCCTGTACCGGGTGATCCTCAGTGGCTACCTGACCCCATCGTTCGCCGCACAGCAGCTGCGCAACCAGCGCTACTACCGCGCCGAAGTGCACCTGTACGAAGGCAGCCAGGATTACGACCTGGTGGGCTACAGCCGCAAGCAGATCATCAACGACATCATCAGCCAGTACGAACGGCACCTGCAGTTCCTGCACCTGAGCCGCTGATGCACGACCGCCGGGCTTGCCCCGGCGGTCGGTGGTAGTGCCGGCCGCTGGCCGGCAGCACAAATGGGGCGGCGCATCACCGCCGCCCCGATATCGCGTCAGAACCGGTAGCGCGCACCCAGCGAGACGAACTGCCCGCGCAGGTTGTACTGGCTGATGTCGAAACCATTGGAGCCGCCGGCCGGATCGAACGGCGGGTCCTTGTCGGTCAGGTTCAGCACCGACAGCGACAGCGTGGTGTTGGGAATACCTTCGTACGCCACGTACAGGTCCAGCTGGTGATACGGCTTGATGCGGTCGCGCAGGCCCGGGTTGCTGGTCGCCGTCGCCACGCGCTGGTCGTAGCCGCTCACGTACTGCAGGCTCAGCGTGCTGCTCCAGTCACCCACCGCCCAGTTCAGCGAGGTGGTGCCGCGGGTGCGCGGCAGTGCGCCGTGGCGGTTGTTGCCGGCCCCGTCATAGGGCGCCTGGCCGGCCACCAGCGGCTGCTTGAAGCTGAGCAGGTGGGTCCAGCTGCCGGCCACGGTGAAGTTGCCCCAGCCCTCGGTGCGGAAGGTGTGGTTGGCGTCCAGGTCCAGCCCCGAGGTGGTCAGTTCGCCCTGGTTGGCGTACTGGTTGGTGATGAACTGGATGCGTCCCTGTGCATCACGCTGCACGCGGCCGGGGAACAGCGTCGGGTTGTCGACGATGAACTGCGCGCTGTCCGGCTTGACCAGGTTGTCCTGCTCGATGCGGTACCAGTCCAGGCCGATGCTGGTGTCGCCATCCGGCGACCACACTGCACCGACGTTGAAGTTGCGCGAGCGCTCGGCCTTCAGGTCCGGGTTGCCGGTACGGATGTTGGTGATGCCACGGCTGCCGCCGGGCTGCAGCGGGTCCAGCGGATCGATCACCGAGCCGTAGCTGACGGTCTGGCCCGGCGCGATCTCCGGCAGCGAAGGCGCGCGGAACCCGCGCGAGAACGAACCGCGCAGCAGCAGGCTGTCCAACGGCTGCCAGCGCAGCGCCACCTTCGGCGAGAACGCCTTGCCGAAATCATCGTAGTGGTCGCCGCGGCCGGCCACCTGCAGTTCCAGCGTGCGGTGCAGCGGCACGCTCAGTTCGGCGTAGGCGGCGCTGACCTGGCGCTCGCCGTTGACCACGTTGATGGCCGGGCGCAGTTCGGTGCCCGACAGCACCTGTGCGCTGGTGCGGGCATCCAGTGATTCCTTGCGGAACTCGGCACCCCAGGCGAAGCCGACCGCACCGGCCGGCAGCTCCCACAGCGAGGTCGAGGCCTTCACGTTCAACGAGTGCAGCTTGTACCAGCCCGGGCGCTTGGTCTGCAGGCGCAGTGCATCCAGCGCGCCCGGGGTGCTGGACGGGTTGAGGAAGTTGTAGCTGCCATCGCGCAGGATCTGTTCGAACGCGTAGCGGTTGACGAAATTGTCGACGTACTCGCGCTGTGCACTCTGCGAGGTCAGCGCCGCCACTTCCCAGTCCCAGCGTTCACCGCTGCCGCGCACGCCGGCCAGGGCACGGTAGAACACCTGCGTGTTGTCCTTCAGGCGCGGGCCGAGATCGAAGAAGGTGTACTCGAACGGCAGCGGCGCGCTGCCCGGGTTGTTCGGATGGCCGACCGGCAACACCGCCGGTACGTCGATCAGGGTGCCGGTGGCCGGGTTGTAGGCGCGCAGGCCGGGGCCGACGGTCAGCGGCGCGCTGAAGATCTGGTCGGCCTTGTTGTGGCTGTACAGCACGTCGGCGAATGCCTCGACGCTGTCATTGAAGCGGTAGGTCGCACTCAACGACGCCTGCAGGCGCTCGGCGCCGGGCTGCAGGGTCTTGAACGGTTGCGCGTTGAAGGCGCAGGCCTGGCCGGGCAGGGTGCTGCCGAAATCGCTGTAGGGGCGCAGCTGGCTGCCCTCGGGGCAACTGGCGAACGGCTGCGGTGCACGCGGGTTGGACAGCCAGTTGCCACCGGCGGTGGACCAGCCGGCCAGGCGGCCACCGGGCTTGTCGCGGAAGTCGCCGCTGCGGGTATAGGCGCGGTCATCACCATCGAGGCGGTCGCGCTTGAGCAGGTCCAGCCCGAACAGCACGTTCCAGCCCTGCTGTTCAAGGTCGCCGAAGCCGGCCAGCAGGTTGGCCTTGCGCTCATCGAGGCCGCCCTGGGTGGCGGTACCGAAGCCGCCGCCCACTTCCACACCCTGGAAGTTCCTGCGCAGGATGATGTTGATGACGCCGGCGATGGCATCGGAACCGTACACCGCCGACGCACCATCCTTCAGCACTTCGATGCGTTCGACCGCGCTGATCGGCAGCGCGTTGAGGTCGACGAAGGTGTCCTGCGTGTTGAGCGCAAAGCCGAAGTTGGACACACGATAGCCGTTGACCAGCACCAGCGTGTTCTTCGGCGACAGGCCACGCAGGCCGATCGAGGCCGAGCCCGCGGCGAAGCTGCCGGTGTACTGCTCGTCGAAGCTGTTGCCGGCATTGGCCGACAGGTTGCGCAGCACGTCGGTGAGGGTGGAGCGGCCGGTCTGCTCGATCTGTTCGCGGCTGACGATCTGCACCGGGTTGGGCCCGGCGGTATCGCTGCGCTTGATGTTGGAACCGGTCACCAGCACGGTGCCCAGGGTGGTGCTGTCCTTGCCGGCATCGGCGGATTCAGCGGCGCCGGCAGCGCCGGCGGTGAGGCCCAGCGCGATCGCGCCGGCAAGCAGGTTCAGGGTGGTGCGGTACATGGAAGCGACAACGCCGAACGGGGGAGGAGCCGTCAGTACCGCATGCAGGTACCTGCGCCTTCCAATGACGAAAGCGCATTCAGTTATACATCACAGGTTCTTAACGAAAGTAGGCGCACCCGGCGGCGCGGTCTGTCCTTCGGTTGGTGCGGGCCGATCTGTGGAGGGGGCGGACCGTTGGTCCGCACTCCTCCTGGGGGTCAGATCCCTTTCCAACGGAAAGGGATCTGCCCCCGGTTGTCCGACCCTCAGGGCCGCAGCAACACCTTGCCGTTGCGGCCCGAACCGGCGCCGACCTTCGCCGCCTGGGCGATGTCGTCCAGTGCGAAGATCTGCTCAACCGGCAGGGTCAGTTCGCCGCCAGCAGCACGATTCAGCAGTTCGCCAACCAGCCGGCGCTTGTCCTCCACCGCCATCGCCTGACTGACCTTGCTGCCCCAGAAGCCCTTCACCGTGGCCTCCTTGTAGATCAGGCCGCCGGCCGGGATGCGCATCGGTTCGCCGCTCATCACCCCGAACGACACCAGCGTGCCGTGGTGGCCGAGCAGGTCGACCAGGTCACCGCTGGCGTCGCCGCCGATGGAATCCACCGCGGCCGCGGCCTGTGCTTCGCCGGTCGCTTCACGCACGCGATCCTTCCAACCATCCACAGAGGTGTCGAACACATGATCGATGCCCAGCGCCCGCAACTGCGCGACTGCATCGGCATTGCGCACCAGGTTGGCCACATGCACGCCACGGGCCCGCGCCAGCATCGCCAGCGACTTGCCCACCGCGCCGTTGGCGGTGTTCTGTACGATCCACTGGCCTGCTTCGACGTGCAGGAATTCCAGCAGCATCAGCGCGCTCAGCGGCATGGCGATCAGCTGCGCGGCCATTTCGTCGGGGATCGCGTCCGGCATCGGAATCACCATGCGTGCCGGTGCAATGAACGCCTCGGCCCAGGTGCCGTGCACCGAGGCGGCGGCCACCCGCTGGCCGATCTGCAGGCCGTCGACGCCATCGCCGAGTGCATCGACCACGCCCAGTGCTTCACTACCACCGATCGCCGGCAGCGTCGGCTTGTAGCCGTAGAGGCCACGCACGGTCAGCAGGTCGTGATTGTGGATCGAGGCCAGCACGGTGCGGATGCGCACTTCGCCGGGGCCGGGCTCGGGCAGGGGCGCATCGGTAATGGCGAGGACGTCGGCCGGGTCGCCGAAGGAGGGGTACTGGGCAGCGCGCATGGGCGGTGTTCCGGGGAAAGTTGATGTTCTACCGAACTGGGGACGCAGGCGTTGTCGACAAGGCGCCGCCGGTGCAACACGGCATCCTGCGACTGATCGTCGCGACATGTGCTGATTACCGCATCTTGTGTTGACGGCTCCGAGTATCCCCACTATGTTGTGGTCGTCACTCCCGGTCAGCCGCCGCCGCCGGACATGCAGCAAACGTCCCGCGGCCCGCCCCTGAAGGCTTGCCGTGTCGACGCGGCCGCCATCGTGCGGACGCAGGTCGCCCCCACGGCCCGGATACCGGCCGCAGGCGCAGGCAGATGCCGACGACCTACGTTCCCGTGCCCTGGCAATCCACCCGTTCGCCCCGTGCGCCGGTATCGCGTGCAGGGCCGCCATGGCATCGACCGCCAACGCGCGTGCGAGCCTGGAGTTTCACCACCATGACCGACAGTACCTTCCGCGTGGCCGATCTGGCCGGCGCTGGCGACGCCTTGCGCGCCGGTGGCGAGCGCGTGCCGACCTGGATCACCAAGGAGGCCGGCAACCGCCGCCTGCCGTTCGAGGCCGAGCGCCTGCAGCGCAGCATCGATGCGGTGCATGCCGAGTTCCCGCAGCTGGATGTGAGCGACTACCGCCGCGTGGTGCAGGCGATGGTCGAGCGCAAGCCCAGCATCAGCGCCGACGACCTGGTCGATCTGCTGATCCGTGAGGCCGAGTCGCGCGTGGACCTGGTCGCGCCGGAGTGGGAGCAGTTTGCCGCGCGCATCTACCTGCGCCGCCTGTACAAGCGCGCCAGCCGCAACCGCTTCTACGATGTCGGTCTGAAGTACGGCTCCTACGTGGGCCTGCAGGAAAGCCTGGCCGACCGCGGCATCTACAGCAACGACATCCTGCGCTGCTATTCGAAGGAAGAGCTGCAGCAGGCCGGCGAGATGATCGACCCGGAACGCGACCGCCTGTTCGCCTACAACGGCCTGTACCTGCTGGCCACGCGCTATCTGGCCAGCGACCGCAGCCGCGAGGTCTATGAACTGCCGCAGGAGCGCTGGCTGACCATCGCGCTGTACCTCATGCAGGAGGAAAAACCGCGCGAGCGGCGCATGCAGCTGGTCGGCGAGGCGTACTGGGCGCTGTCCAACCTGTACATGACCGTCGCCACACCGACCCTGGCCAATGCCGGCAAGGTGGGTGGGCAGCTGTCCAGCTGCTTCATCGACACGGTCGACGACAGCCTGCAGGGCATCTATGACTCCAATACCGATATCGCCCGCGTGTCCAAGCACGGCGGTGGTGTTGGTGCCTACCTGGGCTACGTGCGCAGCAGCGGCGCACCGATCCGCGGTGTGGCCAATTCCTCCGGCGGCGTGGTGCCGTGGATCAAGCAGCTCAACAACACCGCGGTGTCGGTCGATCAGCTTGGCCAGCGCAAGGGCGCGGTGGCGGTGTACCTGGACATCTGGCATCGCGACATCGAAGCGTTCATGGACCTGCGCCTGAACAACGGCGACCAGCGCCTGCGCGCGCACGATGTGTTCACCTCGGTGTGCGTGCCCGACCTGTTCATGGAAGCGGTCGAGCGTCGCGCCGACTGGTACCTGTTCGACCCGCACGAGGTGAAGCAGGCCAAGGGCTGGTACCTGCAGGACTTCTATGATGAGACGCGCGGCGCGGGCAGCTTCCGCGACCGCTACGCCGAACTGGTGGCCGATGAGCGCATCAGCCGGCGCACGGTGAAGGCCATCGATCTGTTCAAGCGGATCATGCTCAGCCAGCTGGAAACCGGCAACCCGTTCCTGTTCTACCGCGACGAGGTCAATCGCCGGAATCCGAACAAGCATGCGGGCATGATCTATTCCAGCAACCTGTGCACCGAGATCCTGCAGAACATGAGCCCGACGCGGATGATCCAGGAGATCGTCAGCGGCGACCAGATCGTCACCACACGCCGTGCCGGTGACTTCGTGGTCTGCAACCTCTCCTCGATCAACCTCGGCCGGGCGATCAGTGCGCCGGATGACCTGCTGGCCACCGATGTGCTGGAGCGCCTGATCCCGATCCAGGTGCGCATGCTCGACAACGTGATCGACCTCAACGCGTTGCCGGTGCCGCAGGCCACCATCACCAACCGCAAGTACCGCGCCATCGGCCTGGGCACGTTCGGCTGGCACCACCTGCTGGCGCAGCAGGCAATCCAGTGGGAATCACCGGATGCTGAAGCGCTGGCCGACCGCCTATACGAGCGCATCAACTTCCTGACCATCCAGGCCAGCGCGCAACTGGCGCAGGAGAAGGGCAGCTACCCGATGTTCGCGGGCAGCGACTGGCACAACGGGCGCTACTTCCGCGACCGTGGCTACACTGGCGCCGCGTGGGACAGCCTGGCTCACGAGGTCGCCACGCACGGCCTGCGCAACGGCTGGCTGCTGGCCGTCGCGCCGAACATGAGCACCGCGCAGATTGCCGGTTCCACCGCGTCGATCGACCCGATCTACAGCGCGTTCTACTACGAGGAAAAGAAGGACTTCCGGCGGCCGGTGGCGGCGCCGGGCCTGTCGCTGGAAACCTGGCCGTACTACGAGAAAGGGGCTTACAAGGTCGACCAGTTCGCCAGCGTGCGCCAGAACGCGCGGCGCCAGCGCCATGTCGACCAGTCGATCAGCTTCAACCTGTATGTGCCCAGCACGATCCGCGCCAGCACCCTGCTGGAGCTGCACCTGAGCGCCTGGCGCGAAGGCCTGAAGACCACTTACTACGTGCGCTCCAACGACATCGACATCAGCGAATGCGAGTGGTGCTCCAGCTGACCGCCGGCGACCCACGGTAATGCCGGCCGCTGGCCGGCAACATCGCGATCCACGGTAGTGCCGGCCGCTGGCCGGCAACACGATAGAAAGAGAACGAAGGCAGAAACCCATGGCAACCCCCCTCGACCGCATCAAGATTCTCGAACCGCGCCATCCCAATCGCAGCACCGGCATCATCAACGGCCAGACCAGTGGCATCCTCAACTGGAACGACATTCCTTATCCGTCCTTCTATCGGGCCTACAAGGAGCTGTCGACCAACTTCTGGATTCCCGACGAGGTCGACATGAAGCTGGACGCCCGCCAGTACGGCGAGCTCAACGCACGCGAGAAGAATGCCTACGACTCGATCATCGGCCTGCTGGCCACGCTGGATTCACCGCAGACGCGCTTCATCTACAACGTGGCTGAGTACATCACCGACCCGGCTGCACATGCCAACGCGGCGATCATCGGCCAGCAGGAAGTGATCCACAACGAGAGCTACAGCTACGTGCTGGCCTCGATCACCGACCTGCCGAACCAGAACCGCATCTTCGAGATCGCCCGCACCCACCCGACCATCATCAAACGCAACGCACCGATCATGGGCGCGTATGACGACTTCATGCGCGAGAAGACCGCCGAGACCCTGCTGAAGTCGTTGATCCAGTCCTCGATCCTGGAAGGCATCAACTTCTATTCCGGTTTCGCCTACTTCTACAACATGGTGCGGCAGAACCGCATGAACGGCACCGGCAAGATCATCAGCTTCATCAACCGCGACGAGCTGGCGCATACCAAGTTCATCAGCGAGTTGATCCGCGCCATCATCGGCGAGAACCCGGAGCTGCAGACCAACGAGCTGACCGCCTACGTGCACCAATCGTTCGAGCACGCCATCGAGCTGGAGACGCAATGGTCGTCGGAGGTGCTGGACGGTATCGATGGCATCGACGTGGACGAGATGGTGCGCTACGTAAAGTACCGCGCCAACAAGATGGCCGGCATGCTCGGCATCGAACGCCTGTACAGCGACACCACCGACAACGTGATGCCGTGGATCAAGGCCTACGCCGACAACTTCACTGAAACCAAGACCGACTTCTTCGAGATGCGCAATGCAAGTTACAAGAAGACCAACGTCGACAACGGCTTCGACGATCTCTGAGCCCGGCGCCGTGCTGAGCATCCTGGTGGTGGTCGCCTCCTTGAGCGGCAACACCCGAGAGCTCGGCCGGCAGATCGCCGAGCGCTGCCGCGCTGCAGGTCACGCCGTGCACTGGCACGAGGCCGACGACCTGCGGCAGGCGCCGCCGCTGGCCGCCGGCGAGGCCGATCTGGTCCTGCTGGGCTGCTGGACCGACAACGCCGGCCGCACGCCGGCGGAGATGAAGGCGTGGGTGGCGGGCATTGCCGAGCGCGGCGAGCGGCCACGGCAGCTGGCGGTGTTCGGCACCGGCGAAACGCAGTGGGGGCAGGAGTACTACTGCGGTGCCGTGCACCGGCTGATCCGCTATTTCCGCAGCGACTACCCGCCGCTGGAGATCGAACAGATGCCGCATGGCGAGCGTCATGCCGAGGCCATCGACGCCTGGACCGAGGCGGTCCTGGCCCATTACTGGAGCAACAGCGATGCAGATCATCGACGCCACCACGCCTGAGCAGTTCCAGCAGTTGCTGGCCGAGCACCCGCGGGTGCTGGTGGATTTTCACAAGGACCAGTGCCCGGGCTGCCGGATGCTGGAGATGTCGTTGCACCGGGTGGCCAACAGCGTCGCGGGGCAGGGCACCACGTTGCTGCGCGTGCAGCTGGAGGTGCTGGGTGAGGCGTTCTTCCGGGAGCTGGGGTTGCGGCAGACACCGACCCTCTCGCTGTTCCGTGACGGTGATGAGCGCACGCGCCTGGCCGGATTCCAGTCGCCGCAGCAGATCGAGGCCGCGATCGCGCTGCATCTATAGCGCGGAGGTGGCGGGGTCGGAGCCCTTGCCAGCGGCAAGGGCTCTGACCCCCACGCCGTGTAAAGTCATCCACGCATGGCGTGGATCTACTGGGGCAGGACCGACCCCGGCAATTGGCATCACCCGCCGCTGAAGGTATCCACCAGCAGCTTCACGTTCAGCACCACGATCACCAGCGCGATCACCCAGGCGATCGCGCCCAGCCAGCGCGGCGCCACCAGCGCCCCCATCGTCACCTTGTCGGTCACGATCCGCACCAGCGGGATGATTGCGAACGGCAGTTGCATCGACAGCACCACCTGGCTCAGCACCAGCAGCTTCACCGCGCCCTGGTCGCCGAACAGCATGATCACCACCACCACCGGAATGATCGCCAGTGCGCGCGTGATCAGCCGACGCAGCCACGGCGGCAGGCGCAGGTGCAGGAAACCTTCCATCACGATCTGGCCGGCAAGCGTCGCCGTCACCGTCGAGTTCAGGCCGGAGGCCAGCAGCGCGATCGCAAACAATGTCGCCGCCGCGCCGACGCCCAGCATCGGCGCCAGCAGCTGGTGCGCCTGCTCGATGTCTTCCACGTCGAAACGTCCATTGGCATGGAACACCGCCGCCGCCAGGATCAGGATGCTGGCGTTGATGAACAATGCGAGGGTCAGCGCAATGGTGCTGTCGGTCACCGCCCAGCGCAGCGCGCTGCGGCGACCTTCATCCGTGCGCGGGTAGGCGCGGGTCTGCACGATGGACGAATGCAGGTAGAGATTGTGCGGCATCACCGTGGCACCGATGATGCCGATCGCGATGTACAGCGCGTGCGGATCGGTCACCACCTGCGCACGCGGAATGAAGCCGCCCAGCACCGCCATCACCGGCGGCGCAGCCATCGCGATCTGCACCACGAAGCAGGCGAAGATCACCATCAGCAGCGCGATCACGAAGGCCTCCAGCGCACGGAAGCCGCGGTTCATCAGCAGCAGTACCAGCAATGTATCCAGCGCAGTGATCACCGCACCCCACAACAGGGGCAGATCGAACAGCAGTTTCAGTGCGATCGCGGTGCCGATCACCTCGGCCAGGTCGCAGGCGATGATCGCGGCCTCGCACAGTGCCCACAGCGCCAGGTTCACCGGCTTCGGGTAGCGCGCGCGGCAGGCCTGCGCCAGGTCCATGCCGGTGGCGATGCCGAGCCGCGCCGACAGCGCCTGCAGGATCACCGCCATCAGGTTGGAGATGAGGATGACCGACAGCAGCAGGTAGCCGAAGCGCGAACCGCCGGCGAGGTCGGTGGCCCAGTTGCCCGGATCCATGTAGCCGACCGAGATCATGTAGCCGGGGCCGAGGAAGGCCAGCAGGCGGAACCACCAATGGCCCTTGTCGGGCACCGCGACCGAGGCGTTGAGCGCACCCAGGCTGGCCGGAGTGGAGGCCGAAGGGTCGCGGGGCGCCAGGGTGTTCATGGGTCCGAATATAGCTCCTGCTATAGTCATTAGCAATGTGAAACAATCGTCTTTATCGCGTTACTGGTCCAGAATTCAGGTTCAACACCGGATTACACCGGAAGGACAGGCGCAGGCGTGGGCAAGACCGACGATTCGACATCGCTGAAAAGCACCCCCTTGATCGAGGCCGAGCGCCAGGTCGAGAGCTTCCGGCAGGTACGCGAGGCGCACCGGATGGAGCTGGTGGAGGACTATGTCGAGCTGATTTCGGACCTGCTGGCCGATGGCGGCGAGGCCCGCCAGGTCGACATCGCCACGCGCCTGGGTGTTGCCCAGCCCACCGTGGCGAAGATGCTGCGGCGCCTGGCCCGCGATGGCTGGGTGGTGCAGCGGCCGTACCGCGGCGTGTTCCTGACCCCGGAAGGCGAGGCGCTGGCCCATGCCAGCCGCCAGCGCCACCAGACGGTGGAGCGTTTCCTGCTGGCGCTGGGCGTGGACCCGGATACCGCACGGCGCGATGCCGAGGGCATCGAGCACCATGTGAGCGAACAGACACTGGCCTTGTTCGAAGCGTTCGTGCGCAAGGCCGAGGGCGGGGCGCCGTAACGGTTGCGTCGGGCCATGCCCGGCGGCATTTCGCGCGATCCTACAATCCAGGCGGGCAGCGCGCCTGCTGCTGCGCGCACGCGCGTTTCGTCCATTCCTTCAACACCGGCTGCAGGCCATCGTAGCGGCGCCCGTGCCAGCCATTGGCAAGTACATTCCCGTCGGCATCGATCAGCACCAGGTTCGGCGGTGCCAACCCGGCCAATGCCTGCAGCGCGGGCATGCGCGCGGCGCGGCGCGGGTCCAGCACCGGCCACGGCATGTCCTGCGCGTGCATGTAGCGGCGCAACGCAGCCTCGCTTTCGTCCAGGCTGACGTACACCACTTCGGTATCGGCGCCGGCTTCGCGCAATGCGTCGCGCACGCTGCGCAGCGTGGGTACGAAGGCATGGCACGGTGCACACCAGTCGGCGCCGAAGTACAGCGCCACCAGCTTCGGCGGCCGCGGCCACTGCATCGGCCGCAGCGAGCGCTGTTCCGGCCGCATCAGCGAGGCCGAAACCTGCGTGTGCAGGTCCGCAGCCATCGCCGGTACGGCCAGCAGCACGGCACAGGCCAGCAACAACGTTCGCTGCAGCTTAGAACGCATAGCGCAGGTTGACGTACCACGAACGTGCGAAACGGGGCCCGTAGACATAGTCGCTGTCTCGCAGCGCCCCCACTTCCAGGTCTTTCTGTCGCTGGTCGAAGACGTTCTTGACGCCCGCGGCCACCGACACTTCCTGCTGTGCCTGCGCGCCCAGGTGCCGGTGCCAGCGCGCCCCGAGGTCGGTGACCAGGAACGAGCGCGTGCGGTGCAGCTCGCCCAGCCGGTTGTTCAGTACCGACATCGGGCCCGTGTGGCGCAGCGCCACGAAGGTCTCCCACGGTTCGGCCGGCATCCAGCTGAGCTGTGCCAGGCCGGTCCAGCGCGGGGTCTTCAGGTAGTCGCGGCTTTCGATCACGGTGTCGCCACCGTCGCCGGTGTCGTCGAAGATGCGCTGCGGTTCGCGGAAGCGCGAGCGATACCACGAGGCACCGGCGGTCAGGCGCCATTGCGGTGAGGGTTGCCAGCCCAGGTTGGTTTCCGCGCCCAGCACGTTCGAGCCGGAAGCGTTGTAGCGCAGCTGGCTCAGCTGGCCGTCATCGCCGCGCTGGATCTCGCCCAGCGCGAAGGTATCGCGGATGCGTGCATACGAGGCGGTAGCATCCCAGCTCCAGACCGGATTGGCCGGGTCCGAACGCCAGTCGAAGCCGAACAGGGTGGTCAATGCGCGCTCTTCCTTCAGGCCATCGGTATTGCGCACGCGTACCTGTTCGCCGCCGAGCGTATCGACGTGCACATCCTCGACGAAGATCTCCGGGGCACGGAAGCCGGTGGCAACGCCTGCCCGCCACTTCAGGTTCGGCGTGGCCTGCCAGGCCAGCGCGATGCGCGGCGAGAACACCGCGTTGTCCAGCTCCGAGCTCTTGTCCACGCGTGCGCCCAGCACCAGGTCGACGTTGTCGCGCAGGCTCCATTCGTCCTGGATGAAGGCGCCCAGGTTGTGGAAGGTCGCATCCTCCAGCACCGCAATACGCTGCCCGTCACCGGTGCGGTTGTCGTCGCGCAGCGCCTCGTGCTTGTACTGCACGCCGAAGGCCAGCGCGTGCGCGCCCAGCCGCCAGTTCAGCTGGCTGTCGATGTAGTGCAGCGGGTTGTGGGTGCGGCCATACTGGCGCCATGAGCGTGAGGCCGCGCTGCCAGCCACGTTGGGGTCCAGCTGCGACGGGTCATAGCCGGGCGCGGACGGATCGGTGACCACATCACCCAGACCGCCATAGAAGCTGTCACGGTCGATGTCGGCGAAGGCGTAGGCCAGGCGGAAATCGACGTCCGCATTGATTTCCTGGTCCCACGACACGCTGCCGCGGCGGTATTTCGTGTCCAGTGATTCGGCGATGTTGGCCAGGTACTCGGGCTGGTCCAGGCGGTTGCCGCCGCGGCGGGTTTCATCGGTCACCTGCAGGTCCAGGCGCAGCCGCGTGCCCGGTGTGGGCGCGTACCAGGCCTGCAGCCCGCCGACCTTGAGATTCTTGCGGGTGATCTCGGTATAGCCGTCACCGTTGTAGTCGATGCCACTGTTCCAGTTGCGCTGGGCAATCACTGACAGGCCCGCGTCTGCTTCCTTGGCCACCAGGTCCAGCCGCACGTCGGCGTTCTTCTGCGGCGTACCTTTCAGGACATCCACGCCGGCCTGCACATGGCCACCGCTGCGTGCCGGCAGCGGCGGTATCAGGTTGATCACACCGGCAACCGCGCCCGGGCCGTACAGTGCCGAGCCACCGCCCTTGACCACTTCGATGCGGTCGACGAACCCGGCCGGGATCTGTTCCAGGCCGTACACGCTGCCCAGCGTGGACAGCAGCGGGATGCCATCGAACAGCAGCTGGTTGTAGGCACCGGGCAGGCCCAGCAACTGTACTTCGCTGGTGTTGCAGTTCTGGCAGTTGCTCTCCACGCGCAGGCCGTTGATCAGCTCGGCGGCGCGCGAGAAGTCCGTGGCCGCGCGCAGCGCGATGTCTTCCTTGCGTAGCACTTCGGTGCGGATCGGCACGTCCGAGAGCAAGCGTTCGCTGCGGGTGGCAGTGCTGACCTTGACCTGCACACGGTCCAGTTCGGTCGGTTTCGGAGTGGTGGCCAGAGCAGGCAGCGGCAGGGCGATGGCAATGGCGGCGGCGAGCGGCAACCGGCGGAAGCGGTGGGGGATAAAGCGCATGAGGGCGTCGTCCTTGGGGGAAGAAAGGCGGCGAGGGCGACCTGGCTGATGCATATGAAAGCAGTGGCTTATGAAGATAGCAAGTGCTATATAACGAAGCCGAAGCAATTCCGAGTGAAGCACTGGCCGAGTCAGATCATGATAGTGTTATAACATCACACATAACGGCCACAACCCTGCCGGTGGTCATATGCGGAGGGTGGAATTGCCGTGGGGGGCAGGGGAGGTGGAGTCAGAGCCCTTTCCCTTGGAAAGGGATCCGACCCGGGGGGCGATCGTCAGCCGCGGCGGAATGCGGCGGGCGTGCGGGCGCCGACAATGATCATGCGGATCATCGTGGAGATCTGTTCGATCAGCTCCGGATCCTTCTCCGGCGGCAGGTCCATGGCGGTGGCGCCCATCGCGAACACCAGCCGGGTGATGGCCTTGGCCACCAGTTCAGGGGCATGCAGCACGGCGCCATCCAGCGCGGCCAGGCGCACCAGGTCGTGCTGCAGCTCTTCTTCGAAATAGTGCAGTTCGCGCTCGACCGCATGCTTGAAGTCGTCCGAGCCGACCGCGCCTTCGCGCAGCAGCACGTGCAGCAGCTTGTCGTCGGCGCGCAGCTGTTCCATGAAGGTCTCCACCGAAACCCGCACCACGCTGGTGGCGGTGGAGGTGGCGCGCTGGCGGGCCTCACCGATGATGGTGCGCAGCGAGCGGCCGGCTGCGTCGATCAGCGCCACGGCCAGTTCGTCCATGTCGCGGAACTGCCGGTAGAAGCTGTTCGGCGCGATGCCGGCCTCACGTGCCACTTCGCGCAGGCTGAGCGTGGACAGGCTGCGGTGCGGCCCGATCAGTTTCAGGGCGGCGGCCAGCAGATCCTCGCGGCTCACCGTACGGCGGGCCGGGCTGTTGGCATCTTCGGGCGTCGACAAGGCGGTGGCGGCGGCCATGGGGGTTCCGGTGGGGCGAGGCTGAATCATACCCAATCCGGTTCAATATACACATGTATACACAGGTGTATGTGCGCCCGTATAGTTCGCCCATGAGCGCTGTCGTCCGTCCGTCCCTGTTCTCTCCGTACCGCTGGGTCTCGCCGTCGCTGTTCGATTTCTGGGCGGGCCAGCTCAATCCCCTGTGGACCCTGCGCGAGCCGGTGGCCCGCCTGGTGCGGCGCGAGCCGGCCGGCGAGGGCGCGGCAACCCTGGTCCTGCGCACCAACCGGCACTGGGCCGGCATGCGCGCGGGCCAGCACGTCACCCTGGGCGTAGAGATTGAAGGACGCCTGTGGCAGCGCAGCTACAGCCCGACCGCACTCGGGCCGCGCGAACTGGCGATCACCGTCAAGGCGGTCGAGGGCGGCCGGGTCAGCCAGCATCTGGTCAACCACGCACAGCCGGGTGAGCTGTTCCGCCTGGAGGCTGCGTTCGGTGAATTCCAGTTGCCAGCGGCGGCTCCGGTATTTCTGCTGGCCGCCGGCAGTGGCATCACGCCGATGCGCAGCCTGCTGCGCGAGGCCTGCCAGCGTCCGCTGGCCGCACCCGTGGACCTGTTCTACTGGGAGCGCAGTGCCGCCCACCTGCAGTTCCGTGATGAGCTGCAGGCACTGGCCGCGAGCCAGCCGAACCTGCGTGTGCATCTGCTGACCACCCGCGAAGGTGATGTACCTGCCGCACGCATCGATACCCACGCGCTGCAGGTGGCAGGCGATGACACCCCGCTGGCGCAGCGCCACGTGCTGGCCTGTGGCCCGGACGGATTCGTTGCCGCTGCGCGCGAACGCCTGGCGTACCAGGTCGCTGGTTTCCAGGCGGAAGCGTTCACCCCGCCGGCGCCGTTGCGTGACGCCAGCAGCGAAGGCGAGGTAGTGCTGACGTTGGCGCGCAGTGGCCGCCAGCTGAGCGTGCCGCGCGGCAGCTCGTTGCTGGAGAGCCTCGAAGCCCATGGCATCAAGCCCAAGCATGGCTGCCGCATGGGCATCTGCAACACCTGCAGCTGTGACCGCGTCAGTGGCGCCACCCGCCACCTGCGCACCGGCGACCTGCAGTCCGAATCGGCACAGCCGGTACGGATCTGCGTGAGCGCACCGACCACCGACCTGACCCTGGATCTCTGAGGACGCCTGCCATGACCCGCGCTACCGACCGTGCCCTGAGTACTGCCGAGATGCATGCCTTCGGTGAGGAACTCGACGCGATCCGCGACCGTGTGATCGGCAGCCTCGGCGCCTCCGATACCCGCTACATCCGCCGCGTGGCCGCCGCCGTGCGCTGGTTCGGCGTGGGTGGCCGTGGCCTGCTGTTCCTGGCGGCGTTTTCGCCGCTGTTCTGGATGCCGCTGCTGTGGCCGGCCGCGATCACCGGCACGCTGCTGCTGGCGCTGTCGAAGATCCTGGAGAACATGGAGCTGGGCCACAATGTGATGCACGGCCAGTTCGACTGGACCGGTGATCCCAAACTCAATGGCAACACCTACGAGTGGGACATCGTGGCCACCGCCGACAACTGGCGCAAGACCCACAATTTCCGCCACCACACCTACACCAACGTGCGTGGCATGGACGATGACATCGGTTATGGCCTGCTGCGCATCTTCCCGGAGCAGCGCTGGAAGCCGTTCTACCTGCTGCAGCCGATCATCGCGCCGATCTTCGCACTGCTGTTCCAGTGGGGCGTGGCCGCGCAGGACCTGCGCCTGGGCCGCTGGCTGAAGGGCCGCATGAGTGCGCGAGCGATGTGGCTGCAGACCCGCCCAGTGGCGCGCAAGATGCTGCGCCAGGTGCTGAAGGACTACGTGTTCTTCCCGCTGCTGGCCGGCCCGTTCTTCCTCACCGTGATGCTGGGCAACATGGTGGCCAACGGCCTGCGCAACATCTGGACCTACGTGATCATCTTCTGCGGCCACTTCACCGCCGAATCGGAAACCTTCCCGAAGGAATGCCTGCGCAATGAATCGCGCGGCCACTGGTACCTGCGCCAGCTGCGCGGTTCGTCCAACATCAGCGGCGGCTTCCTGATCAACGTGCTGTCGGGCAACCTCAGCCACCAGATCGAGCATCACTTCTACCCGGACCTGCCGGCCAACCGCTACGCGGCCATCGCCAAGGAAGTGAAGGACATCTGCCGCCGCTACGGCCAGCACTACAACAACGGCTCGCTGCCGCGCCAGTTCGGCCAGGTGGTCTGGCGCATCCTGCGCCATGCGTTCCCGAGCAAGCCGCGCCGCCTGCCGATGTCGGACATCATGTCCGCACCGGCATCGGCCAACGCGGGCTGATCGACTCAGCCCACCTTCGCCAGGGCCGCCTGATCGCGGTCCAGGCGACGCAGGAACACCTGCATTTCCTTGCGCGCCTGCTGGTCGCCCTTGCTGCCGGCCACGCTCAACCCGCGCTGCCACGCCTCGCGCGCGGCCTGCGGCTGGCCGCCGGCCAGCCACGCCTTGCCGAGCAGCTTCCACGCCGCCGAGTACTGCGGATCAAGCACTACGCATCGGCCCAGATGGGTTGCGGCGCGTACCGGATTGCCGGCATCCAGCCAGCCCTTGCCCAGGCCGAAGCGCAGCAGCGCGCCATCCTTGCCGGCGGCGAGCATGCATTCCAGTGCTTCGATGTTCATCCGCGTACCTCCACCAGCAGTTCGGCCGGACCCGGCTGGAACCGTCCGCGATGGAACAGCAGCGGCGCGCCGCCGTTCTCGTGCACTTCGATGATGCGACCGGCCAGCAGCAGGTGATCGCCGACCGGCCACTGCGCGTGGCGGGTACAGGTGAGATGGGCCACTGCACCAGCGATGCGTGGCGGGGCGTCCTCGTCGTCATCCAGCAATGCCAGGCCGTCGAAGCGGTCGCGCACCTGCGGATCAGCGAAGCGCCGGGCCAGTGCCTCCTGATTGGCCGCCAGCACGCTGATCGCAAAGCGGGTGGCACGCTGGAAGGTGGACAGGCTCTGTGCGTGCAACGCCAGGTTCCACAGCACCAACGGTGGCTGCAGGGAGACCGGTACGAACGAGTTGATGGTCAGGCCGACCGGCTTGCCCTGTGCATCGCGCGCGCAGACGATGGCCACGCCGGTCGGGAAGTGACCGAGCAGCCGCCGCAGGGCACGCGGCGGCATCTCGACCGACGGCACCGGAGCGGGGGCGGGGAAGACCCCCGCCCACGGCCCGGCGTACGGCAGTGTCTCGCCGCTCATGAGGCCCGGGCCTGGCGGTAGCGCCGGCCGACCTCGGCCCAGTTGATGATGTTGAAGAACGCGCCGATGTAGTCCGGGCGACGGTTCTGGTAGTGCAGGTAGTAGGCGTGTTCCCAGACGTCCAGTGCGAGGATCGGGGTATTGCCGGACAGGCCGACGGCTGCACCCATCAGCGGGCTGTCCTGGTTGGCGCTGCTTTCCACCTGCAGGCGGCCACCACGATCACTGGTCAGCCAGGCCCAGCCACTGCCGAAACGGGTCTGCGCAGCCTTGGTGAAGGCGTCCTTGAAGGCGTCGAAACCGCCGAGGTCACGGTCAATGGCCGCGGCCAGCTCGTCATCGGGCGCGCCGCCGTCGGTGCTGAGCACGGTCCAGAACAGGCTGTGGTTGGCGTGCCCGCCACCGTTGTTGCGGACCGCGCCGCGCTGCGCCTCGGGCACAGCATCGAGGTTGGCGATCAGCGCCTCGACCGGTTGTTCGGCGATGCCGGCCTGCTCGATGGCGGCATTGAGGTTGTTGACGTAGGTCTGGTGGTGCTTGCTGTGATGGATTTCCATCGTGCGCGCATCGAAATGCGGCTCGAGGGCGTCATAGGCGTAGGGGAGCGGGGGAAGCGAGTACGACATCGAAGCAATCTCCGTGGGGAAGGCCAGGGGGTTGGCCGTGCGGAGATCGTTATCGCACCTCAACATTGGTTGAGGTCAAGGGGACGCATGGAATGCGTGCACTGGCGGCGCCTTGATTCATTCCGTGTTGCAGGTGCGGAGATGGAGTTAAAGGCAAGAGCGACGTGGTAGTGCCGGCCGCTGGCCGGAAATCAGCGAATGTCGGGTTGCCGGCCAGCGACCGGCACTACCAGAACTCGCTCTTCGAACCTCACCGGCGCGCTGATGTGCTGTCCGCGCTAGCAGGAAACCGGCCAGCCCCTTCCCCCGCCACAACCGATATCAACAAAAGCGCCGGCAGGCGAACCAGCCGCCAGCGCTTTGATCAACTCAACTCAACCAGTCCTTGCACGCGCCATCCACCTGCTCGCCGCAGGCCTGCTGCATCCGCTGCTGCAGCCGCGCCAGCGTCTCCGCGCCCTGGTGCTTGCCGCTCCACGCCTTCAGCTGCCCGGCCAGGCGCTCGAAGCGCTGGCGGGTGCGTTGGTGGTAGCCCGACGGTTGTGCTTCCAGTTCGGCGATCAGCGAGGCGGTGGCCTGCTCGATGCGCGGCGCGTCGTCCGGCGCCAGCTTCAGCAACCCTTCCACGTACAGCACGCCCCATTGCACGCGGGTGGCCTGGCCCTGCGCACCGTCGTAGGCACGCTTCAGCCACTCCAGCGCCCCGGCGGTGTCGCCGCGCTGCTCGGCCAGTTCGGCCAGCTCGGGCATGTAGTAGTAAGGCTGCTCGCTGCGCTTCAGTTCGGCCAACAACAGTGCCTCGGCACCCGCGTCGTCACCGACCTCGCGCAATGCGTACACCGCACTGCTGATCGTCGCCTGGCGTGCGTGCGCATCGGTAGCGGCGGCATCGGCAGCGGCCACGCGCTGCTTGACCCGATCAACCAGGGCCGAGGGCAGTGCGCCCTTCGGCTGCTGCTGGCGAGCCAGCGACACTTCGGTCAACGCACGCGACAAGGCGTCGTCGGCGCGGTCGCCGCGTTCGGCGTCTGCCCGCTCCAGCGCGACCAGCAGCTGCTGCCCGAGCGTATTGCTGGTGGCCGGGCCGGCGCTGGCCTGTTTGACCAGCGAGGCGCCCGCGTAGCCCAGCAGTTCACGGTTGCGACGGACCTCGGCAGGTTGCGCCAGCACCGCCTGCAGCAATTCACGCACCTCGGTGGGCGAGCTGGCAGGCGTGTCGGCGGTGGCCAAGGCCAGCAGCGCGAAGCGGCGCTGCAGGGCGGCATCCGGTGCCGACCTGGACAGCTGGCGCAACACATCCTGGCTCTTGCGCTCGCCGGCCAGGCGGTTGGCGTCGACTTCCCAGCCGTAGTCACCCAGCACCTGCCAGTCTTCGGCGGCCACTCTGTCCGGCGTGGCCAGGGCGGTCGCCAGGGTGGCGGCGATTGCGCTGCGGCGCCCGGCGGCGACGGTCAGCGCTCGGGTCAGTTCGGCAGCATCGTTGCCACCGGCCACGCGGGTCAGTTCATTGCGCTGTGGGTCCAACACGATCAGCGTCGGATAGCCGCGCACCCCGAAGCGTTCGCCCCAGGCCTGCGCACCTTCCTCGTCGCCATCCAGGTAAACCGGCACGAATTTGCCGGTCAGCGCGATGAAGGCCGGGTCCTTGAACAGGCCCGCCTTGAGCTGGTTGCATGGCGGGCACCAGACGGCGCCCCAGTACAGCAGCACCGGCTTGCCGCTGTCGGCGGCTTCGGCGAAGGCATCATCGACGTCGCCGTGGCGCCAGGCGATTCCCTTGGCCGGCGCAGGTGCCTCGGCGGAGTTGGCGGTGGAAACCGGGGCCGGGGAGCAGGCGCTCAGCGCCGAAGCCAGCAGCAACACGGAAAGCGCGACGCGCATCGGCAGCATCTCGAAGGGCAGGGTGACAGGGCATTGTAGGAACGCGCGGGGAACCCGCTGATTCAGTTTGCTTATGACGGGCATGCGGCAGGGCATGACGGCCGCCGCGCATTGCCGCGCGGATGCCTTCAGGCCGCTGCCCGCACCATCTGCTGATATACCAACCCGTTAAACTCGCCGACGTCACCGTCCAGTGCGAAGCCATAGCGCAGGTAGGTCGGCACCGCATTGAGCGAGGCGCGCACAGTCAGGACCGGCTCGCGCACCTTCGGCAGCACGGCTACGAACAAAGCATGGCCGATGCCCTGACCCTGGCAGCCGGGATCGACGAACAGCATCGCCAGGTGCCGGCCTTCCTTCAGTTCGACCACGCCAACGACGCGACCGTCCTGCTCGGCCACCAGGATGTGGTTGTCACCGTGCAGGCGCGCGCCGAATGCTTCGGCAGCGGCGACGCTGCCGAAGGTGGCGATGCCGGCCGCGCTGAGCGAAGGCGCGACCGCCGCAGTGAACGCAGCCAGGCACACCGCACTGATCGCGGGCAGGTCATCGATGTGGGCAGGGCGGATCTTCGGCATGCAGTGTTCTTCCCGTGGTGGGCGGCGCGTCATCGTTGCCGCATGCCTGCACGCTAAGCTGCCGGCATGAGTGATTTCAATCCCGCTTACGCTGCGTTGTTTCCGCAACAGGGCCTGAGCCTGGGCCTGATGACGCCGGTGGCGTCGCATGGGCTGGCCGATCCGCGCGAGGCGCGGCGCATCGCGCGGCTGGCCGATGACCTCGGCTTTGCCGCGCTGTGGACGCGCGACGTGCCGCTGATGGTGCCGCAGGGGCCCGATGCCACCGCCAGTGCACTGGACGATCCGTTCCTGTGGCTGGGCATGCTGGCCGCTGCGACCGAGCGCATCGTGATCGGCAGCGCGGCCATCGTGCTGCCATTGCGGCAGCCGCTGCAGGTGGCGAAGTCGGCTCTGAGCCTGGACCGGATCAGCGACGGACGCTTCGTGCTGGGCCTGGGTTCGGGTGACCGCCCGGAAGAATTCGCCGCCTTCGGCGAGGATCTGGAGGGCAGGGCGGCGATGTTCCGTGAGCGCTGGACCTTGTTGCGCGCAGCGCTGTCACCGGAGGCCGGTGAGCGGGCCGCCGTACTGCAGGCGACGGGCGGCTTCGACGTGCTGCCGGCGCCGGCAGCGCGCATTCCGATGCTGGTGGTGGGTACCGCGCGGCAGAGCCTGCAGTGGATCGTGCGCGAGGCCGAAGGCTGGGCCACCTATCACCGCGAGGAAGCCGCGCAGGAAGGTCGCATCGGCCTGTGGCAGCAGGCGCTGGCGCAGCGCGGCGGGCCAGGTAAGCCGTTCGTGCAGTCGATGCTGCTGGACCTGCAGGCGGATCCACAGGCGCCGCCGGAACCGCTGCCGCTGGGCTTGAAGGTCGGCCGCGATGGCCTGCGTGACTATCTGCTGCGCGTGCATGCGCAGGGCGTGGCGCATGTGATGTTCAATCTGGTCGACAACGGGCGACCGATGGACGCGGTGCTGCGCGAGATCGGGGAGCAGGTGCTGCCGCAGACGCTCCGGTAGGTGTCCACCCTGGTGGACACACCGTATCGTTGCCACGGCTGCGCTCGCCGGGGAGGGTCCGGCGCTACCCGCCGGTGTCCGGAACGTTCGCATCTGCGTATCATTCGCATTTGATATCCCGATGCCGGAGCCCCGCGTGACCCAACGTTCCCCCATGCACCCGACCGGACGCCTGTTCGCTGCGGTCGCTTTCATCGAGGCCGTGACCTGGGCCGGCCTGCTCATCGGCATGTGGATGAAGTACGGGCCGATGGCCAACGTGGCGCTGGTGAAGGTGTTCGGGCCGCTGCACGGCGTGGCCTTCCTGGTCTATGTGGCAGTCACCCTGTTTGCGGCGGTGCGCCTGCGCTGGCCGTGGTGGGCCAGTGCCCTGGCCCTGCTGGCAGCCATCCCGCCGCTGGTGACGCTGCCGTTGGAGTGGTGGTTCAAGCGCCGTGGCCTGCTCGGCCTGCGTGCAATGCGCTGAACCCACTGTTGCGTGCCCATTCAAGAGAATGGGTATCAAATGCAAATACGAGCCGTTATCATTTAAGGATGGCATCGGGCCCTGAACAGGGTCGGCGCCGGGTGGGCGCGCAGGTGCGTCCGGCCAATCCTTTCCTGCTACGGCTGGTGTTTCATGCATGCACGTCCCGTCGTTCCCGGCTTGCCGGCGCTGGTGTTGGCTGCCCTGATCGGCACCATGGCGATGATGTCCTTCGTCGCCGTGATCGGCCCGGTGGTCCGCATGCTCGGTTTGTCCGAGTGGCATGCCGGGCTGTCAGTCACCGCCGCAGGCGTGTTGTGGATGCTGGCCGCGCGCCCCTGGGGCCAGCTCAGCGACCGCATCGGCCGCAAGCGCGTGCTGATGCTGGCGATGAGTGCCTACACCGTGGTCTACATCGCGCTGGCGGTGTTCATCGACGTTGCCCTGCAGGCAGTGCCACCGGTACTGGTATCAGTACTGGTGCTGGTCGGTGCGCGTGGCCTGATCGGCCTGTTCTACGCCGCCGTGCCTCCTACCGCAGCTGCGCTGATCGCCGACAAGGCGCCGACCGGCCAACGTGCGAAGTTCCTCGCCCGCCTAGGCAGCGCCAACGCCCTGGGCATGGTGCTCGGCCCGGCCGCCGCGGGCTGGCTGGCCTACACGAACCTGTCGCTGGCGCTGTACGTGGCCGCGCTGCTGCCGTTGCTGGCACTGGCATTGCTGGCCTGGCGGCTGCCGGCGACGCCGCCGGTGGTGGGCGCATCCGCGCAGCGCCGCGCGCCGATGAGCCGCCTCGACTCGCGGTTGCGCCTGCCGCAGTTGGCGGCGTTCATCGCGATGGTCTCGGTGACCATCGCGCAGGTCACGGTCGGCTTCTTCGCGATTGATCGCCTGGGCCTGGGTGCCGCTGCCGGTGCACGCATGGCAGGCATCGCCCTGACCGCGGTCGGTGTCGGCCTGATCCTGGCGCAGGCGCTGGTGATGAAGCTGGAGGTACACCCGCGCCGTTGGATCATTCTTGGCGCGCTCATTTCCGGCATCGGCTTTGCCTCGGTGGCGGGCGTGCAGCAGGCCTGGCAACTGCCTGCGGCCTACGCGCTGGCTGCATTCGGCATGGGCTTCGTATTCCCTTCGTTCCAGGCACTGGCTGCCGACGCGGTGGAGGCGCACGAGCAGGGCGCCGCCGCCGGTACCGTCGCTGCTGCGCAGGGACTGGGCATGGTGGCCGGGCCGATGCTCGGCACGCTGTTGTATCGCGGCGGGCCGAGCCTGCCATACCTGCTGGTCGGCGCACTGCTGCTGTTGCTGTGCGCGCTGACCGCAGCGCATCGGATGAAGGAGACCCCATGAACGATTCCCTGATGCAGGGCGCGTGGCCGGAGGCTGCGGCAGTGCCATTGGACAGCACCGACGACGCGTCGCTGTTCCTGCTGCAGCATGCCGGCCAGCACGTGCACGCACGTGGCTGCCGCGCCGCGTTGCCGGCCGGTGCGCTGGCGACGTTGGCAGAGCGCGTTGCGGCCTTCTTCGCGCAGCAGCGCGGTGGGCCGGGCCTGCTGGTTGGCGCAGTGCCATTCGAACCGCGTGCCGACGACGCGTTGTACCAGCCCGAGCGCCTGCTGCCGGCCCTGCCGTTGCAGCCACAGGCCGCGCCAGCGCTGGAGGGTGCCCTGCAGGCCGAGCCCGCACCGGAGACGTACGCGGCGTCGGTGGCTGCGGCGGTGCAGGCGTTGCGCGCGCCCGAACTGGACCTTCAGAAGGTGGTGCTGGCGCGCAGCCTGCTGGCACGCACGCGGCAGTCACTTTCCCCGGAGGTGCTGCTGGCCCGCCTGGGCGCGGATCCTTCGGTGGCGACCTATGCGGTTCCGCTGCCGGTGGAACTGGGCCAGGCGCCGGCCTGGCTGGTGGGGGCGACGCCGGAACTGCTGCTGCGCAAGCGCGGCGCCGAGCTGCTGTCGCATCCCCTGGCGGGTTCCGCACGGCGCAGTGCCGATGCCGCCGAGGACGAGCGCGCCGCGCAGGCGCTGCTGGCCTCGAACAAGGATCATGACGAGCACCGCCACGTGGTCGAGGCCATCGTCGAGGGCCTGGCGCCGTACTGCAGCCACGTCGATGCACAGCCGCGTCCGGTGCTGCATGCCACCGCCAGCATGTGGCATCTGGGCACCCGCATCCACGCCACGCTGAAGGATCCGCAGACCTCTGCCGCCGCGTTGCTGGCGCAGCTGCATCCCACGCCGGCCGTATGCGGGACACCGATGCTGGCGGCATTGCAGCGCATCCGCGAGCTGGAACCGGTCCCGCGTGGCTTCTATGCCGGCGCCGTGGGTTGGTTGGACGCGCAGGGTGACGGCGACTGGTACGTGGCGATCCGCTGCGCGCGCCTGCAGGGCACGCAGCTGCGCCTGTATGCGGGTGCCGGCATCGTCGCCGAGTCGCACCCCGAGGCCGAGGTGGCCGAAACCGCAGCGAAGTTTGCTGCCCTGTTGAACGCGCTGGGTGTCCATGACTCTCCGCCCGCCATCGAGCCTGCCGCATGAGTGCTTCCGCTGATTCCTCCCGCCTGCCACTGCAGCAGGTGTGGCCCGACGCGCTGATGGCGCGCTATCGCGAGGCCGGTCATTGGCGTGGCGAGACCTTCCCGGCGTTCCTGCGCGAACGGGCGGAACGATTCGCCGATGACATCGCAGTGGTTGCCGGCGACGTGCGCCTGAGCTATGCGCAGCTGTGGCACGAGGCCGGGCGGATCGGTGCCGGCCTGCTGGCGCTCGGCCTGCAGCCCGGAGAGCGGGTGCTGGTGCAGCTGGGCAACACGGCAGGCTTCATCAGCACGGTCTGTGGACTGTTCCGCGCCGGGCTGGTGCCGGTGTACGCGTTGCCGGCGCACCGCATCACCGAGCTGGTGCACTTCGCCAGCAAGGCCGAAGCCAGTGCCTACATCACCACCGCACTGCACGATGGCTTCGATCATCGCGGGCTGGCACGGGCGCTGCAGGCCGAGGTGCCGGCGGTTCGCCATGTGGTGATCGACGGCGATGCGGTGGAGTTCGTCGCGCTGGAGGCACTGCAGGGCGATCGCAGCCAGTTGCCGGCCGATCCGGACCCGCAGTCGGTGGCGTTCCTGCAGATTTCCGGAGGCAGCACCGGGCTGTCCAAGCTGATTCCACGTACCCACGACGACTACATCTACTCGTTCCGCGCGAGCAATGACCTCTGCGGCATCGACCGCGACAGCGTCTATCTGGTCGCCCTGCCGGCCGCGCACAATTTCCCGATGAGTTCGCCGGGCTTCTTCGGCGCACTGTATGCCGGCGCCCGCGTGGTGCTCAGCCCTGGCCCCGGTCCGGATGCGGCCTTCCCGCTGATCGCCCGCGAGAAGGTGACCTGCTGCGGACTGGTGCCGCCGCTGGCGCTGCTTTGGGCGCAGGCGGCCGCCACCAGCAAGCATGACTTGTCCAGCCTCCAGGTACTGCAGGTGGGCGGTGCCAAACTGGTGCCGGAAGCGGCACGACGGGTGATCGACGGCCTGGGCTGCACGCTGCAGCAGGTGTTCGGCATGGCCGAAGGCCTGGTCAACTACACGCGGCTGGATGATCCGGAGGAACTGATCGTGGCCTGCCAGGGCCGGCCGATCAGTCCGGACGACGAGGTGCGCGTGGTCGATGACAATGACCAGCCGGTGGCCGAAGGCGAGGTGGGGCATCTGCTCACCCGTGGCCCATACACCATCCGTGGCTACCACAACGACGCGGTGGCCAATGCGCGCTCGTTCACCGACGACGGCTTCTATCGCACCGGCGACCGTGTGCAGCAGCTGCCCGGAGGCTACCTGGTGGTGCAGGGCCGCGCCGGTGACCACATCAACCGTGCGGGCGAGAAGATCTCCGCCGAAGAGATCGAAGACCATCTGCTGGCGCACCCCGGCGTGTTTGATGCCGCCGTGGTCTCCATTCCCGATGAGTATCTGGGCGAGCGCAGCTGTGCGTTCGTGATCGCGCAGGGCGAGCCGTTCAAGGCACCGGCTCTGAAGTCCTGGATGCGCGGGCGCGGCCTGGCGGCGTTCAAGGTGCCCGACCAGGTCGTGTTCGTCGACAGTTTCGATACCACTGCGGTCGGCAAGATCAGCCGCCGCGAACTGCGCGCGCAACTGCGTGCGCGTCATCTGCAACAGACAGGAGGAACGCGCTGATGGCGCTGCCCCGTATCACCGATTACCCCTTGCCGACTGCCGCAGAGCTGCCACAGGCGCGCGGCCCGTGGCGCCCGAAGCGTGATCGCGTTGCGCTGCTGGTACACGACATGCAGCGCTACTTTCTGGCTGCCTTCGATGCAGGCAGCGCACCGCTGCGGCCGGCAGTGGACAATATCGTGCGCCTGCTGGCGCACTGCCGCGCGCACGGCATTCCGGTGTTCTACACCGCCCAGCACGGTGACCAGGACCGTCGCGACCGTGGCCTTCAGGCCGACCTGTGGGGGCCGGGCATGCGCCGCAGCGCCGACCATGAACCGATCATCGAGGCACTGGCACCGCAGCCGGGCGAGCACGTGCTGGTGAAGCATCGCTACAGCGCATTCCAGCGCAGCAACCTGGAAACGCTGATGCGGGTGCGTGGGCGCGACCAGTTGCTGGTGACCGGCGTTTACGCCCATATCGGCTGCACCGCGACCGTGGTCGAGGCGTTCCAGCGTGATATCGAGGCGTTCATCGCCGCCGATGCGGTGGCGGATTTCTCGCGCGCCGACCACGATCAGGCGCTGCACTGGATCGCGCGCACCTCCGGTGTGCCGATGACCACCGATCAGCTGCTGGAGGTGCTGTGATGGCTGCCACGGGTGAGATGCTGGATCTGGAGCGGATGCGTGCCGACGTGGCGCGCGTTCTGGAATGTACGCCGGCCGAGATCGGTGACGACGACAACCTGATCGATCTGGACCTGGATTCGATGCGCATGCTCGGCCTGGTCCTGGCCTGGGGCAACACCGGCCTGCCGCTGGAGTTCTCGCAGCTGGCCGAACACACCACGCTGCGCCAGTGGTGGGGTGTGGTGCAGACGCTGCAGGCCGCGCAGAACGCATGAACACCGCCGCGCTGGCCACGCCGGTGGCACTGACCGAGGCCCAGGCCGGACTGTGGTTCGCACAGCGGCTGGCACCGGGCAATCCGTCGTTCAATACCGCACATGCAGTGTGGATCGACGGTCCGCTGGATGTGGCCGCGTTCGTCGCCGCAGCAGACCAGGCAGCGGTCGAAGCCCAGGCCTTCGCACTGCGCTTTGCCGAGGGGCCCGACGGCCAGCCGTTGCAGTGGCATGACCCGGCGCACGTGCCGCGGCTTTCGGTGCGTGATGTTTCCGCCGAGGCGGATCCCGCCGCTGCGGCCCGCAGCCTGATGCAGGCCGACCGGCTCAGCGCGGTCGATCCGACCCGCGACCGGATCAGCCAGCAGGTGTTGTTCGATCTGGGCGGACAGCGTTGGGTCTGGTACCTGCGCGTGCATCATCTGGCGGCCGATGGATACGGCATGGCGCTGTTCACTGATCGCGTGTGCGCGGTGTATGCCGGTCGTACCGGTGAGTCCCTGCCGGAGCTGGCGGGCGTGCTGGCCGATGATGCCGCTTATCGTGCCGATCCGCGCCGCGCGCAGGCCGGGCAGTGGTGGCGTGAGCACATGCAGGGCGCACCGGCAGGCGTGGGCCTGGCCGGCACGCTCGCGGCCAGTGACGACGCGCTGCGCTGGGTGCAGCCGCTCGATGTGGCATTCCGTGAGCAGTTGCTGCAGGCATCGGTACGTTGGCTGCAGCCGTGGCCGGATGTACTGGCCGCGCTCGCCGCCGAGTATCTGCGACGGATGAGCGCGGCCGATGAAGTGGTGCTGGGCGTGCCTTACATGGGGCGGCTCGGCAATGCGTCGGCGCGGGTGCCGGCGATGGTGATGAATGTGTTGCCGCTGCGCGTGGCGGCTGGCGAGGGCAGCGTCGAGGCCTTTACCCGTGGGCTGGGCCGGCAGCTCAGCCAGGGTCGCAAGCACGGCCGCTACCGCGGAGAGCAGCTGCGTCGTGATCTCGGTCTGGTCGGCACGCAGCAGCGGCTGCATGGTCCGCTGGTGAATGTGCAGCCGTTCTACAAGCCGCTGGCCCTGCCCGGCGTGCAAGCGGCGCTGCAGGTGCTGTGCACCGGGCCGGTGGATGACCTGACGCTGGGTTTCCGTGGCGATGGCCAGGCGCTGCTGGATCTGGAGATCGAGGCCAATCCCGCGCTGTACAGTCGTGAGGATGTCGAGGCGCACGCGGCGCGGCTGTTGCATTTCGTGTCGGCGGCGCTGCAGGCTGACGATATCGCAGCCGTGCCCCTGGCGACGCCCGAGGAGGCGCAGCAGGTGCTGCAGGAATTCAATGCCACCGCGCACGCGCTGCCGGAGACGACCCTGGTCGAGCTGCTGCAGCAGGGCATGGATCGGGATCCGCACGCGCCGGCGCTGGTGTTCGGCGACACTACGCTGGATTACGCAACGCTGGAAGCGCGCAGTTTCGCGCTGGCGGCACAGCTGCGGGCAATGGATGTCGGCCCGGGCAGCGTGGTGGCGGTGGCATTGCCGCGCTCGCTGGAGCTGGTGATCGCGCTGCTGGCGGTGCTGCGTGCCGGAGCCGCCTACCTTCCGCTGGACCTTGCCCATCCTGACGAGCGGCTGGCACGTATCCTCGCCTCGGCGCAGCCGGTCTGCGTACTGGCTGCGACGGAGGTTTCGGCGCGCATGGCTGGTGTGCCGGTGCTCGCGCCCGAGCAGTGGACCGCGCTGAGCTTCGCGGCGCCGTGGGCCGATCCTGCACCCAGCGATGCGGCCTATGTGATCTATACCTCCGGTTCGACCGGCGAGCCGAAAGGCGTGGTCATCGAACATCGCGCCATCGTCAACCGCCTGCTGTGGATGCGCGAGCACTACGGCATCCGCGCCGATGACCGTGTGCTGCAGAAGACCCCGGCGACCTTCGATGTCTCGGTCTGGGAATTCTTCCTGCCACTGCTGTGCGGGGCCACGCTGGTGGTCGCCGGGCCCGACGCGCACCGCGATCCCACTGAACTGGCGCGTTTGATCCGTGGGCATGGCATCACCACGGCGCATTTCGTGCCGTCGATGCTCGATGCCTTCCTCGCTGCGCCGGCCTCGGCAGGGCTGCAGCTGCGCCGGGTATTCACCAGTGGCGAGGCGCTGGACGCCGCGTTGCGCGACCGCTTCCATGGGCGCATGCACGCAGAACTGCACAACCTGTATGGCCCGACCGAGGCCGCAGTGGATGTCAGCTACTGGCCGGCGTCGGCGCAGGATCATTCGCGGCCGGTGCCGATCGGGTTCCCGGTCTGGAATACCCGCCTGTACGTACTGGACGCCCGGATGCAGCCGGTGCCGGTGGGTGTGGCGGGTGACCTGTACCTGGGCGGGGTGCAGCTGGCACGCGGCTATCTCGGTCGCGATGATCTCACTGCGGAGCGCTTTCTTGCGGATCCTTTCCTGCCGGGCGAGCGCATCTACCGCACCGGCGACGTGGCGCGCTGGCGCCGCGATGGTGCGGTGGAGTACCTGGGCCGCAGCGACCATCAGGTGAAGTTGCGCGGTCTGCGCATCGAGTTGGGTGAGATCGAGGCAGCACTGCGCGAACTGCCCGGCATGGAACGGGTGGAAGTGCTGTTGCGCCAGGATGCTCCCGGCGAAGCGCGTCTGGTGGCGTATGTGCCGACCGCGCTTGCCGATGTCGTGATGCTGCGCAGCCACCTGGCCACGCGCGTGCCGGACTACATGGTGCCCTCGGCATTCGTCGGCGTGGACCACTGGCCGGTGACCGCCAACGGCAAGCTCGACCGCAACGCGTTGCCGAAACCACCACAGCATGAGGTCGCTGGACTGGCACCGCGCACGCCGTTGGAACAGGAGCTGGCGGTGCTGTTCGCCCAGGCACTCGGGCGTGAGGTGCCAGTGGCGGTGGATGCGGACTTCTTCAGTCTCGGCGGTGACTCGCTGTCGGCGGTGCACCTGCTGCTGGCGATCGAGCAGCGCTGGCGCTGCGATCTGGGTCTGGGTGCCTTGTTTGCGCAGCCCACCGTGGCCGCGCTGGCGGTTCGTATTACCGAGCCGCCCGCGCTGGCCGATCACGCACTGGGGCCGGTGATCGCGCTGGCCGCGACCGACGCTGCCGGGCCTACGCCACTGTTCGCGCTGCACCCGGCCGGTGGCATCGCCTGGAACTACCGCACCCTGGCCCGGGCACTGCAGCCGGCACGCCCGGTGTATGGCCTGCAGTCGCCCGCACTGGACGCGCGGCAGCCGCTGCCGAGCAGCATCGAGGCGATGGCCAACGACTACGTACAGCGCGTGGTCGCATTGCAACCGAAGGGGGCGGTGCATCTACTGGGCTGGTCGGTAGGTGGCATCCTCGCCCAGGCGATGGCGGTGCGCCTGCATGAGATCGGCCGCGAAGTCGGCGAACTGGTGCTGCTGGACGCCTATCCCAGCGAGTGCTGGCGGGCCGAGCCGGAACCCGATCCCATCGCCGCATTGCGGGCACTGCTGGCGATTGCCGGTCATGACCCAGATGCGCATCCGGAACTGGACAGCCGGGAACGCATTCTTGCGTTCCTGCGTCGTGGCGGCAGCGCGCTGGGTAGCCTGCCGGACGTCGTGCTGGATGGGGTGGTGCGCGCCGTGACCGGCACCAATCGACTGATCCGCGAACATATCCACCAGCCATTCGATGGCACGCTGATCCACGTGCGTGCGGGGCGTGATCACCAGGCGCGACCACAGCTGCAGTCGGCGCTGTGGCGGACGCATGCGCGCAAGGTGCAGGCGATGGAATTGCCGTTCATGCACGCAGAACTGACCGGGCGCGATGCGGTGGCGCAGCTGGCGCCGTGGTTGTCGGCGCGGTTGCACCAATGGGATGAGCAGCAGGAGATCGCAACATGCAGTTGACCGGTTTCGAGGGCCGCGTGGCGTTGGTGACCGGTGCATCCGGCGGCATCGGTGAGGCGCTGGTACGGCTGTTGGCCGAGGCCGGCTGCACGGTGGTGGCGACCGATCGTGAGGCGCCACACGTGGCCGATACGCGGGTCAGGTCGTTCGCGCTCGACGTGACCGACAGCGCCGCGGTGGACGCCTTGGTGGATCAGGTCGAATCCAGCATCGGGCCAATCGCGCTGGCCGCCAGCGTGGCCGGGGTACTGCATGTGGGCGGTGTCACCGAGACCGGCGATGACGACTGGCGCCGGGTGTTTGCAGTCAATGCCGATGGCGTGTTCCATGTCGGTCGTGCACTGGCGCGGGTGATGTCGCCGCGCCGGCAGGGCGCGATCGTTACCGTCAGCTCGAATGCGGCCGGCGTGCCGCGGCATGGCATGGCCGCCTATGCGGCATCCAAGGCCGCCGCCACGATGTTCACCCGCTGCCTCGGGCTGGAGCTGGCGCCGCTGGGCATCCGCTGCAACATCGTCGCCCCGGGATCGACGCTGACCCCGATGCAGACCGGCATGTGGCAGGACGAACGGGGTGCCGAGCGGGTGATCGCCGGCAACCTGGAGACTTACAAGGCCGGCATTCCGCTGCGCAAGCTGGCCGCCCCCGAGGACATCGCGCACTCGGTGATGTTCCTGCTCTCCGAACAGGCCGGACATGTGGCGATGAGTGACCTGTACGTCGACGGCGGCGCCACCCTGCGCGGCTGAGCCCCGACGGTGGCTACCCGGCAACGGTAGTGCCGGCCGCTGGCCGGCAACCTCAGCCAACTTCAGACATCTCCCAACACCCGTCGAGGCGAGGCCTGACGTTCAACACCCCATGATCGACCCACCATGGGGCATGAGCAGCCATCGCCTCCGCCTGGGCCGTCACTCGATCATCGGCCAGGTCTACGTTCTGACAACCACGACGCATCAGCGCTGCCGACTCTTTGAAAGCGAAGCTGCAGCAGCATGTGTAATCGACCAGTTCCATTACATCGAACAGCGCGGGCTCGTACAGTCACACGCATGGGTCGTCATGCCAGATCACGTCCACTGGATGTTCGAGCTGCGTGCAGCTCACCTTTCAGACATCGCACGCCGGATGAAGTCGTCGAGCGCGCTCGCCCTTAATCGCCTGGCGGGTCGTCGAAGTACGGTGTGGCAGCCTGGCTACTTCGATCACGCAGTGAGGGCCGAGGAGTCGCTGGCGCGACAAGCGCTGTACATCCTGGGGAATCCGGTACGCGCCGGTATTGCTGGGCAGATTGGCGAGTACCCGCATGCGTGGTCGGTCTGGGCGTGATGCCGGCCAGCGGCCGGCACTACCAAGCCTTCGAACATGGTGGTTGCCGGCCAGCGGCCGGCACTACCTGTTGCAGTCAGCCTAGGGCGTGCGGGGTGTGGCAGCCTGGCTACTTCGATCACGCAGTGAGGGCCGAGGAGTCGCTGGCGCGGCAAGCGCTGTACATCCTGGGAAATCCGGTACGCGCCGGTCTTGCTGGGCAGATTGGCGAGTACCCGCATGCGTGGTCGGTCTGGGCGTGATGCCGGCCAGCGGCCGGCAATACCCGTTGCAGTCAGGGCAGCGTCAGGCGGTACACCAGCACGCGGTTGTCGTTGTCGTACGGACTGTCGCAGGCCTGGCCCTGCATGCGGCAGTGGCGGGCGATGAAGTCGTTGTCGTTGCCGATCAGCAGCAGTACGTCGTTCGGATGCTGGGGGTCCAGCGCTGGCAGCACGTCCATGGCTTCCCACTTTTCCGAGAGCAGTCCGGCATGCGGGCCGCGCTTGGTGTCCAGATCAAGCCCGGCACGGGCCAGCTGCGGGCGGTCGAGCAGGTTCAGCAGTTCGTCGCTGCGTGCGGGCACGATGCCGTCCTTCAACACGGTGCCCGCCGGGTCGGCCAGCACCGAGGCCGTACCGGACTCATAGTTGCTTCCTGCCAGGTTGCTGGCATCGGCCAGATCCACCAGCAGCACCGACTTGTAGACGATCGGATCATCGCCGTCCTTGCCCAGCCCGTTGCCGTCGCGGGCCAGCAGCAGGAAGCGATGGTCGTCCAGCGCGCGCAGCTCGCTCTGCGCGGCGGTGCGGTCCAGCTTGCCCTTGCCGTCGTGCGCGTAGGCGGGCAGGGCCATCACGTAATGGCCGATCGGCTGCTGTGGCGTCGGCGAGGCCGTCACGTCGTAGACCAGTACGCGGGTGTTGATGCGGCCCGCCGCGTTGCCCTGCGCACTGTCCTGCAGCGTTGCACTCTGCAGGGCGACGAACAGGCGGGTGCCGTCGGGTGACAGGCCCATGCCTTCCACGCCCTGGTTGTTGCGTCGGCCGGTCTGCGGTGGCGCCAGCGAACCGAACGCCGGCGTGCCCTCACGCTGCGGACGGATCGCGGGCGGCGCCACGATCACACCCTGCAACTGGCCCTGCGCATCGAAGTAGTAGACGTTGGCGGTGTACTCGTCGCCGATATAGAAGTGGCCATCTGCGGTGAACTGCAGTGACTCAGCATCCAGCGAGACCTTGCCCGCACCGGCGCCGCAGGCGGGCGAGGGCAGCACCACCTGGCGCTGGGTGACCGTGTGGTCACCCGGGTCGGCACCGGTGAACGGCTGCCCGTTGAAATCCATCAGTACCACGCCCTTGTCGGGCACCATCGTCAGCGTGCCAAGCTCGGGCTTGCCCGGGGAAAGGTCGATGCGCAGCTGCATGCGCTCCACGCGGCCGGTGTAGTCGTAGAACAGGCCGGCCTCTGGATCGTTGCGGCCGCGGTCGGGCAGGGTCCACAGCACGCCTTCGTAGCCGTTGGCGGTGCGCTTCCAGGTGCCGGGGTGTACCGCCAGCGACGAGAACGAGCCCAGCGTGTCGCCCAGGAAGTCCACCGTGCCCGCCGGCAGCCGCCCGGCGGCGACCAGGCCTTTGTCCACATAGGTGCGACCGCCCAACTGCAGGGTGCGCGGCGGTGCGCCCGTCGCCTCATGCGGAGCGGAGTATCCGCTGGCAGAGAGGGTGGCCAGCAGCAGGGCGGTCGTGAGCATCAGTGGACTCCGGTCGGTCAATCAGAAGCGAAGGTCGATCGTACCGAACACCTGGCGCGGTGCCGAGGCATGGAACACGTACAGCTTGCCGGCCGGGTCGCTGGGCGCGAACACGCTCGAATCCAGGTTGCTGGCGTAGCGCTTGTTGGTCAGGTTGGTCACGTTGAACGACAGGCGCATGCCCTTGGCGAAGCCGATCTGGCCGAAGTCATAGCCACCGGCCAGATCGAACACGGTGAAGCCGCCGAAGCCCTGGTCGTTGGTGTAGGTGTAGAAACGTTCGCCGGTGTACTTGCCACGCAGGCTGGCGAACCAGCCGTTGTCGCGCCAGGTGATCTCCGTGGCCAGCAGCTGCTTGGGCGTATCGGTCTGGATCTTGCCCTTGATCTGCTGCTCGACACCGGCCTGCACGTAGTTGGAGGCGTAGGTCGAACGGTTCAGCGAGGCCGAGGTGTACCAGCTGAAGTGCTCGTTCGGGGTCCACAGTACGGTCAGCTCGGCACCGCGGCTGTCGACGCCGCCGACGTTGTAGAAGCGGTTGCCGCAGGTCGGGCCGACCGGCTGCCGCGAATCGCAGGGGTTGTACTGCAGCAGGCGGTTGTCGAAGCGCACGTTGTAGGCCGCGATCGACGCCTGCAGGGTATCGGTGACGAAGCGGTAGCCGGCTTCGAGCGAGCGCGATTCCTCCGGCTTCAGGTTGCCCTGCGCATTCCAGGTGGCTTGGCTG
This sequence comes from Stenotrophomonas maltophilia, assembly GCF_006970445.1. Classification (NCBI taxonomy): domain Bacteria; kingdom Pseudomonadati; phylum Pseudomonadota; class Gammaproteobacteria; order Lysobacterales; family Lysobacteraceae; genus Stenotrophomonas; species Stenotrophomonas maltophilia. The sequence goes on along the minus strand of NZ_CP033877.1, from coordinate 2,531,302 downwards.
ACCGCCTGCGGGCCCAGCTTGAAGCCGCCCTGGAACATGGCGATGTTCTCGGCGTAGCTGGCGAAGATCTCGTGGTGCTCGGCCAGGCGGAAGTTGGCGCCGACGCTGGGCAGGAAGTTCTTGCTGGCCTTCAACGAACCGGTGGCGAACTGGTTGTTCGAGGCCGGCGAGATCGGCGTCTTCGCGTCGCCCGGCAGTGCTTGTGCATCGGAGGTGGCATGCGGGCTCTTGGCACCAAACTCCAGGGTCAGGCGTTCATCGAGCAGGCGCCAGGTGTCCTTCAGGAAGAACTGATGGGTCTTCCAGCGCGTGCGCTGGGCGAACACGCCGACATCGGAGGGCAGGGTGTTCATGCCGCTCAGGTCACGCGGCCCATCCACGGCGGTCTGGTAGCGCTCGGCACTGCTGGTGTTGCGCTCGTACCAGACGCCGCCTTCGATGCGATGTGCGCCCAGTTCCCAGTCGAACGACAGCGTGCCGCCATCGCGGTCGATGGTGTAGATGGTGTTGCGAAAGATGATCGGGATCTCCTGCGCCGTGCCCTTGTTCGACCAGGCGCCGCTGTTCCAGTTGTGGCCTTCGCCGCGGTCATCGTGGTGGTAGGCCAGGGCGCGCAGGCTGAAGCCATCGGCCAGGAAGAAATCGCCAGCCAGGTAGTACAGGTTGTCGTCACGCAGGATCTGCCCGGCGGTGAAGGCACCATCGGCGTCCTTGTCCGGGCCGCTGTTGTCGCACTTCTTCGCATTGAGGCTGGCGGTATTGCAGTAGGCCTTGGCCACGGCCTTGTTCCAGTCCGGCGCGTAGCCGCCCCAGTCCCAGCCGAGGCCGCGCGACATCTCGTCCTTGGACAGGTAGAAGTAGTCAGCCTGCGTGGTCCGCGAGGTATCGATGAAGCCGGTGATCTGGCCGCGGCCGAAGTTCCACACGCCCTTGGCATTGAACTGCTTGGTGGTGGACGTGTTGTAGGCGGTCTGGTCGTTCCACAGATCGGAGACGGCATTCATGCCGGAGACGTAGCCGGAGAAACCGTTGTACTCGCCGCTGTCCACGCGCACGAAGGTACGGCGGTTGGCATCGCTGCCGAAGGTCTGCACCACGCGGCCGCCGAGTTCCTGGGCCGGGCGGTCGGAGGTATACGAGATGGTGCCGCCGAGGTTGCTGGTGGACGGCGTGCCGAGGCTGCCGATACCCACCGCCAGCTCGGCGCCGGCCATGTTCTCGCTGATCAGCGCACGGTTGATGGTCAGGCCGTTGTAGTTGTTGTACGCACCATCGCCCAGCGGCACACCGTCCAGCGTGTAGCCGAGGCGAGTGGAGTTGAAGCCGCGCAGGCTGAGCGTCATCGACTGCTCGTTGGTGCCCAGCGCATCGGCCGACTGGGCGTTGACGCCCGGCAGCAGGTTCAGGGTCTTCTGCAGGCTGGTACCCGGCGGCAGGATATCGAGGTTCTCGCGGGTGATGCGCTGCACCTGGCGCGCTTCGCCGCTGCCGATCACAGAGACCGCATCGAGGTTGGTGGCGGAGGGCGTGCTGGAGGTCGGGGCAGCATCCTGCGCCCAGGCCGCGGGAGCGAGCGCGATCGACAGCGCAGCGGCCAACAAAGTCTTCGTCATGTTACGGACACTCAGGCAGGCACGAGCCACCGCACGGGCGCGGAGCTCATGGAGTTCGAAAAGGGAGGCAATCGATGCGACCGCGGGCGCTGCAGGCGCCGTGGGTCAACGTGAAAATGGTGCGCTAGACAGATGACTGTCTGGTGACACCGCTACACGCGTGGCATGCCGACGCATGCATTGGTAGATGCCAACCTTGGTTGGCATGCGCGGCGTCGTTGGTGGAGCGCCAACCAAGGTTGGCATCTACCAGGCGCGCGGAACAGGATTGTCGTATCCAGGGGCGCCGAACGAGGTCGGCGTCAATGCGCGATCAACCCGCGTTGCGCGGCTTGCGCGTGCGCTTCGGTTTCGCGGCATCCCCGCCGCTGGCGGCGCCATCCTGCAGTGCCTGCAGCCAGGACAGGGTGTCCACGTAGTCGATGAAGTGGCGCAGGTAACCGGGGCTGGTCGCCTGCATCGTGTCCAGCATGCGCTGCACCAGCACCGCCGAGTTCAACGGGCCGCCGTCGGCCGGGGCTTCGGTGCGCAGCGAACGGCGCACCTGCAGCTCGCTGCGCAGCTCCGACCACTCGCGCTGTACCTGCTGCAGCATGGGCACCTGCGGGTAATGCGGCAGCGAGCGCGACCCCGCATCGAGGTCGCGCACCAGTGCGCGCAGGCCTTCCAGTGCGGGCGGCTTACTTGGCATCCGGGGCCTTGGGCTTGGCAATCGGCGCGATCTCCACGCGACGATTGCGCGCGCGGCCGTCTTCGCTGGCATTGGAGCTGACCGGCTGCTCGCTGCCGAACGCGGCGGCGAACACCGCGTCGGCCGGTATGCCATCGGCGATCAGGGTGCGGGTCACGGTCAGCGATCGCTGTGCGGACAGCTCCCAGTTGTCGGCAAAGCGACGGTTGCCTTCGCGCACCGGCGCGTCATCGGTGAAGCCGCTGACCATCAGGATCTCTTCGCGGCTGCCCAGGTAGGCGGCCAGCGGCGCGGCCAGGCTGCGCAGCAGCTCCTGGCCTTCCGGCTGCAGCTGATCGGAGTTCAGCGCGAACAGCACACTGCCGCTGATGCCGATGCGGCCATCCACCAGCGTCACGCGACCGGCGGCCAGCGGGCCGGCCAGTGCCTGCTCCAGGGTCTGCAGGCGCTTGGCTTCGGCCTGGCGCTGCTTCACTTCCTGGTCCAGCCGCTGCGACAGCTCCAGCTGCACGGCGACAACACCGACGAGTATCAGCACGAACGCACCCAGCAGCACCGACATCAGGTCGCCAAAGGCGGCCCAGATCGGGGCGTGTGAGCCGCCGTCGACCTCCAGCTCGTCGCTCATGCGCTACCGGCCTTGCCGCGGCGCGTGGCCAACTGCTGCAGTTCTTCCATCACCTGCTTCTGCGACAGCAGGCTGAGGTCGACCACCTCGCGCGCCTGCGCCACGTAATAGGCCAGCTGCTCATCGCTGCGGGCCAGCGAGGCATCCAGAGCACCGCCAATCTGTTCCAGGCGGCCGGACAGCTCGGTGGAGGCGCTGCCGAACTGCGCGACCGCCTCGCCGAAGGTGCCGGCCAGCTGGCCGACTTCACCGGCGCTGCCGTTGAGCGCTGCCGCAATGCCATCCAGCTTGCCGGTCTCGGCGGCGATATGGTCGGTGAAGCGGTTGCCGACGCGTTCCAGCAGCTCGGCCGAACCGCCGACCAGCGCGTCCACGGCGGTGCGCTGCTCGTGCGAGGCATGGTTGATCGCATCGAGCAGGGTCTGCACGGTGGCCAGCAGGCGTCCGCGTTCTTCCAGCATCGCGTTGTCACGCACCAGGCTTTCAGAGAGCGTGCTGCGCAGCTCGTTGATGACGTCGGCAGCAGCTTTCGGTGCCGCCGCCGCGGTCTGCAGCAGGGTGGACACTTCGGCCAGCGTGGCGCTGGCCTGCGCGCGACCGTTCTCGCCGATCTGCTGTGCGGTCTCGGCCAGCGTGTCGCAGACCTGCCGCTGCTGCGCGGCCAGGCGTTCGCCGTTGGCCTGCAGGCGCTCGGCCAGGTCGGTGGAAACGTGTTGCAAGGCATCGCTCCAGCGCTGCAGGCGCTGTTCATCGCCGGCCTGCAGCTGCGCCTGCAGCGTGGCGTGGGCCTGCTGCAGTTCGGCGCTGACCGCGTCCCAGCGCGCCTGGCGCTGCTGCTCGCGGCTGTCCAGGCTGGCCTGCAGTTCGGCGTGCGCGGTGGCGGCGGCGGCCTGCGCGGCCTGCCACTGCTGCGAGCGTTGTTGTTCGTGGTCCTGCAGCAGCGACTGGCTGGCGCTGTGGCGCTGCTCCAGTGCCTGCAGCAAGGCCTGCGCGTGCTCGTCCAGCTGCTGGCCGGCTGCGAGCAGCGCCTGCTGCTGGCGCTCGACCAGCGCGCTGTTCAGGGCCTGCTGCTGTTCGGCGGCGGCACGCAAGGCCTCCGCATTGCCCTGTGCATCGGCCTGCAGGCGCTCGCCGATACGTGTGACCAGCGCTTCGGCATGCGTGGCCTGGCCATCGCTGAAGGCCTGCAGGTGCTGACGCAGATCACTCACCAGCGCCTGTTGTGCCTGGGTCTGCTCGATCACCACCTTGGCCCAGCTGGCTTCGGTGGCGACGCGGCTGCGCTCGAAACCGTCGCTCAGGCCAGACAACTGCTGCTGCACCGCCTGCTCGACACGAGCATGCAGCGCCTCACCATGGTGGGCCAAGCCGGCCAGCGTGGTCTCGGCCATCGGCTGCAGCGCGCCACCGATGGCGGCGGCGCTGGCTTCAGCCCCTTCGCGCAGCGACTGCTGCAGCGAGACGGCCAGGCGTTCCTGCAGGGCCTGGCTCTGGGTCAGGAACTCGGCCTGGCCGGTCAGCAGGCGCTCATTGGCGGCCGCACTGTGCTGTTCGAAGGTGCTGGTCATCGCCTGCAGGCGGTCGACCAGCGCCGGCAGCGCGGCGGACTGTGCCTGCAGCAGGCGCAGCGATTCGGCGCGCTGCCAGGCCTGCGAGTACGGGTGCAGGTCGCCGGCAATGGCGCGGTCCAGCTGCTGCACGGCCTGCAGGCGGTCGCGACGCAGCAGCGCTGCCAGCAGGCCGAGCATGGCCGAGCTGGCCACGCCGGCGATCGAGGTGCCGAATGCCACCGCCAGGCCCTGTACCGGTGAGGCCAGCGAGCCGCGGATGGCGGCCATGTCGGTCGCGCTCTGCAGGGCCAGGCCGGTGCCGCGCAGCGTGTCCATCATGCCCAGCAGGGTGCCGAGCATGCCCAGCAGCACCAGCAGGCCAACCAGGTACGGGGTCAGCACCGGTGCGGGCAGGGCAGTGCGCTCGCCTTCCACGCGCAGGCGCACGGCGTTGCGCAGGCCCACCGGCACGCGTTCCAGCCAGGGGGCAAGGCTCTCTTTCGCGCTGGACAGATCGTTCAGTGCGGTGCGCAGGCCGTTGCTGGCCTGGCGGTAGCGGTACAGCTCCACGCCACCGGCGATGTAGCAGGCCGCGATGATCGCCGCGACCGCTGCACCCAGCGGATGCACCGAAACGTAGCCAATGCCGATCCAGCACACGGCCAGCAGGCCGACAAGGAAAACAACGACATGGAAAGCAGTTCTGGACATGGTGTTCCGGTCAGTGGGAGCGCAGGGCGTCTTGCAGCCCTTCGATCGGGTGGAAGCGCAGCTGCAGCTCGGCGAGCAGCAGCGTGCGCATGTCATGGCGGAAGGCCGCGCGCCAGCCGGGCTGGCCGTGCACGCGTTCAAAACGGGCGCCGAGCACTGCCGGCGCGGTGGCCAGCAGGCTGTGCTCGCGCGGGGTGAGGGTCTGCTCCATCACCGCATCGACCTCGGCCAGCCGCGCCAGCTCCGGCGAAACCTGCACCAGTTGGTCGCGCAGGCGGCCGCGCAGGCGCCCGGTGGCGGTCTGGATGGCCTGCTGCAGCACCCGATAGCGCTGGCGCAGTGAGGCAAAGTTGGGTGCAGCGGCGGCTTCGGCCAGGTCCAGCAGGCGCTCGGCCTCGGCATCCTCGCGGATCGAGGCCAGCAGGCTGGCGTGCGCCTGGGCGCAGTCGGCCAGCACATCCTGGACCGCTTCAGTGGCTTCACCGGGCTCGGGCAGGCGTCCGCCGAGCGCCCCGGACAGGGCCACGGCACGGCTCCAGTCCACCCACTGGCCGAGGCGATCGGTCAGGGCGGGACTGGTGGCCGGCATCGCGCCGTCGCTGAGACGGGCGAGCAGGCGGAGGAACTCCGGTCCACCCAGGACCGGCTGCGCTGCGTTCGCCATCAAGGGGTGAGGGGCCAAAAACCGTTGATTTTACAACCAGATGACCCGGCCTGGATGAAGGCGGGGCCGGGGGAGGGCACCCGCAGGCGCGACAGGGCTTAGAATGTCCGGCTGCACCCATCCGTTCGACCCTTGGAGTACCCAATGACTGTTGCGCAGTTCTACCCGATCGGCACCCCCGGACAGCCCTGGGGCGACGCGGAACGCGCACAGTGGCGGGCCCGCCAGCAGCGCCAGCGCAGCTACCACGACGACGTGGTGGCCGCGCTCGAGCGCCTGGACGACAGCTTCGATGTGATCCAGTACGGCCAGCTGGACTACGCGCCGGACCACTACCCGCTGTTCGCGGTGGTCAACCACAACTGGAACCCGGCGCTGCCGACCGCTCTGGTCACCGGCGGCGTGCATGGCTATGAGACCAGCGGCGTGCATGGCGCCCTGCAGTTCCTGGAACAGCAGGCCGAGCGTTACCTGGGCCGGTTGAACCTGATCGTGGCGCCGTGCGTCAGCCCGTGGGGCTACGAGCGCATCCAGCGCTGGAACCCGGATGCCATCGACCCGAACCGCAGCTTCCGTGACGGCGGCCAGATCGAGGAAGCTGCCGCGCTGATGCGCTGGGTGGCCGAGCGCAAGCCGAACCTGCTGGTGCACCTGGACCTGCACGAGACCACCGACAGCGACCTGCAGGAGTTCGATCCGGCCCGCTGCGCGCGCGACGGCAAACCGTTCGAGCGCGACACCATTCCGGATGGCTTCTACGTGATCGGCAACAGCGAAGATCCGCAGGCCGAATTCCAGAAGGCACTGATCACCGCCGTGGCCCCGGTCACCCATATCGCCCCGGCCGACGCCGAGGGCAATCTGGTCGGCCTGCCGCTGCAGTCGCCGGGCGTGGTCTGGGGCGAATCGCGCTCGATCGGCGCCTGCGCCGGCTTCACCGACGCGCGCTTTGCCACCACCACCGAGGTCTACCCGGACAGCCCGCGCACCAACCCGCAGGAATGCAACGACGCCCAGGTTGCGGCGGTGTGCGCGGGCCTGGATTTCGCCCTGGCCACGCAGTAACGCATCAACACGAGGTAGCGCCGGGCCCTGCCCGGCGGGTCGGGCGTGAGCTAGCCCAGCAGGATCACGCCCCACACCGTGCCGACCATCAGCAGCGCGGTGGTCTGTGCGGCGCTGCCCATGTCCTTGGCGTTCTTGGACAGTGGGTGGTGGTCAAGCGAGATGCGGTCGACCACCGCTTCGATGGCCGAGTTGAGCAGTTCCACCAGCAGGCTGATGAAGCAGACCGCCAGCACCACGGCGCGTTCGACCCTGCTGATGTCCAGCAGGAACGCGGTGGCGATCAGCAGTGCATGCAGCAGCAACAGCTGCCGGAAGGCGGCTTCGCCACGGAAGGTGGCGATGAAGCCATCGCGCGAATGGATCAGCGTATGGAAGATACGGCGAAGCCCGGTCTTGCCGTGCGGGTACTTGCCGCTGTCCCTGGGGTGAGGTGGCTGCATGCCGGCCCTGCCATGAATTGACCTCACAACAGGATGTGCAGGTGGGCGTCGGGAAAGCGTCGGACGCCCGTTGGATTTTCCTTCAGCCGCCCTGGCGCTGTGCCTGGATGGCCTGGTCGAGGGCGTCCAGCTCATCGGTCGACGAGGCCAGCCATGCCGGGTACGCCTCTGTCTCGACGAAGTCGGAGGATCGCAGCACGTCATCGAACGCCGGATTGTCCTTCTCCGCATGACGCAGCAGGCCGGACATCAGCCCACAGATGCGGACGGCCGCCTGGAAGGCGCCCTGCAACGAACCGGCCGGCTCGGTGACCGTATTGAGGAAGGCCGCATAGGCCGGGCCATCGAAGACAAAGTCGTCGCGCTGCTGGAAGGCTTCGCCGCTGAGGTTGGCTTCGCCGGAGACGTGCCGCGAAAACCCCCAGGACCAGATGTCGAGGAAACGCAGGTCATCCAGCATCCGGCGCGCATCGTCATCCAGTGGAACGGCACCGGACAGGGCGTGTTCCAGCGTGACTGCCGCGAAGGGCTCGGTGCCCTCGTGGGCCAGGAAATCGCTCAGGCAGCGCAGCGCACCGGGATGATGCGGGTCCAATTGCAACGCCCGGTAGATCACGCGGGCGCCGTCCACATGGCGGCCCTGGGCGATGAAGATGTTGAGCGCGTGGTGGGCGAGCTGGTCGGCGTTGAGGTCGGCAATCCGGGTCATCGGGGTCTGGCTGGCATGGACGGACGGTGGGTACCAGTCTGACAGATCACTCATTCGGCCGGGCTGCGTGAATCGCGGATCGAATAGATCACCGAGAAGATCTTCCAGCCCTGTTCGGTGCGGATCAGCTGCCACATTTCCTTGCCCCAGTTGGTCTTCACTCCATCGTCGTGGAAGCTGTAGTCAAACGATACCGAGGCCACATCGCCATCCGTCTCGATCTTCGTGTTGGAGAATGTCTCCTCCTTCGGTTTCGGCGAGGCCACCGCCCCGTCGATCAGTGCGATGAAGTTGTTGGCGGGAATCCGCCGCGCCTTGATCGCATCGGGCTTGGCCTTGCGGATGTCCTGCAGGCGCACATCCTCGGAGACGTACTGCCAGCCAATGTCTTCCGCCTTGTCCGAGAAGAACAGGCCCATGTAAGTCGGCTTGTCCTTGTTGATCAGCGAGGTGCGGAACGATTCGACCACCTGTTCGATGGCCTTGACGTCGGCGGGGGCGTTCTGCGTGGCGTAGGCCGGCAGGCAGGCGCAAAGGCAGAGGGCAACGGTGGCGAAACGTGCATGCGTGATGGACATCGATGAATCCTGGTGGGAAGAATGGCTGCGCAAGCGCATCAGCGCGCGTATGTCCGCCAGAAAAGTACGCGGTCTTCGTTTCTGCTCACCGCCACGAAAACCGATTTTCCGGATTCGGGCGCGCAGTGAAAGACGCGGTACGACGCGCTGAGCGTCGCGTTGCCAGGCCACCAGTATCGATCGAACGCAACAGGATCGCTGTTGTTGAATGTGGTTGCCTGGCAATCCGCAGGCAGCTGCAGTGGTATCGCAGGGGGCTTGGTGAAGGCCAGCGCGCTGGTGTTTGAGTCCAGGTCGTGCACCTCGCGCAGGTCGGTCGCCTCGTGGGGCACCCAGCCGGGAATCCATCCCTTGTTCACCATGTCGGCGTCGATGGCCTGCTGCTGGGTGTCGAACGAACTGTCCATCACCAGGCCGCAGGCGCTGAGCGCCGTGCAGACGGTCAATGGAAGGATGGATCGCATCCTGGTCCAGATGGTGGGTGGAAACATCGTCCTTGCGGCCCCGTGGAATGCCGTCCGACCTATCGGGTCAGCGCGTCGAACAGGCGATTGCGGTCCGCATCGCTCATCGACCAGCTCTGCCCGAGCGGGGCCATGCGAACGGATTCGGTCCGGCCACAGGCCCGGTACTGCCAGGTTTCCGAGCCATCGGGCTGGGCTGCCACGTCGATGCCCTCCAGGCGCGCGCACTGCAGCCGGGCCAGCACCATCGGCGCGAAGTGCAGCATGTAGTGCTGCACCCGGTCGGCCGGCATTGCTGTGCCGGCAGGCAGCGGGTGGGCCGGGCCGTACTCGGCGAGCAGGCCAACGCAGGTCGCTGCGGCGGACAGGGGATTGCGACCGAAGGCGCGGGAGGCATCCCGCTCCACACTCTTTCCCAGAGTCTTGCCTTCCTTGCTGCTGGCATAGGCCTCGGCGGCCTGCAGTTGTGCGGCGTCGAGTGTCGACAGCCAGTGCTGACGGCCCTCCTGCAACTGCAGTTTCAGGCCGGGTAGAGTCTTCTGGCAGCGCACTGCGATCGCCTGCGTCTGCACGAAATCCTGCCCACGATCGCCCGGCATTGCGGTCGCTGTTGCGGCCGCTGGGGCAACAGCGAGGGCCATGCAGGCGATCACCAGATTCCGTTCCATTCCATTGCGCATCCTGCACCCCATGGAGAGTTTGACGGCGCACGCTAGCACGGATGCCGGGCGCTGCAACAGGCCCGCTTGTCGAGGTTTGACGTTGAAGAAGGTCTGCGCGGATGATGCGCGGGCGCGCGGCGCAGGAGGGGATCTGTCAATGAGGGCACTGATGTGGGGGCTTGCCGGCCTATTCGTGGCGTACGTTGCCGGTTGCTCGGCGATCTCAGCGTGGCATTCCCATGCGCTTGCTTCGGTCCCGGTCAGGGCGAACAGGGCCGAGGTACTCCGGGCGCTGGGGCCGCCTGACGTGGTGGAGCACGCCGGTGTTCTCTTTACCCGATATGCCAGCAGCGGATGCAGTGGCCGCTGTGTGCAGCGATGGTGGTATGAGAACCGGCTGGGCCTGGATACTGAAGCCTGGTCGGCGGAGCTGGATGCTTCCGATCGCGTGCTCGCAACGTCGCGCTGGACATCACCGTAGAAGACCACGACGAGCGCATGCGTATCCATCGACCTTTCATCTTCATCGCAAGCCTGGCCCTGATGGCGTTGTGCGGGCTGATGGGTGTACTGGTGCTCATCTATGGCTTCAACGAGCAGGGCCTGCGCTGCGGCAGGCTGTGCTCACTGGAGATATCGATCCGCCTGCTCTTTGGTGATCGGGGATTCGAAATACTGGTGGCGATGGGGCTCGTTGCTGCGGCGCTGATGTTCGGGCATATCGCACTGCGGGAGGGCATGCATGCCGGGCGGCCGCGGAGGCAGGTGCGACGTCGGGGGCGCAGGCGCCGCCGGCCAGAGCGGTCGCGGTCATGAAGTGCGTTGTCGCAGGGCGCTAGGGCTGGTCCACAACAGCTCTGATGGCGGCCACCACCGCAGCAGGATCCTCGCGCTGGAGGGTGTGCCCGGTCGCCAGGTAGCGATGCGTGCCGCGCGTGAAGCCCGAGAAGAGCAGGGAGTGCTGCATCTTCCAGAGTGCCTTGCCCGCTGCGGTTTCTTCGAAGAACAGAGGTTCGGCAGCCAGCTGGGTTGCAGTCAGCAGCGCAACCGGCACATCCGGCATCGTGCGCGGGGTCTCCGCACCGGGTGCATCCAGCTGTTCGGTCAACACGGCGTAGTCGGCGGCCATGGTCGGCGGCAGCATTGCCCGCAGCTGGGCATCGTCTGCCTGCACGCGTGCACTGTCGGCCTGCTTGAACGCATGGCGCTGCCCCATCGTGGCCGGGTCCACCAGCACCAGGCCCTGCAGGCGCTCCGGATGGCGGCGTGCAAACTCCGTGGCCAGCAGGCCGCCACAGGAATGACCCACCAGCACAACGCGGCGACCGGGTGCGAGCGTATCGATCACGGCCGTGAGGTCGGCCAGATGCCCATCGATGCGCTTGGGGTGACCGTCGCTACCGGATTTGCCGAGTCCTGCACGGGCGTAGGTGATGCTGTGATAGTCGCGCCCCAGACCCGCAACCACCTCCTTCCAGGCGCCCGCGCCCTGCCCGAAACCGGATTCAAAGACCACGGTGATCGGGCCGACCCCGGTCTCTTCGGCCTGCAGTGCGTAGGCGCCGCGATCCACCTGGATTTCCCCTGCGTGGGCGGTGCCTGCAGCGACCATCATCGCGGCCAGCACCCGCAACGTCACTCGGCTGCTCTTCATTGCCATTCCCTTGGGCCGTGACGCGTGCCAGCCCTTCCGATGGGTCAGGTCTGCAGCGGAGCGCCGTAGCCTGCCGACCTCGCGACAGGTCGTGCTGGTAATGTAGTGATGTATAACACCGACTCCCTGTGCAGGAAGTCATGGGGACAGGGCGTAGTCCGCTGAATGGCTCTGGATGCTTGAATCTGTGACCGGTTCCGCGTCTCCACACTTGAATGTGCAAGCGTCCTTAACGATAAAAGCGGAATGTGGCACTGCCGCATTCCGGACCAGGGACGATCCGATGCGTGACGCGGGGCCGCTGACTCCGAAGCGGATCAGCTGGCAGATCGCTTCGGGCGATCATCTGGATAAATGATCCGTACCGGGAGTTGCTCGCAGATGCGCAGGAGCTATCGTCCCGGTGGAAACCTCCGCTACTGATGACTTGGACGCCTCAAATGCACGCTCCCAGGCTGCTCCCGATCGTGATGCTGTCAATCGCACTTTCTGGTTGCATGGAAGTTTCCAGCACCGAGTATGCAGACCGCAACCAAGCCGTCTCAAGACAAGCAATCGGTGAGTCGAAGTGGTTGCCTTCATGGTTGCCTGAGGACGCAGTCAACATACGCGAGACGCACGACATGGACACAAATGAATCGTGGTTGGTCTTCCGCCCGACCGGCGGGGTTCTCGCTTTGCCCGAAGACTGCAGGCTGGTAAGCAGGCCGGAGATGTCTGATGCGCGGGTCATGCGGAGATTTCCTCAGTTTGCCCGCAGCGCATGGTCGCGAGCGTCAAGCTACGGCGGGCAGTTCTATCTGTGCCCGGAGGGTGATGCTGGTCTCTGGGTCATGCGTGATGAAGCACTGGGCCTTGTTTACAGCGGAATAGCGCTATAAGTGGCTGCGCGGTCTCGCCTGGCAAGCGAAATGCGTGAGTGGCACCTGGCGATCTCCCTTCCCGGTGCCTGATTCGGCATTTTCCGGCCGAGCGTCCTGTGAGGTCGGGCATGCGTCACATCGACCTTGCCACTGGTCCATGTTCACGAATGGGAAGGCGCTCGGGATTCTGGGACATAGGCTCCATGCTCTATTGTGGCTGCAGCGCAGGTGGTGGATAGAGGCGAATGGATATGAAAGAAAGCCTGAGAGAAAGAAGCGTGCTGTCGCCAACTGGCTTCTATGACCAATATTATGCGGAGAGTGGCCTGGATCAGGAAACCGTAGTGGAGCTGCTGGAGCATGTTGCAGACGAGCTTCGTTTGCCCTCCGGGAAGCTCCGTCCTGGAGATCGATTTTCGAAGGAACTGTCGCCTGGTGAAGCTCATGGCTGGGACTCGGGCTATGGAGTTTTAATATTCGAGCTTCAATCGCTCGCAAAAAAACGTGGTATTGGAGTCGATCGGCGGGTGGATTCGCTCGACGACTACATTCGTATCATGGCGGGTATCTATTGATGAGATTGATGCGTCCCTGAATGGCTATCGGCGTGAGACGTCGCAGTGCGTACTGAGGATTCGGGGATGCCAAAGGTGAAGTGTGCCGCAGCTGTCATTGCCGGTCTGGTTCTGGCCGGCTGTGCAACATCGGGTGGCGATATGATCGTGCGCGTCTCGGGAAGCGTGCCGCCAGGTCAGGGTGACGTTCGCGCTCTCGATTGTGAGCTGAGCATGCTTGGGGAGCGCGAAGGTGTCGTTTCGTCGAAACCGGTTGGAAGCACATTCTCGGTCCCCATGATGGTCGTTGCAGGGCCGGAGCCCAGAAGCTACCAATTCGCTGTCGAATGCAGGGACGGTCGAAGGTTTGCATCCAAGGAAGTTCAGATCAGTAGTCGGCGGTCATATGCCAGGGATCTCAACCTCGGGGAGCTTCAGGAGTGATGAGAGATAAGTGCCCCAGGTGCGCCGCCGGCCAGAGAGTGATTCACCCCTGACGTTGAGCTTGTCGGGAACGGCGGACGAAACCACATTTCGCAATGGGTGGACTCAAAGAGCATGACAATCGCGAATTCAACGCGTCCCAGCCATCAGTTCCATCCAGGCACGGTATCGTGGAAGGTGGCGCCTGGGCCGCTGGGAATCGGGTCGCAGATCACAATCGTGGGCGAAGGAGCCGGGCCCAATCCGATACTCAACGATGCGCTTGGGTTCCTGATTTTTGGTCCGGCGGCGACATTGGCCGCAACGCTTTGCATCATTGGGCCACGATGATGGTAAAGCTCCTGACAGTAGTACTTCTGATTGGAGTGGGATTTGGATTATCCGATGGCGCATGCGCCATCGGAAAACGGCCCTTCAAGATGATCCAGTTCTGCGTGTACGACCAAGAGGGCCTGGATCTTTTCAAGCAGACCCTCAGCGCTATCGCCAAGGACGAAAGAATGCAGTTCTTTGATGGCAGTGCTGAATTGGATCGGCAGCTTGCCAAGTCAAAGGTCGACGTGAAGCGTCCTGTCGTCTACGTCGGAGTCAAGCGGGAAGATGGCTCCGGACTGGAGGCGGGGAATCTCGGATTGGATCGCTTCGAAATAGCCGTCGGCTTCTCTGAAGGGAGGACGCCTGCCGAGGCCCAGTCATTTTCTGTCCGTGTCGAACGCACCTTGGCCGAGCGCTGGAATGTGCTCGCGATTCCACCGGACAGGGGCGCTACGCCGCTGGCATGTCGGGCGGGAGGACCACAATCGGTCGCGCGATGAAAGAGCCTATGTCGGATGATGGAGGGAGCAGCCTGATCGTCCGCCGCCATTAGGGATCAATCTGCAACCGCCCCACCGCCTGCGCGCACAACGACTGGCAGGCCATGACCAACCCCTCCATCACCCGGTCGCCCACGTACTGCCCGGGTTCGCCGTTCTGGCGGGTGCGTTCCGCCGCCAGCAGCATCTCCAGTACCACCCGCAATCCACTCAACGCGCAATCGGCATCGGCCAGGGCCAGGCAGCGGCCGGGCAGTTGATGCCGCTCCGGCCAGGGTTGGCCATCGGCCGCCGCACCGGAGCCGATACGGTTGAGATTGGCAATGAAGGTGTTCCTGTCCACTGCGGGCGCAGCCTGTGGCGAACCGTCGTCGTGGGCGGTGCTGCGGTAGGCGTGCAGATGGGGGAAGTCCGATTCGTTCATGGCAGAGCTCCGTGCAGGGGCAATCGGTAGCCGCCACCCATAAAAGTGGCGGGCGGTACGTGGTTCGAACACCGGGTTGATGTCAGTCCGGCGGGCCCGGAAGCCCCCACTCACCGCCCGCCATAGCCGGCAGACGGATTGCCAGCCAGCGCCACGCTAAGGTGACGCCGGCTGGCAAGCGCATACATCAACATCAACTCGGGTGTTCGAAGCCCGGCCACCCTTTTCCGGTGGCACGCCATCTGAGCCCCTGGCGCTGTGCAATGCCAATCAGAAGAGTTGCAAAGATCGCTCGATTGGAGACGCTTTCGGCATTCTCCCACGCTGTTAAGCACTGCCAGCGCGGGCTGGCGTGGTGATCCGCCCGCACCGTGCAATCTGCGACAGGTGTCGAGGTTGGGGGAGGGAAGGGCGCGGGTGGGGAGGGGCGATGGCGACAGGCTCCGCAGGGGCCTGAGTCGAGCATCGCTCGACGCTACAGACGCCAAAGCGTGACGTGCGACTCGGGTTGACGTTCCCAGCCACCAAGCGCAGGCTGGTCCGGCACGTTTCCTAACCAGAAGGAGACTTATGACCGCCACCGCTTCCCTGCATCCGACGCCCGATACCCCGGGGCGTTCACGGCTCTGGAGTGTGTTCTGGCTGCAGGGCGTCATTCCCAGCAACATTCTGTGGGCGGTCGCCCTCTGGGCCCTGGTCAACCAGCGCACCACGCTGCTGCTGGGGGTCTTTGCCGTGCTGCTGCTCTATACCGGCTGGATCATCCCGGCGGTCTGGCGGGCGGCGCCCACCGCGCGCACCCCCAACCTGGGCGTGGCCGCGCGCGGGCTGACCGTCGCCTGGGGGCTGAACACCGTGCTGGTGATCTTCTTCCTGACCCTGCAGCTGGTGGCTCAATAGAACTGAACAGGCTCGCCGCCCCGGTCGAAGGCGGCGAAGCGGCCGATCTGACCGTCGTGGATGGCGTTGACCATCAGCTGCAGCGGGCGGGCGGCTTCGTCGCTGTTGGGGGCGAAACCGGCGCGGCCGTCCAGCGCGGCCACGAAGACCAGGTCCCAGTCGATGCCGGTGGTGGTCGACTCGGCCGCCAGCGCCTGGAAGCTGGGCACCTCGGCCGGCAGCTTGTCCACGCACAGCACCGGCGACAGGGTGCCGCCCTCGCGGCGGTCATGCCGGTCGCGCTGGTCGCTGGTGGGCGATTCGGGCAGCTCGGCGCGCACGAATACGAACAGCAGGCGTTGCGGTTCAGCCTGCTGGCCTGCGGCGTGCAGCAGCTGCTGGAAATCGTTCATCATCATGAGGGTTGTCACACGCCCGCTGCACGGAAAGCCGCATGCTGCCACAACGCCTGCCACGCGGGGCCGAACGCGATTGATTTAAGTCATGCCCATGGAACTGAAGGCCGCGTACTCTGGCAATCGTTCCAGCAGGCGAGGGTATCCGGGCCGTTCCGGGCACAGGCAAGACGGTGGAGCAACAAGGTGGACCAGCCATGAGCCAACTCACCGACGGTTTCGGACGCAGCTTTCCGTACCTGCGCCTGTCGTTGACCGAAGCCTGCAACTTCCGTTGCAGCTACTGCCTGCCCGACGGTTACCAGGCCGATGGCCGCCCACGCTTCCTGCAGGTGGATGAAATCGCGCGCCTGGTGCGTGCGTTCGCCGCGTTGGGCATGAGCAAGATCCGCCTGACCGGCGGCGAGCCCAGCCTGCGCAAGGACCTGGACGAGATCATCGCCACCGTGGCGGCGGTGCCGGGCATCCGCAAGGTGGCCATCACCACCAATGGCACGCTGCTGCCGCGGCGCCTGCCGGGCTGGCACCGCGCCGGCCTGACCGCGCTGAACGTGAGCATGGACAGCCTGCAGCGCGAACGCTTCAGGACCATCACCGGGCATGACCGCCTGCCGGAGATCGAGCAGGGCCTGGCCCTGGCGCAGGCGCTGGGCCTGCCGGCGATCAAGCTCAATGCGGTGCTGCTGCGCGGCCTGAACGACGACGAGCTGCCGCAGTGGATGGACTACCTGCGCGACCGCTCCTTCAGCGTGCGCTTCATCGAACTGATGCGCACCGGCGACAACGAAGCCTATTTCCAGCGCCACCACCTGCGTGCCGACGTGGTGATCGAGCAGCTGCTGGCCGCTGGCTGGCACGAGCGGCCGCGCGCCGCTGATGCCGGCCCCGCACGCGAGTTCGGCCACCCCGACCATCGCGGCAGCATCGGCATCATCGCCCCGTATTCGCGCGACTTCTGCAAGGGCTGCAACCGCCTGCGGGTGACAGCCAAGGGCGACCTGCGGCTGTGCCTGTTCGGCGAGTTCGGCGTGCCGCTGCGCCCGCTGCTGCAGAGCGACGATGACCATGACGCGCTGCTGGCACGCATCACCACACAGCTTGGCCTGAAAGCGGCCGGGCATGGACTGCACCAGGGCCAGACCGGGCTGACCCCGCACCTGGCCTCCATCGGAGGATGAGCAACACGATGAGTGGGGAATTGAATGCGGCCTTCCATATGGCCGATGTCCGCGACAAGCGCATCACCCGCCGCCGCGCGGTGGCGGTGGGCGAGCTGCATGCCGGGCCGGTGGCCTATCCGCTGATCGTCGAGCGCCGCCTGCCCAAGGGCGATGCGCTGGTGATGGCCGAGATTGCCGGCCTGCAGGGCGCCAAGATGGCCTCGATGCTGATGCCGCTGTGCCACCCGCTGCCGCTGGAACTGGTGCAGGTGTTCTGCGCGCCGGTACCGGAACGGCAGGCGATCCGCGTGTGGTGCGAGTGCGCCAGCGAGGCGCGCACCGGCGTGGAGATGGAGGCACTGGCCGGCGTCAACGCGGCGCTGCTGACCCTGTACGACCTGAGCAAGCCGGTGGAACCGGCGCTGCGCATCGAAGGCATCCGCCTGCTGTTCAAGGAAGGCGGCAAGCGCGGTGTCTGGCTGCACCCCGACGGCATGGACGATGCCGAGCGCACGCGCTTCAAGCCGCGTGCGCCGAAGGGCCTGGAGGGCGCGGCCTGCGCGGTGATCACGCTGAGCGATCGCGCCAGCGAGGGCACCTATGAAGATATCTCTGGCCCGACCCTGGTGACCGGCCTGAAAAAGCTGGGCGGTGAGGTCGTGGCCGCCGAGGTGTTGCCTGATGGCATCGAGCCATTGGCGGGCCGCCTGCAGGCCTTGGCCGCCGACGGTGTGCGCCTGTGCCTGTGCACCGGCGGTACCGGGCTGGGCCCGCGTGACCTGACCCCGGAGGCGCTGCGTTCCCTGAACGCGCGGCCGGTGCATGGCCTGGCGCAGATGGTGCGGGCACTGAGCGCACAGCACACGCCGATGGCCTGGCTGAGCCGCGCCGAGGTGGTGCAGCTGGGCAACATGCTGGTGTTCGCGCTGCCGGGCAGCCCGAAGGCGGCGGCGCAGTGCCTGGATATCCTGGCGCCGGTGCTGGGCCACGCCTTGGCGATGGTCGACGGTGGTGGCCACTGATGATTGCCTATAGCGAAGCCTTGCAGCACCTGCTGGATGCGGCCACGCCGCTGCCGGCCGAGCGCCTGCCGCTGCATGAGGCCGGCGGCCGCACTCTGGCCAGTGACATCATCAGTGAGCAGTCGCTGCCGCCGTTCGACAATTCTGCGATGGACGGTTTCGCGCTGCGCGCCAACGGCGCGACGTTCGAAGCCGGTACCGAATTTGCCGTGCAGGGCTGGCAGGCAGCCGGCGATGCCGGCGCCGAAGGCGGCGAGGGTGCCTGGGAAATCATGACCGGCGCGCGCATGCCGGTTGGGCTGGATACGGTGGTGCCGGTCGAGAACGTGGACGTGCTCGCCAGCGAGGAGGGACGCCCGACCCGCATCGCCTTGAAGGGCACGGTCAAGCCGGGCCAGAACGTGCGCCTGCGCGGCCAGGATGTGAGCGACGGCGAACGTGTGCTGCAGGCCGGGCAGGTGCTGGACATCAATGCGCGCACCCTGCTGCATGCCATCGGCGTGGGCCAGGTGGCGGTGGTGGCGCGGCCGAAGGCGGCAGTGATCGCCACCGGCAAGGAGCTGGTGACGGAGGCGGCGCAGACGCTGGAATCCGGCCAGATCCGTGACAGCAACCGGCCGTATCTGGTGGGTCGCCTGCAGGCGGCCGGCGCCGAGGTGGTGTGGCAGGGCACCGTGGGCGATGACGTGGCCGCGTTCAATGCGGTGCTGGATGAGGCGCTGGGCGCTGGCGCGCAGGTGCTGATCAGCACCGGCGCGGTGTCGGCTGGTCGCTACGATTTCGTTCCCGATGCGCTGCGCGGCCGTGGTGCGCGCATCGTCTTCCACAAGGTGGCGATCCGCCCGGGCAAGCCGCTGCTGTTCGCGGTGCTGCCCAATGGTGCGCTGTATTTCGGCCTGCCGGGCAACCCGGTCTCCGCTGCCGTGGGCCAGCGCTTCTTCGTCGAGCCGGTGCTGCGCCGCCTGCTGGGGTTGGCACCGGAAACCGTGTTGCAGCTGCCGCTGCAGGCCGACGTGCGCAAGCCGCCGGGCCTGCGCTTCCACGCGCGTGCGCGGGTGGAAATGGACGGGCAGGGGCGCCTGAGCGCGCGCGTGCTGTCCGGGCAGGAGTCGTTCCGTTTGATGTCCATGCTGCAGGCCAACGCCTGGGTGGTGCTGGAGGCCGAGGGAGACCTGGCCAGTGCTGGCACCTACGTGCGCGTGCAGGGCTGGGGTCACCACGAACCGGTGCAGCTGGTGAGCCAGGAGTCATGATGAAACAAGTGAATCTGCAGTTGTTCGGCGCGTTTTCAGATCTGGATGCCAGCCGCGAGATCGCCGTGGATGTGGCCGGTGGCACCGTGGCCGATCTGCGCCAGGCGCTGCGCGAGCTGCTGCCGGTGCGTTGGCCGGGTTTCCGCGCGGGCCTGCTGGATTATTCGGCGTTTGCCGACCAGCAGCGCGTGCTGCGTGACCACGAGGCGCTGCCCGATGACGGCCGGGTGGCGATCCTGCCGCCGGTGAGCGGGGGCTGAGTGATGAGCGAGAAGATCATCGCGAAGGTGGTGGACCGCGCGCAGGCGGCGATCGATCCAGTCGAAGGCATCGCTGCCGTCTCCGATCCGGGCTTCGGTGGCATCGACGTATTCATCGGCAAGGTGCGTGACGTCAACATCGGTCGGCCGGTGACCGGGATCACCTACGACCTGTTCGAGCCGCTGGTGTTGAACGAGTTCAAGCGCCTGGCCGCCGAGGTCGAGGCGGCGTTCGGTCCGAAGCTGAAGCTGTATGTGGCCCATGCCAAGGGCCGGTTGGGCATTGGTGATGTGGCGGTGGTGGTGGCGGCGGGCAGCCCGCACCGTGACGAGGCGTTCCGCGCATGCCGGCAGTTGATCGAGGTGGTCAAGCACCAGTGCCCGATCTGGAAGCAGGAGCATTACGAGGACGGCGACAGCGAGTGGAGCGAGGGCTGCAGCCTGTGCCATGCGGACAGCGAACCCGCACATGCCCATGACCATGCGCACGATCACCAGCATTGAGCCCGCTGCAGCCACGCATGGCGTGGCTCTACTGCGATGAGCGTCAACGGCATCGTGCTGGCCGGCGGCCTGTCCAGCCGGATGGGGCGCGACAAGGCACTGCTGCCGTGGCAGGGCCGCACGCTGCTGGAGCACATGCGGGGCCTGTTGATGCAGGCTGGCGCGCGCGCGGTCTGGGTCAGCGGAAATTATCCGGCCTTCGGCGGCGTGCCGGACCGCGTGGCACGTTGTGGGCCGCTGGGCGGGCTCTACAGCGTGGCGATGCGCATGCCCGATGGCCCGGCCTGGGTAGTGCCGGTGGATACGCCGTTGCTGCCGCCGCGATTGCTGCAGCAATTGCGTGACGGCCATCGCGGTCCATGCACGATCTTTGCCGGTCACCCCCTGCCCATGCTGGTGGATATAGACGATGCTTGTCGCAATGTACTTGGATCGATGCTGGACGACGCGGACGGTCCGCGCTCGCTGCAGGCCCTGCAGGGTCGTCTTGGCGTGAATTCCGTGGCCCTGGCGCCGGTTGACGAGGCCGGGCTGGTCAACTGCAATACCCCCGAACAATGGGAGGATGTTGCGTCATGAAAGTGCAGTTGCAGGACCAATCGGTACGGCTTCGCCTGGACGAGGCCGAACTGGCGCGCCTGCTGGCCGGTGAATCGGTCGAGAACATGACCCGCTTTGGCGGTATCGAGGGCTGGGGCATGGCGGTGTCGCTGCATGGCGGCGAGCAGCCGGTGCTGCTCGATGGTGGCACCTTCTGCCGCCTGATACTGCCGCGCTCGGCAGTCGAGGCCTTGGCGGGACGGCTGCCGTGCCGGGATGGCCTGCCATTCGACATTGCCCTGGAAGACGGCAGCCAGCTTCAGCTGCAGTTCGATGTGGACGTGCGCGACAGCGTGCGCCAGCGCGGGGTGACCCGCCGCAGCACCGCTTCATCGGTTTGACATTTGTCAGGGGCAGGGTGGAAACCGGCCCCTGATTGATCCAGATCAACCCCGTCGTCCGTGCTGCACGGCCTAATGGCTGCATGACGACGGGTTACAACTTGAAACGCAGTACCCACGTCATTCCACAGCCTTGGAGCCATGTATGACCGTCGGTAGCGATCCTGTTGTCCGCAGCACTGCCAGTCCCGGTCGCGTCATCAGCGACTGGACGCCGGAGGACCCCGGCTATTGGGAGCGCACCGGCAAGCGGGTCGCCACCCGCAACCTGGTCATCTCGATCCCCTCGCTGCTGCTGGCCTTCTCGGTCTGGGTGCTGTTCTCGGCGGTGTCGATCAGCCTGCCGAAGATCGGCTTCAACTTCAGCACCGACCAGCTGTTCTGGCTGGTGGCGCTGCCCAGCCTGTCCGGCGCGACCCTGCGCATCTTCTATTCGTTCGTGATCCCGATCTTCGGCGGCCGCCGCTGGACCGCGCTGTCCACCGCGTCGCTGCTGGCGCCGACGCTCTGGCTCGGCTTTGCGGTGCAGGACCCGGCCACGCCGTACTGGGTGTTCGTGGCCATCGCGATCCTGTGTGGCTTCGGCGGTGCGAACTTCTCGTCGTCGATGTCCAACATCTCCTTCTTCTACCCCAAGCAGAAGCAGGGCCTGGCGCTGGGCCTGAACGCCGGCCTGGGCAATGTGGGCGTGTCGGTGGCGCAGGCGGTGATTCCGCTGGTCATCACCGTGGGCGTGTTCGGTGCGCTGGGTGGTGCGCCGCAGCCCGCGGTGGAGGGTGGGGCGCCGCTGTTCCTGCAGAACGCCGGTTTCATCTGGGTGCCGGCCATCGCGCTGTGCGCCGTCGCGGCCTGGTTCGGCATGAACGACCTGACCAGCGCCCGCTCGTCGTTCTCCGAGCAGGCGGTGATCTTCCGCCGCAAGCACAACTGGCTGATGTGCTGGCTGTATATCGGCACCTTCGGTTCCTACATCGGTTTCTCGGCCGGCTTCCCGATGCTGGTGAAGAGCCAGTTCCCGCACGTGAACCCGCTGGCCTACGCCTTCATCGGCCCGCTGCTGGGCGCACTGATGCGCTCGGTGGGTGGCAGCATGGCCGACCGCTGGGGCGGCGCACGCCTGACCTTCTGGGTGTTCGCGCTGATGATCGCCGCGGTGTTCGGCGTGCTGCACTTCCTGCCCAGTGACGGCCAGGGCGGCAACTTCTACGGCTTCCTGCTCAGCTTCATGGCGCTGTTCGTGCTCAGTGGCATCGGCAACGGCACCACCTTCCGCATGATTCCGGTGATCTTCCGCACCCTCCATGAGCGCTGGTCGGCCAACGACAACGCTGAGGGCAAGGCCACGGCCGCGCACCAGGCCAGCATCGAATCGGCCGCGGTGGTCGGCTTCTCCGGTGCGATCGGCGCCTACGGCGGTTTCTTCATTCCCAAGAGCTACGGCTCGTCCATTACGTTGACCGGCAGCCCCGACATGGCGCTGTACGGATTCGTTGTTTTCTATGTCACCTGCCTGGCCGTGACCTGGTGGTGGTACTACCGGCGCGGTGCCGAGACACCCTGCTGACGACATGAAAACGCACCGCAGCCAGATGACACACACAGCCACGATGCCGATGTCCGCAAAGGGAGATCCCCGATGAGTTATTTCCTCGATCGCTTGCAGTTCTTCAAGCGTGACCCCCAGACCTTTGCCGATGGCCATGGATTTGCCAAGAGCGAGGGCCGCGACTGGGAAAACAGTTACCGCGCGCGCTGGCAGTACGACAAGATCGTGCGATCCACCCACGGCGTGAACTGCACCGGCTCCTGCAGCTGGAAGATCTACGTCAAGAACGGCCTGGTCACCTGGGAAACCCAGCAGACCGATTACCCGCGCACGCGCCCGGACCTGCCCAACCATGAACCGCGTGGCTGCCCGCGTGGCGCCAGCTATTCCTGGTACCTGTACAGCGCCAACCGTCTGAAGTACCCGCTGATCCGCGGCACGCTGCTGCGCCTGTGGCGCGAAGCGCGCAAGAGCAAGGCCCCGGTCGATGCCTGGGCCAGCATCGTGGAGGACAAGGAGAAGGCGCGTTCGTACAAGACCCGCCGCGGCATGGGCGGCTTCGTGCGCCTGCAATGGGAAGAGGCCAACGAGATCATCGCCGCCTCCAACCTGTACACGGTGAAGCAGTACGGCCCGGACCGCGTGGTGGGGTTCTCGCCGATTCCGGCGATGTCGATGGTGTCCTATGCCGCCGGCGCGCGTTACCTTTCGCTGCTGGGCGGCGCCTGCCTGTCCTTCTACGACTGGTACTGCGACCTTCCGCCGGCCTCGCCGCAGATCTGGGGCGAGCAGACCGACGTGCCCGAATCGGCCGACTGGTACAACAGCCGCTACATCATCGCCTGGGGCTCGAACGTGCCGCAGACGCGTACGCCCGATGCGCACTTCTTCACCGAGGCGCGCTACAACGGCACCAAGACGGTGGCGATCTGCCCGGACTATTCCGAGCTGGCCAAGCTGACCGACCACTGGCTGCACCCCAAGCAGGGCACCGACGCGGCACTGGCCTTTGCCTTCGGTCATGTGATCCTGCGCGAGTTCCATGTGGATTCGCCCTCGCAGTATTTCCAGGACTACTGCCGCCAGTACTCGGACATGCCGATGCTGGTGCGCCTGGAGCGTCGCGACGATGGCCGCCTGGTGGCGGGCCGCTTCCTGCGTGCCAGTGAGCTGGGCGGGCTGGGTGAAGCCAACAACCCGGACTGGAAGACCCTGGCCTACGACGAGAACAGTGGCCAGATCGTGGTGCCCAATGGCTCGATCGGTTTCCGCTGGGGTGAGAAGGGTCGCTGGAACATCGAAGAGAAGGCCAGCAACGGCGCCGACACACGCCTGCGCCTGAGCTTGTCCGACGCCAACGACGGCATCGAGGCGGTGAGCTTCCCGTACTTCGGTGGCATTGAAAGCGATGGCTGGACCGCTGCACCGGCCGAAGAAGTACTGGACCGCAACATTCCGGTGCGCCGGCTGGCCACGGCCGACGGCGGCGAGACGCTGGTGGCCACGGTCTACGACCTGCTGCTGGCCCAGTACGGCGTGGACCGTGGCTTTGGCGGCGGCAACGTGGCATCGAGCTTCGATGACATGGTGCCGGGCACGCCGGCGTGGCAGGAGCGCATCACCGGCGTGTCGCGCGCCGAGGTGATCGAGATCGCCCGCGAGTTCGCGCGTACCGCCGACAAGACCCATGGCCGTTCGATGATCATCGTCGGCGCGGGCATGAACCACTGGTTCCACAACGACATGAACTACCGCGGCCTGATCAACATGTTGATCATGTGCGGCTGCGTGGGCCAGACCGGTGGCGGCTGGGCGCATTACGTGGGCCAGGAAAAGCTGCGCCCGCAGACCGGCTGGCAGCCGCTCGCGTTCGGCCTGGACTGGAGCAAGCCGCCGCGCCACATGAACGGCACTTCGTTCTTCTACTTCAACACCGGGCAGTGGCGCTACGAGAAGCTGCAGGTGGACGAACTGCTGTCGCCGCTGGCCGATGCGAGCAAGTACGGCGGCAGCCTGGCCGACCTGAACCTGCGCGCGGTGCGCATGGGCTGGCTACCGAGCACCCCGCAGCTGGACCGCAACCCGCTGCAGCTGGTACGCGAGGCCGAAGCGGCCGGCGTGGCCCCGGCGGACTACGCGCTGGGCAAGTTCAAGGATGGCTCGCTGGATTTCGCCTTCGCCGACCCGGACGCCAGCCAGAACCACCCGCGCATGATGTTCATCTGGCGCTCGAACCTGCTCGGTTCCTCGGGCAAGGGCCACGAGTACATGCTGCGGCACCTGCTGGGTACGCGCCACGGGCTGCAGGGCAAGGACCTGGGCGAAATGGGCGCAGTGAAGCCGCAGGAGGTGAAGTGGCGCGACGAGGCGCCGGAAGGCAAGCTGGACCTGCTGGTCACGCTCGACTTCCGCATGTGCACCACCGCGCTGTACTCGGACATCGTGCTGCCGACGGCAACCTGGTACGAGAAGGACGACCTCAACACCTCGGACATGCACCCGTTCATCCACCCGCTGTCGAAGGCGGTGGACCCTGCGTGGGAATCGCGCAGCGACTGGGACATCTTCAAGGAGGTGGCCCGCACCGTGAGCGAGATGGCGCCGGGCGTGCTGGGTGTGGAGAAGGACCTGGTGCTGGTGCCGACCCTGCACGACACCCCCAACGAGCTGGGCATGCCGTTCGGCGTGGCCGACTGGAAGAAGGGCGAGTGCGAGGCCATTCCGGGCCAGACCATGCCGTCGATGACGGTGGTGGAGCGTGACTACCCGAACCTGTACCGCAAGTTCACCTCGCTCGGCCCACTGCTGGACAAGCAGGGCAACGGCGGCAAGGGCATGAGCTGGGACACGAAGCACGAGGTCGAGTTCCTCGGCAAGTTGAACCACACCGTGCACGAAGAAGGCGTAAGCCAGGGCCGCCCGGCCATCTCGACCGCGATCGACGCGGCCGAAGTGATCCTGCACCTGGCGCCGGAAACCAACGGCCACGTGGCGGTGAAGGCCTGGGAATCGCTGGGCACCTTCACCGGCCGCGAGCACACCCACCTGGCCGTGGGCAAGGAGCACGAGGCGATCCGCTTCCGTGACATCCAGGCACAGCCGCGCAAGATCATTTCCTCGCCGATCTGGTCGGGCCTGGAAGACGACAACGTCAGCTACAACGCCGGCTATACCAACGTGCACGAGCTGATTCCGTGGCGCACCGTGACCGGTCGCCAGCAGTTCTACCAGGACCACGAGTGGATGATCGACTTTGGCGAGGCCTTCATGAGCTATCGCCCGCCAGTCAACACGCGCACGGTGGAGCCGCTGCTGAACCAGCGCCCGAACGGCAACAAGGAGATCGTGCTGAACTGGATCACCCCGCACCAGAAGTGGGGCATCCACAGCACCTACAGCGACAACCTGATCATGCAGACGCTGTCGCGTGGCGGCCCGATCGTGTGGATCAGCGAGGACGACGCGCGCAGCGCCGGCATCGTCGACAACGACTGGATCGAGCTGTTCAACGTCAACGGTGCGATCGCCGCCCGTGCGGTGGTCAGCCAGCGCGTGATGCCGGGCATGGCGATGATGTACCACGCCCAGGAACGCATCATCAACGTGCCGGGCTCGGAGATTTCCGGCACCCGCGGCGGCATCCACAACTCGGTGACCCGCATCGTGCTCAAGCCGACCCACATGATCGGCGGCTACGCGCAGCTGGCCTATGGCTTCAACTACTACGGCACCTGCGGTACCAACCGAGACGAGTTCGTGATCGTACGCAAGATGGACAAGATCGATTGGCTTGATGGCGAGGCCGTACCGGCCGCTGCCAAGGAGGTGGTGTGATGAAGGTCCGTGCACAGATCGCGATGGTGCTGAACCTGGACAAGTGCATCGGCTGCCATACCTGCTCGATCACCTGCAAGAACGTCTGGACCTCGCGCGAGGGCGTCGAGTACGCCTGGTTCAACAACGTGGAAACCAAGCCGGGCATCGGTTACCCGAAGGAATGGGAGAACCAGGACAAGTGGAACGGCGGCTGGGTGCGCACCCGCGCCGGCAAGCTGGTGCCACGCGCGGGTGGCCGCTGGCGCATGCTGGCCAAGATCTTCGCCAACCCGGACCTGCCGCAGATCGACGACTACTACGAGCCGTTCGATTTCGACTACCAGAACCTGCACACCGCCAAGGACAGCCAGCACCAGCCCACCGCGCGGCCGCGCTCGCTGATCAGTGGCGAGCGCATGCAGAAGATCGAGTGGGGCCCGAACTGGGAGGAGATCCTCGGTTCGGAGTTCAGCAAGCGCTCGCGCGACTACAACTTCGACCAGGTGCAGAAGGAGATCTACGGCGCCTTCGAGAAGACCTTCATGATGTACCTGCCGCGCCTGTGCGAGCACTGCCTGAACCCGGCGTGCGTCTCGGCGTGCCCCTCCGGCGCGATCTACAAGCGCGAGGAAGACGGCATTGTGCTGATCGACCAGGACAAGTGCCGCGGCTGGCGCATGTGCGTGTCGGCCTGCCCGTACAAGAAGATCTACTACAACTGGAAGAGCGGCAAGTCGGAGAAGTGCATCTTCTGCTACCCGCGCATCGAGATGGGTGAGCCGACCGTGTGCTCGGAAACCTGCGTGGGCCGCATCCGCTACCTGGGGGTCATGCTGTACGACGCCGACCGCATCGCAGAGGCCGCTTCGGTGGCCGCCGAGAAGGATCTGTACCAGGCCCACCTGGACATCTTCCTGGACCCGAACGACCCGGCGGTGATCGCCGCCGCGCGCAAGGAGGGCATCCCGGACAGCTGGCTGGATGCGGCCAAGCAGTCGCCGGTGTACAAGCTGGCGATCGACTGGAAGCTGGCGCTGCCGCTGCACCCGGAGTACCGCACGTTGCCGATGGTCTGGTACGTACCGCCGCTGTCGCCGATCCAGTCCGCCGCCGAGCGTGGCCGCGTGGGCATGAGCGGCGAGCTGCCGGACGTGGCGTCGCTGCGCATTCCGATGCGCTACCTGGCCAACCTGCTGACGGCCGGTGACGAGGCGCCGGTGGTACGCGCGCTGGAGCGGCTGATGGCCATGCGTGCCTGGCGCCGGGCCAAGAACGTGGACGGCGTGGAAGACACCGCGGTGCTGGAACAGACCGGGCTGAGCATCGCCCAGGTGGAAGAGATGTACCGCTACCTGGCCATCGCCAACTACGAGGACCGTTTCGTGATTCCGACCGGCCACCGCGAGTACGCCAACGATGCCTTCGGCGAGCGCGGCGGCTGCGGCTTCACCTTCGGCAACGGCTGCAATGGTGACAGCCCGGCCGACCTGTTCGGGCAGCGCAAGACGACCACCTTCGTGGTGGACAAGGGCCCGAACCACCGCCGCAAGGAGGTGGTGTGATGAGCGTGCTCAAGCTGGTCGGGGTGTTGCTGGACTACCCCCGCGAGGAACTGTGGGAGCACGGCGAGGAACTGCTCGCCGCCTGTGACGACCCGGCGCTGAACGCCGCCCGCCGCCAGCAGCTGCGCAGCTTCGTGCAGCAGCTGCTGGCGACCGATGCGCTGGATGCGCAGGCGGCATGGCTGGCCAGTTTCGACCGCGGCCGTTCGATGAGCCTGTTGCTGTTCGAACACATCCATGGCGAGTCGCGCGACCGTGGCCAGGCCATGGTCGATCTGGTCGAAACCTACCGCCGCAACGGCTTTGAACTGGATGCACGCGAGCTGCCGGATTACCTGCCGTTGCTGCTGGAGTTCCTGGCCCATCGCCCCGGCAGCGAGGCCCGCGAGTGGCTGCACCACATCGGCCATATCGCCGGGATGCTGGCCGCGCGTGCCGCCGAGCGTGAGCTGCCGCACCGGGTGCTGTTCGAGATCCTGGTCGAAGCCGGTGACGGCAAGGCCGATCTGCAGGCGCTGCGCCAACGTGCCAGCGAAGAAGCCCGCGACGATACCGCCGAGGCCATGGACCGCTTGTGGGAGGAGGAGGCGGTGCGCTTCGGCGCCGAAGCCCCCGCCGAAGACTGCAAGCCGCCCGTGCGTTCGCCGGCCCGTCCTTCGCATCGAGAGGTCCAGCCATGAGTTACTCCCTGCATCAATTCGCCTTCCAGTACTACCCGTACATCGCCGTGGCGGTGCTGCTGATCGGCAGCTGGGCCCGCTATGACAAGGCCATGTACACCTGGCGCACCGGCTCCAGCCAGATGCTGTCGGACAAGGGCATGCGGATCGGCAGCAACTGCTTCCACATCGGCATCCTGGCCATCCTCGGCGGTCACCTGGTCGGCCTGCTGACCCCGCACGCGGTGTACGAGCACTTCATCACCTCCTCGCAGAAGCAGATGCTGGCGATGGTGGTCGGTGGTGTGTTCGGCGCACTGTGCTTCATCGGCATCAGCATCCTGCTGGTACGCCGCCTGTTCAATGCGCGTGTTCGGGCTACCGGCAGCTTCGGTGACACCCTGGTGCTGGTGCTGCTGTTCGCGCAGCTGTGCCTGGGCCTGTACAGCATCCGCGTCTCGTCCGGCCACCTGGACGGTGGGGTGATGGTGCAGCTGGCCGAGTGGGCGCAGCACATCGTGACCTTCCGCGCCGGTGCCGCTGATTACATCGAGGGCGTCAGCTGGGTCTACAAGATGCACATCTTCCTGGGCCTGACCCTGTTCCTGATCGCGCCGTTCACCCGCCTGGTGCACGTGTGGAGCATTCCGATCAGCTACCTGTGGCGGCCGTACCAGGTAGTACGCCGCCGCCAGGCCACGCTGCGCTACGGGCCGCGGGAGTAAGCCATGGGCAGCCTGCCGAAATTCCTGCCGATCACCGTGATCGACTCCGCCGCGCCGGTTCCTGCCGAGGCGCATTCGCATCTCCACGACGCGGCAGCGCAGGGGCCGCGCTCGCTCGGGCAGCCGGCACCGTGCCGGCTGTTCGTGGACGAGACCGCGATCAGCGAGGCCGACATCGCCCGCGAGATGCAGCACCACCGGGCGATGCGCCCGGAACAGTCACGTGCCGAAGCGGCACGTGCACTGGTGGTGCGCGAGCTGCTGCGCCTGGAAGCGCAGCGGCTTGGCCTGCAGGCACCAGAGGGCAACCGGGTAAGCGACGAGGAAGTGCTGATCCAGCAACTGCTGGAAGATGCGATCGAAGACCGCGTGCCGACCGATGAAGACTGCCGCCGCTACTTCGAGCAGAACCCGGAGCGCTTCCGCTCCCCCGATCGCGTGCACCTGCGCCATATCCTGCTGGCCGCGCCGGCCGACGACGTGGCCGGGCGCTTCGCTGCACGTACCGAGGGCGAGCGGCTGGTTGGGCTGCTGAAGGAATCGCCGCACCTGTTCGCCGATTTCGCCCTGCGCCATTCACGCTGCCCGTCCAGCAGCGAAGGCGGTGACCTGGGCTGGCTGCAGCGTGGGCAGACCACGCCGGAGTTCGACCGACAGGTGTTCCGCCTGCGCGAAGGCCTGGCCGGTTTCCCGGTGGAATCGCGCTGGGGCTACCACGTGGTCTGCGTCGATGCCCGCGAGGAAGGCCTGCCGCAGCCGTTCGAGACGGTGTTGCCGCAGCTGCGTGACTACCTGGAGCTGCAGGTACGGCAGCGCGAGGTGCAGGCCTACCTGCTGCAGCTGCAGGAGCGCTACCCGGTGCGCGGGCTGGATGAGATCGAAGCCGAAGCGGATATCGGCTGACCCCCTTTGAACGAGGAGAATTCATGAACCAGGCCCTTGCCCCCGCCAGTGCCGGGCAGCAGCAACGTGCGCTGTGGCTGAGTACGTTCGCCTTCACCGTGTGCTTCGCGGTGTGGATGATCTTTTCGATCATCGGCATCCAGATCAGTCAACAGCTTGGCTTGAATGACACCCAGTTCGGCCTGTTGATCGCCACCCCGGTGCTGACCGGTTCGGTCAGCCGGGTCTTCCTCGGCATCTGGTCCGACCAGTTCGGTGGCCGCAAGGTGATGGTGCTGGTGATGCTGTGTGGCGCAGTGGCCACCTGGATGCTCACCTATGCACAGACCTACACCCAGTTCCTGATCGCCGCGCTGTGCGTGGGCATCGCCGGCGGCAACTTCTCGGTGGGCGTGGCCTACGTCTCGAAGTGGTTCCCGGCCAGCAAGCAGGGCACCGCACTGGGCATCTTCGGTGCCGGCAACATCGGCTCGGCGGTGACCAAGCTTCTGGCGCCGCTGGTGATGGTGGCGGCCGGCTGGACCATGGTCGCCAAGGTCTGGGCCGTCGCGCTGGCCGTCACTGCGGTGCTGTTCTTCCTCTTCAGCAAGGAAGACCCGTCGCTGGAGCAGCGCCGTCGCGAAGGCGTGAAGCCGGTGCCGTTCGCCGAGCAGATGGCGCCACTGAAGAACCTGCAGGTGTGGCGGTTCTCGCTGTATTACTTCTTCGTGTTCGGTGGCTTCGTGGCGCTGGCGCTTTGGCTGCCGCACTACCTGGTGGGCGCCTATGGCATGGACGTGGGCCACGCCGGCATGCTGGCGGCGTGCTATTCGATCCCGGCCAGCCTGTTCCGCGTGGTCGGCGGCTGGATGTCGGACCGGATGGGCGCGCGCCGGGTGATGTACTGGACCTTTGGCGTGTCGGCCATCTGCACCTTCCTGCTGGCCTACCCGGATACCGAGTATGTGGTGAAGGGCATCCATGGCCCGATCCACTTCCATCTGGCCATCGGCGTGGTGATGTTCACCGTGCTGGTGTTCGTGCTGGGCTTCTTCATGTCGCTGGGCAAGGCCGCGGTCTACAAGCACATTCCGGTGTACTACCCGCAGCACGTGGGTGCGGTGGGCGGTGTGGTCGGCATGATCGGCGGCCTGGGTGGCTTCGTCCTGCCGATCGTGTTCGGGGCATTGAACGATGCCGTGGGCATCTGGAGCAGCTGTTTCATGCTGCTGTTCGTGCTGGTGGCCGCTGCACTGGCCTGGATGCATTTCGCCATCCGCCGCATGGAGCGCCGCCACTTCCCGCAGATCGACCGCGAGACCGACCTGCCTGAAGCCATCGATGCGGCCGCGGCCGAGCGGGTACGCGGCGGGTGAAGGTGCGTGCCGGCCAGCGGCCGGTACTACCGGGATGGTGCGCGATGGGTGGAGGGTGCTGCCGGCCAGCGGCCGGCACTACCGAGTGGTGGATGAAAGGGTAATGCCGGCCGCTGGCCGGCAGGAACCATCAGATGCGCCACGCTTGATTTCAATCAGGGCCACGCGAAGAGGAACGCCCGAAGATGTCTGCCATGAGCTTCCACGTTGACGAGAGCGAGGACACTGCGCTGCAGGCGGCATTGCTGCGGCAGCCCCGGCACGTGCTGTTTCCGCCGGCTGACCAGTTCAGTACCGGCTTTGGCGAAAGCGGGTGGCGCGCTGCCGTGCGCGCCAGCAATGAGCACCTGATCCCGCGTGGCGTGACGCTCGGCTTCCAGGCCGGTCGTGGCGGGCGCGATGTGCCGCCGCAGGCCTATCTGGAGACCCTGCTGCTGGCGCTGCGCCTGCAGGCCGGCGCGCTGGCTGAAGACCGCGAGGTAGTGGCGATGGTGCTGCAGCTGGGGCTGGCCGAGACGCTGCCGCCACCGCAGCTGGGCCAGCTGCTGGATGCCGTGCCGCAGCACCTGCGCACCGTGGCGCGGCCACAGGTGGAGGTGCGGCTGGACGCGGGCAGCGCGCTGGCGCCAGCACAGCTGCGTGCGGTGGGCTGCACCCGGCTGAACGTGATCGATCGCGCCGATGCACCCGGGCCGACCCTGCTGGCGCAGGCGCGACAGGTGGGCTTTACCGCGCGCTACTACCAGTTGCGGGTGCCCGGCAGTGAGGACACCGGCTTCATCGAACGACTGCATGAGGTGCTGGCCGAAGCGCCCGAGCGCATCCTGCTGCCGGCGCCTTGCGCGCTGCCAGAGCATCCCTCGGCGGCACGATGGCTGCAGAGCTGGCGCCTGCTGCGCGCAGCAGGCTACGAACCGATCGGTGGTGACCACTACCAGCGCGGCGACCTGCCGAACCCGCATGGCCCGGGCGATGGCCAGCGTCATTGTGACCTGGCCGGCGTGCCACGCCGCGACCGCAGCGATTTCATCGGGCTTGGCCTGTCCGCCTGCAGCCAGATCGGCGAGGTGTTCTACCGCCTGGAGGACGAACTGGGCGAATGGCGTGCGCGGCTGCAAGCCGGGCACATGGGCGTGTCTGCCGGGTTGATCCTGTCCGAGGACGAGCGGTTGGCAGCCGAGGTGGCGCAGAGCATCGCCTGCGATCACGCGCTCGATGCGGCTGCCTTCGAATGGCGCAACGATGAACCGTTCGAAGAATGCTTCGCCGAGCAGCTGCCGGCATTGGCACCGGTGCTGGCGCGCGGCTGGGCACACTGGGATGGGCGCGTACTGCGCCTGGCCGAAGAAGGGCGCCTGCTGTGGCGTATGATGGCCGCATGCTTCCGGCCGGCGGCCGCCATCGCTTGAGTCTTGCCCCGATGTCTTCGAATCCGCCTTCGCACGGCCGCCTTGGACAGGCCACACCGAACCCCGCCGCCGCCGATGACGGCGACGCGCTGCACTTCTGCAGCACCTGCGCGTTTTCCGACGCATGCATGTCGCAGGGCTACGACAAGACCGCACTGGGTGATCTGCACGTGCTGGTCGACCACGTCGGTCCGTTCCATGCGGGTGACTACATCTTCCGCGCCGGTGAATCGTTCGATTCGATTGCTGCAGTGCGCGCCGGCATGGTCAAGACCTTCGTCGACGACAGCCAGGGCAACGAGCAGGTGCTGGGCTTCAGCCTGCCGGGCGAAGTGATTGGCCTGAATGCGATCCACGGTTCGCGCTTCCCCTGCAATGCGGTGGCGCTGGATACGGTGCACCTGTGCCGCATCTCGTTCCCCAAGCTGAGCTCGCTGGCCACGCGCATGCCGGGGCTGCAGGCCAAGCTGTTCAGCCTGCTCAGTGCGGAGATCGGCAAGGTCGCCACGCTGGCCGCCAACCACCGTACTGAAGAGCGCATGGCCGCGTTCCTGCTGGACATGTCCGAGCGTTACGCGCGGCGTGGTTTTTCCGCTACGCGCTTCAACCTGACGATGGCGCGTACCGAGATCGCCAATTACCTGCGGATGGCGCCGGAAACCGCCAGCCGCGTGCTGCGCCGCCTGAGCGATGATGGGATCATCGCGGTGAAGCAGCGTGAGATCCTGCTGCTGCAGCCCGAGCGCCTGGCGGCGCTGGCGGTGGCCGACGAATCCGATCCGAACTGAACCTGGCCGGGAGCCGATGATGAAGCGAGCTGGACTGTTGTTGCTGGGCCTGCTGGCCACGGTGCCGGCATGGGCGGCCGACCTGACGGTGTCGGCGGCATCGAGCCTGACCGAGAGCTTCCGCGAACTGGGCACCGCCTATGAGAAGGCACACCCGGGAACCAAGGTGGATTTCAACTTCGCCGCGTCCGGCGTGCTGCTGCAGCAGATCAGCCGCGGCGCGCCGGTGGATGTGTTCGCGTCGGCCGATGAAACCACGATGGACCAGGCCCAGCAGCAGGATCTGCTGGCGGCCGGCACCCGCGAGGTGTTCGCGGTGAACGCGCTGTGGGTGGTGGTGCCGCCGCAGGCCAAGGCTGCACCGCGTACCTTGAAGGACCTGGCCGGTGCTGGCATGCAACGCATCGCACTGGGCAACCCGGACAGCGTGCCGGTCGGCCGCTATGCCAAGGGCGCGCTGGAAGCAGCAGGCCTGTGGCCGTCGGTGCAGGGCAAGACCATCACCACGCAGAACGTGCGCCAGTCGCTGGATTACGTGGCGCGCGGTGAAGTGGATGCCGGCTTCGTCTATGCCACCGATGCGCAGGCAATGCCCGACCGCGTGCGCCGCGCTTTCGCGGTGCCTGTGGCGGGGCGTATCGCCTATCCGCTGGCGGTGACCAAGGCCAGTGCGCAACCGGCTGAAGCCAAGCGCTTCACCGCCTTCGTGCGTTCCGCACAGGGCCAGGCGATCCTGGCCAAACATGGGTTCGGCAAGCCCTGAGGCATGGATCTCGACTGGAGCGCACTGTGGTTGTCGCTGAAGGTGGCCGGCTGGGCCACCGCGATCAA
Organism: Stenotrophomonas maltophilia; assembly: GCF_006970445.1. NCBI lineage: Bacteria > Pseudomonadati > Pseudomonadota > Gammaproteobacteria > Lysobacterales > Lysobacteraceae > Stenotrophomonas > Stenotrophomonas maltophilia. The sequence goes on along the minus strand of NZ_CP033877.1, from coordinate 2,496,741 downwards.
TCTGGTGCTGGGTGTGGCACTGGGGGCGCTGCTGGCGCGTCGACGATTTCCTGGTCGTGAGCTGCTGGATTCACTGCTGACCTTGCCGATGGTGCTGCCGCCGACGGTGCTGGGGTACTACCTGCTGGTGTTGATCGGTCGCAATGGTCCGATCGGTGCGTGGCTGCAGTCGTGGTTCGGTATCAACCTGGTGTTCACCTGGCAGGCGGCCGTGATCGCCGCGGCGGTGGCCTCGCTGCCGCTGGTGTTCAAGCCGGCACGCGCGGCGTTCGAGGAAGTGGACGGACAGCTGGAGCAGGCCGCACGCACGCTGGGTGTGTCCGAAGCGGCGGTGTTCTTCCGCATCACGCTGCCACTGGCCTGGCGCGGCATTCTTGCCGGGCTGTTGCTGGCGTTTGCACGCGCGATGGGCGAGTTCGGCGCGACATTGATGGTGGCGGGCAGCATTCCCGGCCGCACGCAGACGCTTTCGATCGCCATCTACGAGGCGGTGCAGGCCGGCCAGGACGGCAAGGCCAATGCGCTGGTGATCCTGACCTCGGTGGTCTGCATCGTGATCCTGTTGCTGGCCGCGCGGCTGGTGGGCGGACGTCGCCGGGAGCTGCGCGATGTGGCTTGACCTGCAGGTGCAGCGCCGCCTGCAGGCGGCCGGCCAGGATTTCGTGTTGGACGTGTCGCTGCAGTGCACGCAGCGGCAGGTGGTGCTGTTCGGGCCTTCGGGCGCCGGCAAGAGCCTGACCCTGAAGGCGGTGGCCGGGCTGCTACGGCCGGGCCAGGGGCATGTACGGCTGCAGGGGCAGACTCTGTTCGATGCGGCCACCGGCGTGGATCTGCCGCCGCAACGCCGCCGGCTGGGCTACGTGTTCCAGGATTACGCGTTGTTCCCGCATCTGAGCGTGCGCCAGAACGTGGCGTTCGGTCTGGAGAAGGGGTGGTTGAATCCGCGGATCGGCCAGCGCTTCGATGCGGTGGAGCAGTGGTTGCATGCATTCCGCATCGACACGGTGGGTGACCTGCTGCCTTCCCAGGTGTCCGGTGGCCAGCGCCAGCGCACTGCATTGGCGCGCGCCCTGGTGACGCAACCGCAGGCGTTGCTGCTGGATGAGCCGTTCTCCGCGCTGGACCATGATCTTCGCCAGCACCTGCGCCAGGAGCTGGAGGCCGTACTGGACAAGACCGGCATCCCGTTGTTGTTGATCAGCCACGACCCGCAGGACGTGGCCGTGTTCGGCCAGCAGGTAGCGCGCGTGGTGGACGGCCGCATCGTCGGCGGTTGATCCGTGATGGACGCATGGGCGATGGTTGGTTGCATATGATGGTAGTGCCGGCCGCTGGCCGGCACCCATGGAATCCGAAGCAGCCGGCCAGCGGCGGGCTCTACCGGTTCAGCCGTTCGTCGCCCACTGGATGAACGCCCAGCGCCGCGTCGGTGCCATGCCGAAACGGTGCTGCGGCGAACGTGCATGCCATGCACGTACGCGTGCTTCCTCATCCGCATCCAATGCACCGAACAGCTCCGTGGTTTGGCGCACCAGGCCGTCGGCATCCTGCGCGACGTCGCGTACTGATTCGGGCAGGTAATCCACCTGCGGTTCACGGCCCATGTCCAGCAGCATGTTGATCGGGTAGCGGTGGTCGGGCATCGGCACCCAGTCACGGCCAAGCAGCTCGGCCAACTCCGGCACACCGGCCCGGGGGCCGGTAGCGAAGGTGATGCAGGCACGCTGGCGAGCGTGCGCATCCAGCCTGCGCAGCGCGGCCTCCAGATCCGCCACCATCAGCGAGCGCGAGGCAATGGCCAGATCACAGCGCGGCACGTCGTGCCAGTCGTCGGTCCACGACAGCGCCCACGGCGTGACGTTGGGAACGCCGTCGCGGGTGATCGCGGCGCGCAGGCCGTCGAGCATGGCGGTGCTGTAGTCGAGCGCGTGCACATGGCCGACCTGCGCGGCAATCGGCAGGCTCAGCAGGCCGGGGCCGCAGCCCACGTCGAGCACGGTGGCCACGCCGGAGAGATCAAGCCGGGCGAGGAACGCTTCGCTGTAGTCGTCGTGACGGCGCTTCCAACTGGACTGTGCGGCACGCGCATCCCAGGCACTGGCCGGCTTTGCCTGGAAACCACAGGCCTGCAGGTGTTGGCGATAACGTGCGCTGTGGTCGATCGGGGTGGGTAGGGGTGTACTCATGTAGAAATTCCAGAAGCGGGCAGGGCGGCGGCGACGCGTGCGGCATCGACGCCATACAGGGTGGCGAGGCGTTCGGGCGTTGCGACCTCACGGGCAGGACCGAGCGCCTGCAGGCTGCCGGTGGACATCAACGCGATGCGGTCGGCCACCTGCAGCGCGTGCTGCGGTTGATGGGTGGACAGCAGCACGCCGATGCCACGATCGGCCAGGCGGCGCACGGTATCGAGGATGCGCAGCTGGTTGCCGAAATCGAGGCTGGCGGTGGGTTCGTCCATCACCAGCAGTTGCGCCTGCTGGGCCAGTGCACGTGCGATCAGTACCAGCTGGCGTTCGCCACCGCTGAGCGTGGTGACGGTGCGGTCGGCCAGCGCCTGCAGGCCCAGTTCGCGCAGGCAGTCATCGGCGATGGCTTCATCAGCGCGACCGGGTGCCCCCAGCAGGCCCAGGTGCGCGGCGCGACCCATCGCCACCACCTCGCGCACGCGCCAGGCAAAGGGCAGCGGCGCGGCCTGCGGCACATAGCCCATACGGCGGGCGCGGGCGGCGCGATCATGCGTGCGCAACGGCGAGCCCTGCAGGTCCACCTCGCCGTGCACTGCAGGCAGCAGGCCGAGCAGCGTACGAAACAGGGTGGTCTTGCCACAGCCGTTGGGGCCAAGCAGGCACAGCACCTCGCCAGGCTGTACCGACAGCGCGAACGGCGCACCCAGTGCTACGCCGGCATGGCCGATGGCCAATCCGCGTGCTTCCAGCAGCGGTGTGGCGGCGCTCATGGGCGACGCTCGCTGCGCGCCAGTACCAGCAGGAAGCACGGCACACCGACGAACGCAGTGAGAATGCCGAGCGGCAGCTCGATTGGCGCCAGGGTGCGCGCCAGCGTATCGGCGGCGAGCAGGAAGCTGGCGCCGAGCAGCAGGCTGGCCGGCAGCAGGCGGCGGAAATCAGCGCCGACCAGCAGCCGAGCGATATGCGGAACCACCAACCCGACCCAGCCGATGATGCCGGCCAGTGACACCGCCGCGGCGGTGCATAGCGTAGCGGCGGCGATCAGCGTCCAGCGCAGCGGGGTGACCGCCACGCCCAGCGCGCTGGCCTCTTCGTCACCCAGGCCGAGCAGGTTCACCCGCCAGCGCAGCAGCACCAGCGGCAACAGCCCGACCAGCAGCAGCGGCGCGGTGACCTTGAGGTCGTCGATGACCACGGCGTTCAAACCACCCAGCAGCCAGAAGGTGATCGACGGCAACTGCGTGTACGGATCGGCCAGTAGTTTCAGCAGCGAGATGCCGGCACCGAGCAGTGCCGACACCGCGACACCGGCCAGTACCAGTACCAGCACCGGATCGTGCCGCCGCACCAGCGCTGCCACCAGGCAGACCAGGCCCACCGCACCCAACCCGCCCGCAAACGCAATGCCCTGCACCAGCAGCATCGGCAGGCCGAGGAACAGGCCCAGCGAAGCGCCCAGTCCGGCACCGGCGGAGACGCCGAGGATGTCCGGTGACACCAGCGGATTGCGGAACATGGCCTGGTAGGCCGCACCGGCTGCCGACAGCACTGCACCGATCAGCACGGCGGCCAACACCCGTGGCAGGCGGATGTGCCAGAGCGCGGCCTGCACCGCAGGCGGGCTGGGTTCGCCGATGCCGAACAGCTGCCAGCCGATGGCGTGCAGCAGCGCCGCAGGGCGCACCGGGAACTGGCCAACCGAGAACGCCAGCAGCAGCATCGCCAGCAGCAGGCTCCAGCCACCGGCATGCCAGGCCCAACGTGGAAGCGTGCGCATGCTCAGGCGTTCGCATCCAGGCTGCGTGCAAGCTGGGCGGGCAATGGCTCGCCCCACAGCAGCTGATGCAGCGCGCCGATGCGGGCACGCAGCGCGGCGGGCGCAAGCGCGGGCACTGCACCCGGATGCAGCCTGGACAGCAGCCACGGCAGGCCGGGCAAACGGTTGATGCCGGGCGGGCCATCCAGCCATCCGAACGGCAGCACCGGCGCGCAGTGCAGGCGGCGCTCGCGTACGGCACGCAGGGCGCGCCAGCGTGGATCCTGTGCCGCATGCGCAGCGAAGCCGACATCCTGGGTCAGGATCACGTCCGGATCCCAGGCCAGCAGTTGTTCGAATGACACGCGCGCGAGGCCACCGGCACCGGCACTGGCGGCCACGTTGCGGCCGCCACAGAACTCGATGACTTCGGTGTTGATCGAGCCGGACAGGCCGCTTTCCAGGCCATCGCTGCCACGCCCGTAGTACACCGTGGGCCGCGTTGCTGCAGGCCGCGTCGCCAGCACCTCGCGCACCAATGCCAGCTGTGCCTCGGCGGCCTGCGCCAGCGCTTCGCCGCGTGCGGCGGCACCCAGCAGCCGGCCCACGTGGCGCAGCTGTGCCGGATGATCGGGCAGGCGCCCGGCAATCAGTTCGAAGGGAATCGCGGTCTGCTTCCAGACCCGCTCGGCCGAGTCGCGGTAATTGGCATCGAAGTCACCGGCATCCAGCACCAGGTCCGGCTGCATCGCGAGCAGACGCTCGAGGCTGACCGTGCTCCCGCGTCCGGCCAGGCGGCCGACCACTGGCAACGTGCGCAGCGAAGCCGGCAGCTGCGCCAGTGCGTCGGGTGAGACCTTCATCGGCCAGCCCAGCAGGCGGTCGGGTGCCACGGCGGCGAGCAGCACCGCAGCCGGCGGACCGGCCGCGAACACGCGTTTGGGCGTGGCCTTGGGCGCTCCCAGCCGCAGCACACGATGCGCCGGCATCGCCAGCAGCTCGGCACTGGCGACCAGCAATGGTGCCAGCGCGAATGCCTGCAGCAGGGCGCGCCGCCTCATGCAGCGGCCTCCGGCGCGTTGCGGCAGGCGTCCCACCAGGCCTGCAGCGCGGTGTCCTCGGCGGGCAGCTCGATGGCCATGCCGCCGGTGAACTGGCGCCACGCATCGAGGTAGGGCAGCTTCACCGCCGTCAACAACGGAATGCCGGCCAGCATCAATGCCAGCAGCTCATCGGCCATGCCGCCGCCTTCCGACTCCAGCGTGCCGAAACGGTTGGCGATGGCGAGCTCGGCATGTTCCTGCAACGCGCGGCGCAGCACCGCGCTGGCATCGGCGATGCCGCCCGGGTCCAGGTTGCAGCCGCAGGACGCCGGGCCCAGCGCCTGGCTGATCGGGTAGCGTGAACCGGGATCGGTCACGTCCATCAGGGCCATGCGCTTCTTGCCGTTGGCGATGGGTTCGTGTGGCAGGTGCACCAGCCCGCGCACGCGGTGGCCGGCGGCCAGCTGGCGTGCGGCGAATGCGGCCAGCAGGCCATCGGGCTCGCCGCTGTGGTCATGCACGATGGCCGCGATGCGAGGCGGCGGGGACGCGGTCATGTTCAGAACCTCCAGTTGGCATTGGCGAACCAGGTGCGGCCCGGCATCGGGTAGCCGTCGGCCAGTTCGTACCATTTGTCACCGATGTTGCGCACGCCGAGGTCGAAATCCCAGGCCTCGCGCGGGCTCCAGCTGGCCTTGAAGCCGGTGATGCCATAGCCGGGCAGGTCACGTACCGGGCGTGCGGCATCGGCGTAGCTGACCTTGCGGCCCTGTTCGGCTTCCAGCGTGGCCTGCAGCTTCAACTGCGGCAGCAGCTGCCAGCCCACCGCCATGAACAGCCGTTGGCGCGGGCTGTCGAGCAGGGCCACGCTGCGGTCTTCCAGGTTGGTGCGGCGCAGCCAGGTGTAGCTGGTCTGCACGTCCCAGTCATTGCCGATGCGCTGGCGCAGGCCCAGTTCGACACCCTGGTGGCGGGCCTTGCCGATGTTCTGCGCCTGGTTGCAGGTGCTGCCGCCGCATTCGCGCGAGGCCACCACCGCGTTCTGGATCAGGTCATCGATACGGCTCTGGAACAGCGCCGCCTGCAACTGGCCGCCTTCCCACCAACTGCCACGCAGGCCCACCTCGAAGTGAGTGGCATGCTCGGCCTTCAGGTCCGGGTTGGGCAGGGCTGAACCCATGCGCGCGGAGTAGCGATCCTTGATGGTCGGGAAACGCGTGCGCCGCGCGGCGCTTGCATACCACTGCTGGTCCGGCGCCAGTTGCTGCACGTACTCCAGCACCGCATTGGTGGCATCGGTGCTGCCGGTTGGCCAGAAATACACGCGCTTGGCGTCGCGGCGGTCATGGCCGATGCCCACGCGCAGGTGCGAGGTGTTGGTCAGCGCGATGCGGTCCTCGATCGCCACCGAGGTGGTGACATCACGGAAGTCCTTGGTGGGCGAGTGCGGGTTGCGCTCGCTGTGCTGGTCTTCCTTGTAGTGGATCGCGAACTGCAGTTCCTGGCGCGGCAGCGCCGTGGTGGCCAGGGTTACCGAGCCGCCCACGGTGCGGTCGTCGTAGATGCTGGGGAAGCTGCTGTTGTCCATCGCCACCTGGTAGCTGCCGTCGGTGTAGGCATCCAGGCCGTTGCCATAGGTATCGCGGTAGACGCGGGTGCGCAGCGTGGTGTGCTCGCCCAGCCGGGTGTTGCCGATGAAGTACAGGCTGTCCTTGTCCCACCACGGCCAGCGCCAGTAACGGATGCCGCTGCGCGCGGTGCCGGTGTAGACCGGGTTGTCCTTCTCGCCGTCCTGGCGCGCGTAGCCGATCGCGTACTCGTCGCCCTCGCGCGGGGTATAGCCCAGCTTGAACGACAGGCGACGGTCGTCGCGCGAGGCGTTGCGGCGGTCCTTGCCGGTATCGGTGGGCACGCGCTTGTAGTCGACGAAGCCATCCGGCAGCGGGAATTCATCGGCCTTCAGGATCGACGCACCAAGCTGGAAGTACCAGTCGCCACGGCGGCCACCGATATTGACGGCCGCCTTGCGCTCGCCGCCATCGGCCACGCCCAGCCGCACATCGCCTTCAAGTGGGCGCTCGGGACGGCGACTGACCAGGTTGATCGCACCGCCGAGGATGTTCGGCCCGTACAGCAGCGAGGCACCGCCGCTGGCGACCTGGATCTCGGCAAGGTCGAAGGTGGTGAAGCGGCCGAAGTCCACGTAGCCGTCATAGGGCACGTACAGCGGGATGCCGTCGAGGAACACCGGCACCTGCCGTGCGTCGAAGCCGCGCAGGTAGACCATGTCCTCGTTGCGCGAGTTGCGGGCCAGGCTCACGCCCGGCAGCACGCTGACCGCATCACCGACCGTATTGCGGTCGAGCTGCTGGATGCGTTCGGCATCGAGGCTGCGTTCGGCCACGGTGGGCGAGGTGCCGCGCTCGGCACGCACGTCGATCGTGCCCAGGGTGAACACCGGCGGCGGCGAGGCGGCGTCGGCGGCGGTGGCGGCAAGCGGGAGCAGCAGGGCAGACAGGGGTAGAACGAAACGACAGGTACGCATCCTCGCGAGTCCTCAGGTTCGTTATATCAAAGATGATATAACGGTTGGCAGGGGTCAACTTGATGACCGACCCGGGGATTCTCGGCGCTGGCCGGCACGGCTACCTTGATCGATATCAAGCCCGGTGCAGGGCGGCCACGCCGTACACTGGCCGCTCGCGCGAACGCAGGGATCGAAGCACGATGAGTGAGGCCGAGCCGCCGTTGGAACTTCAGGGCAACCTGTGGCTGAGCATTGCCGGGCAGAGCGTGGGTGGCCGCGGACGCTTCGCGCTGCTGGGCCTGATCGACGCGTGTGGCTCGATCAGCCAGGCCGCCAAGCGCATGGGCATGACCTACAAGAACGCCTGGGACGCGGTGGACGCGATGAACACCGCGGCCGGCGAACCGCTGGTCGCGCGCAGCGTGGGCGGCCGTGGCGGCGGCGGTGCACGACTGACCGAGCGCGGCCACCAGCTGATCGCCCGTTTCGAGGAGGTCGAGCGCGCGCACCGTACGTTCCTGCAGTCGCTGCAGGCCACCCCCGGGCTGGACGAGGATCTGGCCCTGATCCGGAGAATCGGCATGATCACCAGTGCACGCAACCAGTTCCATGGCCGGGTCAGTGCGCTGGCCAGCGGCGCCGTCAACGATGAAGTGCAGATTGAAGTAGCGCCGGGCCTCGCGCTGGTCGCCACCATCACCCATGGCAGCGTGGAATCGCTGGGCCTGGCGGTGGGCGTGCCGGCCTATGCGCTGGTGAAGGCCTCGTCGGTGATCGTGGCGCAGGGCGAGGGTGCGCGTTACTCGGCACGCAACCAGTTCACCGGCACGGTGGAACGTATTACCGAGGGTGCGGTGAACGATGAGGTGGTGGTGGATATTGGCCATGGCTGCAGCGTGGTGGCGGTGATCACCCGTACCAGTACAGCGGCGCTGGAGCTGCAGGAGGGTACCGCGGCGACGGTGCTGTTCAAGGCGTCGAGCGTGATCGTGGGCGTGCCGATGTAAAGGTTCTGGGTAGTGCCGGCCGCTGGCCGGCAGCTTCACGGTGCGGAGCGCAGCCGGCCAGCGGCCGGCTCTACCGATCCAGAGGGAGGTACAGCGACGGTGCTGTTCAAGGCGTCGAGCGTGATCGTGGGCGTGCCGATGTAACGGTTCTGGGTAGTGCCGGCCGCTGGCCGGCAGCTTCATGGTGCGGAGCGCAGCCGCCCAGCGGCGGGCTCTACCTCATGGACAGGTCAATACAATTCGCAGTGCGTGCGGCCTTCGCCCCGCAGTGTGTCCCAGTGTCCTTCACCACCGATGGCATCGATGGCCTCACGCACCGCGCCTTCCAGGTGGCTCTTGTTGCCGCACAGGTACAGATGCCCACCGCGGGCCAGGACGTCGCGCACTTCGCTGGCGCGCTGCTGCAGCACATGCTGCACATAGACCTTTTCGGCGCCATCGCGCGAGAACGCGGTATGCAGGCCGGCCAGCACGCCACGCGCGTGCCAGTCCTGCAGCTGGTCGCGATACAGGTAGTCGTGCTGACTGTGCTTCTCGCCGAACACCAGGTGCACTTCGCGTTCGCAGGCACCGGCCTGCAGCTCCTGCATCAGGCCCATCAACGGTGCGATGCCGGTGCCGGTGCCGACCAGCAGCAGCGGTGCCTCGCCGGTATCGGGCAGGTGGAAGCCAGGGTTGGAGCGGCAGTACACACGGGCATGATCGCCGCCATGCAGCAGGCTGCCGGTGGCAGTGCCGAAGCGCTCGCGGCCGCGCAGGGTGTAGCGCACTTCGCGCACGCACAGGCTCAGCTGGTCGTCGCACGGGTGCGAGGCGATCGAATAGGCGCGCGGCAGTCGCGGTGACAGCAGTTCACGCAGCCGGGCCAGCGGCACGCTGTCCGGCGTGGCGTGGTCCTGCAGCACGTCCAGCAGGTCCAGGCCGTGCAGGTAGGCTTCCAGCTCGCGCTTCTGGCTGACCTTCAACAGGCCCTTCAGTACCTCGCTACCGCCGAGCTTGGCCAGTTCGCGCAGCACACTCTTGCTCAGCAGGCGCAGCTCGCGGTCGTGCAGGGCGGCCACGGCGGCGGTGTCGCCGTACCAGGTCGCCAATGCCTGCAGCAGGGCGGGGTCGTTCTCCGGTACCGCGTGCAGGGTGTCGCCCGCGCGGTACGCCATACCACTGCCGGCAATATCCAGCTGCAGGTGCCAGGCGGCGGGGTCGCTGCTGTTCAGGCGGCGACGTTCGAGAATGGGGGCGGCAAAGGCATTGTCTTCGCCATACGCGGTCACCTGCAGGTGCAGGTCCTGGCCAGCGCTGAGGTCGCCATCCAGCACCTGGCCCAGCACCGGCTGCCATTGCTGGAAGAAGTGCTCGTAGCCCAGGTCGGCGTCCACCCGATGCAGCAACGGCTGCGCCTGGCGCTCGCTCAATGCAGCATCCAGCGCCTTGGTGAAGCCGCAGAAGCTGGGGTAGCCGGTATCACCAAGGCCGAACACCGCATAGCGCAGGCCGCTCAGTGTCGGGGTCTGGCGCAGCGTTTCGAAGAACTGCTCGCCGTTGGCCGGCGGTTCGCCATCGCCGAACGAGCTGGAGATCGCCAGCAGCACATCGCCGTGGCCGAGACTGGCCACGTCGATATCGTTGAACGGGAGCACCTGCGGCGCGTGCGGCTGCAGGTCCGCGCCCAGGCGCTGGGCCAGGGCGCGGGCATTGCCCGACTCGGACGCGAAACCCACCAGCAGGCGGCTGAAGGGCGTACTGGTCGGGAGGGCGTTCACGCGGCCTCGTAGAAGTCGTCGAACTTTTCCTTGCTGAACTCGACCAGGTCGTAGTTCTGCATCAGGTCGTTCACCACGCGGCGGATGCTGATGTACGAGGTGATGTTGCCGTCGGCGTCGAACAGCGGCTGCACGGTGGTATCGACCACGTAGAGCACGCCGCCCTTGCCAAGGTTGGGCACGATGCCGGTCCAGGTCTTGCCGGCCTTGATGGTGTCCCACATGTCCTTGTAGACCGCCTTGGGCACATCCGGATGGCGCACGATGCTGTGCGGCTGGCCGATCAGTTCCTCGCGGGCGAAACCGGTAAGCGTGCAGAACAGGTCGTTGGCGTAGGTGATGTTGCCCTGCAGGTCGGTGGTGGAGATCACCATGACGTTCTGCATGGCGTTCAGGAGCTGGGCGTTGTCGGGGGTGTAGCTCATCGCAGGGTCCTTGTGGATGCCGGTAACGCCGGCGTGTTCGGGTCCTGCATAGAAATACGCCCGCACGGCGGCGGGCGGTTTGACATTGGTCAAGTGGGTGGCGCGATGACCTGCGACCGGGTGTCGCAGGGAGCGTTCACTGCTGCAGGGGAAAGCTGATCGTCTCGTGGCAATGCTGCACGAGGTGGCGACCTCCTTCATTGATGTGCAAGGTGTCTGCGTCGCCGAAGAACCGCAGCAGTGCTGCCCCGGTCGTACTGCCCGCATGCGCGGAGCGCCTGGCGGCGGATGGCAGGAACGGATCAGCTCGCGGATCGTGTCCGTCCGGGAGGTTCGCGCGCGCAAGGGTGCCCTCGATCAGCAACTGCGCACATGCGCCTGCCAGATAGGCGTCTGGTTCCCGCTGCCCGCTGCGCCGCGGCTGCCCTGACAATGCGGTGGCAATATGCTGGAATTCATGCGCGGTGGTGGCGATCACGCGCCTGCGCAGCGAATCAGCGTCCGGGCTGGAGGGAAACCAGAAGCCGACCACCTGGCCCGGCCGCTCTGGTCCTGGCAGTTGTCGCCAGATACCGCCGCCGTCACTCACGATTGTGAGCTGATAACGCACAGGCGTCCGTTCCTGCCCATTGGCCTGGAGCGGCAGTCCAGCGGATCGTGCAGCCGCCTCGCAGAGCCGTGACGCCTGCATGGCCGAGAGCGTTCCATCCGCCCAGAGAACCCGGGTTGCAATGGATGATCGCCCGCACTCGATGGATCGGTTGGGATACTCCAAGCTTTCCGGGCCGGGTAGCACTGATACTGTGCTGATCTTCAGATGCGAGGAAGGGCCTCGCAGCAGGGTGGCATACCCCCCATCGGTGCTGACCAGGTTCCGGGGAGGCAGCTGGAGGGATTGGCACGCACTTGTGGCCAGAAGGATTGCCGCCAGCCCAGGGTAGTGCCCGACGACGGAGCCCGGTTGGGTACGCCTGGACTGGCGACGCTGCATCAGGGGGTCAGTCCGCATTGATACGGCGATGGATACTTCGTACAGACTTGAAATTCCGAGACTGAAGCTGCCCGGGTGGCTCCGCTGTATCGAGAGGCCGCCGCGATGGTATTTGGTCCAGGGGCTGCACCTACATCGAATGTTGCGAGGTCGTATCTCAACTCGGTCGCTGGACCGGACGCAGATGCGGCCCAGGCGTTCGCACCATCCGGATCGACAAGCCGGAGGACAGTTCCTGTTCGATGCCATTGGAACTGCTTGGCGGCGATGCTGGTTCCTTGCCGGCCATCAAACAACAGCAGGGTTACAGATCCATTGGCTGGGAAGGCTATGGATGAACCCGAGACGTCGATTTCGAACTGCGCGGCATCTGGTACTTCTGATGTCGACGCCAGCAGAATTCGCTCGAACCAAGGTAGGCCATCGCGTTCGCCTCCTCCGATCTTGCCTCCAATCCTGCCTTCGATCCGGCACTTCTTCGTTTCTTCGCACGATGCGCTCAACTGCCACTCCATCGGCCCGCAGCCAGTAGAGATGAGGGTGATACCGATTGCTACCACGACAACCTGCAGATTGCTCATTGGTACTCTCCACGTTGGACGTCGATTGACCGTTCAGCTCAACCTGCTGATTCGGTAGTCGATCCGTACCGGCTCAGGCTCGATCAGGCAATCGGAATTGTTTCAATTACCTCCGGTAATTGGCTTCGGGCCTCATTCGACGCGCCAGACACATGCGCAGGTCGCGCCAATGGCGACACTTGCGCCTCCAGTCACACCCCGTGGGGAAGTCGCGGGCGCGTCAGCCCATCAGATAGCGCAACACACCGGCCGAGACCACGCCGATCAGCACCGTCGGCAGCATCGACAGCCGCGTGGCGGCCAGCAGGGTGATCGCCAGTGCGGCCAGGTCGGCGGGCTTGTCGGCGACGAAGTCCGGGGCGATCACCGAGATCAGCACGCAGCCAGGTGCGGCTTCCATCACCGTCACTGCGCGTTTGCTCAACGTGCGGTTGCGCAGCGCGAGGAAGCCGACGATGCGGGTCAGGTAGGTGGCGGCGGCCATCAGTACGATGGTCAGCACCGAGGTCCAGTGGATCAGTCCATTGAAGATCATGCCGCGTCCTCCGCCAGCAGCCAGGCGGCCGCCAGGCCGGCCAATGCGCCGCTGGCCACGTACCAGGCACCCGGGATCAGCAGGTAAGTGGCCGCGGCCACGACCAGGCTGACCAGCCACGGCCGCGCCGCCTTCATGCCTTGCCACATGCCGCGTAGCAGCACCAGGAACACGGCCGGGAAGGCCATGTCGAAGCCATAGGCGTGGATGTCGCCCAGCATCGGGCCGACGATCGCGCCCAATGCGGTGCAGGCCACCCAGACCGTGTACAGGCCTGCCGACACGCCCAGGTAGTAGGCCAGGCTGAAGCCAAGCGCGCGGCGGCGCGCATCGGCTACGCCCATCGCCCAGCTTTCATCGCACATGAAGAACAGGGCCGGCAGCACGCGGCGGCGCGGCAGGTGCTGCAGCAGCGGGGCCAGGCTGGCGCCCATCAACAGGTGGCGGCTGTTGACCAGCGCGGTGATCGCCACGATCAGTGCGATGTGCGGCGGAGAGGTCCACAGTTCGACGGCGGCGAACTCCGAACCGCCAGCGAAGTTGAGGCCGGTCATCAGTGGCACTTCCAGTGCGCTCAGGCCCTTCTGGGCCGCCTGCGCGCCGAGCACCAGGGCGAACGGAATGAAGCCGATCATCACCGGCACGGCGGCACGCAGGCCGCGCAGGAATTCGGCACGCGGGGCGGTATCGCAGGTGTCGGGCAGGGGGAGGGTGGTACGGGCGTCCATGGAGCGGCACAACGAGGTGGGGGTGGCCCATGCTAGCGGTCCAATCACGAAATCGGGTTGCGTTGATGCCACTTGATTCTGGATGATTGATATTTCATGCGGCCAGAAGCGAGAGGGATGAAATTCCATGCAGTACCAGCTCGACAACCTTGATCGGCGCATCCTCGACGCCCTGCAGCGCGACGGCCGCCTGCAGAACCTGGAGCTGGCCCGGCTGGTGGGCCTTTCGCCGTCGGCCTGCCTGCGCCGGGTGCGGTTGCTGGAGGAGGGCGGCTACATCGACCGCTATGTGGCCTTGTTGAACGAGGCCAAGGTGGGCCGTGGCTTCACCGTGTTCGTGCGCGTGTGGCTGCGCGGGCAGGACGAGGACACCACCAATCACTTCATCAACAGCATCAAGTCTTTCCCGGAAGTGCTTGAATGCCATCTGATGGCGGGTGACTGCGATTTCCTGCTGCGGGTGGCGGTGGCCGACCTTGATGCCTACCGGCAGTTCCAGATGCAGCACCTGAACCGGATTGCCGGGGTGCAGAACACCAAGACCGAGATTCCGATGCAGCGGATCAAGCAGACGACCCAGCTGCCGCTTTGAGGGATGGGTGGTTGCGGCCGGGTTGCACCCGGTACCCGCGGTAGTGCCGGCCGCTGGCCGGCAACCTCAGGAGCAACAGCAACAGCGGACCTGCTGAGGGATGGCGGGGTGGGTCCGGTTGCAGGGGACGCCGTAAACCCCGCTCCGCGGTCCGGCCCAGCCGCTGGCGGCTGTGCGTTCGGGCGCTTGCGAAGCAGTGCTTCGCAAGCAAAGCGCCCTCACCCATGGGGGCTTGGCCGCGGCATCCATGCCGCGGACACCCCTGCAACCGGACCCACCCCGCCTTCGACAGTTCCCCGCGATCTGCCGGAACGGCATGAGCTGCTCTTGGTGGGTGTCGACCTTGGTCGACACGTTTGAGTCGGCACGGGATCTGACCCCAGGCGTGGATGACCTGGCCTATTCGATTCATTGATCCCTGATGCGTTGACGGGCTCCACGGAGCCTGCCTCGACGCCAGGCCGTGGGCGGCGGTCATCGCAATGACATGTGCCCCCGGTACGGTTTGATCCCGCTTGCTGGTCGCGCGCGGGCCGGGGTTCCGGTCGTGCCGCGCGTCCACTGCAGCTGCTGTCGCTGCCGAGGGTCATGTGTTCTACGTCAGGGGGCTGAATGGACACCATGCGGTCAGAACTTGGAAGGTGGCCATCGCCGCTTGGCTGCTGCTGTCCTTTGCCGCTGTGGCGAAGGACGGTGTTCATGCCTACGACATCCCCGCGCAGCCGCTGGAACAGGCGGTCGAGCACTTCAGTGTCATCAGTGGGTGGTCGGTGATGTACCCGGGCGACCTTGCCGCGGGCCGCAGCAGCCATGCGCTGCGCGCCAGCCTGCCGCCGCTGCCTGCACTGCAGGCGCTGCTGCAGGATTCCGGCATCGAGGCCGAGGTGATCGGCGAGCAGCGCGTGGTGCTGCGCCGGGGCATGGCCTCGGCCGCCGAGCCGGGTGTTGGCGCCGAACTTCCCGAGGCCGAACGTCGGCGTCGCTACGGCGGGCTGCAGCAGCGGCTGCGTGCGGCGTTCTGTGACGACCCGGAGATCGCGCCCGGCCGCTATGCCGCGACCTTGCGCTTCCGCATCGACGGTGCGGGCCAGGTGAGCGAGCCCGAGCTGCTGTCCGGCAGTGGCAGTGATCGCCGCGATGCACGCCTGCTGCAGGCGATGCAGGGCCTGCTGCTGGCGGCCGAGGCCGCCGCGCTGCCGCAGCCGGTAACGCTGCAGATCCGTCCTTCCGGCACCGACCACGACTGTGGCCGGCGCGCGCCCCTTCCATGACTTCAAGGATTCGAACATGAGCAACGGTACGGCTGGGGCAGTTGACCTGATGGACCACCTTCTGGGTGCCTACGACGAGCTGAAACGCCGGCTGGTGCGCAAGCTGGGCTCGGAGGAGCTGGCCGGCGACGCGCTGCAGGACACCTGGATGCGCCTGAGTGCGCGCCGTGACCGCCTGGATGCCGTGCAGAACCCCGCGGCCTACCTGCTGCGTATGGCGATGAACACCGTGATCGACCGCCAACGTGCTGACCACCGACTGCTGAGCCTGGAGGAGGTGGATACGCTGATGGACATGGCCGACCCGGCACCGGGCCCGGCGCAGGCGGCCGAACTGGACTTCGCGCTGGAAGACATGGTCGGCCTGCTGCAGCGCATGCCCGAGCGCCGTCGTCGCATCCTGCTGGCGATCCGCGTCGATGGCCTGCAGCAGCGCGATGTTGCCGATCATCTCGGCGTGTCATTGCGGCTGGTGCAGCGTGAGCTGAAGGCGGCCCAGGACTACCTGGCCGAGCGAAGCGGGCAGGGGCGCCAGGTGCGGTTCTGAGCGACGGCATCCGTCTACACTTTGACGCCGAGCAGAACCCCGCAGCGTGCGGGTCCGGCATGAGCCCCCATGGATCCTGACGATCGCCCGCAACGCCCGCTGGATGCCGTTGAGCGTCAGGCCCACGCGTGGGTGGTGCGGCTGACCTCGGGCGAGGCGACCGCCGCCGACGGGCGCAGGTTCCGTGCGTGGTGCGAGTCGGATCCGCGTCATCGTGAAGCGTTCGGCCGTGCGCGCCGGCAATGGGAGCAGGTACGCCTGGCCGGCGAAAAGCTGCCCGCCGCTGCGCGCCAGCCGGTGGCGCCGACGTCGGCCCAGCGCTGGAGCCGGCGCGCCTTCCTGGGCGCCGCGATTGCCGCCCCGGCCAGTCTGGTAGTGGTGGCGGCCATCCGCCCGCCGCTGGGGCTGTGGCCCTCGGTGACGGCGATGACGGCCGATTTCCATACCGGCACCGGTGAGCGACTGCAGATTGCACCCGTGCCGCAGCTGAAGATCGAACTGGATACACAGAGCAGCCTGCGTCGCCGGGCGGACGCGCAGGGCGAAGGCTTCGAGCTGGTGCAGGGTCAGGCCGCGATCGAAACGCAGGCAGGCCTGCGCCTCGCCGTGTTCGCGGGGCCGGGCTGCGTGATTGCCGATGAAGGCGCGGTGCGCCTGGATGTGCGCAACACCCACGGCCAGGTACGGGTGACCTGCCTGCGGGGCAGCGCTCGCATCGAGCATCCGCAGGGCCGGCTGCAGCTGCAGTCTGGCCAGCAGACCCAGTACGACGAGCGCCTCAGTGGGGTGGTGGCCGAGGCCGTCGCCTCGGAAGTGAGTGCGTGGACCGAAGGCATGCTGGTGTTCCGTCGCGCACCGCTGCGCGAGGTGGTGGACGAGATCAACCGCTACCGGCGCGGCAAGGTGCTGTTGGGTGAATCGGCGTTGGCGCGCGCACCGGTCAGCGGTCGCTTCCGCATCGATGATCCGGACGCGGCGCTGGAGCAGCTGCGACTGACGATGTCGCTGGATCTGCGTCGCTTTCCGGGTGGCATTGCCGTCCTTGGTTAGGTGAAGACGCTGGCCGTGCGCGCCGCGCAGGGCTGTTGCAAGCAAGGAGACGCCAAGGATGCGCAACGAGACCATCGGTGTGCTGGATCTGCGCCGCAATCTGTCTGCGTTGCTGGAAACCACCCAGCGACGGCCCCTGATGGTGCACCGCTATGGTTCGCCATGGGTGTGCGTGGTGTCCGATGCGCAGTGGCAGCAGCAGGCAGTGCTGCTGGACTTTGATCCGCAGTCGCACCCGCTGGCGATGCTGCTGCGCCTGCAGCAGCAGGTGCTGCCCCTGGCTGAAACCGGGGCACTGCCGCATGCGGCCCTCGCACGCGCACTGCTGCTGATGGATATGCATGGCATCGACGATCTCGCGCAACTGCACGAGCAGGTGCTGCATCATCGGTTGTGGCACTGGTTCGTGGCGGGCACCCATGGCGTGATGGACGGCTGGCAGCTGCCCGCGGTGCGCATTGCGATGGCGTCATGGTGCGATGACGTGGACATGACCGATGCACTGGTCGCGTTCGCTGCACGCAGTGAAGTGGCGGTGCTCGCCCGGCGGTGCGGGGGTGATGCGCCGCGACTTCAACGCGAAGCCTGCAGGCGGATGACGCTGCGATGACGTTGCCGATGAAGCACCACCCAGCGCACAGAGTTGCATTCGCGTTGTCGCTTCACCGGCCTTGCTGACGTCTTCTCCAGAGTACGACGCACCACGCGTCGCGGAGCACGGGCGACGCAGATGGCAGACAGTCGCAGGATCAGCATGCTGGAGCTGGATCGCCACCTGAGCCAGTCACTGGAGCAGGCGCGGCACACGCCCTTGAACGTGCAGCGTTACGGGCGCTCGTGGGTCTGGGTGCTGTCCAGTGATGCCTGGGTCGATGCAGCGCGCTGGGCGGCACTGGACAGCAGCGCACATCCATTGGCGGCGCTGCGACGCGCCCTCGACCTGCATCTGCGGCCCTGGCCCGATGCGGCCATGGGCGCGCTGCCGCTTGACGCAGGCGATGCGCGGCTGCTGCAGCGTGCGGCCCTGCTGGTGATCCTGCGCGATCTCAACAGCGCGCAACGCGTGTACGACGATCTGCGCTACCACCAGGCCTACCGGCTGTTCATTGGGCTCGACCACGGCACCGCGTGGTCGCCGATGCAATGCATGCGCCTGCTGCAGGCGTGCGCGCATCCGTTGCTGCGCGAGTGCATCGACGAAACGCTGGCCAGCGTGCCACCGCACCTGTTCGAGGCGGCACGCGTACCGGTTGCACATGCGCCTGCACAGGCGCCCGCGCAGCGAATTGCAGGCGGATGTTTATCGTACTGACACATGCACCGCTGACCATGGTGCAGCGGTCTCTTCCAGGATGACGAGGGCGGAACAATGGCAAGGCAGGTGGGTGGTCGCAGGACTCGGCAGCAGGGCTTCAGCCTGATCGAGATCATGGTGGTGGTGGTGATCATCGGCATCCTTGCCGCGCTGATCGTGCCGCGGTTGATGGACCGTCCCGACCAGGCGCGCGTGGTGGCGGCGCGCCAGGACATCGCCGCATTGATGCAGGCCTTGAAACTGTTCAAGCTGGACAACGGTCGCTATCCCAGTGCCGAGCAGGGCCTGCAGGCGCTGGTGAAGCCGCCGCAGGGCAGCGGTGGGTTGCCGGTGACGCCGTACCTGGATCGCCTGCCGAATGACCCGTGGGGCCATCCATACCAGTACCAGGTTCCCGGAACCCATGGCGACATCGATGTGTTCTCGCTGGGGGCGGACAGCAAGCCCGGTGGCGACGCCGGAAATGCGGATATCGGCTCCTGGCAGCTGTGAGGCGTGCTGATGGCAGCCCGGACGCGTTCGGTCTCGTGCATCCGCCAGCGTGGCATGGCGGTGATCGTCGCCCTGCTGGTGGTGGCGTTGGTGGCCGTGATTGCCACCGCGCTGCTGACCCGGCAGTCAGCGCAGCTGCGTGCGCTGCGCGGCGACCAGTTGCGTGCGCAGGTGCGCATGGCGGTGGACGCCACGCTGGAGCGTGCGGCGCAGCAGCTGCGTGAGGATGTAAAGGAACAGCTGACCACGGTAGGCAGCGGGCGCTGGGCGCGCCCGTTGGAACTGCAAGCGCCGCTACCGGTGCAGGTGCAGCTGGTCGATGCGCAGTCGATGTTCAACCTTCGCAACCTGCTGGCACATGGCAGGCCGGACCCCGAGGCGCGGCGCGCGTTCATCGCGTTGTGTGCCGGGCAGGGGCTGGGCCAGGGCGCCTGCGCATCCGCGGTGGACCACATCCAGGCGCGCCTGCGCGACGGCGACATCCAGGCGCAGGCGCCGCTGCCGCGTGAATCATTGATCGAACAGGCACTGCCCGGTGCCGACCCGGTGGCGTTGCAGGCACTGGCGCGACGCACCGTGGTGCTGCCGGCGCAGACTCTGGTCAACGCCAACACCAGCGACCTGAGCGTTCTGCAGGCGGTGACGCCGGCGGTCGAGCCGGCACGGCTGCAGGCCTTGCTCGGTGAGCGCGACGCTGGCCATTGGCTGCTCAATCGCGGCGACATCGCCAACCGACTCCAACTGAGCAACGAACAGATGGCCGTGCTTCCCCTGGGTATCCATAGCGAGTGGTTCCTGGCCGTCGGCCAGGTGCAGGCTGACGGCAGCGCGGTTGATTTTCGCGCGCTGCTCTGGCGCGAGTACCGCGACGATGGCGTGCGTGTGCAGCGCGTATGGACGAGGATCGGCGCATGAGCGTGCAGCTTCGGGTGCGCCTGCCGACGCTGGAGCACCTGCGCGCCGACAGCGCGGTGGACTGGGCGCAGCTGCACAAGGGCGAGGTGCTGGCGCACGGCCGCGACACGCTGGCGGCACTAGGCCTGCGGCATCCGCAGGCCGCGGTGCATGCCTGCCTCGATCCGAACGACCTGATCCTGGTGGAACTGCAGCTGCCGCCGTTGTCCGGGCGCCGCCTGCAGTCGGCGCTGCAGGGTGAGGTGGAGGCGATGCTACTGGATGACCTGCAGGAGGTGGCGCTGGCCCACGGTGCGCAGGCGACAGACGGCACGGTTCCGGTGGCCTGGCTCGGCCAGCAGGCCATCGCGCAGGCGCAGCAACTGCTGGGCTCGTGTGCGCTGCAGCTGCAGGCGCTGTATCCGACGCCACTGCTGCTGCCGTGGCATGACGGCCAGGCCACGCTGCAGGTCAGCGGCGAGCATCTGCTGGTACGCAGCGGGCGCGATCGGGGTTTTGTTCAATGGTATGGCGGACGTGACGCCTGTGCGGTGATGCAGGCGCTGGCCGTGCGCCTGCAACAGGCCGGCGTGCAGGCCGTGCAGTGGATCGATAGTGTGCCGCCGACGTGGCCGGACAGCCTGCCGGCTACCGCCGTCACCCATGAAAGGCAGGCCTGTGGCCCCCTGCCGGGTTGGTCATTGCCGCTGCCCGGCGCAGGCCGGCAGGCGCCGCGGCTGGCGATCGGCCTGGCACTGGCGGCAGTGCTGCTGGCTGCACTCGGCCTGCAGCTGCAGGTCTCGCGTTGGCGGATCGAGGGTGAAGCGCTGCAGCAGGACATGGCACGCCAGTTCAGCGCACGCTTCCCGGAGGTCACCGATGTGGTGGACCCGGTGTTGCAGGCGAGGCGAGCACTTGCAGTGCCACCGCCAGCGCCACCATTGCCGCCGCTGCAGCGTCAGGTTGCCAGCACGCTGCAGGCGGTCCCGGAGCTGGCCGGGCAGGTGCGCAGCCTGCATTACCAACCGGGCCAACTGGACATGGAGCTGGATGCCGATGCCCAGGCATTGGCAGATGATCCACAGCGGCTTGAGCGTTGGCAGCAGGCAGTGCAGGCGCAGGGCCTGCAGCTGGCGCGCGAAGCCGGTGGACGCCTGCGGGTGAACGGAGCTGGACAGTGACCACCCGAACCTTGCGACTGGGCGAGGGACTGGCAGGCGTGCAGCAACGCTGGCAACGCCTGCCACCGCGCGACCGGCTGATGCTGTGGGTGATGGTGGTGGCGCTGCTGGTGGCGGGTCTGTGGTCGTTGTGGCTGGAGCCCCTGCTGAAGCAGCGCACGCATTGGCAGGCCGAGCTGCCTCGGTTACAGGCGCAGTCGCGCGCACTGGCACCGCTGCTACGCGCCCGCGAGCGCCAGCAGCAGGCGCAGGGCCAGCAGCCGACACTGGCCGGGCTGCGCGATGGAATCAAGACCGCCGGCCTTGCCGACGGCCTGCATATCGAAGCGCGCGACGGGCGTTGGCACCTGCAGGTGCAGGCAGTGCCCGCCGACGCGCTGTGGAACTGGCTGCTGCCCGTGCTGGCCGATCCGGCCATCGAGCTGCAGCAGCTGCAACTGACACGCACAGGGGATGCGAACATGCCGGCGGCACGGATTTCCGGAAACATCGTGATGGCGCTCAATGTGGGTGCCCATCCATGAGGGCGATGCGCAGCCTTGCCTGCAGTACCGTACTGGCGCTGATCGTGTGCATCGCCCACGCACCGGCGCCGCTGCTGGCGCAGGACGCCCGCGATGAGCCGGTGCAATTGAACCTGGTCGACACCGATATCGGTGGCGTGCTGCGCATGGCCGCGCGCTTCACCGGGCGCCAGTTCCTGGTCGACCCGCGTGTGACCGGCAAGATGACGGTGGTTTCCGATGGCCCGGTGAGCCGTACGCAGGCCTACCAGTTGCTGCTGGGTGCGCTGCGCATGCGTGGCTTCGCCGTGGTCGAGAACGGCGGCGTCAGCCGGGTGGTGCCGCAGGCCGATGCCAAGCTGCTCGGTGGCCGCGTCGGCAGCGGCGGTGCGGGGGGCGAGGTCGCCACGCGCACCTTCGCGCTGCGCTACGAGAACGCGGCCGCCATGGTGGCAGTGCTGCGGCCGATGATCAGCCCGGACAATCCGATCACTGCCAATCCGGGCAACAACACCCTGGTGATCACCGATTATGCCGACAACCTGGAGCGCATCGCGCGGGTGATTGCCAGCGTCGATACTCCGGCCGGCATGGACACCGATGTGGTGAAGCTGCAGCAGGGCATCGCCGTTGACGTTGCGGCGATGGTCGCGCCGCTGCTTGATGCCCAGGGCGCCGAGCCCACCCAGAAGGTGGTGGTGATGGCCGACCCGCGCAGCAACAGCGTGCTGCTGCGGTCGAGCAGCCCCGGGCGCACCCGCCTGGCGCGGCAGCTGGTGGAGAAGCTGGACCGCGCGCAGGACGAGTCCGGCAACCTGCATGTGGTCTACCTGCGCAATGCCCAGGCCAACCAGCTGGCCGGAGTGCTGCGAGGCGTGGTGGCGGGTCAGAGCGATGCAGCGGCGATGGGCAGCAATGAAGGCATCACACCATTGCCCGGCGACGCCAACCGTTCCGCGCCCACGCAGCCGTCGCAGCCGCAGCAGGCCAAGACCGGGGGCAATGCGCTGGAATCGCAGCGTCTGGACCCGAGCCGGCGTGACCCGATCGATGCGGGAAGCACCGGCTTCAGCCAGAACGGCATCTCGGTGCAGGCGGACGTGGCCACCAACACGCTGCTGATCTCGGCGCCGGAACCGGTGTACCGCAACCTGCGGCGTGTGATCGACCAGCTCGACCAGCGCCGTGCGCAGGTGCTGGTGGAAAGCCTGATCGTGGAGGTCAACCAGACCGACGCGGCCGAGCTGGGCGTGCAATGGATGCTGGGCAATGGCCGTACCTTTGGCGGCACCCACTTTGGCGGCGCCACCGGCGGCAGTGGGCTGAGCACCACCGCGCGCACCACGCTGGACGTGCTGCCCAAGGATGGCCTGAAGATCGGCGTGATCGACGGCACCATCAACCTGCCAGGTGTCGGCCAGATCCTCAACATGAAAGCGCTGGCCAACGCGCTGCAGAGCAAGGGCGGCGCCAACATCCTGTCCACGCCGAACCTGATGACGCTGGACAACGAAGCGGCCAGCATCATGGTCGGTCAGACCGTGCCGTTCGTCAGCGGCCGCTACGTGACCGACGGTGGCGGTGGCAGCAACAACCCGTTCCAGACCATCGTGCGCGAGGACGTCGGCTTGAAGCTGCGGGTGCGCCCGCAGATTTCCGAGGGCGGCACGGTGAAGCTGGACATCTACCAGGAAGTCAGCAGCATCGACGCGCAGAGCGCGAACAGCACGGCCGGCATCATCACCAACAAGCGTGCGCTGGATACCAGCGTGCTGCTGGACGATGGCCAGATCATGGTGCTGGGTGGCCTACTGGAAGACAGCGTCAGCCATGGCCGTGATGCGGTGCCGGGGCTGGGAAAGATCCCGGTGCTGGGCGCCTTGTTCCGCAGTGATACGCGCAAGCGCACCAAGACCAACCTGATGGTGTTCCTGCGCCCGCACGTGGTGCGCGACCCCGCCGCCGGCCAGCGCCTGACCCGCGACCGCTACGACTACATGCGCAACGCGCAGGCCGGCGCGCAGCCGGTACAGAGCTGGGCATTGCCCGCGCTGTCGGCGCCGCAGCTGCCACCGCAGGACCTGTCGGTGCTCGGCCAGGGCAATGCGCGCGATGGCCAGGGTCAGCCGTTGCAGAACACCAGCCTGGCGGCGCTGTACCCGTCCGGCGAGGGCGATGCGCAGCTGGTGCAGTTCGCGCAGGGACTGGACCCGGCGCGTGCCAGCCAGGGCGTGGCGCAGGTGCGGGCACTGGGCCTGCAGGCCTATGCCGAAGCGACGCCGGGTGAGAGCGGGCAACGCCTGCGGGTGCGATTGCCGCGCGACCCGGCGACGCTGGACCCGGCGCTGCAGCAGTTGCGCGGACTCGGCTACACGCCGGAACTGGTGATCGGGCCGTGAGCGCTGCCGCGCCGCTGCCGTACGCCTGGGTGCGCAGCCATGGCGTGATGCTGTCCGAGGCGGGCGGCGAGCCCGTGTTGCTGGGCACCGCCGAAACCGCGGCGTGGGCCGTGGCCGAACTGCGCCGCCGGCATGGTCCGCTGCCGTTCCAGGCCCTGGATGCGGCGACCTGGCAGCAGCGGCTGGGTGAGCAGTATCGTGACGGCGGCGATGCCGCTGCCGTAGTGGGTGCCGCCGAAAGCGAAGTCGATCTGGACCGGCTGATGCAGGATATGCCGGAGGTCACCGATCTGCTGGATGCACAGGACGATGCGCCGGTGATCCGCATGATCAATGCACTGCTGGCACAGGCTGCACGCGATGGCGCCAGCGATCTGCATATCGAACCGTTCGAGACCCATTCGGTGGTGCGCTACCGCGTGGACGGCACCCTGCGCGACATGGTGCAGCCACGGCGCGCACTGCATGCGGCGCTGGTATCACGCATCAAGATCATGGCCCACCTGGACATTGCCGAGAAGCGCCTGCCGCAGGACGGGCGCATCGCGATCCGCGTGGGCGGGCGGCCGCTGGATATCCGTGTCTCCACGGTGCCGACCGGGCATGGCGAGCGTGCTGTGCTGCGCCTGCTGGAAAAGGATGCCGGTCGCCTGCAGCTGCAGCGCCTCGGCATGGCCGACGACACCCTGGCCACGTTCACCGGATTGATCCGGCAGCCGCATGGCATCGTGCTGGTCACCGGGCCGACCGGCAGCGGCAAGACCACGTCGCTGTACGCCGCACTGGGCCAGCTCGACAGCAGCACCAGCAACATCCTCACCGTGGAAGACCCGGTGGAGTACGACTTCGCCGGCATCGGCCAGATCCAGGTCAACGCGCGCATCGGCATGAGCTTTGGTACCGCGCTGCGTGCGATCCTGCGCCAGGACCCGGACACCATCATGATCGGCGAGATCCGCGACCTGGAAACCGCACAGATTGCGGTGCAGTCGTCGCTGACCGGCCATGGCGTGCTGGCCTCCCTGCACACCAACGACGCGATCTCGGCGGTGACCCGCCTGGCCGACATGGGCGTGGAGCCGTTCCTGCTGGCCTCGTCGCTGCGCGGCGTGCTGGCGCAGCGGCTGGTGCGGCGGCTGTGCACGCAATGCCGGCGCGCCGAGGTGGATGGCGACGGCCGTACCGTGTGGCGCGCGGTGGGCTGCGCAGCCTGCGCCAACAGTGGCTATCGGGGGCGAACCGGCATCCATGAACTGTTTGTAGTGGACGACCGCGTGCGCGCGTTGATCCATGAAGGGCAGGGCGAGCCCGCGCTGCGCGAGGCGGCCCGGCGTGCTGGCATGCGGACCTTGCGGCAGGATGGCCAGCGCTGGGTCGACAGCGGGGTGACCACGCTGGAAGAGATCCTGCGCGTCACCGGCGACGATTGAGGCCTGCATGGCACTGTTCGACTACCAGGCTGCCAACGCGCAGGGCCGCATCGAGAAGGGCCAGTTGGATGCCGACAGCCCGCGCGGTGCTCGCCAGCTGCTGCGCGGGCGCGGGCTGACCCCTGTGCAGGTGAGCGCTGCGCGCAGTGCCGGCAGTGGCTGGGGCGCTCGCCGGCTGTCTGCCAGCGAGCTGGCCTGGGCTACGCGCCAGCTGGCCAGCCTGTTGGCGGCCAGCCTGCCGTTGGAAGGCGCATTGAGTGCGGTGATCGAACAGGCCGAACGCCCGCACGTGGCCCAGGCGCTCACCGCAGTACGCGCCGACGTGCGTGCCGGCCAGCGCCTGACCGTGGCGCTGGCAGCGCGGCCACGCGATTTCCCGCCCATCTATCGGGCGCTGGTGGGAGCAGGCGAAGACTCCGGCGATCTGGCACGGGTGATGGAGCGCCTGGCCGACTACATTGAAGAACGCAATGCGCTGCAGGCCAAGGTGCTGACCGCCTTCATCTATCCAGCGGCGATCAGCCTGGTATCGGTGGCGATCGTGATCTTCCTGCTCAGCTACGTGGTGCCGCAGGTGGTGACCGCGTTCGTGCAGGCGCGGCAGACGCTGCCGATGCTAACGCAGGTGATGCTGGCCGCCAGCGCGTTCGTGCGCAGCTGGGGCATGTGGATGGGGCTGGGCATCGCTGCGCTGGTGGTGGCCTGGCGGTTGGCCCTGCGCAAGCCCGAGCTGCGCCTGCGCTGGGATGCGATGCTGCTGCGGCTGCCGATGGTCGGGCGTTTCGTGCTGGGTGTGAACAGTGCGCGCTTCGCCTCGACACTGGCGATCCTGCTGGATGCCGGCGTACCGCTGCTACGCGCACTGGAGGCCGCGCGGCAGACCCTGGGCAACGCGTTGCTGGCGCGTTGTGCAGATGATGTGTCGGCGCGCGTACGCGAAGGTGCCGCGCTTGGCTCTGCGCTGAAGGTGCAGAAGGTGTATCCGCCGATCCTGGTGCATCTGGTGGCCAGTGGTGAGAAGACCGGTTCGCTGGCGCCGCTGCTGGATCGCGCCGCACAGACCATCTCGCGCGAGATCGAGCGTCGCGCGATGGCGCTCACTGCGCTGCTGGAACCGACCATGATCCTGGTGATGGGCGGCGTGGTGCTGACGATCGTGCTGGCCGTGCTGATGCCGATCATGGAAATGAACCAGCTGGTGCAGTAGATCCACGCCATGCGTGGATGGCTGACCCAACGCGCGCGCTATGCGGCGCATCCACGCAGGGCGTGGATCTACTGACACCTGGATTTCTCCACACAATCCTCCAGACCTTTTTTCGATCTTCCACAGGTTTCTTAAGCGGCCTGTCATCGGCGCGGACCAGCATGGACACGTCGCCGCAGAGTGGGCTGGGAGGCCCTCGGCGGCAGCAGGCGTGTAGTGACCGTTCCTCCCTTGGCGTTTCCCTTCGCAGTAAACCCTTCAGGAGAAGATCATGAACAAGTACAAGACCCTGGCCGCGCTGGTTGCCACCGCGCTGCTCGCCACCGCCGGTGCCGCTTCGGCGCAGACCGCTGTCACCGGTGGCGGCGCCTCGCTGCCGGCCGACCTCTACAAGGGCCAGGCCGACAGCATCCTGCCGGCCAACTTCAGCTACGCCGTGACCGGTTCGGGCACGGGCAAGAAGGCCTTCCTGGAAAACAACTCGGCGCTGTTCTCCACCACCGGTACCGTGCACTTCGCCGGTAGCGATTCGGTGCTGAGCAGCACCGAGCTGAGCACCTACAACAGCACCTACAACGTGGCCGGCGACACCAACCGCTATGGCGCCCTGGTGCAGATCCCGTCGGTCGCCACCTCGGTCACGATTCCGTTCAACAAGGCCGGCTCGGCGATCGACCTGTCGGTCACCCAGATCTGCGGCATCTTCTCGGGCAAGATCACCGACTGGTCGAGCATCGACAGCGCCCGCAGCGGCAGCATCCAGGTGGTCTACCGTGGCGAAAGCAGCGGCACCAGCGAACTGCTGGCCCGCTTCCTGACCACCGCCTGCCAGCCGGCCGACGTCTCCGGCACCACCCTGAAGCTGACCAACGGCGTGCCGGCGTTCTCGGTGCAGTCGACCTTCGCCAACCTGTTCACCACCGTGCCGTCGAACTTCATCGCTGCCCCGGCCACCGGCGGCACCGCGCTGTACAACGCGGTCTACGCTACTGACGGCCGCGTCGGCTACGTTGGTCCGGACGTGATCCCGAGCCTGACCGATGCCACCAAGGTCGCCAAGGTCAAGGGCTTCTCGCCGGATGAAGTGAGCGTGCAGGCGACCCTGGAAACCGCTGCTCCGCCGACCGGCGCTGCTGCTGAGAACCCCGCCAACTGGGTGCCGGTGTTCGGCAACCCGAGCGCGGGCTACCCGATCGCGGGTTACACCAACTTCGTGTTCGGCCAGTGCTACAAGAACGCCACCGTCGGCGCCAACGTCCGCGGCTTCCTGACCCGCCACTACGGCAGCACCGTGGTCAACGGTGTGGAGCAGGGCCCGAACGACGTCGCGATCCGCGCGCACAAGTTCATCCCGCTGACCAAGGCCTGGCGTGATGCCGTCCGTGCCCGCTTCGCCACCGCCACCAACGCCGGTGCGGTGAACAATCCGAGCACCTGCTCGGGTATCGGCCGTCCGCTGTAACTGCGTTCGCTTCGGCGATCGTCTGGAATGTGAAAAGGCGCCGGCAGCAATGCCGGCGCTTTCTGCGTTTTCGCCTTGCCTGACGGCGATCGGCGTGTCGCCTTCACGCCGCCACCACCGTCTATCAGGTGCAGGGCGTGCATCGCGCAGGCCCATCCGTACTCGCCGCCGCTGACGCGGCCCATCAGGTTGACGAGGTCCCCGATGTCGCACCCGCATTCGCCCACCGCCCGCTTCTCTGCCATCCCGTGGCGCAGCCACCCGATGGCCTGGGCCGTTGCCCTGGCCCTGGGCACCGTGGTTGCACCGGCCAGCCAGGCGCAGCAGGCATTCAGCCCGGGCTGGTTCGCCGAGCGTGGCGCTGCGCAGGGCGCGGCGGCGCAGAGCGGGCGCATGCCCAACGGCGTGCCGATCCAGTTCCAGCTGCCCGCGCAGCAGCAGGATGCGGCGCGGCAGAAGCTGCAGCAGTCGATCGACAACCTGGGCACGGCCGCACAGGCGATCGCCCTGCAGCAGCGCCTGCAGGAGCAGGCACGGCAGGCGAGACGTGACGCAGGCTTTGTGGTGGCCGACGGCCTCGGCAAGGATGGACTGAAGGTCGACGAGAATCCGCTGACCCGCGGCTGGATCAACGCGCGCGAGGCGATCCAGTCGCAGGCTGCCGATGGGCGGGTGCTGGTCAACATCGAGCAGACCGCCGACCAGGCGATCCTGAACTGGGAAACCTTCAACGTCGGTGGCAACACCACGCTGAATTTCCTGCAGAACGCCGACTGGGCCGTGTTGAACCGGGTCAATGATCCCGCTGCCAGGCCCAGCCACATCCTGGGCCAGCTGAAGGCCAATGGCACGGTGTTCGTTGCCAACCGCAACGGTGTGGTGTTCGGCAACAACAGCCAGGTCAACGTCCGCAATCTTGTCGCGGCAGCAGCGCGGATCAGTGACACGCAGTTCCGCGAGAATGGCCTGTACAGCGCCGATGCCAATACGTCTGCGCTGACCGATGCGGTCGGCAAGGTCATGGTCGAGCGCGGTGCGCGCATCACCACGCACGAACCGACCACGGCCACCCGCGGCGGTGGCTATGTGCTGCTGGCTGGCCACAGCGTGGAAAACGCCGGCCAGATTGAAACCCGCAAGGGACAGACCCAGCTGGCGGCCGGTGACAGTTTCGTGATCCGTCGCGGCGTGGGCACCGCGCAGAACACCGCGTCCACCACCCGCGGCAATGAGATTGCCCCACGCTTCGCCAGCGGCAGCACGGCCGGCCGTGTGCGCAACAGCGGCCTGATCCAGGCGCGCGAAGGCGATGTCACGCTGGCCGGCCGCACCGTCGAACAGGCCGGCGTGGCCGTGGCCACCACGACGTTGAACCAGCGCGGCACCGTGCATCTGCTGAACTCGGCCTCCGACAGCAAGGGCAGCGTGACCCTGCAGGCCGGGTCCGCCACTGCGGTGCTGATCGAAGACGATGGCAAGGCCACCGCGCTGGATACCCAGCGCGACGCGCTCGTCAAGGAATCCGGGGAGCAGGACAAGCTTCGCGGGTCCAGCAACAGCGGCACCTTCGACAACCTCTCACGCCTGCAGGACAGGCGCGAGCAGTCGCGCATCGAGATCGTTTCCGGCGGCGACGTGAATTTCCAGGCGGGCTCGCTGGCGGTGGCGACCGGCGGCCAGGTGGTGTCCGATGCGGCCAGGCGCAGTTACCTGGACGACGGCGCCCGGGTGGACGTATCCGGTGCGGTAGGCGTGCAGGTGGCAATGGAAAGCAACAACGTCAAGGTGAAGGTGCAGGGCAATGAACTGCGTGATTCGCCGGACAATCGTGACAGTGGCAAGCTGCTCAGCAGCGAAGTGTGGATTGACCGCCGCCAGCTGACCGAGGTTGCAGCCGGCACCGGCGGCTATGACCGCACACGCTGGTATGCCGGCGGCGGCCTGCTTGAAGTGGGCGGTTACCTGGACAACCAGGGGCATTCAATCGGTGAGTGGGCGGCACTGGGCGGCACCGTGCAGCTGGCCGGCCAGGAAGTGGTCAGCCATGCCGGGTCCCGCATCAATCTGGCCGGCGGCAGCCTGGACGTACAGTCCGGCGTGGTCCAGCAGAGTTGGCTGCGTGGGCGCGACGGGCAGCTGTACCGGCTTGATGATGCTCCGGCCGAGATGTTGTACGACGGCCTGTACCAGGGCTATGAAGTGAAGCAGGAGCGATGGGGGGTAACCGAATCGTTCCGCAATCCACTGGTGGCACCCGCCCAGCGTTTCGACAATGGCTATACCGTGGGACGCGATGCTGGCCGCCTGCTGATCTCGGCGCCCACGGCCGTCCTGCAGGGCCAGGTGGAGACGGTTACCTTCCAGGGCCAGTTGCAGACGTCGCGGCCGGACCAGGGACAGGAGGGGTACTCGCAGTCGCAGACGGCGGCGGCGCGCAACGCACAACTCTGGCTCGGCCGCTTCGACAGCACCGGTCGCAACGGGGTGTTCGACTCGCAGGTGCGCATCGGCGGGATCCAGGCCGATAGCACGCCATGGTCGTTGCAGGCGCCGATCGAGGCGACAAGACGCAACAGCGTGTGGCTGGACAGCGACGTACTGAGCGGACAGCGGTGGGGGCGCCTGGACCTTGCCTCGGCCGGGCACATTGCGCTGGACGGAACGCTCACGCTGCAGGAGGGTGGGCAGCTTGCGCTCACCGGTAGCCAGGTCAGTTTTGGCGGCATGGTGCGGATCGCCGGCGGCCAGGTGGAGGCGGGCAACCTGTTTCCGGTGCTCGGCCGGCCGACGGCGCTGCTTTCCGGCGGCCGCGCGGGCGTAGATGTTGCTGCGGGTGCCCGCATCGATCTCGCCGGCGGCTGGAGCAACGCACTGCTCTCCACCGATGCGCTGGCAACGAAGGCGTGGATCGATGGCGGGCAGGTGCGCTTCGTTGGCAGCCATGACATCACCCTGGGCGATGGCGCCCTTCTCTCGGTGGATGCCGGTGGTGCGATCGATACTGATGGCAAGGGACGCGTCGGAAAGGGAGGCAGTGTCAGCCTGCAGGCGGCCAGTACCGATGTTGCCACGGACGGCAGCGGCCGGCTCCACATGGGTAATGGCGTGCAGGTCAGCGCGCTCGGCAATGGCAGTGGCACCTTCACCCTGGCAACAGGTGGCAAGGTGGCCATCGGCGATTCCGCAGCCACTGTAGAGGATGTGCTGAGATTGCAGGCCCCCCTGTTCAAGAGCGGGTTTGCCCGCTATGACATTGGCAGCCACACCGGTTTGACGGTTGATGATGGCACCCAGCTGCACGTGGAACGGCAGGGCGTTCGCCTGGCACTGGGCGCACAGAACGCGCTGGCGCGGGAGCAGGCACTGGAGGCCTGGACACAGCCGCTGTACATGGCCGATCCAGGCAACGGGCGCGTATCCCAACGCGGTGGCGCCAGCCTGGTGCTACGCGCGGGACATCTGTTGTCTGCGGCCGATCTGCGCGTCGGCACCGGGGCTGAGATCAGGGTTGATCCCGGTCAGACCATCGAGCTGTTCGGTTCGGGTGACATGACCGTGGCTGGGCACCTGCAGGCAGCGGGCGGGCGCATCCGCCTCGACGAGGCATTCGACCCGACCGGTGTGCGCGGCGATCAACGCCGCGAGCGTCGCTGGACGATCGCCGAGGGTGCGCTGCTGGATGTCAGT
Organism: Stenotrophomonas maltophilia; assembly: GCF_006970445.1. NCBI lineage: Bacteria > Pseudomonadati > Pseudomonadota > Gammaproteobacteria > Lysobacterales > Lysobacteraceae > Stenotrophomonas > Stenotrophomonas maltophilia. The sequence continues at coordinate 2,465,166 of NZ_CP033877.1, read as the reverse complement.
GGCGATGCGGTTTCGATGGGCGATGCGCGGCAGATGCTGCGCGGCCAGGTGCGCAAGGGTGGAACCATCGAGATTGGTGGTGCACTGGACTGGGAAGACCAGGACAACGTCCGTCACCTGCCACCGGATACCTTTGTGGTCATCGAGCGCGGGGCGCGGCTGGAGGCTTCCGGTGCCTCGGCCTTGCTTGATGTCGAAGGCAGCGGCCGTACCCGGGTGGACAGTGATGGCGGCAGCATCGTGCTGCGTGCAGCCAACGCGCTGTACCTCCAGGGAGCGCTCGATGCATCGGCAGGCGGTGATGGTGCACGCGGAGGCACCCTGGGGGTTGCCTTCGGTGGCGGCACCTACGGCAGAACGGCAAACGGCAAGGAAGTGCTGGCACCGCGGGCGATCTCGCTCACCCAGGACACGCCTGCGGGCGAGCCTCTGCCCGAACGCCTGGAGTACGGTCATGCCGCGCTGTCCGTGGCGCAGATCAAGGCCGGTGGCTTCGACCATCTTTCGCTGTTCGGCGATATACGGGCACAGGGCGATGTCAATCTGCGCATGGACCAGAGCCTGCGCATCCATGGCCTGAATGAACGTGCCCTGGGCTTTGCAGAGGGCAACAAGGAGGGCAGCCGCCTGCTGCTGAGTGCGCCCTACGTCCGCCTTGCGCAGGGGCGCTGGTGGCAGCCGGCCGGGGAAGGCACGCTGCGACCGGTGGAGGCGTCGCTCGATGCAGGGAAGCAGCATCGGTTCGATGTGACCGCAGACCTGATCGACCTGCGCGATGTCACCTGGTTGGCGAGCTTCGACCATGTCAACCTGCAGAGCAGCGGCGACATCCGGATGCTGGCTCCGGTGGCCAGCAGTCTGCAGGAATCCAGGTTCGCCGCACCGGGGTCGATCGATATCAGCGCAGCCCGCCTGTATCCCGCAGCACGGGCGCAGGGGCGCATCGTGGCCGGCGTTCCGGATGCCGGTCCTTCGGGCTTGCCGGGCTGGGCCAATCCAGAGGCGGTACTGCGCATCCACGGTGTCGGCGGTGGCGCGCAACCGGCGCCGGACTCGGCGTTCGGCAGCCTGGCGCTGACCGCCGCCACGGTAGTGCAGGGCGGCAACGTGCAGGCACCGTGGGGCCGGGTGCAGCTGGGCGGTACTGAGATCAACTCCAGTCGCGCCGCGCGCGTCGAGCTGCTTGCGGGCAGCGTGACCTCCATCAGTGGCGCCGGCCTGGCGCTGCCGTTCGGTGGCACGGTGGATGGTGTGGCGTGGCGTCGTGACGGGGCCGACTTCGACGTTCTGGGCCCTGGATCGGTCAATATTCCGATTGGTGTGGACATCGTGGCCAGCGCGCTCAACGGCGCCGCTGGCAGCGTCGTGGATGTGTCCGGCGGGGGCGAGCTGTCCGGCGCCGCGTTCGTGGCCGGGCGTGGTGGCTCGGTCGACATCCTGCGGCATGCGCTGGTGGATGCGAACCCGCGCTATGGCTTCAGCCGTGCCGGCAGTGCGGTCTATGCGATCGTGCCGGGGCGGACCGACACGCAGGCGCCGCTGGCGACCGCTGATGGCAGTGCCGACCCCCGGATCGGCCAGCAGATCGTCATCCCTGGCGGAGTACCGGGTCTGCCGGCCGGAACGTACACGCTGCTGCCCGCCAACTACGCCCTGCAGAAGGGGGCATTCCGCGTTGAGATCGGCGCCGAGAGTGCGCGCGGCAACACGCAGCCGGTGGCGACAAGCACAGGCTCCTGGCGTGTCAGCGGGCACCAGGCGCAAAGCCTGGGCGGGGCAGTGTCGCCGCTGCTCACCGATCTGGTGCTGACACCAGCGGAGGCGGTGCGCCGCCATGCCAGCTACAACGAAACGTCCTACAGCACGTTCGTGCAGGGCGTGGCCGAACGGCGAGGCGAAGCGTTGCGCTGGCGACCGACCGATGCCGGGAGTCTCAGCCTGGCACTCGGCGAAGGCGCAGGGCGTACCGGCGCGCCGGCAGTGACGTTCCACGGTCTGTCCCGCTTCAATGCGGGCAGCAGCGACGGACGCGGCGGCACGCTCTCGGTCAACCTGCGTTCGTCGAAAGACGCGATGCTGGAAATTGTCGCGGAGGGCAGTGCGGCGGCGAGCGGGCGCGGCGCTACCGTTTTCGACAGTGCGCTCAACGCATTCCGGCCGTCGACCTTGCTGATCGGCGGCGCGCTGCGGCGTGATGCGACCACCTACTCGGTGGAAGGCACGGCACAGCATGTCGTGTTGCGCAACGGTGTCAGCCTTTCGGCGCAGGAAGTGTTGTTGTCGGCTGCATTCGGGGGCAAGGGCATCCTGGTGGAGCAGGGCGCTTCGATCAATACCCTGTCCCAGGCCGATCCGTCGCGCGTGGGGCAGTCCACTGCACCCTACCTGGTCTCAGGCGGTCTGCTTGCCGTGTCCAATCAGCGCCTCACGGCGCTCAGCGCACAGGGTGGAGTCGCCGCCGGTCCGGTGGCGATCGACATCGGTGGCTGCGAATCGAGCTGTGACGGGCAGACCCGGCTGCTGTCGGCGGGCAGCATCAATGTGGTCACCGACGGCGCCTTGAACATTGGTGACTCGGTGAGCTACGGCACGCGCCAGCTCGGCCTGGGCATGTCGGCACTCAATCTCGGCAGCGCCGAGGCCATTGCGGCGGCAGCGGCAGCCGGCGGCCTGCCGGCGGGCATGACCATGAACCAGGAGGTCCTGCAGCGATTGCTGCGTGGAAACACTGCCACCGGCGCGCCGGCGCTGGAGGCGCTGAGCCTGACCGCGCGCGATGCCATCAATGTGTTCGGCAGCGTCGACCTGGATACGCGTGACGGTGCGACCGGCCGCAGCAGCCTGCGCAGCCTGGTGCTGGGCGCCCCTGCCATTCATGGTTACGGCACTGCGGCCGACCACGCGCGCATCTTCGCCGATACGCTGGTCTGGGACGGTACGCTGGCCGGCACCACATTGCCCGGCGGTGAGCAGGCCCAGCCAGCCGGCGAGGCAATGGTGGGTCGGCTTGGCCAAGGGCAGCTGGAAATCAATACGCGGGTGCTGGAGCTGGGGCGTGCGCCCTTCACCCGGCCCAGTTCGTCGGTGGCCGCGGATCGGCAGGTGCTCGGCTTCGCCGGCGTTACCCTGGCAGCGTCGGATCGCATGTTGTTCTCCGGCAAGGGCAGCCTGGATGTCTTCCAGCGGCAGGGCGATTACGTGGCAGGCAGCGGCTGGCAGTTCAGCGGCGGCGCACTGGATATCGTCACCCCGCTGCTTACGGGTAACGCGGGTGCGCAGCTGGCAATCCGCAATGGTGGTGCGGTCCAGGTGCGCGGTGCTGCGGCAACTTCGGGTAGCGATGCGTTGGGTGCGGAGTTGTCCATCACGGCCGAACGCGTTGTGATCGACAGCAGGGTGGCGTTGGCGTCCGGCAGGTTCGAGGCCAACGCACGCCAGGGCGTGATGCTCGGCAGCAATGCGGTGCTGGACATGGCGGGGCGCAAGGTCAGCCTGTTCGACGTGGACAAGTACAGTTGGGGCGGTGACGTGGTGCTGTCGAGCCGTGAAGGTGACATCGTTGCCGACGCGGCGTCGCGCATCGATCTATCCGCCCGCAACAACCGCGGCGGTCGCTTGACGGTCTCTGCGTTGGGCCAGCAGGGCGGCCGCGTGGATCTGGCGGGAGCGCTGCTTGGCGGTGCCAGTGGCCGCTACGACGCCGGCGGCACCGAAGTACCCTACGACGGTGGCGAACTGGTGGTGCGCGCACGCCAGCTGCAGGACTTCTCCGGGCTGAATACACGGCTTACCGCCGGTGGCATTACCGGTGGCCGGACCTTCCAGTTGAGCGAAGGCGACCTGGTGATCGGCGATGAAGTGAAGGCACGCAACGTTGATATCAGCGTCGATGGCGGCAGCCTGCAGGTAAACGGCCGTATCGACGCCAGTGGTGAGCAGGTCGGCAGCATCCGTCTCTCCGCCCGCGATCTGCTGCGCGTGGACGGGGTGCTGGATGCGCATGGAGGCGGACTGCGCGTGGACAGCTACGGCAAGATCATCGACAGCCCGAACCGGGCTATGATCGAACTGACCTCGGCCAATGGCAGCCTGCAGCTGGGTGCGTCCGCTTCGATGGACCTGCGCGCCGGCACGTCGGTGGCTGCGGGTAGCAGTCCGGGCCAGAACGATGGCCGCGCACGCGGCAGCGTCAAGCTCAACGTGCCACGCGTGGGCAGCAACGACGCCGCGATCGACGTGGCCAGCGGACTCCGCATCGCCGGTGCCGGCGACCTCCAGGTCAACGCCTTCCGCAGCTATGATTCGGCGCCGCTGGCCAGCGCTCCGGACGTGCATGGCCATCGTCCGCAGGTGATCAACCAGCAGTGGCTGGATACGGTGGTGGACCCGGACAACAGCCAATGGATGAACGCGGCGCTGGCCAATGCAGGATTGCAGCAGCGCACTGCTGCCCTGGGCAGCTACCGCCTTCGCCCCGGCGTGCAGATCGTGGCGCGGACCAGCAGCGACAACCCGCGTGGCGATCTGGTCGTGGCCGGCGATATCGATCTGTCCGGCTACCGCTACGGCCCGCAGTCGAACCGGACCGATCCGGTACGGCGCGGGTTCGGTGAGTCGGCCACGCTGGTGCTGCGTGCCGAGGGTGATATCAATGTCTACGGCAGCATCAACGACGGCTTCGCGCCGCCGCCGGCCAATCCCGATGAGGACGGCTGGGTGCTGCTGGAAGGGCGCAGTAGCGGTACGCCAAACACCGCGTTCGGCGGCGACCTGATCGTGCCCGGTGAGGGTGTGCAGTTGCAGCGCGGCACCGAGTTCCGCGCCGGCGCCACGCTGAACTATGCACTGCCCTTCGACGCCGTGACCCTGCCGGCCGGAACCGTGCTGCCTGCGGAGATGCGGCTGTCGGGACCGTTGCTGCTGCCGGCCGGCACCGTGCTGGGCGCAGCAGTAACGACGGCGGGTGGCGAGGTGGTTGCGGCTGGAACCGTGCTGGCCCAGGCATTGTCGTTGCAGGCGGGTGCGCGCCTGGGCGCCGGCTTCCGGCTGCGCACGCCGGCGCCGGTGGCCGCACAGGTGTGGCCGGCCGGCGTCGCGCTGCCGATGGCGATGAAGCTGTCAGGCGCACTGGACCTGCACGCCGGCGCGATCATCCCGTCGATGACCAAGGTGGAGCTGGCCGGCGATGCGCCGGTGAAACTGCGTCCTGCCGATGCCAGCGGGCGCCAGGGGCGCAACTGGGCGCTGGCGGCGATGCTGCCCGATGGCACCACCTCGTGGGATCTGACCGCGGTGGCCGGTGCGGATACCGCGGCTGCCGATCCGCGGACCCGCCGTTGGGGCAGCGACGGCAGCATCGTGCTGGCCGACAGCCACTACAGCACCATCGGGACGGTCACCACGACGACGGAATGGAAGGGGGATCGCGTGATCACCCTGGACGGCTCGCTGAATCTGTGGGGTGACGAATCGTGGGTAGGGAAGCCCGTGGTCGAGCTGGCCAGGGAGCTGGGTTTGACCGAGAACGAAGTCTGTGACTCCGGACCATACTGCGGCCCCGCCCCGCGCCTGGTCGACAAGGAAGGCTCGCTGGCATGGTGGGGCGATGAATCCTGGGTCGGCCGCCCGGCTACGGAACTGGGCGCCGAGATGGGCATGTCGGAGGAAGAGATCTGCGCGGCAATGGGCTACTGCTATGGCGGTGGCACGCTGACCGAGGTGACCACCTACGGCAAGCGCCTGGGCGCTCCCGCCTGGAGCGTGCTGCGAACCGGCAAGGGAGACCTGACGCTGCTGGCCGCGCAGGACGTGCGCATGAAGTCCGGCTTCGGTGTGTACACCGCAGGTGCGCCGACGGCACTGGGTGATGGCCGCGATGCGCAGTTCAACACGGCGCGTGCGGCTGCGCCCTGGCAGACCTCGCTGTTGGGAAAGAATCAGGTGTCGGGCAACTATGATGCGGCGTTGGCCAGTTACCGTGCGTGGTATCCCGACCATGGCGGCGATGTCAGGGTTGAAGCCGGGCGCGACATCATCGGCGACGCCTGGACCGCCCGGTCCGAATCCGGTACGGCGCAGCGCGACCAGGCCGGGCATTCAAGCGCAGCCGTGGGCGGCTGGTTGTGGCGGCAGGGTTCGGGCACCACCGAAGGCGTCCAGGCAACACCGACGAGCTGGTGGATCAACTTCGGCACGTACAGCACCGTGGGCGCCGAAGCGGACGCAGCTCCCCGCATGGTCGGGTTCACCGGCTTCGGCACGCTGGGAGGCGGCAATCTGTCACTGGAAGCGGGCCGCCACGCGGGCGTGCTCGACCCGATGGGCAATGCCCTGGGTCTGTTGACCGCGCCTCATTCCAGCGCGATTGTTGCTGCGGTCGGGTCGACCGGGCGCGTCAGCAATGGTGAGCTCCATCTGACCGGTGGCGGCGACCTGACCCTGCGAAGTGGCGGTGCGTTGAATCCTGGCCTGCGCGCCAGCGCGCAGCAGCCGGAGAGTTTCCTGCAGGATCTGGATCTCAATGGCGCGGTGACCAACCTGCGCGGCAGCACCCTGCTGCAGGCGGCACGCATCGGTGGCCTCAGCACGATACAGAGCAGCTACGGAACGCTGGGCCTGATGGATCCGTTCGTGGCGGACGCCCCGGTGGCGATGGCGGGGCCCCTGCTCATTCTGGGTGATTCCACTGCCCGGCTGCAGGCCCGTGGTGACATTGTTCTCGGTGGCGCCGCAGATGCAGGGCGTGTACCGACGGCCAACTACAACGACGTGGTTCTGGGCGATGGCCAGCATGCAGCTGGCACGACGTGGTTCTCGCTCTGGACCCGAGGCACGGCACTGGATCTGTTCTCGGTAGGCGGAAATCTCGCACCCAGCCTGGCCGGAACTCTGCATGCAACCGGTAGCAACATGTTCGCTGAAGGCATCGCGCTGCGCGAGCAATCCGTTCCCGCCAGCATCAATTACTGGCTGTATCCGTCCAGGTTCAGCGCGGTGGCAGCCAGTGGTGACATCATCAGCGCCTCGCTTCGAGGTCTCGGACCGGGGGCGACTACAGGCGATGTGATCCTGCTTGCGCCTTCGGCCAGCGGCCAGCTCGATGTTCTGGCCGGAGGCTCTATCCATGCCGCGATCAACGCCACCGGCATTGCACGTTCCGGTAGCGACGCCCGCCTGCCTGGCCCGTTTGATCCTGCGTTCATGGCCCAGCGGGGCGTCAGCCTGACCCGGGTCGGCCACAATCTCTCCGACGATGGGGTGCAGGGAGCGGATCCGTCGGCGATCCTGCCCTTGTTCGCGTTCGGCCCCAGTACCCCGACCACGGGTGCGCTGACGTCCCGGCCCACGTCGCCCAGCCGCTTCTATGCCGTTGCCGGTGACATCATCGGGTTGGGCAGCGGCGGCCGTCGGCAATTGAGGCGGAACATCGGCGAGGAGAGCAGGACACTGTTCGACTGGTACGAAGCGGGCTCGGCCGTACAGCTGCGCGCTGGTCGCGACGTGATCAATGCGAACGTCACCGCGCTCAACACCAGCGGTACCGATATCAGCGGGATCGAGGCGGGCCGGGACATCATCCGCAGCAACCTGACGGTGGCCGGCCCCGGCAACGTTGAAGTGAGTGCGGGCCGGCAGCTGCGCCAGGAAGAGGCCGGAAGCATCGTGAGCCTGGGTGGCGTCGTCCAGGGCGATGTCCGTCCCGGTGCCAGCATCGCAGTGACTGCCGGCAATCAGGGCATTGACTTCGATGCACTGCGCACGCGCTACATGGATCCAGCCAACCTGGCCGATCCGGCGCAGTCGCTGGCATCGCAGCCCGGCAAGGCGGTGAAGATCTATGACAAGGAGTTGAAGCAGTGGCTGCAGCAGCGCTTCGGCCTGGCCGTCGACGGCGCCGAGGCACTGGCTGCGTTCGACCGGTTGCCGAGCGAACAGCAACGGATCTTCCTGCGCCAGGTCTACTACGCCGAACTGCGCGAAGGTGGCCGCGAGTACAACGATCGGAATGGGCCACGCGTTGGTTCTTACCTGCGTGGCCGCGAGGCCATCGCCACGCTGATGCCGGACAAGGATGCAACGGGTGCGACGATCCAGCGCACCGGCGATATCCTGATGTATGGCGGCGCCGGCGTGCGTACAGAAGCCGGCGGCAACATCGAGCTGATGGCACCGGGCGGACAGATCGTGGTGGGTGTGCAGGGCGTGGCGCCACCGGCCAGTGCGGGGCTGGTGACCCAGGGGCAGGGTGACATCCGGCTGTTCAGCCAGGACAGCGTGCTGCTGGGCCTGTCGCGGGTGATGACGACGTTCGGCGGTGACATCCTGGCCTGGTCGGAGCAGGGCGACATCAATGCCGGTCGCGGTTCGCAGACCACCTTGTTGTACACGCCACCGCGTCGCGTCTATGACGGCTGGGGCAATGTGATCCTGTCGCCGCAGGCCCCGGCCAGTGGTGCAGGCATCGCAACGTTGAACCCCATTGCCGAAGTACGACCGGGCGACGTCGACCTGATCGCGCCGCTGGGCACCATCGACGCGGGCGAAGCGGGTATCCGTGTCTCCGGCAACATCAACCTCGCCGCACTGCAGGTGCTGAACGCGGCCAACATCCAGGTGCAGGGCGAGAGCAAGGGCCTGCCGGTACTGGCAACGGTCAACGTCAATGCGCTGGCCTCGGCCAGTGCGGCGGCGAACAGCGCCAGCCAGGCCGCACAGGATGTGATGCGCAAGAGCCAGGATGATGCACGGCGCAACCAGCCGTCGGTGATCAGCGTGCAGATCCTCGGCTTCGGCAGTGGCACCAGCAGCATCACCCCCCCGGCGCGTGGCAACACCGCCAACAGTGGTTATGACGCCAACAGTGCCTTCCAGTTCCCGCAGGCAAGTCGCGACGAGGGCACGCAGCGCCGCTAGGTATCGCACGATTCCGGTAGGTGCCGTCCTTGGTCGGCACACATCGCATGATCCCGGTAGGTGCCGACCTTGGTCGGCACGCAATGTTGCCGAACGTGGCCGGTAGTAGATCCACGCCATGCGTGGATGCAGTTCGCCCGCAGGAACCGACAGCATCGGGCCAGCCGCCACGGAACGGCAGGGGCCCCAGCCAGGACGGCACGGAGGGCAGGGAGCGGCCATCAGCGGTGAGGACCACCGACACGGCGCCGCCGGGTGCAGGAGAGCGCCCGGCGGCAGGCTCGGCAGTAGATCCACGCCATGCGTGGATGCGTTGCAGGAAAGCGCCCTAAAGCTCCAGCACCCGCCGGTAACTCAACGGCCCACGCCCATCGCGCAGGCCCAGCCGCAGTTCCAGCCCAGTGGCCGGCAGGACCTCGCCTTCGCTCGGCAACAGCGCCCACCCCGCGCCCGGCTGCCAGGCGCGTACATCGAATCGCTGCACATCCTGCGCCACCGCGATCCCCTTCGACGGATCCGGTGCGGGCAAAGGGTAGCGATCCGTCGCAGCGCCACTGGCCCGCCACAGCGTGCTTCCCCGTCGCCACCAGCGAACACGTTGCCAGCGCAACCCGTCGCTGCCCAAGCTGCGGGTGATCTCCAGCGCGAAGCTTCCATCCGGGTGGCGCTCGCTCACCAGTGAAGGGGGTAGCAGGCGCTGAGGCTGATCCGCCGGGCGTACTGCGCCATTCATCAGCGCATCGTCCGCGCGCATTTCGATATCACGCTGGAACTGTTGCAGCACGCGCAGCGCCGTCGTGGTCTCGGCATCGGCCCGGCGCAGGCGCTGGTCGCTGCTGGCCACGCTGTCCAGCGCACGCCAGCAGATCAGCGCCAGCACGCCCATGATGGTGATCGCGATCATCACCTCGATCAGGGTGAAACCTGCTGCGGTACGCTTCATTGCGCCGCCGTCCACGGCAGCTGCATCCGCGCCAGCGATTGCCGCGGTGCATCTTCGGCAACCACGCTGAGCTCCAGTTGCGGCCGTCCGTCACTCCCTGTGCCGATATGCTGCAGCACCAGGAAACTGCTGCGCCCCTGCACGCAGCGCTGCCGTGCATCCTGCGGCGGCTGCCCGGCCAGGCGCAGCTCCTGCCAGCGGTCCTGCGCACACATCAGTGCCAGCCGACGGTCGCGCAGGCGCGACTGATCATCGGTCGCCACCGCCACCGAACGCATCACCGCCGCCAGCGCAATCGAAACGATCGCCAATGCGATCAGCACTTCGATCAGGGTGAACCCGCGCATGTTCCGCTTCACTGCACGACCTGCAACTGTCCGCTGCCATCATCACGAAGACGCAGCTGACGGCCCTGCAACGACAAACTCAGCTCCCACGCCACGCCAATCCACTCCGGGCTCAGTTCAATCGGCGTGGTCGGTTGCACCGCGATGCCCGCCGGTTGCCATGGCTGCGGACGCAGCAGGTCATCGCGCTGCACGTCCACCCAGCGGGTGCCCTCGCGGCGGCTGAAGCGGTAGCCGGCGGCGTCGGCCTGCCAGCGCAGGGGGCGGCCATCGATGCGCGCCTCGTCGCGCGCCACCTGCAGGCGCTGCGCCAGCCGTTCAGCTTCCTGCCGCAGCTGGCGCGCGGGATCGAGCAGGCTGCCCAGGCCCAGGCCGATGCCCGCCGTGCAGATGCCGATGATCACCAGCACCACCATCAGTTCCAGCAGGGTGAAACCACGCGGCACGTGCTGCATCGACGTTGCCTCCTGTCCGGGTCGATGCCTGCCAGCGTAGGCCTGCATGATGAAACAAAAACGTCAGCGGCAGCTGCTAGCGTGGGCAGACACGAACGTGGCGATGGTGCGGAACATGGATGGCAGACGCTGGGATCGCAATCGCATACTGACGCTGCTGGCGGCAACCCTGCTGCTGGCCGTGGTGGCCTATTGGGGCGTGACCCTGTCTGCGGTGGCGCCCACGGCGGCGGCCAGCGAAACGCACGCGGAGGCACCTGCACGCCCCCTGTTCGATGCGGTGGCCAGCCTGCCGCTGGTACGGTTGCTGTCTCCCGGCGCGGTGCAGACCGAGGTGGTCGTGCTCGGCGTGATGGCCGGCGACCACGCGCCGCTGGCGCTGCTTTCGGTGGATGGCCGTCCTGCCGAAGCCTATGCGCCGGGCCAGCGGTTGGGGCCCTGCACGGTTCTCGCCAGCATCAGCGCCAATGCGGTGGAGCTGAACCAGGCGGGGCAGTCGCGCAGCCTGCCGGTTCCCGAGCTGCCACCGGTACCGAGCGATGGCATCGTGCCGGCCGCTCGGCAGAGCGGCACGCTGTAGCGCCGAGCCTACGCTCGGCGGCTTTCGTGTCGTGGCATCGCCGATGAATGCAAAGACAGCCGAGCGCGGGCTCGGCCCTGCAGCTGTGCAGGCTCAGCGCGCCGGACGCTGCGGCACCACCGAGCGCCCGAAGGCATCGCCCATCCGTTGTCGCGTGCCTTCCAGATTGTACTGCATCAGCTGGTTGCCGGGCTGCCGCATCAGGCGTTCGGCTTCGGGGAGCGCCGGCGACTTCGCCGGTTTTGTCGCCGGCGCCAGTTTGCGTTGCAGGCAGTCCCAGGCCGGAATCCGCTCGCCATTGACCTGCACTTCGATGCAGGGCGCAGCGTCTTCCTGCTTCTTCGCCTCGTCGGCGCGAACCAATGGCAACGCCAGCAGCAGGGCAAGGGCGAGGGCAGCGCGCAGGCCCGCCATCAACGATTCACGCATCTCGAATCTCCCGCAGCAATCAACGTTCTTCAATGAAGACGTGTGGCGAAGGCAGGGTCCGCCTGCGTGCGTTGTGGCGCTGTCAAAAGATGACAGGGCTGTCACAAAACTGTTGGCGGCTTTGACGCGACGTACACGTCCTGTTGGTAGACCCACGCGCCGCTCCCTGGCCACTCCCTTCGATACGACGCGATGCCTTCGATGACTCCTGTTCCGTGCCGAGCCGTCCGCCTTCCGCTGCGCCTGCATCCATTGATGCTGGCCCTGGCAGCGCTGCCGCTGCCGCTGTTCGCGCAGGAGGCAGCGCCTGCGCCCAGCGTGAACATCAATGAATACATCGTGCGCGGCAACACCGTGCTCGATCCCCGGGACATTGAACGCGCGGTGGAGCCGTTCCTCGGCCCGGGCAGGACCCTGGCCGATGTCGAGAAGGCGCGCGATGCGGTCCATGCGCTCTACCAGCAGGCCGGCTACCAGTCGGTCTACGTCGAGCTTCCCGAGCAGCAGGTCAGTGGCGGCGTGGTGCTGCTGAAGGTGCAGCAGACGCCGATCGGCCAGCTGCGCGTGGTCGGCACCCGCCACGAGTCGCCTGAACGCATCCGGGAACGTGTACCGGCGCTGGCCGAGGGCAAGGTGCCTGACTTCGACCAGGCCCAGAAGGAACTGACCGCACTGAACGAAGGCGGGCGTCGCCAGGTGATGCCACTGGTGCGCGAAGGCCAGGTGCCAGGCACGATGGATGTGGACCTGCAGGTCGAGGAGAAGTCGCCGTGGCGCGCCAGCGTGGCGCTCAACAACGACCACAGTGCCGACACCGAGAAGCTGCGCCTGAGTGCATCGCTGGCCTACGACAACCTGTGGAAGCGCGGGCACAGCGCCACCCTCGGTGTGTACCTGGCGCCGGAAGATACAAAGCAGGCCAAGGTGTTCTCGGCCTCGTACACGATGCCGTTCGAAGGCACGCCGTGGAGCCTGGAAGCCTCGGGCTACAAGTCCGACAGCCGCGTGTTGAATGCAGGCGGCCAGGTCGGTACCGGCACCGGTACCAATGTGATCGGCAACGGCCATTCGATCGGCCTCAAGCTCAACTACCGCCTGGCCGGCAGCAGCCAGTGGTGGCGCCAGCTCAGCCTCGGTGTGGATTTCAAGGACACCGAGGAAAACACGCAGATGGGCAAGGACAGCCTGAAGACACCGTTGAAGTACGCGCCGATCACCCTGGCCTTCGTCGGCGTGCGCCAGGGCGAGCAGGATCAGCTGAGCATCAACACCCAGCTGGTGGCCGGTACCCGCCGCCTGTTCGGTTACGGCAGCGACGCCACCGCATTCGGGCAGAAGCGCTACTGGGCCGACCCGAGCTTCGTGGCGTTCAAGGCCGACGTGGCCAACACCCACACCTTCAGCAATGACTGGCAGTGGTATGCGCGTGGCTCGCTGCAGGTCACCGATGCGCCCCTGGTGTCGGCCGAGCAGTTCGCCGCCGGTGGCATGTACACCGTGCGTGGCTACCTGTCGGCCGAGGCGATCGGCGACTACGGCGGCCTGACCAGCCTGGAGTGGCGCACCCCGGCGTGGACGCTGTGGAGCGGCACCGACCTGCGTGTCTACAGCTTTGCTGACGCGGCCTACCTGCGCCTGCGCCAGCCGCTGCCCGAACAGCGTGACAAGTACAACCTGGCCTCGGTCGGCCTGGGCGCGCAGCTGCGCCTGGGCGAACACCTGCAACTGCGCCTGGACTACGCCTGGCCCTACGCCGATGGCCCGGTCACGCGCAAGGACGACCCGCGCCTGCATTTCAACATCAGCACCAGTTACTGACCCTTCCCTTGAACATGCGTTCTCCGGAGACCCTTCGCATGGACCGTTTGCTTTCCCGAGTGTTGCTGCTGCTGGCCGCGCTGGTTGCGTTGCCTGCTGCTGCGGCCGATGCCAATTGGTGGCAGGCCGAATGGAAGTACCGCAAGCCGATCACCGTCGACGCCGGCCCGCAGGGCGCGGGCCTGGCCGGTGACCCGGGCCGCACGCCGCTGCTGCTGCGCCTGCATACCGGCAACTTCGGCTTCGACGGCACCCAGGACGCGGGTAACGACCTGCGCTTTGTCTCGGGTGATGGCCGTACCGTGCTGGCCCACCAGATCGAACAGTTCGATCCCAAGCTGGGCCTGGCCCTGGTCTGGGTGGACGTCCCGGCGGTCAGTGCTGCTGCGCCACAGACGATCTGGATGTACTACGGCAATGAGAAGGCCCCGGCCAGCGGCAACGGCCAGCAGGTGTTCGATCCGGACTACACGCTGGTCTACCACTTTGCCGAGGCCAATGCGCCGGCACGCGACACCACCGCCTATGGCAACAATGCCGGTGCCGTGGTGCCGCCATCGGAAGGCTCGGTAATCGGCCGCGGCGTACAGCTGGGCGCGGGCCCGCTGCCGCTGCCGGCCAGCGCGTCGCTGGCGCAGGAAGCGGGCGCGCCGCTCACCGTTTCGGCCTGGATCAAGCCGGGCAGCAACAACGCGGCCCAGGCGATCTACGCGCGTCGCGACGGCGCGTCCGAGCTGGTGCTGGGCATCGAGAACCGCGTGCCGTTCGTGCAGCTCAATGGCCAGCGCAGCACGCCGGCGCAGCCGATTCCGGAAGGGCAGTGGGCGCACGTTGCACTGACTGCAGAGAAGGGCGCTTTGCAGCTGTACCTCAATGGACGCGTCGTTGCCCAACTGAGCGGCGAGCTGCCGGCGCTGGCCACCGCGCCGGTGGTGGGCGCCGATGCGCCGGGCGCGGCGCAGCCGCTGGCCAACTTCGAAGGTGCGCTGGATGAGTTGCGCGTCTCGCGTGTGGCACGTCCGGCCGCGCTGCTGCTGGCCGATGCCACCGCCCAGGGCGCCGACTCGCGCCTGATCAGCTACGGCGCCGACGAGCAGTCCGCCGGGCAGAGCCACTTCGCCTTCATCCTCAAGGCGATGCCGTTCGATGCCTGGGTGGTGGTCGCCATCCTCGGCCTGATGATGCTGCTGTCGTGGGCGATCATGATTGCCAAGAGCCGCCACTTCGGCCGTACCAGCAAGGCCAATGCGGTGTTCACCGAGAGCTTCGGCAAGCTGTCCGGCGTACCGCTGCGCACCCTGTCCGACATGGACCGCCAGGGCAAGGCGCCGACCGCGATGCACGATGGCTCGTTGTGGCGCATCTACCAGGTGGCCATCGATGAAATGCAGCAGCGCCACCAGCGCGACGGCAACAGTGGCTACCTCAGTGGCGCCACCATTGCGGCGATCCGCGCCTCGATGGACGCGGTGATGGTGCGCGAACAGGAAGCGATGGCGCGGCGCATGAACTGGCTGTCGACCACCATCGAAGGCGCGCCCTACGTGGGCCTGTTCGGCACCGTGATCGGCATCATGCTGGTGTTCGTGGTGGCGGCGATGGCCGGCGCGGTGGACATCAACTCGGTGGCGCCGGGCATGGCCGCGGCGCTGCTGTGCACCGCAGCCGGCCTCGGTGTCGCGATCCCGGCACTGTTCGGCTACAACTACCTGGGCGCGCGTGCCGAAGCGATCGGCGCAGACATGGCGGTGTTCATCGACGAGTTCGCCGCGCGCCTGGCCGAAGAGCAGGACGGGCGCGGCCCGGCCGCGGTCCAGGGCTGAGGGGCGCGCCATGGGCCAGAAGGCGAAGTTCGGCATCAAGAAGCGCGAGAAGGGCATCAACGTGACGCCCTTCGTCGACGTGCTGCTGGTGGTGCTGGTGATCTTCATCCTGACCAGCAACGCTTCCATCCCCGGCATCGAGGTCAACCTGCCGAAGGCCAGCAACAGCGTGGCGCTGGAGAAGCCGAAGACCAAGGCGATCACCATCGACCCCAGCGGCCAGGTGTTCCTGGATGCCTACCCGGTGACGATGGCCGAGCTGGAAGACCGGTTGCGGACCGAGCGCGCGACCACGCCGGATTTCCCGGTGATCGTGCGCGGTGATGCGCAGGTGCAGTACGCCCGCGTGGTCGAGGTGCTGGACCTGTTGCGGCGCCTCGAGCTGGCCCAGGTGGGCCTGGTCACCGGCAAGGCGCAGGGCTGAGGCATGACGGCCCATCAACCCCCTCGGCCGGAGCCCGGCATGCGCGGTCGCCCGTTGCTGGTGACCGTCGCGCTGGTGCTGGCGGCGGTGCTGGTGCTCGCCGTCGCGCTGTGGTGGCTGCTGTTCAAGGACACTGCCAGCACCCGTCGGCCGGTGGTGCAGCCGCCGATGCTGGCGCTGCCACCCCCTCCGCCCCCTCCGCCGCCGCCCCCGGAAAAACCACCGGAGCCGGAGACGCCGCCGGAAGAGACGGTGCCCGAACCGGAGCCGCTGGATCAGCCGACGCCGGCCGAAGAGCCGACGCCGACACCGGATAACAGCGATCCGGTGACGATGAATGCCGATGCGCAGGCCGGCGGAGACAACTTCGGCATCCAGTCCGGCAGTGGCGGCGGTTCATCCGGCGTCGGCCGTGGTGGTGCTGGCAACGCCACCTACGGTCGCTACCTGGGCTACCTGATGCAGCAGGCGATCTCGCGCGATGACAAGGTCAAGCGCCTGGCATTCCAGCTGCAGGTGAACGTATGGCTGGCCAGCGATGGCCGCCTGGAGAAGGTCGAGCTGGTGCGTGGCAGTGGCAACGAGGAGGCCGACGCGGCCGTGCTCGATGCACTGCGCCGCATCGGCAAGGTCGACCAGGCACCGCCGCCGTCGCTTGATTTCCCCGCCCGCGTCCTGATCCAGGGCCGCCGGCCCGGGGCCTGATTCCCGACCTCCGTTATTTCCCTTCTTTCGATGAGAACCGTGATGAACGACCACGTCCGCGCACGAACCGACTCCCGCCGCCCGCGGCCGGCCCGACGGGCGCTGCTGTGCTGCGCCGTGCTGCTCAGCCTGGCCGCCCCGGCCGGTGCGATGGCCGCCGAAACCACCATGGTCAAGCTGATCAAGGGCCTGATCGCCAGCGGTGCACTGAAACCCGAAGACGGCCAGGCGTTGCTGGTGCAGGCCGAGGCCGAAGCGGCAGCCGCCCAGCGCAGCGCAGCCACCGCGACCTCGACGGCCAGTGGTGGCGTGGCCCTGGAGGCCGGTGACGTGCGCGTGCCCTACGTGCCGCAGAGCGTGCGCGACGGCATTCGTGACGAAGTGCGCCAGGACGTGATGGCGCAGGCCAAGTCGGAAGGCTGGGCGGCACCGAACGAAGTGGCCGAATGGACCAAGCGCATCAAGGTCACCGGTGACATGCGCGTGCGCAGCGAGTCGCGCTTCTTCTCCGAACGCAACAGCGACATCGTGAGCAACTGGTCGTCGATCAATTCCGGCAACGGTTTCGACACCAACACCAACACCAACCTGCAGCTGCCGCCGCTGCTGAACACCCGCCAGGACCGCCGCAACCTGTGGCGCATCCGCGCCCGCCTCGGCATCGAGGCGATGATCGGGCAGCACACCACGGCCGGCGTGCGCCTGGCCAGCGGCAGCGGCAATGGCCCGGTGTCGACCACCGAGCAGCTGGGTGGCGGCCTGAGCAAGAAGGACGTATGGCTGGACCAGGCCTGGCTGGCCTACAGCCCGGCAGACTGGGTGACGGTGCGTGGCGGCCGCTTCGGCAATCCGTTCTGGACCAGCGACACGCTGTTCTCCAACGACCTCAACTTCGATGGCCTGGCCGCCAACCTCAAGTATGACTTCGACGGTGGCGACCTCGACCTGTTCGGCAACCTCGCGGTGGTGCCGCTGGAATACACCTCCGACAGTTCGCCCAGCCAGAGCCGGGTCAAGACCCCGAACGAGAACAAGTGGCTGTCCGGTGCGCAGGTCGGCGTGAACTGGCGTTTCAACGATGACAATGCGCTGCGCGCAGCGCTGGGTTACTACGACTTCAAGAACATCAGCGGCCGCCTGTCCTCGCCGTGCGCACTGTATGCGGGCGCGGTGGGCTGCGACACCGACTGGTCGCGCCCGGCGTTCATGCAGAAGGGCAACACCCTGATGCTGATCCGCGACATCGCGCGCAACCCGCTGGATCCGGCCAATACGCCCACCCCGCAGTACGTCGGCCTGGCCTCGGCATTCCGCCTGGCCACGCTGAACCTGCGCTGGGATACGCAGCTGGCCCAGGGCATCGGCCTGCGCCTGGACGGCGACTACATCCGCAACCTGGCCTACGACAAGCAGGCCATGTTCAGCCGCGCCAACAACGGCATCGTCAACAACTACGGCGCCGGTGGTGCCGCCAGCATCGATACCTTCCGCAGCGGCGACACCGCATGGATGGTGCAGGCCACCTTCGGTGCCACCGAGCTGAAGGAGAAGGGCCAGTGGCAGGCGCTGCTGGGCTACAAGCACATCGAGGCCGATGCGCTGCCCGACGCCTACAACGATCCGAACTTCCACCTCGGCGGCACCAACGCCCGCGGCTACTACGTGGGCGGTGCCTACGCGCTGGACGCGCGCAGCTGGATCAGCGGCAAGTGGATGGCGGCCAAGGAAGTGTCCGGTGCGCCGCTGTCGATCGACGTGTTCCAGCTGGAGTTCAATACCGGCTTCTGAGCGGCGGCGTGACGCGGTTCACGGAGTGCGTGGCGGGGGCGCAGCGATGCGCCCGTCTAAGGAAAGGAGACCACGCGTTGTTCAAAAGGAGGAGTGGATGAGCCGTCGCAAGCTGTTCGAGAGTCCCGAACCGTCCAGCCAGATGCTGGGTGTTGGACCGGCCTATGTTTCCGTCGAGGGCCTGCGCCAGCACCTGGCCGAGTTCCTGCTGTATGCGGGCCGGCCGGTGGTGATCATGCGCGGGCGCAGCGAAGTGGGCTATTTCCTGCCGGCGCGCTGCTGGCGCCAGCGTGACGATGATCCGCTGGCAGCAGCTGCTGCCGACCAGCTGCTGGACGCGGCCGGCTTCCAGGCCGAAGACATCCAGCAGGTGGAGCAGGAATTCAACGCGATGCGCCAGCGCACCGTGCTGCATTCACGGCGCTGAGCCTTCTGTAGAGCCGGGCTCTTGCCCGGCTTCCAGCCCAGGAGCTGAGCATGGACGTGGCTCTACAGTAGATCCACGCCATGCGTGGATGGGGTTACGCTGCCCCCCCACGCTCGCTGGTGATGCGTGCGCCTTCGCGCATCACCAGGGTCACCGGGGTCTTTTCCACCACCTCCAGCAGTCGCTGCCACTGCGCATCGCTCAGCTCGGCGCTAGCATGCAGCACGCGGTGCACGTGGAAGCGTCCATCCTCGTCACGTTCCGAGCGCAGCTCGGCATGGAACTCGCCCAGCTCCCAGCCCTTGCGCTGCGCGTACATGCGCAGGGTGATGGCGGTGCACGCCGCCAGCGAGGCCAGGTACAGGTCGAACGGTGCGAAGCCCTTGCCCTGGCCACCCAACGCGGCGGGCTCGTCCGCATCCACATCGAAGCTGCCGTTGCTGATGTGGTGCAGGTAGTTGTCGGCGGTCGAAACAATGCGTGCGTAGGCCATCAGGTTCTCCATCTGTCTGTAGCGCCGAGCCATGCTCGACTGCTTCAAAAGGCGGCGCAGGCCATCAACCCGCGCCGCCACGTAATCACTCGCTACGATCGTACGAGAACTGGATGCCCGCCGTACCACCGGTTTCGATGAAGAGGTTCATGAACGCGGGAACCGTTTCCGAACGGGCCCAGTCGCGCTGCAGTTCGCAGAACAGCTGCGGCACGCTGATCAGCTGGCCACCGGCCTGTTCGATGCGGCGCAGTGCCGCGTCGTGCGCCGCCAGCGAAGTGCCGCCGACGGCATCGACCACCACATACACCTCATAGCCTTCCTTCAACGCATCCAGCGCCGGGAAGGTCAGGCAGGCCTCGGTCCACAGCGCGGTCATGATCAACTTGCGGCGGCCGGTGGCTTCCACCGCCTTGCGGAACTCGACGTCTTCCCAGGAATTGATGGTGGTGCGGTCGTAGGTGGGGTAGTCACCCAGCACCTTGCGCAGCTGCGGGATCGGCGGTTTGTTCAGGCCGGTCTTGACGTTCACCGTCGAATGCACGATCGGCAGACCGTAGGCCACCGCGGCCTTGGCGGTGCCGACGATGTTGTTGACCAGCAATTGGC
The DNA here is from genome assembly GCF_006970445.1 of Stenotrophomonas maltophilia. Taxonomy (NCBI): domain Bacteria; kingdom Pseudomonadati; phylum Pseudomonadota; class Gammaproteobacteria; order Lysobacterales; family Lysobacteraceae; genus Stenotrophomonas; species Stenotrophomonas maltophilia. The sequence goes on along the minus strand of NZ_CP033877.1, from coordinate 2,445,412 downwards.
GGTCCATCGAGGCGATGGAGTTCACCTGCACCGGCTGGTAGTCGATGATGATGAAGGCGGAATTGTGCGGGGTCAGCAGATGATCGCTGGCCGGGTCGCGGATCGGTTCACTGGACATGATGGGTCTCCTGTTCGGGGGGCGTGCCGGCGATCGGCCGGCACGGGGGCAACTCAGCTGCGCTGCGAGTCCAGCTGTTCGTGGTTCTTCTGCACGTCCTGCGCCTTCAGGTAGCTTTCGATCAGCAGCTGGTAGTTCGGGAAGATCTTCGTGTAGACCTCGGCCCACTGCTGGGCATCGTCGCGGTTCCAGGTGCGCTGGATCTCCGAGGCCACCGCGGCGGTGTCCATCGGCACCACGCCGGCCTGCACCACGCGGGCCAGGGTGATCTCTTCGGCCATCTTCGAATAGGTGCCCGAGGCATCGATCACCGCGAACACCTGGTAGCCATCGGCGACGGCGGCGATCGACGGGAAGGCCATGCACACGCTGGTGATGGTGCCGGCAATGATCAGCTGCCTGCGGCCGGTGGCCTTCACCGCAGCAACGAATTCCGGGTTGTCCCAGGCATTGATCTCACCCTTGCGCGCCACGTACTGGGCATGCGGGGCCGCGTCGTGGATCTCCGGGATCAGCGGGCCGTTCGGGCCCTGCGGGACCGAAGCGGTAGTGATCACCGGCATCTTTGACAGCGTGGCCATCCTGGCCAGCGCGGTGGCGTGGGCGCGCACGGTGGTGAACGGCAGGTCACCGATGGTCTGGAACAGGCCGCTCTGGTGGTCGATCAGCAGCATTGCGGCGTTGTCCGGATCGATCACCGGGCGGGCACCGTTGAAGTTGGCGGGGGTACTCATGGTCAGGCTCCTGGGGAAGGTGGGCGATGGCCCGGTGGCTGCGGCGGGTCGAAACCCGCCGCGTTGAAGTGTTCAGTGCGCGATCCGGCCGAAGCGGCCGCTGTTGAAGTCGTTGACCGCCTGCGCGATTTCGGCCTGGCTGTTCATCACGAACGGGCCGTAGCCCACCACCGGCTCGTCGATCGGCTCACCGCTGAGCAGCAGCACGGTGGCGTCGCTGTCGGCGTCGACGAACACGTCCTCGCCGCTGCGGTCGAAGGTGACCAGCTGCGCCTCGCCAACCGGCTGGCCGCCGTTGATCCGCACCGTGCCCTTCAGCACCACCAGCGCCAGCGTGCGGCCCTCGGCCACCAGCAGTTCGGCGTGGTGGCCCTGCTGCAGGCGGATGTCCCAGACATCCATCGGCGTGTGGGTGCGGGCCGGGCCGGCGTGGCCGTCGAAGCGGCCGGCGATGACGCGTACGCGGCCGGCGCCATCGGGCAGATCCACTGAGGGAATCCCGGCGTCGAGCAGGGTCTGGTAGCCCGGTGCGCCCATCTTGTCGCGCGCCGGCAGGTTCACCCACAGCTGGACCATGTCCAGGGTGCCGCCCCGCTTGCTGAATTCCGGCGTGTGGAATTCCTCGTGGAGGATGCCGGAGGCAGCCGTCATCCACTGCACGTCACCCGGGCCGATGGTGCCACCGGCGCCGGTCGAATCGCGATGCGCGACCTCGCCCTCATAGACGATGGTGACGGTCTCGAAACCGCGATGCGGATGCTGGCCGACCCCGCGCGGGGTATCGCTGGGGGCGAAGGTGTACGGGCCGGCATAGTCCAGCAGCAGGAACGGGCTCAGGTGCTGGCCGTGGGTGTTGTAGGAAAACATCGAGCGGGCGGGGAAGCCGTCGCCCACCCAGTGCGGGCGGGGGGCGCTGTAGGTACCGGTGACACGCTTCATGGCGATCTCCTGGCCGGGGTTTCCGGCCGCTGTTCTTCGTTGCGAAGACGATATCGCCGTGACAATTGGCCCGGTAGACGCCAATATTTGCCGTCATAGTCCTATCTGGTGAACAATGGTCGCAGGCCATGGGCCGCAGGAGATCGCCCCGTGTTCATCGCAGATATCCGCCGTTGTGACCTCAACGACCTGTTCTACTTCGCCATGGTGGTCGAGCACGGCGGCTTCTCGCAGGCCGGCCGCGCACTGGCCATGCCGAAGTCGAAACTGAGCCGGCGCATCGCGCTGCTGGAGGAACGGTTGGGCGTGCGCCTGATCCAGCGTTCGACCCGGCGTTTCTCGGTCACCGAGGTCGGCCAGGACTACTACCGCCATTGCAAGGCAATGCTGGTCGAGGCCGAAGCGGCCGAAGAGGCGATTGCGATGTCACGCGCCGAGCCGCGCGGCACCATCCGCCTGGCGTGCCCGATCGCGATCCTGCATGCGCGCATCGGCACGATGCTGGCCGATTTCCTGGCCCTGCACCCGCAGGTGACGGTGCAGCTGGATGCCACCAACCGGCGCATCGACGTGGTGGGCGAGGGTGTGGACGTAGCGATCCGCGTGCGGCCGCCGCCGCTGGAGGACAGTGACCTGGTGGTGCGCGTGCTGGCGCGCCGGGTCTGGTGCACCAGTGCCAGTCCGGCGCTGCTGCAGCGGCTGGGCACGCCACAGGTGCCGGCCGATCTGGCGATGATGCCGACCGTCGATCTGGCATCGCCCAGCCAGCAGCATGTCTGGGAATACACCGGGCCCGACGATGTGCTGGCCAGCGTGCACCACCGCCCGCGGCTGGTCAGCGATGACATGATCGCGTTGCGCACCGCCGCGGTGGCTGGAGTGGGCCTGCTGATGCTGCCGCGGATGATGATCAGCGACGAGCTGGCCAGTGGCGCGCTGGTGCCGGTGCTGCCGGAATGGGTGCCCAAGCACGGCATCGTGCATGCGGTGTTCCCGTCGCGACGGGGCCTGCTGCCTGCGGTGCGTGCGCTGATCGATTACCTCGCCGAACGCTTCGAGGCGCTGGAAGAACCGTAGATCCTCCATCCATGCATGACGTGGATCTACCGGGCCGGGGCGGTTCCCTCCGGCACATACACCATGCGCCCATCCGGCAACCGATAGGTGACGCCGGCCTTGACTCCGCCACCCTCGCCGATCTCGCCGGTGGACTGGTAGCGGGTCAGTTCCTCGCCCTGCTTGATGGTGATGCGCATGTTGGCCTGGCCGGGGTTCTCGATCACGGTCACGTCCTGGCTGGTGAACGGATTGAGTGGATTGCGCACGATCACGATCATCAGGATGCCGGTGACCACCAGGAACAGGTCGATCAGGTTCACCACCGACAGGATCGGGTCGTCGGCTTCGTCATCGTCCAGGAAGCGCATCACTGCGCCTCCTGCAGGCGCTCGAACATGCGCAGTTCCTGCAGCAGCCAGCGCCGGCGCACGGTCAGCACCAGGTAGGTCAGGCTGGCGGCGACCAGGGCCAGGATCACCGACGAGAACGCCACCACCATATTCTCGCCCACACCCTGCGCGTCGCTGCGGGTCAACGCCAGCAGGGCAGGTCCCATCGGGATCATGGTTGCCACCAGGCCCAGCATCGGTGCGGTTCGCGAAACGATGCGCAGGCCTTCGAGGCGCTTGAGGATATGCAGTTCCAGGTCGTCACTGTTGCCGCCGTGGCGGGCCTGCCAGGCCAGCAACTCGGGGCGGTGGCGGCCGCGCCGGCGCTGCAGGCCTTCCCACAGGAAGGCGCCGAAGCTGAGGAAGGCGTAGGCCAGCGACAGCAGGATCAGCAGCAGGACCGGTGCCAGGAACAGGTGGGAGAGATCGTAGAGCGTGGATTCAAGCGCGTTCATGCGGAAGCCGTGGTGGAAGGGGAACGGGACGGGCGGGCGCGCCGTGCGTTGCGCCGGGACTGCAACACGGCGCCTGCACCGAGCAGGGCCAGCAGCACGGCGAGCGCCCAGCGCGTGGCAGGCGCGTGCGGGGCCGGCGGCGGCACCTGCTGCATCACCTGGCCACGCACCTGGGGCGAGGCGGCGGACGGTGGTTGCACGGTGGCGGGTTGTTGGGCAGCGGTGGCCGCCGCTCGGGTTGAGGGTGTGGCAGCCGCCGCGCGGCCGAGCCCATAGCCCGGATGCACCTGCGCCGGCGCCGGTTCCGATGTCGACGACGCCTGCAGCTGCTGCAGCCGCGCCTGCAGCTCCGTGCGGGTGCGGTCATCGGGTTGCCAGTAGCCGCGCGTGATCGCTTCCTGCAGGCGCTCGATCATCTGCACCTGCGCGCTGGCGTTGTGCTGCTCGAACCACTGCGCCAGGCCCAGCTGCCGGCTGTCGCGCACGAAGGTGTCATGCACCGCCTGCCACTGGTCGGCGCGAACCGTCTCTGGCGCGGTCACCTGCCAGCCGAACAGATTGTCGACGTTCTTCAGCACTTCCAGCGTGCCGGCATAGCCTTCGGCCTGCATCGCACCGATCCATTGCGGGTTGAGCGTCTGCGCGCGCAGCTCGTCGGCGAGGAAGCGTGCGGTGCTGCGCGTGCGCGGTGCCGGTTCGCGCAGGTCGGAGACGTACAGCGCCGGGCTGGCGCCATCGAGGTGGCGCACGGCCAGCGCCAGCCCGCCCAGGTACTCGAAGGGATGGTCGGTGCTGAGCAGCCCATGGGTGTTGGAGGAGCGCGACAGTACCGCCGCCTGCACGCCGCGCAGCTGTTCGGCGAACAGGTTGCCGCCGGGCAGGGTGGTTGCCTGGCCATCACTGCCGTAGCCGTGCTGCAAGCGATCCAGGAAGCCGCTGGCCAACGCTGCATCGTCCTTGCCCGCCGTGCCGCTACGCGCCAGCACAGCATGATTGAGGCCGCTGCCGTACTCGCCGGGGGCATTGCTGAAGATGCGCAGGCGCGACAGACGCTGCGCCTGCTCCGCAGGAATGCCGTCGCGCTGCAGGCGCTGCTGCGCGGCAATTGCATTGCCGGCAATCGGGTTGCCGGACGAAGCCGGCATCGCCGCCAGCTGCTCGATGGCGCCGGCCAGCAGGCGCAGGAACGGATCGAACTGGTCGCGGTAGACGCTGGTGGCCTGGATCACCACATCGATGCGCGGGCGTTGCAGTTCCGCATCGGGCACGATGTCCAGGGCGATCACCTTGCCACCACTGTCCCAGCGTGGGCGCAGGCCCAGCGCGTGCAGCACCTGTGCTTCGAGCACGCCGAGGTGGCGGATGGCCTCGCTGGACCACAGGCTGATGGCGAGCTTGCGCGGCAGCTGCCCATCGTGATCATCACGATAGGCCTGCAACAGCTGCTGCAGGGCGAGCTCGCCGGTGTCGAACGCCGCGCGGGTGGGAATGCGGTCGGGCTCGAACGCGAACAAGTTGCGGCCGCTGCGCAGTTCCGGCGTTCGGATCGGATCGCCGCCGGCGCCAGGCTGCACGAAGCCACCGCCCAGGCCGTGCAGCAGCGATTCGATCTCCTGCGTATCGGCCAGGGCAGCATCCAGTTGCACGGCACGCTGCAGCGCTGCGCGCAGATCGGGGTTGGCGACGCTGCTGATCGGCGCACCTTCGCGCAGATGGTGCAGCAGCGTGCGATAGCCGAGGCTCTGCTGGATCTGCCGGTAGTCCACCGCAGTGGCCTCCATCGGATCTTCGCCCAGCGCTTTCAGATAGCCCGGGCCCAGCTGCTGCATCACCATCAGCAGGCGGTGCTCGGGCGAAGCCGGCTGACCGAAGGTATGCAGCCCCAGCGGCAGATTGCGCCGTGCCAGCTCATGCAGGTGGTCGTGCAGCACCGGCAGGAAGCTGTCGAAGCGCGCCTGCATGTCCACTGCGCTCCAGCCCAGGTCGGCGGCGATGCCACTGTCAGTGGCCAGTGTGCGCAGGCGTGCGGCGGTGGCATCACGCACCGGTCCCTGGTCCAGCTGCTGCAGTTCGTGCACCACTGCGTGCAGGTCGCGCAGCTCGTCGTACAGCCCGGACGGTGCGAACGGCGGGGTCTGGTGGCTGACCACCACGGCACGGCCACGGCGCTTGGCCTGGATCGCCTCGCCGACGTTGTCCTGGATGTACGGGTAGAACACCGGCAGCTCGCCCACCGCCAGCCACGGATAATCAGCAACCCATAGGCCGCGGTCCTTGCCCGGGGTCCACTCCTGTGTGCCGTGGGTACCGAAGTGGATCAGCGCATCGGCCTTCCACTGCTGGCGCAGGTACAGGTAGGCGGCCAGGTAATAGTGGCTCGGCACTGACGCCATATCGTGGGTGGCTTCGCCAACGCGGCCCGCGCGGGGCGGCTGCGGCATCAGCAGCAGGTTGCCCAGGCGCAGGCGCGGCAGCACGAACACGGCCTGTCCATGTCGCTGGCGTACTGCGGGGTGGTGTGCAGGGTCGCCCCACTGTGCGCGCAGTTCGTCGCGGCGCGTGGCGGGCAGGGTGGCCAGCCAGCGGCGGTAGTCGGCCACCGGCAGGGTATCGGCCAGCCCGGCATCGAGCAGCGCGTCCAGCCGCTCCGGATGGTAGTAACCACCGAGCAGCGCCTGCAGCTGCTCGATCAGGGTCGTCTCATCCACCGGCTGCGTTGAATACCCGGCCTGTGCAAGCCGTGGCAGCAGCGCCTCGATGCTGCGCGCCAGGTTGAGATGCGACGCGGACAGGTTGCGTTCGCCGTCCGGCGCGTTCCAGAACAGCAGCGCCACGCGCTTGTCGGCCGCGGTGGTGTGGCGCAACGCGGCCAGTCGCTGCAGCTTGGCGGCCAGTGCATCGATCTGTTCGGGAATCGGCTGCAGTTCGCCAAGCGCATTGGCCGAGACCACGATCGGATCACTGGCGCCCCAGGTCTCGGGCACGGCGACGAAGGTTGCCAGCGTGGCCATCGGGATGCCGGTGGTCGCCGCGCGCCAGTCATCCGCATCGCCTTGCCTGTGGTTCAGGGCCTGCAGCACCGGCACGTCCAGCGCGGAAAACTCGGCGGCACGTGCGGTACCGTTCTGCAGATGGGTCAGGTTGACCAGTGCATCCACCTCGATGCCGCGCAGCGTCTGCTGCAGCGCGTTGTCGGCGGCGGCATCGAACCAGACCCCGAACAGCGCGACTTTGCGTGCGCGCCCGGCCTCGATCAGCGCGTCCAGCACCTGGGTCTGCATGCTGCTGAGCATGCTGCCGGAAACCAGTACGGCCACTTTCGGCCACGACGCCTGGCCATCGCGCTGCCACTGCGCCTGCAATGCCTGCGGGCTGTCCAGCCACTGGTCGCCGCGGGTGCTGTAGCCGGTGGCCGGCAGTACCTGCGGCAGTGGCAGTTCGTCGGTCCCGGTACCACTGCGCCAGGCTAGCAGGTAGGCCGCCAGTGTGCGGATGTTGGCCTCGCCACCGTTGCCGTAGTAGCCGGCGATCCTGCGCGCCACATCGGCGGGCAGGTGCCCGGAGTCCGGGGCGCCGCCACCCACGCGCAGCCACGGCACCTTGCCGTTCTGCAGGGTGACATCGACCACCGCCCTGACCTGTTCGACATCGGTCGGTCGCGGCGTATCCAGCAGCACCAGGTCGGCGCCCGCTGGCCAGTCAGCGGGCAGCGTGGTCGCCGGGTCCACCACACGTTGCCGGAAGCGCACCCCTGCCGGCGCGCCCAGTGCATCCAGGCGGGCGATCCTGCCAGGCAGCACGAAGCTGCTGCTGACCACATCCACCCGCAGAGGTTCGGGCTCGGCACGGGCCGATGTGGCGAGCAGCAGCCCGCCAAGCAGCAGCCATGTCCACCCGCTGCGCATGGTCAGAACGCCAGTTCGATGCCGGCATGCACGTAGCGGCCGGTTTCCGGATAGGGGTACAGCGCGCCGGTTTCGTCCAGGCGCTTGTCGGCCAGGTTGTCGATGCCGGCCACCACGCTTACCGCCGCGGTCACGCGCCAGCGTGCATCCAGCGACCACAGCCAGTAGTCGGGCAGGGTCACCTGGCTGCTGCCGGCCACCTGCTGCTGCGGGCCGATGTACTCGCCGCGCACGGCGGCCTGCAGCGGTCCGCGCTGCCAGTTCAATGCGGTGGCGCCACTGCGGCGCGGGCGTTCCGGCAGCCACAGGTCGGTCTGGCGGTCACGCGGGTCCAGCCAGCTCCAGTTCGCCTCGAAGGACAGGTGCTCGCTGATTGGCGCGGTTCCGGCCAGCTCAAGGCCACGGATGCGGGCCCGGGCCACGTTGGTGTAGTTGCGCAGTTCGCGGCCGCGCACGCCACAGGCGCGCACGCAGGTGGTCTGGATCAGGTCCTTGAGCTCGTTCTGGAAGGCTGTCGCCTGCAAGGACCAGCGCTGCTGCTGCCAGGCTACCGACAGTTCGGCACTGGTGTTCTGCTCCGGCTTCAACTGTGGGTTGCCGACAATGGTGAAACGCCCACCGCCGCCCACCGCGGAGTACTCCGGCGACAGCTGCTTCAGGCTCGGCGCCTTGAAGCCGCTGCCGATGCCGCCCTTGATCGTCAGCGCTTCGGTGGCATGCCACACCGCATACGCACGCGGGCTGTGGTGCCAGCCGAACTCGGGATGGCGGTCGCCGCGGCTGCCGAACACCAGTGACAGCGTGTCGCTGACCTGGATCTCGTCCTGCACGAACAGCGCGCTCTGGTCCGATTGCAGGTGACCACTGCGCGCGCCGGCCGCGTCGTCCAGTTCCTGGCGCCGCCATTCGCTGCCGACGCTGACGCGGTGGCGTGCACCCAGCGCAACGGTGGCGCGCGCATCGACGATCTGGTCGGTCAGCTGCTGTGGACGCGAGGCCTCGCCGCGGTCGCGACGGTTGTCGCGGTCCAGCGTGGCACGGTAGGCACTCACCCGGGTTTGCCCCCAGTCCCACTCGCCCTGGTGGCTCAGCGTGGTCTGGCGGCGACGGATGTCATCGATGGTCTCGTAGACGTAGGGTGCGGCGCCGGCCTGCAGCGCATGGCGACGACGCTCCTCGCTGCCCTGCAGGTGCGACAGGTCGATGCGCTGGTGTGCGTCCGGGGTCCAGGTCAGTACCGCGCGGCCGGTGTTGGCACGGCGTCCCTCCTGTTCGTTCAGGCGGTCGTCGGTTGGATCGCGGGTAGCGTCCTTCTGCCGGTGTTCGGCAAACACGCTCAGGCCCAGCGTGCCGGGCAGCAGTGCGCCACCGGCGTAGAAGCCGGCCTGGGCAGTGTTGCCGCCGCGGTCACCGCCGACCACGCCGGCGTTGTAGACCAGGTTGCCCTGCCAGTCGTCGGTTGCGCGGCGGCTGATCACGTTGACCACGCCGCCCAGCGCCTCCGAACCGTACAGCGAGGACATCGGGCCGCGTACCACCTCGATGCGTTCAATCGCCGCAGCCGGCAGCCAGCCCAGGTCAAAGTCCGAATGGGCGATGGCATCGGCTGACGCACTCACGCGCTGGCCGTCCAGCAGCACCAGCGTATAACCCGGGTCCATGCCGCGGATGCGGATGCCACGACGACCGAAGCCAACTCCGGCCACGGTGACGCCTGGGCTGCCGCGCAGTGCGTCGGCAAGGTCCAGTACCGGCCGCAGCTGGATCTGTTCGCGGGTGATCACGCTGATGGAGGCGGGTGCGTCGCTGGCCAGGCGGTCGGTGGCGGTGGCGGTCACCACGACCGGGTCCAGCTCCGAAGGGGCGTCGGCCGCTGCTGCCAGTGCGGGCGCCAGGGCAAGGAGGATCGCACCGGGCAGCCGGCGGGCAGGGGCGGAACGGGACATGGGAAGGGGTCGCTGTAAATGTGACGATATAACATAGCATCGTCTTCACGAAATCTTCATAGGCCGAAGGTCCTGCTCCTGGCGACATCGCTGAACAGGGGTGCGGTATCGCGGCGGGGCGCCTACAATCCGGGCTCGGACCGTCGCCATCACGCCCATCATTCCCCGGTCCGGCCTTGGCACCTATGTCTCCCAATGCCCTGGCGCTGGTCGAGCTGCTGATCCGCGAGCGCCGCGCGTTGTCTCGCTTCATCGCGCGCTATCTCGACCCGGCCAGTACCGAGGACACCCTGCAGAACCTGTACCTGAAGGCCAGCAGCGTGCCCGGCGATCCGCCCATCCTGGAGCCGCGCGGCTATCTGTACCGGATGGCCTATCACCACGCGCTCAACCGCAGCCAGGCCGACGCCCGCGAACGCCGTGCCATGGCCGAGTACGCCGTCGACATGGCCGAGGCAAGCCGTGATGGCGAGGCGCAGGCACTGGACCAGGCGCAGCTGCGCGAGATCACCCAGACCATCCTGGCCCTGCCGGCCCAGGTGCGCGAGTGCTTCGTGCTCAACCGCTACCTGGGTTTGAGTGAGCGTGAAATCGCCACGCGCCTGGGAATCTCCAAGAGCCTGGTCGGCAAGCATGTGCTGCGCGCAGCGCTGCTGATCCAGCAACAGCAGCAGGGAATGCGTCGATGAGCGGCGATTACCGTGGGCAGATCGCGCCCGCCGTTGTCACAACAGGAAAGCGCACCCGTTCGTGGTGCGGCAGGCCACAACCATGACCACGTCCGAACCCTCGCCGCGTCAGGCCAGGCAGGCGTTGCGCTGGGTGATCCGGTGCAGTGCAGGCCCGCTGCCGGAACGCCAGCAACGAGCCCTGCAGCGCTGGCTGCAGGCCGACCCTCGCCATGCGCTGGCCTGGCGCCAGCAGCAGGTCTTCTGGCAGCGGTTGGACGCTGCCGGGCCGGAGGTGCTGGCCGCGCTGCCAGAGCTGACCGCAGATCGGCAGGGGCTGCGACCGTTCGCACCGCGCCGCCGCCTGCCGTGGCTGCTGGCTTCGGCCGCGGCCGCGGTGCTGCTGGTCGCGGCCGCACCGCACGCGTTGCTGCTGGCGCGCAGCGACGTGCGCAGCAGCGATGCGCCGCGCGTTGTGCAGCTGGACGACGGCAGCACGGCGGTACTCGATGCCGGCAGCGCGCTGGCACTCGCGTTCGATGGCCAGCAGCGGCGCGTGCGCCTGCTGCGCGGGCAGGCCTGGTTCCAGGTGGCGCATGAGCAGCGACCGTTCCAGGTCGAGGCCGGCGGTGGCCTGATCCGCGATATCGGTACGGCGTTCAGCGTGTCGATGCAGGGCGCCACGATCACCACCGAAGTCAGCGAGGGCGTGGTCGATGTGCACCCGGGCGATGGCAACGTGCAGCGCCTGCGAGCTGGGCAGCTGCGCGCGTTCCGTGACGGGCACTGGCTGCAGCCGCTGCAGCAGGCCGCGCCGGAGGCGATGGCGCCGTGGCGTCGCGGTGAGGTGGCGATCGACGATCTGCCCGCCGCGCAGGCCATCGCCGATCTCGGCCGCTACCGGCGCGCCCCGGTCTGGGTGTTGGGCGGGCAGGGCGCACGCGTGCGGGTCAGTGGCCTGTTCCATCTGCAGCAACCGGAAACGGCCATCGACGCCGTGGCCGCGCAGGCGGGACTGCGGGTTCAGCGCTTACCCGGTGGTGCGTTGCTGGTGTGGTGAAGCACCTGCGGAACATGGATGAACCAACCGCATGAAAAAACATGAAAAAACCGTGGGCAGTCGTCGCACCCCGCTGTCTATAGAGGTATAGCCAGAGCGAAACAGCGTTTCTCCTCAAGCCAGACACACCACCGGGCACCGGACGTGCCCATGGTCCCGCCCCGCTTGAGGAGTTCCTGTCCATGCCGTCCACGGCATCCGCCTGTCACCGTCGCGCTACCGTCCTGGCCCTGGCCATCTCCTCTGCATTGCTGCCGCTGGCCTGGGTGCCGGTCGTGCAGGCGCAACCGGCGATCGTCGCGCCGCTGCGCCAGTACACCATCCCGGAACAGCCCCTTGCTGATGCTGTGCGTGCCTTTGGCCGCCAGGCCGATGTGCAGGTGGTGTTCCGCAGTGATCTGGTGGAAGGTCGCCGTTCCAGCGCGGTGAGCGGCGAGTACAGCCAGATGCAGGCCCTGCAACAGCTGCTGCGCGGCAGTGGCGTGCGTGCGCAGCGCGGCATGGATGGCACCTGGAGCCTGCGCGCCGCAGCGGAGGCGGGGGAAGGGGAAGGGGTGCGGGTGACCGAAACACTGGACGTGGCCGGTCGCCTGCAGTCGGAAGGGGGCGAGGCCCGCGATCGGCGCGGCTACGATGATGTGTTCGCGCTGGACCTGACCACGGCGTATTCGGGGCGCGACCGGGTGGAGCGCTACCGCGGCTCCAACCCGGCCGACGTGGTCAAGGATCTGGTCGGTGTGTTCAGTGGCGATGCGCGCAACAGCGGCGCGCTGGACATCAACATCCGCGGCATCCAGGGGCCGGGGCGGGTGCCGGTCAGCATCGACGGTGGCGAGCAGGCGCTCACGGTCTGGCGCGGCTACAACGGCGTCAGCAACCGCAACTACATCGATCCCAACCTGATTGGTGGCATCCAGGTCATCAAGGGGCCAGGGCTGGTGCGCGATGTGCGCAGCGGGATCGGTGGTGCGCTGGTGATCAAGACCATCGACGTCGATGACATCGTGGAAGCGGGTGAGCGCTTCGGCGGGGAGCTGAAGATTGAAGGCAGCAGCAATGCGGTGGCGCCGCGCCTGCCTCGCCTGCACACCGGCGAGGATTACCGCACGGTGCCGGGGTTCCCGCAGGGCTCGCCGAACTCGCCCTACGACGACCGCACCCTGGTGGTGCCGGTGAAGTCGCGCAGTGGCAACAACCCCTTCGATGGCGAAGACCAGGCCTGGCGCCTGGCGCTGGGCGTGCGTGGCGACAACGTCGACCTGATGGCCGCCTATGCCTGGCGCAAGCGCGGCAACTACTTCTCCGGCAGCAAGGGCAGCGGCTACTACGACCAGGACCCGCGCGAGCAGTTCGAGTACCAGGGCATCGACTACATCACCACGCTGGCGCGCTACTTCAAGCCGGGCGATGAGGTGCCCAATACGTCCAGCGAACAGGAATCGTGGCTGGTCAAGGGGAGCTGGCAGATCAACGACGACCAGCAGTTGAAGGCCACCTGGCGGCGCACGCTGTCGCACTATGGCGAGATCATGCCGTCGCGCATCCTGTCGGCGCCGGACTATGGGCGCATCCAGTGGCCGCTCAGTCGGGTCGATTCCGATGCGTGGAACCTCGAGTACCGCTTCCAGCCGGCCGGCAGCCGTTGGCTTGATCTGTACGCCAACCTGTGGCGCACCGAGACGGACAGCGATACCTACACCGCCGGTGGGTTTCCCAATTTCGCACCGGGTAATCCGGCGTGGAATCCCGGGGTCAGCCCGATCCTGCGCAACACCGCACTGGCCAATGCGCGCAATGACCGTACCGGGCTGACCCTGAGCAACCGCTTCGCGCTGCATTCCACGCTGGACCTGACCGTGGGCGGCAACTGGCAGTACGAGAAGCTGGGTTCTCGCGACCCGTACTTCGGCACGACCGATGGATGGCGCATGTTTCCGCGTGCTGGCCGGCGCCAGGAGGGCGAAGGCTATCTCAACCTCGAATGGCGTCCGGTCGATTTCCTGACCCTCAACGCCGGCGTGCGCTACAGCCGTTACTGGGCGTTCGACGACTTCCTGCAGGCCCACCCGGAGCTGCTGACCAAGGGCGTGGGCAGCAAGGAGGCCACCTACCGGACCAATGAGCTGCCCGAGCGGCCGGCCAGCCTGCAGGCGGAGATCGATGCACTGGAGGCCGAACGCGAGTTCTGGGAGAGCATCGGCATGGGTTCGGTGATTGACGATGCACTGCATGGTCTGCTGGCGTACTACGAGACGCCGCAGGCGGTGGAACACCGGCTTCCGTGGTTGCCCGATGCCAATGGCAACTATGCCCGTGCGACCAACCCCTGTCTCAACGGCGTGGTGGCGGGCATACCTGGCGTGCTGCCGATCTACCCCGGCAGCGACCTGGTCTGCAATATCGGCAACACCATGCAGTCGCGGCCGGTGGATGGGCGCAATGACCGCCGCCGCGATCACGCGTGGTTGCCCACTTTCTCGGCCACGGTGAACCTGTCCAAGGCCGCGCGCGTCTACCTGCGCTACAGCGAAGCAGTGCGCTTCCCCAGCATGTTCGAAAGCACCATCGCTTTCTCCAGTAGCCTCAATCCGCTGTACACGCTCAAGCCCGAGCATGCCTACAACTACGAGCTGGGCTACGTACACAACCTGTCGGGCCTGTTCGGAAACACCGCCGATGCCGACGTCAAGCTGGCCTATTACGTGCACAAGACCCGCAACGTAATCGAGCGCGACGCCTACTTCCTGTTCGACAACATCGACAAGCAGACCATCCGCGGCATCGAGCTGCAGGCGCGCTTCGACAACCGGCGCTTCTTCACCGACCTGGGTATTTCGCGCACGCTGGAAAACGAGGTGTGCGACGAAAGCACGGCCGTGCTGCTGGATGCCAACCGTGGCCTGGTGCCGAACTGCGTGCAGGACGGTTTCGTCAGTGGCTACCTGCTGACCCAGGCGATTCCGAAGTTGTCGGTGAACCTGTCGCTCGGTACGCGCCTGTTCGATGAACGGTTGGAACTGGGCAGCCGCATCGTGCACTACCAGCGCCACGAAAACCCCGATCTACAGGCCTACCGCGACCGGTTGCTGGCAGGTGGCAGCAGCCTGCTGTGGCAGAACGTGCCGTTCACCTGGGGCAACATCACAACCGTCGATGCATACGCGCGCTGGCGCTTCAACGAGCACGCCAGCGTCGAGCTGGTGGGCAGCAACCTCGGCAACCGCTACTACGTCGACCCGGCCACGCGCTCCACGCTGCCGGCGCCGGGCCGCACGCTCAAGCTCGGCATCACCGCGCGCTTCTGACCTCCCGCTTTCAAGCGTTGTACCCGTAGTTCCCACAACCCAAGGAGCAATACCATGAAGATGATCTCCCGTTCGGTTCTCGCCGTTGCTGCCACCTTTGCCCTGGCCGGCGCCGCGCATGCCGCTGACATCGTCGGTGCGGCCAGCCCGGTGACCGACGCCGAGCTGTACGTCGCCGTCGGCGAATCGCAGGTCAACGGTGGCCCGCACCAGGCAGGCAAGGCCGGTATCGGCGTCGGCACCGTCTCCAACGCCAAGCCGGTCGATTTCCAGGGCCTGAGCCTGTACTCGGGCACCACCACCGTCAATGGCACCGCCGTGCGCACGCTGGCCATGCCGATCACCGGCGCACCGGGCAGCCATGCCGGCATGGGCCACTTCAACTTCGTCAAGGTTGGCAGTGGTGACGTGTGGTTCGGCGAGTGGTCCAAGGATGGCGCCGCCGGTGGCTTCAACAACCGCCAGGTCTACTTCGTCGGTGACCGTGCCGGCACCACGCTGCCGGCTGGCGTAGCCACCTACAGCGTCGCGGGCCTGAACAAGTTCAACGGCAGCAACCTGCTGTCCGGCACCTTCCGTGCGGACTTCGGCAGCGGCAAGCTGCTCGGCGGCCTGACCGGTGGTGGCCTGGCGATCAACGTCAACGCCAACATCAACAGCGCCAACGCCTCGTTCGCCGGTACCGCCACCGCCAACGGCACCGTTGCCGGTGCCACCCAGGGCCAGTTCTTCGGCGCCAACGCCGCCACCCTGGCCGGCATCGCCACGTTCGCCGGCAACAGCCAGTACGACACCGCCTTCGGCGGCAGCAAGAACTGATCGCCACGCCCCTGACGGGGCAGGGCAGGGACAAGCCGCGATCCGCCAGTCCCTGCTTCGGCCCGCTGCATGCACCACCACGGATCGACCATGCGCCATTCCATTTTCCTTGTCGTACTGCTGTTGGCTGCCGCTGATGTGCGCGCCCAGCAGGACGATCTTCGACGCGTGCTTGAACAGGGCACCGAACTGCGCCACCAGCAGCAGGACCAGCAGCGCCTGCAGCAGGCCGAGTCGGAGCGGCCGACCATCACCATCGACGGCCAGACATTGCGCGTGGAGCGCACCGTCGATGATCTCGGCCAGGCCCTCTACCTGTCACTGCAGCATCAGCAATGGCAGGCCGCCGCTGCCTTCCTCGCGGAGTACATCGAACTGCCGGGGCATGACCCCCTGCTGCGCCACTATGCACAGGGGGCGCTGGCACGGGTGGCCGGCGACCATCGTCGCGCGGCGAAGGAGTACGAAGCGCTGCTGGCGGCGCAGCCGGATTTCCTGCCGGCCCGCCTCGAGCTGGCGCGTGTCTATGCGGAAGACCAGCGCGATCGCGATGCGGTCACGTTGTTCACGGCCATCGCTGCGGGCATCAATGCCGATGATCCGGCCACGGCCGGCGTCCGCGCGCGCGTGGACGGCTACCTGGGTGCCCTGCAGGCGCGCCAGCGCTGGAAAGGCGCGTTGTCCGCCGGCCCTGCATGGAGCGACAACATCAACCGCAGTTCGGCCAGCCGCACCTGCCTGTTCGGTGTCGGCGACACCTGCCTGATCGAACGCACGCTGCCCGAAGCGCAGCGCGCCACCGGCCTGGACTACGACGCCAACCTGGAACGGCGCTGGGCGTTGGCCGGCCATCATGGTCTGTACGTGCGCGGTCTCGCCTTCGGTCAGGCATGGCGCGGGCACAGTGCCTACAACGAGCTCAATGCCAACGTGCAGGCGGGTTACAGCTGGCGCAGCGCACGGCAGACCGTGATGCTGGCCCCCAGCTATGACTACCAGGGCCTGGGCAACCATGCGCTGCAGGGCGGTAGTGGCGTGCACGGCGAATGGCAGTACGCCCTGGATGCACGCAGCCTGCTCAGGCTGGAGGCCGACTGGAAGCGCCAGCGGTATCGACAGCAGGGCCTGGCCAGCAACTACGACGGCGAGCTGGCATCGCTGTATGCCACCTGGTTCCGCGCGCTCAATCCGCGCTGGACGGTCTTCGCCGGGCTGGATGTCACCGACAGCAGCGCAGCCGACCCGGCCAACGGCTACCGCCAGCGCGGCCTGCGGCTGGGTGCGGCACGGCAGTGGAGTGGCACCACGGCCACCGTATTCGTGTCGCTGCGCCATCGCGACTACGACGCCTGGAGTCCGCTGCTGGAGGCGCGCAGGCAGGACGACGAACAGAACCTGATCGCCATCGTGCGCAGCGAGCGTCTGGCCGTGGCTGGGCTGGTGCCCAGCCTGAGCCTGCGCTACGCCCGCATCGACAGCAACGTCGGCTGGCTGTACAGCCACGACCGCAGCCTGCTCAGCCTGAAATGGGAGCGCGCGTTCTGAACGTGCCGCTGCATGCCGGGGTGAATGCGCCGTGGCCGTGATCTTCATCGATCATCACGCGCCCTTGTAGCCCGGTTCGCGCATCCTGCGGTCGTTGCGGCAGAGGTGGGCCGCGTGTATCGAGGAGCGCGGGTCGTGCTGGAAGCGGGCAACAAACCTGAGGGCCTGAAAGGGCTGAGAGTGCTGGTGGCGGAGGATGAATTCGCCATCGCGATGTTCCTGGTGGACTACCTGGAGCTGAAGGGCGCGCAGGTGGTGGGGCCGGCCGGAGACCTGCAGGCGCTCGGCCGGCTGGTGGATGACAATCCCATCGATGTGGCGCTGCTGGATATCAACCTGGGCGGCGAGCAGGTCTACCCGCTGGCCGATCGCCTGGCCGAGGCCGGCACGCCGTTCATGCTGACCTCCGGCTACGACGACAATCTACCCAGCCGCTTCGCCTGCACGCCCCGCTGCACCAAGCCCTACCACATCGAGGCGCTGGTCCAGCAGCTGGCCGAACTGGTGGCGACGCCGCAGGCCCCTGCGGGCATCGCCTGATTGCGCGGCATGTCGCGCCGCATTGAAGGCCTCCAGGCCGCCGCCTCGCGGGGTTCCATGCCGCCGGCGCCTCGCCTGCAGGCGCGCCTGGATGGCATGGCCGCCCGCATCGCCCGCCATGACTGGGCGTCCACCCCGTTGGGCGCGATTGAACGATGGCCGCCGCACCTGCGCGCCACCGTCGACCTGATGCTGGCCCACGGTTTTCCGATGATCGTGCTGTGGGGCGAGCAGCTGGTGCAGCTCTACAACGACGGCTATGCCGAGATCCTGGCCGACAAGCATCCGGGCGGACTCGGCCAGCCGACCCGCGAGTGCTGGCCCGAGGTCTGGCACATCAACGGGCCGCTCTATACCCGGGTCTGGCAGGGCGAGACGCTCACCTTCGAGGACAAGCTGTATCCGCTGGTCCGGCGGGGGCGGCTGGAGGACATCTGGTTCACCATCACCTACAGCCCGATCCGCGGCGAGGAGGGGCGCATCAACGGCGTGCTGGTGACGATGTTCGAGACCACTGCCGCGCATCTGGCATTGGTTGCACGCGAGCGCGAGGAGCAGCGGCGGCGCGAGAGCGAACGGCGCCTGGAGCTGGCCTTCAGGATGCTGCCGGTGGGCCTGTGCATCGTCGATCTGGACGGCCGCATGCTGTTGTCCAACGACCAGATGCGCGCCTACCTGCCCAGTGGCAAGGTGCCCTCGACCGATGCGGAAAACCTGCATCGCTGGCGTGGCTGGCATGCGGACGGTTCGACCGTTGGGCCGGAAGATTTCGCCATTGCCCGTGCGATGCGCGGTGAAACCGTGGTGCCTGGGCTGGAGTTCCAGTACCTGCATGAGGACGGTCGCGCCCGCTGGACACGGGTCGCGGCCGCGCCGCTGCGCGATGCCGATGGCGAGGTGACGGGTGTGTTTGCGATCGCCGTGGACATCGACGATCTCAAGCGTGCCGCCGAGCGCCAGTCGGTGCTGCTGGCCGAGCTGCAGCATCGGGTCCGCAACATCATGTCCACCATCCATGCCATTGCCTGGCGCACCCGTGTATCGGTCAGCAGCGTGGACGAGTATGCCGAGCGCCTGTGTGCGCGGTTGATGTCACTGGCGCGCACGCAGAGCCTGCTGACCCGCGGCGCCAATGTAGGAGTCTGCCTGCGCGGCATGCTCGACGAGGAGATTGCGGCACAGACGCCGGCGGCGGCCGCCTATCACCTGCAGGGTGAGGATGTGCTGTTGCCACCGAAGGCGGCCGAGGTGCTGTCGCTGGCCATCCATGAGCTGGCCACCAACGCGCTCCGGCATGGCGCGCTCACCCACGAGGATGGCCGGATCGACGTCTGCTGGCACCTGCAGGTGCAGGACGGGCAGCCGTGGCTGGGCCTGCACTGGTGCGAGCGCCATGCCGAGGTGGCGGGCTGGGAGATGCCGCGCCAGCGTGGCCTGGGCCGGGTCCTGATCGAGCAGCGGGTGCCCTATGAGCTGGCCGGCAGTGGCGAGCTGCGCTTTGCCTCGCAGGGGCTGGACGCCTGGATCCGCTTCCCGCTGCGCGAGCGCGACAGCCTGCTGCAGACCGACGCGCCGGACACCGGGCCCCCGGGTTGAAAGGGGATTTATCCCCAATTTGGCCAAATTGGGTATAGTGGTCCTCATCCACCCTGCCCGGAGCCGTGCCATGACCCTGCCGCTGGATCTGCCTGGCCTCGAGAAGGCCCCGGCCTCGTCGGTGAAGACCCGGGGCTGGCCGAGCCTGATGCGCACCGTGCGCGAAAAGCAGGCGCTGGTCATCACCAACCACAACCACCCGGAAGCGGTGATCGTGGACATCCGCACCTACCAGGAACTGCTGGCCAAGGCCGCTGGCGGCGACGCCGGTGAGCGCAACGAGGAACTGCAGCGCCTGCGCAGCGAGTTCGACCAGACCCTGGCCGGGCTGCAACGCGGGGAAGGTCTGGGCAAGGTGCTGGGCCAGCCGATCCGGCGCGGCCGCAAGGTCACCCTCGGCCGCCCGCTCTGATCGATGGGACGCATCCTGGCGTTGGCCGGTGTCAATGGCGCCGGCAAGAGTTCGTTGCTGGGCACCTGGCTGGACGCCGAAGGGCTGAGCTGGTTCAACCCGGATTCCTTCACCCGCCGCCTGGTCGACGCCGGCTGGCCATTGCCGGAGGCCAACGCCGAGGCCTGGCAGGAAGGCACCCGCCGCCTGCGCCAGGCGATGGCCGATGGCACCGACTTCGCCTTCGAGACCACGCTCGGCGGCAACACCATTCCGCGCCTGCTGCGTGAGGCCTGCGAACGGCATCAGGTGGCGATCTGGTTCTGTGGGCTGGCCGATGTCGAGCTGCACATCGCCCGCGTTGCCGCGCGGGTGGCCGCCGGTGGCCACGACATTCCGGTGGAGAAGATCCACGCGCGTTTCGATTCGGCGCGCGCGAACCTGCTGGAGCTGCTGCCGTACCTGGCCGAGCTGCATGTCTACGACAACAGCGCGCCGGCCGACGCGCAGGGCTGCGTGGTGCCGCTGCCGGTATTGGCCATGGCTGCAGGCGAACTGCAGTACCCGATTGCGGTAGCCGACCTGCTGCACACGCCCGGCTGGGCCAAGCCCATCGTGATGCGCGCGATGGAATTGCACACACCCCAGTAGATCCACGCCATGCGTGGATGCCTTCCGCACATCGCGCGACACTGCGCCGTGCACGACTGGGCGCCACCAGAGCTGCGGTTAGACTGGCCGCACGCTCAAGGAGGACGACATGCACGGACCCGCGATGTTCCGCTTCACTTCGATCTGCATGCCGCTTGCTGCGCTGGCGCTGTCCAGTTTGACGGCGGTGGCTGCGCAGGCCGCGTCCAAGCGGGTGGTGCCGCCACCCAGCCTGGTACAGGCCTACCGGGCCGCCGAAGCCAGTCTGCGGCGTATTCCCGGTGACGATATCGAATCGGACTTCCGCCCGGTGTGGACGGGTGTTGCCGATCTCGATGGTGATGGTCGTTCCGAAGTTGTGTACTTCTACACGTCGACCTACACAGGTGGCAGCTTCGCGCAGAGCAATGTGGTGGCGGTGATGACGGCGCTGACGGCGGACGATCCACGCGGCAAGGAGAACCCGAAGAGCCTGTCGCGGGTGGATGCCGAGGATTTCGCGGCCATCCGGGAATCAGGTTATGGCGATGATGCCGGCATCCAGATTCCGGGCGCGGTGCAGTCGATCCGAATCGATGGCAACCGGATCATCGTTGCCTTCACCGTTACCGCGGGCGCAACGGTCTGCGAAATTCCCCGCGATTTCCGCCACGTCTGTCCGCCGGACGGAAACTACACCTGGACGCTGCGTTGGACGCCGGGGACGCTGGCCCGCATCAGGAAGTAGCGCCAGGCAGCGCCGGGCGTATCCACCCGGCGCCACTGGCCCCGTAGATCCACGCCAAGCGTGGATCGCATTCTGCGCCCGGTCTCAGGCCGGCTTCACCTGCTCGGGCTCCGCAACGTCCGGCAGCGGCGGCAGGGTCGGGTCCACTGTCACCGGCACATCGCTCTTCAACAGCGCGGCCGCTTCCTTGTCGCTGCCGACGGCCGGCGGTGAACCGCGCAGCGGCAGGCCGGCGGTCTCCTTCACGAACAGCATGGTCACCAGGCCGATCACCGCTGCGCCCATCAGGTAATACGCCGGCACCAGCGGGTCGCCGGTACGCTCCACCAGCCACGCGGTCACCAGCGGCGTGGTGCCGCCGAACAGCGACACCGACACATTGAAGGCGATCGACAGCGCGCTGTAGCGCACCGGGGTGTAGAACAGCGCCGGCAGCGTGGACGGCATCGAGCTGGTGAAGCACACCAGCGCCAGCCCCAGCAGCATCAGGCCGAGGAAGATCAGCCAGTCGTTGCCGCTGCCGATCAGCAGCAGGCACGGCACCGCCAGCACCAGCAGCGCGATGCAGGCACCGATGATCATCGGGCGGCGGCCCAGCCTGTCACTGAACAATCCACCCACGATGTTCAACGGCATCATCACCAGCATCACGATGATGATCAGCAGCAGGCCCTTGCTCTCGGCATAGTTCATTGTGACGCTGAGGTAGCTGGGCATGTAGGTCAGCAGCATGTAATCGGTCACGTTGAACACCAGCACCAGGCCCATGCACACCAGCAGCTGGCGGCCATGCACCTGGAACAGCGCGCCCAGCCCGGGCCGGTCGTGCTCGCGCTTCTCGGCTTCCTCGGCGAAGGCGCGGAACGCCGGGGTTTCCTCCAGCTTCATGCGCATGTACAGGCCGAGCAGGCCCAGCGGGCCGGCCACCAGGAACGGAATGCGCCAGCCCCAGTCCAGCATCTGCTCGCTGCTCAGCAGCATGTGCAGCGCGGTGACGGTGCCGGCGCCGGCGATGTAGCCGCCCAGCGTGCCGAACTCCAGCCAGCTGCCCATCAGGCCGCGGTTGCGATCGGTGGAATACTCGGCGATGAAGGTCGCCGCGCCGCCATATTCGCCGCCGGTGGAGAAGCCCTGCACCACGCGCGCCAGCAGCAACAGCACCGGCGCCCAGATGCCGATGCGCTCGTAGGCGGGAATCAGGCCGATGGCAAACGTGCCCAGTGCCATCAGGATCATGGTGAACGCCAGCACTTTCTGGCGGCCGTAGCGATCACCCAGCGGGCCGAACACCAGGCCGCCCAGCGGCCGTACCAGGAACGCCACGGTGAAGGTGGCGAACGCGGCGATCACCTGCGCGGTGGGGTTGCTGGAGGGGAAGAACACCTGGCCGATGGTGACGGCCAGATAGCCGTAGACACCAAAGTCGAACCACTCCATGGCATTGCCGAGTGCGGCGGCGCCGACGGCGCGCTTGAGCATGGGCTTGTCGACGACGGTGATCTCATCGACCTTCAGGTGGCGGCGGCGTTTGAACCAGCCGAAATGGGCATGTGCATCGGGGGTGTCCTGCATGGGGGCTCCCTTGTAGGCAGAAGAGGGGGAATGAGCGGTGAGGTAGGTCCCGGAAATCGGAAACGGCGATGCAGGCGCAGGTGGCGCAGGGGCATCGGTGAGTGGCGTAGGGGCCGGGGAATGTGTGCAGGCACGACGCCACGCGCACGGCAAAGCACCGCCGCAACGGCGGAAACGCAGCAACAGGATCAGCGCGGTCGCGCAGTCAGCGGCCGGAGGTCACAGCAGCGTAGGGAGTGCAGGCCGAGGGCCTGCGGGCGTCATCCGCCGGGATCCAGCGCGAGGCGATGGAAGGGCTGGGCGGAAGCAATCGTGGCAAGCGAAGCGCCGGTCGGCAGTGCTTCCCACGTAACAGGTGCGCCCGTCACGTAGTGGGTCGTGTCGATCATCCGTTCATCATAACGGCATCGGCGTGAGCATGCAGAGAAGCGGGCTGATCTGCACGCTGTGTTCCATCGCGCCTGTTCATCTGCGAACGCAACGCGATGACATGCGTTGAACGAACTCTGGCCGCAGCGCTCACACCATGCTGTCTACGGTGGGTTCAACGCAATAACGCAATCGAGAAGGAGCATCGCATGACCCGTCGCATTCCCGAAGGTACGCTGATCATCGTCGCTGATGGTGGTTCGGCCCGCGTGTTCACCAACGTCGGCAGCGAACATCAGCTGGCCCTGAAGCAGGAGGGCGAACTGCGCCTGCAGGACATCAGCGAGCAGGGTGTATCCGGGCAGGGGCCGGCCGGCGCGGTGCCGAAGGACATGTCCATCTCCCAGCTCAACGAGGCAACGTTCGCCAAGCAGGTGGCCGAGCAGCTCAACGAAGATGCACTGAACAACCGCTATGCGCACCTGGTGCTGGTGGCCGACCCGACCACGCTGGGGCGCATCCGGCCGCTGCTGCACAAGGAAGTCCAGGCGCGCCTGCTCGGTGATATCGCCAAGGACCTGACCAACGCACCGTTGGCGGATATCCAGAAGGCGTTGGCGGCGTAGCGCGCATGCCTTTCATGCATGATCACCTGTCGGTGGAGCCGGCCCGCGCGGATGTGGAAGCACAGGCGGGCTGGCAGTTGCTGGAGTTCGGAGCGCCCTGGTGTGGACATTGCCACGCGGCGCAGCCTGCGCTGCAGGCATTTGTGGATGCCAACGATCTGGTGCACTGGAAGATCGAGGACGGCCAGGGCAAGCCACTGGGCCGTGCCTTCCGGGTGAAGCTGTGGCCGACCGTGGTGCTGCTGCATGACGGGCAGGAAGTGGCGCGGGTGGTGAGGCCGGTCGACAGCGCCGACCTCGCCACGTTGCAGGGCGCCTTGCCAGGCGACGGTGGGGACGGCCGCGCGTGGCCTGCAGAACCGAGCGGGGCTTGGCGACATCGTACCTAGTGGTAGGTCACCTTCTCCGCCTCCTCGCGCAGCGCCCGCAGCAGGCATCGCCCATGCTGGCTCAGCATGACCATCGCATTGGCGATCTGCCTGGGGTTGTATCCCATCGGCGCGGGAGGCTTCGGCTCGGGGCCGTACTGTTCGCCGATGAGGATGGCCATGCCTTCGGCACTGTTGAGGGCATGTTCGATGCGCTGGAACAGCGACTCCATGGCCGGGCTGAGCGGACGTTGGGTCATGCGGGAACTCCTTGGGAAGCGAGGGCCACCGCAAGGGTGGCGGGCGATGCGTGCTTGGAACTCCCGGAAGGAACAGAGAAAACCGGAGGGCCTGACGGCCACACGCAGCGCCCGCCGTAGTTGCGACGAGCTATCTCTGTCCTTCTTTTCGGGGGTTCCAATCCCGGCAGCGGGATGTCCGCTGCGGCGCCATCCTGCACGTATCACGACGTGGAACGCTCATTGATGCTTTCTGCCAAACGGGCAGAATCGAAAGGTCACGTCACTCACCGCTGTAGATCCCGGCAAATAAGTGTTGGGCGCGACAATCCCTGTCGCGCCCTTCACGCCGTGGCCGCGGACCCCAGTCCGACGGCCACACCTCCCGCCTTGATATCAACCCGCAATCGAAGCGATCACGGGCTGAAGGCGACCGATTACCAGCTGTAACTGACACCCACCTGTGCGGTGGTCTGGTGATAGCCACTGGCGCGCTGCAGCGACAGGCCGCCCCAGGCGCCGATGCCGTTGGCGAACTTCAGCGATGCGCCGCCGCTGAACTCACCGCGGCTGCGCGGTACGCGGGCATCGGCCACTTCGTCATTCATGCGGATCTGCGATTCGGCGCGGGTATGCAACCAGTTGGCGGCCAGGTACGGCTGCACTTCGGCCGTCCCGTTGCCCCAGCGGGTCACACCGGACAGGCGCAGGCCCGCGCGGCCGAACAGGCCGTTGGCATCATCGTTGGCGACCGTGGTGCCGTTCACTTCGGTGTGTCGGCTGTCATTCCAGCGGTTGTAGCCCACCTGCAGCTGCGGTTCCAGATAGATGCCGCCGTTGCTGGCACCGCCCACGCGGAACGCATAGCCGGTTTCCAGCGCGCCCTGCCAGGCACGGCTGTCGTAGCGCTCTTCGGCCAGGCCGACGCCCTGCACGCGGTTGCGGAACTGCGCGCGCTGCACCGAGCCATCCACGTAGAAACCCGCATACGGGTCTGCGCCGTTGCCGCCGCGCCAGGTGCCGTAGATCCCCAGCGCCTCACCCTTCACCTTGCCCCGTGCGTGGTAGCCGGTCAGTTCATTGGTGGCGGTGCTGCTGGCGTTGCCGGTGGACAGCATCACGCCCGCGCTGCTGCCCGATTCGTGACGCCACACATCGGCGCCGACGGTCAGTGCCTGACTGTTGCCGCGGATGTCGAGCTGGCGGGTGATGGCATCGAAGCCATTGCGCGAACCATCCACGCGGGCCCAGGCGCGGCCGGAATTCTGGCCGGCATGGCGGTCGTGGTAACCCAGGCGGAACATGCGCTGCGCCGCCTGCAGGTTGGCCAGGTAGGCGCCCACTTCAGGACGCAGCAACGGCACCGGATCGAGTGGATCGGTCGGGTCCACCGGATCGACCGGGGTCACCGGATCGGTCGGGTCCACCGGCCTGCACCCGGGCAGGTTGGGGTCGCCCACGCACGGGTCGCCCACGGTCGGCAGCTCCGAACGCAGGTACCAGTTGCCGTCGGCCGCGGTACCCTTGTGCAGGAAGTACTCGTACTGGCCGGCCACGGCACGGCCGGCCAGGTTGAACTGGCCATTGGACGCGCCACCGACCTGGATCAGCTCGATGCCCTGGTTGGTCTGCGCGCCGGTGCCGCCGACATTGTTGACGCGCACCGTGGTGGTGCCGCTGGTGTCACCGCCAATGATCAGCCTGTCGGTGGCTGCATCATCGCCGGCCAACACGGTGTTGAAGGTAAGGGTGCCGCCGTTGCCGGTGTAGTTGCCGGCGACGTTAAGGGTGTGGAAGGCCGAACCATCGCCCAGCGCGATCTCGCCGCCGCTGCCCAGCGACAGTGCGCCGGTGGAGCTGTTGCCGCTCAGCTGCCAGCGGGCATTGTCCACCGCCATCGAGGTGATGTTCTGGGTGGCGCCGAGCAGGGTGGCGTTGTTGTTCAGCGCAACGTTCACGGTGCTGCCGCCGGTGTTGATGATGTTGCCGGTGAGCTTCGAATTGTCGACGGTGAAACCGACATTGGCGGCGGCCGCGGTGACTTCCAGCAGGTTGCCGTTGCCACCGATGAGTTCGGCGCCATTGCGGGCGGTGAACTGGATGTCGGTATCCGGAAAGGCGGGGTTGCGCGGCGCGCCGACGATCAGCGCGGCACCGCTTTTGCCTTCGACCTTGGATGCGTCGATCACAACAGTGGAAGAGCCCGCTGAAGTGGAACTTCCCACGGCATAGATGCCATTCTGCTCACCGGTGACGACACTCCCGTTGCCCACCACGATATCCGAACGCTCGAAAGCGACGATGCCGTTTCCATTCAGCGCGGGATTGGCGGAACCACTCAGCGTCCCGATCACCTGAGTGCGGTCAAGGTTCAGCACGGCGCGCTGGCCGGGTGGCGCGATGGCGCTGATACCGATGCCCAGCCCGGTGACCTGACTGTTGCTGATATTGGCGATGGGCCCGCCGAGCGCATCACCACTCGCGAGGGCGATGCCCCGCCCACCGGTGTTGGTTACGGTGGAATTGGCGAGTGTCAGTTCGCTGGCCTGAAGGCTTATTCCGCCTGAGACAAGATTGGCGGTGACTTCCGCACCAGTGATCCTCAACTGCGAGTGCTGATTTCCAGTGACATTGAGCGTCTTTCCACCAGGACTGACGATGAGTTGGGCGTTTGTGAGCACCCATGTTTCCGGCGCATCACCCGGCTGCACAGTCGCAGACTGACCTGGTGTGAGGGTGGCCGCGTAGGCAGGTAGGCCCACGGCAAGCGAGCTGGCCACAGCCAGCGCGAGAGTACGACGAACTGCGATCTTCATGACGGAACTCCTGTTGGGACCAGACTTCAGGAAAGGGACCGCATTCACTTCGTCGGCGTGAATCAAACGCGGAGATGGCGTGAAGGCGAAGTGATTCCAGCGGCCTTTTCGGTTTTGATGCCTCGCAATGTGATGAGCGTCACGCCGCAATGGGGGTGCGGTCGGGTGTTCTGCGCTGGTGCATTGAGAGCGGGCAAAGTGTGCTGACCGTCGATGAGGCGAGCCATGCAATTAGTTGCATATGAAATAGGACAACTTTTGTCGTCTTTGGATTCGTTCAGCTGCGCCGCAACATGCGGCGTGTGAAGCCCGGTGCTAGCATCGGGTCACCATCTGAATCGATCCAAATGCCGATGCCCACGCTGGACCGTCGTCTCCTGATCGCCTTCGCCGCTACCGCCATGCTTGCCTCCGGTGCCACCCTGGCTGCCACACCGAACACCGCTGCCGAACGCGCCTATGCCGCGGTCGATCCCTTCATCGGCACCGGTGGCGAGGGCCATACCTACCCGGGCGCCACGGTGCCGTTCGGCATGGTCCAGCTCAGCCCGGACACGCGCATCCAGCCACGCGAAAAGGCCTATGGCTGGGCGGCCGGCTACCGCTACGACGACAGCAGCATCGTCGGCTTCTCGCATACGCATTTTTCCGGCACCGGTCATTCGGACCTGGGCGACATCCTGCTGATGCCGTTCACCGGCACTCCCGGCCTGGAGCGCGGTGATCCGGAAAAGCCGCGCAGCGGCTATGCATCGCGCTTCCGCCACGCGGACGAGAAGGCCGAGCCGGGCTATTACGCGGTCACCCTGGATGACTACAGGGTGCGCGCCGAGCTGACCACCAGTGCGCGCGTGGGCGTGCATCGCTATGCCTTCCCCCAGGGCACCGACGCCAAGGTGCTGCTGGACATGCGCACCAGCATGTACGACTACCCGGGCAAGGTGCTGTGGTCGCGGGTGCGGGTGCGCGCCGATGGCACGGTGACCGGCTTCCGCGAAACCCGTGGCTGGGCGCCGGGCCGCCAGCTGTATTTCGCGATGCGCTTCTCGCGCCCGCTGGCCGGGCACGAGCTGCACAACACCGAGCAGGACATCGTCTACAAGGGCTTCCCGCCGCCGGGTGAGAAGAATCCGGCGCAGCGTGCGCAGATCGAAGGGCGGCAGCTGGTCGGTACGTTCGCGTTCGGCAAGCTGGACGCACCACTGGTGGTCAAGGTGGCGATCTCGCCGGTCAGTGAAGCCGGTGCCATCGCCAACCTCGACGCGGAAGTGGCGGACTTCGATTTTGACCGCGTTCGCGCTCAGGCAAAGCAGGAATGGACGCAGGCGCTGTCGGTGCTCGATATCGATGCGCCGGAACATGCGCGACGCAGCGCCTATACCGCGCTGTACCACACGATGCTGGGGCCGACGTTGTTCATGGATGCCGATGGCCAGTACCGCGGCTCGGACAATGCCGTGCACCAGGCCAAGGGCTATACCAACTACTCCACCTTCTCGCTGTGGGATACCTACCGTGCGTTGCACCCGTTGCTGACGCTGGTGCAGCCGGAGAAGCGCAACAGCGACTTCGTCAATTCGATGCTGGCCCACCATGAGCACAGCCCCTACGGCATGCTGCCGGTATGGTCGTTCCACGGCCTGGAAGACTGGTGCATGATCGGCTACCACGCCGTGCCGGTGATCGCCGATGCCTACGTAAAAGGCATCCGTGGCTTCGACGCCGACAAGGCGCTGAAGGCAATGGTCGAGACCGCCAACTACGGCCCGTACGATGGCATCGCGCAGTACCGCGAGCTGGGTTACGTACCGATCGACGAGGAAGGCGAAGCGGCCAGCAAGACGCTGGAATATGCCTTCGACGACTGGACCATTGCACGCATGGCGCAGGCGATGGGCAAGGCCGATATCGCGGCCACCTTCGACACGCGTGCCGGCAACTGGCGCAACGCGTTCGACAAGGACACCGGCTTCATGCGAGCGCGCAAGCGCGATGGCAGCTTCCGCACGCCGTTCGACCCCAGCGCCAGCGGCTACGGCACCGACTACACCGAGGGCAATGCCTGGCAGTATTCGTGGTACGTGCCGCAGGATGTGGCCGGGCTGGCCGCCGCGCATGGTGGCAGCGACAAGCTGCTCGCGCGCCTGGACGAAGTGTTCAACGCCAAGGTGGATCCATCGATCTTCGAGCATATGGAAGACATCACCGGCCTGATCGGCTGGTACGCGCACGGCAACGAGCCCAGCCACCACGTGGCCTACCTGTACTCGTACGCCGGCCAACCGTGGCGCACGCAGGCCCGCCTGAAGCAGATCATGGATACCCAGTACGCCGACCGCCCCGATGGCCTGGCTGGCAATGATGACGTCGGCCAGATGTCGGCGTGGTACGTGTTTACTGCACTGGGCTTCTACCCGGTGGCCCCGGGCTCGGGCGAGTACATCCTGGGTCGCCCGTTCCTGCCGAAGACCGCGATGCGCCTGCCCAACGGCAAGACGTTCACCATCGTGGCCGATGGGCTGGACGACAGGCACACCTACGTCGGCAGCGTGAGCCTCAACGGCAAGCCGCTGCAGCGCACCTTCCTGCGCCACGACGAGATCCTGGCCGGTGGTGAGCTGCGCTTCAGCATGCAGGCCGGGCCGAACAAGGACTGGCCGGGGCAGGGCGCGCAGGCGCCGTATTCGATGAGCCGATGACGATGGGCGGCTCCGCATTGCCGCCGTCATTGCCCCGCACTTGGTAGGTGCCAACCTTGGTTGGCACGCAGAAGGTCGACGGCGCCCACCAAGGTGGGCGTCTACCGGGCGGCGTGATTGGGTAGGTGCCAACCTCGGTTGGCACGCAGAACATCAACGGCGCCAACCAAGGTTGGCATCTACCGGAATCCGCAGGCCGTGGGGCCTTGGTAGGTGCCAACCTTGGTTGGCACGCGGAACATCAACGGCGCCAACCAAGGTTGGCATCTACCGGAATCCGCCGGCCGTGGGGCCTTTGGTAGGTGCCAACCTTGGTTGGCACGCGGGACATCAACGGCGCCAACCAAGGTTGGCATCTACCGGAATCCGCAGGCCGTGGAGCTTTTGGTAGGTGCCAACCTTGGTTGGCACGCCGGACGTCAACGGGAACGGAACCACAACCCCACTCGCGCGCCACCGATCGGCGCGCCATCAATCACCAGCGCCGCACCATGCCGCTGCGCGATCTCGGCCACGATCGCCAGTCCCAGCCCGCAGCCGTCGCCCTCGCTGCTTGCCCGGTAGAAGCGTTCCGTGACGCGCGCGCGTTCGGCTTCGGCGATGCCGGCGCCATCATCGTCCACCCACACCTGCACGCCCTCGGCATCCTGCTGTAGCCCCAGGGTGATCACACCGGGCACGGCGCCGTAGCGCAGCGCGTTGTCCAGCAGATTGCCCAGTGCCTCGCGCAGGAGCTGTGGATGGCCCTGTACCTGCACGCCGTCGTCGGGTCCGTCGTAACCCAGGTCCACGCCCGCCGCCAACGCACGGTCGGCGTAGCGCTCGACCACATCGCGTGCCAGCGCGGCCAGGTCCAGCGGCTGCAGCGGCAGTGCGCTGCCATGCGGATCCTCGGAGCGGCTGAGCATCAGCAGCTGGTTGACCAGGTGCTGCAGCCGCGCCAGCCCGGCCAGCGTGCCGGACAGCGCCAGTTGCTGCGCCTGCGGATCATGCTGGCGCAATGAACTCTCCAGCTCCACCTGCATCGCGGCCAGCGGCGTGCGCAACTGGTGTGCGGCGTTGCTGACAAAGCGCCGTTGCGCGGCCTGCATCGCGTCCAGCCGTTGCAGCAGCGCGTTATAGGCTTCCACCGCTGGCCACAGTTCGCGTGGGGCTTCCTGCGCGGGCTCCAGTGGCGCCAATGGGTCCGGGCGCGGGCTGGCCAGCCTGCGCGCTACCTGGTTGGCGTGCCGTGCGGCGGCACCGGTACCGGACCAGGCCAACCATGCGGCCAGTGCCAGGATCGCGGCCTGGAACGGGATGCTGGTCAGCAGCAGCTTGCGTTCCAGGCGATGGCGCTTGCGCAGCGTTTCAGCCACGCGCAGCCGGATATCGTGGCCCGGCCCGGCACTGACCACCACTTCCACCATGCGCACGGCTTGCCCACGAAGGCGCGCATCGTAGTAGACGGCGTCGTCATCACCTGCAGAGCCGGCCGCGGGGCGTGGCAGCGCCTCAGGCAGGTCGCCATACAGTCGCCCGCCATCGGCATCCACCACCTCGCCGTGCACTTCGTCGGCGGTGTCCCAGGTGAACATGCGCGACACCGCCGGGGTGATCTCGATCGAGGCACGCCCGTCCTGCACCTTCACCAGCTCGGACAACGACATCGCCGAGTCCAGCAGCCAGCGGTCGTAGACCTGGCCGGCGTAGAAGCGGGCCAGCGCGAAGGAACCCACCGCGCTGCACAGCAGCAGTACCAGCAGCGGCAGCCACAGGCGGCGCAGCAGCAGGCCACGCAGGCTGTGCACGCGCTCAGTCACCGCCGGCCTCCAGCCGATAGCCCAGGCCGCGCAGCATGCGGATGCCGACGCCGGCGCGTGCCTGTTCCAGCTTGCGGCGCAGGCGGCTGACATGCACTTCGATCACCGACAGGTTGGCCTCGTGATCCCAGCTGTACAAGGCGTCGAACAGGCGCTGTTTGGTGACGGTGCGGCCGGGGTGCTGCATCAGTGCCTCGACCAGCGACAGCTCGCGGGCGGTCAGTTCGATGCGTTGGCCATCTACCTGCGCTTCATTGCGGATGCTGTCGAAGCACAACCGGCCCAGGCGCTTCTGCGCCGGTGCATCGCTGCGGCGGCGTGACAGTGCACGCAGGCGGGCTTCCAGCTCACCCAGTGCGAACGGCTTGGCCAGGTAATCATCGCCACCGCGGTCCAGGCCAAGAATGCGGTCCTCCACGCCATCGCGCGCCGTGAGGATCAGCACCGGCAGGGTGACGCCGTCGTTGCGCAGGCGCGAGAGCAGGTCCAGGCCATCGACGTCGGGCAATGAAAGGTCGAGCACCATCACGTCATACGGTGCGCTGGCCAGTGCAGCCGGCGCGTGCAGCCCACGCGAGAGGTGGTCGCAGAGATGGCCGGCGCCCTGCAGGGCACGGATCAGCCCATCGGCCAGGGCAGCGTCGTCTTCGATCAGCAGGATTCGCATTGCAAGCTTCGTGCAAGGTTGGGGCAAGTTTGGCGCAAGTGCGTCACCTTACCGTGACGTGCATGAATTTCTCCCCTCGTCTTGCGGTCGTGCTGGCCGCCCTTTCGTGCGCGCCTGCGGCTTCGGCGCTGTCCCTGGCGGATGCGCAGCGTGCAATGGAAGCGCACAACCCGGACCTGCGCGCGGCGGCACTGGAGCTGCGCGGGGTGCAGGGTGATGCGCAGACAGCGGCGTTGCGCCCGGCCACCGAGCTGTCGATCGGTACCAGCAAGATCAGCCCCAAGCATGGCATCGGCCCGGGGCGCTGGCAGGACAAGCGGGTGGACAGCACGCTGGGCCTGGGCTGGACCTGGGAGCGCGGCGGCAAGCGCGCATTGCGCATCCGCCAGGCGGACGCGCTGCTGGAAGTGGCCGGACTGGACATGCTCGATGCCCGGCGCCGCCAGCAGGTGGCGCTTCATGAAGCCTATTTCGGCCTGAAGGGTGCGCAGGAGCGGGCGCAGATTGCCGACGCCAACCGGCGGAGTTCGGTCGAACAGATGACCGCGGCCGACAAGCAGGTGGCCACCGGGGCGATGGCGCCGGTGGATCGCGCGCGGCTGGCGGTGGACGATCTGGCGGTGGCCGACGCGGCGCGCGAGGCGGCCCTGGATCTGCGCGATGCGCGGCATGCGCTGGGCCTGCTGCTCGGCAGCGATGACAGCCGTGACCTCAGCGCCGATGACCCCTGGCCGGATGCCAGCAGCGTGGCCGATGTGCGTGCGTTCGATCCGCAGCAGCGCGCCGACCTGCGTGCGGCGCGTTCGCGCCTGGCCGCCGCCGACGCGGGCGTGGCACTGGCGCGGAGCGAGCGCCATCGCGACATCCAGCTGGGCGTGGAGGCGGAGCGCGAGCCCACCGACATCAGCGGTGTCACCTGGGGCGTGTCGTTGACCATTCCACTGGGCGGCCCGTCGCGCGCACGCGGTGCGATCCAGCGTGCCGAGGCCGACCGCGACAGCGCCGCGCTGGAATTGCAGGTGCTGCAGCGCGAAGCACGCGCCGAGCTTGACCAGCTGCAGGCGAGCGCGCAGTCCGCTGCGCAGCGTCGCAACGACTACGAAGGGTTGCAGTCCGATGCTGCACGCAAGGCGGTGCAGGGCATTGAACTGGCCTACCGCCGCGGCGCCGCCAGCCTGACCGATCTGCTGGATGCGCGCCGCAGCTGGCGCGACTTCGAGGCCGCGCTGATCGAAGCGCGTGCCGACCACGCCATTGCCCTGGCGCGCTGGGAAGCGGCCACATCCGTTGCTGAAGGAGAATCCCGATGAAGTCCACCGTCGCCCATCGCCTGAGGGCGCGCCACGCCGTGCTGCCGACCCTGCTGGCGCTTGCCCTGCTGGGCGGCTGCGGCCGCGAACCGGCGTCCTATGCCGAGGATGCACCGCAGGTCAGTGCCGGCCAGATCCAGTTTCCGGCCGGCAGCCGCCAGCTGGACGTGCTGCGCAGCGAGGTGGTGACCGCCGGCGCCAGCGCCAGCCTGCAGCTGCCGGGCCGCGTGGTCTGGGACGAGACCCGATCCAGTGCACTGCGCACGCCGTTGGCGGGGCAGGTGGCGCGCATCGAGGCGCAGCCGGGGCAGAAGGTGAAGGCGGGCCAGGTGATCGCCTGGATCACTTCGCCCGAGTTCGGCCAGGCCCAGGCAGACGGCGTGCGTGGCCGCGCCGAGCTGCAGCAGGCGCGCAAGGAGCTGGAGCGTACTCGTGAACTGCATGCTGCGGGCGTGGCGTCCGGCCGTGAGCTGGACGAGGCCGAGGCCAACTTCGCCGGCAGCCAGGCCGATCATGCGCGCGCGACCGCCTTCGCCAGGGCCTATGGCAACGGCCAGCACGTCGACCAACGGCTGCCGCTGCGCGCGCCCATCGATGGCGTGCTGGTGGAGCGGCGGATGAGCCCGGGCATGGCGGTCAGCCCCGACAGTGAACAACCCTTGGCGGTGATCGGCGATCCGGACCGCCTGTGGTTGCTGCTGGATGTACCGGAGAGCCTGGCCGGGCGTCTGAAAGCGGGCATGCAGGTGAGCGTGCCCGGCGCCGATGGACAGCCGCTGCAGGCGGCCCTGCAGCACGTGGATGACTTCGTCGACAGCGAACGCCGGGTGGTGCAGGCGCGTGCCGAGCTGGACAACCGAGCACGGAGTTTCAAAGCGGGCCAGTACGTGCGTGCGCAGGTTGCATTGCCGGCCGAGGGCGGTATCTCGCTGCCCGACGCAGCGGTGCTGCTGATTGATGGAAAGCAGGTGGTGTTCGTCGAAGAGGGCAAAGGCCGCTTCGTGCGCCACGCGGTGCACGCGGAGGAACTGGGTGATGGCCGCCTGTGGGTGCGTGAGGGCCTGGGGGTAGGCAGCAAGGTGGTGGTCGAAGGCGGCCTGCTGCTGCAGCAGCTGGTGGACAGCACGCCGGCAGCGGCCAGCACCGGCACGGGGCACGCCGCCCCATGATCGATCGCCTGATTGCCTATTGCCTGCGCCAGCCACTGATGGTGATGCTGGCACTGCTGCTGTTCATCGGCGCTGGCATAGCCGCGTTCCGCGTGCTGCCGGTGGAAGCCTTCCCGGATGTGTCCGACACCCAGGTGACGGTGGTATCGCTGCACCCGGGCCGGGCCGCAGAAGAGGTGGAGCGCGAGGTGACGATGCCGCTGGAGGTGGCGCTGTCCGGCATCCCGCATTCGGTGCGGGTGTTCTCGCATACGCAGTTCGGCCTGTCGATGATCATCCTGACCTTCGACGACAAGGCTGACGACTACTTCGCACGCCAGCAGGTGCTGGAGCGCCTGCAGGGCGTGGAGCTGCCGGAAGGCGTGACGCCGGAACTGGAGGCGATGAGCTCGGCGGTGGGCGAGATCTACCGGTACGTCCTGAAAGGCCCGCACCTGACACCGACCCAACTGCGCACCGTGCAGGAATGGACGATGGAACGCAGCCTGCGCACCGTGCCCGGCGTGGCTGATGTGATCAGTTTCGGCGGCTTCGCGCGCACCTTCCAGGTCAAGCCGGACCTGGACAAGCTGCGTGACCGTGGCATCAGCCTGGGTGAGTTCGCCGAGGCGCTGGAAAAGGGCAGCTCGAATGCGGGCGGCGGCTATGTGGAACGCGGGCAGCAGCAGTTCCTGATCCGCGGTGTAGGCCTGATGCGTTCGCCCGCCGACATCGGCAATGTGGTGGTCGCGCAGCGCGGAGGCACGCCGATCCTGGTACGCGACCTGGCCGGCATCGCCGACACCGGGCTGCCCCGGCAGGGCCTGGTCGGCCAGGATGACAATGACGATGCGGTGTTCGGCATGGTGCTGATGCGCAAGGGCGAGAACCCGTCCGACGTGCTCGACGCCCTGCATGCACGCATCGCCGAGATCCAGGCGAACCAGCTGCCGGCCGGGGTCAGCATCGAGCCGTTCTACGACCGCTCCTGGCTGGTGTCGACCACGCTGAAGACCGTCTTCCGCAACCTGCTGGAAGGTGCGGTACTGGTGTTCCTGGTGCTGTGGCTGTTCCTGTACAACGCCCGCGCCGCGCTGATCGTGGCGGCGATGATGCCGTTGGCGCTGCTGTCGACCTTCCTCGGCCTGCACCTGTGGGGCGTGCCGGCCAACCTGCTGTCATTGGGCGCGATGGACTTCGGCATCATCATCGATGGCGCGGTGATCGTGACCGAGCACATTGTTTCGCGATTATCGAAGCTGCCACCTACGGCTGATCGGAAGACGCGGTTCTCGACCATTCTTTCGGCCGCATCGGAAGTGGGCCGGCCGACGTTCTTCTCGATGTTGATCATCATCGCCGCGCATATCCCGATCTTCACCCTGCAGCGCCAGGAAGGCCGCATGTTCGCGCCGATGGCGTACTCGGTGACCTCGGCGTTGATCGGTGCGTTGATCCTGGCGCTGACCGTAGTGCCGCTGTTCTGCTACTGGTGGCTGCGGCGTGACCGCATGCGTGACGGCAATCCGCTGATGGACCGCCTGACCGGCTGGTACCGGCCGATCCTGGAGCGCGCACTGGCGCGCCCGCGTGCGGTGGTGCTGACTGCGGTCGCATTGCTGGTCGGCACGCTGGCACTGGGTACCCGCCTGGGTTCGGAGTTCCTGCCGGAGCTGGACGAAGGATCGATCTGGCTGACCGCCACGCTCGATCCCAGCACCAGCCTGGCCGAAGCGCAGCAGCAGTCGCGGCGCATCCGTGAGCTGGTCGGCACCTTCCCGCAGGTGTCGACGGTGGTGGCCAAGCTGGGGCGGCCGGAAGACGGCTCCGATGCCAAGGGCGCCAACCAGATCGAAGCGCTGGTGGCGTTGAAGCCGGAGAAGGAATGGCCGAAGGGCGTGGACAAGCGGCAGCTGGTGAGCGACCTGCAGCGCACGCTGGAGCAGCGTATTCCGGGGCCGGAGTTCTCGATCTCGCAGCCGGTGCGCGACAACATCCTGGAGAGCATCTCGCAGATCAAGGGCCAGGTGGTGATCAAGGTGAGTGGCTCGGATCTGGACGTGCTCAACCAGCAGGCGCAGGCGATCCTGGGCCAGGTACGTGGCGTGGAGGGCGTGGAGAGTGCCTTCATCGACCGCGACGGCTCATTGCCGCAGCTGCAGATCGAGATCGACCGCGACCGTGCTGCACGCTACGGCCTCAATGTGCGCGACATCGACGAGGTGATCGAGACCGCACTGGGCGGGCGCCAGGTCGGTGAACTGTGGGAAGGTGACCGCAAGTTCCCGATCACGCTGCGCCTGGACGACGCTGACCGTGACCTGCAGCGGCTGCGCACGGTGCCGGTGGGCATCGGCGATGGCCAGACCGTGACGCTCTCCGACGTGGCCGACTTCCGCATGGCCAGCGGCGCGATCAACATCTCGCGCGAGAACGCACAGCGGGTGAAGGCGGTGAGCATCTTCATCGCCGGGCGTGACATGGGCAGCGTGGTGGCCGACATGCGCAAGCGCGTGGACGCCAGCGTGCAGCTGCCGGAAGGTTACCGGCTGGAATGGTCCGGTGAGTTCGAGAACCAGCAGCGTGCGATGAAGCGGCTGGGCTGGGTGATTCCGCTGTCGGTGCTGATCATCTTCGTGTTGCTGTTCGACGCCTTCAAGGACATCAGCAGCGCCGCACTGATCCTGGCCAACGTGCCACTGGCGATGATCGGCGGCATCCTGGCCCTGTGGCTGACCGGCATTCCGCTGTCGGTGTCGGCGGCAATCGGCTTCATTGCATTGTTCGGGCAGGCGGTGCTGAACGGCGTGGTGATGCTCAGTCGCTTCGCGCAGCTGCGCGAGCAGGGCATGGACCTGCTGCAGTCGGTGGTGCAGGGCTCGCTGCAGCGCCTGCGTACGGTGCTGATGACCGCGCTGCTGGCGATGTTCGGGCTGCTGCCGATGGCGACTTCGCATGCGATCGGTGCCGAGACCCAGAAGCCGCTGGCGGTGGTGGTGATCGGCGGCCTGCTGTCGGCGATGCTGCTGACCCTACTGGTACTGCCGACGCTGTATTACTGGGTGCACCGGCGCCGCGAGGCACGGACGGGCTGACGGCGATATCCGGTTCTCCGCCCGGTAGGTGCCAACCTTGGTTGGCAGACGGCGAAGCGCCCACCAAGGTGGGCGACTACCGGTGTGCGACGGCCGCGATCTACACCATCCCGCCATTGGCGCGCAGCACCTGGCCATTGATCCACCGGCCATCGGCACCGGCCAGGAAGGCCACCGCACCGGCGATGTCCTCCGGCGTACCCAGCCGCTCCAGGGGATTCATCTTCGCCAGCCGCTCGATCAGCTCGGGCGACTTGCCGTCCAGGAAGAGATCGGTGGCGGTCGGGCCGGGCGCTACCGCATTCACGGTGATGTTGCGCCCGCGCAGCTCCTTGCTGAGGATCGCGCCCATCGTCTCCACCGCCGCCTTGCTGGCCGCGTAAACGCTGTAGTTCTCCAGCCGGATGCCGACCACGCTGGTGGACAGGGTGATCAGCCGGCCACCGTCGCGTACCCGTCGCGCGCTTTCGCGCAGCACGTTGAAGGCGCCCTTGATGTTGATGCCGATCACCCGCTCGAACAGGGCGTCGTCGGTGTCGGCCAGCGGTGCCAACTGCAGCACGCCGGCACTGTTGACCACCACGTCGATGCCGCCGAAACGGGCTTCGATGGCATCGAACAGCTGGCGGACCGCCTGCGGGTCGGCCACGTCGGCCTGCAGCGCGATGGCCTGCGCGCCGGCTGCGTTGAGTTCGGCCGCCAAGGCCTCGGCGTCGTCGCGGCG
The DNA here is from genome assembly GCF_006970445.1 of Stenotrophomonas maltophilia. Taxonomy (NCBI): domain Bacteria; kingdom Pseudomonadati; phylum Pseudomonadota; class Gammaproteobacteria; order Lysobacterales; family Lysobacteraceae; genus Stenotrophomonas; species Stenotrophomonas maltophilia. The sequence goes on along the minus strand of NZ_CP033877.1, from coordinate 2,407,130 downwards.
CCCAGCATAGTTGATCGCGACGGCGTGGCCATCGGCGGCGAGCCGGCGGGAGATGGCGGCGCCGATGCCACGGGAGCCGCCGGTGACCAGGGCGACAGAGCGGGCGGGGGAGAGGGTCATGGTCGGTTCCAGCGGGGCGCGCCGGAGTGGCGCAGGGCCATCTTCGCGACATTGCCTTTTCGGATAATCCTGCATAATCCGTCAACATCATCCGGATCACCGAACAATGGACCGCTTCACGGCCATGCGCGCCTTCGTCCGTATCGTCGAGCGCCGCAGCTTCACCCGGGCTTCCGAGGACCTGGGCCTGCCACGGGCCACGGTGACCGATGCGATCAAGGCGCTGGAACAGCGGCTGGGCGTGCGCCTGCTGCACCGGACCACGCGGCTGGTGGTACCAACGCTGGAAGGCGAGGCCTTCTATGGGCGTTGCCTGCGCCTGATCGCCGACATGGATGATGCCGAGGCCGCCTTCCGTGACGCGCCGCCGCGTGGCCCCTTGCGCATTGAGGTGCATGGCACGCTGGGCCGGCACCTGCTGTTCCCGCATCTGCCGGAATTCCTGCAGCGCTACCCGGAGATCGAACTGGAGGTCAGCGAAGGCGACCGCTATGTTGACCTGCTGCGCGAAGGCGTGGATGCGGCGTTGCGCGTGGGGACGCTGGCCGACAGCGATCTGGCGGCGCGCCGGTTGACGATGCTGCGCGAGGTGACGGTGGCCGCGCCGGGTTATGTGCAGGCGCACGGCCTGCCCGATACCATCGAATCGCTGGAGAAAGGCCATCAGATGGTCGGCTACCGCTCCAGCGCCACCGGTCAGCTGATTCCGCTGGAGTTCCAGCAGGGTGGGCACGTGCACTACCTGCCGCTGCCGGCGCGGGTGCGTGTGTCCGGTGCGGATGCGTTCCTCGGCGCCGCGCTGGCGGGCCTGGGTATCATCCAGGCGCCGCGCTACCGGATGGACCCGTATATCGCGCGCGGGCAGCTGGTCGAGCTGTTGCCGGAGGCGCCGCCGACACCAAGCCCGTTGAGCCTGGTCTACCCGCGCAACCGCACGCCGTCGCCACGGTTGCGGGTGTTCATCGACTGGGTGGCCGGGGTGTTCGAGCAGACCGGGGTTACCGGCCAGCGGCCGGCACTACCGAAGCAACGTTCCTGAGACGCTGCCATGGGATGGCTGTGCGGGGTAGTGCCGGCCGCTGGCCGGCAACACCGAAGCGGCGTAGCTGAAACGCCGCGACGGGATGGCTGTGTGGGGGGTAGTGCCGGCCACTGGCCGGCAACTGCAATGCGCTTGATGTGCCAACGGTGCCGGCCGGCGGCCGGCACTACCGGGCCGCTGGGCTCGGCAGCACCAGCTCGAACACGGTGCCGGTGTCATCGGACGCGACACTCACGCTGCCGCCATGCGCCTGTGCGATGGCACGGGTGATCGCCAGGCCCAGCCCCGCACCTTCGTGGCGGCCGCGCTCGCCGCGGTAGAAACGATCGAACAGGCGCGGCAGCGCTTCTTCAGCAATCGCGGTTCCGACGTTGTGCACGCTGACCCTGCACACGCCATCGGCCTCGGCCAGCCGCACCCGCACCTCGCTGCCGGCGGTGGCATGCTTCAACGCGTTGGACAGCAGGTTGGCGATCGCCCGGTGCAGCATCAAGCGGTTGCCCTCGACGCGTGCGGTGCCTTCGCGGCGCAGGGTCAACTTCCGGTCCTCGGCCAGCAGCTCGTAGAACTCCAGCAGTGAATCCACCACCGCGTCCAGCGCCACCGGCTCGCGTGAAGGCAGCGCGCCCGGTGCTTCGGCCTGCGCCAGGTACAGCAGGTCGCCCACGGTCTGTGCCAGCTGCTGCAGTTCCTCGGCGCAGGACGCCAGCGTCTCGCGGTAGGCCTCATTGCTGCGCGGGTGCGCCAGCACCACCTGCACCTGGGTGAGCATATTGGTGATGGGCGTGCGCAGCTCGTGGGCAAGGTCACCGGAGAACCCGGTCAGCCGCGCGAAGTCCTGCTGCAGGCGCGCCAGCATGCCATTGAGGGTCTGCGCCAGCTGCTCAAGTTCGGCCGGTGCACTGCGCGCGCTCAGGCGGCGCTGCAACCGGCCAGCGGTGATCTGCCGGGCCTCATCGGCCAGCGTGCGCAGGGGCCGCAGTGTTCGCCGCACCACGTAGCCGCCGAGCAGGCTGCTGGCCACGGCGGCGCCAATGATCGCGATCGCCAGCAGGTGGCGGAAGCGCTGCAGGAAATCGGCATGGCGGTTGTCATCGATGGCCAGCAGGGTAACCAGCTGGCTGCCGTCGGCCAGCGCCTGGCGCAGGTGCAGGGCATGCATGCAGCGACCATCGGCGAGGATCCAGTCGTGCCGCCATGGCGTGGCATCGATGGGCTGGCTGCGTGCATGCTCGCGCAGCAGTGCCGGCGCAGTGGAGAACAGCACGGTTCCGCTCCCATCAACAATGTGGAAGGCGATATCCGGATGATGGCCGAGCGCCTCTGCCAACCGCGGTCCGCGTGCGGCGGCAGGCCCATTGTCAGCAAGGTCGCGGATCAACGCGACCTTGTTTTCCAGTTCGATGAAGTCCTGGGCAACAAGATCATGGCGGGCGCTGACATAGATCGCCACGCCCAATGCGGCCAGCACCAGCGTGGCCACGATGGCGAACAGCAGCGTCAGCCGTACCGCGATGGAACGGCGCAGGTTCATCCGCTGTGCATGGCACCGTCGTCTGGCGCCTCCAGCACATAGCCCATGCCGCGCACGGTGACGATCAGCTTGGCATCGAAGTCATCGTCGATCTTCGCGCGCAGGCGGCGGATCGCCACGTCGATCACGTTGGTGTCGCTGTCGAAGTTCATGTCCCACACCTGCGAGGCGATCAGCGAGCGTGGCAGCACTTCGCCCTGGCGACGCGCCAGCAGCTCCAGCAGGGTGTATTCCTTCTGGCTGAGGGGGATGCGCTGGCCGCTGCGTTCGACCCGGCGGCGCAGGGTGTCCACCACCAGGTCGGCGATGACGATGCGCTCGGCCTGGGGCTGCGCCTGGCCCCGGCGCAGCAGGGTACGAACCCGCGCCAGCAGCTCGGCGAAGGCGAACGGCTTGGCCAGGTAGTCATCGGCGCCCAGCTCCAGGCCCTGCACGCGGTCGGCGATGCTGCTGCGCGCAGTGAGGAACAGCACCGGCACCTGCCAGCCGGCTTCGCGCAGCCGCGACAGCACGTTCCAGCCATCCAGGCCGGGCAGCATCACGTCGAGGATGACCAGCTGGTACTCGCCGCTGCCGGCCAGGTGCAGCCCGTCGACGCCGTTGCAGGCGAGATCGACCACGTAGCCGGCTTCGATCAGGCCCTGGCGCAGGTAGTTGCCGGTCTTGGGTTCGTCTTCGACGATCAGCAGTTTCATGATGCGCCCATCATCGCAGCTTGCGCGTGGGCTGGCTGCGCAGGCTCACGCCAACGGGTCCAGCGTACCGAGCACCGCCACGCAGGCCAGCACCAGCACGGCCAGCACCGACTCGCAGGCCAGGCTGTGGCGAAGTGAGCGCAGCGGCCTGGGTTGCCAGCCGCCGCGGATGGAGACCGCCAGCGCCGGTACCAGCCGCCAGCGATGCAGCGCCGCCAACCCCAGCATGCCGCCCACCAGGGCCAGCTTGAGCAGCAGCCAGCGCCCATGTGCGGTACCGGTCAGGGTCTGCACGGAACCGCCGAGATCGACATAGGTATAGGTGCCGGTCATCGCCAGGGTGGCGACGATGACCGTACCGGGCAGGGCGAAGCTGTGCGCGGCCTGCCACAGCGCATGGGTACGTTCGCGCAGGTGCAGGCCTTGTGGACGCAGCGCCAACTGCAGGATGGCGGCAATCGCGCCGACCCAGGCACCGGCGGCCAGCAGGTGCACGATGCCGGCCAGCAGCCGCAAGGTGCCGCTGAGCCCATCGCCCGCAGCGGCGTGGCCATTCCAGGACAGGCTGGCCAACGCCGTGGCAGACAATGCGAGCAGGGCCACGCGGCGCAGGCCCTGCAGCGGCGTGGCGAATGCCAGCAGGGGCAGCATCGCCAGCACCGCCAGGAGGCGCAGCAGGCCCGCTTCACCCACCGGCGTACCGGTAAGGAACCAGCGCGCCATCTCGAGGTCGATGTCGGCCGGCGACAGACCGAGCACGCTGGACAACCGGGTCACGGCATCGGTGACCCCCACCAGCAACGCGATCAGCGCGAGCGCCAGCAGGACGCCGCGCGGCAGCTCGGGGCGGACGAACAGCATCCGCCCGAACAGCAGCATCAGCACCAGGTACAGCGCCAGCCGCAGTGCATACGGCGAGAGCTCGGCCACGACGGCAGCCTTACTTTACGGTGAAGCGGTAGCTGCCGGTGATCGGGTGGCTGTCCTGGCCCACCGCGCGCCACTGCAGTGCGTAGCTGCCTGCCGGCAGCGGCTTGGCGAAGCGCGCACGCAACGTGTGGCCATCTTCGGAGAGGTCCTGCGCGGTGGTAGGCATGGCCATCTTCATGCGGCCATGGTCCATGCTCAGTTCGATGCGGGTGGCACGCGGCATCACCTTCTCACTGAACTGCAGCTCGATCTGGCTGGCCGGGGCCACGGTCGCGTCGGCGGCCGGCGTCGAGCGCACCAGGCTGGGATGGGCCAGGGCCAGCGGCGCAATCGCGAGGCCGGACACGAGGACAACAAGGGCGGAGGAGCGGAGCAGGGGACGGGCCATGCGTGGGACACCTGTGGAAGACGTGGCCCACAGGGTGGAGGGCAGCGCCTTTCGCTGCCCTGACCCCTACATTACCGATCTGTAATGTGCGGCCCACTAGCAAGGTAGTGCCGGCCGCTGGCCGGCGTCACAGCGCTGCCAGCGGCCCCTGCATGCGATGGAAACTGCCATCGGTGGCGGTGAACCAGGCCAGCGAACGCCCGCCCACGAAGTCGTCGACATGCACGACCGTAGCGCCATCGGCTTCCTGCCACGAAATGGCATAGATCCCTTCGCTGATCCGCTGCCATTCACAGGCGGCTTCGCCCTGCGCACCGGCATAGGCGCCGGAGACGATGGCGTACTGCACATGGCGGCCATCGGCGCTGTAGACATTGTCGGCGGCCAGGCCGTCATAGCTGACGCGGAAGCGGCGGCCGGCGAACACGGGAAGGTCAGCCGCGATGTTCATCGGATCGCCACCGGGTTGATGTTCACCTGGGTCGAGCCGACGTACAGCGGCTGGCCGAGCACGAACAGGAACTCCCAGGCCTTGTCACGCACCAGGGCACGGCTGTCGATCAGCTCCAGGTTGTAGATGCCGCGCTTGGCCAGCATGTACTGGTTGATCGGGAACTCCTCGGCACCGTTCGGGTTCGGGTAGACCTCCGAGGCCCAGGTGTCGCCACCGAAGGCGACGATGCCCTGGTCGGCCAGCCACTTCGCGGCCTCCATGCCGATACCCGGTTCCACTTCCAGGAACTGTTTGTCGTCCTTGCCGATCAGTTCCAGCCAGCCGGTGTTGAACAGCACCACGTCGCCCTTGCGCAGGCTCAGGCCCTGCTTCTCCAGCACGGCCTGGATGTCGGCCACGGTGAACTCGGTGCCGCCGGGCACGATCGCCTTGCCGTAGTACGCGGTCATGTCCAGCACGACGCCGCGGGTGACCATTGGCGGCACCTTCTCGACGCCGAGCTTGCGCACACCGTCCACGGTGACGAAGTCAGCGGCCTTGTTGCCGTTGTAGTAGACGTTGTCGATGCCGATATGGCCGATGCCGTTGAGCTGGGTGCCAACGCCGGTCCAGGCGTTCACCAGTTCATCGTTGAAGGTGAACTTGTTGGGGCCCAGCGACTTGCCGGCCTGCTGGCCGACCTGCACGTTGTACAGGCGGAAGCTGCGGTGGCGGAACGCGGGCAGGTTCTTGTCCACCGGCACCGCCAGCGGATAGGTCTTGCCGGTCCTGATCAGCGATACCGCGTGCTTGACCACGTCCGCGGTCAGCAGGTTGGCCGCGCCGATCTCGTCGTTGGCGCCGTAGGCAGAGGGATACCAGTCCTCGGCGGTGGCCTGGAAGGACAGCGGCAGGGTGGCCAGCGCAAGCGCGGCCAGGGTCTTCATCTTCATGGCAAAGCTCCGGTAACTGTCAGGCCGTCGCGGGGGCGGCAAGCGGGGCATGCGACGCGGCGGCGTCGGCATGGGCCGGGAAGTGCGGCAGCACGTACTCGGCGATTTCGTGGAAGGTCTCGGCCAACGGCCGTTCGTTGCGGCGGAACTGCAGGCCGATGTGGTCGACACCAGCCGCCTGCATGGCGTGCAGCTCGGCCAGCAGCGCGTTGCGGCCGCCGCGCAGGCCGAAGCGCCAGCGCTGCAGGGGGGCATTGGCATCGGCCACCAGGTCCAGGTGGATGAAGCTGGCATAGGCCTTGTTGCCGGCCACGGCGCGCCAGGCCGCCACGCGTTGCGCATGGTCCTGTGGCGTGCCCGGGTAGGCCAGGCAACCGTCCATGTGCTGGCCGATCCACGCCGGTTGCTGCTGGGCCAGGCCGGCTACGAACAACGGCAGGGCCGGGCCATCCGCGGGCAGCACGTCCAAGCCCTGCGGCAGGTGCGCGGCGGCGCCTTCGCGCAGCAGTGCGATCTGCTCGCGGAAGCGGCTGCCACGCGTGTCGAAGTCGCGGCCGAACAGCGGGTACTCCACCGGGCGGTCGCCACTGGCTACGCCCAGCAGCAGGCGGTCGCCGCTGAGCCGCTGCACGCTGCGCGCCGACTTCAGGGTCAGCAACGGCTCACGGATCGGCAGCACCACCGCACCGGTGCCCAGCAGGATGTTCTCGGTGATGCCGGCCAGGTAGCCGAGGTAACTGAATACCTCGAACACCTGCGCCGCATCGCCGAAGGCCGGGTCGTACACCGGCACGTCGCGTACCCAGAGCGCACGGAAGCCGAGGCGGTCGACCAACCGTGCCAGTTCCGCATGGCGCTGCAGGTCCGGTTCGCCGGGCAGGCGTCGCGCGGCGCGTCGTGCCTGTTCGCCCAGCGGCGTCCAGTCATTGTCCAGCGGTGCTTCGATGCCGATGCTGAAACCACCGGCCTGCAGCCGCGCCAACGCACTGCCCATGGCGAGGCTCCTCAGTCCCAGGCCGGGGCCAGGCCCGGCGGATCGACTTCGCGGCCGTTGCGGTCAAGCGCAGCGATCGCGGCCATGTCATCGGCATCCAGGTGCAGGTCCTGGGCGAGCAGGTTGCTGGCCAGGTTCTCGCGCTTGGTCGAGGACGGGATGACCGAGTAACCCAGTTGCAGTGCCCACGCCAGCGCGACCTGGGCCACGGTGGCCTGGTGCTTGCCGGCGATGGCGGCCAGCACCGGATCCTTCAGCACCTTGCCGTAGGCCAGGGTCATGTAGGAGGTGACGGTGATGCCCTGGTCCTGCAGGAAAGCGGTCAGTGCCGGGTTCTGCAGGTAGGGGCTCAGTTCGATCTGGTTGGTGGCGATCTCGCCAGCGCCGACCACCTCGATGGCCTGCCGGGTCAGCGCGATGTTGAAGTTGGACACACCGATCTGGCGGGTCAGGCCCAGCGTCTTGGCTTCGGCCAGCGCGGTCATGTATTCGCGCAGTTCAACGCCATTGCCCGGCGCCGGCCAGTGGATCAGCAGCAGGTCCACATGGTCGGTGCGCAGCTTGGCCAGGCTGTCGCGCAGGCTCGGGATCAGTTTGTCGGCAGCGTAGTTGTCGACCCAGATCTTGGTGGTCAGGAACAGCTGGTCGCGTGCTAAGCCGGATTCGGCGATGGCCTGGCCGACCTCGGCTTCGTTGCCGTAGATCTGCGCGGTATCGACCGCACGGTAGCCGACGTCGAGGGCGTTGCGCACCGAGTCGATGACGGTCTGGCCGGTCAGGCGGAAGGTGCCGACGCCAAAGGAAGGAACGCTCATGATGGACTCCAGGGACTTCGTTGAGAGCCGGTGGGCTCGGGACGGGGCGAAGTGTGGGCGCTTTACATTTGTTGATTAAGCCGTGTATACGGGAAACGCTTTTGCGCCGAGGTAAAAAATGAAAACCACCCTGGATGAGCTGAAGGCCTTCGTGGCCGTGGTGGACAGCGGTTCGATCACGGCAGCGGCCGAGGAGCTGGAGCTGACCATCTCGGCCACCAGCCGCACCCTGGCGCGGCTGGAGGACAAGCTGCAGACCACGCTGCTGCGGCGGACCACGCGGCGGCTGGAACTGACCGAGGAAGGCGCGGCGTTCCTGGAGTACGCGCGCACGATCCTGGCCACGGTGGACGAGGCCGAGGAGCAGATGGCCGCGCGGCGGCTGCAGCCGGTCGGGCGCCTGCGCGTGGACGCCGCCACGCCGTTCATGCTGCACGTGATCGTGCCGTTGCTGGAGGGCTTCCGCGAGCGCTACCCGCAGGTCGAGCTGGAGCTGAATTCCAACGAGGGCATCACCGACCTGATCGAGAAGCGCACCGACGTGGCGTTCCGCATCGGCGTGCTGCGCGACTCGACCCTGCATGCGCGGCCGATCGGCCACAGCCGCATCCGCGTGGTGGCCAGCCCCGAGTACCTGCGCCGGCACGGCACGCCGACGCGCGTGGAGCAGCTGCGCACGCATGACCTGCTCGGCTTCACCCAGCCCAGTTCATTGAACGAGTGGCCGCTGCTCGATGCCGATGGTGGGCCGTTCGTGATCGAGCCGGCCATCGCTTCATCCAGTGGCGAGACACTGCGGCAGATGGCGGTGGCCGGGCTGGGCATCGCCTGCCTGTCCGACTTCCTGACCCGCCAGGACCGGCGTGATGGCCGCCTGGTGCAGCTGTTCGCCAGGCAGACGCAGGAAGTGCGGCAGCCGATCAACGCGGTGTACTACCGCAACACCGCGCTGGCCGCGCGCATCACCTGCTTCGTCGACCATGTGACGCAGACACTGGGGCAGCGCCCGTTCGACGAGTGAGGGCCCGGCGCTATTGCAGGCCGCGGTGCTGCGCGGCCCACGCAGACGGTGAGCAGCCAGCGACACGCCGGAAGGCCGCGCTGAATTTGCTGGGGTTGGCGTAGCCACAGGCCAGTGCGACTTCGGTGACGCTGCATCCTTGCGCAAGCTGCGCGCACGCCCACTGCATGCGGCGCTGGGTCAGGAATGCATAGGGGGGCAGCCCGGTGGCTGCACGCAGCGCACGGCTGAACGTCGATGGGTCCATCTGCAGCGCCGCCGCCAGCTGCGCAACCGCCAGCGGTTGGCCGTACTGCGCGTCGATGTACTCCTGCAGGTGCTGCAACTGCCGCGCGGACAGCGCAGTGGCCCTCGGCGGCAGCGCATGCGCGTGCCCGGCAAGCTGTTGCAGGCGGTGCAGCAGCACCCGCGCGCCGTGTTCGAGAAATCCGGGAAGGCAGGCATCGGCCTGTGCGCTGCACCACAACGCCTGCAGCACCGAGGTGACCACCGGGTCGCGCTGCAGGCGCGCTGCCAGCGGTTGCAGGTCATGCATCCGGTGCGCCTCCTGCTGCAGGAGGCCGGTGTCGATGGCAACGCCCAGCACGTCCACTGCGGGGCTGGCATAGGTGCCGATGTCACCGGGCAGGACCACGTTGAACTGACCAGGTTGCCAGACGCCCTGCAACAGGCCGCCATGGCTGCGTTGCTGCAAGCGCCCGCCGCCACCGATGGCCATGCCCAGGCGCAGCTGGTGGGGATGGCCCATGCTGCCTTCGCTGGCCTCGAAGCGATGGCGCAGCAGCACCACCGCACCGTCGTCGCTGCTCACCATCGCGGGCGGTTGGGGGCCGGTTTCCTGCAGCAGCTGGTCGGCGAGGGCTCGCATCAGGAAGGCGCGCGTCATGGATCCGGAAACGGAGCAGCGCCGCCGGGAATGGAGTGGCGGCACCACGTGAATGTTACAGGATAACACTCTTGTTGCGCACTGCCGCCGCCCGTGCGCCCGCCATTTCATCCGTTGAGGTTCATCCGTTGAAGTCGTCCACGCCTGCCGCCGCGCTTGTCGCGGCATCCCTGCTCATTCCTGCCATGCCTGTACTCGCCCAGCAGGCCGATCCGGCCACGCTCGACGGCGTCCGGGTCACCGGTTCCAAGCGCGACACTCCGTACCTGAAGAGCGATCTGTCGGTGACGGTGCTTGATCGGCAGGCGCTGAAGGAGGCCGGTGTCACCGAATTCCGTGATCTCGACAAGCTCGCGCCCAACGTCAAGTTCAATGCGATGGGGCAGCTCAGCAACATGTTCATCTCGATCCGCGGCATCGAGTCCAATCCCTTCCTGGTCAACCGTGCCTCGGTCTACATCGATGGCATTCCGTTCCGCGAACTGAGCAACGCCGTGCTCAACCAGGTCGAGTCGGTGGAGGTGCTGCGCGGCCCTCAGGGCACGCTGTACGGTGCCAACAGCGAGTCGGGGCTGGTGCTGGTGCGCACACGCGGCCCGGCCGATGCACGCGAGGGCGAGATCAATATGCGCAGCACCTGGTTCGGCAACGGCAATGGCACCGCTCTCGATGGCTTCCTGGCAGGGCCGTTGAACAAGACCGGCAGCCTGTCCGGCTCGGTGGCGTTCATGGGCTCGGATGAGGACGCCTACCTGAAGAACCTCACGCCCTCCGGTGCGCGCGGCAGGGTGGGCGAAGGCTACCTGCAGGGCAAGCTGCGCTGGCAGCCGAGCGACTATGTCTCGGTGAATGCGCTCGCCTACCACCTGCGCACACGCGCGCCGGGCATGTTCGAGTACGAATACCTGCCGCTGGATACTGGCCTCTACAACCGCACCTACGGCACCTCGCTCAATGGCGGCCGTCGTGCCGGTGACTTCACCTACATCAACGACGCGCCCAAGCGCACCGAAAAGGATGAATCGGTGGCCGGCCTGAGCGCGCAATGGCAGCTGCAGGCCGGCACGCTGGACGTGGCCGCCTCCTGGCGGGACGAGGAGGTGACCTCGGCCGGCTACGACTTCGACATGACCAACAGCCCGGCATTGGCCGGCCGCATCTACGACAGGAAGAAGGAATGGACGGCCGAAGCGCGCTTCAGTTCGCCCAGTGACCAGCCCCTGACCTGGATGGCCGGTGTGTCCACCTACCGCAACAGCAAGGATTCGATCCTGGGTACGTTCGTCGGCCCTGCGCTGCATGGGCTGGACAGCTACAACCTGGCACCGCGGCAGACCTCGAAGGGCGAGGACTACAGCGTGTTCGCCACCGCCAGCTACACCTTCCCCGCGCTGCCCAGGCTGACCGCGAGTGCCGGCCTGCGCCATGAACAGGCGCGGCGTTCCACCGAACAGCGCGCCGGTGCGCTGGACCTGGGCGCCGGTGGCCGCGTGCTGTATCGCGATGCCGCGCTGGCGCATACCTTCTCGGCCACGCTGCCGCGGGTGTCGCTGCGCTACGATGCCACCGACGACCTGTCCTTCTACGCGGCTTCGGCCAAGGGCTACATTCCGGGCGGCTTCAATCTGGCAGCCGCACAGAGCGATGTGGTCAACGACAAGGTGCTGCGCTACGAGTCCGAACGCATGTGGAGCCACGAGCTGGGGTTCAAGATGAATCTGGCCGGCGGTCGCGGCCACATCGGCGGTGCGCTGTTCCACATCACCTCGGACAACTGGCAGGAGATCCAGGTGGCCACCGATGGCAACGGCCGCCCGATCTCGTCGGACTACGTGGGATCGGACGCCTCGATCCGGTCACGGGGTGCAGAACTGGAGGGTGTGTTCGAAGTAGTGCCTGGTTTCACGCTGATGGCGAACGTGGGCTACGTCGACGCGAAGTACACCAGGCTGTGGGTCAGCGTCGACCAGAACCTGGATGGCAAGCGGGTCAAGCTGACCCCGCATTACACCGGCTATCTGGCCGCCCGCTACCAGTTCGCGTCTGGCCTCTACGCGCGGCTGGAGTCGCAGTTCACCGGCTCCAGCGCACTTGACGAGCGCAACCGCGCTTTCCAGCCGGCCGTCGCCGTGCTGGGTGCGCAGCTGGGCTACGAGACCGGACCATGGAGCGCACGGGTGTTCGTGCAGAACCTGACCAACAAACGTCGCATCAATGGCCTGATCTTCGACAATCTTGCCTTCGGCCGCGACGGCAACTACTACGGCCCGGTCGACAGCCCGCGGATCTTCGGCGCGGAAGTGGGGTATCGCTTCTGAGGAGGCGGGGCACGCGCCGGCCAGCGGCCGGCGCTACCGGTGGTGGTGCGGCGCAGACGGCCCGCGCCTCCAACCAAGGGTAGTGCCGGCCGCTGGCCGGCATCTTCGGAACGCTACCGGCGGTTGTGCAGCGCCCGCCGGTTGCCGATGTGTGCGCACGCCAGCAGCACGCCACCGCTGGCCGTCGCCACGCCGTGCCAGAGCAGCGATTCCTTCAATGGCAGGTACAGCGAGGCGGACAACAGCAGGATGGCGCCGGCACAGGCCAACTGCAGGGATCGCCAGTGACCATGCCGGTGCAATCCGGCCGCGGTACTGGCCAATGCCAGCGATGAGGCCAGCAGCGCGAACAGCCATTCCCAGCGCGACATCACCAGCAGCACCGTCATCGCGCCATGGCCGGGGTGCTGGAACGAACGCAGCGCCATCATCGCCGCCGGCACGAAGGCGAGCAGCAGGGGCAGGGCGATGCAGTGGGCGGCGCAGGCCAGGGACAGCCAGGCGCCGGCCAGATCAACGCGGGGATGCCAGCGTGCCGAAGTTGGCGGCTGGGCCAGGGCCCTTGCGGGCGTCGTGGGGATGTGGTCCATAAGGTTACATAGTAACAATTGGAGTGCCCCCCCCCATGAAGCGTTCTGCTGCTCTTTTCCTGCTGCTGGCTGCCAGTGCCGCGCAGGCCCATGATGTCCGCCAGCTCGGTGCGCACGTACACGGCCAGGCCACCGTTGATCTTGCGCTTGACCAGCAGACGCTGGAATTCGCCCTGCAGGCCCCCGGCATCGGCATCCTTGATTTCGAGCGGCCGCCGGCCAATGCAGCCGAGCAAGCCGCGCTGGCGCGTGCGACTGCGCTGCTGCAGGGCGGCAGCTGGGTCACCTTGCCTACCGCCGCGGGCTGCCGCCTTTCAGGCAACGATGCCAAGGCCGAGGGATTCGATGCGACGGCTGCCCCACCGCCATCCGGTCAGCATCGGCACGCGGGGTTCAGCGCAACGCTGCAGTACCACTGCGCCAAGCCTGGCGAGCTGCGGGCCATTGTCGTGCGCCTGCCCGCACTGTTCCCGGGCCTGCACGAAGTGATCGTCAACAGCGCCACCGCCCATGGCCAGAACCGCAGCGTGCTGACCCCGGACAACCTGCGCGTGGTGCTGGCACCGTGAGCATGCGACCGGTGATCGCGCTGGATGGCGTGCAGTTCGGCTATGGCCGGCGGCTGGTGCTGGACGTGCCGCGGCTGTGGATCGAGCAGGGCAGCAGCGTGCTGCTGCGCGGGATCAGTGGCGGTGGCAAGAGCACGTTGCTGGGCCTGCTGGCGGGCGTGCTGCTGCCTGGCAAGGGCCGCATCGAAGTCGCCGGCCACGCGCTGCAGGCGATGCGCGGTGCCGCGCGGGACCGCTTCCGCGCCGACCACCTGGGCGTGATCTTCCAGCAGTTCAACCTGCTGCCGTTTCTCAGCGTGCGCGACAACATCGCGCTGGGCCTGCGCTTCTCGCGCCTGCGCAGCGCACGCATCAGCGGCCCGCTGGATGCCGAGATCGCCCGCCTGCTGCAGGCGCTGCAGCTGGACCCGGCGCTGATGCAGCGGCGCGCAGGCACGCTCAGCGTCGGCCAGCAGCAGCGCGTGGCGGCGGCACGCGCCCTGATCGGCCGCCCGGCGTTGCTGCTGGCCGATGAGCCGACCTCGGCGCTCGACCGCGACGCGGCCACCGCGTTCCTGCAGCTGATGTCGGCGCAGTGCCAGGCAGCCGGCACCACAGTGCTGGTGGTCAGCCATGACGACAGCCTGGAGCGGTTGTTCGACCGCACGATTGCCCTGTCGCAGATCAACCAGGCAGGTGCCGGCCATGCTTGAGCTTGCCTGGGCCAGTCTGCGCAGCCGTGCGTTGAGCGTGGGCCTGACCGTGCTGGTCATCACCCTCAGCGTGGTGCTGTTGCTGGGCGTCGAGCGCGTGCGCACGCACGCACACGAAGGCTTCGCCAGCACCGTGTCCGGTACCGACCTGATCGTCGGTGCGCGTTCGGGGCCGGTGAACCTGCTGCTGTACTCGGTGTTCCATATCGGTGACCCGACCAACAACGTGTCCTGGCAGTCCTACCAGGCGCTGTCCGCGCTGCCGCAGGTGAAGTGGGCGGTGCCACTTTCGCTGGGCGACTCCTGGCGCGGCTACCGCGTGGTCGGTACCAGCGATGGCTATTTCGAGCACTACCGCTATGGCGCCGGGCACGCGCTTGCGTTTGCGAGCGGACGGCCGTTCGATGACCTGTATGACGTGGTGATCGGTGCCGAGGTGGCACAGGCACAGAAGGTCGGTCTCGGTGACCAGATCGTGCTGGCGCACGGCACCGGCGCGGTCACCCTGGCCACGCATGCCGACAAGCCATTCCGAGTCGCCGGCATCCTGCAGCGCACCGGCACGCCGGTTGACTCGTCGCTGCTGGTCTCGCTGGCGGCGATCGAGGCGATCCATGTCGACTGGCGCTCGGGCGTGCAGTTGCGCAGCCAGCGCGTCAGCGCCGAGCAGGCGCGTCACCTCGACCTGACGCCGACCAGCATCACCGCCTTCATGCTCGGCCTGAACTCGCGCATCGCCACGTTTTCGGTGCAGCGCAGGATCAACGAGTATCCCGAGGAGGCGATGCTGGCCATCCTGCCCGGCGTGACGCTGCAGCAGCTGTGGCAGTCGCTGGGCACGGCCGAGCGCGCCCTGCAGCTGATCAGCGCGATGGTGGTGCTGCTGGGCATGGTCTCGCTGGTGGCGTTGCTGGTCTCGACGCTGCAGGAGCGGCGGCGCGAGATGGCGATCCTGCGTGCGACCGGCGCACGGCCGGGCTACATCGCCGGCCTGCTGGTGGTGGAAGCGGTGGCGACCAGTGCCGTGGCCTGCGTGCTGGCGTTGGCGCTGCTGGTGGCCGTCAGCATTGCCGGGCGTGGCTGGGCGCTGGCCAACTTTGGCCTGTCGATCACCCATGTCTGGCCGGACGGCCGCGAGCTGGCCTGGGTGGCAGGCGTTCTGGCGATCAGTGCGGTGGCCGGGCTGGTGCCGGCGTTGCTGGCCTACCGGCGCACGCTGGCCGATGGCCTGTCGCCGGGAGGCTGAGCATGCGCTGGATGCTGTCGCTGCCTATGGTGCTGGCACTGGCCGCCTGCGAGCGGCCGGTGGATACCGGTGTGCAGGCCCTGCCACCCTCGCCGGTTGTCGACCGCGCTGCGGATGCGGCAGAGCAGGAACTGGACTGGTTGCAGATGATGCCGAAGGACGAGCTGGCCGCGCTGGAGCGGGGCGAGGGCCCGGAGGTCGAGCACAACGGTAACCGGCGCATGCCGCAGTTCGGTACGTTCCGTACGGTGGATACGGTGCTGCAGCGGCCAGTGCGCCTGCCGGGCTACGTGGTACCACTGGCCAACGCGCAGGACGGGCGGCTGACCGAATTCCTGTTCGTGCCGTACTACGGCGCCTGCATCCACGTGCCACCACCACCACCGAACCAGATCGTGCACGTGGTGCTGCCACGCCCCATCGCGATGCCGGACATGTACTCGCCGTTCTTCCTGGCCGGCACCCTGCGTGCCGAACGGCTGGATGATGATCTGGCCGGCTCCGCCTACACCATGCGCGATGCACAGCTGAGGCCTTATGAACCGTAGCCCCATGTTGTTGGTACTGGGATGCCTGTGGCTGGCGGGCTGTACGTCGCCGGGCGGCGATGCTGTGGCGGTCACGCCGAAGGACACACCGGCTGCAGTCGCTACGGACGCTGCCGCCATCGACCGTTGGGATGCGCTGCGGCCCGACGAGATCACCTATCAGCGCCCGCCGCCGCAGATCGGCCTGTCACGCGGTGGCATGGATGGCGTGGGCGGACTGATCGACGACACCGGCTCCGGCACGCCGCCGGGGCAGGAGATCGACCATTCCAGCCCGGACCGCGCCAAGCAGTTCGGCTCCTCGCGCGTCGTTGACGCCGTCGACGGTCGCGCGGTGGATCTGGATGGCTACGTGGTACCGCTCGGCACCAACGATGCAGGCCTGGTCGATGAACTGCTGTTCGTACCGTTCTATGGCGCGTGCATCCACGTGCCGCCACCACCACCGAACCAGATCATCCACGTGACCCTGGCCACGCCGATCGCGCTGGGCGATCTGTGGGATCCGTACCGGCTTGCCGGCCGTCTGCAGGTGAAGCGTTTTGACGCGGATATCGCCAGCGCGTCGTACGATGCCGCGGCGGCCACGCTGACGGCGATCCACAACTGATGCCGCGGCGCTGGATCATGGCTGCCGGGGTGCTGCTGGGCGCAGTCGTGTTGCTGGTGTGGTGGCAGCGGCACCGCGCCCCCATCGCGCCACCGGCGGCCGCGTTTCCGGCGCCTTCTTCCGATGCCAGCCAGCGTATCGAACAGCGCCTGGGCGATGACCATGCGTTTCGAAACGACATACTGTTCCTGCTCGCTGCAACCCTGCGCGACCGCTGCCAGCCAGCGCAGGCCGGGCTGCTGGCGCGCATGGCCAATCGTGCATCGCTGCCGGTGCTGGCGGCGGTCAGTGCGGTGACCCAGCAGGATCCAACGCTGGACCGGCCGATCTACCAGTACATCCAGCATCGTGCCGATGCGACGCAGTGCGGCCAGCCGCTGCAGTTGCCGCTGGCCGGAGGGCGCAGCATGGCCGTGGACATCGAACAGTACGCACGCACGTTCCCGGACAGCTATTTCGACCCGCAGCGCAGCAGCGAGCCGCGGGATTTCGGCGGACTGTCGTTGCAGCAACGCGCAGGGAATGCCTGCAACAGCGTGGTGTATTCGGTGCTGCCGTTGGGCGGCAACGATTGGCGGTGCAGCAGCCTGCGCGCGAATGCCCGTGCGCGCGTGCGCGGACTGTGCGAGGACGAACTGCGGCGCCAGCATGGGGGCATCGATGGCGAGCTGGACGCCGCCGTGGGGCAGGGGATGCAGGCGGCGGTGGTATCGGCGATCGCCGCGCTGCCGGAGGACTGCCGGTGATGATCCCTGGCACCGGCCACGACCCGGCATGAGGGGCGCGGCAACATGAACATTGCCCGGGCCCCAATCTGAACCGGTGGCGTTTTTTTCATAACTATACAGGACATCCTGTATAGTTATGACCGTACTCCACCCCCGTCAGGTTCTCCCATGGCTTTGTCCCAGCCCTTGGCCGGTGCTCCGGCCCTGTCGCGTGCCCGTCGCTGGGCACTGCTGTTCACCGTCGCCGCCGGCCTGCTGCTGGTCACGCTCGACAACTCCGTGCTCTACACCGCACTGCCCACGCTGACCGAGGAACTCTCGGCCAGTGCCGGGCAGGCGCTGTGGATCATCAACGCCTACCCGCTGGTGATGGCCGGGCTGCTGCTGGGTGCCGGCACGCTGGGCGATCGCATCGGCCACCGCCGCATGTTCCTGATCGGCCTGGTGGTGTTTGGCGTAGCCTCGCTGGCAGCGGCGTTCGCAGCCAGCGCAACACAGCTGATTGCCGCACGCGCGTTCCTGGCGGTCGGCGCGGCCGCGATGATGCCGGCCACGCTGGCGCTGATCGGCCTGAGCTTCCACGAAGAGCGCGAACGCAACATCGCCATTGCGATCTGGGGCTCGGTCGCCATCGTCGGTGCGGCGCTGGGCCCGATCATCGGTGGCTGGCTGCTGCAGCATTTCTGGTGGGGTTCGGTGTTCCTGATCAACGTGCCGGTGGTGGTGGTCGCCTTCGTGGCCACGTTGTTGCTGGCGCCGGAAGGACAGCGCGATACCTCGCGGCCGTGGGACCTGGTTTCGTCGCTGCTGGCATTGGCTGCACTGTCCGGCCTGGTGCTGGCGATCAAATCGCTGATCGCTACGCCGCCGTCGTATGCACTGGGCGCGGGCGCGCTGCTGCTGGCCGTCATCAGTGGTGCGGCGTTCGCGCGCCGCCAGCAGCAGCTGCCGTACCCGCTGCTGGACTTCGCGATCTTCCGCAACCGGGCGTTCCTGGCCGGCACGCTGTCGGCGGTGTTCACCCTGTTCGCGATGGCCGGCCTGCAGCTGGTAACCACCCAGCGCTTCCAGCTGGTGGCAGGCTTTACGCCGCTGCAGGCAGGCCTGCTGGTCTCGGTGGCGGCACTGGGCAGCCTGCCCAGTGCGCTGCTGGGCGGCAGCATCCTGCACAGGGTGGGCCTGCGCCCGCTGATCTGCGGCGGCCTGGCCGCAGGTGCGCTGGGTGTCGGCGTGGTGGCCTTCGGCTTCCCGCACGGCCTTGGCTGGGTGGTCGCGGGCATGGCGATCACCGGCTTCGGCATGGGCTCGGCCATCTCGGTGGCGTCCACCGCCATCCTCAACAACGTGCCGGCGCACCGTGCGGGCATGGCGTCTTCCGTGGAAGAAGTGTCCTACGAGTTCGGTGGCCTGCTGGCGGTGGCGATGCTGGGCAGCCTGAGCGCGGCGATGTACAGCGCGTTCCTGCCGGTCTCGGCCGACATGCCGGCGCTGGCCCGTGAAGGCATCACCCAGGCGCTGCACGCCGCGCGCGAAAGCGGGCAGGGCGAGTGGTTTGCGCTGGCCACGGCCGCGTATGACCGCGGCTACCAGATCGTGCTGCTGGTGATCACGGCGGTGCTGGCGGTGGGCGCGGCGATCATCGCGCGCCTGCTGCGCGGTCGCGTCGGCAGCCGCGAGGGCGCGGCCGATCGCGTAAAATGACGCGATGAGAACCAGTAAGCGCGACCGCATCCTTGACGCCGCCGTCAACGTGATCAATCGTGACGGCGTGCGCGCGGTGACCTTCGAGTCGGTGGCGGCCGAGGCCCAGCTGACCCGTGGCGGCCTGCTGTACCACTTCCCGTCGCGCGAGGCGCTGCTGCGCGGCATCGACGAGCACCTGGTGCAGGCCTGGGAGACTTCGATGGAATCGCTGCTGGGCAAGCGAGCGGAGGAAGCATCGGCGCTGGAGCGCTACCAGACCTTCGTGCGTGTCTCGGCGCAGAGTGCCACCCGTGCCGAACTGATGTTCATGCTGGAATCGGCCGACCCGGACGCCGAAGAGCGCCCGTGGGGACCGGCGGTGCGGCGTTGGGCGCCGTTGCCGCCGTCGGCCGGGCAGAATGACCCGGCCGCGCTCGACAATTTCGTGGCACGGCTGGCCGCCGATGGCCTCTGGATCTACGAGGCGATGTACGAAGGGCAGCTGGATGAAAGCGTACGTGCCCAGGTTGCCGAGCGCATCGCCGGGCTGCTGGCGAAGCTCGATGGAACGTCCAGCTGAGCCGTCGACCGACGCGCGGACGTCGCCCGTGGTAGAGCCGACCGCTGGTCGGCGGCTCTTCGGTCAGGGCACGAAAATGCCGCTTCGGTAGGGTCGACTGTCAGTCGACTGCCCTTCGGTCAGACAACGAAAACCCCGCGCTCCGCGCGATAGTCGACCAGCGGTCGACTCTACCCAGCCTGCGCCGCGGTCGCTGCCAGCCACGATCTCGGCGAAGCCCCCAACCGCTTCCGGAACGCCTTCGACAACGACGCGGTATCGGCAAACCCCACCTCGATCGCCACCTGCTTGACCGCCACGCCGGCTCGCAGTTGCGCGCAGGCCAGGCTCAGCCGCCAGTCCAGCAGGTAGCTGGCCGGCGTGGCCTGCATCACGTCCTTGAACACCGCTGCGAACGCGCTGCGCGACATGCCGGCAGTCGCGGCCATGCGTGGCAGCGTCCATTCGTCCTGCGGCGCCTGGTGCATCGCCACCAGCGTGCGTGCCAGCCGTGCATCGGACAGGCCACGCATCAGCCCATGACTGACGCCCGCTGCATCCGGGTGATCGACCACCCAGCGCAGGATCTGGATCAGCGCCACCTCGAACAGGCGGTTGGTCAGCAGCCGGGAGCCGCAGCGCTGGCGATCGGCCTCGGTGAACAGCAGGTGCAGGGTGTCGTCCAGTTCGGTGATCGCGGCCAGCGGCACCACCATCACCGTCGGCAGCGACTGCACGATCGGATTGCGCGCGCCGCCATCGAAGTCCAGCGTCGCGCAGGTGAAATCCGGGCCATCCAGTGGGGCATTGAAGAACACGTGGTGCAGCGGCTGCGGGTACAGCAGCAGGCTGGGGGTGTCGATCTTCAACCGTGGCAGCGCGGTATCGCCATCGGGATGGCGCACCTCCATTTCACCCCGGCGCAGGATGTGCAGGAACGCGCGCCCAGGTTGCGGCTCGAACACCTGCCGTCCACACAGCGGACCGCTGTGGAACAGCGCGGCCTGCACCCGGAAGCGTTCCAGCAGGGAGGAGAGGCGATCGGGTGCGGACGTGTCGAGGGGAATGCTCATGGACGTATGGACAACATATCCGGCTGATTGCGCACAATGTGTCCAGTGAGTCTACCTAGGATGAGCGGGTCGTCCAATCCCGGGCGCTTTCCCAAGGAGATCCACCATGTCCCGTGTCCCCCTGATCGATGCCGCCAACACCACCGCCGACCGCCAGGCCCTGCTGGGCCAGGTCCACGCCGCGTTCGGCGCCACCCCGGCCATGTTCCGCGCCGTGGCCAATTCCCCGGCCGCGCTGCAGAGCATGTGGGGTTCGTTCGGCGCACTCGGCGGCGGTCGCCTGTCGCCGCTGCTGGGTGAGCAGATCGCGGTGGCCATCGCCAACCGCGATGCCTGCGAGTACTGCCTGGCTGCGCACACGGCACTGGGCCGCAAGGCCGGCGCCAGCAGCGAGCAGATGGCCGCCGCGCAGATCGGCCAGTCCAGTGACCCGGCTACTGCCGCTGCCCTGGACTTCGCGCTGAAGGTGGTCGAACAGCGTGCGCAGCTCGCCGACGGCGATGTGCAGGCGCTGCGTGCGGCCGGCTTCGACGATGAGCAGATCGTCGAGATCCTCGCCCATGTGGCGCTCAACCTGTTCACCAACTACGTCAACGTGGCGTTCGACGTGCCGGTGGACTTCCCGAAGGTGGCGCTGCGCTGAGGTGTATCAGGCCGGGAGCGCCTTGCTCCCGGCCGTTCTCAGCTGTCGTGGCTGTCGTCCGGCCGAAGCCGTTCGGGATGGGTATACACATTGAACCCGCTCTCCCGCGCGAACCCGACCAGGCACAGGCCGGCGCTGCGGGCCAGGTCGATCGCCAGCGCGGTCGGTGCCGACACCGCCGCCAGCACGCTGGCACCGGCGCGCACCGCCTTGCTGACCATTTCGTAGCTGGCCCGGCTGGAAATCACCAGCAGTCCGCCTTCAATGGCGTGTTCGTTGTGGTGCAGCGCGCCGATCAGCTTGTCCAGCGCATTGTGGCGACCCACGTCCTCGCGCACCCAACCGATGCGCCCACTGGCGTCGGCCCAGGCCGCGGCGTGGGTGGAGCCGCTTACCGCATTCATCGGCTGGTGCTGCGCCAGCGTGGCCAGCGCCCGCTGCAGAGAGGCGGGCGGGTAACTGCGTCGCTCGCGGATCTGCGGCAACGGGCGCAGCACTTCTTCCAACTGGCGCGTGCCACACAGGCCACAACCACCACGGCCGGGCAGCAGGCGCCCATTGGCCGGGTCCAGGTCGGCACCGGGTGCCTCCTCGGCCACGGTCATCTGTAGTTCGATGCCTTCCAGCTGCGGGCGGATGTCGATCGACAGCAGCTGCGAGGGGGTGTCGATCAGGCCTTCGCTGAGCGAGAACCCGAGCGCGAAGTCTTCCAGGTCGCACGGAGTGGCCATCATCACCGCGAAGGCGGCGCCGTTGTAGCGCAGCGCCACCGGCACTTCTTCGGCCACCACATCGACCTGCTGCTGTTGGCCCTCGTTGCGCCAGCGCTGCAACGGGCGTCGCGCCGTGCCGGCAGGCGGGGTGTGCGGCGGGATCGAATCAGGCATGCAGCGCGTCCGGACAAGGGGGAAACGCGGGCGGGCCACCGCCTGCGGTTTCGAGGATAGCGCAGTGGTCGCGCGCAGACGTGGCTGTAACCGTTGCCATGGCAGGTTGTGCTGAAAACAGCCTGTACCCTCTGGCGAAGCAGCGTAGGCCGTGCTTGACTGTGGGGCTGGTCGTGCCACTGAATGTGCCGTCGGACCGCGTTGTGCCGATTGTTGCTGCGTTCCTTCCGTAAGGTTCCCGAACATGTCCGAGCAGAAACCGCCGCGTTACAAGCCCTACAACCAGCCTGCCGGAGGCTGGGGTGCCGCCGGTGCCACGGCCAAGGTGCTGCTGCAGCAGAGCGTGATCGGCAAGGGGTCGAAGGCGCTGCTGGCGATGAACCAGCCCGGCGGCTTCAAGTGCCCGAGCTGCGCGTTCCCCGATGCCGACGAACGCAAGAAGCTGGAATTCTGCGAGAACGGCGCCAAGGCGCTGGCCTGGGAAGCCACCCAGTTCCGCGCCGGTCGTGAGCTGTTCGCCCAGCACACCGTCACCGAACTGATGGCGCAGACCGACTACTGGCTGGAGATGCAGGGCCGGCTGACCGAGCCGATGCGCTACGACGCAGCCACCGACCACTACGTGCCGTGCAGCTGGGACGAGGCCTTCGCACTGATCGGCCGCCACCTGCAGGCGCTGGACAGCCCGCACCAGGCCGAGTTCTATACCTCCGGGCGCACGCCCAACGAAGCGGCGTTCCTGTATTCGATCTTCGTGCGCGAGTTCGGCACCAATAATTTCCCGGACTGCTCGAACATGTGCCACGAGCCGACCAGCCGCGGCCTGCCGCCGGCGATCGGGGTGGGCAAGGGCACCATCGTGCTGCAGGATTTCGAGCACGCCGAAGCGATCTTCGTGATTGGTCAGAACACCGGCACCAATTCGCCGCGGATGATGAGCAACCTGGTCGAAGCGCGCAAACGCGGCATCCCGATCGTGGCGGTCAATCCGATGCCCGAGCGCGCGCTGATCCGCTTTGCCGAGCCGCAGGACGTGGTGCAGATGGCCACGTTCGGTTCGACCGAGATCACCAGCGAGTTCGTGCACATCCGCATCGGCGGCGACCTGGCCCTGATCAAGGGCATGATGAAGGTGATGTTCGAGCGCGAAGCGCAGGGCGAGCGCGTGCTCGACCATGATTTCCTGTCAGAACACACGGTGGGCCTGGAGGCGCTGCGCGAAGACGTGTTGGCGCAGGACTGGGACCAGATCGTGCAGGTGTCCGGCATTTCGCAGGCGCAGATCCGCCGATGCGCGGAGATCTACATCCGCTCCAAGGCCACCGTGATCTGTTATGGCATGGGGCTGACCCAGCACCAGTACGGCTCGCGCCTGCTGCAGCAGGTCGCCAACCTGCTGATGCTGCGCGGCAACTTCGGCAAGCCCGGTGCGGGCATCGGGCCGATCCGTGGGCATTCCAATGTGCAGGGCGACCGCACCGTCGGCATCGACGAGAAGCCCAAGCCGGCCTACCTGGACCGCGTGCAGCAGGTGTTCGGCTTCGATCCGCCGCGTGAGCACGGCCATCATGTGGTCGAATCCATCGAGGCGATGCTGGACGGCAGCGCCAAGGTATTCATCGGCCTGGGTGGCAACTTCATCCATGCGGTGCCCGATACGCCGCGTGCGTATGAAGCCATGCGCGGCCTGGACCTGACCGTGGGCATCGCCACCAAGCTCAACCGAGGTCATCTGGTTCATGGCCGCGATGCGCTGATCCTGCCGGTGGTGGCGCGCTCGGAGCGCATCGTCACGCCGGCCGGCGAGCAGTTCGTCACCATCGAAGACGCGATGTCGAACGTGACCGCGTCGCGCGGCGTGCTCGAACCGGTCAGCACGGAGGTGCTGCCCGAGGTCGAGATCGTCTGCCGCATGGCGATGGCTGCGCTGCCGCACAGCAAGGTCGACTGGGCGCGCTGCATGCACGACTATGCGCCCATCCGCGAACTGATCGCTGCCGTGTACCCGGAGATCTACACCGGCTTCAACGAGCGCATCCAGCAGCCGCACGGCTTCCATCTGGACATTCCACCGCGCCGCCGCGTGTGGCCCACGCCCAATGGCAAGGCCAACATCCTGGTGATGCCCGGCCTGGACGTGGACGATCCGGTGCACGATCCGGACATGTTGCGGTTGGCCACCGTGCGCTCGCACGATCAGTACAACACCACCATCTACAGCTACAACGATCGCTATCGCGGCGTGTACAACGATCGCATGGTGCTGTTCATGAACATCGAGGACCGGCTGGCGCGCGGTCTGGAGAAGGAGGCGCTGGTCAGCCTGGAGACGATCAGCGGCGATGGCGTGCAGCGGCGCATCGAGGGCCTGACTGTACTGGACTACCCGATGCCGCGCGGCGCGCTGGCCGGTTACTACCCGGAACTGAACCCGTTGTTGCCGCTGGACTACTACGACCGGATCAGCGGCACGCCCGCTGCCAAGTCGATTCCGGTGCGGATGAGTGCGATGGCGGCGGCGATTGCGTGACACGAGCATCGGCTATCATCGGCGGGTGAACCTGCCTGGCCTGCTGCTGCGATGGATGTTGCTTGTTGCCCTGGTGCTGAACGCACCGGCGCTGGCGCTTGCCTCGTCTTCGTACAACGGGTCGATCAACCAGGATCACTGCGCCGCGCCGCACTCAGCCGCGATGGCGGCAGTCGGCTGCTGCGATGATGCGGCCCCGGCGGCCTGCCAGAGTGGTGAGTGTGAATGCCCGCCGGCCTGCCTTGGCATGCTGGTCACGTTGAGCGGAACGCCCGCCTCGCCGTGGCGCGAGGCGCCGGCACCCGCCGGTTCCCAGCAACGCGCACCGCCGCCGATGCCGGACCCGTTGCGGCCCCCTATCGTGTGATTTCCTGCTGGCGCTCAAGCGCCTGCCATGACTGTTCGACTTTTTCTCGACTCTGCCTGCGCCTTCGATGCGCGGGCGGCGGGCCGCGTTGCCCGCCTCTGCAAAGGAATCACTCAATGAACCGTACTCTCTCCCTCGGCCTGCTGCTGGGCACTGTGTTGGCCACGACCGCCTGCGCACGCGCCGCCGAAGAATCCGCCGCCGCACCGGTCGCCAGCGCAGCACCGGTGGCACCGATCCAGGCCAGCCCGGCCAAGGTCGATCCGGCCTTGCCGGTGGCCATCGTGCACAAGACCGCCAGCTGTGGCTGCTGCGGCATCTGGGTCGACCACCTGAAGGTTGCCGGCTTCCAGGTGGACGTGCGCGACACCGATGACATGAATCCGATCAAGGTTCGCCTGGGGGTGCCAGTCGGCAAGGCGTCCTGCCATACCGCCGAGATCGGCGGGTATGTGGTCGAGGGCCACATTCCGGCCGAGGACATCAAGCGCCTGCTGGCCGAACGCCCGGCCGCGCGCGGGCTGGTGCTGCCCGGCATGCCGGCCGGTTCGCCGGGCATGGAAATGCCGGATGGCTACGTGCAGCCGTACACCGTCGAGCTGGTGCGGACCGACGGCAGCACCGAGCCGTTTGCCCAGCACGGGCAGGGCGGCTGACAGTCAGTGGCGGTGCCGGTCGCTCTGACCGGCACCCTTCGACGCGTCCGGTGTAGAGCAGAGCCCACGTTCGACTCTACAGATTCAACGAGCCCCGGCCGTTTCCTTGGCCAGCTGCGCGTCGAATTTCTTCTCGGCCGCATCCGCGTAGGCCTTGCAGTTCAGTGCCTTCTCGCTGGCCTTGCTGCCAGCGGCATAGTTCCAGTTGCTGGCGCCCGGATGCGGGGTCAACAACAGGTCGCACGGCAGGCTGCGCACCGTAGCGAAGCTGCGTCGATAGTCCTCGACCAGGCGCGGATAGCGGGCGTTGCCCTGCAGCTGGTAACCCGGTGCACTCAGGCTGTCGGCATAGGCGATGCGTACCGGCTTGCCATCGCGGGTATCGGTCCAGGTCCAGGCGGTGCTGCCCGGGGTATGCCCCGGCATGAAGTGCGCGGTGAACGCAATGCCGCCGACGGTGACCACCTCGCCATCCATGATGATGCGGTCGGTGCTGGCCGGTGGAAAGGTGATGCCGTCGCCAAAGTGCAGGTCGTTGCTGCCGCCGCGCGCCAGCAACACCGCTGATTCGGCGTTGGCCGCCACCTTCACACCGGTACGGCGCTTCAGTTCCGCCACCGGGCCTGCATGGTCGGCATGCGCGTGGCTGAGCAGGATCACGCGCAGGTCCTGCGGCGCCACGCCGCGCACTTTCATGTTGCTGATGAGGTGGCTGGCCATCTGCGGCATGCCGCCGTCGAGCAGCACTGCACCGTCGGCGGTCTGCACCAGCAGCGCGGTCAGGTTCTCGGTGCCGATCTGCCAGGTGTGGTCGGCGATCTGCAGCGGTGCCATCGGCTGCAGCCACGAGGCGTCCACGGTGTAGGCCTGCAGCTGCGGCAAGGGTGCTTCGGCAGCGCTGGTGTGGGTGATCGGGAGTGCTGCGGCAAGGGCGAGGGCGAGCATGTGCAGGCGCATGTGAAAGGTGTATCGGGAAGGTGGATCGAGGCTAGCACGGTGCTTTCCGATGCCGTTTCGATGATTCCTCATGCCTGCCATGAGCCGGGGTTGCAGGTGCCGGAATATTGGCGCGACAACTGCCGTGAAAGGGCGATGCAGTTCGCAACGTGTTCGCATCGCACGGGGTAGCCTGCACCGACCACAAGGAAGGAGCAGGCGCATGTGCATTGTGTGCAATCCAGGAGCCGCAGCATTCCTGCAGGCACGTCGCGAGTTTCTGGGCGGGATGGTCGGGTTGGGCGCGGCGGCGCTGGTGGGGTCGGCGGTACCGCTGGCGGCGTTCTCCGCTACGCCGGCGCCGAACCTGGCCGGGCCGGCGGATCGGATTTTCCATGGCGGTCCGATCCATACGCTCGGGCCCAAGGGCAAGGTGCAGGCGGTCGCGGTTCGCCAGGGACGGATCCTGGCCACGGGCAGCCACGAGGACGTCATGCTGCATCGGGGGCGCCAGACCGATGTCGTCGACCTGCGCGGCAGAGCGCTGCTGCCAGGCTTCATCGACCCGCATATGCACTCGGCGATGGCGATGCTGTCCGACTGGGTGGACGTGACGCCGTTCAGTACCGGCACGCTGGCCGAGGCGCTGTCGAAGATCGGCGCCGCCGCGAGTGCGAGCAAGCCCGGCGAATGGGTGGTTGCACAGGGCATCGACCCCTCGCTGATGCCCGGCAAGGCCATCACGATGCAGGCGCTGGACGATGTGGCGGCCGATAATCCGGTGTTCGTGCTGGAGTCCAATGGGCACATCGCCTACAGCAACACGAAAGGATTCGCTGCGGCCGGTGTCACCGATGCAACGCCAGATCCCGACCAGGGGCGCTACGATCGAGCGAACGGGAAGCTCACGGGGCGCATGCAGGAATCTCCTGCGATGAAACCGTTCATGGCGGTAATGCCGATGCCCAGCCCGGAACGCTATGCCGAGCTGATCCAGCAGTTGTTCGCGGACGCGACCAAGGCGGGCTGCACCAGCCTGCATGACGCAGGTATTGGTACCGGCGGCACGACGGACCTGGACGTGCTCAATGGAGTGATGGCGAAGAATCCTCCCATCCGCTACTCGGGATTCCTCACTTCCGATCTGATGGACGACTGGATCAAGCGCGGCCTCAGGCCCGGCGATGGCAATGATCGATTCCGCCTGACCGGTATCAAGTTCTGGTCCGATGGCTCCAACCAGGCGCAGACGGGCTATCAGCGCGAGAATTATCTGGGTTCGGACAAGCGAGGCGCATTGAACTACACCGAAGCCGAGTTGATAGCCGGGGTGCAGCGCGCGCACGACCTCGGTTGGCAGGTGGGAATCCATGCGAATGGTGATGCGGCAATCGACACCACGCTGAACGTCTACCAGGCGGTGCTGGCAAAGACCGCGCGCGCCGATCATCGCCATCGCATCGAGCACTGCAGCGTGCTGCATCCTGAGCAGATCGTCCGCCTGGCCGACCTCCAGGTTTCGCCTTCGTTCCTGATCGGGCACGTGTACTACTGGGGAAAGGCGTTCCGCGACAACATCCTCGGCCCGCAGCGCGCCGATCTCTACGATCCATGCCGGTCGGCGCTGGTGGGCGGTCTGCGCATTTCGCTGCACTCCGATTTCAACGTCACCACCATCGAACCGTTGCGCTACATCGACAACGCGGTGAACCGGCGCATGCGTGATGGCGGCGAAGTGTTGAATCCGGAAGAGTGCATCAGTGTTGAGCAGGCGCTGCGCGCAGTGACCATCGATGCGGCATGGCAGTGCCGGGTGGACGACATCGTCGGCAGCCTGGAGCACGGCAAATACGCTGACATGGTCATCCTCGACCGCGATCCGCTCACGATCGATCCGGCAAGGATCATCGACCTGAATGTGATGGAGACCTGGCTGCAGGGTGAGCGGCGCTACGCCGCCTGATCCGGGGCGTGTGGCCTGGGCCCGGGGCGACATCGCCCCGGGCCCCGTGCAGGCTCAATAGCGGTACTGCCACCCCAGCGTCAGTACCCGGCCACGTCCGGAGAAGTAACTCGGGTTCGACGGCGTGGTCTGCGAGTAGTAGCTGATGTACTGCTTGTTGGCCAGGTTCTGCACGCCCAGCGTGAAGGCATGCTTGTCCAGCGTGTAGCGTGCAACCAGATCCACCGTGGTGTAGCCCTTGAACTCGGCCACCCGTGCGCCCAGCTGGTCGAAGTCGCGATCGAAGGCGTGGCTGGCCTGCAGTCGGGTGCTCAGCTGCGGTGTCCAGTTCTGTTCCCAGAACGCGGTCAGCCGGTTCGGTGCGATGTTCACGCCCGCCAGGTCGCTGTCCAGCTGGCCATCGATGTTGGCGTCGTAGCGTCCGTTGGCGCGCGCATAGCCCAGGCCCAAGCGACTGTTGCCCAGTTGCAGGCGCAGGTTGCTTTCGAAACCCTCCACGCGGGTGGCCTGGCGCTGCACGTTGTAGGCATCGATGCCCGCATCGTAGACCAGCACCGAGCCGAGCCTGGATTCGGAGGTGTAGTAGGCGATATCGCCGCTGAAGCGGCCATCGTCATACTCCAGGCCGATCTCGCGGTTGTCCGACACCACCGGCGACAGGTCCACCAGGCTGTCCACGCGCTGGCCGTCGCGGTTGATCGCACGCAGTACGCGGCCGACGTCGGCCACGGTGTAACCCTCCGAGTAGGACGCATAGGCGTTGAGGCGATCGTTGATGTACCAGACCGCGCCGAAGTTGGGCAGGGTCTCGCTCATGGTCGGCTTGCCACCGGCCACCTTGCGCGCGCCATAGCGGGGCAGGGTGGTGTAGTCGCCCACTTCCAGCTCGCCCTTCTCGTAGCGCAGGCCGCCGGACAGCATCAGGTGGTCGGTCGGCCACCAATGCAGCTGCAGCAGCGGCGACAGGCTCTGGTAGGTGGTCAACGGCACCCAGTTCATGCCGCTGGCCAGCAACACCTGGTGGGTGCGATCACGCAGGCCGTCCAGGCCCAGGGTCACGTCCAGCGTGGTGCCGGCGATGCGGCTCCAGCTCTGGGTCAGCTTGAAGCCGCGCTTGTCCGATTCGTTCTGGGTCTGGTCCCAGGCGGCATTGGCGCCGGTGTTGCCCCACGGGTCCCACTGGCTGGCGCCATAGCGGCCTTCGAAGTCGACCGCGAACGCCTGTGCCTGGAAGCGGCCACCGAGCAGATCGGCGGCGCTGTAGTCCGCGGTCAACGAGCGTGAGCGGTTCATCGGCGGGTCCAGCGGGGTGTCACCGGGCACCGAAATGGTCGGGCGCCCGCTGCGGAAGTCGCCGTTCACCGCCAGATAATTGTCCAGCCCGCGCAGTTCGTAGCGGTTGGCCATCAGCTGCAGGCGGTGGCCTTCGGCAATGTTCCAGCCGAACTTGGCGAACACGTTCGACGAGGTCGAATCCATCAGCTCGCCCTGCGCGTTGGTGCCGATCGAGCGCCCTTCGCCGTCGTGGAACAGGCCCTGGCGCTCGTAGGCCAGCCCCGCGACCAGGTCGAACTGCTCGCCACGCATGCCCACCAGCGCCGAAGCGCGCTGGCCGTTATCGTCGTGGCGGCGGGGCAGCGCGCTGCTGTAGCTGAGGTTGCTGTCGAACAGGAATGCGCCCGGTTCGCCAGGCGCGCTGCGGGTGATGATGTTGACGATGCCGCCGGTACCGCCGATGCCCTGCAGGGCGTTGGCGCCATGGATGACTTCAATGCGTTCGATCATCGCCGGGTCGATGGTGTGCGAGTCACGCGAGCCATCGCGCAGCGGCGTGGACTGCGGCACGCCGTCGACCATGTACAGGATGCCGCGCCCACGCATGCTCTCGCCGTAGTTGGACATCTTCTCGCGGGCGGGCGCAAAGGCCGGGATCTGTGACGACAGCACGCGCGAGACATCCGAGCCCAGCGCCAGCTGCTGCGCGATGTCCTCGCGCGTCAGCACGGTGATGGTGTTGGGCATGGCGGTCTCGCCCTGCGCCATGCGCGCGGTGGACGCCGAGACCGTGACGCGGGCCAGCGAGGTGGCTGCGGCCTGCGGCGCAGGGCGGGCAGGCGCAGGGGCCTTGGCCTGCACAGGTGCAGCGGCGGCCGCGCTCAGCACGAAGACGCCCGGCGAGCGTTCCTGCAGTGCCAGGCCCTGGCCGGCCAGCAGGCGCTGCAGCGCCTCGCGCGGGGTGTAACGGCCGTCCAGCGCCGGTGCGGTGCGCCCGCTGACACTGTCGGCGGCGAACAGCAGCTGGATGCCGCTCTGCCGGGCCAACGCGTTGAGTGAGGCCTGCAGGGAACCCGCCGGCAGGTGGACCTCGACGGCGGTCGGTTCGGACGCCTGCGCGGCAACGGGCAGCGTCGCGCACAGGCAGGCGGCGAGCAGGGTGGGCGCCAACCGGCGCAGCGTGGCGGGCGTAACAGGGCGGGTCATGCGGGGGTCCTTCGGAGGGGTTCAAGCACCTGCCGGATGGGAGGGCGCGCTACCCACCCTCATGGCGGCAATCAATCGCGAGCGCGCAGGTGCAGGCTGCCGTCGGCGGCGGTCTGCAGCTGTACCGGCAGGATGTCCGGCAGCAGTGCCACGGCGGTCTCGGCGCGATCGGCATCGAAC
This sequence comes from Stenotrophomonas maltophilia, assembly GCF_006970445.1. NCBI lineage: Bacteria > Pseudomonadati > Pseudomonadota > Gammaproteobacteria > Lysobacterales > Lysobacteraceae > Stenotrophomonas > Stenotrophomonas maltophilia. The sequence continues at coordinate 2,376,060 of NZ_CP033877.1, read as the reverse complement.
ACGCCCGAGACCAGCAGCGGGCCCAGCGCCGGGTCGTCCAGCACGATCGGGCGGTCGTGGTAGCGCTGCAGGATGCGCAGCACTTCCGACAGCGGCAGCCGATCGAACTGCAACCGCCCGGTGGTCCAGTCGGCCCGGTCCGGGCTGACCGCTTCGGGCGGCGACAACGACCCTGCCTGGGCCAGCAGGCGCTGGCCCGGCTTCAGGCGTTGCTCGGCCTCGCTGCCGTCGACGCGTACGCCCACCTCGCCGCGCCACAGGGTCACCTCGCTCAGACCGCCCTGGCGGTCCACATCGAATACGGTGCCGTAATTGCGCACGTGTACCGGACCGGCATCGACCAGGAAGGGGCGCCACGCCGAGTGCTGTACCTGGAAGCGCGCCTGGCCGCGTGCCAGCAGCACCTGCCGCGAGCGCAGGTGCCGGCGCACCTGCAGGTGGGTGCCAGCATCAAGCAGCACCTCGCTGCCATCGGGCAGGGTGACGTTGCGGCGTTCGCCGACGGCGGTCTGGTAATCGCGGACCTGCCAGGCCGGGTCGATCAGCAGCAGGGCGCCAGCGGCGACCAGCAGCACTGGCAGCACGGCCTTGATGGGCGGGCGGCCACGTTTCCGCTGCAGCTGCTCGGGACCCGGCATCGGGAAGCGTTGCTTCAAGGCATCGCGGTGCCGCTCCAGCACCTGATCGGTGGAACCCGGCGGTGGCTGGGGTTCCGTGGGGTCGGGCGTGCGGCTCATTGCAGCCCTGCCGACAGACGGCAGTCGTCCATTGCCAGGCGCAGGTGGCGCTCCACCGCCTTCAGGCCGATGCCCATGCGCCGCGCGACTTCTGCCTGTGGCAGCTCGTGGATCTTGTGCAGGATGAAGACCTGCTGGCGCCGGCAGGGCATCCGTTCGATGGTGACGCTCAAATGCTCAAGCGCGTGCATGCCCTGCGCGTGCTGCTCGGGCCCGGGGCGCGGGCAGGCGCCCTCGGGCAGTTCGGCGCGCGGCTCGACCCAGTGCCGGCGCAGGTCTTCGGCGCGGCAGCGGTCCACCGCCGCGTCGTGGGCGATCCGGCGCAGCAGCGCGATCGGTTGCCGTGCGTCGTGCACGGGCGGTCGCTCCAGCAGGCGTACGCAGACATCGTGGACCACTTCGCGGGCCAGCCCGGGCGAGCGGAAGCGGCGACGCAGGTAATCCACCAGTTCCTCGTAGTGGCGCACCAGCGAAGACACCAGCGGCAGCGCAGGCGGGTGAGGGGAAGGCAGCTGGGACATCCGGACCGGCAGCAAGGACGAAGGGCGGGCGCGGGGAGGGCATCCCTGCGCGACGACGCAATACTAATGGGAACTGTTCGCGTTTGCCATGCGCGGCCGGCCGCGCCGATTGTTCGCGGCGGCTGGAAAGTGAAACCACGATCATCGGCTGGAGCGCAGAATCGGCCCGGGCTAGCCTGCCTGGGGACTCAAGGAGATCGACGGATGCATGTGATTCTGGTGATCACCGCAGGCGTGCTGCTGCTGGGGGTGTTCCTGTTGTTCGGCCATCTCTGGAGCGTGGGCACCTCGCAGCTGCCCACGGCGCTGATCGCATTCATCGCCACCTGGTTGCTGGTGGCCGTGGCCAACATGTGGGTGGGGGTCAGCAAGGCCGGTTACGCGGTACGCGAGGAGCTGCCGATCCTGTTGCTGGTGTTCGCCGTGCCGGCGCTGCTGGCCGGTTTCCTGTACTGGCGCCTGGCGCGCTGAAGGAGTTCCATGAGTACCCGACTGCGCCTGCCGGCGCTGCGCCACCGCGATGGCCATCATGCCCGCGTGACCTACGAAGAACTGTTCTTCGACCTGGTCTACGTGTTCGCGGTCACCCAGCTCAGCCACCATCTGTTGCACCACCTGGACCTGGCCGGCGTGCTGCAGACGCTGGTGCTGTGGTTCGCGGTCTGGCTCGGCTGGCAGTACGCCTGCTGGGTCAGCAACTGGTTCGATCCGGAGGCGCCACGCATCCGCGGCCTGATGTTCGCCACCATGCTGCTGGCGTTGTTGATGTCCTCGTCCATTCCCGAGGCGTTTGCCGATCGTGCATGGATGTTCGCCGGGGCGTACGCCACGATGCAGGTCGGACGCACCGCGTTCGTGCTGTTCGAGGTCGGCCGCAACCATCCGTTGGCGCCGAACTTCCGCCGCATGCTGGCCTGGGTCAGCGTCTCGGCCTGCTTCTGGCTGGCCGGCGCAGCGGCCGAGGGCAATCTGCGGCTGGCACTGTGGGCGGCGGCGGTCGCCTGCGAATACATCTCGCCGATGTTCGGCTTCGCGTTCCCAGGCATGGGCCGGTCGCATACCCGTGACTGGACCATCGAGGGCGGTCACCTGGCCGAACGTTGCCAGCTGTTCGTCATCGTCGCCCTGGGCGAGACGTTGCTGGCCACCGGTGGCGTGCTCAGCGACGTCGAGCACTGGAGCCTGCAGGTGGTATCTGCGGTGCTGGCCACCTTCGCTGGCACGATTGCCATGTGGTGGCTGTACTTCGGCATCTCCAGCCGCGATGCCACGGAGGCCATCACCCACGCCGAAGACCCCGGACGGATGGGCGCCAACTTCCATTACGTGCACGCGCTGCTGATCGCCGGCATCATCGCCACCGCGGTGGGCAACGATCTGGTCATGGACCATCCGGGGGCGGCCGTCACCACGGTGTACGCCACCGTGATGGTGGCGGGCCCGCTGATCTATCTGCTGGGCAGTGCCCTGTACAAGCGCGTGGTCTATGGGCACGCGCCGCGCTCGCACCTGCTGGGCGCCGCCGCGCTGCTGGTGCTGGGCCTGGCGTTGCCCTGGATGCACCTGCTGGCCGCCGGATGGCTGACCAGCCTGGTGCTGCTGGGCGTGGGGCTGCTGGATACGCGGCTGAAGCGGCGCACCCGGGCGTTGCCGGGCTAGAACCCGCCGCCGGTCTTGAAGCCACCGCCACCGCTGATGCCGCCGCCGCTGTGGAAGCTGCTGCCGCTGGAACTGGAACTGGAACTGGAGCTTGAGCTGGAACTCGAGCGCGAGCTTGAACTCGAGCTGGAACTGCTGGAACCGCCCGCAAGCAGGTCGAACAGGCTGCCAGAGGAGCGGGTGGTGCTTCGGCTGCTGGTGGTGCTGAAGAAGGACGCGGCAACGGTGGCCGGCGCGGCGGCCCGGTAGCTCGGCGCCTCGTAGGCCTGTCGTTGGATGTCTGCCGCCGCCTGGTAGCTCCTGCGCGCAGCCTGCAGGCTGTCCAGGCGCTTCTTCAGCACGGCCATTTCACGGGTGTGCTCAGCCACCATGCCGTCGATCTCGCCCAGGCGCAGGCGACTGCCATGGATGCGTTCGAGCACGGCATCGTCCTCGCCGGAGGCGGTGGCGGCAACGCGGCGGTACAGGTCGTCCATGCTCTTGGCCGACAGCGTGCGCGCCAGCGCGGTGAGCAGGGCGCCACCTTCGGCATCGGTCCAGCTGCGGAAGCCATCGATCTGTGCCTGCTTGGCATCCACGGTCTGCCGATGCAGCTGCTCGGCCAACAGCGCCTGCGCTACTGCGCTCTGTGCCGTCTGCAACTGCTGGCGCAGCGGGTCGCCACCGGCGTGGGCGAGGGCCGCGTCGCGGGCCTGCTGCACCGGTTGGCGGGCCGCCTCCACGTCGTCGCGGGCGCGTCCGGCATGTTCCTGCAGGTAGGGCGGAAGCTCGACCAGCGTGGCGTACTCGCGACGGGCACGGTCGAAGCCGCACAGCTCGGCCAGCCAGCCATCGACCGTGCGCACCAGCGGCCAGCCGCGATAGGCCGCGCTGCCGAAGCTGCGACGGTGCAGGTACATGAAGATCGGGTCGGCCTGGTAGGCGCCGGCCTTGGCGTCACGCTCAGACTGCGCAGAGGCGGCCATGCGCTCGACCGTGTCGGCGCGCGCCTCGGCCAGCTGCAGGTCGTCCTGCAGCACCCTGTAGGTGGGTTCCGCTTCCAGCGTGGTGTCCACCTGGTCCTGCAGGGCCTGCCACCGTCCGCCAGCGGCGTCGCGTGCAGCAACGGCTTCCTGCGACCGCTGCTGCAGCGACTGCTCGATGTCCAGCAGCGCCTGCAGCTCGTCGGCCAGCACCGCCGCTTTGCGATCACGGCGCTGCAGATCGGCGTTGGATTGCTGCAGCAGGTCCCGGGCCAGCATCGGCGACGCATCGGTGGCGGCCTCGGCTTGCAGGCGCGCCAGTGCGTTGAAGTCGTCGCGGACCCGCCCGTGCAGCGCTTCCTGTTCCTTGATCAGTTCCCGGCACTGGTCGCCACGCGTGGCCAGTTGTGCCTGCACCTGGCCGATATCGGTTTCGACATCGGCAATCGCGTCGTTCAGATCTCTCATGTCAGTTCCTTACCCATCACCATTCGGTGATGTAGCCGCCGGTGGCGGGCATGCGGAAACGCGGCGACAGGCTGCCGCGCGGCTTGCTGCCGATCTGGTCGTCTTCGATGATGCCGTTGTCCTGCTTGTCCGCCGCAACCCGGTTGTAGGTGGCCTCCGGCACGCGCACGGCGAACAGCGAGGCCCATTCGTCCTTGCCGGTTTCCTCATTGCGGATCAGCAGTTCGGTGGCCTTGCCGGCCTCGTCCAGTGCTTCGGTCACCAGGTAGTAGTTGCGGCCACCGTTGGCCTTTTCGTTGTAGCGCCAGACGCCGGTGCGCTCATCGTCGCGGTTGACGATGCGGTAGACCAGGGTCTGCGACAGCAGCCCCACCAGTTGGCTGACCTCGTCCAGGGCCGGCCCGGCTTCAGCCAGCGTCTCGACCCGGATCAGGCGGGCGGCCTGGTCCAGCGCACGCTCGAAGCGCTTGCGGTCTTCGCCGGCGACGCCGGTGGCGAGGCCGTCGGTCTTGAGCTGGGCCAGCCGCTCGTTGAGCGCGGCCAGTTTGTCGGCGCTGCCGATCAGGTCCTTCAGAGTCACTACTGCCTGGCCGGCCGCGGCGATGTCGCCCGCGCGCAGTGCCACGTCGCCGCCGGTGTAGGCGCGTGCGCGCACCTGCTCGGCATCCGGCGCGAGGCGTGCTGCCTTTGCAGCGGCGTTGGTGGTATCCAGCAGCTCGCTGGCCTCGATGGCCTGGCCGAGAGTGTTCACCCGCTCGGTCAGCGGCGGCAGGGTGTCCCTGGCCTGCGCCAGCAGCTGCGCGGCTGCCAGCCGATGCTGCTCCACCTGCGCGGCCGCCTGCTCGCCGGTGGCGCTGCCACCGCTGCTGAGCCGGGTGAGCTTGTCCTTGCGCACAAGGGTCGGCAGCGTTGCCATCGCGGCGGGAACGTCGGCAAAGCGCCGCTGTGCTTCGGCCAGCGCGGTCTGTGCGCCTTCGGTCAGCGGCTGCAGGCGCTCGCCGCTGGCGGTGGCACGTGGCAGCAGTCCCTGCAGCGCCTGTTCCTGTGCGGCCAGCAGGGCGTGCGCTGCAGCCGCCGCCTGTTGCTGCGCGGCCACCTTGTCGTTCAGCACCTGCACGTTCTTCTGCACGTTGCTCTCGTGCACAAACGCCCCGAAGCTGCGCGCCATCACCAGCAGGACCGCGAGCATCAGCAGCACCAGGGCGGCGATCAGCGCCCATTTCAGCAGCCGGCTGCGATCGATCCAGCGCCGCGCCAGCCATGCCTTCCAGCCACGCGGCGCGGTGTAGAGGTAGCGCTGCTCACGCTGGGCCTGGATGCCGGCCTCGAGGATCTCGTCGGAGACCTCGATGCCCTGCGAGCGGTACAACTCAAGCAGGCGCTGCTTCAGCGTCGCCTTGTCATGGCCGCTGTCGGCCAGCGCCTTCATTTCGGCATTGCGGTAGCGCAGCTGGTCGACCACATCCATGGTCAGCAGCGCATCCTGCAGCTCGGCAGGGGCCATCGTCGCACTCACCTCAGCGCGACTCCGGGCTCGGCGGTGCCTGCAGAAGGGCTGCGAAACGCTGCTTGCCCTGTTCGACATACTCGGCGATCTCCGCCGAATCGCGGGTGGCCTGGCCACGCAGCTGCTCGATCTCCTGCAGCGAGGTTTCCTGGAAGCGCACCACCGCATCGACCAGCTTGCGTACCGAATCGACGCCGATGGTTGCGCCGTAGCCGGCCTTCAGGCCCTCGTGCAGCACGTCGTCGCCAATGTTGGCCACCGCTTCCAGGCCCTTGGAGGTGCCCTCGGTCATCGCATTGAGCGCCTGCGTGGACTCGTGCAGGCCCATCTGCGTGGTGAAGGCCAGGTTCAAGGCGGTGAAGCTGGTTTCGTTGGTGGAGAAGAACACCACCGAGCGCTCGTTGACGCGGCGCTTGACCTCGTGCGACTGGTGCACGCGCAGCATGATCGCCTCGGAGGTGGCGTAGTTCACCTGCAGGTTCTCGGCCAGGTCCTTGGCCAGCTGGTAGCGCGACTCCTCGGCCTGGTTGTTGCGCAGGGCTTCATCGCGAGCCATGACCAGGCGGCCGGTATCAGCGGCATCGGCGGCCGGGTCGGCCGTTTCCACGCGCTGCTGCGCCTGCTTCAGCGCCTCGCGCGCATCGGCCAGCACCTGTTCCTGCAGCTTCAACAACTCATGCGCCTGGATTTCGGCATCCTTGATCGACAGGCGGAAGTCGCCGTACATCTCCAGCACGCGCGATTCGCGCTGCAGCTGCTCGGCGGAATCGCGGCTGACCTCCAGGAACGTACGGCGGATCTTCTCGAACCGGCTCGGGATGTCACCGCGGGTGACCTTCATCCACAGGTTCTGCAGGCGCTCGCCCATATCGATCTTGCCGTCGCGCACCTGTTCGACCATGGTGCTGGCGTCGTCACGGATGCTGTCGAAGGCGCGGATGATCTCGGTATAGCGGTCGGACACCTTGGCCGAGCTGATCTCATCACGCATCACGGCATTGAAGTGGCCGGACTGCTGCAGCACGCGGGCAATGGCCACCACGCGGCCCTGGTCCAGGGTGGACAGCTGCGAAACCAGCGCGATGGCCGGTGCGTTGTTGTCCTGGGGGGCGGCCAGGCCCAGGCTGCGCAGCGTGGCCATGGCGCGGTCGAGGTACTTGATCGGCGCGGTAGCGGCCGGCGTGGCAAGGAGGGTGTTCTCGGACATTTCGACGGCTCCGGTCAGGGCAAGCGATGAGGAACCCGCCGCGCGGAACGGGCAGGTTGCTGCGAAACGAAGGGGAAGGGGAGCGGCCGCCGTGCGCTGCACGGCAGGCGGGCCCGGTCAAGGGCAGCGGGCCCGGTACGGGCGAGGGTGGTGTCCTGTTCACGCATGGCGCATTCCCTGCAGATCGCCCCCTGGCGATTCCTCGCCCATTGTAACGGCGGTGATGAGCAGGTGAAGCCCCACCGATGGCAGGGTGGAGTAGCGTTGGCGCCCGCTTATCCGTTCCGGCAAGCGAGGGCTTCGTGCAGAACGTACCGCAGTGGTTGATCTGGGCCGGATTGTCTGCCGTGTTCGCGGCGCTGACCGCGCTGTTCGCCAAGGTCGGCGTCAAGGGCGTCGACTCGGACCTGGCCATGGCCATCCGCACCCTGGTGGTGGCGGCGGTGATCCTGCCGCTGGTGGTGGTCACCGGCAAATGGTCCAACCCGTTGCTGCTGCCGGGGCGCACCCAGCTGTTCCTGGTGTTGTCGGCGCTGGCCACCGGTGCTTCGTGGCTGTTCTACTTCCGCGCGCTGCAGAGCGGAGAACTGGCCAAGGTGGCGGTGGTGGACAAGTTCAGCGTGGTGCTGGTGATCGTGCTGGCCTATCTTCTGCTGGGCGAGCGGCCCAGCCTGCGGGAGTGGAGCGGCATCGGCCTGGTACTGGCCGGGGTGATCGTGCTGGCCACGAAGAAGTAGCAGCGTCCAACCGATCAGAGGGGAGAGCAGGATGCAGGGCGAAGCACACGGTACGTTTGAAGTGGATCTGCGGCCGATCGGTGGCAATGACGGCCCGATCGCGGTGATGTCGATCAACAAGACCTTCGCCGGCGACCTGCACGGCAGCAGCGTCGGCCAGATGCTGGCCTTCCGCACGCCGGTGCAGGGTTCGGCCGGCTACGTGGCGATGGAACGGGTGACGGCCACGCTGGCCGGGCGCCAGGGTGGGTTCACCCTGCAGCACAACGGCTTGATGACCCGTGGCACGCCGCAGCTGAGCGTGGTGGTGGTGCCTGATTCCGGCAGCGACGGGCTGCTCGGCCTGGCCGGCACGCTGGAGATCACCATCAGCGAGGGCCGCCATGACTACCGGTTGCTCTACAGCCTGCCGGAAGAACCCTAGCGAAGCTCCGCTGCCATCGCCGCGAGCCGGGCGACGGTGTTGAGGTTGCGCGCCGTGCCCTGTGCCGAGCCGGGAACACGCAGGCGCGAGTCGGCCATGCCCGCGCCGTAGTGGATGAACATCTCGCGCGTGCCGAGTGCGAGATGTTCGTCGCGCCGGCCGGTCACGCCGTCCAGCGGGTCCGCGGGCAGGCTGCCGTCGAGGAACAGCGCGACTACACGGTTGCCGGCGGCCTGCGCAAACGGATTGCGCGCCACCACGGCGGCGATCTCGTTGGCCGAGCGCACCAGCACGCCCACCGGCTTGCCGGCATATTCCTGGAGCCGCTGGCCGAGGGCCTGGCGCACCCCCGTTTCGTCGAGTGCGCTGCGCAGCACCACATTGCCGCTGGCGATGTACGTGCGGACATCGGCGAAGCCTGCGTCCTCGCACATCGCCACCAGTTCGCGCATCGGCAGCTTGCCGGTGCCGCCGACGTTGACCGCGCGCAGCAAGGCGACGTGGACGTTCATGGCGTCCCCGCCTGCAGGCGGTCGTACATGCGTACCAGGTCAACCAGGGTGCGTGCGCCCATCTTGCGCATCACCTGCGCACGGCGCACCTTCACCGTGATCTCGCTGACGCCGAGGTCACCGGCGATCTGCTTGTTGAGCCGGCCGCGCACCACGCCATCGACCACTTCGCGCTCGCCGGCATTGAGGGTGTCCCAACGCAGCTGCAGCGCGCCCAGCACGTCGCCCTCGCGGCGGCGCTGGCGGTCGATCTCGATGCCCTTGTGGATGGCATCGAGCAGTTCCTGGTCACGGAAGGGCTTGGTCAGGAATTCGATGGCGCCGTCCTTGATCGCGTTGACGCCCATCGCAATATCGCCGTGGCCGGTGATGAACACCACCGGCAACTGCAGGCCGTGGCTGTCCATCGTGCGGTGGAATTCGAGGCCGCTCTGGCCTGGCATGCGCACGTCCAGCACCAGGCAGGCCGGCGCGTCTTCCAGTTCGTGTTCGAGGAACGCCTGGGTGGAGGCGAAGGCCCGTACCTGCAGGCCCATCGAGGCCAGCAGGTCTTCCAGTGCCGCGCGCACCGACGGATCGTCGTCGATCACGTAGACGATGGGTGCCGGGTCGACGATGGGTGCAGCGGGCTTACGCATGGGGAGAATCCGTGGCGATCGGCAGGTCGAACACGAAGCAGGCACCGCCGCCTGCCGGTCGTTCGGCGCGGATCTGGCCGTCGTTGGCCTCGATCATTGAGCGGCTCAGGCTGAGCCCGAGCCCCAGTCCGTGTGACTTGGTGGTCCAGAACGCATCGAACACACGTTCGGGATGGTCGACGGGCAGGCCGACGCCGCGGTCGCGCACACTGAGACTGACCCGCTGGCCGTCACGCCGGGTCAGCAGCGACAGGCGCCGGTCGGCGGCGGGCACGCCTTCCATCGCGTCCACCGCATTGAGGATCAGGTTGCCGATCACCTGCTGCACCTGCACGCGGTCGGCCTGCACCGGCGGCAGGTCGGCGTCCAGCAGCAGCGCCACGGCCACGCCATGCTGGTCCAGCTCGCTGCGCGACAGTGCCAGCATTTCCTCCACCGCCTGGTTCAGGTCGAAGGCGCGCCGTTCCGGTGCGGCACCTTGGGTCAGGCCGCGGATACGGGCGATCACGTCACCGGCGCGGTGCGCATCGGCCAGGATGCGGGCCACGGTCTGGCGTGCCTTGTCCACGTTCGGCGGGTCCTGCGCCAGCCAGCGCTGGCAGGCTTCGGCGCTGCTGGCGATGGCCGCCAGCGGCTGGTTCACCTCATGGGCGATGGAGGTGGTCAGTTCGCCTACGGTGGAGGCGCGTGCCACCCGCAGCAGGCGGCCCTGCGCTTCCTGCACGGCGGCCTTGGCCGCTTCCATGTTCAGGGCGAGGTAGGTGGTGATGCCGATCACCAGCATGCCGATCACCGAGTTGACCAGGCCGATGCGGTAGGTGCCGAAGCGGGTGAGGAAGAAGCTCAGCCCGGTCAGCGCGATGCAGGCAATGGCCAGGGTGATCAGCCCGCGCGCGCTCAGTACGCGCGATGCGGCGAGAATGACCGCTGCATAGAAGCAGGCGGCGGCGACCGCGTAATCGGTGACGGTGTCGATCAGGAAGATCGCCGCCATCACGACGATCAGGGCCAGCAGCACCAGTGGGCGGCGGGGCAACAGCGATGGCATCGGGACGGCTCCCTGGCGTGGGCGGAAAGGATAGCAAAGCCGCCATTGGTGGATGCCGGCACGCATCAACGTGATGCCCGGTAGTGCCGGCCGCTGGCCGGCAGCTGCAGGACCTCCCCGGAGATCATGAGGTTGCCGGCCAGCGGCCGGCACTACTCCTCCAGGCTGGCGTTCCAGAACCCCTGCAACACCCCGGGCGTGGTCGCCAGCGTCGCCAGTACGGCATCCAGTTCGCCGGCATCCACCGTGGTGGCATACAACACCGCTTCGATTTCCACGTCGCGCTCGCCGAACGGGCGCTGGTCCACCGCGCGCACCGGGTACTGCGCCTGCTCAAGCAGCAGCAACAGCTGGTCCAGCACCTCGGCCTGCTGCTCGCGCTGGCAGACCACGTTGATCGCATAGGTCGCCTCGCTGAACGCCTCCGGCAGAGGCTGCCGCTGGATGCGGTTCACCACCGGTCGCAGCAGGGTGTTAGCGGCCAGCACGAATACCGCCGCCATCACCGCTTCCGGCAGCAGCTTGATGCCTGCGCAGGCACCCACCGCCGCCGATCCCCACAGGGTGGCAGCGGTGTTCAGGCCGGACACCTGGGCGCCGTCCTTCATGATCGCGCCGGCGCCGAGGAAGCCGACGCCGGAGATCACATAGGCCACCACATGCAGCGGTGACGGTGGGCCACCGTACAGGTCATGGAAGCGGACTGCCAGATCGACGAATACTGCCGCACCTACTGCCACCAGCGTGTTGGTGCGCAGGCCGGCGGTGCGTTGGCGCAGCTGTCGCTCCAGGCCGATGATCGTGCCCAGCACGAACGCCACCGACAGGCTGATCAGCGAGCTGAGCGTGGCGCCGGCGTTGAACGCCGGCAGGTTGGGATTGATGTCCATTGTGTTTCTCCCTGGACAAGGCAGCCGCTTACTGCCAGCCGTAGCGACGGATGTAGAACTTCTTCAGTGCGGTGGTCAGCACCGCGTAGCCGAACAGGATCGCCACCAGGAACGGCCAGTAGCCGGTCGGCAGGGCCTGCAGCTTGAAGTAGCCGGCCAGCGGGCTCATCGGCAGGGCCACGCCGATGGCCATGATCAGGCCGGTCATCACCAGCAGCGGCGGTGCGGCGATGCTCTGCAGGAACGGCACCTTCGGCGTACGGATCATGTGCACGATCAGGGTCTGGGTCAGCAGGCCCACCACGAACCAGCCGGACTGGAACAGGCCCTGGTCGGCCGGCGTGCGTGCATCGAACACGTACCACATCAAGGCGAAGCAGGTCAGGTCGAAGATCGAGCTGATCGGCCCGAAGAACACCATGAAGCGGCCGATGTCCGCCGGGTTCCACTTCAGCGGCTTGCGCACCAGCTCCTCGTCCACGTTGTCGAACGGAATGGCGATCTGCGAGATGTCGTACAGCAGGTTCTGCACCAGCAGCTGCAGCGGCAGCATCGGCAGGAATGGCAGGAAGGCCGAGGCCACCAGTACCGAGAACACGTTGCCGAAGTTGGAGCTGGCGGTCATGCGGATGTACTTCAGCATGTTGTTGAACGTGCGCCGGCCCTGGATGACGCCTTCCTCCAGCACCATCAGGTTCTTTTCCAGCAGGATGATGTCGGCGGCCTCCTTGGCGATGTCCACCGCGCTGTCCACGCTGATGCCGATGTCGGCCGCGCGCAGCGCCGGTGCATCGTTGATGCCGTCGCCGAGGAAGCCGACCACCTTGCCCTGTGCGCGCAGCTCGCGTACCAGGCGCTCCTTGTGCAGCGGCGTCAGCCGGGCGAACACACGGTGGTGGTGCAGCGCCCGCGACAACGCACCGTCATCCATGCGCTCGATCTGCGGGCCGGTCAGGATGGTGTCCGCGTCCAGCCCCACCTGCGCGCAGACGCGGGCGGTCACCAGCTCGTTGTCGCCGGTAAAGACCTTCACTTCCACGCCATGCGCGGCCAGCGCCTGCAGCGCCTGCGCAGCCGATTCCTTCGGCGGGTCCAGGAAGGCCACGTAGCCGACCAGGGTCAGGCCGCACTCGTCGGCCTGCGTGTACACAGTCTGGCTGGCAGCGGTCTCTTTCATTGCCACCGCCACCACACGCAGGCCCTGTTCGTTCAGTTCCTCGGTGGTCTGCCGCACGCGGGCCAGGCGGCGCTCGTCCAGCGGCATGTCCTGGCCGTTCTCGCGCACGGTGCTGCACACCGCCAGCATCTCTTCCACGGCTCCCTTGCAGATCAGCTCGTGATGGTCCTCGCGCTCGGAGACCACCACCGACATGCGGCGGCGCTCGAAATCGAACGGGATCTCATCCACCTTGTGGTAGTCCTGCGACAGCCGCAGCGAACTCTGCAGCTCCACGTGCTCCAGTACCGCGCGGTCAAGCAGGTTGATCAGGCCGGTCTGGAAGTGGCTGTTGAGATAGGCGAACGTCAACACGTCTTCCGAATCGTGACCGAACACATCGGTGTGGCGCTCCAGCGCGATCTTGTCCTGGGTGAGCGTGCCGGTCTTGTCGGTGCACAGCACTTCCATGGCGCCGAAGTTCTGGATCGCATCCAGGCGCTTGACGATCACCTTGCGTCGCGACAGCAGCACCGCGCCCTTGGCCAGGGTGGAGGTGACGATCATTGGCAACATTTCCGGGGTCAGGCCTACCGCCACCGACAGCGCGAACAGGAACGCCTCGGTCCAGTCACCCTTGGTCCAGCCGTTGATCAGCAGCACGAACGGCACCATCACCAGCGCAAAGCGGATCAGCAGCCAGCTGACGCTGTTGACGCCGGCCTGGAACGCGGTGGGCGCACGGTCGGTGGCGGTGCTGCGCTGGGCCAGGGTGCCGAAGTAGGTGCGGTTGCCGGTGGCCAGCACCACGGCGGTGGCCGTGCCGGACACCACATTGGTACCCATGAACAGCAGGTTGTGCTGTTCCAGCAGGCCGGCCAGGCCGTCGCCCGGGTGCGCGAACTTCTCTACCGGCAGCGATTCGCCGGTCATCGCGGCCTGGGCAACGAACAGGTCCTTGGCGGTCAGTACACGGCAATCGGCCGGAATCATATCGCCGGCCGACAGCACGATGTGGTCGCCGGGCACCAGTTCGCGGATCGGCAGGTCGAGCAGGCGTGCCGGGCGACGGCTGTGCAGGTGCGCGCCGAAGTACTGGTCGGCCACGTCCGCAGCCTCGGTGCCGGGATTGCGGCGCAGCACGCGCGCAGTGTTGCCGACCAGTGCCTTCAGCCGCTCGGCGGCACGGTTCGAACGCCCCTCCTGCACGAAGCGGATCAGCGTGGACAGCAATACCATCGCACCGATCACCACGGTGGCCTTGATGTCCTCGGTCAGCCAGGACACCGCCGCCAGCACGGTCAGCAGCAGATTGAACGGATTGCGGTAGCACTGCCACAGGTGCCGCCACCACGGCAGCGGCTTTTCGTGATCCACCTCGTTGGGGCCGAGCGTGGCCAGCCGTTCCTCGGCCTCATGCGGGCTGAGGCCGTCGGCGTGCGATTCCAGCGTGGCCAGCAGCTCGGCTTCCTCCTGCTGGGCGAGGGTGACCAGGCCGGTGGTGAGCGCGAACGGCGCTGCTTCGGCGCTGCCCGGGCCAAAGCCGGCTTCGGGCATCGCACGGCGGCGGAACAGGTTGCCTGCGCGACGGCTGCGCAGGAAGGCATTGAACCAGGCGTTGAGCAGGCTCATGGGACTCTCCTCGAATGTCAGAGCCGGCCGCGGCCGGAACACGAACGGAACAGTTGGAACAGGTCAGGCGTGGCGCATCGCCAGCACCGCCGGTGACCATGGCTGCATGTGCAGCCGCTGGCTGCCACCGATGCACAGCGGCTTCATCGCATCGCGCAGGGGATAGGGCAGGTGGCGCAGCACATTGATGCGCTCGCTGATCGGCAGCAGCGACAGCGCGTCGGCCACCACGCGTGGCGAACCGAGCGACAGCGAACGGGCAAACGTGACCGGGCCGTGCTGCAGCAGCTGGCTGCGCAGCGCGGCAACATCGCGCTCGCCGATCAGGCGGCGCAGGGTGATGTAGAGGATCTTGTAGGACATGGGGGCGATCTCCAGGCAGGCGGCGCCTGGCGATCCCCCGTCACTCAGGCAGGCAGGGACCGGCGGGCAGGCGCCAGGAACAGGCAACAGGCGGTCATCCGGGGCGCGGTGCGCCCGGCAGGGTCGGGGTCCATCTGCGTCTCCATGAGGGGAGGGTGCCAGCCAGGGTTGCCCTGGCCAGTGGCGCTATTGTCCGCCACTGAATGCGGCAGGCCTAGAGGCCCGTGGGTTAGCCCGGCTATACCTTGGTATAGCCGGGCATGCGCAGCGCCAATCGAGGATTCAGTGATGGATCAATGCGAAGCGCTGGTCTGCTTGCACACGTCGTACTCGCCACGGGTCAACGTCTTGTCACGGTCGGTATCGCAGGCATGCAGGCGTTCGGCCCAGTCCGGCGCCACCGCATCCACCTCGGCCAGCGTGACGATGCCGTCCTTGTCCTTGTCCAGCGACTCATACGGCGGTATCAGCTTCACTTCGGTGACGTCCTCGGCGGCGGTGGCCTTGCTCGCCTCCTGGGTCTTGGAGCAGGCGCCCAGCAGCAGGCCGACGGAGATGGCGAGGACAACAGGAACGTAGCGAATACCGGTCATGACAGGCTCCAGGAGTGGGTGCGCGGGCCACGGATGTGGATGGCCACGGCCGGATCTTCGGCCCGGGTCTGTAAGCGAGCTGCGAAGAACCGACCGGGTCGCCATGCAGCGGTGGGCCACCGTTCACCCGCACGCCCCATGCGAGCGCCATCGGCACCTGACGAAATTGTCAGGCAGGCGACAGCAAGGCGCCGGAGGCCAGCCGTGAGGATGGGGTCAGGCCCGCGCAGCCCCCGCGCCGGCACCGGTATGGATCCCTGTCATGCGAATCCCCTTCCTGTCCTCGCGAATGCGTCGCCGCAACCTGGCCCTGGGCGCGCTGCTGCTGGTGGCGCTGTCGCTGGTGATGTTGTTCCAGGGTGTGTCGCGCAGCGACGCGCAACCGGCCAGTGCGCCGCCGCCGGTACCGGTGGTGACCAGCCGTGTCGAGCAGCGCGATGTGGCGCATTGGCGCAGCGGCGTAGGCACGGTGCAGTCGCTGCAGAGCACCGTGCTGCGGCCGCAGGTCGATGGCGTGCTGACCGAGGTGCTGTTTGAGGAGGGCCAGAAGGTGCGCAAGGGCCAGTTGCTGGCCCGTATCGATGATCGCGCGATCCGCGCCGACCTGGGTGGCGCACAGGCCGCAGTGGTGCGCGACCGGGCCACGTTGGATGCCGCGCGCTCGGACCTGGCGCGGCTGCAGCACCTGTCTACCGACCAGCTGGTCTCGCGGCAGATGCTGGAGCAGCAGGCGGCCACGGTGCAGCAGTTGCAGGCCACCGGGCGTGGCAACCAGTCGGCGGTGGACGCCGCGCAGGTGCAGCTGTCGTACACCCGTATCCTGGCGCCGATGGACGGCCGCATCGGCCTGCGGCAGGTGGACCCCGGCAACCTGGTGCGTGCCACCGATACGCAGGGACTGGTGACGGTGCAGCAGACCGACCCGATCTCGGTGGTGTTCGCGCTGCCGCAGGACGCGTTGCCGCAGTTGAGGCAGGCGTTGGCGGCCGGCGGCGTGGCGGTGCAGGCACTGGACCGCGATGGTGGCCAATCCCTGGCGGAAGGCATCCTGCAGGTGATCGACAACCAGATCGACGAGACTTCCGGCACGGTGCGGTTGCGTGCGCGCTTCGCCAATGCCGACGACCGGCTGTGGCCGGGCCAGCTGGTCAGCGTGCGGGTACGCATCGGCCAGACGACGGACGCACTGGTGGTGGACGCTGCCGCAATCCAGCGCGGTGTCGAGGGCAGCTTCGTCTACCGCGTAGTGGGCGATGGGAGCGTCGAGGTGCTGCCGGTCACTGTCGGTGAAGCCGAGAACGGTCAGGTGGCCGTCCAGGGTGAACTGCGGGTGGGCGATGTGATCGTGCGCGATGGCCAGTCGCGCCTGCGCCCGGGTGTGGTCGTCACTGAAGCCGGCGCACCGGTTGCCAAGGCCGGGGCCGCACCATGAGTGCCCGCGTCTCGCTGTCCAGCTGGTTCGTTCGGCATCCGGTGGCCACCACGCTGCTGACGCTGGCGGTGATACTGCTTGGTGTAGCCGCACTGCCGCGGTTGCCGGTGGCGCCATTACCGGAAGCGGAATTCCCGACCATCCGGGTCAATGCCAGCCTGCCCGGCGCCAGTGCCGAGACCATGGCATCGGCGGTGGCCACGCCGCTGGAAACGCAGCTGACCGGCGTGCCCGGCATCATCGAGATGACCTCCACCAGCGCGCTGGGCAGCACCTCGATCACGCTGCAGTTCGATCTGGAAAAGAACATCGATACCGCCGCGCAGGAAGTGCAGGCAGCCATCAATGCCGCGGCCGGGCGCCTGCCCAGCGACCTGCCGAACCTGCCGACCTGGCGCAAGGTCAACCCGGCCGACAGCCCGATCCTGGTGCTCAGCGTGGTCTCGGCACAGATGTCGATGACCGAGCTGAGCGACCTGGCCGAGAGCCGCCTGGCGCGTTCAATCAGCCAGATCAGTGGCGTGTCCGAGGTCAACATCGTTGGCCAGCAACGCCCGGCCATCCGCATACAGGCCCAACCCGAGCGCCTGGCCGCGATGGGGATGACCTTGTCCGACCTGCGCGGCGTGGCCCAGAACGCCAGCCTCAACCAGGCCAAGGGCGCTTTGATGGGCGAACAGCGCACGTCCACGTTCGAGGCCAACGACCAGCTGTTCGATGCCCAGGACTACCGCCAGCTGGTGGTCGCCTACCGGCAGGGTTCACCGGTCACGCTGGGTGATGTCGCGCAGGTGGTCGACGGTGCCGAGAACGCCTATGTGCAGGCGTGGCCGAACGGTCAGCCCGGCGTAGGCCTGATCATCAGCCGGCAGCCGGGTGCGAACATCGTGCGCACCACCGATGCGGTGCTGGCGGCACTGCCGGCGTTGAGCGCGAACCTGCCGGCCAGCGTCGATGTGGAGGTGCTCAACGACCGCACGCGCACCATCCGTGCCTCGCTGCACGAAGTGGAAGTCACGCTGGTGCTGACCATCGTGCTGGTGGTGCTGGTGATGGGGCTGTTCCTGCGCCAGCTCTCGGCCACGCTCATCGTCGGTGCGGTGCTGGTGGTGGCGCTGGTTGCCACCTTCGCGGCGATGTATGTGGCCGGCTTCAGCCTCAACAATCTCACCCTGGTCGCACTGGTGGTGGCGGTCGGCTTCGTGGTGGACGACGCCATCGTGGTGGTGGAGAACATCCACCGCCATCGCGAAGCCGGCCTCGGGCCCGTTGAAGCGGCGCTGAAGGGTGCCGAGGAAATCGGCTTCACCGTGGTGTCGATCAGCCTGTCACTGATCGCGGCGTTCATCCCGTTGCTGTTCATGGGCGGCGTGGTCGGGCGCCTGTTTGCCGAGTTCGCAATGACGATCACGGTCGCGATCCTGATTTCCATCGTGGCCTCGCTGACGCTGGCGCCGATGATGGCCGCGCACCTGATGAAGCGCATGCCGGCCCACCGCGACGGCCAGGACACGCTGGCCGGGCGCCTGTTGGCCGGCTACGACCGCAGCCTGCAGTGGGCGTTGGGCCACCAGCGGCTGGTGCTGCTCGGCTTCGGCGCGACGGTGGCGGTAGCGGTGGCCTCGTATGTGGTGATCCCAAAGGGCTTCTTCCCGCTGCAGGACACCGCCTTCGTGTTCGCCACCACCGAAGCGGCGCAGGACATCGGTTTCGAGGAGATGGCGGCCAAGCACCAGCAGCTGGCGAAGATCGCCGCGGAGGATCCGGCACTGCAGGCCTACAACCATGCAGTGGGCGCCACCGGCGGCAGCCAGACCCTGTCCAACGGACGCTTCTGGTTCATCCTGAAGGACCGCGGCGACCGCGACGTCGATGTGCACGGCTTCATCGACCGGCTGCGTGCGAAGATGGCCAGTGTGCCGGGCATCACCGTGTACATGCGTGCCGCGCAGGACATCAACCTGGGCGCGGGGCCGGCGCGTACGCAGTACCAGTACGCACTGCGCGGCCAGGACAGCCGCGAGCTGTCACGCTGGGCCGAGCAGCTGACCGAACGCCTGCGCGGGCTACCGCAGCTGCGTGATGTGTCCAACGACCAGCAGGTGGGCGCCAGCGTTACCCGGTTGCAGATCGACCGTACTGCTGCGGCGCGCTTCGGCCTGACCGCCAACGATATCGACCAGGTGCTCTACGATGCGTTCGGCCAGCGCCAGATCAACGAGTTCCAGACCGAGACCAACCAGTACCGGGTGATCCTGGAGATCGCACCCGGCCTGCTTGGCGAGGTCGATGCGCTGTCCTACTTCCACCTGCGTTCGCCGCTGACCGGGCAGATGGTGCCGCTGTCGGCCGTGGCGCAGGTGCAGCCACCGGGCAACGGGCCACTGTCGATCAGCCACAACGGCATGCTGCCGGCAGTGAACCTGTCGTTCAACCTGGCGCCGGGCGTCTCGCTGGGTGAGGCAGTTACCCTGGTCGAGCAGGCGCAGGCGCAGATCGGCATGCCCGACAGCATCAACGGGCGCTTCCAGGGCACCGCACAGGCGTTCCAGGAATCGCTGGCCAGCCAGCCGTTGCTGATCCTGGCCGCGCTGCTCGCGGTCTACATCATCCTCGGCGTGCTGTACGAGAGCTTCGTGCACCCGCTCACCATCCTGTCCACGCTGCCGTCGGCCGGTATCGGCGCGGTGCTGATGCTGTGGGTATGGGGGCTGGATTTCTCGATCATGGCGCTGATCGGCATCGTGCTGCTGATCGGCATCGTCAAGAAGAACGGCATCCTGATGGTCGATTTCGCGCTTGATGCTCAGCGAAATCGTGGCTTGACCCCGCTGCAGGCCATCCACGAAGCCTGCCTGACCCGCTTCCGCCCGATCATGATGACCACGTTGGCTGCACTGCTGGGTGCCATTCCGCTGATGATCGGGTTCGGCACTGGTTCGGAGCTGCGCCAGCCGCTGGGCGTGGCGGTGGTCGGTGGCCTGCTGATCAGCCAGTTGCTGACCCTGTACAGTACCCCGGTGATCTACCTGGCCCTGGACCGGCTGTTCCTGCAGCGCCGACGCGAGCGCAGGGCGGCGGCAGGCGCTGCACTGACGGAGCCCGGATGAAACTGCTGATCGTCGAGGATGAGAGCAAGACTGCCCACTATCTGCGCACCGGCCTGGGCGAACAGGGCTGGGCAGTGGACCTGGCCGCCGACGGTGTGACCGGCCTGCACCTGGCGCGCGAATTCGACTACGACGTGATCGTGCTGGACGTGATGCTGCCCGGCATGGATGGCTTCAATGTGCTGCGTGAACTGCGCCGCAGCAAGCAGACCCCGGTGATCATGCTGACCGCACGCGACCGCGTGGATGACCGCGTGCATGGGCTGGGGCAGGGTGCCGATGACTACCTGGTCAAGCCGTTCTCGTTCATCGAACTGCTGGCGCGCCTGCAGGCGCTGGTCCGGCGCGGCCGCCAGCAGGAGCCGACCGAACTGCAGGTGGGCGATCTGCAGGTCAACCTGCTGGCGCGGCGCGCCTATCGTGACGGCGCGCGGCTGGACCTGACCGGCAAGGAGTTCGCACTGCTGGCCCTGCTCGCGCAGCGGCGCGGGCAGATCCTGTCCAAGACAGTGATCGCCGCGCAGGTCTGGGACATCAATTTCGACAGCAACACCAACGTGGTGGAAGTGGCGATCAAGCGCCTGCGCAGCAAGCTCGATGGCCCGTACCCCAGCAAGCTGCTGCATACGGTGCGCGGCATGGGCTACGTGCTGGAAGTGCGTGATGACGAGGACGATGGCCGATGAGGTGGTCGATCGCCCAGCGCCTGTCGGCGATGTTTGCGCTGGCCGCGCTGCTGGTGTTCACCCTGTTGGGCATCGGCGTATACGGCGTGCTGGAACGGCAGGTGGTGCGCTACCAGCACGCGGAGCTGCAGACCAAGCTGCACGCGGTCAGCGGCAGTGTGGCCATGTGCGATACCCGCGAGCGCTGGAGCAAGGTGCGCGACAAGGTCGGCAACCTGATTTCCGGCGACCGCGACACGCTGGTCTGGGCCTGGAGTGACGACCCGACGTTCCGTATCGGTCCTGCACGACCCGACGTGCAGCCGCCGGAGAAGGGCGATCGAGGCATGGGGACGCTGCAGAGGACTGGCGGGCATCCGTTGCGCACGCTCTATGAGCGCGTCCCCGGCAAGGGCGCGCGGCCGGCGGTGGACCTTTGGATCGGCATCGACTCCGAACCCTACACCGATGCCCTGCAGCGCTTCGCCTGGGCGCTGTGGATCGCGGGTGCGCTGGGCGTGCTGCTGGTGGCCGGGCTGGGCTACTGGATCGCTCGCCTGGGGCTGGCCCCGTTGCGGGCGCTCTCGGATGAGGCGCGATCGCTCAGCCCGCAGCGGTTGTCGCAGCGGCTCGGCACACAGGCGCTGCCGGCAGAGCTGGGGCACCTGACGCATGCCTTCAACGGTGCACTGGATCGTCTCGAGGCCGCCTACACGCGGCTGGATGCGTTCAACGCCGACGTGGCCCATGAACTGCGCACGCCGCTGGCCAATCTGATGGGCCAGACCCAGGTGGCCCTGTCGCGTCCGCGCGACAACGCGCAGCTGCAGGACGTGATGCAGTCCAACCTGGAAGAGCTGGAGCGGCTGCGCGCCATCGTCAACGACATGCTGTTCCTGTCGCGGGCCGGGCAGGGCGACATCGCGATGGAAACCCGGCCGGTGGCGCTGGCCGACGAAGTGGCCGCCGCCGGGGACTTCCTTGAATTCCTGTTCGAGGAAGCCGGGCTGACCCTGCGCATCGAAGGTGAAGCGACGGCCAGCATCGATCCCTCGCTGTTCCGGCGCGCCCTGACCAACCTGCTGCACAATGCGGTGCAACACGCGCGGCCGGGAACCGAGGTGCGTGTGCAGCTGCAGGCCGAGGGTGAAGGCACGCGCATCGCGGTACTGAACGAAGGCGAGGGGATTGCTGCCGAGCACCTGCCATTGCTGTTCGAGCGCTTCTATCGCGTGGACGAGGCCCGTGAGTACCGCGGCGAGCGCCACCACGGTCTTGGCCTGTCCATCGTCAAGGCCATCGCCGTGCTGCATGGTGGCGACGTGTTCGTCGCCAGCCGTGACGGGCTGACCACGGTGGGGTTCACCGTGGCCTGCTGACGCCGTGGGTCAGGTTGCGCTGCCGAACTGGTCGGCAAACGCATCCGTGGCCCGCACCAACGCATCCACCGTCGCAGGCTCGTTCGCGCTATGCCCTGAGGTCACCATCTGCAGCCTGGCTTCCGGCCAGGCCTTGGCCAGGTCCCAGGCGCTGCGCGGCGGGCAGATGATGTCGTAGCGGCCTTGCACGATCACGCCGGGCAGGTGGCGGATGCGGTCGATGTTGCGCAGCAGCTGGTTCGGCTCCAGGAAGATGCCATTGCGGAAGTAGTGGGCCTCGATGCGGGCCTTGGCCAGGGTATCCAGCGGGTCATCCGTGGAAACCGCATCCACGTCGTGTTGCAGGGTGGCGGCGTTGTCTTCCCAGCCCAGCCAGGCCTGCGCGGCTGCGATGCGGGTGGCCTCATCGGCGCTGTCCATGCGCGTCCAGTAGGCCGCAATCATGTCACCACGCTCGCCTTCTGGAATGTAGGCCTCGTAGCGATCCCAGCGTTCCGGGAAGATCCAGCGTGCACCGCCGTTGGCCTCGGCGAACCAGCGATTTTCCATCTCGCGGCCAAGGAACACACCGCGCACGATCAGGCCGGTGGCACGTTCGGGATGCGCCTGTGCGTAGGCCAGCGACAGGGTCGAACCCCAGGAGCCGCCGTAGACCAGCCAGCGCTCGATACCCAGATGCTCGCGCACCTTCTCGATGTCGGCCACCAGATCCTGCGTGGTGTTGTCGCGAAGCTCGCCGAACGGCGTGGAGCGGCCGCTGCCGCGCTGGTCGATCAGCACGATGCGGTAGCGCGCCGGGTCGAAGAAGCGCCGATGGGTCGGTGAGATGCCGGCGCCCGGGCCGCCATGCAGGTACACCACCGGGATGCCCTCGGGCGTGCCGCACTCTTCGATATGCAGGGTGTGCAGATCGCTCACCGGCAGGGTGAACTCGCGGTAGGGCTCGATGGCGGGGTACAGGGTGCGCATGGCGGGCGTCTCACAAGCAGGGGCGGCCAGCATAGCGCCGCCGCCTGCGGCTTGCAGCGGCCGGCTCCTGCGCGACGCTGGAAATGGGCTGGCCGATGCGCATAAGCTTCCGCGATGCAAGCGACCACGACCGGGACGTCCACCTTCAACCTCACTCTCGGCAGCGGCGCGCGCGAGCTGCTGAAATGGATCGCACTGCTGACCATGACCGGCGATCACGTGGCCAAGGTGGTCTTCGGCGGCTACCTGCCGGTGGTCAGCGAACTGGGGCGTATCGCGTTCCCGCTGTTCGCGCTGGTGATGGCCTGCAACCTGGCCCAGCCCGGGGCGGACCTGCGCAAATCGATACGCCGGCTCGCGCTATGGGGGGTGATCGCGCAGCCATTGCATGCACTCGCGTTCGGTTCCTGGCTGCCGCTCAACATCCTGTTGACCTTCGCTCTGGCCGCGGTGGCCGTGCATGCGTTGGCGAACAATCGGCCGGTGCAGCTGTTGCTGGCCGCAGGTCTGCTGCCGATGCTGGTGGACTATCAGTGGGCCGGTGTGGGCAGCGTACTGCTGGCCTGGATCGCGTTCCGGCATCGGGCCTGGTGGTTGTTGCTGGCCGCGCTTGCAGCGGTGTGCTGGGCCAACCACAACGGCTGGGCGCTGCTGGCCATTCCGATAGTGCTGCTGGCGGCGCGGATGACGTGGCAACTGCCGCGCTGGCGCTGGGTGTTCTACGGGTACTACGTGGGGCATCTGGCGGTGCTGGCGTTGATTGCCCATCTGCTTGCGTAATGTCGGAACTGGCATCTCGCATGTCTCGAATGCCGGATGCAGTCAAGGAATGCGCGGTGCCAATGCGGGTGGGGAATGCCGCAGATGGTATGGCGCAAGTTGTTGAATATTCGGATCAATTGACGATATGCGACAATGCCATCGCTGCGTAAACGTCGCTGTCTTTGCACGTGGGTTGTTGGCGCCTGCCATCTCGTTGTGCACATGATGGGGTGCCACCGAATAAGGGTGGCCGGGGCCTGGAAACCCCGTTGAGTAAGTGCTGTTTACGCTTGCCGGCCGGCGTCGTCTTGCGCGGCGTCGGCTGGCATTCCGTTCGCGTTCCATGGCGGGCGGTGCGTGGAGGTGGGCGCAAGCCCACCGCCCGGGTATAGCACTGACTCACGGGATTTCCAGCCACGTACCGTCCGCCGCCTTGATTGTTAAGGGCGGTGGTCCCGCATGCCTTGCACGGAGACCTGCCATGAACGCATCGGAGTTCCCTCATCAGCACGCCCCGGCCAATGCCGATGAAGGGCACGACATCGCGACTGATCCCAACAGCCTGATGGCCCTGCTGCATCGCATCGGGTTGGGCGCGGCCGCCGACGGCCAGCCCTGGCCCGAGCGCCATCAGCTGCCGGGCCGCTGCCTGGCGTTGGCCGACGCCGACGGTGCGCTGGCCGGGCTGCGTATCGTGCAGGAAATCCTGCTGGCGGCCGAACGCGCCCGCCAGAATGGCGGCCCGGATCAGTACGTGGGCGATCGCGTGATGGAAGGCCTGAAGCTGGCGGCATTGGCGTTGACCAGTCATGCCATCTATCGCCTGCACCCGGAATGAAACGTAGATCCACGCCATGCGTGGATGCCTTTCAGAAATCCATCGTGGCCGACAACAACACCGTTCTCGGTGCACCCAGTGCCAGGCTGGAAAGCAACGGCATGCCCCAATACGCCTTGTTGGTCACGTTGTTCACGCTGGCGCGCAGGGCGAGCGGTCGTCCGGCCATCGTGGTGCTGTAACGCGCACCCACATCAAACAAGGTGCGCCCCGGCACCGACAGGCGATTGTCGGCACTGATGTACTGCTTCGAGATCGCAGTGGCATTGCCGGTCAAGGTCAGGCCCTGCAAGGCCGGCACATCCCATTCAACGCCCAGCTTCGCCTGCCGCTGCGCAACCGCTGTGGCGATGCGGCCTTCATTCACGCCGCCGGCCGTGCGGGTCAGCTTCGGCTGCACGTAGGCCACGCCGCCCAGCAGGCGCACGCCATCCAGCGGTGAGCCGAAGAAGCCCCATTCCACGCCACGGTTACGCTGTTCGCCACCGAACGAGAAGATATTCGTGACCGGATCGGTGTAGCTGCTCGGGCGCTTGATCTCGTACACGCTAAAGGTGTGCGCGAAGCTGCCCAGGTCCAGCTTCAGGCCCAGCTCCTTCTGCTTGGTGCGGAACGGTGCAAACACATCGCCGGCATTGGCGGCGGTCATCGGTGCGGTGGCGCCCTGGCTTAGGCCTTCGATGTAGTTGGTGTAGACCGAAAGTTTATCGGTGGCCTTCACCAGCAGGGCGGCGGCCGGGGTGGTGGCGCTCTCGTCATAGCGTGAGGTGCGCGCACCCGTGGCCACGTTGAAGGTCTCGCTGACCACCTGCTGGCGACGCACGCCCAGTGTCAGCTGCACGCGGTCATCGGCGAAGGAGAGGGTGTCGGCGAAGCCGAGGCTGTCCAGCCGCAGTTCGGTGTGCGAGATATGCGGCGCGATGAACGGCGCGGCCGGTCCCCATACCGGGTTGTACAGGTTGGTGGTCCAGTCCCAGCCCGGCACGCTGCGGCGGCCGTAGTCGTTCTGGGTGTGCTGGTAATGGGTCACGTTGGCGGCCCACTGATGGCTCACGCTGCCGGTACGGAAGCTGCCGCGTAGCCCGGCGTCACCGGATTGCTTCTTGATGTCGAACGCCAGCTGGCCCATCACCGTAGTGAAGTCACCGGCCGGGTTGAGGATCTGCGCGCTGATCGAACCGTTGTAGCGGTAGTCGGTCTTGCTGGTGCCGTAGGCCAGGTAGGCCATCAGGTGTTCGTTGATGTCCAGCTCGCCGCGCAGCATTGCGCCCTTGTCCTGGCTGTCCACGTAGGCCCAGTCCGGGTTGATCAGGGTGTCGCCGCGCGGTGGCCGCGGAATCGCTACGCCCGGTGCCAGGCCGACACCACGGGCGGGGCCATCGACGCGGTCGTCGGCGCTGTACAGATCGGCCGACAGCCGCGCACGCTGGCCGCGCCAGTCCAACGCCAGCGAACCCAACTGGACCTTCTTGCTCTGCTTGCCGACCGCACCGTCGCCATCACGGTAGGCACCGTTGAAGCGGATGCCGAACTGCTTGTCGGCGCCCAGCCGGCGGCCCACATCCACATGGGTGCCGGACTGCGCATCGGAGGCGAAGTTGGCGCTGACCCGCAGCAACGGTTGCTCGCCCGCACGCTTGGGCACCAGGTTGACGCTGCCACCGACCGAGCCGCCCGGCGGCATGCCGTTGAGCAGGGCGGACGGGCCCTTCAAGACCTCGATGCGCTCGAACATCTCCGGCGAGGTGCGGTAGTACGGCGCCATGCCGCTGAGGCCGTTGAAGGTGGTGTCACTGGTGCTGGAGGCGAAGCCGCGGATGGCGTAGTTCTCGCTCCAGGAACCGGTCACGCCGTTGCTGAACACCGTGGGGTCGGTGGCGGCGATGACGTCAGTGAGGTCCTTGGCCTGGCGGTCGCGGATGAAGGCTTCGGTGTAGCTGACCGTACTGAAGGGCGTGTCCATGAAGTCCTTGTCGCCGAGCAGGCCAACCCGGCTACCGGAAGCCACCTGGCCGCCGGCATAGTCGCCGGTCACCCGGCGCTGTTCCTGCACCTGCACCGAGGGCAGCGTGGACGGCGCGGAGTCGGCCAGCGCGGCAAACGAGGCCAGCAGCCCCAGTGCCAGGGCCGACACCCGGTAGCGCCGGGCCATCGGCGGATGCATCTGCACGCGGGTCGCGGAGGCCGCTGCGGGCTGCAGCGGAGAGGAAAGGTGGTACACGGTCATGCCAGGTTCCTGTGAATCGCAGGTGCGAGCGCGCCTGGCGCGCTGCCGACGGCAAGCACGGGGGAGGGCGCAGCGCAGGGTTGTCGGCTGGGTGGGGACCTGGCGGGAAGTGAGCCATGGGCTCGATTGCGGACGGCGGCGGGGTTACGAACCAGGCGCATTCCGAATTAGTTGAGTAAATTAAACTAAACCATATGAAGCGGACAAGTGGGTCCCTTTGCTGGCACCCTCGCTACGGTATGAACATGCACCCTGAGATCCCGGCGTCGGCCCGTGGCCGTCCGCCCACCATCACCCCCGATCGCCTGGCCGACATCGGCATCACGCTGGGCCTGCCGAACCTGACCATGGCCAACGTGGCCGCCGAACTGGCGGTGACCCAGGCCGCGCTCTACAAGCGCGTGGCCAACCTGGAGGCCTTG
The DNA here is from genome assembly GCF_006970445.1 of Stenotrophomonas maltophilia. Lineage (NCBI taxonomy): Bacteria > Pseudomonadati > Pseudomonadota > Gammaproteobacteria > Lysobacterales > Lysobacteraceae > Stenotrophomonas > Stenotrophomonas maltophilia. The sequence goes on along the minus strand of NZ_CP033877.1, from coordinate 2,349,202 downwards.
AAGCGGCTGGTGGCCGACACGGTGTTCCAGCGCTGGCAGATTCCGCGCGCCTCGGCCGATGCGCCGGGTGGGCTGCACGCTTACCTGCTGGGGTTCGTGGATTCGCTGTGCGAGGTGGTGAAAGCGCACCCCGGGCTGCCGCCATACCTGCTGCGTCGTTCGGTAGCGACCGCACCGATGCTGGAGAAGATCGCCTCGCACCAGACCCATGTGGCCGAGGTGTTCGGCCTGCCGGTGGACAAGGCGCGCTGGCTGCTGGCCACGATCGCGTTCTACTGCATTGCCGGTGCGGACACGGTCTACGGGATTGCCGACGACGAAGAGGGCCAGGTGATTACCGAGTTCAAGCAGGGCATGCGTGCGCTGGTGATCGGTTCGCTGGAGGTATTGGAACTTCGGTAGATCCACGCCATGCGTGGATGCCGTTGCACGGTTCGCCACGGCCCCATCCACGCATGGCGTGGTTCTACAATGCGGCCATGCCTGCCACGCCCACCCTCGATGATCTGCGCCGCCATGCGGTGGCGCGTACGCTGTTCAAGCCCACCACGCTGCTGACTGCGATCCGGCGCCTGGGCTTCGTGCAGGCCGACCCGATCCGCGCACCGGCACGCGCGCAGGACCTGACCCTGCGCCACCGGGTGAAGGACTATCGCGCCGGTGACCTGGAGCGGCGTTATTCGCGCTTGCCGGTGGAAGAAGATTGCCTGGTGAACTACGGCTTCCTGCCGCGCGAGCATCTGGCACTGATGCATCCGCGTGTGTCCAAGCGCGCATGGGATGCCGAGACCCAGCGCCGCGCGGCGGATGTACTGGCCTTCGTGCGCGAGCGTGGCAGCGTGCACCCACGCGAGGTCGACCAGGCGTTCGCGCATGGGCGGGTGACCAACTACTGGGGCGGCACCAGCAATGCCAGCACGCACCTGCTGGACGGCATGCACTACCGTGGCCTGCTGCGCGTGCAGCGGCGCGACAGCGGCACCCGCATCTATGCGGTGGCCGACCACGCCGAGGCGGATGCCAGCGAGCAGGCGCAGATCGAACGTGCCGCCGCCCTGATCGACCTGGTGGTACGCAAGTACGCGCCGCTGCCATCGGCCAGCCTGACCTACCTGGTGCGCCTGCTGGGCTACGGCGCGCCACATCTGGCCGAGCAGACCCGGCAGGCGTTGAAGCTGGCCAAGCAACAGCTGGCCAGCTGCACGCTGGACGGCACCACCTGGTACTGGCCGGCGGACGAGAACCCGCGCTCGCGCCGGCATGCACCGGACGAACAGGTGCGCCTGCTGGCGCCGTTCGACCCGGTGGTGTGGGACCGCCGCCGCTTCGAGCTGCTGTGGGGCTGGGTCTACAAGTTCGAGGCCTACACGCCTGCGCCGAAGCGCCAGTACGGCTACTACGCGCTGCCGGTGCTGTGGCACGACCAGGTGGTGGGCTGGGCCAATCTCAGTGCGCGCGACGGTGAACTGGCGTCCAGCGTGGGCTACGCCGGCAAGTCACTGGCCCGCGACAAGGTGTTTCGTGGTGCGTTGGAAGACGAACTGCATCGCATGGCGGAGTTCCTGTAGCGCCTAACGGCGATGGGTACCTATCGCTCCCGGTAGCCGCCAACCTTGGTTGGCGCTGGCTTCCACCGGTGCCCACCAAGGTGGGCATCTACCGATCCCGCCGCCCTTGCGCCACCATCGCCAACACCACCACACCCGCGGCCACGCTGGTGTGCCCGGACAGCGCGGCCAGACCGAAACCCACCCCCAGCCCGCGCATCGCGAACACGGCGCTGAACACCAGCAGTGCCCAGCCCATCGCGCGCAGCTGCTGGGTTGCCTGCGCGCTCAACACACGGTGCAAGACGTCCCGCTGATGGCGCTCCATCGCCAGTGCCAGGCAGGCGAACGCGCCCAGCGACAACACGAACAGCATGACGTGGATCATGCGCTGGCCTCCGGTGCCGCAGTGCGTGACGCGGCAGACGGCCGTGCGCGCTTCACCTTTGGCGCATGCCGCCAGGTGCGCCAGGCCAGCAGCGTGTGCAGGGCGGCCAATCCCAGCAGGGTCAGGTCGGTGCCGGCAAACGCCCAATCGCCCGCGGCCAGCGTGCGCCACAGCGGATGCGGGGTGGTCACCGCGGTCAGCACCGGCAGCAGCGCCAGCAGCAGTGCCGCCAGCAGGAACTGTTCGATCCATGCGCGCTTCGGTGTGCGCAGCGTGGCGTGCACGAACATGGCCGCCCAGGCCAGGAAGAACACATGCACCTCCCACGCCGCGCGCCCGTCCATGGCAGTGGGCAGCAGGCGGTTCGCCCACAGATAGGCCGCCATCGCCACCGACAGTCCCGCGACGGTGGCGATGTTGAGCCGCTCGACCAGGCGGAATCCGAAGTAGGGTCGCTGTGGATCGGGCAGCTGCGCGCGGCGCTTGACCGTCCACAGCACCAGCCCGGTGCCGACCATGGCGGTACCGGCCAGGCTGACGATGAAGTACAGCCAGCGCAGGGCGGCATCGGCGAAGCGGCCCAGATGCAGGCCATACAGCACACCCTGGGTATCGGCGGCTACGCCCGAGTGTTCCTTGATCTGCAGCAGCTGCCCACCGCTGCCGTCGAACAGCAGATAGTTCGGGGTGGTCGAAACACGGCTGGACTGCGCACGCACCACGGCCACGCGTGCGTTCTCGTCGCCGGGATTCTGCACCTGCACGCTGCCTATAGCGCCGGTTCCCCAGCGCTGCTCGGCCTGTTGCACCAGTGCACCGACGTTGGTGAGCGGAGCAGGGTGGCCGGCGGCCTTCTGCGGTGGCAGGAACAGGCGCATCTCGCTGACCACCTCGGCCTGCTGGCGTTTGTCCGGCAGTTTGGCCAGGCCCCACGGCATGTACAGCACCGCCAGCATCACCAGCCCGCTCCAGGTGATCATGAAATGGAAGGGCAGGCCGAGCACCGACAGCGCCGCGTGCCCATCCAGCCACGATCGCTGGCCCTTGCCCCAGCGGAAGGTGAAGAAGTCGGCGAAGATCTTCTTGTGGGTGATCACGCCGCTGACGATGGCCACCAGCATGAACATCGCGCACAGGCCGACGATCCAGCGGCCCCACATCGCCGGCATGTAGTGCAGGTTGAAGTGGAAGGCGTAGAAGAAGTCGCCGCCGCCGGTGTCGCGTGCCAGCAGCGGCGCGCCGGTGCTGGCATCGAACAGGCCCGAGTCGAAACCATGCCGGCCGCGTCCGCCCGGGCTGGCCCACATCGCCGACACCCATGGCATGCGCGTGCTCGGCAGGCTCAGGTTGATCCGGCTGGCCGCAGGGGTGTCGGCCATGATCGCCGTGACGGTACGCTGCGCGACCGTAGCGGCATCCGGCAACATGGATGGTGTGGCGATTTCCGGGCGGGTGTAGCGCGAGAGCTCGTCGCGGAAGTAGCTGGCGGTGCCGGTGAGGAACATCGCGTACAGGATCCAGCCGGCCAGCAGTCCGACCCAGATATGCAGGTCGGACATGGTCTGGCGGATGCCGCGTGGCTTGGGGCTGCGATCGACCTTGCTCATGCAGCGCCTCCGTTGCCGACCGTCTGCGCGATCAACCACAGCGGCAACGCGGCGAGGAGCAGGCCCAGCCACGCGCGCCATGCCGAGCGCACCGCGAACACCCAGACCACCGCGCCGGCGTACAGCAGGAAGCTGACCAGCATGCCGGTGAACACGGCTTGGCGGCCATCGATGGGCAGCGCCAGTGCCGCGATGCTGCACAGTGCGGCCAGCACATAGCCGCCGAACAACGCGGCGATGATGCGTGAGACCAGGGGCAGCCAGGCCAACACGGCGGTGGTACGGGAAACGCTCACATCACTTCTCCTGGGCGCCACGCGCGATGGCGTGGCGCCCGTGCATCAGGCATCAGAAATCGACGGTGGCCGACAGCAGGACGGTGCGCGGCGTACCCAGCCCGGAGCCGAGGCTGCCTGCCCAGTACGCCTTGTTGGTCAGGTTCTGCACGGTGGCGCGCAGCACCAACGGGTGACCGGCGGCCTGCAGTGCATAGCGGGCACCGAGGTCGAGCACGGTGCGGCCGGCCACCCATTGGCTGTTGTCGGCGTTGATATAGCCCTTGGACATACTGACCGCATTGCCGGTGAGGGTGAGGCCGGCCACGGCCGGCACGTCCCATTCCACGCCCAGCTTGCCCTGCCATTGCGGTGTGGCCGTCGCCAGCCGGCCTTCGTTGATGCCGCCCTGGGTACGGGTCAGCTTCGGCTGCAGCCAGCCGATGCCGCCGAGCACGCGCAGCTGTTCGGTGGCCTGGCCGAACACGGTCCATTCCACGCCTCGGTTACGTTGCTGGCCGCCGAACGAGAACACATTGGTAGTCGGGTCGGTATAGGAGCTGGGCTTCTCGATCTCGTACACGCTCAATGCGCTGGCCAGGCGGCCGAAGTCGAACTTGGCACCGACCTCGCGCTGGCGGGTCTTGAACGGCGGGAACACGTCGCCCGCGTTGGCGGCGGTGGCCGGGGCGGTGCTGCCCTGGCTCAGGCCTTCGATGTAGTTGGCATACAGTGACAGGCGGTCGTTGGCCTTGAACAGCAGTGCACCGGCCGGGGTGTTGGCGCTGGCGTCGTAGCGCGCGGTGCGCTTGCCGGTGCTGCCGTCGAAGGTATCGCTGAGCACGGTCTGGTGACGGATGCCCAGAGTCAGCTGCACGCGATCATCGATGAAGGACAGCGTATCGGCGATGCCGAAGCTGGTGGTGCGCACTTCCGCGGTCTTTGGCAGCGACGCATCACTGAAGCTGCGATCGATGGCAGGCCCCCACTGTGGGTCGTACAGGTTGGTCACCCAGTCGCGGGCCAGCAGGTTGCGCTTGAAGCCGAATTTCTGGTCGTGCTGGTACCAGGCCGCACTGATCGCCAGCGCGTGATCGACCGCGCCGGTACGGAACCGTGCCGACAATCCGGCTTCGGCGGTGTCCTTGCTGTAGATGAAGCGCTGGTGGGCGAAGTTGTTGCGGAAGTCGCCGGCCGCGTTGGTGATCAGCGTGGTGGCGCTGGCGATGGAATCGAAATCGGTATGGCCGTGGCCGTAGCTGGCATGCGCCTGCAGGTGGTCAGTGATCTCGAACGACCAGCGCAGCGCGGCGGCCGAGTCCTTGACGGTGCTGAAGGTCCAGTCCGGTGCGAACAGGGTGCTGGCTTTCGGTGGGCGGGGCACGGCCAGGCCGGGCGCCAGCGATACACCGCGATTGAGGCCATCCACATGGTCGCGGCTGCTGAACAGGTCCAGCGACACCTGCGAGCGCTCACCACGCCAGTCCAGGCCGAGCGATGCAAGCTGCGCCTTGTGCTGCTGGTGGTCGGTGGCGGTGTCACCGTCGCGATGCACGGCATTGAAGCGCACGCCGAACTGCTTGTCGGCGCCGAAGCGGTGGCCGATATCCAGGTGGCCACCGAACTGCGCGCCGCTGCCGTAGCTGGCAGTGAAGCGGGTCAACGGCGTGTCGCCGGCACGCTTCGGTACCAGGTTCACCGCACCGCCCACCGAGCCACCCGGCGGCATGCCGTTGAGCAGCGCGGACGGGCCCTTCAGCACCTCGATGCTCTCTGCCAGTTCCGGGGTGACGCGGTAGTACGGAATCAGCCCGTACAGGCCACCAAAGCCGATATCCGACGAGGCGACACCGAAGCCGCGGATGTTGAAGTAGTCGGTGATGCCACCGCTGGAGCCGCTGCTGTAGACGCTGGGGTCGGTCAGTGCGATGACCCGCACCAGGTCCGGCGCCTGGATGTTGTCGATGAAGTCGGCGGTGTAGCGGGTGGTGTTGAACGGCGTGTCCATGAAGTCGAGCTCGCCGAGCAGGCCGACGCGGCTGCCGCGCGTCACCTGGCCACCCGCATAGGCATCGGCAGGCGTGGTCTTGTCGGCGCGCACGTTCACGGTGGGCAGCTGGCGGGCGCCATCGGGTGCATCGTTGGCGTGCGCGGCGATGGCGATCAGCAGAGTGGGCAGCAACGCAGCACGGGCGGCCAGGGACAGCGCCGAGCGGCGTGGGAGGGGCAGGGTTCGCAGGGGGAGGGACATGGCGGTTCTCGTGTGGTGGGTCGTGCGATCGGCCAGCACGGCGCCGTCGATGACCTGCAGGGGCAGGACGACGCGAGCTGTGGAATGGCTGGCAGAGGGCACGGCGCTGCCGCTGTGGCAGTGCTGCACGCGAGGTGCGTGGGCGATCTGTGGCTGGGTGGAACGAAGCGCAGGGCGCGGATGCTGCGGGGTGGATCAGATATCGTCGGCGAGGTCGTCGAGGTCCTGCAGGCCACCGCCGCGCGCCAGCACGCGCTCGTAATTGCGGCGGCGACGCTGGTCGGTCTCGGTGGTGGTCTCGCCACGCTTCCAGTAGCCGGCCACGGCAACATCGGTGCGCGGCAGGCCGACCGTGTCGATGAAGTGGCGGCGCAGGGCGCGCATCTCCTCGCGCTCGCCGGCCGCCCAGACCGTGCTGCCGGGCTCCGGCCGCAGTTGGCGCGCCTGTTGCAGCAACGGCGCGTGACCGATGGCGAGGCGGTGCACACAAACGCCTTCGATGGCGGGCAGTTCGTCTACCGGGAAAGCATCATCCGAGGCGATCCAGGCCTGCGCCTGCAGGCCGGTGGGCCACTGCTGCAGCAGCGCAAACAGGGCAGGAATGGCGCTTTGGTCGGCGAACAGCAGGGCGCAGGTGCCTTCGCGATGCGGTACCTGCAGATGGGGGCGCGGCCCGGTGAGATCGAAGGCATCACCGCAGCGCAGCGCACGCACCCAGGCCAGCATCGGCCCCGGTGCCTCATGCAGCACCACGTCCAGAGTGAACTGACGGGTGGCCGTATCGACGCTGCGCACGGTGTAGATCCGTGACACATCGCCGAACGCGGCGCCCAGCTGGATGCGCACGGCCGTGTTGGCACGCTGCCAGGATGCGGTGTCTGCCTGTTCCGGCAGCTGGACCACGAGGCGCAGCACGCTGGCGCACGGCTGCGCAACCGCGACCACCTGGACCTGCAGCGCCTGCAGGCCACGATCGTGGTCGGCGCCACGCAGCGGCCCGGCCGGGGTGATGGAAGTGGGGGACGCGGACATCGACAACGATCCTGGACACTGCAGATGCGAATTAGTTACATCATAGTAAACTAAATTGATCGCGCCGCAACCCGGCCTGTCCAGCGGCCGCAGGATGCGTTGACCACTGCATCGCTGCGCACCACCATGACAGCCCTTGCCCGCGCACCGCGCAGGAGCCGTTACCGCATGGCTGCACCGAAAAAGACCGCTGCCCGTGGGCGGCCGCCCAGCATCACCCGCGAGCGCATCGCCGACGCCGGCATTGCCATGACGCTGCCGGGGCTGAGCTTCGTGGGCGTGGCGGCGGCGCTGGGGGTCAGCCACATCGCGCTGTACAAGCATGTGGCGAATCTGGCGGCACTGCGCGAGCTGGTGGCCGAGGCGATCTTCGAGCGTTGGCAGGCACCGTCGCTCGAAGCCGCTGGCCAGCGCAGCATCGAGGAGGATCTGCGTGCGTTCCAGTGTTCATTGCGGACGCTGGTGGACGGTAATCCTGGGCTGGCGCCGTTCCTGGTCAGCCACGGCGCGAAGACACCGGAGATGCTGGCGCGCATCCAGCGCCACCATGCCGAATTCAGCCGCGTGCATGGTCTGCCGCTGGAGCAGGCGGCGTGGCTGCTGTCGACCGTGGCCTATCACGCCGTGGCGTTGGCCGACACCGTGTATTCGCGGAATGCGGTGGTCGATACGTTGCGGCGGCCACTGGACAGGAAGGCACAGCAGGCCGAGTTCGACCGCAGCATGGAGGCGTTGATCATCGGTGCATTGACGATGTGCGGGCGCACGGCAGGCGCGAGGTAACCGCCAATCCTGGTTGGCAACGTTGCCCCGGTAGTCGCCAACCTTGGTTGGCGCCGCGATACATCGTTGCCCACCAAGGTGGGCATCTACCGGTCAAGCGTCGTCCTTGCGCTCCGCATCTTCCATGCCAGGGCTGACGCGGCGGCCGATGTCCTTCAAGCGCGCCAGCTGATCCACCATCGATGGTGCATCGTCCAGGCTGCCGACGAACGTCCAAAGATAGGTCATCACCGCGTACACATGACCCGGCGTCACACTGTCGGTGGTGGCGAGTCGGCCGATGGTCAGCGCGAACAACACCGCTGCCGCCGCACCCACCACCACGAAGGCACCGGCTTCGCGATCAGACAGCAGGATGCGCAGCCGCGACAGCGTGGTGTAGTGGCGACGCAACACCGAGGGGCTGACCCGGTCGACCAGTCGGATTTCATGTTCCAGCCGGTTGTTCAGGCGCCCATGCAGCTGCTCGTTGCGGCGTGCGAACGACGGCATCAACAACACTGCGCCGAGCAGGGCGATCAGGCTCGCGGCGCCCACCAGCGGTTCGATCACCAGCAGCATCACCGCCGCACCGAACATCGATACCAGCGCGGTGGCGATGATCGGCACGTGCTTCTCGAAGAAGTCGACGAACTCGCGGGCCAGCACCACGCGTGCGGCCGAGGTGGAGGTGGCGTGGCCCAGCCTGCGCTGTGCCTGCACCACGTTCACCGCCAGGTCGGCATAGATGCGGGTAAAGGTGCGGGTATCGACCGCACGGCGCGCGGCACCGACCAGCCAGAACAGCAGCACCACGCCGGCGTAGGAGATGGCGTGGCCGATGTCGCCGCGGATGATCGCGTCCACCGCGAAGCCGGCAAACAGCGGATACGCCAGCAGGAGCGCGTTCTCCAGCGCCACCAGCGAGAACGTGCCGGTGAGCTGCCACGGGTAGGTGCGCAGGATGGCCTTGAGGGTGGCGGCCGCGTTCTGCTGGCCGATGCTACCGGCGGCGGCCGCCGGATCGTGGGGGTGTTTCATGGGGATGCCTGGGCAAAGTGGAGACAGGGCAGGGGGCTGGATACCTGCCGCCTCCCTGGTCACGCCCAGTATCTGCAGCCCTTTGGAGCGGGCATGGAGGGACGATGGAGATTGCGTGGAGAAATCGGCGCCGTTCAGCGATGCGAATGCCCACCAAGGTGGGCCGCTACCAGAGCAGCGTCTGCCGCAACCTTGCGCCCTCAACGACGCGCATGCACCGGCCAGCGGATTTCAAATGAACTTCCACCTCGCTCGGTGGCGCGGCACTGCGCTGTTCCGTGATGGGCCACGGCAATCGCACGCACCACCGCCAGGCCCAACCCGGAGCCACCGCTCTGCCGGGAACGCGAGACATCGGTGCGCTGGAAGGCCTCGAAGATGCTGTCGCGCAGCTCGTCCGGCACGCCGGGGCCGCCGTCCTCCACCGCTACGGTGCAATGGCCTTCGGCCAGGGTGACGGCCACTCGCAGCGGGCACGGAATGGCATGCCGCCGCGCGTTCTCCAGCAGTGCCAGCACGGCCTGGCGGATGCGTGCGGGATCGCAGTCGGCCAGTGACGGGCGCGCATCCAAGGTCACCGAGAAGCCGCTTTCGGTCAGCGCTTCGGACATGGCTTCCACCACCGCGGCCACCTGCACGCTGACATCGCTGCGCTGCAGGCGAAGATCCAGATGACCACTCTCTGCCAGGCTGACCACGCGCAGGTCCTCGATGATCCGGGTCAGGCCTTCCAGCTGGGTGAGCATGCTGTTGAACTGCTCCGGCCCGGGCTCGAATACCCCTTCGGCAATGCCCTGCAGGCGGCCGCGCAGGATGGTCATCGGCGTGCGCAGTTCGTGCGCGATCGCGGCGTTCCAGAACACCCGGTTCTCGGACATCCGGTTCAGCCGCTCGGCCATGGAGTTGAAGTCGCTGACCAGCGTGGCCGCTTCGGTCATCGAGGTATCGCCGCCGCGTGCACGTGCCTCCAGATCACCGCTGGCGACCCGGCGCAGGCTTTCGGCCACCGAGTTCAACGGGGTAATGATGCGGCGGGTCAGGCGCGAGGCGACCAGCGTGGCGAAGATGACGACAACGGAGGCGGTCAAGCCGATCCACAGCCACTCCAGCCCCGATGGCATGATCGTTTCCGGCTCGTCATACCAGCGCGGGTAGAACACCTCCATCAGGTAGTAGAACAGGTAGAAGCCGCTGATCGACAGCACCGTCGAACACAGCGAGGCCACCGTGATGGACAGCGTGATCTGGCGTCCGATGCTCTTGCCTTTGGGATTCATCATTCAGTCCAGGAAACGGTAGCCGACGCCGCGGATGGTGGCGGGAATGCCGATCACGCCCACATCCTCCAGCTTGCGCCGTAGTTTGCTGACATGGCTGTCGACGGTACGTTCCTGCGCATCGCCTTCGGGCAGGCAGGCGTGCAGCAGGTCCACCCGCGCATGCACCTGGCGCGGCGCGCGTGCCATGTGCACCAGCAGCCGGAACTCGGTGAGGGTGAAGTTCAGCGCGTGCACCTGCTCGCCGTTGCGGACCGTTACCTCGTGGCTGCGCAGGTCGATCTCGAACGGGCCCTGGCGGATCAATCCGTTGGGTTCTTCGACGACGGCGCGAGCACTGCGGCGCAGCACGGCCTGGATGCGCGCAACGATTTCAGCGGGATTGAACGGCTTGGCCACGTAGTCGTCGGCGCCGACGCGCAGGCCGGTCAGCTTGTCCACGTCCTGGTCGAGCGCGGTGAGCATGATCACCGGGGTGTTACCGCGCCGCCGCAGTTCGCTCAGCACCTGCCAGCCATCCAGCTTGGGCATCTGCACATCCAGCAGCACCAGGTCCGGGCGCAGTTGGCGGTGGCTGGCCAGGGCCGCTTCGCCGTCGGCGGCGCGGGCGCTGCGCAGTCCGGAGCGGGCCAGGTAGGCGCCGAGGATATCGGCGATTTCGCCCTCGTCTTCGGCAATCAGGACCAGGGGAGCCGGTCGGCTACGGAGATCGTGTTTCATCGGGTGGCACGGGTTCAAAGAGGGAGCGGGCAGGTTCGGCATCAACGGCAGGGTCATCGTCGGCGTTCCATGGCCTGTGCTTCCTCGTTGGCTGCCCAGGCCAGTGTGGCCAGCACCAGCGTGCGATGCAGGGACGGCTCCACCGGATCCACGCTGCGCAGCCGCTGCACCATCAGCGTGGAGAGCGCTGCCGGCAGGTGGGTCCATCGGCACGCCATCGGGGTGGCATCCACCCGTGCCTGCAGGCGCGCCGCCATGGCGATGATGGCGCGCAGCCGCAGCGCCAGCAGGGCAACCAGCAGTAGCGCTGTCACCGCGAGCAGCAGCGGCAGCGTGGCATGGGAGCCGGAGGCCGTGGCGGACACCATCGCCAGCCCGATGAGCAGCAGCGAGGCCGCTGTTCCCGCGCGGGTGGCATGGCCGGGGCCATCGCTGCGGAACCAGCCCAGCGCGGCGGCGCCGAGGCCCGTCAGCAGTGGGGGCATCGGATGCTGGCTGGCCAGCAGCCAGGCGGTGGTCGATGCCATCACCAGCGCCAGCCACCAGGGCGAGGGCGCACACCAGGCCAGGTAGGCGCGGCGCACATCAATCGGGGGCAGCTCGGGATAGGGGCGGGTCACGGTGGGCAGGCAGTCGGCGAGGCCGACGAGGCTAGCGCCCGTTGATGGAGACTCGGTCGAGATTGTGTCGAGATTGCGTGGAGCCACGCTCTGGATTCAGCTGCCGACGCGGTGCCTGAACGGCGGTCGCGTCTCCATCCAATCTCCACAATGGCTCCAAGAAACATCCACCTGCGGCTTCCAGACTGCGGCCCTGGCGGTCGCACCGGGCGACTGCACGCAGCCCCGGAAGTTTCGATGAACAACCGCAGGACCTGGATCATTGCCGCAACGCTGGCCGTTATTGCCGGCGGCGGCAGCTGGTGGGCATTTGCCGAGAGCGATGATGCCGCGTTGATCACCGCACCGGCAAGGGTCGCCGATCTGGAGAAGACCGTGCAGGCGGTCGGCCGGGTCAATCCGAAGGAGCTGGTGGCCGTGGGCGCGCAGGTCTCGGGGCAGGTGAAGCGCCTGCATGTAGTGCTGGGCCAGCACGTACAGGCCGGCGACCTGATTGCCGAAGTGGATTCACAGCCGCAGCGCATTGCCCTGCGTAGTGCCGAAGCAGCCACCAACACACTGCGTGCCCAGCACGCGGCCAGCCAGGCGCGTTACAGCCAGGCCCTTCGCACGTACGAGCGCCAGTCGCAGCTGGTGGCATCGCGGCTGGTCTCGCAGGAAGGCTTCGAAGCGGCCCGTGTGGCGCGCGATGCGGCGCGCGCGGAGGCCGCCGCGTTGCAGGCGCAGATCGACCAGGCGGTGACCCAGGTGGAAACCGCCCGTATCAACCTCGGCTACACCCGTATCGTCTCGCCGTCCGAGGGCTATATCGTGGCCATCGTCACCAAGGCGGGGCAGACGCTGAACTCGATGCAGACCACGCCGACCATCGTGATGCTGGCACAGATGGACACGATGACCGTACGCGCCGAGATCGCCGAGGCCGACGTGGAACTGATCGCACCCGGCCAGCCGTTGTGGTTCTCGACGTTGGGGCCGAGCGGCCGCCGCTATGAATCGCACCTGCAGCAGCTTGAGCCCGCGCCGTCGTCGATTGCCGACGCGGCCAGTGGCAGCAGCGGTGGATCGGCGCAGACGCCGAAGGCGGTGTACTACGCCGGCCTGTTCGATGTGGCCAATCCCGGCCTGAAGCTGAAGCCTTCGATGACGGTGAAAGTGACGATCCAGCTGGCACGCGTGGCCAATGCACTGCAGGTGCCGCTGATCGCGCTGGGCGAGTCCGACGACAAGAACGGCAACGGCGCAACCGTGCAGGTGGTCGATGCGAAAGGCCGTGCCCGCGAGCGCGCAGTGACCACCGGGCTGCGTACCGCCACCGCTGTGCAGATCCTGTCCGGCCTCAAGGCCGGCGAGAACGTGGTGGTTGGCCAGGCACCGAGCGGCAACGACACCGAACCCACCAGCCTGCTGGGGATGTGAGCATGGCCGACGCACTGCTGGAACTGCATGGCGTATCGCGCGCCTATCGCTCGGCCGCCGGTGAAGTGGTGGTGCTGAAGGAGGTCTCGCTGCGCATCGACGCCGGTGAGTTCATCGCCATCATCGGCCCCTCGGGCTCGGGCAAGTCCACACTGATGAACATCCTGGGTTGCCTGGACCGGCCGACCGAGGGCAGCTACCGCGTGAACGGCGAGGCCACCGAGCAGATGGCGCCGGACGCGCTGGCACGGCTGCGCCGTGAGCATTTCGGGTTCATCTTCCAACGCTACAACCTGATGGAGAACCTGAGTGCCACCGAGAACGTGGCGCTGCCGGCGGTCTATGCGGGCGTGGACGCAGAGACACGTAATGCGCGCGCACGCACGCTGCTGGAGACACTGGGGTTGGGCGAACGCACCGGGAACCGGCCGAGCCAGCTGTCCGGTGGCCAGCAGCAGCGCGTGTCCATTGCCCGTTCGCTGATGAACGGCGGCGCGATCGTGCTGGCCGATGAGCCGACCGGCGCGCTGGATCACGCCAGTGGCCAGCAGGTGATGGCCGAGCTGAAGCGCCTGCATGCGCAGGGCCACACGGTGATCCTGGTCACGCATGATGCGGCGATCGCCGCCAACGCGGCGCGGGTGATCGAGATCGCCGACGGCCGGGTGGTGGCCGACCGCGCCGAGCCAGGATTGCGTGCTGCGACTTCGGGGCGCGCGACCGAACGCGGCGCGTCGCCGGTCACCGAGCGCCGCGCACGCATTGATGCAGTCCGCGAAGCCGCGCGCATGGCCGTGCGCTCGATGCTGGCCCATCGCCTGCGCACACTGCTGACCATGCTCGGCATCATCATCGGTGTCGCGGCGGTAGTGACCGTGGTTGCGTTGGGCAAGGGCGCACAGGCGCAGGTCGAGTCGCAGATCAACGAACTGGGTGCCAGTACGCTGGAGATCTTCCCGGGCGCCGATTTCGGCGACCCCCGCTCGGCGGAGATCGAGACACTGGTGGTGGGCGACGCGGACCATCTTGCGGCGTTGAGTTACGTGGACAGCGTAAGCCCGAACCTGAGCGGATCGGTGGCGGCGCTGCAGGGCAACCGGCGTGCCAACACCCAGGTGCTGGGCGTAGGGGCCGACATGCCGCGCGTGCGTGGGCTGCGACTGAAGGCTGGCCGCTTCTTCACCGACGCCGAAGTGGATGCACATCGAGCAGTAGGTGTGGTCGATCAGAAGGCCGCCAAAGCGCTGTTCAGCGGCAGCCCGATCGGCAGCACGGTGCTGCTGGGCGGCATGCCGGTGGAGGTGATCGGTGTGGTCGGGGCCAATGCGTTCGCGGGTGGTGCAACCCCCACGGTCTACGTGCCGTACACCTCGGCGGCTTCGCGGCTGCTGGGCAGCCAGCGGCTGGAGAGCATCACCGTGCGCGTACGCGACAACGTACCCACCAATGCCGCCGAGGCCTCGCTGGGCGCCGAGCTGGAGCGCCTGCATGGCCGCCGCGATTTCTTCATCTACAACGCCGACCAGATCCGCAAGGCGGTGATGAAATCCAGCCAGACCATGGCCGCGCTGGTCTCTGCCATTGCCGCCGTGGCGCTGGTGGTCGGCGGGGTGGGGGTGATGAACATCATGCTGGTCTCGGTGAAGGAGCGCGTGCGCGAGATCGGCGTGCGGCTGGCGGTGGGCGCGCGGCAGGGCGACATCCTGCGCCAGTTCCTGATCGAGGCCGTGCTGATCTGCCTGTTCGGTGGCGTGCTGGGGGTGCTGTTCGCGTTCGGGGTGGGGGCGCTGTCCAGCCTGTTGTCGCTGGGTGTGCCATTCCTGTTCACGGTGGGGCCGGTGCTGGCGGCGTTGGCATGCTCGTCTGCGATCGGGCTCGGCTTCGGCTATTTCCCGGCACGCAGCGCGGCGCAGCTGGATCCGATCCAGGCGCTGGCGGCGGAGTGAGCGTGTCAGCGCAGCGGGAAGGCAATGACGATGTCGTTCAGCGGCAATTGGTTGCCGCGCGGCACGGCCACGCCGGGTTTCCAGGCATCCCCTTGGCCGAACAGCTGCGCCTCGCTTTCAGGACCGAAATCGTCGAAGGCCTGGAAGACGAACGGAATGCCCTCGGACCCTTCGAACGTGGCCTTGTTGGAAAGCTGGAAGTGCAGGTGGGGGGCGGCGGAATTGCCCGACTGGCCGAGCTGGGCCAATGCCTGTCCGCGCTGGACCCGTTGCCCGGGCTTTACCCTGATGCTGCCGGTGCGCAGATGGGCGTAGCTGGCAAAGACGCCCGGCGAGATTTCCAGGACAACGTAGTTGCCGAACAGGCCATCCGCTGTCAGTGAAGAGGGTTCCGGCTGAGCGGTCAACGGCGGGTGCTCGGGCTGACCATCACGGACCGCACGCACGATGCCGTCCGCCACGGCCAGCACGGGCGCCGCATAACCCACCCAGTCCGAATGGCGGGTGTGCTGCAGATCGCGGATCGTTGGGCGCACGGCACGCCCACGGTCGTCGACGCCGACCAGATCGAGCGCGAAGCGCTGCGGAATGGTCAGATCACCATTCACCGCCACCAGGCTGCCCCAGTGGTGCGACTGCGCCGCGCCAGGCCCTTCGTGGGCGAGCCATCGACCGCCTTGCAGGGGCGGACCGAGCGCCATCACCGGCGCCGCGTTGACCGCAACCCGGGCGCCATCCAGTTCCACGCTGCCGTGCTGCCCGGTGCCCAGCAACATGCGGTGGCGAAGGACGTGCGGCACGTTATCGGTGGCCGGCAGTGACAGCCACAGGAACACCACCATGCGCTTTCCCGCTGCAATGGAGATGGCGTCATCCTCTGAAGGCGACGGCCGTACCCAGTGGCGCAGCGCAGGGGCATCCAGGCTCAGCAGCGGTGTCTCGGCATCGTCACCGAACACCTGCAGCGATTGCGGCTGCAGCGCCCCGGTGTCGCCGTAGTAGTTGGTGATGTGCAGCTCGTAGGCCAGATGGCGCAGGCCGTCGCTGCCAACGAAGGGAGTCGGTGCGAAGGGTACCCGTGCTTCGACCGGCGCAGGCGCAGGCGTTGGCAACGCGGGGGAAGGAAGCAGCAACAGCAGCAGAGCCAGGCAGACGCTGCGGGTCATGCGTGTTCCCCCAAAGGCCGACGGTGGCCGCTGCCGAGCATAGCGCTACGCCGGGGGCGCCGGTACACCGGCGGACGTGTCAAGGCTCCGGACGGGGATGCTGGCGCACGCGTGCACGCTCGCGATACAGGCGGCTGTCGGCACGCTGCAGGGTATCGGCCACCGATTCGCCGGGAGTGTGGTGGGTCGAACCGAGCGAGAACGGCGTGGGTGACTGTCCCGCCTGCTGCACATACCACTGCTCCAGTGCGGCCAGCCGTCCCGGTTCCGGCGCGGTCAGCACCACCATGAATTCGTCGCCGCCCATGCGCACCACGTTCTCCGCCGCACCCAGCGGGGCACGCAGGAAGGCGGCGAACTCGACCAGTACCGTGTCACCCCGCGCATGGCCCTGGGTGTCGTTGATCTGCTTGAAATGATCCAGATCGAACATCAGGCAGGCCCAGGGCTGGTCGATCAGTTCGTCCAGGCGTGGCAGGAAGCGGCGGTTGTAGCTCTGGGTGAGCGGATCCTTGAAGGACATCTCGCGCAGTTGCTGTTCCTGCATCCTCAGCGCCGTCACGTCCTGCGCATGGCCCAGCACGTATGGGGGATTGGCCTCGCTGTCGAGCACGTTGTGATAGGCCCAGAAATGGCGGGTGCCATCGGCGGCGATCAGCTCGATGACGCCGGCATCGGTGTGGTTGACTGCGATGCGTCCCAGATACGCCTTGAAGGCGGCCCGTTTCTCCGGCGGCATCAGGTCGCACAGGCTGCGCCCGATCATGTAGCTCTCATCGAAGCCCAGCGACTGCACGGCCGCGGGGTTCACCGAGGTCAGCACACCTTCCAGCGTATGCGTGCAGATCAGCCCAAGGCTGTAGTGGAACAGCCGCCGGTAGCGGGTTTCGCTAGCCTCCAGGGCATCCAGCGCGGCACGCTCCTCGGTGATGTCCTGGATGGCGCCGACCAGCCGCGGCCGGCCATCGACCTGCTGTCGGCCCCCAACCACGCGGGTCCAGATGGCTCGCCCGTCGGCGGTGGTCATCGGCAGCTGCACCTCCCACGACGTGCCTTCATCGATGCAACGCTGCACCGCCGTGCGGATGATGTTGCGGCTGTCCTCGCGATAGAACGAGAGCGCGGTGTCGAGCGTCGGTTCGAAGTTGCTGCGCACGCCGTGGATCTGCTTGGTCTCGCGGGTCCAGCGCACTTCGTTGCTGGCCAGGTCCATTTCCCAGCCGCCGACCCGCGCCGCACGGTTGGTGCGTTCCAGGAAGTCCTCGCTGCGCTTCAACTCACGATGCAGGGCCTTGGCCTGGCCGACCTGCGCCATCAGCGTGCTGCGCTGCTCCAGTACCTGGGTGGTGACCCGCGCCAGATGCACCATCAGTTCGCGCTGCGAGGGAGACAGCACGCCCGGCATCGGGTCGAGCAGGCACAGTGTTCCGATCCGCGCGCCGTGCGCCGAGCCCAGCGAGATGCCCGCGTAGTGGCGGATGCGTGGGCCGCCGGTGACCAGCGGATTGGTGGCGAAACGCGGGTCCTGGCGTGCGTCCGGGATCTCGAACAGCGCGTCCTGCTGGATGGCGTGCGTGCAGAACGAAATCTCACGTGCGGTTTCGCTGACGCCTTCCAGCCCGATGTTGGCCTTGAACCACTGGCGCTCGTCGGCCACCACCGAGATCAGCGCCATGGTCATGCCGGTGGCGGCGCGGGCGGCAGCCACGATCGCATCAAAAACGGGCTCTGGCGGGGTGTCGAGCAGATGCAGGCGGTCGAGTTCAAGCAGTCGTTCGGCTTCGTCCATGGTGCTTTTCAGGGCAGGGTGGCGAGGGCGGCTTTGGCGGCTGTCGGGCACTACGCTAGTGTGTACCCCGTTATGTATCGCCACGACGGGGTGACGCCGACGTGACGCATCCCGGTCAGGATTTGCGGGGCACGCGAGAAGGGCGCACCGAAACGTGACGGTGGTCGCGAACATGCCAGCGCCAGGGAAAGTCCACTGCACGGGTGATGCCGATGCGGGGCCCGACCACCGGATCCCTGGGGGGAGGTACGCCATCGCTGGCAATGACAATGCCGTGGCTGCCTTTCACCAGGTCTGCGCCATCGAAGCTGCGGTCCAGCCCGAAGGCCTGCGAGAGCTTGCCGGGGCCGCTGGCCAGATCATGGTCACGTCGAGCCGCCGGGCGCAGCTCGCGCATTCGTTCCAGCCCCGCCAATGGCTCGGCGGCGCGCAGCAGGACGGCCACGCCTTCGCCGGTTTCGCCGCAGACCACGTTGCTGCCCCAGTGCATGCCGTAGGTGAAGTAGACATACAGATGGCCGGCCTCACCGAACATGCTGGCGGTGCGCGGCGTTTGCCCGCGATAGGAGTGCGCCGCCGGATCGATGCTGCCGGCATAGGCCTCGACTTCGACGATGCGCGCCGCGCGACCATCGTCGCGCACCAGCAGCTTGTTGAGCAGCTCCGGCGCAACGTCGGTAGACAGGCGCTGGTAGAAGCGGCGCGGAAGGATCTGCAGTGAAGCGGGCAACCAGTCCGGCACGGTAGTGGCAGCCTCGGGTGAAAGAGAGTGGCACTGTGGCATCGGTCAGGTGAAACGGGCGCAGACGCAGCATCATTCCTGCGCAGGCGGAGCGGCCAGTGCCGCGCGGCGGGAGGCATAGACCTCGGGTGTCTGTGGTTTGATGAACAGTGCAACCAGTTCCGGATACTCACGCTTCACCGCCGTTTCGATGCGGGTGATGCAGGCTTCGATCTGCGGGGTCTGCCGATCGTCCTCGAACTCGGCGCTGAGCATGGCCACGACCTGTTCCGGCCCCATCTGCATGGTGGTCACGCCGTTCGCACGACGCAGGTCCGGATCGGTTTCGGCCACCGCCATGATCCGCTCGGCCACCGCGGGGTGGGCAGGCTCTCCGACCAGCAGGCCCTTGGTCTCACGCGCCAGAAGGAAGGCCGTTGCGGCCAGCACGCCGGCGATGCACAGTGACGCAACGCCATCAAGCACCGGCATTTCCAGCAGCTGGGCGGCCAGCAGCCCGATCAGCGCGAAGCCCAGGCCCAGAAGGGCGGCACTGTCCTCCAGCAACACGGTGAAGGTGGACGGGTCCTTGCTGCGGCGGAAGGCTTCGAAGTAGCCGAGTTTGCCCTTGGTACGCCGGAATTCCCGCAGCGCCACCCACCAGGAAGCACCCTCGAACAGGATGGAGATGCCCAGCACGCTGTAGCTCAGCGCGTGGTTGCTGGCCGGTTCCGGCTGGCGGATGTGCTGGATGCCCTCGTAGGCCGAGACGCCGGCACCGGCCGCGAACACCAGCAGGGCGACGATGAAGCTCCAGAAGTACAGCTCGCGGCCATAGCCGAAGGGATGTACCGGGTCAGGGGCCTTGCCTGCACGACGCAGGCCGTACAGCAGCAGTACCTCATTGAGGGTGTCGACCAGTGAATGCACGCCCTCGCTGAGCATGGCCGAGCTGCCGGAGATGCCGGCTGCGATGAATTTGGCCACGGCGATGGCCAGATTGCCCGCAAGGGCTGCATAGATGACGAGACGGGAGCCGGTGGGGGCGGACATTTCGGCGGCGGGGTGAGGCGGACGCCTGATCTTCCAGATCAGCGCGTGCCCACTGCGTGCACGGTGCGATCAGCGCCCCTTGGGATTGAGATACAAGCGCGCGCCATCCGATTCACGGTACCCCGTCCAGCGCCCACCTCCCGAGGCACGGAAGCGCCCGAATACGGTGTTGCTGGTGTCGGTCAGCAGCAGCTGGTTGCCCGACAGCACCCAGCGGTTGGCCGAGAAGAAGCCATCCGGGCAGCCGGCAGGCACATAGGCGCTGTAGCCACCGAACCACGCCATGTTCTTCAGCTCGATGGTACAGGTGCTGCCGTTCTCCTGGCCCAGTGTCCAGCTGCCGAACAGATCGCTGTCGCGTATATCGCGGTCATCGCGCCAGTCGTGGTTGTTGTCACGGAAGCCGAAGCCCACGTCGATACCTTTGCTTTCGCTGCGCGACTCGGATTGCGAGCTGTCACTGGTGGTGGTCTGCGTGCTCATCGAGCCACTGTTCTGGACCTCGGTGCTGCTCGATTGGGTGGTCTGGTCGGTGCGGGTGGTCTGCTGGCCGAAGCCGAACGAGGCGTCCTGGGCGAGGGCGGGCAGGGCCAGGCAGCACAGCGCGAGCAGGCAGGTACGGGCGAGCACGGCGGCCATTGCAGCATCCTCGGCAGGTTGGATCGCGCGAGTATCGAACCGCTAGGGCGGGAGGCGGTGTGATGGCGCGCCTCAACGCCCTTCAATCGGCCATCACCCGCCCGATGGCATCGGCCAGCAGGGCGCGCACCCGCGCCGGCGGCAGGTCCGGATCGCGTACCGCACGCATCGCCAGGCCTTCCACCAGCAGCCGCAGCAGCAGGGTCCGGCCGGCAATCTGCTCTTCGTCAAGTGCCCGGCCAAGGCTTGCATCGCGCTGGCGCAGCCAGGCCTGGATGGCAGCACTGGTCTGCTTGTCATGGGTGCGCAGCACCCCCGCCAGCACCGGGTCGCGATGCGCCTCGGCGTTGATCTCCGCATACAGCGCCACGCTGGCGATGGCATTGCCATGGATCGGCAGCACCTCGCCGCGTGCCCATTGCTGGTAGCACTCCAGCAGCCCATCAACCAGATCGGACGCCGCCGGCATTTCGCTGATCGAGGCCTGGTCATGGCGCAGCTGGCGCTCGATCAGGGCCAGGATCAGGGCGCGCTTGTTGGCGAAATAGCGGTACATCAGCCCCTGGCTGATCTCGGCCTCGGCGGCGATATCGCCGATCGAACCGGCATGGAAACCACGGGTGATGAAGCACTTCTGGGCGGCGTCGAGGATGCGCCGGCGCTGGGCTTCGGCATGGGCGGCGGCGGGGGCATCAGCGGGTGCGGCTACGGCGGTTTTCGGCGTCATTGCGTGAGGTCGGGGCGTCCAGAGGCGGGATAGTACGTCACAAAAGGTGTGAATGAACGGTCATTCATTTGTAATTCCCGCCTCCCAGACTGCGCCGGCCTTCTCCTTCCGCGAATGAGTCCGATGCGCCACGCCCTGTTGCACCGCCCGCTGCTCACCCTCGCCATTGCCGCCGCTCTGCCGGCGCTGGCCCATGCCGAAGACACGCCCAGCGCCGACGCTGCCACTTCCGCCGATGCCGCGCGCAGCGTGGTCGCCCTCGACCAGGTGATTGTGACTGCGCAGAAACGCGCCACCAACCTGCAGGAGACACCAATCTCGGTATCGGTGGTCGATGCCGAAGCGCTGAAGGACCGCAGCGCGATTTCGCTGGGCAGCCTGTCCGATGGCTCCATCCCATCGCTGCGGGTCACGCCGTTCGCTACCCGCAGTTCGGCGCTGAACATCGGCATCCGCGGCATCGGCGCCTCCGGCGACGCCAACCAGCCGGCGCGCGACGCCGGTGTCGGCATCTACGTCGATGGGGTGTTCATGGGCCGCGCACAGGGCCTGGGCAACATGCTCTACGACGTGGAGCGCATCGAAGTGTTGAAGGGCCCGCAGGGCACGCTGTTCGGCCGCAATACCGAAGGCGGCGCGGTGAGCATCGTGACCAAGGCGCCCACCGGTGAATTCGGCGGCAGCGTCAGCGCTGGCGTGTCCAATTTCAGCGGCTACAACAGTGCGCTGCACCTGGACCTGCCCAAGGTGGGCGATGTCAGCTTCAAGATTGACGCCGTGCAGGCCAAGCGCGGTGGCACCACCGACAACCCGATGCGCGGCGAGCGTGACTTCAACAGCTACGACAAGCGCGGCGCACGCCTGAGTGCGCTGTGGCAGCCGAGCGATGATTTCTCGTTGCTGTACGCGTTCGACCGCTCCTACGACGCCACTACGCCGTACCACACCCAGGTGCTGGTGCCGGGCGCCTACCTCAGCCCGCTGCAGAAGGCCGGCGCCAGCCTGGACCGCCGCGACAGCGCAATCCTCGGTGGACCGCAGGATGACAACATCGGCCGCACCAGTGGCCATCTGTTGAACCTGTCGTGGGTGTTGAATGACAACCTGGAGCTGAAGTCGATCAGTTCCTACCGCGAACTGACCCAGGGCCAGTTCGACATGGGCCTGGTCGATGCGATTTCCGCCTATGGTGGCGCCGGCACGCCATTCGGTCGTTACAGCCTGGCGCAGGTCTACCAGCACCAGTACAGCCAGGAGTTCCAGCTGATCGGCAACACCTCGCAGGTGCAGTTCCTCGGCGGTGCGTTCTACTACCACGAAACCGCCGGTGACAATGCGCAGACCCCGAACATGCTGGTGTGGGGGCCGGGTGGCAACAACTACACGGTGAACCCGGCGACCAATCCGCTGGATCTCTCGCGGGTACGCATCGACCGCGCCAGCAAGGCGTGGACCGACAGCCTGGGTGTGTTCGGCCAGGCCACGTGGACGCCGGAAGCACTGCAGCGCCTGCACCTGACTGCAGGCGGCCGCTACACCCGCGATGACAAGAAGGGCAGCCTGTACATCGTCAACGGCGCGGCGACGAATCTCGCCTTCAAGGACCGCTGGAGCCGCTTCGACCCGATGGTCAACATCGCCTACGACCTCGGCGAGCACGCAATGGTCTATGCCAAATACAGCACCGGCTTCAAGGCCGGCGGTGCCAACTCGCGCTCCACCAACTACACCGCGTTCGGTCCGGAAGAAGTAACAGCCTATGAGCTGGGCTTCAAATCGCAGTTCTGGGACAACCGCGCGCGCCTGAACCTGGCCGTGTTCGATTCGACCATCGCACACAAGCAGATGGACTTCTCGCTACCGTTCGACCCGAACAGCGGTGAAACCCGTACCACCATGGTCACCACCAATGCGCTGAGCGATGGCAAGTCGCGTGGCGCGGAGCTGGAGTTCAACGTGATGCCGGTCGACAACCTCACGCTCGGCCTCAACTACGCCTACACGAAGATCGATGCGCAGACCGCGACCGACCCGTTCGGCGCAGGGGTGCAGGTGACCGTGCAGCCGCTGCTGGCGCCGAAGAACGCGGGCAGCCTGTCGGTCGACTATCTGGTGCCATTCGCCAATTTCTCGGCGCTGAAGTTTCATGTGGATGGCAACTGGTCCGATGGTTACTACACCAGCGAATACGACCAGATGCTCACCGACAGTTCGTTCGTGGTGAATGCACGGGTGGCGCTGGTGGACGTTCCGGTCAACAGCACCGGCACCACGATGTCGTTCTCGTTGTGGGCACGCAACCTGCTGGATGAGCAGCACCTGTTCTACAAGATCAACAGCGCGGCGCTGGGCCAGAGCGGCATCTTCAACGACCCGCGTACCTTCGGCCTGGAAATGGCCGTCAACTTCTGATGCGAACGGAGAACCCCATGAAGATCCGCCATACCGAACTCGCCCTGGCCCTGATGCTGAGCCTCCCGCTGGCCGTGACCGCCGTTGCGGCCGACGCACCGCAGGCCGCCGCCGCGAAGCCGACGGCCGTAGCCAACGTGAAGCCGGTCGCTGCCGACGCGCAGCGCGTGATCCCGCTGCAGGGGGCCTGGAACGTGCGAAGCTTCGCCGGCCTGCAGGGCCGCCACGGCCCGATTCCGGGCGATGCGTTCGTGCGCACCGCCGACCTAGGCCGCCTCACCGATGCCGACCGTGATGCCCTGGTCGCTGCAGGCGTGAAGCTGGACATCGACCTGCGCACCGCCGATGAGGAAGCGCAGTCGCCGGACCTGCTGGCCAGGGACGATCGCTTCGACTACCAGCGCATCTCGCTGATGGGCACCGAGAAGATGGACCTGCAGAAGATGATGAGCAGCTTCCCCGATTCGCTCGGCGAAGCCTATGTGCAGTGGCTGGGCCACAGCCAGCCGCAGTTCAAGCAGGTGTTCCAGCGCATCGCCGCGCAGCAGGATGGCGCCGTGCTGTTCCATTGCACGGCCGGCAAGGACCGCACCGGCATCATCGCCGGCCTGCTGCTGGACCTGGCGGGCGTTCCCAAGGCCGAGATCGTGCACAACTACGCGATCTCCGCGCACTACCTGGAAGGGCAGCCGAAGGACAGCGCGATGAACGCGCAGATCATGGCGCTGATCAAGCAGAACCCCGAGATCGCACGCAAGATGGCTGGCATGTCCGGTACCGCACCGGACAACATGGAACAGTTCCTGGCCGCGCTGCACAGCCAGTACGGTGGTGCGGAAGGGTACCTGAAGTCGATCGGGGTCAGCGAACAGGAGATCCAGCAGCTGAAGGTGCGGCTGGGGCAAGCCGGCTGAATCCTGCCAGGTCGAGGGCAGGTGCCGGACAGCGCCGGCACCTGCCGTGCTTCATCACGGCTGCAGTGGTGCCACCAGGATGGCGGCGTCGAGCACCGGGAACGTCTGCGGTGCCTGGCCGGACGATGCGACCAGGCGGATCTCCAGCGTGGCCGTCCCACCATCGGCAGCAGTGAGTGCCTGCAGGGCCCCCAGTTTCTGCGGCAGTGGTACCGCGAACGTGGTGGGATGGCTGTGGTCCATCCCGGCCATGGTCGGCCCGAAGAACGATACGGTGCCGGCGTAGTACGGGCTGTCGGCCGATACGGACGCGGTGCCGGCCGGTGCGTTGATCAGCACGTCGAACTCACGCGTATTGTTCAAGCCGCGCGGTCGCTCCAGGGTCACTTCGGCAATCAACTGTCGCGGGGCCGACGTGGCCAGGTGCGCGCGCACCGCTTCATTGGGCACGGCCACGCGCACCGCACCATCGGCGCGCGTACCGCGCACCAGCCGCACCGCGCCAGCCGCTGCCGGCAGCGCGGCCGCCTTCAGCAGGTCGTTGCGGCCCCCGTAGACGTAGTCATAGTCGAAGGCCGTGGTGGAGAAGAACGCACTGGCCGGACGCGCGCCAACCGGCTTGCCCTGTGCATCAACGAAGAACCGGAACGGTTCGTTCATGAACTGACGCCGCTGGTCGACGTTGACGGGCATGATCGGCTTGCCGCGGGATTGCTGCAGCTGGTTCCACACGTCCCACAGGCGGTCCATGTTGGCGTGGTGCAGGTAGAAGATCGGATCGAGTGGCGACAGGAAGTTGGTCATGTTGCCGTAGGGGCCGGGGTCGACCGCGCCGACGCCACCGATGCAGTTGTGCACCTTGTTGTGCGGGAAGCCTTCGAGCACCGAGAATTTCGTGGCGCCGTCCGGTTGCACCACGTGCGAGGCCGTGCGCGAGCTGGTGAAGCTGCGACTCACATCGTCGTTGTAGAACTCGACCGGCGACAGCCCCGCGTGAATGGTATCGGGAGACACGGCCGAAGCGGTCTTTGCATCGAAGCCGGGATTCTCGCGCCACAGATAGCGGGCACCGCAGGTGATCGCATAGGCTGCATTCCCCGAGATGCCGGTCTTTTCCGCAACGCTGTAGCCGGTCACATCGTTCCAGACGTCGTCCGCGGTGAGATAGCCGCGGAACTTGAGTTGCTCGCGCTGGCCTGCATCCAGCGTGCTCCAGTACCGCTGCAATGCCGGCCGCATGAACCGGGTGAAGACCGCCAGGTTGCGCGTATACGGCGCATAGGCGCTGTCGGTGGGCGTCAGCACGCCGTCGAACATCGCCGGGGGAATGCGTGGCAGCTCGGTCCAGTCCCAGTAGGGCATGGCGAACTGCGGATCACCGCTGAGCGTACGGATGGTCTGTTCGAAGTAGCCGACATACCCACGGTGCCAGACATAGAACCACCAGTTGCCATGCGGGCAGTCCATCAGGTGCACGAAGGCGTTGCGGAACCAGTTGCGTGGATCGTCTGCCGGCAATGCCAGCATGGCCTTGATGCCGCGTGCGTAGCTGGCCAGCATGCGCTGGCCTTCGGGGCTGGTGACGTTGTAGCGGTGGTAGCGTGCCTGCACTGCCTTGTCGGCTGGTGCAGCGCCGCTGGCCCAGGCCCCGGGTGCGACCAGAGACGCCAATGAAGCGCTGGCGGTGGTGGCAAGAAAATCACGACGTGTGTAGCGCATAGCCTTCCCCCTGGTGATTGGTTGAACCGCATCGGGTTACAAATCACTGGCAGGACCGGCGGCAGCGTGGCGGCCGGCCCGACGGGGACATCCAGCCCCGCCGCCTCCACCGGCAGGTGCAGCGATGGCCGGGGTGGAGGCGGCGGTAGTATAGGCAGGGCAGGCAGGGCTGATCTGCGAAGCAGCCCACAGTCGCAGGTGCGTACACATCTGCCCGGCTGAAGCTGTTCACCGTCGTCGTGGCGGCGTTGCCGATCAGCCAGGCATGGCCTGGCGCTACGGGTCGGGCTTCACCCGAACCACCCGTTTCCGGTACTCGTACACATTGTCACCGCGGATGCGCTTGTCCTCGGTGCCGGTGACCCGGCCCACCTGCTGCTCCGAGCCGGTGACCGGCTTGGCTTCGATGGCGGTTTCGTGCTCGAAGGAGTGCGATTTGTCGGTGTTGCGGTAATAGCGATACAGCGCCCAGTACAGCGCGGTTGCGCCGGCCGGACCTGCCGCCAACAGCCAGAGGCCACTGTCGTCGCTCATGTCGATGCCACCAGGAAGGCAATTGCGAGGGCTTCAATGACGGTGCCGGTGGCCAGGGCCGCCAGCAGCATCTTCCATTGCTGCACGGGCACGCTGCCCATGGTTTCGCCGGTACGGCCGTTTACCGCGATGTAGTGCAGCATGCCGCCGTTCTTGCCGGGCTGGTGGTACGAATACAACCACACCGGCAGGTACATCGACACCCAGCGGGTGCCATGCACCTCCAGCTGTTCCTGTTCCCAGCGCACGCCACGGTTGTAGCGCTTCACCGAACCCTCCACCTGCGAGCGGGCGATCGACAGCAGCTGGTCTTCCAGCCGCGGCCGCAGCTTCTCCACATCGAGGTTGCGCTTCTCAGAGGTGAAGCCGGCCAGGTACGAAGCGTTCCATTTCACCGCGTTCTTGGTATCGAACGGCAGGATGGTGTTGATGATGTTGTTGGTGTTGGCACGGGTATCGAGATTCCCGCGCTCGGCCGAGGATTCCAGTGGCAGGTCATCGACGGTGAAGTCGACCTGGCGCTCGATCTGGTAGACATCGGCGTCGTACAGGGTGCGCTTGTTCTTCTCGCTGCCCACGGTGTACTGCCGGGTCTGGATCTCGCCCTTGCCGGCCACGGCCGCGCTGACATTGCTGTCGACGATCATGTAGGGCAGGAACACGCCCACCACGTTTTCCGGGGTGAACTGGTCCTTGAACGCCTTCAGTGCGAACATGCGGCGCTTGTCGACGAACTGGCGGATGCGCGCGACCGCATCGTCCTTCTTTATATGGAAGGGCAGCACCGCATCGGGCACCGCGCCGTTGGCGATCTGCTCGTTGACGCCGAACACATGGCGGCACCAGTGGCAGCGCGCCGTCATCGTACTCTCGGTGTTGACCGTCACCTCGGCGCCGCAGCCGGTGCACTTGAACGTCATCAACGCCGATGTGTCGGCATCGATGTCACGTGCGCCTGAGGCGATGACCGTGCCACGCAGCTGGTCGATGGCCTCGCCCAGCCCGAATTCCTCCTCGACGCGTGCGCCATGCCATTCGTGACGGCAATACAGGCAGACCAGGATGTCGGTACCGGCCTTGGGCCGGATGTCGGTGGCACCGCACTTCGGGCAGCGGTTGAGGCCGTCCTTCAGCTCGCTGGCCGACGTATCGATGGCCACAGGGTCGGGCGCTTCCACTTCATCGCGGATGGCCTGCGGCAGTTTCGAGGTGTCCAGCGGGAAGCTGCCGGGCAGGGGAGGGACGTCCTGCGGCGAACCGGGCCCATCCAACGACGCCGCCGGCAAGGGCGGCGGCGTCGCGGGCGCGGATCCGGGCAGCGGCGGTGGGCCGTTTCGGGGATCGGACATGTGGGTTGTGCGTCCTGCCGTTACAGGCCCAGTGCCTTGGCTTTCAGGGCGTCATAGTCGCCCTGGGTGATCAGGCCCAGGTCCAGCATTTCCTTGGCCTTCTTCAGCTTGGCCACCGGGTCGTCGGCCGCGGGCGTGACCGGCTGCTGCATGCCGCCGACACCGAACATGCCCGAGGCCATGCCGACACCAACCAGGCCGGCCGCACCGCCATTCTCGCCGGCCGACTGGATGCCCTGGGCGACGCTCGCCTGCAGGTTGGAATTGCCGCGCGAACCGGACAGCGCATCGGCGCGCTGCACGGTCTTCAGCAGCTCGCGCGTGTTGGCGTCGTACTCGATCGAGACAATGGCGGTCTTGACGATGGCCAGGCCACGGTCGGACTTCCACTGGTAGCCCTGCTCGACGGCGGCCGACAGGCTCTGTGCAAAGCCCAGCGAGTCCTGCTGCAGCTTGGTGATGCGGTTGCCCTTGCCCGGGTCGTTGGTATACAGGCTGAAGGCCGGGGCCAGCGAACCGACCACTTCATTGAACAGCTGGCTGGCGGCGGCGTTGTCCAGGTCGGTGAAGTCGAACACCTGGCCCGGCTGCAGGTAGCTGGCCGGCACGAAGTTCTTCACGAACAGGATCGGGTCGACGATCTTCAGCGTGTACGAGCCACGCGTGACCGCGCCGACCTGGGTGTTGAGGAAGCCGTCGTCCCAGTAGATTTCCGACTGGGTACCGAAGCGGTTGTCCGGCAGTTCCTTCAGCGAGACGAAATAGGCCGCCTGCTGCGAGCCCGGCTGGCCGCCGAACTTGAAGCGTTCCCAGCTCTGCTTGATGAAGGTGCTGACCAGGCCGTCGCCGGCGAAGATCGACTGCGAGTTCAGATCGTCCGAACGCCACTCGTAGCCACCCGGTTCGGCGACGAACGCGGTGATCGCGCCGTCCTGGAACAGCAGCAGGCCGTAGCCTTCGGGCACGATGATCTTCGAGCCGTCGGTGATGATGTTGGACGAGCCGCTGGTGTTGGAGCCGCGGCCGGCGTTGGTGCCCTGCGGCACCGCCGCGAACAGGGCCGCCGTCGAGGGCAGGCCTGTCGGCACGGTGTAGAAGTCCTTCCACTGGTCGGCCAGCACACCACCGACCGCACCCTTCACCGCCTGTACCAGACCCATGACCAACTCCCTGTGATTCGAGGGCAGGCACCATGCCTGCCGAGCTGGACTGAATATAGCAGCGGGCAGGGACCACTGTGGTGCCGGAAGATGAATCCGGATCAGGCCCCGCCGGTGGCCGGCGGGCGGCCCCGGATCGCCTGCAGGACGGCCGCCATGTCCAGCCCTCCCAGCCCCATCTGCTGCGCCCGCGCGAACAGCGCATCACTGGCGTCGATCAGGGGGGCGTGCATGCCCGCCTCCCGCGCGGCATCGGCCACCAGGCCGCTGTTCTTCAGAACATCGGTGATCGAGGCCTGGACCGCGAAGTCCCCGTGGATCATCTTGTCCAGCTTGATCCGCGATACCTCGCTGGCCATCGGCCCGGCGTTGAGCACTTCGGCGAAGCGCGCCAGGGCAATGCCGTGGCGCTCGGCGAAGTGCACGGCCTCGCCCAGTGCGGTGACCAGCGTGATCAGGTACAGGTTGACGGCCAACTTCATGCGCAACGCCGCTGGCACCTGGCCGCACGCAATGCACTGCCGGCCCAGCGGCGCAAGCAGGGGCGAGGCCTCCGCAACGTCGGCATCCTCGCCGGCCAGCATCACGACCAGTTGCGCGGATTCCGCCTGCACCCGCGAGCCGGAGACCGGTGCCTCCACGTAACGTCCGCCCGCCGCGCGGACCTGTTCACCCAGCGCCTGCGAATAGGCCGCCGAGCTGGTGCCCATGTTGATCACCAGGCGGCCGTGAACGCGGGCAGGGAAGGTCGCCGTGTTCCGCCCCAGCACGCTGTCGATGGCTTCGTCGTTGGCCAGCATGAGAACGAGGGTGCGGCATGCAGAGAACACATCCTGTAGTTGCGTGACGGGCTCTACGCCGGCGATGCGTGCCGCTTCGTGGTTGCGACCGGAGCGGGACCAGCCCAGTACGGTGTTCCCGGCCCGCGCGAGGTGGCCCGCCATCGGCGTGCCCATCACGCCCAGGCCGATGAATCCCAATGGCATGGCAGGTTCCCGATCATGGCAAGGCGCCCATCATGCCGCAGATCGGCGAAGGGCAGGTTGCGCGCAGCACATGCAGTTCGCCACACCCTGTGCTGCATCGCAGGGAAAGATAATCCCGGATATTCACGTGATTATCATCACGATTCTAATGAAACTCGCCTTCGATAATCCCGGAGGCGAATGCGCGTGTCTGCGCGCGGGGAACCGGGATCCGTCCGACGTCCGCTTCGTCGACCTACCGACGGCAACCCCCTGGGGGCATGGGGGCGGACAGTGTGCACGTTCACCTGCGTGTGCTGTGGCTGGCGCGAGGCGCGGCGGGGGCGTCGCAGCATCACGCAGTGAAGCCGCACGGTACCCATTGCGCGATCGCCCGCTGCAACGGCAGCGGGTTGCCATTCGAAAGGGGAGTTTCAATGCACAGGCAAGTCAGTGAGATGTTGCAGCGCGCCTACCGACCCCACCGGTCCTTGCCCGACCTGTTGGGCGCGTTCGTGAAGGAGTTTTCGCAACACCATGCAGTGCGTGGCGGCCGCGTCCATCTGCGCGGTTCCGGTGCAGGCCATCCGGACGGGACCCCGGTGGCGGACGCGGACGATGGGACCGGCGCCAGCCAGCGTCTGCCGATCCGCTATGCCGGTGAAGTGCTGGGCGAGCTGCAGCTGGAAACGCAGGCGGGGCGTCTGGACAGCAGCGCGCTGGCACTGGGCGAAGCATTCGCGCATCGCTGCGCGCACCTGATCAAGCGATACGAAGCACAGGCGTGGGCCGAGCAGGCGCTGAGCCGGCCGTTGCTGCTGGTCGGTACCTGCGATGCGCTGAAGCGGCTGGAAGAGTTCATCGAGCGCGCTGCCGCCAGTTCACTGCCTGTGCTGCTGCGCGGCGAGTTCGGTACCGAGAAGATGGAACTGGCCGCCGCACTGCACAGCGGCAGTCCGCTGCGGCGGGGGCCCTTCATCGAGGTGAACTGCGCCCATCCCCAGGAGGAACCCTCGGACTGGTTCCGTCACGCGCGTGGCGGCACCCTGTACTTCCACGAAGTCGACGAGTTGCCGGTGGCGCTGCAGGGGCAGCTCTCGCATTGCATCCGTGGCCTGCAGCCTGCATCGGGCGAAGCGGGTGCGGCACAGGCCATCCGGGTGATCGCATCCACCAGCGCCGACCTGGAGCAACGCGTGCGCGACCGGTTGTTCTCGCGGGCGCTGCTGGCCGGCCTCGAGTTCCTGACGGCGGATGTTCCGCCGCTGCGCGAGCGCACCGAGGACATCGGCGCACTGGTTGCGCGTTCGCTGCAGATGCACGGCTTCAATCCGCAGGTAATCAGCGAGGACGTACTGCAGACGCTGCGCAGCCATGATTGGCCGGGCAACCTTCTGGAAATGGAGCGCGTGGTGGTTCGCCTGGCGGTGATGACCGGCGGCCGGAGCATCCGCCGTGAGGATGTGCTGAGGCATGCCCCCGGGTTGATGGCCGCCGACAATTCCGTTGGCGCCGACGCAGGGGCCGAGGCCGGCATGGACGCCCCGGCAACGCAGGACACCGGGCGCGATGTCGCCACAGCGGCAGCAACGGCACAGGAAGGCCTGCACGACGGCCTGAAACGCGCCCTGGCCTATCTGAAGGACCATGCCGCGGAGCCGCTCACGCTGGGCGACCTTGCCCGTCAGGCCCATGTGAGCCAGTCGCACCTGGGCTTCCTGTTCCGCAGCGAGCTGGGCACGACCTTCAAGCTGCTGCTGCAGCAACTGCGTATCGAGCATGCCAAGCAGCTGCTGCGGGATGGGCAACGCCTGCGCATTACTGATGTCGCACTGCAGGTCGGCTTCGGTGACCTGAGCCACTTCGAGAAGAGTTTCCGGCGCGCGGTGGGGGTCAGTCCGCGCAGCTACCGGCGAACGCCGGATCAGTAAAACAAACGCCCCGGTGCAGGCGCGGGCCTGCCCGGGGCGCTGGAACGGAAGATCCGGCGTTAGCGTGCGTTTGCTTCAGCAGCGCGCTGCACGGCCTGCTCGGCGGCTTCGTCAGCACGGCGTGCCGCCTCGGCGGCGGCCTCGACCGCGCGTTGCGAAACCTCCATCGCGGCGCGGATGCCTTCTTCACTGGCGGCCATCGCGGCGTCCGCCAGTTCCTGTGCGATTTCCATCGGGGTTTTGCCCGCCGGATGGGCGGGAGTGGGCTTGCCGGGAAGCGGGGTCGGGAAGGTCATCGTCGGTGCTCCTGCTGGGGATGAGGGGGGAGCACCGTCGCTGCGCTCCCCCAGGATATGGCGCAATGCCGCCTGGGCATCGGCCAGGATCTTCTGCGCCTGTTGCCGGGCCGCCAGGCGTCCGGCAGCAACGGCCGCACCGGCTGCCGACGCGAGAGCCTCCGTTGCTGCCTGCACGCCGTCGCCACCTGGCGCCGGAGCCGGGTTCACACCGCATCCGCCTGGTAGCCCACCTGCGCTTCTTCGCCCAGGTAGCCGCGGGTTCGGCGGTAGTCCTGCAGGGTGATCACATTGTCCTCCACCTGCACCAGCGCCTGTGCTTTGGAGCCATCGATCGGGAACTGCACGCTGGCACCATCCTGGCCGAGACGGCCACGGGAAACCGGATGTTCGTTGAGGAATTCCTGTGCATCGCGCAGCTGCCACCGCGCGGCCTCGCGCAGCCGGCTGTCATCCTGAAGCAGGTCGGGATCGTTGTCGAAGCAGGCCGCCATCTGCTGGGCGGCCAGCGAGATGCGGGCATAGCCGATCTGCCGGTTCGCGGCCAGGCTTGCGGCAATCGCCTCGCGTACCTGCTCCGGCGACGGCAACTGTGGCAGCTGCGGCCCGTCCAGGAAGCCGAACAGGATCGGCAGCACCTGTTGCAACGCACGGGTTGCACGTGTCAGCCGATGCTCGCGACTGCCGCCCCCTGCGCTCACCCGCTGGTAGAAGCGGAAGTAGTCGGCAAACTCGATGGGCCTGCGCGCGTGCAACAGCGCGAAGCTGGCAGCGTCGACCAGGTCGTCGCGCCCAGCGGCGGACATTCCCAGCTCACCGGCCAGCTGGTGGAGCGCCACCGATTCACGGAAATCCAGCTGCTGCAGCAGGGGTGCGTCGGCCGCGCCGATCGAGGCCAGGAACGCGCGTGAGGCGCCGAGTTCGGTGTTGGTCAGCAGCCGGTGTCGTGCCAGGACTCCCTGCGCCTCGCTGTGCGAAAGTCGTGTCTCGTCTTCAAACTCCACCTGGCGCAAGGCACTGAGATCGCTGTTGCCGAGGCTGAGCAGCTTGATCGGGCCGACCTGCAACCCGAGGCGCGACAACCATGTCATGCGCGAACCGTGCAGACCCTGCTGCACCCCATCGAGCATCGTGCCCTCGTCGGAGAAGGCATAACGGTGCTCATGCGACTCCATGGCCCACTTCAGCCAGTGCTCGCCGCCGTCGATGAACTGAAGGACATGCCTGCAGGATTGACTGATCTGATTGGCCTGGGGGATGGAACGACCGGCAATGAAAACGCTCATGCGTGGCTCTCCTGGCGGCCTCACTGGGCCGGAAATTCCTTGAGGACGGTCGCAGCGGCATTGCCGACCCGGTTGAAGTCGTCGGTGGCCCCCTGCATCATGTTCTGCGCTTGCGTGAGCACCCTCGCATACTTTTCGTCCCCCGTCGCCAGGTACTGGGCCATGGCCACGCCGGCCGCGGTGGTCGCGATGGTTGAGACGTTGCGCAGGGCGTCAGCTGCATCCTGCACGGCGATCGCCGCAGACTGGGCCACCGACTGGTAGGCCTTGCCGGCACCACTGGTCTTCACCACGGTCGCAGACATGGTGGCCGTCTGCACCTGGTTGATCACATCGATGACCTGGGCGTTGACGTTGCTCGGGTCCATACGGGCTCCTTGATGGGCGGGTGGGGCCGCAGGCGGCCTGCAGTCTGTCAGGCCCCGGCGTCAGCGTCGTCTGCCGGGGAAGGGGAAGGGGAGTCTGGCGCGGGATCCTGGGCGGGACCCGCGTCCGGATCCGGACCGGACGCGGGGTCGGGCGCAGGACCGGGCGCGGGCGCTGCCGCAATGCCTGCAAGCGTTTCGAGTGCATGCAGGCTGCTGGTAGCGGCCGCAGCGTCGGCAGTGGCACCGTGGGTCTGTGCCTGCAGGACGCTGATGGCGGTCTTTCCTTCTGCGGTGGCCGCGGCGATCACCGCCGCAGGCGAAGGCGGCGCCGGCACCGGGCCAGGCAGGGGAATGACCTGCGGCGGTGGCGGCGGAGGGGGTTCCGGAGCGGGCGGCGGCACCGGCCAGGGGGCATTGATCATCTTCGCGCAGGTCGCGGTGACCGCTGCGTTGCTGACCATGCCCGCACCCTGCTGGCGCGCGACGGCGTTGTGCATGGCGGTGCCCAGCGTCTCAAGCATCACCATGTCCAGCATGCTGAAGGACTGCGCCGGCCCCTGGGCCACCAGCAGGGTCGAGGCGGCGCTGACGCTGTCGACGATCTGGCTGTTGACGGTGTTCTCACTGCTCATGACGGAACGGCTCCCTTCTGGATGATCAGGGCCAGGACCTGGGCCAGGCTTGCGCCGGCGGTCACCTGGCCGCGTTGCTGGTTGGCCACCGCGTTCTGCATTGCCAGGGCGAGGCTGTCGGCCATCGCCAGGTACGTGGCGGACATCGCGAACGAGGGGGCGAGGGCGATCGCCACACCGGATCCGGCGCTGGTGGCTGCCAGCAGGTAGCCGGTGGCGGGCGATGCGGCCATCGATCAGGGGCCCGACGTGACGCCGCCCTGAGCGGGGGCGCGGTGGTTGGCGTCACGCCGGGCCGACACGTCAGCGCAGACCCAGGATTTCGCGGGTGGCCACGCCGTTGGAGGCGGTGTCGATCGCATACAGCGTGGACACCCCCTGGGTGGTCGACGCCTGCATGGTCACGTAGGACTGCTGCTGGTTGTTGGTGGCGTTGTGCGCGGCGTTGGACAGCGCCTGGCTGGTGGCCACGAACAGGTTGCCCATTGCGATGGCGGGCGCATCACCAAGCACCTTGGTGTTGACCTGCGAGACCGAATCGGTGATCTGGCTGTTGACGGCGGTGGGAAATGCCATGGTGGAAGCTCCTAGGGTGGACAGCACTACAGGAACGGAGATTGCCGGCACTCAATGGGATCAGCCGAGAATCTTCCGGGTGGCGGCGCCGGTGGCGCCGGTATCGACGGCGTAGAGCAGCGCGACGCCCATCGTGGTCGCGGCCTGCGCCGTGACATACATCTGCTGCTGGGCGAGCGTCGCGTTGTGGGCGGCATTGGCCAGCGCCTGTGCGGTGGCCTGGTACAGCGTGCCCATTGCCGTGGCAGGCGCCACGCCCAGCACCTGCAGGTTGGCCTGGCTGACCGAGTCGGTGATCTGGTCGTTGACGGCCGTGGGAAATGCCATGGCTCAGCTCCTTGCCTGCCGGCGCATCACGCGCCGAGGATCTGCTTGGTGGCCACGCCGGTGGTGGCGGTGTCGATCGAGTACAGCGTGGCGACACCCATGGTGGTGGCCGCCTGCGCCGTCACGTAGGACTGCTGCTGTGCGTTGGTGGCGTTGTGGGCGGCATTGGCCAGGGCCTGTGCGGTGGCCTGGTACAGATTGCCCATGGCCACGGCGGGCGCGTCGCCCAGCACTTTGGTGTTGGCCTGGGTGACCGAATCGGTGATCTGGTCGTTTACAGCGGTCGGGAATGCCATG
The DNA here is from genome assembly GCF_006970445.1 of Stenotrophomonas maltophilia. Classification (NCBI taxonomy): domain Bacteria; kingdom Pseudomonadati; phylum Pseudomonadota; class Gammaproteobacteria; order Lysobacterales; family Lysobacteraceae; genus Stenotrophomonas; species Stenotrophomonas maltophilia. The sequence continues at coordinate 2,313,456 of NZ_CP033877.1, read as the reverse complement.
TCGAACTCCTTGGGGTTGGCGGGTCAGCTATGGAACGACGGATCAGGAACCCAGGCCGCGAACGCGGGTGCTGAGGATTTCCCTGCTTGCCACCGCGGTGGTGGCGGTATCGACCGAGTACAGCGTGGCCACGCCCATGGTGGTGGCCGACTGCGCTGTCACGTAGGACTGCTGCTGCGCATTGGTGGCGTTGTGGGCGGCGTTGGCCAGCGCCTGTGCGGTGGCCTGGTACAGATTGCCCACCGCCACGGCGGGCGCGTCACCCAGCACCTTGGTGTTGGCCTGGGTGACCGAATCGGTGATCTGGTCGTTTACCGCGGTTGGAAATGCCATGTCCTGCTCCTGCGAAAGGGTGGAAGTGCGTGGTATCCAGTGTCACGGTGCGTTGCCTGCAGCGGCCTGGGCTTCACCGTGGGGCCAGAGTAGGAAATGGCGTCGCCGCCGGATTGGCGGAATCGACGGAGAATGCGGGCGGATCACCGTGAAGGTGCGGCGTGAATACGGCGGAACTGATGATCAGTGCCGTCGGCACCAGCGCTGGCGCATTGTCCTGGAGGACACACAGGGGCTGCGCGTGGGTAGCGCGGTCCGGCGGCGACGGGCTGTGGCCACGGCGTCGCCGGATCGGGCGGGTCAGAGCATGTAAGGGATCTTGAACGCCAGCGTGAAGTCCGGTGCATCCGGGGTGAGCCCGATGCCGAGCAGCGTCACCAGCGTGGTGTGCTGGTTGAGCGCATAGGTCACACCCAGATTCAGTGACGCCGCATTGGCGTCGCTGCCGATCACCTTCATCCATTTGCCGCCCTGGAAGCGGGTGGAGGCACGTGTGCTGATGCGATCGCTGAAGGACAGGCTGAGGCTGGTGCGTTCGTTGAACGCAAAGGCCACGCCGGCGCCGAAGTAGACCGAGCCGCCCAGCTTCACGTCACCCGGATTGACCGTATCGGGATTGCTGTCGATGTCACTGAAGCCACGCGGGAATGAATGCACGTAGCCGAGGTTGGCGAACAGGATCGCCGGATCGGCGGTCTTGACCATCGACAGCCCCACGTTGGCCTGCCACACGCCATTGCCGGTGGGCTGTTCCTTGGGCACGGCGAAGCGGATGTAGTCATCGTCGTCGCGCTCGATCACCTTCCAGTCCAGGCCGTAAGGTGCGCGCCCGGTGGGCGCGGTCACTCCGGCAGTGAGCACGGTCTCCGGGCGCCAGCCGCGTTCGCCGAACAAGCGGTAGTTCGCGCTCAGGCCGATATCGCCCAGGCCGTTGCCATTGGTTTCTTCCTGCGCGATCGCCGCCGCCGCGCCGCCGGCGCCGCCTTTCTGGTAGACCGTGCGCCGCGCCAGGTACGGCACGTCCAGATTGAGGGTCAGGTTCGGGCTGACGCCCCAGCGGGCGGCCAGGTTGTAGGTGAGCGAATCGGATTCGACGTTCTCGATGGCGATGTTGCCGAGGAAGATCGCGTCCAGTGCCAGGAAGCCATTGAGGGTGAGCTGCTTGCGGTCATAGCGGGCGTAGGTGAGGCTGTTCTCGACGGTGAAGCGGCGCGAGAACAGCGCCGACTGCTGTTGTTTCACATCATCCACGCTGCGCCGCGATTCCTGTTTTGCCCGCTGCGCCTCGGCGGCGCTGCTGGCATAGCCTTCGCCGCTCGGCGAGGCCTGTAGGGTCGAGCCTTGCTCGCCTGCCGTAGCCGGGGCCAAAGCCGTAGCCGTAGCCGGCGCCATCGGGCCGACCTTCCCGCTCAACCGCGCCTGCATCGCCTGCACCTGCATGTCCAGTTCGCGCAGCCGCCGCACTTCCTGCGCGTAGTTGGATTTGAGCTGCTCCAACTGGTTGGCCAGTGCCTGCACGTCGGCGCCATCATCCGCCGCCGGTGGTGCGGCGAAGGCGGTGCCCGCCAGCGCCGCCAGCGCCAACGGGGTGATCCTCATCAAGGTGTGCATGTTCGTGTCCTGCGTTGTGGAACGCTTCCCCCAACGCCGTGCCGTGGTGCTAGCGGCCCGGCCCCATGCCGCGGTTCATCGCAATCGCCTGGGCCACGTTCTGGCTCAACGGCAGGTTGCCGCCCGCGGTATCCCGCACCAGCTCCAGCCGCAGCTGGTTGCTGGCGATCTGGCCGTCACCGTTCAGGGCGATGCCCTGGCCGACGCTGCCGTTGCGTATCCATTGCTGGACCAGGCCCTGGCCATCCACCTGCAGCTGCAGGCGTGCCTGGTTGCCGTCGAGTACCGCAGAGGCCGAGATGCCTGCGGCCTGTGCGCTGAGCGAATGGGCACCGTCACCCGACGGGGCCGGCACCGCACCGTTGCGCACCACCAGCGTGGTCGCATTGCGGGCGGCGTTGCCGTCGCCGGCCACCTGCACGCTCTGCACCAGGCCGCTGGCGTTGGCCAGGCCGGTGCTGTCGATATGGCGACCCTGTGTGTCCGGCAGCGGTGCATCTGAGGTGGTCACGTGCACGCTGGGCTGGAAGCTCAGTTTCGGGCTGCCGCCGCCGCGGAAATCCATGCCCAGGGTCAACGCCCCCTGCAGCACCGTTCCGTTGCCCGCCTGCCACTGCGAGACCATCGTCACCCCGAACCAGGCCACGGTATTGCCGCCTACGGTGTAGCGGCCCCGCATCAGGTTCAGTTCGGGATCCGGGATTTCCTTCAGGCCGCGCCCGGGCGCCGCGTCCGCCGCCTGCAGGGGCAGGGCGGGGCAGGCCAGCAGCAGGACCATCAACAGACGGTGGCGGAACATGGCGGAACCTCCTTCAGAACAGGTCGGCGTGGCTGAAGCCGAAGTCGACCAGTTCGGCATCGGTGATCGGCCCCTGTCGCGCGTAGAGCGCGCGGGCACTGGGCCGTTCGCTGGGTTGCAGCAGGACCGTGTTGCGATCGAAATCACTGCCGATCACCACGAACACCGCACGTGATGGCCAGGCCGCCAGGAACTCGGGCAGTGCCAGGCTGCGGTTGCCCAGGATCGGATCGGCCACCTCGACGACCCCCTGGCGGACCTGCTTGAGCACCACGAAGTGGCGGAAGCCGCGCACGTCCATCAGCACAAGGCCGGGAACGCGAAGCGTGCGCAGGCGCGTTTCATCGATGCGATAGCCGCGCCCGCGCATGCCCAGCGACTCCACGTAGCGCTTGATGTCGAGCAGCGAAAAGCCACGCTCGGCCACCAGCGCCGCGTCGGAGACCCCCATCATCCCTTCGATCACCGTCGCCTCGTCGGTGTCCAGGTGGTAGGCATGGCGCAGGATGGTCGCCAGTGCGGCCGCCCCGCAGCTGTAATCGGTGTGCTGGCGCACCACATTGCGGTAGCGCCGTTCTTGCATGCTTTCCACCTTCTGCTGCAGCAATGCGCCATTGGGCAGCACGCCGGCGAAGCCGACGTCGCCCGCCCGCGCCGATGCACCGCCCAGCAAAAGCAGGCAGGCCAGCAGGCACATCGAGAGACGGTGGCCGATCATCACGTTCTCCAGCAGCAGGAGGGAGCCCCTGTCCCAAGGGGGAGGAGGAACAGGGGCTCCCGGGAACCCGGCCGTTGGCGGACGGCCGGGGTGGTGCGCTTACTCGCCGTTGCCGCCACCACCGCCCGTGCTCGGCTGGGCCACAGCAAGCGCCAGGCTGTTGGCCTGCAGGTTGCCGGTGCCCGCAGCGACGTTCACGCCGATGTTGCCGGAGGCGCCGGAGAAGGCACTGCCGGACAACGCCGAGGTATTGGTCGCGTTGACGTTCACCCAGCGCGTGGTGCTGACCGTGCCGCTCAGGCTGGCATACAGGTCGGCCACGCCCAGTTCGACGAACTGGCTGGTGCCGCTTTCACGCGTATCGAAGCCCAGGCCGCCCACCCCCGGCCGGTTGGGGTTCATCGTGGCGTTCTGGATCTCGTTGTCCAGGTCGATGTGGCCGGTGCTGTTGCCACCCGGATGCGGCAGCTCGCCGTTCCACGTATCCAGGTAGTAATTGGCCATCTGGTAGGCATTGCCGGTGCCGCGGTAGGTACCCGCGCCATAGGCCAGGGTCAGGCCGCTGACGCCGCCATGCATGCCGACCTGCACGGTATCGGTGTAGGACTGCACGAAGCCGGCGTTGCTGACCGTGTTGCCGGTGGAGACCTGGTTGGAGCTGATGCTCGACTGCGCCACTGCGGTGGTCGCGACCGAGGCCGCGAGCGCGTTCTTCTGCTCGTTGTTGTTGCCCGAAGCGATGTTGACGCCAATGTTGCCTGACGCACCGCCGAAGGCATTGCCACCGAGACCTGCGGCATTGGTGACGCCGGAGTTCATGGTGGCGTTGCCGAAGCCGGCCTGGTTGACGAACACCTCGGCGTCGGCCATGCCGAAGCTGAAGGACGCATCGGCAGCGGACAGCGACGCGGCATTGTCCTGGGCGTTGTTGTCGCCGGATACCACGTTGAAGCCGAGATTGCCCGATGCACCTGCACCCACGCTGTCACCGATGGAGGCACTGTTGGTGACCAGGCTGTTGCTGGTGGCGTTGTTGCTGATCGACTGGCGGTTGTCGATCACGGCGATGGCCGCAGAATCGAGGTCGATGTCGCCGGTGATGTTCGGGTCACCGGAGAAATTGATGTCGGTACCCAGCCGCAGGTCCTTCTCCAGGTTCACGTCGACGCCGTGGTTGTTCTTCTCCTTGCGCTCGTCGGCCTGGATGGTGCTGTGCTTCTGCACGTTGACGTTGACGGTGCGGTTGCGCACGTCGTTGTCAGTGTGGTTGTGGGTGTCGTTGCGGGTTTCGCTGACGGTATGGTTGTGGTTGATGTTCGCGTTGGCGTTCTGGTTGTCCCAGCCATTGGCCGCAGCGGCGGTCGAGGCAGTGGCAATCGCCATGGCGAGCATGGTCCGTTTGACGGTCGCTTTCATGGTGCCCTCTCTCTCATCAGTGGTGCATCGGTTGGGTGGTTGTCACGGGCGGTCCTGCACGACCAGGCCCAGCACATTGGCCGTGTCGTTGCCGCTGCCCGCGATCTGATTGAGTTGCAGGACCCCGTCGAATCCCCGCAGCGCGGTGCTGGTGACACCGGCGCTGCGGGTGCCCGTCGCGACGCCGCGACCGGCGTCGTCCCGCCCCCCTGCCAACGCGGAACCCTCGGCGGCCAAGGCCGTATCGTCGGTTTCGCGTATGCCCTGTCGGGCCAGCGTCGCGCTGACGACGTTGAGCGTCGTGTTGGCGATGCCGCTGGCCTGGTTGATGGATGCGATGCCGCTCGCACCGGCCAGCGCCTTGCCATCGATGACGGCGGTGGCGTGCAGCGGTGCACCCAGCACGCGGTTGCCACCGCGCAGTTGTCGGTTGCTGATCGATACGTCGGCATGTTCGCCCGTGGCGATGCCGCGCAGGTTGGTCTGCAGGTTGAGGTCGCCGGCCGCCTGGTTCACCGCGATGGCACCGTTCACGCCGGCCAGTGCATGGCCGTCGATGCGGGCAACGTCGAGGTAGGCGAGCATGCCGCTGTAGTCATCGGCCTGCGCGATCAACGGCGTGGCAGACAGGATCAGCAGCAGCCAGTGCGCCCGCCTCACTTGCCACCTGCCGGGGCCATGCCCTGCAGCGGGAACTGGCCGAGGGCGCCGCGCACGGTATCGCCGATGCCGCGGGTACTGTTACCGACCGCGCCGAGCGGCCCACTCATGGCGCCACCGAGACTGCTGCCGACCATGCCCTCACCGCTGCGGCCGAGCGTGCCGCCCAATGCCTGTTGCGTCACACGTTCGACCGTGGTGCCTGCGGGTGCGTTGGCTGTGGCTGCGTGACCTGCCCCCATGCCTGCGTAGTCCTCATCGCTCAGCTCGTCCATCCCGTTTGCCGGGGCACCGGCACCGAGGGCCGCCGCGATCTCGCGCTGCGGTTTCGGGTCGGCGATCAGCGCCATGCCGGGCGGCGCCATGCGATAGGCCGGCCGCGCGGACACATCGCGCAACAGGACGATTTCGCCCGGTTGAGCCTTCACGCCCTGGCGGGCACCGGAGGCAGAGGCGCTCGCGCCAACCGACAGCAGGGCCACGGCCAGCGTTGCCAGCAGGCCGCGAATGGGGGTGATGCCGTCCATGCCGATCTCCCGTGGTGGGTGCGGCCGAACCTCGCATCAACCGTGCCAACCCTGGAAGGCTTGGCGGCCATGGCGCCAGGCGCTGGCAGGCGTGGGGCGCTGCTGCCGCGCCGTTACAGCGGCGTGGGAAAAATGTTGGGATTGCGCAGCGCCAAGCGCCGCAGGGCAAGGCGGGCGCCCGACTGTCGCACGGGTGTTACAGGTGCCGCCGCGGACTGTAACGATGCCGCTTCAGCCGGTGCTTTCTTGACGCGGCGCTCATTGCGCCGCCGTTTAGCGCGGCGCTAGGATCCGCCCATCAAAGGCCGCTGCGGTGGCCGTAGAGGTCCCGGCGGGGGGCGGCACGCCGGTGATTGCCTGACAGTCCGCCGACGGTGTCCGGATGCTGGGGGAAGCATGGCGGCGGTCCCGGAGGCTTCTACATCACGTTGCGTGCTCTGGTTCGGCGAGCCGCTGGCGAACGAGCGCAGCGCGCTGGCGGCCGCAGGCTGGTACGTGCGTCGCATCCATCCTGACCCGGCGATGGCGATCGGGCTGCGCGGGCGTGATCGGCTGCTCGCTGTGCTGGATCTTCGCCATCTGGATATGCCCGCGCTGCAGTTGCTGGCGCCATGGATCGAACAGCACGCGCATCTGCCCTGGCTCGCGGTGCTGCCGCCCGGCGCGGGGCCCATGCCTGCAGCGTGGCTGCCCCTGCTGCAGCGTTGCATCTCGCGGTTCACGCTGCCTTTCGGCCTGCAGGACCTGGTGGCTGCGATGCGCCAGCAGTTCGAAGCGGATGATCCGCCAGCAAATGAGGTGTGCGGCGGGCAGGGGCCGCGCACATTGATCGGCGAAAGTCCTGCGCTGCACGCGGTGCGCACGGTGCTGCACAAGTTCGCGCCGGTTGAACTGCCGGTCCTGGTGACCGGTGAAACCGGCACCGGCAAGGAGTTGGCGGCACATGCACTGCATGCGTTGTCCGGCCGTGCAGGCAAGCCGTTCATCGCGGTCAATTGCGGTTCCATCCCGGCGAACCTGGTGCAGTCGGAGCTGTTCGGCCACGAGCGCGGCTCGTTCACCGGCGCCGACAAGCGCCAGATCGGCGTATTCGAAGCCGCACACGGCGGTACGGTATTCCTCGACGAGGTGGGCGACCTGCCGGCGGAGGCGCAGACCAGCCTGCTGCGCGTGCTGCAGGAAGGCACGTTCGAGCGCGTGGGCAGCAGCCAGCCGCTGCGGGCGGACGTGCGGGTACTCGCGGCGACCCACGTCGAACTGGAACACGCGGTGGCGCAGGGGCGGTTCCGCAGTGATCTCTACTATCGGCTCAATGTGCTGCGCCTGCTGATGCCGCCATTGCGCGAGCGTGGCACCGATGTGCAGCTGCTGGCCGAGCACTTCCTGCGCTGCTTCCGCCTGCGCCACAGCGTGCGTGCACGTGGCTTTGCGCCCGCTGCGCTGCAGGCGATGCGACGTTTCGCCTGGCCCGGCAACGTGCGTGAACTGCTCAACCGGGTGCAGCGGGCGGCAATCATGGCCGAGGGTGAGCTGATCAGTGAGCGTGATCTCGAACTGGCCGGACCGGTGCATGCGCCGCCGGGGGCGATGCTGCACGATGCCCGCGGCCAGGCCGAACGCGATGTACTGCTGCAGACCCTGCGCCAGACCGGCTACAACGTCTCCGAATGCGCGCGGCAGATGCAGATCTCGCGGGTGACCGTATATCGGTTGTGCCGCAAGCACCGGCTGGAGCTGCCGGCGCAGCGCTGATCAGCCGGCCGCGACGTGCTTGAACAGGCGTAGCGGCGTGCCTGGAATGCGCTCGATCACCCCCTTGGCCTCCAGATCCAGCTGCACGGCCTTCAACCACCAACCCGCCGTGGCTCCTTCCGGGAACAGCGACGCGGGCAGGTGCGGCAACAGCGCTTGCTTCGCCTGCGCCACCGTCATCCCGGGAGGTTGCCTGGGCAAGGCACGCAGCAGGGCCGTGCGCATGGCCATGTACTTGCCACGATCGACGCGCTGGATGTGACCTGGGGTAGTGATGCTCTCGATCTCGATCCGCTCGGGTTCAGACATGGGTATCTCCCGCGACCTCGATGCGTGGGCTGCGGAAACCCATGGCGATCCACGCCTTCATCAGCCGGGCATAGAACTGAAGCGACCGGGTCTTCAGGTTGGGCACGTCGTCGGGAAGGACAGACGCGTCTGGAAGATCACTGACCATCGTCCGCATTTCGACGGCGGGGCGTATCGAGGCCGGCCACAACAGGCCATACAGGCTCAACCAATGGCCACCGCTGAACTCCAGGAAGAGCGGTGTATTGCAGCAGCTCGCCAGGACGCGGCGGCTGCCGCCCGTGCTGGACAGCCGCAACGCGTACAGCAGGGAATGCCCGGCGTCGATGCGGACGCGATCCTTGCGCTGCATTACGAAATGCGTCTGTCCCTGTGGCCCCAGCACCTGCGGTGCTCCGGGCATCGACTGCAGCTGGGCGCCAGCCCTGCGGCAGCTGTCGCAGCAGCATTCGACGGTGGCGATGGGACTGCCGGTGGTGGTCAGGCGGACCTGACCACAGGCGCAGGCAAGGGACTGTTGGGAGGGCATCTGCATTTTCTCCTGGGGTATTCATCCTCTCGACGAACTGGCGCGCTGGAAATCGACACCACCTGCCTTCAGGGTCGCGACATCCGGTAGCGGATGCGGTACAGGTCCAACCCTGCACCGTCCGCGCGCCGCGCCGAATAGGTCAAGGTGCCGGGTTGCGAGCCATCCAGCATCGCGCCGTAGCTGTCGCCGGAGGCCTCGTTCAAGGGCGAGGTCAATGCAAGGCCTGCGTCATAACGGCCTCCATGCGCGTAGGCAATGAACTGGCGCACCGGTGCACTGCCGAAGTCCAGGGCGCGGGCAAACACCACCGTTCGGCCGTCGCCCAGGAACGTGGCATCGAACTCCTGCGCTGCGGTATTGAGGTCTCCCGCCAGCGGCCGTGCCGGCTGCGCGACGCCGCCGATCATCGCCGCGCTGTAGAGGTCATGGCCGCCGGCACCGCCCGCACGATCGCTGGAGAACAACAGCGTACGACCGTCCGGCGAGAGCATCGGCGCGAACTCGTCGGCCGCACTGTTCACCGCAGGCCCCAGATTCTCCGGTTCCCCGAAGCGACCGTGGCGTTCCACGCTCACTCGATACAGATCGTCGCCGCCCTGGCCGCCTGCTCGATCCGAACAGAAATACACCACACGGCCATCGGCGGAAAAGGCGGGATCGAAGTCACGGCCCGGCGTGTTGAACGAGACCGGCGTCGCCGGCCGCCAGCGCTGCCCATCGTGGTGGGAGACCCAGATGTCATACCCGCCCGGACCGCCGGGCCGGTTGCGGCTGAACCACAGTGCGGTTTTTCCGTCCGGGCTCAAGGTCAGTCGAATCTCGTCATGCTGCGTGGATGCAACGCCCGGGGCAAAGCGTTCGGCGGCGCCGACGATCTGCAGCAGCCTAGATGGAGACGCGGGAGGTGACGCAGCAACCAGCAGCACCACGGCCAACAGCGCCTTCATGCCTGTCGCTCGAAGTCGCTGACCCAGTTGGTTTCCCAGCTGCGTCCACCATCGGCCGAGGCCGCCTGTTCCCAGCGCGCCGAATGCGGGGTAATGCGTGACCAGATCACCCGCGTCTGGATCGCCCGCCCGTCGTGCTGGTCCTCGCCGAAGAAGCGGCCGACACCAGCCTCGAAACCACCGCGCAGCGGCGCGCCGATCCGGGTCGGCTCCCGGCCATCCAGCCACCAGCTCCGCCAGTGCTGCTCCGCCACATTCCAGGCGCGGATGCCCATGCCGCGCAGCGGTGCTCCCGGCACGTCCATCAGGTTGTCACCCACGTTACCGAATCCCCCCAGCACCGGCCAGTTGTGCAGGGTGCCGTTGAACGCGTCCCACGCATCACTGCCTGCCAGCCGAGCGCGCAGGCGGCGATGGCGCACGTTCCAGCGACCGACCAGGAAATCAAAATCACCCGGTGCATCCGGCCGCTTCGGAAGCGGAGAGGGGGCCGCCGCAGTGCGCCGGAACCAGTTGCGCCAGTTCACTTCCCAGTGCGCACCGGCATCGTCGGAGAACGCCTGTTCCCACCACGGCTCATCGCCATGGATGTCATGCCAGCGGAACCAGACCTCGATGGGGCGCCCTTTGAAGTCATCGCGACCGCGGAAGCTGCCGCCATCGCCTTCGAAGATGCCGCGCACGGGCGCTTCGATATGGGCAGGGTTGCGTCCATCGATCCACCAGATCGCCCACGTGGAAGACACTGGATCAAAGGCACGCACGCCCAGGCCCCTGTAGGGGCCCGAAGGCAGCGCCATGACGTTGTCATCGATGGTGCCGAGCCCGCCCAGGGTGAGCCAGACCGCGCTGGCGCCGGTGAAGGCTTCCCAACGGGTATCGCCCACGAGGCGGTCCTTCAGCCGTTGGTGCCGGACCTGCCAGTTGCCCTGCAACCATTTCCAGTCTGCGCTGTGGCTGGCAAGGGCCCACCCGGAGGGCAGGGGGGTGAACGCTGCCGTGGCGGCCAGGGTGGCCAGGAATTGCCGTCGATCCATGTGCATGATTCCTTGCCGGAGGTGCCTCCATCGTTGCGGGTACGAGGGGGATTGACCACGCGGATATCGGGGCTCAGGCTAAGCCACACTTATGGTGACCCAACGCCAGCTGCCATCCCTTGTCGCCATCCGCGCCTTCGAGGCGGCGGCACGGCTGGGCAGTTTCGCCCGTGCCGCCGAGGAGCTCGACACCAGTGCGGCATCGGTGAGTTACCACGTGCGCCGGCTGGAGGCCCAGACCGGGACCTGCCTGTTCCTGCGCCACGCCCAGCATGTGGAACTGACGGTGGCAGGTGCCAGCGTCGCGCAGGAGGCCACCCGGGCCTTCGACGCGCTTCGTGCCAGTTTCATGCGAGCCGCTGACATGGATGCGACGCGGTTGCGCCTGTCCGTATTGCCGACGCTGGGCACCAGCTGGTTGACGCCTCGCCTGGGCAGCTTCCGCGCCCGCCATCGGAACCTCGTGCTGGAACTGGACCTGTCGGCAGAGCCGCAGGACCTGGCCGCCGGGCGTTTCGATGCCGCCATCCGCAATGGGCATGGCGAGTGGCCCGGGCTGCAGGCCACGCCTCTGTTTCCCAGTATTTTCACCCCGTTGTGCGCGCCAGCACTGCTGCCGGCGGCAGACGGGCTCGGTCGCCGGGCGTTGGAGGTTCCGCTGCTTGGCCGGCCCGACTGGTGGGCATTGTGGTTTTCCGCACATGCTGCTGTTCCGCCGCCGCCCAGGGAAAGCTTCGTCACCCCCTTTGCGATGGAGCATCTGGACGTCGGCGCTGCCATTGCCGGGCAGGGCATCGCCATCGGCTCGCCAATCCTGTTCCAGGCCGAACTGGACAGCGGGCGCCTTGTGCAGGCACATCCCGGTGTGGCCAGCGACGGGCGTGGGTTCTGGTTCGTGGCACCGACGGCGCGCAGCCGCAGCGCCAAGGTCATCGCATTCGGTGGCTGGCTGGGCGAGCAGGCCGCGCAGGCCAGGCATGCGGCGCGACATCATCTGGCGCACGCGGTGACGCCATGAACCAGAGCCCCGAACTGCTGCGGCGCCTGCTGCGTGCCAAGGACCGGATGGACCACGCCAGCCACGAAGACTGGCCGGTGGCCCGCCTGGCTGAGGTGAGTGCCGTATCATCTGCGCATTTCGCGCGTTCGTTCAAGCAGGCATTCGGGCTGCCACCGCACCGCTACCTGCTCAGCCGGCGCATCGAACGGGCCGTGGCGATGTTGCGTGACACCGACCTGACGGTCACCGAGATCGCCGCGCAGACCGGCTGGCGCAGCCTGGGCACCTTCGGGCGCATCTTCCGTGACATCACCGGCGACAGCCCGGGCAATGTGCGCGAGCGCGAGCGCTCGGGCCAGGCGACGCAGGCCAGCGTGCCGGAATGCCACGCACGTGCCGCGCAGCGACCGGACCTGAACATCGCAGTTTTGGAGAAGCGCCGCCGCGAGGCGGTTGCTAACGTGGATCCCACCTGAGGGAGGTCCCATGACAAACACTGTGAACACGGTCGGCCTGTATGTGCGCGACCAGGATGAAGCACTCGCGTTCTACGTCGGCACGCTCGGTTTCGAAGTGCACACCGACGTGCGCAATGGCAGCTACCGTTGGCTGACAGTACGCAGCCCGGGCCAGGACGGATTACAGCTGGGCCTGTTCGTGCCCGGTCCGCCCACCCACGACGCGGCCACCGCACAGGCGCTGCAGCAGCTGGTGGCCAAGGGCGCAATGCCGCCGCTGGTACTGGCCGTGGACGACTGCCATGCGTGCTACACGCAATGGCTGGCGCAGGGCGTGGAGTTCACCCAGGAGCCGGTCGAACGCTACGGCGCCGTCGATGCCGGATTCCGTGACCCATCCGGCAATGGCTGGAAGATGATCGAAGCCCGCTCCGAAGCGAGGCGCCGTCAATGAGCCGGGGTGGCTGGGCGCGGCCCGTGCATCGCTGGACCTCGATCGTCTTCACCCTGGCGGTGATTGCCAACTTCGCCGTTCGCGGGCTGGGGCAGGGCGAGCCTGCAGCGTGGATCACCTATTCGCCGCTGCCGCCACTGTTCCTGCAGCTGTTCACCGGCCTGTACCTGTTCGTGCTGCATTACGCCGGGAAGCGCCGCAACGCCGCGCTGGGCGCTGCGGGCTGAGGCCGCCTCAGGCGGCAGCGTCGGCGGCGTAGGCCGCAAGCAATGCAGGCAGCTGGTCCATGCGCTGGAAGATCACCTTCGCACCCGCAGCACGCAGGGCTTCCGGCGTGCTGTGGTGCGGGCCGCCCTCGCTGAAACCAAACACGGTCGCACCGGCCGCGACGCCGGCGGTGGCGCCGGTCACGGTGTCTTCGATCACCGCACAGCGGGCCGCGTCCACGCCCAGTGCAGCAGCGGCGGCCAGATACACGTCCGGGTGGGGTTTGGTCCGCGGCATGTCCTGGCCGCTGAAGACGTGGTCGCCGAAAGCATCGAGGATGCCGACCTTGCCCAGCTGCAGCTTCACCTTGAACAGGTCGGCACCGGACGCGCAGGCAATCCGCCCGCCGGTGGCCGCGGCAATCGCACGCACGGCCTCGGGTGCCCCCTGGATCGCCTCAAGGTCCTGCTCCAGCGCACGGTTGCGCTGCTGGCGGAATTCCTCCAGCCATTCCTCCGTGAACGGCTTGCCGGTGCGTTCTGCGATCAGCCCGGCCAGATGAGCCACGGACTGGCCGAGGAAGACCTCGCCCGCCTGCGCCGGGGTCAGCGGCCAACCGCGTGCGGTCAGCATTTCCGAGAGCACACGGGCCACCAGCGGCTCGGAATCGACCAGTACGCCGTCGCAGTCGAACAGCACGGCATCGAAGGGGAAACGGGACATCTACTACTCCGGGAACAGCCAAAGGGGCGACGTACCCGCTATTTTCCCATAGCGGGACGGGCAGGGCACGCGGGCCACAGGAACGCTAGACTGCCGGGCCACCCCGCCCAGCGCCTGCACGGGAATACGCCTTGAACCGATTGCGATCATTCTTCAGTGCGTACCCCATCCAGTTCGCGATGGCCGCCAAGCTCTACGTGCTCTGCCTGTATCTGCCCGTAGCCCTTCGCCTGGTCGAATTCGGGCACCGCCTGGGGCCGCCCGAGGCCTCACGTGAAATCGGCTACGCGCTGGCGGACCTCAGTTTCAGGCTGAGTCTCTTCGCCGGCGCGGCGGTACTGGTGTCGATGCTGCTGTTCGGGCGCCGCGGCGCGCTGCGGATCCGCCACCCGGTGATCGCTTCGATCGCCTTTTTCGGGTTGCTCGTCGTGCTGGATCGCGCCATGCGCATTCCGATGGCGCAGTTGCCGTTTCCCGTCTACAGCGTTGCAGCCATCAGTCTGGTTCCGCTTGCGCATGCACTGGTCCTCACGCTGCTGGCCTTGGTGCCGGCGCTGCTGATGCAGCGGCGCATCCGTGCCGAGGGCGTGCACCATCACCTCATCAGTGCCAGCATCGCCGGCGCGGTGACGCTGGTGGCCGGTAGCTGCCTGCTTCCCATCCTGGCGTTGCACTTGCCTGTGGCAATCTCGCCTGGCGAGTTCATCATGCCGGTTTTCGATGGGCCCGCGCAGTTGCAGATTGCCAGCCTGATCCTGCTGGTGTCCTGCGCACTGGCCACGTTTGCCGGCCTTTGGGCCAGCGAGCTGTCACCGCGACCCGCATCGATGGTGCGCACGATGGTGGTGTCGCTGGTCCTGCTTGCTGCGTCCCTGCTGATCAGCCTGGCCAGCGTGGCGTACCTACTGCGAATGCTGTCCGCTGGGGTACCGACGATAGGGCGCGGGCTTGCCTTTGCCGTGCTTATCGGCGCCGCAGTGCAGTTCCTGTTTGCCAGAGTGCTGGCGTCACGATGGCTGCGCGTACAGGCATCGTGACGTTCCTCTGCCCGCCGATCAGCTCAGGTCACACCCGGCCGGCTGCGGCCAGGTGGTGGCCGGCAGCATGTTCTTCAGCGAGGCCGGTGCGTTGATCGCCACGTAGCTGGCGCCCAGCAGCTCCTCCAGATCGGCAATCGTCACCAGGTAGTTGTCCAGGCTGCCCAGGTTGGCCTCGTTGGGGATGATCCAGCTGATCGCCTTGGCCGTCCCGGTGTTCGGGTCGCGGGTGATGATCGTCTTCCAGAAGAACTCCGGCGTCGGGATGCCGTGGCTGGCCAGGAAATAATCGTTGGCGGCATCGCCGTAGACCACGCCACCGTAGACGTCCACCGGCGCGATGTCGCGGTAGCACTCGGCCACGTTCTCGGCCTTCACCCAGATGCCCTGGTTGAAGCTGGACACCTGCGGCACGATGTTGGTCATGTAGTTGGCGCGGCGGATGTAGGTCGTGTCGTAATCCATGTGGTTGGACGTGACCAGATGGCCACGGTCATAACCCGACTTGATGCTGGCATACGACGCCGTGCTGGTCTGGCCCAGGCAGCCGGCCGGCAGGTCCGGGTCCTTGTAGAAGCTGGACGGCCGCGCGGCGGAACCGGTATCGGCGGTAAGCGTGTACTCGTAGCGGGTGGCGCTGTGGATGCTGCAGTCGTAGGTCAGCACGAAGCCGCCCTTGTTGAGGGTGACCACCTGGGCCTGCGCAGCGCCGGCAAACGCGCTGAGGACGAAGGCAAAGACAAAGCTTGCAAGGCGCATTGCGATTCTCCAGCAAAGAGTTCAGGACGCAGCTGCCCGCCACGACCAGGCCAGGCCTGTGTCATGTGAAGGCGTTGCGGATACGGGTGTTGCGGAGTGCGATGGAGCGAGGCCGCGATGAGGAGGACCCGGAAGGCCGCGCGGTGTCGCAAGCGTCACAAGCTGTCGTCTTTTGGTCAACGACGAGAGCGCGAAGCTGTGACCGGGTGCAAGCACTGGTGATGTGTCAGATCACGCGGTCCGTGGCTGACATGCGTACGTGCTAAGCACCCGACAGGTGTGAAGTGCATGCTGGACCGCGCATCCAGCGCGGCCCGCTTCTGCAGCGACGGGCTCTACGAAGATGCCTCTTGCCCAGCGTCCGGCGCCAGGCAGCCGGCCCTGCTTTGTGCGCTCGAGTCCGCAATGGACGCCTCGCTGAAACCACTGCGGCTCAGGAACACGCGATTCCACCGGTCGAGGGCATCGCGGTCGCGCGCCCAGCAGCCATAGCGGGTAATGGCCTCCAGGTTGTCGAGGGTTGGGTAACGCTGCGCGATTTCGTCCAGGCCCTGGCGCATCAGCGGCCAATCGGGCGTCGCCGCGCGGAAGCGATCGACCGAGTTCGCGGTGGCTGACCAATACAGCCGTGCGTAACGCATGGCCCGCTTCTTCTTCGGGATACTGGCCATCGAGCGTCGCGCGAAGGCTTCCATCTTCTGTGCGCTGCCGCCCCAGGCCGGCGTGAAGTGCTGCATGGCAATGAAGTGCAGTGGTTCGTAGTCGGGGAAGGCCTTCGCTGCGCGGTCGACGATCGCCAATATTTCTTCGTCATCCGCGCTCTCGCGCTGCGCGATGAGGACGGTCATCTCGTGCCAGAACGGGTCGCCGCCGGCAATGCCCTCATGCGATTGCAGGTAGGCCTGCGAAACAGCGTTGTACTCATGGAACTGAGCCCAGTCTTCGGCCTTGACGGTATTGGCATATCCGTTGCCACGGTAGCTCCAGCCCAGGTTGAGCGGAATCCGTGCGGTCACCAGGTGGGCCGCCGGAGATTTTGGAGCCTGCTGAACCCAGCGCGCCGCCCAGGCCGACCAGTGGTTCCAGGCCTCCACCTCCTGCCGCGCCGTGCCGATTGCACGCGACATGCAGATGTAGAAACGGCCCAGCCGGGATTCGCCGGCGGCGTTGAGCTCGCCCGTGCGGAAGCGCGCGGCCATCGCGTCCAGTGCCGCAAAGTCGTCGTTGGACATCAACTGCGCGATTTCGCTGCAGTCATCCGTGACGTCGGGGTCCTGGGCAGCCACGGTTGAAGGGGCGAACAGACTGGCCACGCTCAAGAGCGTGCCGACGAAGAGCGTCCTGCGCATCGGGGGGCATCCTTGCATTGATGGGAGCCTGCGGAGGACCGCAGTGCCGCGAAGCATAGCAAGGTGCGCTTTGCGCCATGCTGCGTCGCAAGGTGCCAGCCACCATTCGCACTGGTACGGTCCGACCCGTTGCACCACCACCGACGGGGAGAGACGACGATGCGCAAGGTTTTGCTGCTGTTGATCCTGCTGACCGGGCTGGCGCCCACCGCCTGGGCGGCTACGGTCAAGACCACCCATCGCACCATCCCGAGCTGGGATGGCACGCCTCTCGGGGCTTTCGTCATCGAACCCCAGGATGCCGGCACTGGCCGCTACCCGCTGCTGGTGATGCCCAGCAGCTGGGCGGTGCCCAGCGTGGAGTACGTGGGGGTGGCACAGACGCTGGCGCAGCGAGGCTATGTGGTCATCAGCTACAGTTCGCGCGGCTTCTGGGAGTCGGGCGGCAGCATCGACATCGCCGGACCCGCCACGGTCGAGGATGTCAGCGCCCTGATCGACTGGGCGCTGGACAACACCCGCGCCGATCCGGAAAGGATCGGTGTCTCGGGCATCTCCTACGGCGCCGGCACCAGCCTGCTGGCGGCGGCGCGCGACCCGCGCATCAAGGCCGTTGCCGCACTGAGTGGCTGGGCCGACCTGCAGGCGTCGCTCTACAGCCATGACACGCCCAGCGCCCAGGGCATCGCCTTGCTGGTGGCAGCGGGCCTGGCCACCGGCCGCCCCGGGGCGGAGCTGGCCACCATCAACCGCAATGTGCTGGTCGGCAACTACCAGGGGGCGGTGGACTCGCTGCTGCCGGTGGCGGCACAGCGCAGCCCGGCCAGCAGCGTTGACGAGATCAATGCCAACCAACCGGCGGTATTCCTCGCCAACGCCTTCAACGACAGCCTGTTTCCGCCGGGCCAGCTGGTCGACTTCTTCAACCGCCTGAAGGGACCCAAGCAGTTGCAGCTGCGCCATGGCGACCACGCCCTCAACGAAGCCTTCGGTGCGCTCGGCATTCCCAATGAGGTCTATGCCGCCGTGGGCGACTGGTTTGACCACTACCTGAAGGGCGTGGCCAATGGCATCGATCGCCAGGCGGCGGTGCAGCTGAAGTCGCAGAAGGGCAGCTGGAGCCGCTATCCGGACTGGCGGGCCACCAATACGGGCGCCGTCAGCTACGGGTTGACCGCGCCGACCGGGCTGCTGCTGCCCACCGGCGGGCTGGCGGAGAACGGTGGCGGCACCGGCTGGAACTACCGGATCGGCAGCGGCCTGCTGACTGCCGCCAATTCCGGCGTGGCGATGGCGTCTGGCGCGCTGCAGATGTTCAACCTGCCACCCGGCGCCTATGTGCCGTTCGTTGGCCGCAACGCCGCAGGCGTCTGGCAGGGGCCGATCCAGTGGAGCGCCAAACGCCTGGACGGTGCGCCGGAAGTGCGCCTGACGGTCACGCCCAGTCGCGCCAACACCACACTGTATGCTTACCTGTATGCCGAGGATGTGCTGGGCAACGGCCAGCTGATCAGCCACAAGCCGTATACCCTGCGTGGTGCCACGCCCGGCCAGCCGAAAACAATCGATCTTCGCCTGGAAGCAAGCAGCTGGAACCTTCCGGCCGGCAGTCGCCTGACCCTGGTGGTCGATACCGTGGACCTGCGCTATGCGGGCATCAGCCAGCTGGGCGGTGCGGTGACCTTCAGCTCGCCGGCCAACGCGCCTTCAGTGCTGAAGGTGCCGCTGCATTGATGTAACGCCGCGCCTGCTATGGCGGGCGCGGCAGGGCAGAGCGGAACGTTGTGGGACGTTGGGGCAATCCCGGAGAGAGGAAATCCATGGCCATCACATGGCTGCTTGCCGGCGTGGTGTTTGCAGCGGCAGCTACGCAGGACCCGGCTGGAAACTGGTCCGGCACGCTGTTGACGGATCTGGAGGCTGCCGATGCAGCCCTGCGCGACAGCCATCCCGGCGTGGTTGACCTGCACAATCCCGGCTTCGTCGCCCAGATGGACGGCGCCTTGTCGGTTGCACGGTCGCGCGCACCCAAGGTCGACAGCTTTGCCGGCTACTGGTGGGCGATGAAGGGCTACGCGGCCGCGTTCAACGACGGCCACGTGAGTCTCAATCCATTGACCGGCGCCCCCATGCTGCCGGCCCGATGGCCCGGGTTCCTGACGGGCTTCGACGGCGATGCGCAAGTGGTTATGGTCGTGGATGGGCGCCCCGGACGGCCACCCTTGGGCGCGCGATTGCTGTCCTGCGATGGCATTGAAGCACAGGCACTGGCCGCGCGCCGCGTGGGCGACTTCAGCGGGCGCTGGAACCTGCAGGCCAGCCGGATCCACAGTGGCGGCGAGGTGATGCTGGAACAGGGCAACCCGTTCGTCCCGGTGCTGCGCACCTGTCTCTTCCGGGTGGAGGGGCGCCAGAGCGCCTACACGCTGCAATGGCTTCCGATTGACACGACAACACGCGAAGCGCGACTGGCCGATACCCGTCGCAGCTTCCGCCCGGCAAATGGCTGGCGCACAGTGCCCGGTGGCGGTTACTGGATCACGACCAGCAGCTTCAACGCCGATCCGGCCACGCGCAATTCCCAGCAGCTGACCGAGCTTTTGCAGCAACTCACCCCGGTGGCCGACGCACTGCAGCAGGCACCGCTGGTGGTGCTGGACGTACGCGGCAATACCGGAGGTGCTTCGCACTGGAGCATCGCACTGGCCCGTTTGATCTGGGGGCGTGCAGCTGTGGATGCGTTGCGTGACGAGAGTTGGGCCGAGTGGCGGACCTCGGATGCCAACATCGCGCAGCTGCGCGGCTTCCTGCAGAAGCTGAAGGCGGCACGCGACGCATCGCCCGAACTGCTGCACATGCTGGAAACCGTCACTGCAGGGATGGCCCGCGCCGGTGCGAACGGCGAGGCGCTGTGGCGCGAACCGGCGGACTCGCCGGTTGGGCCGATGCGTTCGCCTGCTCCCGCCGCTCCGGACCGCAGTGGCAGGGTAGTGATCGTGGCGGACGCTTCCTGTGGCTCGGCCTGCCTGGATGCACTGGATCTCTGGAAGCGGCTGGGCGCCCTGCAGGTGGGGGTCGAGACCTCGGCCGACAGTGTCTACATGGATATCAGGCCTCAGCCATTGCCCAGTGGGCTGAGCCGGATATCGGTGCCAATGAAGGTCTACCGAGGTCGCGGGCGAGGTTCGAACGAGCCCTATGTGCCGGATCGCCGCTACGAGGGGGACATGCGGGATACGCAGGCGCTGGAGGCATGGGTCCGCGAGGCCAGGGGCTGACCGGGCCCGATCGAAATCTGCGTCCCGCGCAGCGGTAGCTGAGGATCACTCCCCCTGCGGCAGCAGTACCCGGATCATCTCGTGCTGCCTGGTCAGATTCGCCCGTTGCACGAAACCCTGGATGATCGAGGCCGCCACCTTGCGCTGGTTGTCCATGTCCAGCAACGGTGCGATGGCCTGCCCGGAACCCTCGGGGCTGTCACGGAACGGGCAACCGACTGGGCCAGCAGTGGTGAACGTCAGGATCGCCTTGGCCACGCGCGCCGACGGCGAACGCGGCGCGTCGAAGATCACCAGTGTTCGCTCGTAACTGATACCCGTCGCACGTACGGTCGAGTGCAGGGAATCCTCGACGGTCATGTCCGCGCCGAGGTCCTGGGCAAGCGCAATGATGGAGTTGGCCGCCGTCGCCCTGCGCAGCGTTGCAAGGTCGGTGCGGATGATCATCGCGCAGTCGACGCCGGAGATCGGCACCTGGGTGACATCCAGGTACGGGTTCTGTGCCAGCGTCCCGATCAATGCGAGATCGTCGCTGTAGCCACAGGATGCGGTAGATGTACCGAGGCGTTGCAGCAGTGTTGCGGCCCGCTGCGCACCCCACTGCCGCCCGTGCAGCAGGCGCTGCGCGTGGTTGGCCGACAGGGCGCCGTGATCGAATCCGGAGGATGACGCCTGCATGCGCGCTTTGACCTCACGCATGCAGGCATCGACCTGCTGCATGCAGTCCGTGTCATCGGCGAACACCGGCGCCGCCGAGATGCCATCGATCACCCGGCCGAACGTCGCCAGGTCGCCCTGCTGGTCGCGGTACCAGTCGTGGATGCGCTTTACATTGCGACGGCGTTTCTCCAGCTTGTCCGCACCCGGCCAGCCGGGATAGGCAGCGATCTCGCACAGCATGGTCAGGCCTTCCCACAGGTGGTACTCCATGCTGGGCAGCGGCAGCCGCCAGCGCTCCTCCGCGCCGGCATCCTCGGCAATCACCAGATGGTTGCGGATGATGTCCGACCACACTGTCACGGCCTCCACGGTATCGCGGCGTGGCGTGGTCACATCGATCAGCTCCATCAGGATCGGCCGCGGCGTCACCGGGTCATCGCCGGCAGGCGCCTTCGGGTCCTTCACCCATCGCGCATGCCAGGTGTAGCCCATGCGATACAGCACGAACGGTTTGATGCCGTCGTTGAGGATGATGCCGGGTGGCGGTGGAGGGGTGGGAGGCGGCTGCACGGGCAGCGGCGGCTGCGGCGGGGGCAGCACGGACGGGCTCGCCACGGCCGTGGAGGTGCCGATGCCCTTCAGCGGTTCGCTGGTGAACAGATGCAGGCCCGCGCGGTCGCGCTCGTACACCTTCCGGAACGTCTGCGGAGAGTCACATGTCACCAGGCACTGCTGGCCGGGCGGCACATGGATGTCCACCGATGCAAGGTCCACCACCTGGCCTGCCAGGGGGCTCTGATCGGGCGGGCAGACGCTGATTTCCAGCGCGATGTTGAGGCCGGCACCGAGCATCACCTCGATCACGATTTCCTCCACGCCGCCGTGCAGGGCGTCCTGTGCCGGGATCGGGATCCAGGGGTTGATCACCACCTGCGTATCCCAGTCGGACCGGCCGAAATCGAACAGCGTCGGTGGCGGCTGGGCCGGGCGTTCAAGCAGTGCATCCAGTGCGTTGCCGCCCTTGACGTAGAAGAACATCAACGGCTCATCGGGCTTCAGGCTGTAGTCGCGCCGCACCTTGCTGGACAAGCTGCGCAGCTGGTCCTTGATGTCCGAAAGTGCCTTGACCACGACCGAGCGGACTTCGGGGTACGCCTGCGCGTTGTTGATCTGCGCGGTGAGCTGCTTGCTGATGTAGCGCCGGGCCTCGCGCTCGGGCGTGCTCTCTTTCATGGTGGGGCCTCACTGGGGTTGCAGGGGCGGGCAGAAGGGCGAAGGCCCCGCTCAGCTGGAAGACAGGGCTCTGGCCATCGAGGCATACCAGTCGATCGACTGGCTGTAGGGCCTGGACATCTGCTGCAGCATGGTGGCGAAATCCTGGGTACTTGGCGGCGTGATCACTGCACGTGTACCCAGGTAGTTGCCAAGCTCCGTGATCGACACGATCTGTGCATGGTCGATCTCCCAATCGGTCACCCAGCTGGCGGCTGGGCGCGCCGCTCCAGTCCGGGCCCGCACGTTGGTGCAGACCGCATCGGCGATGGCCTGCAGATCCTGGGTTGCGGTCCGGAAGCGGACCAATGCGTAGGATCGATTCGAAGCCATCAGATCCCGCGGGAAATTGCCGGAGTCGAGGAGGACGCCGGTTTCCTCCATGAACTCCCGGCGGGCAGCATCTTCTTCGGTCTCGTTGTCATGCCTGCGACCGCCAGGGAGTGTCCATTGCCCAGCCTGGTTGACGACAACCATGGGGACCTCGGCTGCCCATGCCCGCGTGTCGCGCGCCAGGTTCTGTGCCGTCAGCAGCGTGGCCCCCCATGAATCCGGCGAAAACACCGGCAAGGTGTTTGCCAGGTTCCTGATGCGCTCTGGCAGCGTCGATTGACGGAACAATCTCCGGGTGAGGTGGGTGACAGCGGATCCAACCTGGTCCGGATTCGGCGGCGTCGCCTGCATTGCCTGGACGGCGTTGCTGAAATTGACCTGGATACCCTGGCCATCGGGCGTGTCCGCGTAGCCGGCGGATGCAGCGGCAAGCTGGGCGCTGCGCAGCAGAATGAGTGCCGGTTGCCAGTCCTTGGCTGGCGGCAATTCGGGTGATTCTGCGGTGGCCAGGGTGGCTTCCAGTGCTTCTGCAGTCAGCACCATCACCGAATTGGAGGCCCACCAGTTGTTGATGATCCGCTTTCGGGTGATCAGGTAATGGGTTCCGTTCCAGAGCGCGGCATAGACCTGGGGCATGATTCAGTCCTCCATCCAGCGCGGGGTGGGCGCGGTGGATCCACTGTAGGAGCGGGAGAAGAAGGAGAATCGGCGGTGGCGATGATGTATGCGGTGGAACCGACGGAACAGGAGGGCAGGGGGCGTTGATTTCCCCGGATTGGCGCGAAGCCCGTGGCCGCCCAGGCGTCAGCGGCTGCCGGCGCTTGCCTCCGGGTCGTGCAGGCCCCGCAGCTTCTTCTTGTTGATCTTGCCCACGCTGGTGCGCTCGATCACGTCGACGAAGCGGACGCGTTCCGGAATCGCATAGCGTGAGATATCCCCTGAGCGGCTGCGCGCCGCCACCAACGCGATGATCTCCTCCTCGGTCACGTCACTGCCGGGCTGCCTGACCACCAGCGGCAGTGGCCGCTCGCCCCATTTTGCATCGGCAATGCCGATCACCGCGACTTCGTTCACGGCAGGATGCAGGGCGATGATGTCTTCCAGCGCCAGCGAGGAGATCCATTCGCCACCGGTCTTGATCACGTCCTTGATGCGGTCGGTCACCCGCAGGTAGCCGTCTGCATCGATGTTGCCGATGTCCCCGGTGTGCAGGTAGCCGCCCGCCCACAGCGTCGCGGAGGCGTCGGGATCATGCAGGTAGCCCTGGGTGAGCCACGGTGCGCGCACCACCACCTCGCCGGTGGCGACCCCGTCGTGGGCAACATCCTCCATCGCCGGGTCGACGATGCGCAGGTCCACCAGCGGCACCGGAATGCCGGCCTTGGTCCGCAGTGACAGCGCCTCATCCGACCCGGCCAATGTCTCGGCATCGATCTGTGCCAGGGTGAGCAGCGGGCAGGTCTCGGACATGCCGTAGCCACCAAAGATATCGATGCCGCGCGCAAGGGCCCGTTGCGCCAGCGCTCGTGGCAGGGCGGCACCGCCGATGATCACTTTCCAGCTGCGCAGGTCTGTCCGCGCGGCGTCGGGGTGGTCGAGCAGCATGTGCAGGATGGTCGGCACGCAGTGCGAGAAGGTCACCTTCTCGCGGGCGATCAGTGCCAGCAGATTTCCCGGCAGGTAGCGGCCGGGATAGACCTGCTTGATGCCGAGCAGCGTGGCCACGTAGGGCACGCCCCAGGCGTGCACATGGAACATCGGCGTGATCGGCATGTAGACATCGCCGCGGTGTAGACGCCCTTGGCTCGGTGCGCTGCCCAGGGCGGCCATTGCCGCCAGCGAGTGCAGCACCAGCTGCCGGTGGCTGAAGTACACCCCTTTGGGCAGGCCGGTGGTGCCGGTCGTATAGAACACCGTGGCACGGGTGTTCTCATCGAAGTCCGGGAAGTCGTCGATCGGCGTTGCCGCGCGCAGTCCCGTTTCATATTCCGTCACAAAGCCCGATGGCAGCGGCCCTTCTGCGTCGTCCAGCAGCACCCGCGTGTGCAGGTCGGGCAGTTGCGCGTCCAGGCCCTCCAGCATCGGCAGGAACTCGCGGTTGGCCAGGATCACCCGCGCGCCGCTGTGGTTCAGCGTGTAGGCAATCTGCTCCGGCGCCAGGCGGATGTTCACCATCATCAATACCGCACCGATCATCGGCACGGCGAAGTAGGCCTCCAGGTAGCGGTTGCTGTCCCAGTCCATCACCGCCACGGTATCGCCCTGGCGGACGCCCAGCGATGCCAGCAGTCCGGCCAGCTGGCCGATGCGCGCCTGCAGCGTGCGGTAGTCGAAGCGGACCTTGTCGCCATACACGATCTCCTGCCCGGGATGTGTCGCCAGCGGCGTGAGCAACAGCTGTTTGATCAGCAGCGGGCAGGTATCGGCAGCGGGAGGGAATGGCATGGGGGTTCCTCGTGGGTGGCGTATCGGTCGCCGGTCGTCCCCAACCACACTAGCCATCCGCGCGCCCGGCGCCAGCGTACCTAGGTCCCCTGTCTACGCCCGCGTGATTTGCTAATCTCGCCTTGACATGCCAAGCCTGCTTATCGCCGATGACCACCCCTTGTTCCGCGCCGCGCTGCATCGCGCGGCCGAAGAGGCCGTCACCGACCTTCAGATCAGCGAGGCCGATTCGCTGGACAGCGTGCTGGAGACACTCGAACGCCAACCGGTCGACCTGATGCTGCTGGACCTGCACATGCCCGGCAATCACGGGCTTGCCGGATTGGCGACCTTGCGCGCACTGCAGCCAGGCCTGGCGATCATCATCGTCTCGGCCAATGAAGAGCCGCAGGTGATCCGGCGTGCCATCGATCTGGGCGCCGCCGGCTATCTGCCCAAGAGTTCGGGATTGAGCGAGCTGCAGTCCGCGCTGCATTCCGTGCTGGAGGGCGAGCGCTGGATTCCGGCGCTGCTGCGCGAGCCGGTGGCAAGGGCGGCCCCTTTCAGCAGGGATGCGGATCTCGCCGCGCGGCTGGCAAGCCTGTCCGCGCACCAGTACAAGGTGCTGAGCCTGGTGGCCGAAGGCCTGCTCAACAAGCAGATCGCCGACCGTCTGGGCGTGCAGCTGCGCACGGTCAAAGCGCACATGACGCGCATCATGGAACGGCTAGGGGTGCGCAATCGTGCGCAGGCCATCCGCGTACTGCACGAGATGGGGTTGGCCGATCCATCCCGGCAGCTCGAAGGGCCCCAGGACGCCTGAATCTTCAGGTCGCGGTCGCACCCTTCGTCGCCAACAGATGGTTGATCGCCCAACGCAACGCCAGCGGCCTGAAGGGCTTGTTCAGCAGCGAAAGACCGGCACCGCGCACCGCTTCACGCGTGTCGCTGCCGATATCGGCGCTGAGGATCACCGTTGGCCGCGCACCATGCACGGCTCCCAGCCGCGTCCATACCGCCACGCCCGTATCACCGTCATCGAGGTGATAGTCGAACAGCCAGAGTGCCGCCTCACCCGCTGACGGCCCGATCGATGCAGCATCGCCCACTGCGGTGACATCGCAGCCCCAGGACGTCAGCAGTTGCTGCATCGCCGCCAGCGCGTCCAGGTCGTTGTCGACCACCAGCACGCGGACGCCCTTCAGCGTGCTGCTCCCCGCGACCGCCGGCAGGGCGCACGGTGCGGCTGGCGGAGCAGCCCGTAGCACCTGGATGGAGAATGCCGAGCCGCAGCCAGGGATACTCTGCAGGTGCAGCGGCGCATCCAGCAGGCCGGCGATGCGGTGCGCGATGGCCAGGCCCAGGCCGAGCCCTTGGCCATTGCTGCGGTCGCCGCGATGGAATTCCTCAAACACGATCGCCTGCTGCTCCGGCACGATGCCGGGGCCGCTGTCATACACGCCGATCAGCAGTGCGTTGCCCCGCCGCCGCACGCCCAGCAGTACGCCGCCACGGCGGGTGTAGCGGATGGCATTGGCCAGGAAGTTCTGCAGTACCCGGCGCAGCAGCAGCGGGTCGCTGTGCACCCAGGCCCGGGTCGGCACATAGCCGAACTGCAGGCCACGTGCGGCCGCCAGTACGGCGAACTCCTGCGCAAGCGGGTCCAGCACGGTGGACAGCGCGAACGGGCGTGGGTCGGCCACCCAGCCTCCAGCGTCCAGCCGCGAAATATCGAGCAGGCCCGACAGCAGGTCATCGGTGGAATCCAGCGCGCCGCGGATCTGGCGCAGGAAGCTGCCCAGGAGCTCGGACTCGATGTGCTGGGACATCGCATCAGCCAGCAACTGGGCCGCATGCAGTGGCTGGATCAGGTCGTGGCCGACCGCGGTCAGGAACCGCGTCTTGGCCACGTTGGCCCGCTCGGCCTCGTGCACCGCCTGTTCCAGCCGGGCGGTGCGGTCCTGCACGCGAAGCTCCAGCGTCTCGTTGCTGCGCTTGAGTGCATCTTCCGCCCGGCGGAACGCGGTGACGTCGGTGAAGGTGGCCACATAGCCGCCGCCCGGCATCGGATTGCCGCGGATTTCCACGATGGTGTCGTCCGGGAAGATGCGCTCGGACAGATGTGGCGTGCCGCGCCGCATGTGGGCGACGCGGCGCTGCAGTGCCTTTTCAGGCGAGTCGCCAACGGCAACGCCGATGCCCAGTTGCGCCAGCGCCCACGCAGTCAGGTGGACCACCGGTTGGCCCACCTGCAGCAGCTCCGGCGGGAACTTGAACAAGGCGGCATAGCGGCTGTTCCAGGCCACCAGCTGCAACTGCGCATCCACCACGCTGATGCCCTGGCTCATGTTCTC
This sequence comes from Stenotrophomonas maltophilia, assembly GCF_006970445.1. Classification (NCBI taxonomy): domain Bacteria; kingdom Pseudomonadati; phylum Pseudomonadota; class Gammaproteobacteria; order Lysobacterales; family Lysobacteraceae; genus Stenotrophomonas; species Stenotrophomonas maltophilia. The sequence continues at coordinate 2,286,507 of NZ_CP033877.1, read as the reverse complement.
CAGTGCGGCTTCCAGCAGGCGCTGGTTGAAGCGCAGCACCTGGGTGGCTTCGCCCACGGCACGGGTAACCGCATCCAATGGCGCCGCGCCACCATCGCGCGCGGCTTCCACCAGCAGCCGGGCCATGCCTGCGCCGACCACGGCCGTCAGCTCGCGTTCCACCGCGATGACCCGGTCGTCATCCAGCATCTTTCCTGCATGCCCGTCGAGCAGCTGCCGGGCCCGTTCCTGGCCGAGGAAGCGCCCGGCAGTCTTGCGCAGCGATGCCGTGGCCACCGCATCGCGCTGGCGTGGCAGCGACGGGCGGACCGCGCGTGACACCAGCACCACGGTCATCAGGTTCGCCGCCAGGCTGGCGCCCATGCTGATGGCGATATGCCCCGGTTGCAGGCGCATCGACAGCAGCGACAACCAGTGCAGCCCGTCGGAATGGGCCGAGGGCGCTGCAGCGGGCACGATCATGGGCAGCAGCACCAGCCATAGCCAGACCAGCGAGCCCACCACGATGCCGGCGATGATCGCCGGTGAGGACGTGCGCGGCCGGTACACTGCCAGCAGCACGGCCGGCGCCAGCTGCGAGAGGGCGGTGAAGGACATCAGGCCGAAGTCGCTGAGCGCCTCGGTATCACTCATCGCCCTGCTGTACAGCCATGCCATCAGGAACACGGCGAGGATGCCGGCGCGGCGCAGGGCGAGCACGCGCGGGCGCAGGTCGCCGGCGGCGCGGCCACCATCGATGCCCCCCAGCAGGCGCGTGCCCACGCCGTGGTTGCCAAGCATGATCGACAGTGTCAGCCCGGACAGGATCATCATGCCGGTGGCCGCGCTCAGGCTGCCCAGGTACGCCACCAGCGCCAACAGGTGATGGCCGCCAGCCTGCGGCAAGGCCAGCACATACAGATCCGGCGACACCGACGCCGGCAGCTGCGCGGCACCGTACAGCGCCATCGGCACCGACGGCAGCCCGATCAGCAGCAGATACACCGGGAACAGCCAGCGTGCCGTCTTCAGGTCCGAGGACTCGCGCAGCTCGACCACGCCCACGTGGAACTGGTGGGGCAGGGTGAAGGCGGAAATCGCGCCCAGCGCCACCATGGTCAGGTAGTCCGGGATGACCGCGGGCGGTGGCAGCTGCGCCATTTTCTCCAGCAGCGGTGTGCCGGCCCGATGCACCGACAGCCCGGCATACAGGCCGATCGCCAGCAGCGCCACCAGCTTCAGTACCGATTCCAGGCCCAGTGCCACCACGATGCCGCGGTTGTGTTCGGTGGCCGATGCCTTGCGTGCGCCGAACAGCAGGGTAAACGCCGCCATCGTCAGCGCGAACCAGAACGACATGTCCAGTTGCCAGCCGGCAGGTGCGAAGCGATCGCCCAGCAGGGCACCCAGGCCCTGGCTGACTGCTTTGAGCTGCAGTGCGATGTAGGGAATGATGCCGAACAGCGCGACCAGGGTGATGGTGATGCCCAGGCCCTGGTCCGCACGCAGTCGCGCGACCACCAGGTCGGCGATGGTGGCGCTGTTGTGCTGCTTGGCCAACCGCCCCAGCCGCGTCAGGAACGGCAGGCCGAACGCAAAGATCAACGCCATGCCGACCAGCGTCGGTGGAATCGGGAAGCCCCATTGCACACCCTGCGAGGCGGCCCCGTAATAGGTCCAGGCCGTGCAGTGCACGGCCAGTGACAGCGCATAGATGACCGGCCAGATCCGTGCGAGGCGATGTCCCCGGCGCTCACCCCACAGGGCCACGCCAAACAACAGAACGGTCCACGCAATACAGGCGAACAGGACGATGGAGGGCGTCAACATCGCTCCAGTGTAGAGAGAAGCGGGGCAGGGCAGCGCTAGGCGGATACCACGATCAGTGACAACTGCTCGGCAACCACTGCAACCTCGCCATCGTCAGCGAGCTCCACGGTCTTGCGCTGGGCCAGCAGCCACTGCCCCGGCTGGCGCGGCTGCAGGGAGACCAGCTGCGAACGCACCCGCACGTCCGAGCCGCTGGGTACCGGCGCCAGGAAGCGCACCTTGTTCAGGCCGTAATTGAGCACATGCGCGATACCCGGGAAACCGGCCAACGCGGCCACATCCTCTTCCACCGTCAATGACAGCAGCAGGAAGCCGTGGGCGATGGTGCGCCCACCCGGCAGCTGCGCCCGTGCGCGCAGCGGGTCGACGTGGATCCAGTTGTGGTCACCGGTGGCGTCGGCGAAGGCAGTGATCCGCGCCTGCGAAACGTGGGTGATGCCGCCCAACCGCTCGCCGGCCGCCCATTGCTGGAGAGGACGCAGGGCGGCCGGCAATGCCTCGGTGGATGCGGCGGTGCTCACCGCACTTCGTCCAGCAGGGCCAGGATGGCATCGCTTGCCTCCGGCTCGTTCAACATCGGCGCATGGCCCACGTCCGGCACTTCCACCAGGCGTGCGCGGGGCGATGTCGCGGCCATCTGCCGGGCAACATCGGCCGGCAGGATGTCGGACAGGGCGCCGCGCACCACCAGCACCGGCACGCGTGCGGTCAACCCGCGAACCGCACGCCACAGCACGGGGCGCAGCAGCCACAGCACCCACGGTCGGGTGGTGCGGATCACCGCCGGGTCGTAGTCCAGTTCCAGCATGCCGTCTTCGCGCTGGCGGAACGTGCGCAGCGCCATGGCCCGCCAGTCCTCCACCGTATAGCGCGGGAATGCGGCCTTGCCGATAGTGCCCATGTAGGCAGCGGCCTGCGGCAGATCCATCGGCGGCACGGGCTTGCCGGCGTACTTGCCGATCCGCGCCAGCGCCTCGCGCGGCACCTTGGGGCCGGCATCGTTCAGGACCGCCGCGGCAATGGTCTGCGGGGCACGCGAGGCCAGGGTGATGGTGACCAGCACCCCCAGCGACGTGCCGATGAAAACCGCCGAGTCGATGTTCTGCGAGCGCAGCAGCGCCACCATGTCATCGGCATAGGCGCGCGGGTTGTAGCTGGACGGATCCTGCGCGCGTTCTGAGCCGGCACGGCCGCGCAGGTCGACGGCGATCACACGCCAGCCCACGCCGGTAAGCACGTCGGCCAGCGCATCGAAATCAGCGCCATTGCGGGTCAGGCCGGGAATGCACACCACGGTGCCGCGCGGCGCCTGTCCTGCTCCGGGTGCATGGTCGCGCGCGTGCAGGCGCAGGCCATCAGTGCTGTTCCAGTACAGATCTTGGTAAGGCTGCGTCATGCAGGGGCTTCCTGGAAATCGTAACGGGCGCGCTAGAAATCGTAACGGACGCTGAGGCTATATTGGCGCGGCGGTCCATAGAAGCCAATCAACGTACCAACCGCCGGAATGTTGTAACCGGTGGTGCGGTATTCCTTGTCGGCCAGGTTGGTGCCCTGCAACGAGAACGTCCAGGCATCATCCAGCCGCCAGATCACGCCAGCATTGACCAGCCCATAGCCCTCCTGGCGGATCACCGGGCTCAGGTCAGTGGTCGGCCACACCTCGCTCTGGTAGCTGTAGCTCACCCGCGCCGACAGGTTGCTGCCGTTGGCCAGGTCGGTGCGGTATTCCACGTTCAGTGCCCCTGAGAATTCCGGCGCATTGGTGAACTTCATCTGCCGGGCCACGTTGATGCCGCGGTCCATGTACTCGTCGTACTGTGTATCCAGCCAGGCCAGGTTGCCGGAAATCAGCCAGTGCTGGCTGGGCAGGTATTGGTACTCGACCTCCAGTCCCTTGATGGTGCCGGCGCCGGCATTGGTGAAATCACCGAAGAAGGAATCATCGATGCCGTCGCCATTGGTATCCAGGCCGGTGAACACCGACAGCTGGATGTCCTTGTACTTGTTGTAGAAGGCCGAAACGTTCAGGAACAGCCGCTGGTCGAGGAAGGCCATCTTGCTGCCGACCTCGTAGCTGTCCACGGTCTCGTCATCGAACGGCTCGGCCGAGCGGGGCACCGCCACCGCGTTGGCGCGGATGTTGTAGCCGCCGGACTTGAAGCCGCGCGTCGCCAACCCGTAGACCATGATGTCCGGCGTGATCTGGTAGTCCAGCGAGACCTTCGGCGAGACGTTCTTGAAGTTGGTCTTCTTGTCGAAATCGGCAGTGACCGCCACCGGCCGGCTGAAACCCGGATCGGCGTAGAGGCGATTCAGCACGATCGCGCGCTTGTCTTCATCGGTGTAGCGGGCGCCGACATCAAGCTTCAGTTTGCTGGTCAGGTCGAAGGTCCAATCCGCATACAACGCGATGCTGTCGGTCAGTACCTTGCCCTGGTTGTCGGCGAACTGGGCACTGAAGTAGTTGTTCTGGATCTGCCCGCCGGCCTCGCCACTGAACTGGTACAGGCCCACCACGCCACGCACCCGGCCACCGGCATCGTAGTTCAGCTGCACCTCGTTGCTGACCTGGTCGTCGTGATAGGTGCCACCCACGTCGGCCAGCTTGACCGGCGTGGTATCGAAGTCGATGTTGGCTTCACTGTCCGATTCACGCTTGGCCACCACGTACTTCACCGCGATGTCTTCGTTCGGCCGCCAGTTCACCGTGGCCGAGGCGCCCTTGGTCTCCACGTTGTTGAGGTTGCGCATGCCCGAACGGATGTCATAACGGCTGTCCATCGGCGGATAGGCGCGCAGGAACGGGTTGGGCGCCAGCATCTTCGAGCCGCGCATGCCCGACTGGTCATCGATCCAGTCCAGTGCGAACTGCACATCGAAGTCGTCGCCCGCGTACGCCCCGAGGTTCAGGCGCGCCGCGTTGATCTGCTTGTCGCTGACCGGCTGGCCGTTGAAGGTGTTCTCGCCGAAGCCGTCGTGGTTCATGCTGGCCACCGCCACGCGTGCTCGCAGGCCACTGTCGGCGCCGCCGATCGGGCCGCCGATCGCCGCCTTCGCGTCCAGCTGGCTGTAGTTGCCCACGGTGATCTGGGCGAAACCCTCGGTCTGGGTGGGCAGGCCGCGCGAGATGTACTTGATCGCACCGCCAATGGTGTTCTTGCCGTACAGCGTTCCCTGCGGGCCGCGCAACACCTCGATGCGCGATACATCGAACACATCCAGCAGCGCGCCCTGCGGGCGTGCGATGTAGACGTCATCCAGGTAGATGCCCACCCCCGGATCGGCGCCCCAGGTCGGGTCGGACTGGCCGACGCCGCGGATGTAAGCGGTGACCGTGCTGCTGGCGCCGCGCGCCGCATAGATGGTCAGGTTGGGCACCTGCCCATCCAGGTCGCTGATGTCCTGGACATTCATCCGGTCCAGCGCCTCGGAGGTGAACGCGGTGACCGCCACCGGCACTTCCTGCAGGGTTTCCTCGCGCTTGCGTGCGGTGACCTTGATGCTGTCCAGGTTGGTGGGTGACGCGCTCCTGCCTGCGGTCGCCGCGTCCTGCGCCAGTACCGGGCCGGATGCCAGCAGCGCAGCAATCATCAGGCTCAGACAATTCCGTTTCATTCGATCCTCCCCCAAGGCATGTCCATTGCAGATGGCCCGATGCCACCTCTGCAGCCAAGGCTAGCGGTGTCATCGGGCAGCGGCGAGTGGACCTAGGTCCAGTCGGCAGCCGCCGCCGGATGCGGATACTGGGCGGGCCCCCAGCCGGGCGCGTTCCCCGGTACCCCTTCATCCACGACTCGCGCATGAGGATCTGGTCATGAAATCCGGAATCGATTCGATCAAGGCAACAATGCTGGTGCTGTGCACCTGGCTGGCAACGGCGGGCAGTGCGCTCGCCGCAGGCCCTGCCGGACATTGGAACATCGGCCTGTACGGCAATCTGTTCGGCGCCCGCGAATACCAGGTCTGGGTGCCGGCCGGCTACGACGCGGCCCAGCCACTGCCGCTGCTGCTGGTGCTGCACGGCTGCGTGACCGGCCCGAACCTGATGGGCGAGGCCTCCGGCTTCAACGATGTGGCCGATACCGAGGGTTTCATCGTCGTGTACCCGCGCCAGAACGTCACCTCCAATCCTGCGCGTTGCTGGAACTGGCAGCTGCCGATCAACCAGGCCCGCGACAGTGGCGAGCCCTCACTTCTGGCAGGCATCGTGGACAAGGTAAAAGCCGGCTACAGCGTCGATCCACATCGGGTCTATGTAACCGGCATTTCTGCTGGCGGTGCGATGACCTCGATCATGCTGGCCTGCTACTCGGATGTGTTCGCCGCCGGCGCCATCCACTCCGGCGGCATGTTCAAGGGCGCGACCACGATTTCCGGCAGCGCCTACGCACTGTTGGCCGGCAGCATCTACTCACCGGACAGCAACGGACGATTGGCCTGGCAGTGCTCGGGCTCGCCATCACCGCGGCCGCTGCCGGTGCTGGTGTTCCATGGCAGCGCCGACCTCACCGTCAATCCGGTGAACGGTGAGCAGGCCGTGCGCCAGTTCCTGCAGACCAACGACCTGGCTGACGATGGCCTGGACAACGACTCGGTGAAGTACGTGCCGACCAGCACCTACCACGGACAGGTGCCGGGCGGGCGCGCCTACACGGTCGATACCTATGCCTACGGCGGCAGGACGCTGGTGCAGCACTATGTGGTGCAGGGGATGGGGCATGCATGGAGTGGCAGCCAGTCGGGCCTGCCGTTCACCGATCCCAAGGGGCCGGATGCCACCCTGATCACCTGGCTGTTCCTGAAGGACTACCAGCGCTGACGGGGGTTGCCGTTTCAGCGTCGAGCCTGATCGACGGTCAAGGCCCCATGCTAGCCTTCCCCCTGGCAGGATTGCCTGACAGGGGGAAGGCATGGACACCCGACGCCGCGTTTCCAGCGTATCGGCTGCATTCGGCATGCTCGCACTGGCCCTGTCCGCCAATGCGCTCGCGCATCCGGGCGGGCTCGACAAGCTGGGTTGCCACACCAACCGGAAAACGGGTGAGTATCACTGCCATCGAGGCGCCCCAGCCGCACCTCGATACATCGACACCCCGCGCAGCAGTTTCGCCCCCGGTCCTGCACGCAGTTCCGGGGTGTTTGCCAACTGCGCGGAGGCCCGCGCCGCCGGAGCAGCGCCGGTACGACGGGATGATCCGGGGTATGGCCCGCACCTCGATCGTGACAACGATGGCGTGGGCTGCGAGCCCTATCGGGGCCGCAGGTAGGCATGGCCCGCCTGGCTTCAACCGCCGTTCCCCCGCATTCGTCGGTCATCGCCGGGGATTGGTCGCACAATCTCCCCGTATGGCAGAGCCATGCCCTAGGCTGTTGTGATTGAACTGCAGGGATGAAAGCAATCATGAAGCGCTGGATTTTCCTGGCATTGGCCACGCTCCCGTTCGCTGCCGGTGCCGTAGTCATCCGCGATGATGTTGACGATGCCAGGTACCAGATCGACGCATCGGTGTTCCCTGCACTGGCAGACATGCCAGGCGAGGGGCACGGCGTCCTGATCGCACCGCGCTGGGTGCTGACCGCAGCGCATGCCGCACCGATGGAGGGGATGGGCGCCACCATCACCATCGATGGGAAGGGCTACGGCGTCGAGCGTGTCTTCCTGCATCCCGGCTACCGCAGGATGCCCGAGGCGCTGGGCGAGGAAGCCATGGCAACCGGGAGTGCGTCGAAAATCCACGCGTTTCTGGCGGCGTCGGATGACATCGCATTGATCAAACTTGCCGCACCTGTGAGCGATGTTCCGCCGGTCGCACTCTACCGTGGCGCCGACGAGGTCACGCAGGTCGCCGCCCTGATAGGCAAGGGCGCCACCGGCAACGGTGCGACTGGACTGGTGCCCGGCGGGTCACATCGTACGACCCTGCGTCGGGCCTACAATGCAATCACCGGCGGCAACGCGCGCTATCTCTGGTACCGGTTCGATCCGCCTCCGCAGGGTCTTCCCCTTGAAGGCGTGCTCGGCAACGGCGACAGCGGCGGCCCGCTGGTGATCAGGAAGGATGGAGCCTGGCAGCTGGTGGGCCTCGGTTCCTGGATCACCGCCGTACCCGAGCATGCGCTGGAAGCGGGCTTCTATGGGCAGGTGGTCTACAACGTGCGCGTGTCCCGCTACCTCGATTGGATCGAACACCTGGTCGGCCGTGACGCGTCACATTAATGGCTATTTTCAAAGGTGGCCAGCACGCGTGCAATGTCGATCGCTTGCGGCGATCTTGAACAATTCATCTCCCCGCGAGGGAGTGCGATTGCATTCTCATCCCCTGCGACGGCCGATCGTATGCTTCCGGCCATGCATTCCTCCTTCGATCTTCCCGCGTACATGACGGTCACCCGGCCCTCCGGCTGGGTGCAGAGCGGCGAGCGCTGGGATCTGTGGTGGAACGGGCGCTCGGTGGCCAATATCGTGCCGCATGCCGTGCTCGGCTTCCGCGTGTACCTGGACGCTCGCAAGATGTCCCAGACCAAGGTGGTGGCCGCGACGAATGTGCGGCAGGCCAGACGCTATGCCGAGCGCTGGTGTGCCGCGCGGCTCTGCCCACAGCTGCGGCTGCGCGAGGCAGTGGCACGCCTGGTGGACGTGGCGCCGGAAACAAACGCTGCACCGTCGCCCGCACTTTCGCGCGAACAACGGCAGCAGGCCCGCCGCCTGGCTGAGGCCGGGGCAGGGGAGGTGGCACGGATCAAGCAGGCGCTGGCACCGCGACCGCCCGCGACGGAGGCCAGGCCGGAGCTGCAGGCGCGAGGTGGAACCTGGTCGATACCCGGCCAGGCGCCGTCAAGCCGCCATTCGAACGGCAATGCCTCCGCTGCGGGACTTATGCCGAGAGTTCCTCGCGCACGATCCTCGCCCCTTCGCTGAGCGCGCGCAGCTTGCCCCTGGCCACGTCGCGCGCCAGCGGCGCCATGCCGCAGTTGGTGCTCGGGTAGAGCTTGTCGGCGTCCACGAACTGCAGCGCCTTGCGCAGGGTGCTGGCTACTTCATCGGCGGTCTCCACCGCGCTGGAGGCCACGTCGATGGCACCGACCATCACCTTCTTGCCGCGCACCAGCTCGATCAGGTCGATCGGCACGTGGGAGTTGTGGCATTCCAGCGAGATGATGTCGATGTTGGAGGCCTGCAGCTTCGGGAACGACTCCTCATACTGGCGCCATTCCGACCCCAGCGTCTGTTTCCAGTCGGTGTTGGCCTTGATGCCGTAGCCGTAGCAGATGTGCACGGCGGTATCGCACTTCAGCCCTTCGATCGCGCGCTCCAGTGCGGCTACGCCCCAATCATTCACTTCGTCGAAGAACACATTGAAGGCCGGCTCATCGAACTGGATGATGTCAACGCCGGCGGCCTCCAGCTCCTTCGCTTCCTCGTTGAGGATCTTCGCGAACTCCCAGGCCAGTTTCTCGCGGCTCTTGTAGTGCGCGTCGTACAGCGTGTCGATCATCGTCATCGGGCCGGGCAGCGCCCACTTGATCGGCTGCGTGGTCTGGCGGCGCAGGAACTTCGCATCCTCGACGAACACCGGCCTTGGGCGGCTCACGGCGCCGACCACGGTCGGTACGCTGGCATCGTAGCGGTTGCGGATGCGCACGGTCTCGCGCTTCTCGAAGTCGACGCCGCTGAGATGTTCAATGAAGGTGGTGACGAAATGCTGCCGGGTCTGCTCGCCGTCGCTGACGATGTCGATGCCGGCATGCTGCTGTTCCTGCAGGGACAGGCGCAGGGCGTCCTGCTTGCCCTCGATCAGGCCTTCGTCCTGCAGCTTCCAGGGCGACCAGAGTTTCTCGGGCTCTGCCAGCCAGGAGGGTTTGGGCAGGCTGCCTGCGGTGGAGGTGGGGAGCAGCGTCTTCGTCGGCATTGTGTGGTGTGTCCTGGGGGCGAATGGAAAATCGATGGATCAGCGGGCGGCCCACTGCTCAAGCACGGCGCGGTACGGCTTGATGAAGTGTTCTTCGGTGAACCGGCCTTGCTTGACCGCCAGCTGGCTGCGCTCCTCGCGGTCGTAGACGATGCGGGTGGAGGAGTAGTCCTGGTGCTTCAGGCTGGGCTGGTAGACCTTGCCGGCCACGGAATTGGCGTTGTAGATCTCCGGGCGGTAGATCTTCTGGAAGGCTTCCATCGTGCTGATGGTGCCGATCAGTTCCAGGTTCGAGTAATCGCCCAGCAGGTCGCCCTGGAAGTAGAAGGCCAGCGGCGCGACGCTGCCCGGCGGCATGAAATAGCGCACCTGCAGGCCCATCTTGTCGAAGTACTGGTCGGTGGGTGAGAACTCACCCTGGCGGTACTCCACGCCCAGGATGGGGTGATGGTTCTCGGTGCGGTGGTAGGTCTTGCTGCTGGAAACACTGATGCAGATGACCGGCCCCTTGCTGAAGTTGGCGTGGTAGGCATCCGAGCCCAGGAAGTGCCTGAACAGCTTGCCGTGCAGGTCGCCAAAGCCCTCCGGAATGCCGAAGGTGGCCTTGCCCTCGTTGCTGGCCGGCAGCACCACACTGAAATCGTAGTCACGCACGTAGGACGAGAAGTTGTTGCCGACGATGCCCTCGCTGCGCACGCCGGTCTGCGTGTCGACGATGGTCGGCCGCAGCACCTCGATCAACGGGAACGGATCGCTTCCGTCGGCGCCGTCGATGTGCATCTCCACCGAGATGATGTCCAGCTCGACCGCATAGCGGTCCGCGTTCGGGTTGTCCCAGTGCGCCAGGTCGTTGAAGCGGTTGTTGATCATGCTGATCGTGTTGCGCAGGTTCTCCTGCCGAGACGCACCGCGGGCCAGGTTGGCGAAATTGGTGGTGATGCGCGTGCCCTCGGCCGGCTGGTAGTCCTCGTTGAAGGGGATGCGCGTGATGCTGAAGGTGAAGGTGTCGGTCGTCATGGGCGGCGTTCCGGTTTGCTGGGTGGCATCCGAATGCAGGGTGCTGGCATCCGGTATTCAGAGAGTTGCGGCGGTCTCGGCGATGGCGGGCGCAGCGCGATGGGACAGGGCAAGCAAGGGCATTGCCCGCTGCACGGCCAGTCGCGCACGTTGGATCAGTGCCTCGTTGTGCACGCGGCCCTCGGCGAAATCGCGATCGGTGGCGTACACGCCCAGGGGCAGGGTGCGGGCCTGGAAGAAGCTGAAGAGCGGCCGCAGCTGATGGTCGATCACCAGCGCGTGGCGCTCGCTGCCGCCGGTGGCGGCCAGCAGGATCGGGGTGTCGACCAGTGCATCCTGGTCGATGAAATCGAAGAAGTGCTTGAACAGGCCGGTGTAGGAGCCGCGGTAGACCGGCGTGGCCACCACCAGTACGTCTGCCTGTTCAACGGCAACCAGCTGCCGCTCGACCGGCTCGGGCAACTGCGAGCGCCACAGCGCACCGGCCAGCTGCGGTGCCAGTTCACCGAGTTCGATCAGCTGCTGCTCGCAATGGACGTCTTCGCCGATCAGGCCCAGCAGATGCTCGGCCAGGGTGGCGGCCCGGGAGGGGCGTTGCAGTCCACCGGAAACGGCGACGATACGGAGGGGGCGGGTCATCTGTTCGCTTTCAGCAGGGGAGGGGCTGCTTCGGCGCAATCTGCGGGGGCGCAGCCCTGCAGGCCGGCTGGGTCAGCAGGCTGGCAGGCAACCGAAGGCATGACCCGATGCTAGCCATGCCTTTCCATGACGTAAAATGGTATTACTTCACCAATCCATGAGTGAGATTCATCGTCATGCTGGAACGGATCCACCTCAGCATCGTGCAGCAGGTCGAACAGCAGGGCTCGCTCACCGCGGCCGCCGGCGTGCTCAACCTTACCCAGTCGGCGCTCAGCCACAGCATGAAAAAGCTGGAGCAGCAGCTCGGCACCGATGTCTGGCTGCGCGAAGGCCGCAGCCTGCGGCTGACCCAGGCCGGGCAATACCTGCTGGCGGTCGCCAACCGGGTGTTGCCGCAGCTGGACCTGGCCGAGGAGCGGCTGGGCCAGTTCGCCCAAGGCGAGCGCGGTGCGCTGCGCATCGGCATGGAGTGCCACCCGTGCTACCAGTGGCTGCTGAAGATCGTCTCGCCGTACCTGGCCGCGTGGCCGGACGTGGATGTGGACGTCAAGCAGAAGTTCCAGTTCGGCGGCATCGGCGCGCTGTTCGGCTACGAGATCGACCTGCTGGTCACCCCCGATCCGCTGCTGAAGCCGGGCCTGAAGTTCATTCCCGTGTTCGACTACGAGCAGGTGCTGGTGGTGGCCAGCAACCACGCCCTGGCCAAGGTGGACCACGTAAAGCCGCGCCAGCTCAGCCAGGAAGTACTGATCAGCTACCCGGTGCCGTTCGAGCGCCTGGACATCTACAACCAGTTCCTGCTGCCGGCCGGCATCGCGCCGCGGCGCCACAAGGCCATTGAAACCACCGACATCATGATGCAGATGGTGGCCAGCGGCCGCGGCGTGGCCGCCATGCCGCGCTGGCTGGTGGAGGAGTACGCCGCGCGCATGGACGTGGTGCCCGTGCGCCTGGGCGCCAAAGGCATCCCCAAGCAGATCTACCTGGGCGCGCGCGAGGCCGATACCGGCATCGACTATCTGCAGGCCTTCATCGAACTTGCCCGTAACAGCTCGCCGCTTGCCGGCAGTGTGGGCGGAGCGCGTTGATGCCGGCCGGTACCTCATCGCAGGCGGAAGCCTTCATCAACGCCTTTTCGCTGGAAGTCAGCGCGAAGGCAATGCCGGCACTACGTGCCGAGGCGACCCGCATACCGCGCGGCACGATCATCTCCATTCCCTGGCTGGCCAGCGAGGACGACGATGCACGCCTGGCTGCCGCACGCACGGTGCGCGAGCTCGGCTTCGAACCAATGCCGCATCTCTCTGCCCGGCGTATCGGCTCGCATGCAGCGCTTGAGCGCTTCCTGGAACGTGCCACCGGCGAAGCCGGGGTCACGCGTTGCCTGCTGATCGCGGGTGACCTGGCCACGCCCGTCGGACCGTTTGCCGACAGCGCGTCGATCATTGAGACCGGCCTTCTGGAGCACTTCGGGATCAAGGTTGTTGGTATCGGCGGGCACCCGGAAGGCCATCCGGTGATGAGCGCTGACGATCGCTGGCAGGTGCTTGGGCGTAAATGCCAGGGCATCGAAGCACGCGGCATGGCGCCCTTGGTCGTCACCCAGTTCGCCTTCGATGCCGATACCGTGCTGGCCTGGCTGGATGCACTGCGCGCGCGTGGCATCACGGTTCCGGTGCTGGTTGGCGTACCGGGGCCGGCCAGCATCACGCGGCTGCTGCGCTACGCCGCGATGTGCGGCGTAGGCGCCAGTGCATCGATGCTGGCCAGGTATGGTATCTCGATCGGCCGGTTGCTCGGCACGGCGGGGCCGGAGGTGTTCGTCGATCGGCTGGTGAAAGGGCTGACGGACGCCCATGGCCCAGTCAGCCCGCATTTCTTCCCGTTCGGCGGAATTACGCCATCGCTGGAGTGGATCGCACAGTACCGGCAGCGCGTTTGCGGCTCCGGCCGCTGATCCGTATCGATGGCTGTGCTGCCGGGACTGTCAGCTCGGCAGTTCGCACTTCATCTTGCCGTCCACGTAGTACGGCTTGGGTACGTTCGGGTTCGGGCTGGTCTTCTCGAAGACCACTTCGAACGAGGCGGCATCGGGCGACCCCTTGCGCTCGGTGCACGCGTCCTGCAGCTTCTTCTTGACCGCGGTGATGCCGGCATCCCGGTTGGCGCCCTCGGCGCTGTTGGTCAGGTTCACGGTCTCGGCCAAGGCCAAAGGGCTCAGCGCAAGCAGGCCGCCGGTCAGCATCAGGGTATGCAGCTTCGACATGGTTGGTACCTGGCAGGTCTCCAATGAGGCCCCCAGCATAGGGCCGGGCCGTAAACGGTGTGTGCCCGGCGGGGTGAGGGGAGGGCGCGCAACGCCCCGTAATCCGCAATGGCTGACAGCTGTCACTGGCTGCAACCCGGGCGGAAGCGAATAGTGAGCGCCAAGGCGAGGGCACCTCGCCACCACTCAGCCACCACTCACCAAGGGGACCGCTCATGAACATGCTCCAGCAACTCGCCGCGCAGACGCCGATCTGGGTCTGGCTGCTCCTGGCCTTCCTGATCACCCGCGGCATCGCCGCCATGAAGCCGGGCGAGACCTCGCTGCAGAAGCTGGCGATCGTGCCCGCCCTGTTCGCCGTATGGGGTGCGTGGTCGATCAGTCATCGCTTCGGCGCATCGCTGACCGCCTGGAGCGAGTGGCTGGCCGGCATCGCCACCGGTGCCGCGCTTGCCTGGCTGCTGCTGAATCGGCTGAAGCTGACGCTGGACCGCAGCACCGGCAGGCTCTGGCGCAGCGCGGACTTCAGCCTGCTGCCGCTGCTGCTGGTCACCTTCCTGGTGAAGTACGGCTTCGAAGTCGCATTTGCGGTGTCGCCGTCGCTGACTGCCAATGCTGGCTTCAGTGCCGCCTACCTGCTGCTGGCGGGCGGATTCACCGGCATTTTCGTCGGCAAGTATTGCCGGTACCTGGCCTCGCTGCGGACGGATGCGGCAGGCAAGGGGCTCGAAACCGCAGGCTGATCGCCCGGGTGGTGCCGGCCGCTGGCCGGCTTCGCAAGTCACCGGGAGTCGAGTTCGGCGCTACCATCGCAGCGGCTGCACCTCCCGTGATCGCCCGGGATGGATGGAACCATCTGAACAGGAATCGGTAATGGAAGCGATATATCCGGTCGGCGTTGTAGGGGGAAAGCGGATCATCTGGTTTGCCTGGGTATCGGGTGACCATGATCGGGTGATGTCCAGCACTGGAAGGCCTGTCTGCGATAGCAGTAAAGAAGGGCTCGAGGGTCAGGTCGCCGCTCGCGGCCGGGTCCTGGACTGGGAAGGAGAATCCATCATTGACCTTGATTCGCTGGTCTCGTCTGTAGATTCAGGGAGGGAGGTTGACCCAGGGAAGGTCGTGGATGCATGGAATTTCATGACTGACCTCTTCAGGGTGATCGACAACGCCCCCAGGCAGCTGTTTCACGCCGAGTCGATGGATACCTATGACGCCTTCTTCTCGCAGTGCGAGGTCGCTCAATCACTTGGTCTGAGATCGATTTCCATTGCGAGGCGCGATCTGGATCGAGCGCTTGCTGTCCTGCGCGACGGAATGCGAATGGTGCTGGGCATCCAATTGAACATCGAAGGTCCTGCGCCCTTGCCAACCGTCAGGCGCATGCATGAGATCCATTGATCTGTGGACAATGAAACGGAGCGCCAGGAAGGCTGGCTTGCGGGCGATTGGGAACTTTCTGATTGCTTCGTACACGCCTGACGTGATCTCCGGGTTTGCCATCGATCCAGCGCCGTCCTCCATCTATGTATGGACCTTCGCACTTCCGGCCTATGACGACCTGCCATTCCTGCATATGTCTCTCGGCCAGAGGGTCGCTTGCCCGGAAGATCCAAAGGATTTTTTCCGCGGCACGCACGAGGCCCACCTCGCAATGCTCGAAGGGGTGAGAACAGCTGCGGACCTCCTGATGTATGTTGAAGAGGCCGGCTTCGGGGGCGATTACTGCCAATGGGTGAAGTACCTGTCCGTCATTCGCCTGGGCGATTTCCAGGCAGCAGACGCTGCGCTGAAGGATCTGCTTGCACTGCCGATGTCCAGTGCGATTCGTGGAAGACTGGACAGGATGCTGGAGGCAATCGGGAGAGGCGGCGAATCAGGTGCGCAGCGGCTTCTGGAAGAATGGTCCATGCGGACGGCCCGATTGATGGGTGGTCGTAGCGCTATTGGGGATCGCCTGCAGTAATGAAGGGCGCCGCAGGATCCATCGATTGCTTCTGCCCGCCCAGCTGATCAGCGCACGGGCTGCGCCGCTCGCACTCGCACCCAGCCCGTGCACGCACCGGGACGTGTGTATCGAAGCACTTGTTGGAACCGGCCTGGAGTGGCGCGTGACCTTTACCTCGGCGAGCCAGCAGGGTCTACGATCGGCCGCAAAAGCGGGGCTCGCCATCACCATCGCTCTTCAGGACGACATCCAGGATGGCCTGGTCGTTGCGGGGGAGGGATTGGGCCTTCCAGCGCTGCCCGCCGTGAGCTTAGCGTGCGCTGGACCGGTGGATCTTCCCGCACGACCTGGATTCCCCTTCGTATCACGGCGCAAGGGAGGGGTAGGGAGTTTCAATTGCAAATGACTCTCACTACACTTAGGGCATCCCCCCCTTCCGCCGCCTGTCGCGGCCAGAACTCCGGCTCCCAACGTGAATTCCCCGCCCCACCTGTGCAGACCGCAGGCATTTGCCCTGAGGGTGATGTGTCCACGCTAGGCCGGGGCACGGGCAGCAACGCGGAACGGGTCTCTTCCACGGAGGCGGGCATTCCGGAAGACGCCTCGCCAATGGGCGGAAACCTCCTTGCGAAGGCCTATGCCCGCTGGCGCGGGCCCATCCTGCGCAGCCTTGCGCGTGTGAGAGGTGCCGACGGTGAGGACGCCCTGCACGACGGTGCAGTCAAATGGCTGGCGGCAAACCCTGCGCTGGCGTCGTGCGACCAGCAAGGTGCCTATTTCCGGCGAACGGTCCTGAACACCGCGGCCGATGAATATCGTGAGCACAACGCAGGCCGCCGTCTCCAGACCCTGCCACTGGCAGATGCCGAGGATGCGGGTCAGGCCATCGCCAGCGATGAATCGCAGTGCCCATTGCAGCTCACCGCACAGCGGCAGCGCCTGGAGCGCCTGGCAGACGCGCTGGCCGAGCTACCCGAGCGTCAACGCGAGGCCTTCGTGCTCTGCCGCTTCGATGGGCTGACCCAGGACGACGTGGCCGCTCGCATGCAGATCTCCCGCCGCATGGTGGTCAAGCACCTGTCGCGAGCGGTTGCCTACTGCGAAGTGCGGGTACGCTATGCGTCTCTGGCACAGATGCAGGAACTGCATCGCCCGATCAAGGCGGGCGAGGCGGGCGAGGCGTTAGCGCCTGCCATCGATGCTGATTTTCCCTGCCGATGACCGATCTCCCTTCTGCCGCAGGTTTAGACCCGTTTGCCCTGCATGAGGCGGCCGCCGCGTGGCTGGTGCGGCGGCAGGATACGGCCTGGCAACCGAAGGATGAGGCGGCCCTGCAGCGCTGGCTGGCCGAGAGCGAAGCGCACCGACAGGCGTTCGCCGATGTGACCAGAACCTGGCACGACCTGGGCCAACTGCCGCGCCCCGTGCTGGCTTCGGACGCGCATGCGGGGATCGCCCCAGCAGTACCGGCTGCTCAACGGCGGGGCAGGGCCGCGCGGCGCGCACGCTCGTGGCGCCTGCCACGCGTTGCGGCGGCTGCGGCCCTGGCGATGCTGGCCTTGGGGTACGTCGGCTACAGTTGGTACACCGCGCCCAGCTACGTGCAGGACGTGGCCACCGGTGCGGGCGAGATCCGTGATCTCCAATTGCCGGACGGCTCACGGATTTCACTCAACGCACGCAGCACGCTGGCGGTGCATTTCTATCGCTCCCGTCGTGAAGTGGTGCTCAGCCAGGGCGAGGCGTACTTCGAGGTCGCCCCGGCGGCCGACCGGCCCTTCACCGTCGATGCCCAGCGCAGCCGGGTGACGGTGGTCGGCACGGCCTTCAATGTGCGCAATGGCCCGGGCGAAGTCGTGGTCAAAGTTCTGCATGGGCACGTGCGGGTACAGCCGAATCGCGCCGAAGGTGCCTCGCCGGTCAGCCTGCACGCCGAACAAGGCCTGGCCGTTACCACGCTTACAGCCGCCTACCGCTCCATTGCCGCCAGCGCAGACAGCATTGGCGGCTGGCGCAACGGGCGTCTGGTGTTCCGGCGCACCCCGCTGGACGAAGTGGCGCAGGAGGTTGGGCAGTATCTGGGTCATCCCGTCACGCTGGGCCAGCCAAGGCTGAAGTTCCTGCCGGTCTCCGGCTACGCAGCCACCGATGCCCCAGCCACCTTCCTGGAAGCGCTGCCGGATCTGTTGCCCGTGCAGGTGACCCGCACTGCGCAGGGCGGCTATCGCATCGACGAACGGCCTGTGGCCCGCTGACGCCGGAACGAAAATTTCTTCCGGCGCGGGTTCCCACTCCACCGCCATTTTCCGTTTACCCCAGTGAGGCCAGTAGCGGCCAAGCATGATGGAGCGGTAATGGGGTACATGAAGATCAAGCGCGCACTTGTTGCTGGCGCGTTCTCTACGGGGGTACACGCCAAGCGGCTGCCGTTGCTGGCACTGTGCATTTCCAGCGCGCTGGCAGCGCCGGCCGTCGCACAGGCGCAGCCGGCTGCGCGCCTGCAGTTCAATATTCCGGCGCAACCGCTGGATGCCGCACTGCGCCGCTTTTCCGAGCAGTCCCGGCAGCAGGTGCTGTTCAGCGAATCGGCGGTGGCGGGCCGTCGCGCCCCGGCCCTGACCGGCAGCTACACGCCGCAGGAGGCACTGGCGCGCCTGCTGGAGGGAAGTGGAGTGCGTGTCAACGCCACACGCCCGGGCGTGTTCACGCTGGCCCAGGAAGCAGCAGCACCTGCGCGCAGCAAAGACACCCAGACCACCCTGCAGACGGTGAACGTCACCGCCAATGCACCAAGCGACGGCGCTTACACGGCACGTGAGCTGAGCCTGGGCAAGCTGGGGCAGAGCATCCGGCAGACCCCGCAGTCGGTCAGCGTGATCACCCGCCAGCAGCTGGACGACCGCAACCTCACCACGCTGGACGAGGCACTGGCGCAGACCACGGGTGTGACCAAGACCGCCCGCAACTTCGGCAACCACAAGTTCTCGATCCGCAGCTTCACTGTGGACGACAGCAACTATCTGGTCGATGGCGTGGCCGGCATCGTCTATGCCCCGGTGGGCTGGCTGCCTATCGACACAGCGGTGCTGGAGCGGGTTGAAGTGCTGCGCGGTGCCGGCGGCATGATGCTTGGCGCGGCCGACCCCAGCGGGGCGATCAACATGGTCCGCAAGCGCCCCCGCGACCAGGCCCATCTGGATCTGGCGGCCACCGTGGGCTCGTGGGACAACTACCGTGTCGAAGTCGATGGCGGTGGCCCGCTCAATGCCGCCGGCAGCGTGCGCGGCCGACTGGTTGCCGCCTACCAGGACCGCGATTACTTCCAGCGGGGCACCTCATCGAAGACGCCGGTGGCCTATGGGGTGATCGACACCGACCTGGGTGCGGACACCACGCTGACCTTCGGCCTGCGCCACCAGGCCAGTGACACCGACGGCTACTGGCTGTTCGGCCTGCCGCGCTACACCGATGGCGGTGCGCTGGACATCAAGCGTTCCACCGCGCTCATCCAGGACTGGAATCGACAGGAAGGCTCCGTCGACGAAGCCTTCGCAGAAGCGGAGCACCGTTTCAACGAGCGCTGGAAGGCACGCCTGTCGGTGAACCGCACCGAGTCGGACCTGGACCAGCGTGTCGCGGTTCCGCTGGGCGGGGTGGACCGCGCCACCGGCATCGGCTCGCGCTTCTATGACATCTATTTCAACCGCTCGCGCGTGCGCAGTGATGGCATCGACCTGCACACCACCGGCAGTTTCGAAGCCTTCGGCCGCAGCCACCAGGTGCTGCTGGGCGCCATGTGGTCGCGGCAGCGTACCCGCCAGAGCTCGGCGGACCTGGCCATCGACGTGCCGATCAATGTCTACGCGCCGGACCACAGCGCCATTGCGCAGCCGCTGCAGCCCGCGTGGGACTGGTCAGAAAACGCCCGCGCCCAGCAGAGCGGCGTGTACAGCAACCTGCGCCTGCAGCTGGCGGAACCGCTGCATCTCACGCTGGGTGGCCGGCTGAGCTGGGTGAAGTACCAGTCCAGCGATGGCTTCAGCGGCGCCAAGAGCCGCGACTACGAACAGAAGCACGAATTCACCCCGTACGCCGGCCTCGTCTACGACCTGGGCCCGCAATGGTCGGTCTACGCCAGCTACGCCGATACCTTCCAGCCGCAGAGCTCGTACGTCACCGCGTCCGGCTCGGTGCTGGATCCGGCCATCGGCGCCAACTACGAGCTGGGCGTGAAGGGTGAGTTGAACGATGGCCGCCTGAATGTCTCTGCCGCGGTGTTCTCCATCCGCAAGACCGGCAACGCCGTGGTGGACGAATCCGACCCGGGCAGCTGCCGTGGCTCGCTGGCGTCGTCCGATTGCTACCGCAATGGCGGGAAGCTGCGCAGCAAGGGCTTTGAGCTGGAAGCCAGCGGCGAACTGGCGCCGGGTTGGCAGATGATGGCGGGCTATACCCACGTCACCAGCCGTGACGACGAGGGCGCGACCATCAGCGCCGAGACGCCGCGCCACCTGCTGCGCCTGTCGACGTCCTACCAGCTGCCGGGCAAGTGGAACGCGTTCTCCGTGGGCGGTGGTGTATCGGCACAGAGCAGCTATTCCTATCCGGCCTACGACGACCCGGACTGGCGCATGGGCGCAGCGGGACGTGCCGTGTGGGACCTGCGTGCCGGCTACCGGATCAATCCGCGCTGGAGCGTGGGCCTCAACGTGGCCAACCTGTTCGACACCCGCTACTACGCGATGATCAGCCAGATCCGCCGCGGCAACTTCTTCGGCGAACCCCGCAACGTGATGCTGACGCTGCGCGGATCGCTGTGATTCCCCGCAAGCAGCGGAACAACGGCCTGCCCGCTACGGGGCAGGCATGAAAGCGGGCTTCCGGCAGAGCATGTCGTGGCTGCACACCTGGTGCGGCCTTACCTGTGGCTGGCTGCTGTGCGCGATCTTCCTGACCGGCACGCTCAGCGTGTTCCGTGAGCCGATCACGCGTTGGATGGAGGCCGGCCCCGTGCCGGCCTCCTCGCCGGCAGTGGACACCGCAACGCAGGCGATGCGTGCGCAGCACTGGCTGGCAGCAAATGCCGCCGATGCCCGGTCATGGCAGATCCGTTGGCCTGCCCAGCAGGGTTGGCCACTGGAGCTGTCGTGGGAGGATGGCGACGGCACCGCGCACGAACGCTCGGTGGATGCCGGCACAGGCATGCCACAGCCTCCACGTCGTCTTCGGGAAACCGAAGGCGGGCGCCACTTCATGTCCTTCCACTACACCCTGCACGGCGGCATGGCCGGCTACTGGCTGGTGGGCTGGATCACCGCCTGCATGCTGCTGGCGCTGGTGTCCGGCGTGGTGGTGCATAAACGCATCTTCAAGGACTTCTTCACCTTCCGCCCGGGCAAGGGACAGCGCAGTTGGCTGGATGCGCACAATCTGAGTGCCGTGCTGACCCTGCCGTTCCTGTTCATGATCGGCTACACCGGGCTGACATTCTTCTACAGCAGCTATCTGCCATGGCCAGTGCACGTTGCCTATGGCGATGCGGAAGGCGCCTATGCGCGCTACGAAGCCGAGCTGTCGCCTGCGCAGCCGGCTCCGCCAGGCATCCTGGTATCCTCCGCGCAACTGCCAGACCTGCAGCAACTGCTGGAACGCGCGCAGGCCATCAGCGGGCAGCCGCCAGCATTGATCATGGTCCAGGCGCCCGGCACCGTGCACAGCGTGGTGGAGGTGATCGGTCGCAAGCCCGAGGGGCGCGCAGACAGGCATCTGCTGACCGAGGCCAGCCGCGCGGTGTTCGATGCTGCCAGCGGCACGCTGCTGCAACAGCATGGCGCACACCCGCATGCCATTGGCGCTGTGCAGGTGCATGAGACGATCGAAGCACTGCACAAGGCCGATTTCGGCGGCTGGCCAATGAAGTGGCTGTACTTCATCAGCGGCCTGCTGGGCACGGCGATGATCGCCATCGGCACGCTGCTGTTCTCCATCAAGCGGCGCAAGCGCAGTGAGCATGAGTTCGGCGCGGCCACGGCAGGCATCTATCGCTGCGTGGAAGCCTTCAACGTGGCATCGCTGGCCGGGGTGGCGCTGGCAAGCATCGTCTACCTGTATGGCAATCGGTTGCTGCCATTGGAAATGAGCGGTCGCAGCGCATGGGAAATACGCATTTTTCTTACGGCCTGCGCCGCCTCGGTGCTGCACGCGCTTTGGCGCCCACCTCGCCTGGCCTGGATCGAGCAGCTGTGGCTGGCCGCAGCACTGTGCCTGGCGCTGCCGCTGGTGAATCTGGCAACCACCGGGCAGGGGCTGCTGATGTACCTGCAGCGGGGCGCATGGCAGCAGGCTGGGGTGGAGCTGGTCGCACTGGCCTTCGGGCTGATGCTGGCAAGGACGGCCCTGATGCTGCAGCGCCGTTGGCCAGGGGCGCAGGAGGCGGCGCGCCCTGCCAAGCCTCCGGCCGGGCGGGAACCGGCCTATCGCTGGCAGGTGGCGAGCCGTGTGCTGGCCGCCTCGCTGGGCGGCTACGTGTTCACCGCCGTTACCGCTTCGGCACTGGCGTTGTTGTTGCCCGCGCTGGTGGGGGTAAGGACGTCCGTTTCGGTACTGGCCAGTTCACTGCTGGGGTTCGTGCTGTTGATTGCCGTTGCTGTGGGCGTCTTCAGCGCCCGCAGGGTGGGGAAGGTGTGGCTGAGTCTGCTGGCGGGGAGTGCCCTGATGGGGTTGCTGGTGGCGATGCTTCGGACAGGGTGAGGGCAGGGGCGTCGGCCTGTCACATGCTTCCGTCCAGGCTCTTCCGGAAGAACGCCGCCAGCGCTGCAAACGGAATCAGATCGGTCCGGTCATACAGATCCACGTGGCCCGCACCCTTCACCCACAGCAGTTCCTTCGGCTGTCCCGCCAGCCGGTAGGCCTCCTCACTGAATTCCTTTGAATGCGCCTGATCACCCGAAATGAACAACATCGGACGCGGCGAGATGGTCTCGATGTCGTTGAACGGATAGAAGTTCATGAACTTCACGTTGCTGGTCAGCGTCGGGTGGGTGGTGAGCTGCGGTGATGAACCGGCCGGCGTGAACTCACCACGCGGCGTTCGGTAGAAGTCGTAGAACTCGCGCTGGATCGGATGGGTGTCTGCCTCAAGTACATGTACGGTGCCAGAGGTGTACTGCGTGGCGCCGCCCTCGGCTTCTATCCAACGCTGGCGCGCGGCGGCAGCAATCACGGCCTTGCGCTGCTCAACGCTCTGCGAGTGGTTGAGGGCACTGCGGTTCGCAGCGCCCATGTCGTACATGCTGACGGTAGCAATGGCTTTCATGCGCGGGTCGATCTTGGCCGCACTGATCACGAAACTGCCACTGCCACAGATGCCAAGCACGCCGATCCGTTCGCGATCCACCTGTGGCTGCGTGCCCAGATAATCCACCGCCGCGCTGAAGGCCTCGGTATAGATGTCCGGCGCAACCGCATTGCGGGGCTCGCCAGCACTTTCACCCCAGAATGACTGGTCGATAGCCAGGGTCACGAAGCCTTGTTCAGCCAGCTTCTGTGCGTAGAGATCCGCACTCTGCTCCTTCACTGCGCCCATGGGATGGCCCACGATGATCGCGGGCAATGCTTGCCCAGGCCTGTGGTTCTTCGGTACGTACAGATTGCCGACGATCTGCATGTGGTACTGGTTGCTGAAGTGCACTTTTTCGCTGATGAGCTGGGTGCTTCGATAGAAGTTGTCGGCGCCGCGGGTCATGTCCTGTCCAATTGCAGTGAAGGGGATGGTCGCGAGGACCAGAGAAAGCAGCAGCGTCTTCATTCGCTCATCTCCGAATACTCTTCGTCGCTTACTTTCTCCAGCCACGTCACCGGGCTGCCATCCACCGCCTCGGCAATCGCGATGTGGGTCATCGCCACTGCGGCACTTGCGCCATGCCAATGCTTCACGCCCGGGGCGATCCACACGGTGTCGCCCGGACGAATCTGCTGGCGTGGCTGACCCCACTGCTGCACCCAGCCCACGCCTGCGGTCACGATGAGGGTCTGGCCCAGCGGGTGGGTGTGCCAGGCCGTGCGTGCGCCGGGCTCAAAGGTGACCGTTGCACCTCCTACGCGTGCCGGCGCAGGGCGCTGGAAGCCGCCATCGATGCGCACGCTGCCGGTGAAGTAGTCAGCGGGGCCCGCCACGGACGATGCGCTGCCAGCAGGCGTTATGCTCAGATCGCCGCTGGCCGGGCCGCCGCCGGTCGCAGGCAAAGCCATGGATATCAATGTGCCGAGAAGCATGGACATGGGGAGTACTCCAGGAGTTGGGGGATTACCAGGCGTAGGCATTGGGCGCCTCGCCACCGGGGCCAGGCCAGAGCGCATCCAGTCGAGCCAGTGAGGCATCTGAGAGCTTCAGCGCAGGCGCCTTCAGGTTCTGCAAAAGCTGGTCCACCGTGCGCGGCCCGCTCAGCGCGGTGGTCACCACCGGGTTGCGCAGCAGCCAGGCCAGCGCCACGTCGGCGGGCGCCTCGCCCAGCTCATCGCAGAACGCTTCATACGCTTCCAGCTGAGGGCGCAGCTGTTCGATACGCTGCAGGAGGTGCGGGGTAGCGCGTCGGCCATTGGCGACCTTCTTCAGCACCCCGCCCAGCAGGCCCATGCCGATCGGGCTCCAGGGAATCAGGCCCAGCCCGTGGTAGCGCAGTGCCGGGATCACTTCCAGTTCCACCGTGCGCTGGGTCAGGTTGTACAGGCTCTGCTCGGCCACCAGGCCAAAAGCGTGCCGCGCGGTGGCCACGCCCTGTGCGGTGGCGATGTCCCAGCCGGCAAAGTTGCTGCTGCCCACGTAGGTGATCTTGCCTTCGCGGATCAGCTGTTCCATGGCCTGCCAGATTTCTTCCCATGGCGTGGCCCGGTCCACGTGGTGCATCTGGTACAGATCGATGTGGTCGGTCTGTAGCCGGCGCAGGCTGGCCTCGCAGGCGCGGCGGATGTGGTACGCCGACAGCCGGCGATCATTTGGGCCCAGCCCCATCGGCTGGTACACCTTGGTCGCCAGTACCAGCCCGTCACGCTTGCCACCGTGCTTCAACCAGCGCCCGATGATCTCTTCCGACACGCCGAAGCCCTGCGCCATGTCCGGCGACTGCGGTCCGCCGTAGACGTCGGCGCTGTCGAAGAAGTTGATGCCAGCGTCCACGGCGGCATCCATGATGGCGAAGCTGGTTGGCTCGTCGGCAAGCTCGCCGAAGTTCATGGTGCCAAGACCCAGCCGGCTGATCTTCAGGCCCGATCGGCCCAGAGAGGTGTAGTGCATGGGGGACTCCTTCAGGAATGCACAGGCAGGCGATGGTGCTGCGCCGAGCGCGCCGCGATGCAGGACGTGACCACCGAGCCCAGCAGCAGGACAGCGCTGAACCAGAACGTGGCGCGGTAGCCCTGGTGGTCCAGCAGCAGGCCGCCCACGGTCGCACCGATGGCGATGGCCATCTGCACCACGGCCACCATCAGGCCGCCACCGGCCTCGCCGTCATCGGGCAAAGTGCGGGCCAGCCACGACCACCAGGCCACGGGCGCCGACGTGCCAAGCAGGCCCCACAGGGCGAACAACACCGCCACCCTCGGCAGCGTGTTGCCGAGCAGGATCATGCACACAGCCACCACGGCCATCAGTGCGGGCAGCAGCACCAGTGTGCGGAAGAGTGCCTTGTGCACGAAGGGCTCGATCAACAACGTGCCGGCCAGGCCCGCAGCACCCATCAACAGCAGCAACAGTGACAACGTCGAAGGCGATACGTGCAGCGTGGCTTCCACGAATGGGCGCAGGTAGGTGAACAGCGAGAACTGGCCCATGAAGAACAGGCTCACGCCCACCATGCCCCACGCCACCGGCGGGCGCTTCAACAGCGCGAACACATTCCACGAAGCGCGCCCGGCGGTCGCCTTCATCGATGGCAGCGCGGCGATCTTCCACAACAGGGCCACCACAGCCACCGGCACCAGCGAGAAGAACGCGCCGCGCCAACCGATGATGGCGCCGAAGTAGCTGCCCATCGGCGCTGCAATGACCGTGGCAAGCGCGTTGCCGCCGTTGACGATGGCCAGTGCGCGGGGCACCTGGTGCGAAGGAACCAGGCGCATGGCGGTGGCCGCCGACATGGCCCAGAAGCCACCGATGGCCACGCCGATCAGCGCACGGCCCAGCATGAACACCGGGAAGCTGGGCGCCAGTGCCGCCAGCGTTCCCGAGAGGATCATTGCGGTAGTGAGGCCCAGCAGCAGCCATTTGCGGTCCAGCTGCCCGGCCAGTGGCGAGACCAGCAGGCTGGTGACCAGTGCAAATGCACCGGAAACCGCGATCGCCTGGCCTGCCTGGCCTTCACTGACCTGCAGGTCGGTGGCGATGGGCGTCAGCAGGCTGACCGGCATGAATTCGGAAGCGACCAGCGCGAAGGCGCCGAGTGACAGGGCCAACACCGCGCCCCATTCCCTGGGGGATGCCGAGCGGACAGGCGCGGCCATGCCTGCCCCAGCCGGGGGGAGATTGAGTGAACTCATGAAGGTTTCCAGGCCCAGAAGGGCGGTGACGGCGGAAGGCTCCGGCTGCCGGAGCTCCCGTGGTGGGGGAGGGGGCCAGTCTGGACCACGCACGGGTGTTTGATTAGATAATCAATTTCGAATGGGTCAATTAGTTGCGCTAATTAATCCCTGTGACACACTGCGCCCATGGCACGACGCAACTTCAATGACCTGCTGGCTTTCGTGACCGTGGCGCGGGAGGGCAGCTTCACCCGCGCGGCGGGCGTGCTGGGGGTCACCCAGTCCGCACTGAGCCAGGCCATCAAGACCCTGGAAGAGAGTCTCGGCATCCGGCTGCTGACCCGCACGACGCGCAGCGTTTCGCCGACCACGGCAGGCGAGCGCCTGCTGCAGTCGATCGGCAACCACTTCGACGACATCGAAATGGAGCTCGAAGCCCTTACTGCATTGAGGGACACGCCAGCCGGGCAGGTCAGGATCACCAGCGGCGACCACGTGCTGCGGACGGTGCTACTGCCCAAGCTGATGCCGCTGCTGCACCGCTATCCGGACATCCGCATCGAGTTCGACGTCAGCTATGCACTGCGTGACATCGTTGCCGACCGCTTCGATGCCGGTGTTCGCCTCGGTGAATCCATCGACAAGGACATGGTTGCCCTGCCCATCGGCCCGCGCCTGCGCATGGCCACCGCAGGGACGCCGGCGTACTTCGCTGCGCACGGAATGCCGAAGGTGCCAGGTGATCTGACCGGTCACCGATGCATCAACATCCGCTTGCCCACCAGCGGTGGACTGTATGTGTGGGAGTACGAGAAGAAGGGTCGCGAGATCAATGTGCGCGTGGATGGCCCGCTGGTGTTCAGCACGTCACCGCACATGGTCGATGCCGCGCTTGACGGCCTGGGCCTGGTGCATCTGCCCGTTGATGAGCTGGCACCCCATCTGGAAAGCGGCCGCCTGGTGCGGGTACTGGAGGACTGGTGCCCGCTGTTTCCCGGCTATCACCTGTATTACCCGAGCAGGCGGCAGCCATCCCCGGCGTTCAGCCTGGTGCTCGAGGCATTGCGGGTTTAGGTCGATAGAGTGTCGATGACCTGTTCGGCATTACGGCTGCGATGGGTTCACTGGAACAGGACCATCACCAGAGACTGTGGTTCTGGTATCACCCGACATCATCTCCGATGCCTTGCAGCCGCGTCTGTATGAATTCCAGCAGCGCCCGAACCCTTGCGGTAACCGAGCGCCGGTGGCTATAGGCACCCAGCAGCTGCAGCGGCGCCGGGCTCAGATCCAGCTGCACGTTCTGCAGCCGGCCCTCGGCCAGGTCCTGCTGGCACGGATAAGCCGCAACGACGGCGAAGCCCAGGCCCTGGCGCGCGCCCGCCACCGCAAGCTCCCCGCTGTTCACCCGATAGCGGCTGCGCACCGGCACCTTCACGATGTTCCCCGCAGCGTCGACAAACTGCCAGGGTTGGCCCTTCAGTGCACTGGCGGTAGTAATGCAGGGCAGGGACTTCAGTTCACGCACCTGGCGCGGCATCCCGGTTCTGGCCAGCAACGCTGGCGCGGCAACCACGATGCTCGGCAATGTCGCCAGCTCGCGGGTGATGAACGCACTGTCGTCCTGCGGCCCGCGATGGAAGAAGAGGGCAAGATCCACGTCCTCCCGCAGCAATTCCGGGCCGGTCAGGCGCGTGTCGCACTCCAGCTCGATGCCGGGATGCAGACTGCAGAACTCGGCCAGGATGGGGGCGAGCAGCCGGGGCGCCTCGTTCGGCATGCTCATCCGCAGCAGCCCCTTCAATTCGCGCTGCACCGCACCGAGCTCCTCCTCCGTGGAAAGCAGGGCATCGAGCAACGGCTTTGAACGCGCGTAGAGCAGCCTGCCGGCTTCGGTCATGCGCAGGTGGCGGGTGCTGCGCTCCAGCAGCCGAACCCCCAGCCGGCGCTCCAGCGAGGCCACGTGACGGCTGACGTTGGAGGAGGGCAGGGCCAGCAGGCGGGCCGCACCGGAAAAGCTCTGCTCGTCTACGACGGCCACGAAGACACGGACGGTGTTCAGATCGAAGCTGCTGCGCATCATTATCCCGACAGCGGTATGAATATCTCTCAGATTTGCATGCTAGTTGGCTCCATTGGCAGAGTCCAGACTGCAGGCCCGTCCCACGAATGCGCCGCAATGGCGCATCCGGGCGAATTGAAAAGGCTGCATCAGAATGGATATCGGAATACTGGGTGGCGGCATCGCGGGCTTGAGCGCGGCCCTCGCCCTGCACCGGCAGGGGCACAGCTGCCGCGTCTATGAGCGTCGGGCTACGCCATCCACCATGGGGGCTGGCGTGACACTGTGGCCCAACGCTGGTTTCGTGCTGCGGGAACTCGGGTTGCTGGAGGATGTTGGGGCAGTCGGCGGCCGGCCGGTATCAGTGCACCGCAAGGATGCCGCGGGTAATCCGCTGGGAGGCCTGGACATCACGCTGCTGGACCAGGTCATGGGATACCCGACCCATACGATCCTGCGCCGCGACCTGCAGGCGGTGCTGCTGGACCACGTGGCACGAGCGGGAATCCAGGTGCAGTTCGCGCATCGCGCGGTAGCGATTGAGCTGGAGGCCAACGGCAAGGCCACTGTGCGGTTCGACAACGGGCAGTGCATCCATCCGGATCTGCTTCTGGGTGCGGATGGTCGCATGGACTCGGTGGCACGCAGGTTCGTCGCAGGGGACAGCACGCCCATCTACCAGGGCTTCGTGAACTGGATCGGGGTCGCGCAAGGCAGGGAACTGGTAAGCGAGGTGGGGATCCAGGACTACTGGGGAGCCGGCGATCGCTTCGGTTGCGTCGCGATTCGAACCGATCAGGTGTACTGGGCGGCCGCCCAGGCACGACCACTACCTGCGGCGACGCCCCCGGCAGACATGCGCGACGAGGTAGGGGATCTGTTTGCAGGATGGCCCGAACCTGTCGCTCGTCTCATCGCGGCCACACCGACGCACTCCGTCCAGCGGATTGCCGTGCACGACCTTGAGCCGCTGCAGACCTGGAGCCGCGCAAACGTGCTGCTCATCGGCGACGCAGCGCATGCGCCGCTGCCGACCTCGGGGCAGGGGGCCTGTCAGGCACTGGAAGATGCCTGGCATCTGGTGCGATGCCTGGAGGGTGCAGAGGATTGCCTGGATGAGGTGCTGCCGCGCTTCGCCGCCCTCCGCGCCCCCAAGACCACGAAGCTGGCGGAGCAGGGCCGGATGTTCGCGCGCGGACTGTTTGCCAGCGACCCGGAAACCTGCCGCATCCGCAATGAGCGCGCCAAGGCGTCCGATCCAGTGCGTGATGCGCTGGCCATGGCCGCAGGCTGGTCGCAGGGCCTGCCGATGGCCGACCACGTTGAAAGGGCAGCGGCAAACAGCATGAGAAGCATGTATCGCCTTTGAAGGTGTCATGCAGCCAGAAGATCACGCGTTGCATGATCGCCCATCACCCACATTCACCCCGCAGCAGCGAAAATGCATCACTGGGCGCCCTGAAGCGCGCCACTCACTGCCTGCAGGATCGTAACGATGTCCAACACCCCCTTTGGTGAATCGTCATGCGCTGCCGCCGCCAGCGGTTGCGTCGAGGTGCGTGGTGCACGCGAGCACAACCTCAAGAATGTCGACGTTTCCATTCCGCGTAATGCACTGGTGGTGTTCTCCGGCGTATCGGGTTCCGGCAAGTCATCGTTGGCCTTCGGTACCGTCTTCGCCGAGGCGCAGCGGCGCTACTTCGAGTCCGTTGCGCCGTATGCCAGGCGCCTGATCGACCAGGCGGGTGTGCCGGATGTAGATGCCATCGACGGGCTGCCGCCGGCAGTGGCCCTGCAGCAGCAGCGCGGGGCCAGCAATGCGCGTTCGTCAGTGGGCAGCGTGACCACGCTGTCCAGCCTGGTGCGCATGATGTACTCGCGTGCGGGTGCGTACCCGGCCAACCAGCCCATGCTGTATGCCGAGGACTTCTCACCCAACACGCCACAGGGTGCCTGCAGCACCTGCCATGGCCTGGGGCACGTCTACGAAGTAACCGAAGCGCTGATGGTTCCGGACCCCTCGCTGAGCATCCGCGAGCGCGCCATCGCTTCCTGGCCGCCGGCATGGCATGGCCAGAACCTGCGCGACATCCTGGTCACGCTGGGCTACGACATCGACGTGCCGTGGAAGAAGCTGCCGAAGAAGGACCGGGACTGGATCCTGTTCACCGAGGAAGCCCCCAGCGTGCCGGTCTATGCCGGGTTCACGCCCGCCGAAACCCGTGCTGCGCTGAAGCGCAAGCAGGAGCCCAGCTACATGGGCACCTATACCGGCGCACGCCGCTACGTGCTGCACACCTTTGCCAACACCCAGAGCGCGCTGATGCGCAAGCGCGTGTCGCGCTACATGGAAGGCAAGCTGTGCCCGGCCTGTCACGGAAAGCGCCTGAAGCCGGAGGCGCTCTCGGTCACCTTTGCCGGCGTGGATATCGGCGAGTTCATGCGGCTGCCGCTGGACCAGCTGGCGGAGCTGCTGGAGCCCATCGCACAAGGTGATTTCGGCGCGCACAGCAAGGGCGCTCGCACCAGCAGGAGCGCGACACCCCGCGATCGCGCCCGGAGGGCCGCGAGTGGCCAGGCGACTCACGAGGGTGCCCCCGACGTGCGGCTGACCTCCGCCCTGTCCGAAGAGAAGCGCCTGGCAGCACAACGACTGGCAGGCGGGGTCGTGGCGCGTGTACGCCAATTGCGTGACCTGGGCCTGGGGTACCTCTCGCTGGACCGCGCCACGCCAACCCTGTCGGCCGGCGAGCTGCAGCGCCTGCGGCTGGCCACTCAGCTCAGCTCCTTGCTGTTTGGTGTGCTGTACGTGCTCGACGAACCCTCGGCCGGCCTGCACCCGGCCGACAGCCAGGCGCTGTACGACGCACTGGAGCGCTTGCGCGACGGCGGAAACTCGGTGTTCGTTGTCGAACACGATCTGGAGCTGATGCGCCGCGCGCAGTGGCTGGTGGATGTCGGGCCAGAGGCGGGCGAGCACGGTGGCCAGGTCCTCTACAGTGGCGAGCCCGACGGCCTGCGCCAGATCCAGGCTTCGCGCACGGCGCAGTATCTGTTCGACCAGGTGCCCGCACCCGCCAGCCGGCAGCGCAGCGCCAACCGCTGGCTGGAACTGAAGGGCATCCACCGCCACAACCTGCGGGGCGTGGACGCACAGGTACCGCTGGGGCTGCTGACGGCCGTGACCGGCATTTCCGGCTCGGGCAAGTCCAGTCTGATGGCGCAGGCACTGCCCGAGCTATTGCTGCTGCACCTCGGGCATGAGCCTGCCGACGACAACGCCGATAGCGCGCCCACCGACGGGCCGACCGTGATCGAAACGACGCGGGGTACATTGGCCGGCGATGTGGATGCCATCCAACGCGTCGTGCAGGTCGACCAGAAGCCGATCGGGCGCACGCCACGCTCCAACCTGGCCACCTATACCGGGCTGTTCGATCACGTGCGCAAGCTGTTCGCCGTAACACCCGCCGCGCGCCGCCGCCGTTTCGATGCCGGCCGCTTCTCGTTCAACGTGGCCAAGGGCCGGTGCGAGACCTGCGAGGGTGAAGGGTTTGTCAGCGTCGAACTGCTGTTCATGCCCAGCGTCTATGCGCCGTGCCCGACCTGCCACGGTGCGCGTTACAACGAGGCCACGCTGAAGGTGCAGTGGAATGACCGCAACATCGCCGAAGTCCTGCAGATGACGGTCGACCAGGCGCATGCGTTGTTCAATGAAGAGGACGCGATTGCCCGCCCGCTGCAGTTGCTGCAGGAGATCGGCCTGGGCTACCTGCGGTTGGGCCAGCCGGCCACGGAACTTTCAGGCGGTGAAGCGCAGCGCATCAAGCTGGCCACCGAGCTACAGCGCAGCCAACGCGGGCGCACGCTGTACGTGCTGGACGAACCCACCACCGGCCTGCATGCGTCGGACGCAGACAGGCTGCTGGTGCAGCTGCAGCGCCTGGTGGATGCGGGCAATACCGTGGTGATGATCGAGCATGACATGCGCGCGGTCGCACAGGCGGACTGGGTGATTGATGTAGGCCCCGGAGCGGGTGGGGCAGGGGGCACCATCGTCGCGAAGGGAACGCCGCAACAGGTAGCGCGCGCCAAAGGGAGCAGGACGGCGCCGTTCCTTGCGCGCGAGCTGGGGCAGGGCGGTTGAGGCACGGGCACAATTGAAAAAAGGCTCCGGCGAGATGCCGGAGCCTCGGGGGACTTACTTTTCCTGCAGGAACGTCAGCAGGTCCTGGTTGACCTTGTCCTTGTGGGTATCGGTCAGGCCATGCGGCGCACCCGGGTACACAATCAGCCTGGCGCCCTTGATCAGCTTCGCCGACTGGCGGCCGGAGATGTCGATCGGCACGATCTGATCGTCATCACCGTGGATCACCAGAGTGGGCACATCGAACTTCTTCAGGTCGGCGCGGAAGTCGGTGGCCGAGAACGCGGCGATCGAATCGTAGGTGTTCTTGTGGCCACCCTGCATACCCTGTGCCCACCAGGCATCGATCAGCCCCTGCGACACCTTCGCGCCCGGGCGGTTGAAGCCGTAGAAGGGGCCGGACGGGATGTCCTTGTACAGCTGCGCGCGGTTGTCCATCTGCGCCTTGCGGATGCCATCGAACACTTCGATCGGCAGGCCCTTGGGGTTATCGGCGGTCTTCAGCATGAGCGGCGGCACCGAGCTGATCAGCACCGCCTTCTTCACCCGGCCGGTGCCATGGCGGCCGATGTAGCGCGCCACTTCGCCGCCGCCCGTGGAGAAGCCCACCAGGGTGACATCGTGCAGGTCGAGCGTGTTGATCACCGTGGCCAGGTCATCGGCGTAGTGATCCATGTCGTTGCCATCCCACGGCTGGCTGGAACGGCCGTGGCCACGACGGTCATGGGCAATGACGCGGTAGCCGTGGTTGGCCAGGAAGATCATCTGCGATTCCCAGCTGTCCGAGTTCAGCGGCCAGCCGTGGCTGAAGGTGACGACCGGGCCGTCCTTCGGGCCCCAGTCCTTGTAGTAGAGCTGCACGCCATCGGCGGTGGTGATGTAGCTGGCGGTGCGCGCAATGCTGGTGACTGCTGCCGGCTTGGCCGGTTCGGCGGCCTGCGCGGACAGGCCGGCCTGGACCGAGAGGGCGAGGGCGGCAACGGCCAGGGAACGGGCAAAGGTGTTCATGCGGGGCGTCTCATGGGTGGGTGGTGAGACGTACTTTGCGGCCGAAATCGGGCGTCTGGATGATGACATGTACGAATTTCTTGATAGATCGTCCTGTTCCAACGCGCCCACCCGGCAGGTCGCGATGCCGCCCGTTGACAGGGTAGAACGCTCGTTCTACCTTGGCGCCGTGAACACAACTACCTCCGATACCCAGCAGAAGATCCTCGCCACGGCCGAGGCGCTGATCTACCAGAACGGGATCCATGCCACTGGCATGGACCTGCTGGTGAAGACCTCCGGCGTTGCCCGGAAGAGCATCTATCGGCACTTTGAAAACAAGGACCAGGTGGCCGCTGCGGCATTGAACGCGCGCGACGTGCGCTGGCTCGCCTGGTTCCAGCAGGAGTGCGACAAGGCTGACACCCCGGAAGCACGCATCCTCGGCATGTTCACCGTGCTCAAGGGCTGGTTCCAGTCCGAGGGCTATCGCGGCTGCGCGTTCATCAACACCGCCGGCGAAGTTGGCGACGCCGACGATCCGATTCGCCACATCGCCAAACATCACAAGCAGAAGCTGCTCGATTACACGCTGGAACTCACTACGCAACTGGATATCCAGCAGCCCGCCGCACTGGCGCGGCAGCTGCTGGTTCTCATGGAAGGCGCCATCACCGTCTCGCGCGTGATGGGCGACTACGACGCCGCAGACACTGCAAGGGATGTTGCAGCGGTGTTGTTGGAGCAGGCCAGGCGCTGACGCCCGAGCCATCAAAACCCGTCGAAGCACCCCGTTCATCCATTTGATTGGAGGCCCCACCGTGTCCATTGAAGCACCCCGTCCGCCACTTCCCCCGTTCACCCGTGAATCGGCCATCGAGAAAGTGCGCCTTGCCGAAGATGGCTGGAACACCCGCGATGCCGACAAGGTTTCGCTGGCCTATTCGCTGGACACCGAGTGGCGCAACCGTGCCGAGTTCACCCATGGCCGCGAGGAAGCGCGGCAGTTCCTGGCCCGCAAGTGGAGCAAAGAGCTTGAGTACCGGCTGATCAAGGAGCTATGGGCCTTCACCGACAACCGTATTGCCGTGCGCTACGCCTATGAGTGGCATGACGACTCCGGCAACTGGTTCCGCTCCTATGGAAACGAGAACTGGGAATTCGGCGCCGATGGTTTGATGCAGCGCCGGTTCTCGAGCATCAACGACATGCCGATCAAGGAAAGCGACCGCAGGTTCCACTGGCCGCTGGGGCGTCGCCCGGATGATCACCCGGGGCTGTCTGATCTGGGGATGTGATTCGCATTGCTTCCCGGAATGCAACATCACGTCCCCCTCCACGGGCCTACCGCAGCAACGGTGTGCTGCCTAGGCTGATCGCACACGGCATATGCCGTGTTCCGGGCCCACCGCTTGCGCAGTGGCCCGTCTTCCCATGAACCCTGCAGCGCTGGCCTGCCAGGCATCCGTGCCCTGGCAACGCCACGCCCTGCGCCGTGGGAAAGCGCCCGGAATCGTTCGCGCCAGCCTTGCATCGCTGCCCGCCCAATGCCCCTTCGTGGAGATCCCTCATGTTCAGTCTGGAAAACACCGCCGCGCCCATTGCCCCCGCCCTCGATGAACTGGTGCCCTCGCGCTACGCCCTCAAGGTGGGCGACGTCGAAGTGCTGGTGATCAGCGATGGTGTCCTGCCGTTGCCCACCCAGATGCTCGGCCACAACGTACCGGCCGCCGACCGTGCCGAATGGTTCGAAGAGATGTACCTGCCGCAGGATGCCTTCGACTGGGCATTGAACGTGATGGTGGTGCACAGCGGTGATCGCACCATCCTCATCGATGCCGGCCTGGGCATGGACCCGGACCTGCAGCTGCCGCGCGCCGGCCAGTTGATCCGCCGCCTCGGTGCCGCCGGTATCAACCTGGGCGAAATCACCGATGTGGTGATCACCCACATGCACATGGACCACGTCGGCGGGCTGCTGGTTGAAGGCGTGAAGGAACAGCTGCGCCCGGACCTGAAGATCCACGTGGCCGCGGCGGAGGTGGAGTTCTGGAAGTCGCCGGACTTCAGCCGCACCAACATGCCGCAGGGGTTCCCCGATGCACTGCGTGCCACGGCCAAGCACTTCTGGGCCGAGTACAGCAGCTATGTGCACACCTTCCAGGACGAACAGCAGATCGCGCCGGGCGTGACGGCCCGCCGCACCGGAGGGCATACCCCGGGCCACTGCGTGGTGCGCGTGGCGTCTGCCGGGCAGGCCCTGACCTTCGCCGGTGACGCGGTGTTCGCGGTCGGCTTCGACCAGCCGAACTGGCACAACGGCTTCGAGCACGACCCGGAGGAATCCGCGCGCGTCCGCATCGCCCTGCTGAAGGACCTGGCAGGCACCGGCGAAATGCTGGTGGCCACGCATCTTCCGTTCCCGTCAGTGGGCCGGGTGTCGCTGGAGGGCGAGACCTTCCGCTGGGTGCCGGTGTTCTGGGACTTCTGATCGGGTCCTGCGGCCATTGCACAGGCAGACGTTAACGATCGGGGCGCATCGGCGCCCCGGTCGAATCCCGCAAGAACGAGGTCGCAATGGATGCGATCCACGCGGGGCGCGGATCTACTGGATGGAGGTGGGCAGTGCCAGCCGCTGCAGCTTGTGCGGGTTGCGCTGCACCAGGATCTGCGTGATCCGTTCGCCATCGGTCTCGAAGGCCATCGCCGCTTCCAGCTCGCCATCGAAATAGCGCAGCAGTCCCAGCCGTCCGTTGAGCATGGCCGGCACCATCCGCAATTGCGCGCTGCGCCGCAGGTGCGGAGCATACAGCAGCTGGGCAATGCGAGCGCCCCCGACCATCGGTTTGGGGAAGCTGGTGACGATGCCGCCGCCGTCACCCACCAGCTCGGCCGACTCGGCCATCAGTGCCTTCATCGTTCGGAAATCGCCACTGGATGCGGCCTCGGCGAAACGGCGCAGCAATCTCTGGTGTACGTCCTGCGGGACGTTGTAGCGCGGGCGCTCTTGCCTGAGCTGCTGGCGCGCACGATGCACGATCTGCCGGCAGGCGGCTTCTGTCTTGTCCAGGGTGCGCGCGACCACCGCGTAGTCCTGATCGAACACGTCGTGCAGCAGGAAGGCCGCACGCGCATCCGGGGCCAACCGCTCCAGCACGCTGAGGAAGGCGACCGACAGATCACTGGCGGTTTCCAGCACATATTCAGGGGTACTGGTGTCATCGGTCAGCAGCGGCTCGGGCAACCACATGCCGACATAGTGTTCGCGCGTATGCCGTGCCAGGCGCAGGCCATCAATGGCGCGACGGGTGGTGGTAGCCACCAGCCAGGCTTCCGGATTCTCGATCTGTGACTGGTCGGCGCCATGCCAGCGCAGCCAGACATCCTGCACCACGTCCTCGGCTTCGTGCGAAGACCCGAGCATGCGGTAGGCCACGCCGAACAGGCGTGGGCGGAGGCGGGAGAACAGCGCAGTGGAATCGTCCATGCCAGCGTAGACGGGACAGGTCCCCGGATTGTGACACCCGGGGACCTGTCGTTGGCACCAGCGCCGGACGTGCGATCAATGCGGCGGCAGAACCGCCGGCTTGCCGATGTCCTTGATCAGGAACACCACGAACTTCGCCGGCTCGGTAGCGCTGGCGTTACGACCCACGGTGTGCAGATCGGCTGGGCCTTCATGGAAGGCCTCGCCCGGGCCGAGGGTGACTTCCTTACCGCCGGCCACGCCCATCACGATCCGTCCTTCCAGGACGTAGACGAAGCCATGGGCATCGTGGCGGTGCACCGGATCGGCGCCACCCGGCGGGTATTCCACGGTAAGGATCAGCGCTTCCTTGCCGGGCTGCTCCGGCAGGGCGCGGGTCATCACCTCGCGCACCAGGGGCTCGGGCGCAGCAGGGGGCGGGGTGGCGGCAGCGCTGCACAGTGGCAGCAGCGCAAGCAGGGCCAGAACAGAACGACGCATGGCAGGTCTCCAGTGCGGTAGGGGAGGGCCGCTGCATCGGGCAGCGGCGGAACGATCAGGCCAGGCCGGCCTTGTCCAGGCCAAAGGCCGTATCCAAGGTGCCGGGCGTAGTACGGAAGGCGACGTTGGCGCGGTTCCAGGCGTTGATCGCCATCACCGCGTGGGTCAGGTCGACGATCTCCTGCTCGGACAGCTGGCCGCGCACACGCGCGTACAGCTCGTCGGGCACACCCTGCGCCGGCAGCTGGGTCAGCACCTCGGTCCAGGCCAGGCAGGCACGCTCGCGCGGGCTGAACAGCGTCGATTCACGCCATGCCGCCAGGTGATGCAGGCGCAGTGGGCGCTCGCCGCGCAGGGTGGCCTCTTTCACGTGCATGTCCAGGCAGAAGCCGCAGCCGTTGAGCTGCGACGCACGGATGTTGACCAGATCGATGATGGCCGCTTCGATCGAGGCGGTATGGGCGGCATGCGAGTACAGGCCGAGCTTCTTGAACAGTTCGGGGGATTGCGCGGCGTAATCCAGGCGTGCGGTCATGGCGTGTTCCTGTAGCGAGTGAAGGACACAGCGAGGCTAGGCCTGCGCCCGCATTGCCGGTAGGCCGGGGCCGGGCCGCATGCTGTTGCATGAAAAACACCAATGGCCTGTCACAGCGGCCGATGCTCGGCCGTCTGCCGGGCATGGACACCTCAACGCACCTGCGCACCGCATTCCGCCCTGCCAGCGAGCAGGTCTGGCAGACCTTCCTGGCCGCACTGCGTGAATTGCCGCCCGATGCACGTGCGGTGCTGTTGCTGCACGACGTGCTGGGCGCCGGGTTCGAGGACATCGTGCCCCTGCTGGGGCTCGACCTTTCCGCGTGCAGGCAGCGCCTGGCGCTGGCGCGGAACCACCTGCACGCACAACGTGCTGGCCTGGAGCCAGGCCGCCCATGAACACCGCACAGCCCAGCCCGGCCAGCGACGGCCACGATGCGCTCAATGCATCCTTCTCCACCAGCTACGCCGGCGTGCTGACCTTCATTGCAGTGGCGGCCGAGGGCAGTTTCGCCCGCGCGGCCGACCGCCTTGGCATCGGCCGTTCGGCCGTCAGCCGCAGCGTGCAGAAGCTGGAAAGCCAGCTGGGCGTGCGGTTGTTCCTGCGCACCACGCGCTCGACCACGCTGACCCGCGAAGGCGAGCTGTTCCTGGAAGGCTGCAACCCGGGCGTGAACTGCATCCTGCAGGCGCTGGAGGAAATGCGCGACCTGCGCGAGGGCCCGCCGCGCGGGCACCTGCGCATCAGTGCCAGCCACGGCTTCGGCCGGCGGGTGATCGCCCCCTTGCTGGCCGCCTTCCGCGCCGAGTACCCGCAGGTCTCGGTAGAACTGCTGCTGGACGAGCAGGCCCCCGACCTGGCGGGTGACCGCATCGATGTGGCGTTCCGCGACGGCCTGCTGGAAGACAGCCAGGTGATCGCCAAGCAGCTCGTGCCGATGCAGCTGGTGGTGTGCGCGTCACCGGCGTACGTGAAGGCGCATGGTCTACCGTCGTCGGTGGATGCGCTGTCCACGCATGCCTGCATCGGGCGGCGCCTGCCGGGTGGGCGCATGCAGCCCTGGGAATTCCGGGTCGACGGCACCGATGTGCACCTGCAGCCGCCGGCCGCACTGGTGTTCAACGATGCCGACCTGGCCCTGCAGGCAGTCATCGACGGGCTGGGCATCGCCCAGCTGCCCAGCTATCAGGTACGTGAAGCGTTGTGGGCGGGCAGGGTGGTGACCTGCCTGGATCGGCATGCACCGCTCGATCGCGGCCACTACCTGTGCTACCTCAGCCGCCGCCAGCTTCCCAAGCGCGTGCGGGCCTTCATCGACTTCAGCACGCAGCGGGTGCGCGCGCTCGAACGGGATGTGATCTCGCATTGGGAAGCGCGCCAGCAGGCGACCCCCATGAAGCCAGGCGCACAGCCCGCCTGGGCCTGGACGCATTGGTGCGTGCCGGGCAACAGTGCGCGCCCCAGCGCGGACCTACTGCCCCGCACCCACGCTGCCTACGATTCCAGCATGCCTGGCCACAGCCGGTCGCCCCTTCTATATTCCAGGAGACACGTCATGAAATTCCTCGTCATCGGTGGTACCGGCCGCATCGGCAGCAAGGTGGTGGAGCGCCTGCGCACCGCCGGGCATGACATCGTGGTGGCAGCGCCCTCCACTGGGGTGGATGTGCTGACCGGTGAAGGCTTGGACGCCGCCATGGACGGCGTCGACGTGGTGGTGGACCTGGCCAACTCGCCCTCGTTCGAAGATGCAGCAGTGCTTTCGTTCTTCGTGACCGCTGGCCACAACATCCTGACCGCCGCCGCCCGTGCCGGCGTACGCCACCACGTTGCGCTTTCCGTCGTAGGCACCGACAAGCTTGCGGCCAGCGGCTACTTCCGCGGCAAGATCGCCCAGGAGCGCCTGATCCGCGATTCGGGCCTGCCGTACACCATCATCCATTCCACGCAGTTCTTCGAGTTCCTGCCGGGCATCATCCAGTCCGCCGGCAATGGGGCGACCCTGCGCTTGCCCGCCGCCGACGTTCAGCCGATTGCCGCCGAGGATGTTGCCGAAGCGGTGGCACGCATCGCGCAGGAGCCACCCCGCAATGACGTAGTGGAAATTGCGGGCCCCCAGCGCGCCGCGATGGCGGATCTGGCCAGGCAGTATCTGCAGCGGACCGGCGACCCGCGGCAGGTCGTGGCAGACGCCGAGTCCCTGTACTTCGGTGCGCCGCTGCAGATCGATACGCTGGTGCCGGTGGGGCAGGCTTGGCTGGGGCAGGTCGGCTTCGAAGCCTGGCTGCAGCAGTCCGGCCTGTTGCAGCGGCAGCCCGCCTGAGCGACGAATCGATCGCCTGCCAATGACCGAGCTGAAGCCACCTTCGCCCGCCATGCTGGACCGCTACCAGCGCGACGACGTGCAGCCGCTGTACACCGGCCGCGTGCGGGTGACCGGCGGCCAGGCCCAGCACGGGCGCGCGTCCGGCGTGGTGCGATCGGACGACGGTGCACTGGCGGTGGACCTGCGGCTGCCGCAGGAACTCGGAGGGCCTGGCGGCGGATCGAATCCCGAGCAGCTATTGGCCGCAAGCTACGCCGGTTGCTTCCACGGCGCCATGGTGCTGGTGGCCGGGCGTGCCGGCCTGCTGCTGCACAACCCCAGCGTCGAAGTGGCGGTCACCTTCGCCCGTGATCCGGCAGATGGGCTGTACCTGCTGTCTGCCGAGATCGTGGTCCATCTTCCCGGCATGGATGCGAACCTGGCCGGCGAAGTGGTGCGCAACACCGAACGCGTCTGCCCGTACGCCAAGATGTTCC
The DNA here is from genome assembly GCF_006970445.1 of Stenotrophomonas maltophilia. Lineage (NCBI taxonomy): Bacteria > Pseudomonadati > Pseudomonadota > Gammaproteobacteria > Lysobacterales > Lysobacteraceae > Stenotrophomonas > Stenotrophomonas maltophilia. The sequence continues at coordinate 2,245,900 of NZ_CP033877.1, read as the reverse complement.
ATCGTGGCATCAGCCATGTGGTGCATGTTCGGGTCGGCCCGCAGTCCGCGCCTCTGTAGAGTCGAGCCATGCTCGACTATTGCCCTGACGTCCGCTTCCGGTCAACGGATGCACTCCTCATCTAAATCCGGCTAAGCTGCGGGACGTCCACGCGTGGAAACGCCAGATCCCCTCAAGAGGCTGCCATGGAAGTGCAGTATCAGCTGCTAGCGGGTGCATTGATGGGGGTCTTTGTCTTCCTGTTCTTTCTTGCGCGTGATTACTGGAAGAGGCCCAGCTGGCTGTTCGGCACCTTCGATCCCAATATGGGGTTTGGCTCTGAAGTCGAGCTCATCTCACAGGCCAACAAGACAATGCTCCTGCTTGGGGCGCTTGCGTTGATCTGGGCCATCGTCGGTCCTTCCCCCTACCGCAGGAACTGGGAGATCGAGGTCATGGGCCTGGTCCTCGGCATGCTCGTCAGCTATGTGCTGATCATCCGCCTTGCGTCTTCCCGCATTCGATCCAACCCGCATTGATCCCGCAGCGACCTGTGAAGCACCCCCAAAAAGCTGGACAGTTGGGCGGCCAAGCGCCCTTGTAGACTCGAGCCATGCTCGACTACTACGTGCCACATCGCGCCCCATCAGGCACCTCGTCCCCGAACATCTGCAGCACCCGATCCAACAGAACAGGTTCCGGCACGTCAGCGAGCACCTGCTCCAGATAGCCCATCGGCTCCAGCTGCCATTGAAACAACGCACGAAACTGCAGAGCGCCAGGCGCCCACTGCTTCGCGTCCAGTGATACCAGCAACAGTAGATGCTGCGAGCGCCTCTCCAGCCACAGCACCGGTACGGCTTGGCAGTGAATCTGGAGCTCGGCATCTCGATGCCGCTCGACGAACTGCATCGTCTGGCGGCGCAGCTGTGAGAAGCGATCGTCGTTGATGCGTTGGAACCCGACAGGCGAGGGCACCGGTGGCGCCGGCCACTGCACCTGTGCCGCAACCACCGCCACAAGACAGAGTGCGGTGGCCGCCCAGCGATGCCGCGTCACTCAGCCGTCCGGGCGTACCCGTGTGCAGGCGTGCGCTACGAGACCCAGCCCGGCCATGATCAGCCCCTCCATGACGCGGGGGCCGACGTATTGCTCCAGCTCGCCGTTCTCGCGGGCACGCTGTGCGGTCAACAGGATTTCCAGCACTACCCGAAGGCCGGCCAAGGAGCAATCGGTGTCCGCCAGGGCGATGCGCCGGCCGGGCATCTGATGGCGCTCCGGCCAAGGCTGACCATCGGAGGCGGCGCCGGAGCCGATGCTGTGCAGCAGGGCAATGAGCGTGTTCGGATCCAGTGCGGGGCCGTTGGCGGACTCGTCGTGGATCGGGTGCGGGGCAGGGGAGTGGGGCTGGGTCATGGCTGGGCTCCTTGCGTGCATGCAGAAGCCGCCACCGATAAAGGTGGCGGACGGTGCGTGGCGTCAGTGGCCTTTCAACGCGGCTTTGGTCCGCTCCAGCGAAGCGGCATTGTGACTGCGCGCGTGGCGCGACCAGTGCTGGGCATCATCGATGATGCTGTCGAACAGAGTGCGGCCCTGCCCACGGTGGGCGGATTGCGGCTGGGCCATCAACCCGTGCGGCGTGCCCGGACTCGACGCGGGCACGGGCCCGCCCGGTATTCAATGTGGCCCCGCAAGGTGTGGTGGCGGAGACCGGGGGCACGGGAGGCGCACCCACTTGGCCGCGCGCAAGCCGACTGGGGGAGGTCGGGTTTGCGCTCCGTTATCGAACAGTCCACCCGGCGCCCTGCACCTCCGATGGCAAGCGTGCCGGGCGGACCTGTTGTGCATGCACTTCCGGCAACCACCCGCCTGTCCCCAACCATCAGGACCACCCTATGAAGAGCACTCCCCGTCGGTCGGCCGATCACCGATTCACCCCGCTCGGTGCCGCCGTCTGCCTCGCGTTGAGCGCCACGCTGGCGCCAAGCCTCGCCTCGGCATACACCTTCCACGTAAATGGCGATCGGATCATCGCAACCGGCGGCGTCAACTACCAGGACCATATCCGCCTGCGGAACATGCTGGACGCGGCCGCCCGCAACGGTCGGGTCATCAACCAGGTCGTTTTCCGCGACAGCCCCGGCGGGGATGCGGCAGCAGGGCGGGGCACCGGCGAGTTGCTGCGCCAACGAGGCATCACCTCGGTGTTCCAGGGCAAGTGCATCTCGGCCTGCGGCACCAGCTTCATCGGTGGCGTCGAGCGTCGTATCGCCACCTACGACCTGCCCGAGCTCGATACGCGGTTTCCCGACAACATCTTCATGATTCATGGCAGCACTGCAGGCGGCAAGGTGGTGCCCATTGCACAGCAGGTATCAGACGATCACTACGCCAAGATGATGCAGGGGGTTGCCCCGCCGGAAGCCATTGCGCGGGTGGTCGGCGCCATCAACGGAATGATCGTTCCCAGCGGCTCCTTCCTCTACTACTACGACCCCAGTACCGGCAGGCCAGCACAGTTCTGCCCGACCGAGGCCACCTGCAAGGTGTACCCCGGCGTGGATATCCTCAGCGATCGCATCATCACCCGCGCAGAGCGCGTCGATCTGTCGGCCGACTACCTTCGCGTGTCAGGCAATGTGCGTGGCGACCTGAATCCCAACTTCCACGCTGCCCAGTACGAATATGACGTGGGCTATGGCGCTTCCACGTTCGATGCCGAAAAGGCAGCGGCCGGCGATACATTCGGCATGATCCGCCTCGACAAGGGGGCTGTGTGGACCGCAGACACATCCAGCGGCGCCGAGATTCTCTGGGCACAGGCCGGCAAAGTGGATGTAACCTCCGGCGCCCGGCTGGTCACACTGAATACCATCATCGACGCCACCGGAGGCGTCAACCTGGAAGGCGGTCGACTGAAGGCCGTCAATACCACGGTGGCAGGTTCGCTGCGCATCGGCAACGGCAGCGAACTGGAAAACGTCAGTACCCTGCTTGTAAAGCGTGGTGGTAGCGCCACCCTCAGTGGCGGCAACATCAAGACCGCCGTCGTGACGCTCGACCCCGGGGCGAGGTTGGAGGGAAATGGCAGGATCACGGCCACCGAGTACGTCAAGGATGAGTCCTCTCCCAACGAGCCGTGGAACGTTCCACAGGTAGCACGGGTGCGCGTGGCAGGCGGCGACCTGCATCCGCAGGGTGGTCGACTGACCGTAAATGGCTACGTCAGTTTCGCGTATTCCAACGCAGGTCGGTTGCTGTTCGATATCACCCCGGAGACACGCCAGGCAGGCCTCTTCCTGGATACGTTCGAGGTCCATCGCTGCGCCAGCGTGAGCACTTACTTCCAGTGCGATCGCGGACCCGCTGCAAAAGCGCCGGGCTTCCTGATCGGCGGCGACGTGGGCAAGCTCGCCTTGAATGTGGCGCCAGGCTACTACCAGCAGAATCTGGCCATTCCGCTGGTGGAGGGGCGGATCTATGCCAGCAAAGAGGGCGCCTTGTTGACGGGCAAGCTGCTGAAAGACCGCAGCAGTGAGTTCGACGCCAGTGTTCCGCAACTACAGGCTGGCCAGGTCGCCTTCACCAAGGCCGAGCGTCAGGATGGCTCGGGCTACAGCGTCGATCTGACCAGTGCAGAGGCAGGGAAGCGCATGTTCCACCCACGCGACAATTCGCTGCTCAGCTTCAGCATCCGCCAGACGGGCGACGGCATCTGGGCGATCGCCAACCCTGCCTTCGACGATGTCTCCCTGTTTGCCAACGCGGCGTCGGGCGGCGGCCTGGGCGAGGCATTGAAGAACGCAGCATCACGGCCGGCGTCGGCGCTGCATCCATTGCTGGGAATCCTGCAGTTTGCCGACCGCGACGTCATTGCCCAGCAGGCGGGTGCATTGCGGGGTGATGCGCACGCAAGCCTGCGTCTGGCCGACAATGCGCTGGTGGGCAGCATCGGCAGCGTCGTACAACAGCACCAGGCCGCCCGACGCAATGGCAGCGGCGATGCCGCAGGCCTGGCCGCACAAGCGGCGCAGGCGGCTTCGGCACAGCCGGGCATGGCCAACGGCACCCTGTTCAATCAGCTGGCCATACATCTGGTGGAGCCCGCTGGCCTCGGCAACAGCAGTGCAGAGGCCAGCGCACCGGCCGGCCGCCACGGGCTATGGGGCCGCGGCTTCGGCAGTCATGGCCGCATCGACGGCCAGGGCGGCGTGGCTGGGCTTAGCCACACCGTGGGCGGCATCGTGCTGGGTGCCGATACACAGGTTGCCGATGACCGCGTCACCTTGGGCGTCAGCGTCGCCGCCGCCGACATGTCCACCAAGGGGCGTGGTGGCTCCGGCTTCACCGGCGATGTGCGTGCGCTGGACGTGGGCGGCTATCTGGATGCCACATACTCGCGCGGCTACCTGTCGGCCTCCGTTCGCTATACCGACCTGCGCCACGATACCCGTCGCAGCATTGCCGGCATCGAAGGGCTGGAGACCCCGCTGCAGGCCAAGTACAACAACGATGCAATTTCAGCGCGCCTGGAACACGGCTTCTCGTTCACCACAGGCAAGGGATTGGTGATCCAGCCGCTGCTGCCGGTGCTTGACTATGCTCGCACCTCGGCCATCCGCTTCAACGAAGGGCAGGGGGCTGCGGCACTGGTCGGGCGTGGCGGCAGTCTGGAGAGCATTCGCGCAGGTGCCGGCCTGCAGCTGTTCAAAACCTTCGAAGGCAACCACGGCGAGCGCATCACCCCGCGTGCGCGCGTTGTCTGGCAGAAGGAGCTGGGCGATACCCAGGCACGTTACAGCACCGGATTTTCCGCCGCACCGGATCTTGTGTTCGGCACCAACAGCCAGACGGTGGGTGAGCAGGTGCTGGCGTGGAATCTGGGCGTAACCAGCCGCGCCAGCGACCGCCTGTCGGTCATGGTGGACTACATCGGCGAACGCCGCGATGGGCAGACCCAGAACGGCGTGCAGCTGGGGCTGGGTTACAGCTTCTGACGCAGCGCGTTGCCCCGTCTGCAAGGACGGGGCAACGTTCCGCTCCAGATGCGCCGGCCTTGATTCACGCCTGCTTTGCCCGATCCGCAAAATTCCGCTGCAGCAGCCGCTCCCGCACCTTGTCATACACCAGGTTGTAGACATAGGTGTAAGGCAGGAAGAATGCAATCAGGCCCAACTCCAGCAGGAACGCGTCCCAGTAGGAGATGGACAGCCACCACGCGGCAAGCAGCACCACAACCACCACCAGGCCGCCTTCAAACCCCACCGCATGCGCAATCCGCACCGGCACGGTTCGCTTGAACCCGATCTTCTTCTCCACCCGCTCGAACAGCGCGTTATAGATCATGTTCCAGAGCATCGCGCACGTCGCCAGAGCGACCGTCAGCACGCCGGTTTCAAACAGCGATTTGCCCAGCAGGTAAGACATCACCGGAGCGCACAGGCACAGAGCAATGGCTTCGAAGAGGACGGCGTGGAGGAGGCGGTCCCAGAGGGTCTTTTTGGAATTCATGCTGCAACACCTGATGTTCACCGCCGGCAGTGCCGAGCGGATGTAAGAGCGAATCGAGAGGGGGTGGGGCAGAGCGGCGATCCACGCTCGTAATGTGCCCGGGCGCCATGATATAAGCTTCAAAAATGAAGCAAAACCACCAATAACGCAGGCCGCCGTTTCAGATATGAAACACTTTCCCTGGGACAACCTGATCGTGCTGTTGGCCGTGATCCGCGGCGGCACCCTGCGCGAGGCGGCGAAGGCGGCTCGCATGAGCACGGCCACGCTATCGCGCCGGCTGGATGCGCTGGAGGAGCGACTGGGTGGCAAAGTGGTAGAGCGCACTTCAACCGGCTGCGTTCCCACGGACCTGGGGCAGCGCGTGTTTGCACTGGCGGAGCAGATGGAGGAGGCCGCCGACGAGATCGCTCGCCAGGTTGATACGCCCCGGGAGCTGGTGGGCACAGTGCGCATCAACGCCGATGAGTGGGCCAGCTTCATGCTGATTACGCTGCTACCCGGTTTGAACCGCCAGCACCCTTCGCTGGATGTGGAGGTGCTCACCTCGCGCGAGCCTTACAACCTGGCCCGCCGCGAGGCCGATGCCCTGCTGCGCTACGGCCCGCCTGACACAGGTGATCTGCGCGGCGACCGCGTAGGGCAGATGAATTATGCGCTGTACGCCAATCAGGCCTACGCTGCGCGGCGGCAGGCAGAGATTGCCAGCCAGGCATGGCATGAGCTGGAATTCGTGGGTCTGGATGAGCCGCGCGTGGAATTTGAGGTGGAGCGCTGGATGCGTTCGTTGCCCGGTGCAAACCGCCCTTGGCTTCGCTGCAACTATTCTGTTGGGGTGCTCGATGGGGTCACCTCAGGAGCCGGATTGGGCGTCATAGAATGCGCGGTTGCCCAGCATGTGGGCGGGTTGATCCGCGTGCGCGATGCGCCGGCGCTGAGCAAGGAAGTGTGGCTGTGGACGCACCGGTCGCTGTATGACACCCCGCGCTTCCAGGCCGTGCGGGATTTTCTCAAGCAAACCTGGCTCAGTGGCACGACCGGGCGCCAGCGGGCGGCAAAGTAGGCCGCACAGGGCGCGCGCAGGAAGGGATCATGCAGCCACGGAGGGAGGGGCATATCATGAATGGATTGATTCGAAAGTGCTGTGGCCTGGCTGTCGCGGTCGGACTCGGAGTGGCGCTGCTCCCGTTTGCCGCGCTTGGGTCAGAGGCAACTCAGACCTCAGGGCCGATTGTGATTTCTGCCTTCTCCAGGGCCCATCAGGACTTTGGTCAGAGGCTGAAGGCACAAGCACATGGCACTACTGGGCTGGATCGCCACTTGGCGGATATTGATAACTACAAGGCAATCGTCTACCTGGAGGGCTCAAGAGTGGTTGTGCAGCTCATGCCGCTTCCCTATGGCGGCTCCAATATTCGCGGAGGAGGCGGGAAGTACATCGTCGAGGGCGGTCCCGATGGCGGAATGACTTTCGAGCCTTACCGCTAGCCGAGGAGAAGGGTCGAGCCATGCTCAACTACTGCCTGCCACACCGCACTCCATCAGGCACCTCGCCAGCGAACATCTGCAGCACCCGATCCAACAGAATAGGCTCCGGCACGCCAGCCAGCACCTGCTCGAAGTGGCCCAACGGTTGCAGCTGCCATTGAAGCAACGCACGAAGCTGAAGAACGGCGGGCGCCCGCTGCTTCGCGTCCAGTGAGACCCGCAACAGCAGATGTTGCGAGCGCCTCTCCAGCCACAGCACCGGCACGCCTCCGCAATGAACCTGGAACTCGGCATCTCGTTGCCGCACGACGAACTGGAAGCCCTGTCGTGGCCGAGAATCCACGAACTGCATCGCCTGGCGGCGCAGTTGTGAAAATCGATCGCCGTTGATGCTTTGGAACCCGACAGGCGAGGGCACCGGTGGCGCCGGCCACTGCGCCTGTGCCGCAACCACCGCGACGAGACAGAGCGCGGTGGCCACCCAGCGATGCCGCGTCACTCAGCCGTCCGGGCGTACCCGTGTGCTGGCGTACGCCACCAGACCCAGCCCGGCCATGATCAGCCCCTCCATCACGCGGGGGCCGACGTATTGCTCCAACTCGCCGTTCTCGCGGGCACGCTGTGCGGCCAGCAGGATCTCCAGCACCACGCGAAGGCCGGCCAGCGAGCAATCGGTATCCGCCAGGGCGATGCGTCGGCCGGGCATCTGATGGCGCTCTGGCCAGGGCTGACCGTCGGAGGCGGCACCGGCGCCGATGCTGTGCAGCAGGGCGATGAGCGTATTCGGATCCAGCGCGGGGCCGTTGGCGGGCGCGTCGTGGATCGGCTGCTGGGCAGGGGAGTGGGGCTGGGTCATGGCTGGGCTCCTTGCGTGCATGCAGAAGCCGCCACCGATAAAGGTGGCGGACGGTGCGTGGCTCGAAATCCGGTACGCGACTTGGCCCGGTGGGCACAAGGCCCCCACGCACCGCCCGCCATAGCCGGCCGACGGATTGCCAGCCGGCATCACACAGGTGATGCCGGCTGGCAAGCGTTTACTTCAGCGAACTACCGGGGTTTCGAATCCCGGCCACCTGTTTTCGGTGGCACGGAGAGGAATACGCCCGGCTGTGCGCGATGCCAATGCAGTAAGGCCGATGCCGTCACCACATTCAACATTTTCAGAATCGTTGCATACGGCTCAATGAGTCCGGAGCCTTGTTCCGCAAGGCTGTTGTCGATGTTGGCGGCGCACGCCTGACGAGTGTCGGCATCCGCCCGGCGGAGCCATGAGCGAGGCGGATGCGACAGGATTACCAAGGGCTGGCAGGCGTCAGTAGCCCTTCAACGCGACCTTGGTCCGCTCCAGCCATGTGGAGTTGTGGCTGCGCGCGTGCCGCGACCAGTGCTGGGCATCATCGATGATGCTGGCGAACAGGCTGCGGGCTTGCTCGCGATCATCGGGCTGCGGCTGTGTCATCAGCCATACGGCGTACAGGCAGCGGGCAGCCGCTGTAGGTCGTGCAGACTCTAGGCAAGCACGTCGCGACGAACGCAGGAGATTGAGCAACGCCGCCACCTGCGCCCTCAGCGCCGAAATAAACTCTTGGCGGCCGCTTGCGTCCAACGCCCCAGTTGGCGTCGATGGTGTCATGCAAAGTCGGGCGGCGAGAGTGAACTGGGGCCATGACGGATAGTCGCAGCACGGGAGCACTCGTAGGTACTAGTATAGTGCACCACCCAATCAAGGAGCTGAGAGGTGATTAATGAATTAAAGGAGAGCCTACTGGCCGCCTACTTGCAGTGCTACAACCACCTTGATAAATACAGAGATGTAGAAATCTACTGCATCTCGGAGATGAAGAAGGACAATCGCGAGGGCGCGCCACGCTACACGGCTGATCGAGATCAAGTGCCCGGAAACCTGGCAACCTGCGTGATTATCAACGGATCAACGCTGGAAGTAATTAGCAATACATTAATCTCGCCAAGCTTCGCTATCGGCGCTGAAGTGAGGGGGTATCAACGCGAGCAATGCTCGCAGGGGGCACCGCTTGACTGCCGTATTGCCACGAAGGTGCATGGAGGAGGGTGGAGCGATGAGGATGACATCTTCGACACGGGGAAGATCTACGTTTCACTCGGCGAAAATTTGAATGAGTGCAACGTCATCACCGAGACCATTGCATGCGAAAGGTTGAATAGGTCATCCGATTCAGAACACATACTCATCAACCTTGTTGATGCAATGCTTGAAGCCAACTTCCTCCCGCAAGACCTGATGGTCGTTATTGCGACGGAGCGCATCCCTTGCGAGAGCTGCACTCGCACTATGCTTAAATTCCTAGAAAGAAATGCAGCCGCGAAGCTGTACGTTGGGTACACATACGACACAAACCCATCTAAGGGCTGTCTAGCCAGAAGTGACAAGGAGTTCATCAAGCAGGTTGGGGAGAGCAATTCCTCCGATCGTATACAGCTCGACAGAGTGCTAGTGGAGAACAAGAGTCTTCAGTGCTTCTCCACCCGACTCCAGATCAAGCACGGCCCCAGGGCGTAGAACCTGCGGAGTGAGCGCCTTGCCAGGCGCCGCTCCAACGCGTGGAGTTCGCGCGCATGAGATTACATCCACCCGGCGAGGCTGTGATCGAAGCGGATGCGACAGGATTGCCAAAGGCCGCCATGCGTCAGTAGCCCTTCAACGCGACCTTGGTCCGCTCCAGCCACGCGGCATTGTGGCTGCGCGCATGGCGCGACCAATGCTGGGCATCGTCGATGATGCTGGCGAACAGGCTGCGGGCCTGCTCACGGTCGGCAGGCTGCGGTTGCGCCATCAGCCACTCGGCGAAGAGGCAGCGGGCGGCCGCATCGCTTCCACATTCCACGGCGCGCTCGAATGCGGCGCGGGCGTCGGGCGACCGGGTGGCGGCCAATGCCTGCGCATAGAGGAGGGTCTGTTCTGGCTTGCGGCGCACATCCGGATGACGGGCGAAGAGGCCGTCCAGCGTCTCGACTGCAAGTGCGGCGTGCCCGGACTCGAGGCGAGCACGGGCAAGGCCGGTAAGAATGTAGGGATCGTCGCCCAGCGGCGAGCTGGCCGCCTGATCGAGCAGGGTGCTGGCTTCCTCGGCCTGGCCAGCATCCAGCAGCGTCATGCCCAGGCGAACCCGATTCTGCACGGTGGGTGTGCGCGCCAGTTCCGCGCGAGCGTTGCGCAGGTCCTGGCCCGGGTCCATGAGCTGCTTGGCGGAGCGGACGACCTGTCGGGCGCCGCGCGAGTGACGGACTTCCGGAAAGTAGATCGCCAAGAAGTAGACGACGCTGCCGAGCAGCGGGAACGAGAAGAGCAGGATGAGCCAGTAGAGGCTCTGGCCCGAGCGGATGGCGTGCACCGCAAAGTAGATGGCCGCCAGTACGTGGAGTCCGATTCCGATATAGGGCATGTGTGCCGCCTCGTCCTTGTGAGGGTTGGCACTATAGGGGGCGAAGGGCGGCGTGAAAACGGGTAATCACCCGAATGACCCTCACATGACCATAACGTATGACCGCCCGGAGCAAACTAGACTCGGCCGCACTCACTGGCTGCTGATGCGGCGGTGACCGACGCCGGAAGGATGCCGCGTTGATGCGGGTTCGGCCGCTTTAATGGATTGCCGGGAGACCACAGGATGGGTCGAATTGCATGGATGGGTGTCTTCGCTTGCTTGGCCGCAGGACCGGCATGGGCTGAAGTTCCCACCGAATGTGTGGAGCTGTACCAGGAGGCAGGCGCGAGCCCCGGGTCACAATCGTGCCGGGATGATGCGTCAAACGCCCTGTTCGGTCTCGGGACCTACCACTGCGAAAACCCGCGGATCGTCGACGAGTACTGCGGCGGCGTGGTGCTGCCGCCTTGGGATCCTGGCAAGAACAACCAGTGCGACGTGACCACCGGCTCCACGCAGGTGGGTAATCCGATCAATGCACTGCTGGGCATCAAGGTTCAGAGCGAAACGGATGTGTCGGACGCGTCTGGCCACCTATCGTTGCAACGTCATTACAACAGCCTGTCCATCGACAGCAATCCCGGCATCGAGCTGGGGCCGCGCTGGCGTCACAGCTTCCAGATTTCGCTGGCCACTGCCGACGAGGGGGCAGTACTGGTGCGCCGGCTGAACCTGCCCAGCGGCGACAGCTATCGCTTTGTCGGCCAAGACCAGGATGTCTGGTTACCCGACGCGGACGTGCGTGAGCGCTTGAAGGTGGTGAAACAGAATGGCGCGCAAACCGGATGGGAGGTCACTGGTGACGACGATATCCGTTACCAGTTCAATCTCGATGGCAAGTTGGTACGCATAAGCTATGTTGACGGCGATGTGCTGAGCCTGCGCTACACCTCGGCCGGCGCATTGCGGGACGTCACCGATAGGCGAGGGCGCCGCTTGAGCATGAGTTACTCCTCCGGACGCCTGAGTACGGTAACTCGTCCAGATGGGCGCACCGTCAAGTACATCTACACCCAGCAGAACCTCAGCCGGGTGAGGTATGACACCACGGAAGGAGCAAGCGCGACGTTCTCCACCGTCGGCTATGCCTACACTGACAGCGACGACCCCCTGCTGTTGACGGGAATCGTGGATGAAACCGGCCAGACCTTTGCGAATTGGGAGTACGACACCCAGGGTCGCGCCGTTGCAAGCTGGCATGGCGGCTTGGACAGCCCGATCGATCGGGTGTCAGTGTCCTATGGCTCACAACAATCACAGGTTACCAATGCGCTGGGCAACACCACCACCTATGCCTACACTCTTGCCCTGGGCCGCGCCAAGCAAACGTCGATTGACCAGCTATGCAGTCAGTGCGGCGGCTCGCAGATCAGCCAGCGCAGCTACGACGCCAATGGCTATCCCGACGTCCTGACGGACTTCAACGGGGTTACCACCGACGAGGACTATGATGCCCGGGGCCTGCTGACCCAGCAGATCAGCGCCTCCAACGACACCCAAGGCTACAGGCGCACCATACAGACTGACTGGCACCCCCAGTTCCGGGTGCCCATCGAGCGCCGCATCTACGATGCAGCGAACGTGCAGGTCGAACGCTGGACATGGGCATACAACGCCCGCGGGCAAGTAGTAGGCGCAACGTCGCACGATCCCGCTTCCAGCTTGGCTCGGACCACCACCACGACCTATTGCGAGCAGGCCGACGTCAACGCGGGAAACTGCCCATTCGTGGGCTTGCTGACTTCGATCAAAGGCCCCCGCGGCGATGTTGCGGAGCTTACGACCTATCAATATTACGCCTCCGATGACGCGGCCTGTTCCGGCACCCCCACCACTTGCTCGCATAGGAAGGGGGATCTATGGAAGATCAGCAATGCACTGGGGCACATCACCGAGTACTTGGCCTACGACGGTGCAGGCCGAGTACTCTCGATGCGAGACGCCAACGGCGTAGTCACCGATTACGGTTATCACCCACGTGGCTGGCTCACCACCCGCATCGTTCGAGGACCTGATGAATCGAGCCAGGCCGATGATCAGATCACGCGCTTTGAATATTGGCCCAACGGCCTCGTCAAGCAGGCGACCCAACCAGACGGCGCCTTTGTTGTGTTCACCTATGATGCGGCCAAGCGGCTTACAAGCATTGCCGACAATGCCGGCAACACGCGGCAGTACACCCTCGACAATGCGGGCAATCGGGTGACAGAGGACACGCTCGATGCCAGCGGCGCACTCACACACACACTTTCGCGCATCTACGACCAGCTCGGCCAGCTGACAACAATGGCTACCTCCAGCGGTGACCCCACCGACATTGGCTACGATGCCAATGGCAACGCCACCCAGGTTACCGATGCGCTCGGTCGAAGAACCCAGCTCGGGTATGATCCGCTCAATCGCCTGGCCAGCACATTGCAGGATGTCGATGGCGTGGCAGCGGAGATCCGCAGCCAGTACAACGCGCTGGACCAGGTCACCCAGGTCACCGACCCGAAGGGCCTGCATACCACCTACGCCTACAACGGTTTCGGTGACCTGACTGGACAGGTCAGCCCGGACACTGGCGCCAGCAGCTTCACCGTGGATGCCGCCGGCAACCGCAAGACGGCCACCGATGCGCGTGGCGTCACCGCCACCTATCACTACGATGCACTCAACCGCCTGATCGGCATCGCCTACCCGGACCCCAATCTGGACGTGGGCTACAGCTACGACGTGGCGCCTGCCGCGTGTACCGCCGACGAGCGCTTTGCCAAGGGGCGCCTGGGGCAGGTGCTGCACGCCAATGGCAGCACCCAGTACTGCCATGACCGCTTCGGCCAGGTCACCCGTAAAGTGCAGACGATCAATGGTGTCGCCAGCACGCTGCGCTACGCCTACAGCAAGTCGGGCCGTCTGACTGCGTTGACCTACCCCGATGGCAGCGTGGCCGACTACGTGCGCGATACCCAAGGGCGCATCAGCCAGATCGGACTGACCCGGCCCGGCCAGGCCCGCCAGATCGTGGTGAACAGCGTGACCTACGCGGCCTTCGGCCCGGCGACGGGCTGGACTTATGGCAATGGCCGCCAGCTGCAGCGTCCGCTGGACCTGGACTATCGCCCGCAGGCGGTGCACGACCCGGCCGCGGGCGGCCTGTCGCTGGGCTATGGCTATGACCCGGTCGGTTCGATCACCGAGCTGAAGAACGGCACAGGCTCGACGGTGCTGGCCAATTACGCCTACGACGCGCTGGGTCGCCTGACCCAGACCCAGGACGGCGCGACCGGCACGCCGATTGAAAGCTATGCGTATGACGCCACCGGCAATCGGACCGCGCTGACCACCTCGGCAGGCACCGCCAGCTACACCTATCCCGCAGCCAGCCACCGCCTGACTGCGGTGGACGGCGAAGCGCGCAACCATGACGCGGCGGGCAACACCACCAGCATCGGCGGCAAGACGCTCACCTACAACGATGCCAACCGCATGAACGCGGTGAAGCAGGGCAATGCCGTGCTGGAAAGCTACGGTTACAACCATCGCGGCGAGCGCGTGCTGCGTACTCCAGCCGGTGGCGCAGCTCAGATCACGCTGTACGATGAGGCCGGGCAATGGCTGGGCAACTATTCGGCCACGGGCCAGGCGCAGCAGCAGGCCATCTGGCTGGACAACTACCCGATGGCACTGATCAATGTGCCAAGCACAGGTGTGCCGGAGTTGGCCTACATCCAGCCGGACCATCTGGGTACGCCGCGTGTGGTGATCGACCCGGCGCGCGATGTGGCGATCTGGGAGTGGAGCAACAAGAGCGAGGCGTTCGGTAACCAGATTCCGAGCGCAGATCCGGATGGCGATGGTGTAGCGTTCGGGCTTGCGCTGCGCTTCCCAGGCCAGCAGGCGACGGATGCGAGTGGGTTGTTCTACAACTACCAGCGCGAGTATGACCCGGCGGTGGGGCGGTATTCGCAGAGTGATCCGATTGGGCTGATGGGGGGGATCTCCAGCTACGGCTACGTAAACTTAAGTCCTATCGGAATCAGCGATCCATTGGGACTTTTCGAAGCAGCGGATTTGCCTAATTTGCCGGATTGGCTGGTTGACGGAGCAGCGGGTTTGGGTGACGGTATCAGTGGAGGCCTGACCTCCGACTTCAGGGACTGGGCAGGCATCGGCAGCGTGAACAAGTGCTCGAGCAGCTATCGAGGTTCCGAGTGGGCAGGAATTGCTGCGGGATTAGTGGTGCCGGTGGGACGCGTCAGCTATGTATATAAGGTTGGTCAGCTTCCGAGGGCAGGCTTGTCTTTGGAACAGACAGTGGCGGCGAGAAATGCTCTGAAGTCCTACTATCGTGGCCGCCCACTGGATACTCTTTTGCCGAAGATCAGTAACAGGTTCGGCTATCCCGGAGCACAGGAAATACTGGCGAAGAATGGGGGCGACGCTGCCCGAGCCATTGCGCGATCTGGGAACACAAGTTTTCCGTGGACGCTCGGCTTGGTTGGTGCTGGTTCGGCCAAGGCGGCAAACAGCGCTGTCACTGCAGCGGGGAGGGAATGTGACTGCAATTAAAATGGTGGAAGGCTCTCTCGATAGCGAGTTCTATCTTATTGACTATCAAAGCGTCGGGAAAAGGCGCGCAGCGAAGATCAATGAAGATGGCGTTCTTGTGGTATCCGAGTCCGCTTCTTCTTCGGGGGCGCTTCCTCTACGAGGCGTTGTAGGGGAGGGGAGGTCTGGGTCCATATACGTGCCAATGGCATTCCTCTCGTGGCATCTGGATGCTTCGCATGGGACGCCAGATTATTCCCGTAGCCTTGTATTGATGATCGACGGAAAGTTGATGGGAGATGGCTTCTCGGTGCCAGTGATTTCTTGGTCGAAGCGATGCTTATCGAGAGAGTTTGATGTAAACCTTGAGAATGGCTGGAGCTTCAGAACAAAGTATACGGCACCATTCATCAGAGAATTCTTTATGCAGATGAATGTTGGTGGGACTTTGGACGCGCAGCCCGTGGATTTCATTGAGCAAATAATAACGGTCGTTGCGGAATTGAGGCCTGATTGGATCGTGGGGTTTGCGAATCAAAATATCTCTTAAGTGAAGTTCTCGACCTGGCGCATGGGTCGCCTGGCTCTTAATGCCAAAGGCGATTGGCTACGTTGTCGGGAGGGATAGATCGTGGCACTCGGAAGACCTTCTTTGTGTAGAGGTTCCTCCCGTATCGTACTGCTCATAGGACGATACGCCGTCAAGTTCCCCCGCGTGTCCCGTCTGCGTCGGGTCACACAAGGACTACGCTGCAATCAAGCCGAGGTCGATGCTTGGAAGGAACAGCGCTACCCGAACCTTTGTCCCATACTGTGGTCGTCACCTGGGCCATTACTGGTTGTAATGCCTCGCGCACGCAGTATGTCGGACAGTGAATTCGACGCATGGTTCGAATCAGACGATTGGCCGCACTTTGTTGGAGACGCCACGCCCTACGAGTTGAAGAGTGCTGATGCAGGCGTTCTTCCGGATGGACGGCGCGTGATGGTCGACTACGGCCTAGCTGGTTACCGATGAATCGGGGTGTAGGGGCAGCGCCCCTGCGGGGGGCGCTTTACACGCGCTGGCGGGGCCTCGGCCCACGGCTCATGTAGACAACATTGGACGCCCCAGCGCCGGAACTGGGGGCGCCCACGCGGAACCGCCGTTCTCGGCGAATTCTGAGCGCTTCGGCTAGGTAGATAACACTAGATTTCGCCGTAGTTGACGCCTTCCGGGCAGTTGCAGCCCGGGGAGCCGCCTCAGCCATCATCAGCCGCCATTCGCGTGCAATGTTGCAGGTCAGGGACCACCAGGCCATGTCGCATGGCTCCACACGCTCGATACATAATTTCGCATAATGTATATTATGTTCTAGAGCTTCAGGGCCTGTACGACCCCTAGCCAGCCCCCAGGCTCCTGGTCTGGCATGGACCCTGATCGTGCGTCATCGGAATCTGGCCAGCCCTCGTGATCAATGTGGCCACACCGCTGGCCCCCTGTCACCCGCCCCCGTTTCACTACCGCCTCCCAGGAACCGCTTCAGCCGCCGTGACCGTCCGCACAATCAACACCGCCAGCAACGGGACAGAGATTCCGTACACATACTGGGTCAGCGTCACGCCAATCCCAAACGGGAACCAGATCGTTGGAACCCCGACCGAACCGAGTTCACCCGTGTACTGCGACACGGCGATCACCAGCAGCACGGTCAGTGCCATGCCGCGCATTGGCCCATTGCGGGCTATCCGCGCGGCAACAAGCACGAGCAGCGCGAGTGTGCCGAGGCGGAAGACCTGAGTGGCCGAGACGGCGCCTGTGACGCCTCCCGCAACCCCCAGCGCTGCCAGAACAAGGGCGCCAGCATCGATCGCCCGCGAAGGTGGCAGCACCCAGCGATTCCACGCCAGCGCCCATGCCGCCAGGCTGAGCGGCATCCACAGCACATTGTTCAACCATGTGTAGGCAGGAAGGCTGAGCAGATCCGTCCAGGAGACGATCGCGTTATCGAGCCGCTTCACGGCAGAGAGCAGAAGCGCGACGCAAACGAAGGCGATGAACGACTGGTGGCTGCTGAGCGGCCTTAGCGACAGCGCCAACACGATCACCATGGCCATCGCAAGCGGCTCGACCACTTCAACAATGTAGCCCGCGACGGTACGCCACCATTGCACGCGATACAGCTCACGGCTTTCTGGCTGCGGAGCAAGTGTCGGGGCCACGTGGATGCCGCCGCTCGCAGAGCCGGAAGCACTGCCGGGCTGCATGAATACTCTTATGGCGATCACGCCCTGCGTGCCTGCCGCATCGGCGGGCAACGAAAAGATCATCGGCCGCGTACCCACGACACGAGGCGACTCCCCTAGCCTGCCTGAGCCGCCCAGGCGCTTGCCGTTCCAGTACAGCTCGTAGCCATCCTCCACGGCGGTAGGCCCCAGAATGTCCCACCCGCGGTCGCCCTCTGGAATCACAAGCGAGCGCCGGTACCAGGCATATCCCTGGTACCCGGCGTGACCGTGTGCCATCCATCCGCCGACATAGTTGGGCAGCCCCACGTCGCCGTCGATGCTGCTGGCCGGCGCGCTCAGGTCGAGTGTTTCCCAGGACGAATCATCCACTGAGACACCCGCCCAGCGCGGATCGTCACCGACATGAAATTTCCATGGCCCGTCAATCGGGGGTGCCACAGCGCGGAGCCTGGATGGATCAGGCCGACCGCCGATGGCAAGGACGGCGCCGGTGCATATCCAAGCCACCAAGGTGAGCACCAGGATGCCTATGACGAACGTGCGTTGCCCCGATGGTGCAAGGAACGGGAATTTCGTCGTCGCAGTCATTTCGGGTCCTCTGCCATGGCAGTCGCCAAGGATTCTTGCTGCATGGATAGGCCGCCTCTGCCCCACCTGGTCCTACAGGAACCGGTGCATCACATACACATCAACCATTCCCAGCTTCTGATGCTGGAACGCCGCCGGTAGCGACCCGACCACGGCAAAGCCCAGCTTCCGGTACAGCTCAACCGCTGGCGCATTGGTGCTGACCACGTAATTGAACTGCATGGCCAGGAACCCCTCCGATCTGGCCCGGACCAGGCTGTCTTCCACCAGCGCCCGCCCGATGCCACGCCCTTGCGTCAGCGGATCGACCACGTAGGTGGCGCTGGCCACATGCGCCCCCAGGTCCGGGTAGTTGGCGCCCATCTTGTACATTCCGACCACGCGCCCTTCCAGAACGGCCACAAAGGCCGCCTGCACTCCGAACCAATGGCTCCGAAAGGTGCCGGCCTCGAAGGTGCCGGCGAACGGAAGCGAATCCTCCATCGCAATGGCCGCCTTGAAAATCGCCCACATGGCGTCGAAGTCACCGTCGGTGGCAGCTCGGATTTCCATGCGATTCCTCGCGGATCGGCGTAGTGGGCAAGGCGGACACTAGCAGAATCCAGCAAGCGTCCCGTACCCGCTTCACGCGCCACCGCCATCGGTTCGGCAATAGTTGAGTGAATTCCGGTCCTTAGAGCAGTACATGCCCCCTACTTCCGCGCGCATCCCGCACCGGCTCCGCCGATGGCGCGTCGCTGGCTACATCCTGTTGGGCGTATACGTTCTCTACCTGCTGGCCGGCAACATCTTCCTCAACACCCCGCTGTTCGACCAGGTCACCAACCGCAAGCCGCACAAGTTCGTGATGACGACCGGCCCGGCCATCACGCTGCTGCCGGGCCACGTCATTGCCTGGAACGTGCATATGCGCGGCCACGTCAACCATACCGTCTACGTACTGCACGCCGAACGTGCCAGCGCTCGCTTGGCGGTCCTGCCCCTGTTCCGCCGCGAAGTGCGGGTTCCGCGATTGCAGGCCACTGGCGTGTCGGCCGAGATCAGTCGCGTCGAGGACGCCATTCCGTCACCGCCGCGTAGCGACCAGGGCTGGACCCTGCGTTTCGACGCCATCCACAGCGACAGCATTCGCAGTGCCCGGCTCGGCAAGCTGCTGATCATCGGCAAGGGCCAGGGCACGGTCGGGTTCCTCAAGCAGCTGCGCGGCGGCCCATCGGAACTGTTCGATTCCGAGGTCTCGTTCAGCAAGGCAGACACCAGTTATGACGGCGTGCAGTTGCTGGGCGACATGGATCTGACCGCGCGCTTCAGCTATCCGCGGCACTATCGCGACCAGGCGCCCGGTCTTGCCAAGTTGAAGCTGCTGCATGCGCAACTTGAGGTGGATGCGCGCAGCCAGGGCCTGCGCATGGATACGGACGTGCAGACGCCGCGCGTCTCCAGCTCGCCGGTGCCCGGCCGCCTGCAACTGGCCGTTCACATGATCGACGGCCAGCTGCAACCCGGTGACCACGCACTCTGGCAGGTGCCGCTGTTCCTCGGCGATGGCGCGCCCAATCGCGGTGTGCTGGCCCTGCAGCTCAATGTGGCCAACGACCTGCGCCTGCAGGCCCGCCTGCCGCCACGTCCGGATTCGGCCGCCGGCATCGATGCCGACCTGCACATCACCGGGCGCGAGATTCCGTTCCAGCACCCTGCCCAGCTGCTGGAGCGCAGCTCCGGTACCGTGCGAGGCGAATGGGCCTTCACCTCGCTCAACTGGATCCCTGCCCTGTTCGTGCGCAAACCATGGCTGCAGCTCGACGGCGGCGGCACGCTGAAGGCCGATCTGCGCCTGCGCAATGGCGAACTGATCGAAGGCAGCACCGTGGACATTCCCTCCGCCGCGGCGGTGGCCACAGTGGCCGGCGTGCGCCTGGCCGGTACCGCCAGCGCGCATGGCGAGCTGAAGGCCGGCAGCCCCACTCAGGCACAGCTGGCCATCCGGCTGCCCCGCTTCACCGCGCGGCCCAGCGATGCCCAGGACGTGCGGCTGTTCGACGGGCGTGACCTGGCCGTGGACCTCACCGGCGATGGCCGCCTGCAGGAACTGCGCAAGGGCGTTCGTGCGCGGTTGCGCTTCAGCCAAGCGACCATCCCGGACCTGGCCGCCTACAACCGCTACCTTGGGTCTCAACAGGTGCACCTGCTGCGTGGCACCGGCAGCCTCAGCGGCGACGCCACGCTCGACACCGATGGCCGCGTCGGCCACGGCACCGCGCGGCTGCTGGGCCGCAATGCCAGCGCCAAGGTGGCGGGCCTGGACATGGGCGGCGATGTCGACGTGAACGCGACGCTTCGCCGCGGGGACTTCAACCAGCGCCATTTCGATCTGTCCGGCACCACCGTGGAGCTGCGCAATGTGCAGGTGGCGGGCACCGATTCCAGCAGCGCGTGGAAAGGCCGTGCTGTGTTCAAGCGGGGCCGCATCGACGCGCAGTCCCCGTTCCAGGTGGACGCTACCACCGATCTGATCCTGAGCGACGCGCGCCCCTTGCTGGCGGTGTTCGCCAAGCGCACCGACTATCCGCGCTGGACGCTGTCGCTGCTCGACTCCGGCCAGGTCGATGCACAGGCCACGTTGCGCTGGCGCCCAGGTCATCTGCTGATCGATGGCCTGCGGGCCGAGAATGATCGCCTGACGGTACGTGCGCGGCTGGATCTTCTGGAGCAGCGCAAGCGTGGCGATCTCTACCTGCGTTGGGGGCTGCTGGGCGCGGGCATCGAGCTTGATGGCGAACAGCGGCAGTGGCATCTGGCCAACGCGCGTGAATGGTTCGATCAACGCCCTTCGCTGTTGCCGGCTGGCGAAAGTGGAAGCACCGCGGGTTCTTCAGACTGATCGCCCAGGGCTGCATCCAATTGCCGCTTCCGTTCGTATGAATGGATAAACGCAGGATGGAGCGGCACGGAATGAAACGGCGTTCACAGGTTGCGGGTCTTCTGGGATGGGGTGTGGTCACTTTTGCGGCGGCGGCAGTCGGCGCGTGGGCATCGACATCCGCCGCCAGCTTCTACGCCACCCTCGCCCTGCCCGCGTGGGCACCGCCTGCCAGCGTGTTTGGCCCGGTGTGGAGTCTGCTCTACGCGATGATGGCCATTGCGGCGTGGCTGGTCTGGCGCGAACGCGGCTGGCGCAACGCACAGCCGGCCTTGGTGCTCTATCTGGTGCAGCTGGCCGTCAATGCCCTCTGGAGCTGGCTGTTCTTCGGCTGGAAACTGGGCGCGCTGGCCTTCGTTGACATCCTGGTACTGATCACGCTGGTGTGCGCAACGATCATTGCCTTCGCCCGCCTCCATCGCGGCGCGGCGGTGATGCTGCTGCCTTACCTGGCCTGGATATCGTTCGCCTCGGCGCTGAACTTCGCGGTGTGGCGCGCCAATCCCGGGTTGCTGTGAGCCGGCATCAGGGCTCGCAGGCCTGTGCGACGCGCTGCGGCTGCCATGCACGCAGCAACGCCGGCTTGAACGCCTGCTGGCCACAACCCGTGGGGCATCGCACCACGCGTGCGGAGGTATGGCTGACCAGTCCCTGCCCTTCCTCGGCCTTGAACACCGTTTGGCAGCTCATGCACCGTGCAACCAGCGAGTAGAGGTGGAGGAGGCGTCCACTGGCCGGGTCCTGCAACGCATCCACATCCAGCAACTCGAACTGGCAGCTGTCGGCAAGCATGCGGTATGGCGTTGAAGGCAAGGTCTGCAGGTTCACGGGACGTGGTCACTCAGGAATGTGCGTTCACCCTAGGCAAGTCGGTGTCGAGCGCGCGTGCAGCGCGCATGTACCTTTCGCGAAACATGCAAGTGCTGTTGGAATGTTCAGATGAAGAATTCAGGTTTGAATGAAACGTTCTTCACGCGCACGTGCTGGTAGGCGAATGCACGATTTTGCTTCACCATCCATGCATACCGGATGCAACGCTGGGCCATTCCAGCCATCCACGAATCATGAGTCCCGCCCTTGATGCCTTCTGCCGAGTCCACGCACGACACCACCCAGTCCCGTTGTGCGCGCGAACCGATCCACACGCCCGGTGCCATCCAGCCATACGGCGTGCTTCTGGTAGTGGAGCCACAGTCACTGCGGGTGCGTGAGCGCGCCATCAGCCAGCCGGGGTTGCTGCAGCAGTTCGGCGAACCCTTGATGCAGCATGTCAGCGAAGTACTGGGCGGCGTGCTGGCGCCCTTCCAGGCGCTGTTCCAGCAGGCCACGGTCGGCAGCAGCGCCCATGTCGGCGCTGTGCACCTGGATGGCCACGGCCGGCATCAGTTGCTGGTGCATCGCTCCGCCACCGATCTGCTGATCGAGCTGGAGGCACCGGTTCCCGGCCAGCCAGGTTCGCTGGAAGAACTGTATCCGTCGATCCGCGAACTGATGACCGGCATCGAATCGGCTACCACCGTGGAAGATCTGTGCCAGCTGGCGGCCGCGCACATGCGCCGGCTGACCGGCTTCGACCGCACCCTGGTCTACCAGTTCGATGCCGGCTGGAACGGCATCGTGGTCGCCGAGGATGGCAACGGCCTGTTGCCGTCCTACCTGGACCTGCGCTTCCCCGAGTCGGACATTCCGGCCCAGGCCCGCGAGCTGTATCGGCGCAACCGGGTGCGACTGATCGCGGACAACAACTACTCCCCCGCCCCGCTGGTGCGCAGCGAGGAACACCGCGACGCGCCGGCCACCGACCTGAGCCTGGCCGTGCTGCGCAGCGTTTCGCCCGTGCACCTGCAGTACATGCGCAACATGGGCACCGGTGCGTCGATGTCGGTGTCGCTGGTACATGAGGGCCAGCTATGGGGCCTGGTGTCCTGCCACACGGTGCAGCCGCGCCGCCTGCCCTACCACGTGCGCACCGCCTGTGAGTTCATGGGCCAGATCCTGTCGCTGCAGATCGCGCTGAAGGAGCGTGCACGCGCCATCGAAGAGCGCGTGGCGCGCCGCTCGGTGCTGGTCAAGCTGCTGGCACGCATGGCCGGCGACGAGGATTTCATGGCTGCGCTGCGCCACGATGAAGCCAGCCTGCTGTCGCTGACCGGCGCGGCAGGCGCCGCCATCGTGCACAAGGGTGACTGCATGCGTGTGGGCCAGTGCCCGCCCGCAACCGACGTGCTGGCCCTGGCCGATTGGCTGGCCGCACAGCAGGCCGGGCAGGAGACGTACTGCAGTGACCACCTGGCGGCCGACTGGGCGCCCGGCGCACGCCTGTCCGACGTGGCCAGCGGCGTCCTGGCGGTGTCCATTTCGCAGCTGCATGACAGCTACCTGATGTGGTTCCGCCCCGAAGTGCTGCGTACCGTGCGCTGGGGCGGCGATCCACGCAAGACCGCGGCACCCGACGTGGCACTGTCGCCGCGCAGCTCCTTCGAGGCCTGGAAGGAAACCGTTCAGCAGCGCAGCCTGCCGTGGAACGACGCCGACCGCGATGCCGCCCACGAGATGCGCACCGCCATCGTCGACATCGTGCTGCGCAAGGCCGAGGAAATGGCGGAGCTCAACGAGCAGCTGGTCCGCAGCAACAAGGAACTCGAAGCGTTTTCCTATTCGGTCAGCCACGACCTGCGTGCGCCCTTCCGCCACATCGTTGGTTACTCGGAGCTGTTGGGAAGCTCGGCCGGCGAACGCCTCAACGATACCGAGCGCCGCTTCCTGGATACGATCGTGGAGTCGGCCAAATCCGCTGGGACACTGGTGGACGACCTGCTGAGCTTCTCGCAGATGGGCCGTTCCACGCTTGGCCGGGTACGGCTGGACATGGCCGCTCTGGCCGAAGATGTGCGCCGGAGCCTGGCCCTGGACTACGCAGCTCGCGACGTGCAGTGGACACTGGCGCCACTGCCGGAGGTGCAGGCCGACCCGACAATGATGCGCCTGGTCTGGCAGAACCTGCTGGCCAACGCCGTCAAATTCACGCGTGAACGCGAGCAGGCAGCGATCGAGATCGGCCATGAGCGCCTCGAGGAAGAGGACCACTTCTTCGTGCGCGACAACGGCTGTGGCTTCGACATGCGCTACGTGGACAAGCTGTTCGGCGTGTTCCAGCGCCTGCACCACGTCGAGGAATTTGAAGGCACCGGCATCGGCCTGGCCAATGTCCGCCGCATCGTCGGCCGCCATGGCGGCCGCACCTGGGCCGAGGGCGAACCCGGCAAGGGCGCCACGATCCACTTCACCCTACCCCGTTCCACAGGAGATCACCCATGAGGGACCTGCGGCCGATCCTCCTGGTAGAGGACAGCCCCAAGGATGCAGAGCTGACGCTGGCGGCGTTGTCGCGTTGCCAGTTGCTGAACGATGTCATCCATGTACGCGACGGCGCCGAAGCGCTGGACTACCTGCGCTGCGAAGGCAAATTCGCTGGCGCCAACCACGGCGGCCCGGTGGTGGTGTTGCTGGACCTGAAGCTGCCCAAGGTGAACGGCCTGGAGGTGCTGGAGCAGGTCCGTGGCGATTCGAACCTGAGCAGCACGCCGGTGGTGATGCTGACCTCCTCCCGCGAAGAGCAGGATCTGGTGCGCAGTTACGAACTGGGCGTCAACGCATTCGTGGTCAAGCCGGTGGACTTCAAGGAGTTCTTCGACGCCATCCAGGGCCTGGGCATGTTCTGGGGCATCACCAACCAGCCGCCGCCGCATCGCCCCAACGGCTCGGGGCAGCACAATGCGTGATGGATCGCGCCGCAGCGAGCGCCTGCGCATCCTCATGCTGGAGGACAGTGCGCTTGATGCGGAGCTGATCACCGCACAACTGCAACGGGCCGGCCTCGACTTCGAGGCCGAGCGCCTTTGGACCCGCAATGCCTTCATCGAGGCGATCGAGAATCGCGCCTTCGATGTCATCCTGGCCGATCATGTGCTGCCGGGATTCGATGGCGACGCCGCGCTGGCACTGGCCCGTGAGCGCATCCCGCAGACGCCCTTCATCTTTGTCTCCGGCACGCTTACCGAAGAGCTGGCGGTACAGGCCCTGACCCGCGGCGCGCGTGACTACGTGGTCAAGCAGCGCCTGCAACGCCTGCCGGATGCGATTCGCCGCGCCCGCCAGGAGGCGCACGAGCGCACCCAGCTGGCCAATGCGCAGGCCGCGCTGAACGACAGCCAGGCCCAGCTGCAGCAGGTGACCGATGCCGTACCGGCACTGATCGCCCAGCTCGACAGGGAGCATCGTTACCGCTTTGCCAACAAGGCCTTCCTGGACTGGCACGGCGTCAGCCTGGCCGAACTGCTGGGCCGTACGGCGCGCGATGTCAGTGGCATTTCCGCCTTCGAACATGCCCTGCCCAGCATCGAACGGGTGCTGCAGGGTGAGCGCACCCGCTTCCAGGTGGAACTGGCCCACCGCAGTGGCGAATCACGATTCGTGCAGATGGACTGTGTGCCGGAGCGAAGCGCCGACGGCACCGTGGTCGGCTACATCTGCCTGGGCAGCGACGTCTCCGGGCTGAAGCAGGCCGAGCTCGCCCTGCGCGAAGACAACCAGCTGCTCGAGCAGCAGGTTCAGGCGCGTACCGCCGAGCTTCGGGCCAGCAAGCGGCGCTTGCAGGCCATCTTCGAATCCAGCTTCCAGCATCAGGTGCTGCTGGACCAGGGCGGTCGCGTGGTCGACGCCAATATCGCCTCGTTGGCTGCCGTACTGGCCGACAAGCCCGATGTGGTGGGTCAGCGCTATGGCCAATCGCTGTGGTTCGCCACCAGCGGCGACGTCGGCACCCTGGTGGACCAGGCCGTTGCCGCTGCCGCGAAGGGGCACAGCTCGCTGCATGCACTGGATCTGGAGCTGCCCACCGGCCGCCGCAGCTACGATTTCTCGTTCCGTCCGCTATTGGATGCCGAAGGCGCGGTGACGGCGGTGGTGGCGGAGGCCGTGGAAACCACCGCCCGCCTGCAGGCCGAGCATGCACTGCGCCAGTCACAGAAGATTGAAGCGGTGGGCCAGCTCACCGGCGGCATCGCCCACGATTTCAACAATATCCTGACGGTGATTTCCGGCAACGTCGAACACGCCATGCTACTGAGCGAACGTGCCGGCGAGCCGGGCGCCATGGTCGGCCGTGCGTTGGACAACGCCCTCAAGGGCGTGGGCCGTGCCGCCAGCCTGACCCAGCGCCTGCTGGCATTTGCCCGGCGCCAGCCGCTGCACAGCCAGGCCGCCAACCTCAACGACCGCCTGCTGGACATGCATGACATGCTGCAGCGTGCGTTGGGCGAGCTGGTGCAGCTGGAAATCCGCGCCGCTGCAGACGTCTGGTGCGTCGAGATCGACGTCAGCCAGCTGGAGGCTTCGGTGCTCAACCTGGCCGTCAACGCCCGCGACGCCATGCCCCACGGTGGCCGGCTGGTGATCGAGGTCGACAACAGCCATCTCGACCACGACTACGCCGCCTTGTTCCCCGATGCAGCGCCTGGCGAATACGTGATGCTGCGGGTCCGCGACAACGGCCACGGCATGGATGCGACCACCCTCGCGCGCGTGTTCGAGCCCTTCTTCACCACCAAGCAGGTCGGCCGCGGCACCGGCCTGGGCCTGTCGATGGTGCACGGCTTCGTCAAGCAGTCCGGCGGCCATGTGCTGATCGATTCAGTGGAAGGTGGCGGCACCAGCATCACCATGATGTTCCCGCGTTCCGCGCTGGCCCTGCCCTGCGCGGCAAGCGCGCCTCAGACAGGCCTGGCGGGCTACTCGCCGCGCGAGGAAACCATCCTGGTGGCCGAGGACAACGATGATGTGCGTGCGCACACCGTTGATGCCCTGCGCCTGCTCGGCTATCGCGTGCTGGAAGCGCACGACGGCCCCTCCGCGCTGCGGCTGCTGGAACGTCCCGACACCCGGGTGGACCTGCTGTTCTCGGACGTGGTGATGCCCGGCATGTCGGGTTGGGAGCTGGTGCGTGAAGTGCGGGAACGCTGGCCGGAAGTCGCCGTGCTGTTCACTTCGGGGTATCCACGCGACCACGACCAGGTGGGCAGCCAAGGCCGGGCAGCCGCGCTGCTGCCCAAGCCGTTTACCCGTAGCGACCTGGCCCAGGCCGTGCGTACCGCGCTGGAAGGTGCCGCGCACTGAGGTCAGGCAACCGGGTCGCTCACGTCCATCGCGATCCGGTTGATGTCCGCGCACTCCACCGTGGCCGGCGGATGTTCCCTGCCGGCCAGTGCAATCATCGCCTGGCCCAGGGCCAGGTTGCTGGTCATCAGCGATGGCGCAATCGCGCCCGCCAGCTTCATCAACGGTGCGCCACCCCAGTACAAGGGCTTCAACAGGGGATGACGGGTACCGGTTCCCTCGACAGGGCGCACGCCACCCGGGCGCAGCATGACCGTGCGGACCGGCAGTTCCTGCAGCGCCCGCTCGGTCTCGCCCTTCACCCGCAATGGCATTACACGGCTTCGCGCATCCGCGCCGGCGCCGGACACATACAGGAAGCACCCCTGCGGATTCGCGGTGGCCCAGGCGCGGGCAACGGCCAGGGTGGTGTCCAGCGTCACCCGCCGGTACTCTGCCTCGGCCGTGCCCACCGGCGGAGCGCCGGCGCAGTAGAAGCAGGCGTCGAATCCCAACAGATCATCCTGCCGTTCCTGGATACGCAGAAAGTCAGGCACGATCAGTTCGCTGCCAGTGCCATTGAGACTGCCCGGGTGCCGGACCAGGGCAGTCAGATCGGCGACCCGGGGCGAGCGCTGGCAGGCCAGGGCCACACCCTGCCCCACCAGCCCTGCAGCACCGGTCAGCAGAACCCGTAGCGCGCCCGTCGCCATCGCCGCACTCATCCTAGAGCTTCACGAAACGCTGGATCTTCCGCGCCAGCCAGCCACTGAACACCAGTGGCGCATCCAACGCCGACACGCAGATGCACGGTACGCCCGGCGCCGTCACCGGCTGATGCTCCACGTCCTCATCCAGATCCGCCACGTCGCCCGGTGCAAACAGCCCCAGCGCATCGTTGTAGGAACCGCGCAGGATCTGGGTCAGCTCGCTGCGGCCATGGCTGTGCATGGGCAGGCATTTGCCCGGTGCGATCTTCAGCATGATCAGCGACGGCATCTGCTCGGCACGGATGCAGTGCACGCCCGGCGCCATCCAGCGCCAGCGCAACCCACTGAGTGAAGCGCCAAAGTAAGGGTGCAACGAAGCAGGCAGATGGTCCGGATTGGCCTCGGGCCGCTCCTTCGGTACCGGGCGCGTAATTTCCGCCCTGGCGATCGGCGATTCCGAGGCCAGCTGCATCAGCATGGCCTCGCGCAACTGCTCACGCCGCAGATCGGCGGTGGACGGTTGTGTCTGTTCCAGCAGAGCAGCGCCGATCGCCTCAGCCTCGCGCAGGCGCTGCCGACAATGCGGGCACTGCTCCAGATGGGCGCCGGCCACGATGCTCAACGGCGCCGGCAGCGCGCCGGCGGCATAGCTCATCAAGGTGGATTCGTGCAGGTGGTGATGCGGATTCACAGCGCACCTCCCACTTTGGCCTGCAGTTGCAGGAACGCACGGCGCAGGTGTGACTTGACCGTCCCCAGTGGCATGCCCAGCGCCTCGGCAATCTCGCTGTGGCTCTTCGCTTCGAAATAGGACATCCGCACCAGCCTCGCCTGCACGGCGGGCAGCTCATTGATCTTCTGCCGCAACCGCGCCTGGTCGGCGAACTGCTCGGCGCTGCTGCGCTCAACCACATCCATCGTTGCCGCATCTTCCACCGCGGCCTGCACCTGCATCCAGCTGCGTTCGCGCCGTATGCGATCGATATGCAGATTGCGGGCGATGCGATAAAGCCACGTACTCAAGGCCCCCTGCCCGGGGTCGAAATCGGCGGCCCGCAGCCATAGCCGCAGCAGGCTCTCCTGCGCCAGCTCCTCGGCCACCGCCTCAGGCACGCCCAGGCCACGCAGGTACACGCACAGCCGCGGCATGAAGTAGTCGTAGATCCGCATGAAACAGTCGCGGTCACGAAGCCGCGCCACGCCATCCATGTCACCGGCCCAGTTCGTCGGCTCGCTGCTCGGCTGCTGGGCGCTGGACACAATGCGTACGCTATCGAAGTTGAGGAGAGTGCTGGCGGCGTCAGGGTACATCGGCGTTCGCGGCGGGCGGGTGAAGGTCTGTCCTCTGTACGCGCGGGGGCAGCAATTGGATGCAGGCAGCGCAACGCATCCAACCGCCCATCTCCGCCGTATGACCTGAGCCCTCCCCTTCCGGATGAACGCCATGCGCATTGCCTGGCTGTTGCTGTGCCTGCCCCACGCCGCGCTGGCGGCGCCCTGGCTGCGAAACGAGGGGGTAGCGACCTCCAGCCAGGGCGCCGTCCTTTACCATGAGGTGCACTGGCGGCGCGAGGCAGCGGAGGGCGCCGAGCGATGGGTGTTGTACCAATGCCCGGACGGCCAGCCATTCGCCCGCAAGCATCTGCCGGCAAGCACCCGGCCACAGGCACGGGGCTACTCGCTCGAGGACCGTCGCAGCGGCCAGATGGCCGAGGTGGAGGCCGCAGGCGATTCGGTGTCGATCTCCTGGCGGGAAGATGACACAAGCCCGCTGCGGCAGGGCCAGCTTGCGTTGCCGACGGATGCGGTGATCGATGCGGGATTCGACGCGGCGGTGCGCCTGCACTGGACGGCGCTGCTGCGGGGCGAGCGCATCACGTTGCCGTTCCTGGTGCCTGCGCGCCAGCGCTACTTCCCGGTGCAGGTGCGGCGCACCGGCCCTGTTCGCTGGCAGGGCATCGACGCCCAGGCCATCGAGGTCAGTCTTGACACCTGGTACGGCGGCATCGCGCCGCGCCTGGCCCTGGTCTACGCCACTGCCGACCGCCGCCTGCTGGAGTTCCGCGGCACCAGCAATCTGCGCGACGCCCGCGGCAGCTACCCGCAGGTAGCCGTGCGCTTCCGCTCGCCACCTGCCGAGCGACCGGCAGGCGACTGGCAACAGGCATGGGCGCAACCCTAGGCCGAGCGTTGCGTCGTGACGCCCAGGTGAAGTGGAAATTTACTGCGTCGTGGCGCATCCATTGCGCATCCTGCTGCGTAAAGGAAGACACGACACCCGCCGAGATCCGCCATGGCCTCTGTAGCGCCCCTTCCCCGTCGACGCTGGCGCCTGCTGCGCACGCTGCAGCGCTGGTTCGATACCGGCAACGCCGCAGAGGCCCCCGGCGAGCGGCCGGGGCGCATCGACTGGTTGCGCGCCGTGCCCTTCGCGCTGATGCATCTGGCCTGCTTCACGGTGATCTGGGTGGGCATCTCGTGGACGGCGGTAATCGTGGCCGCAGCACTCTATGCGGTGCGCATGTTCGCCATCACCGCGTTCTATCACCGCTACTTCTCCCATCGCACCTTCCAGGCATCGCGTCCGGTGCAGTTCGTGTTCGCGGTGATCGGCGCGTCCAGCGTGCAGCGCGGGCCGTTGTGGTGGGCCGCCCATCATCGCCACCACCATCGGCACGCCGACCAGCCGCTGGACCCGCATTCCCCGCGCGAAGGTGGTTTCTGGCGCAGCCACATGGGCTGGTTCCTGACCCGCGAGGGGTTTACCACCGACCTGTCGCGGGTACCGGACCTGGCGCGCTTCCCGGAGCTGCGCTGGCTGGACCGCTTCGATACGGCCGTGCCGGTACTGCTGGCTGCGGCACTGTATGCACTGGGTGCTTGGTTGGAGCGCTGGGCGCCGGGCCTGCACACCTCCGGGCCACAGTTGCTGGTGTGGGGCTTCTTCATCTCCACCATCGTGCTGTTCCATGCCACGGTCACCATCAATTCGCTGGCCCATCGCTTCGGCCGCCGCCGCTTCGAGACCCGCGATGACAGCCGCAACAACCTCTGGCTCGCCCTGCTGACCTTCGGCGAAGGCTGGCACAACAACCACCACTTCTTCCCGGGCACCGTTCGCCAAGGCTTCCGCTGGTGGGAAGTGGACCTGACCTGGTATGGGCTGCGCGCGATGGCGGCGCTTGGGCTGGTGAAAGGGCTCAAGCCGATTCCCGAATGGGTGCTGGCCAAGGCGAGGTACTGACATGCGCATCGCGATCATCGGTTCCGGCATTGCAGGACTGGCCAGCGCCTGGTGGCTGGATGACCAGCACGACGTCACGCTGTTCGAAGCCAACGACTACCTGGGCGGCCATACCCACACCCACGACGTGCAGGTGGACGGCGCGCGCATGGCGGTGGATACCGGCTTCATCGTCTTCAACCCCCTGCACTACCCGCTGCTGACGGCGCTGTTCGATGAGCTGGGCGTGGCCTCGCAGCCGACGACGATGAGCTTCTCGATGCACAGCGAGCGCAGTGGCGTGGAGTACAACGCCACCTCGCTGGATGGCCTGTTCTGCCAGCGCCGCAACCTGGTGTCGCCGCGGTTCTGGGGCATGCTGGCTGACCTGCGCCGCTTCTATCGGGATGCACCATTGTTGCTGGCCGAATCCGAAGGCCCAACGCTCGGCGAGTACCTGCACAGCCAGCGCTATGGCGAGGCGTTCATTGAAGAGCACCTGCTGCCGATGGCGTCGGCGTTGTGGTCGTCTCCTGCGGCCACGGTGCGAGAGTTTCCGGCCCGCTACCTGGCGCAGTTCATGGCCAACCACCAGATGCTGCAGATGACCGGTCGCCCGGACTGGCGCGTAGTGACGGGCGGCTCGGCGCGCTATGTGGATGCACTGCGCCGCCGCTGGCGGGTGCATGAGCGGCTGCAATGCCCGGTCACGGCCGTCGAGCGCATGCCATGGGGCGTGCGCGTGCACAGCGCCGCTGGCGTGGAGGACTTCGACGAGGTGATCCTGGCGTGCCACAGCGACCAGGCGCTGGCCCTGCTGATCGATGCCGATGCCCCCGAGCGCGACATCCTCGGCGCAATCCGCTACCAATCCAACGAGGCCGTGCTGCATACCGATGCCTCGCTGCTGCCGCGCAACCGCAAGGCCTGGGCAGCATGGAACGCGCACGTACCAGAAGACCCCATCGCCCCCTGCACGGTGAGCTATTGCATGAACCTGCTGCAGGGCCTGCCCGGCAACACGCCGCTGGTGGTCACGCTCAACCGCAGCGAGGCGATCGACCCGGGCAAGGTGCTGCGCACCCTGCATTATGCGCATCCGGTCCACGATCACGCTGCTGTACGCGCACAACAGCGCTGGGCGGAGCTGCAGGGCCACCGCCGCACCTGGTTCGCAGGTGCCTATTGGGGCTGGGGCTTCCACGAGGACGGTATCCGCAGCGCCCGTCGCGTGGTCGATGCCCTGCGCACCTGCGAACCGCACCGCGTCATGGCGACTCCCGGCGAGGTGGCCGCATGAGCGCCAGTGCGCTCTACTTCGGGCAGGTGATGCACCGCCGGCATCATCCGCATCCGCATGCGTTCCGCTACCCCATCGCGCAGCTGTTGCTCGATCTGGACGAGCTGGACACGGTGTTCGCCGGCCGCTGGCTGTGGTCGGTCAATCGCCGCAACCTGGCCGAGTTCCGCCGTAGCGACTACTTCGGGGATCCCGCCCGGCCATTGGCCGATGCGGTGCGCGACCACGCGGCAACCGTGCTCGGCTACCGGCCGACCGGCCCGGTACGCCTGCTTACCCATCTCCGCTTCGCCGGGCACGCATTCAACCCGGTCAGCTTCTACTACTGCTACCGCGCCGATGGCAGCACGCTGGACTGCATCGTCGCCGAGATCACCAACACGCCCTGGAAGGAACGGCACGCCTACGTGCTGCCAATCGCAACGGCCACGCACGAAGGCACCTCGCTGCGCTGGCGGTTCGACAAGTGCTTCCATGTCTCGCCCTTCATGCCGATGGATTGCCATTACGACTGGCGGTTCAACTGCCCTGATGAGGATCTGCGCGTGCACATGCAGGTCTGGCGCGACGGTGTGCGCCAGTTTGATGCCACCCAGGTCATGCAGCGCCACACCCTGGATGGCCGTGGGCTGGCCCGGGTGCTGGCCTGCTATCCACTGATGACCACCCAGGTGGTGGCCGCCATCCACTGGCACGCGTTGCGGCTGTGGCTGAAGCGCAACCCCGTGCACGACCACCCCACCCTTGCCGAGAAACCGCGATGAACTCGATGACTCCTTCGGTCGCGCTGCCGCGCCCCGGCGCCTTGGATGCCTTCCTGCGCCGCCGCCTGCTGGCCCAGCTGGCCCCGATGCGCGACGGCCGCCTGTGCGTGCGCGACGCACTGGGCGAAGTCTGGTTGGGTGATGCCCGCGGCGAACTGCATGTCACCGTCACCATCGAAGACCCGGCGTTCTATCGCAAGGTCGCGGCACAAGGCAGCGTCGGTGCAGGTGAAAGCTACATCCAGGGCGAGTGGCACTGCGATGACCTGGTCGCCCTGATACGACTGCTGGTGCGCAATCGCGACCTGCTCGACAGCATGGAACACGGCCCGGCCCGCGTGGGTGGCTGGCTGCTGCGCGGCTGGAACCGCCTGCGCCGCAACAGTCGTGAGGGCAGCCGCCGCAACATCGCCGCGCACTACGATCTCGGCAACGACTTCTTCACCCTGTTCCTGTCGCCGGACCTGATGTACTCCTCGGCCCTGTTCGCCAAGGAGAGCGAGTCGCTGGAGTCCGCCTCGCAGCGCAAGCTGGACCGCATCTGCCAGCAGCTGCAACTCAAGCCGGGCGACCGCGTGGTGGAGATCGGTACCGGTTGGGGTGGTTTTGCGCTGCACGCGGCGCAGCACTACGGCTGCCATGTCACCACAACCACCATCTCCGCGGAACAGCATGCATTGGCCGCCGAACGTGTGCGGGCAGCTGGCCTGCAGGATCAGGTCACGTTGCTGATGCAGGACTACCGCGACCTGCAGGGTCAGTTCGACAAGCTGGTGTCGATCGAGATGATCGAAGCCATCGGCGCGGAGTACCTGGACACCTACATGGCCACGCTGCAGCGCCTGCTCAAGCCCGATGGCATTGCCCTGCTGCAGGCCATCACCATCGAGGACCACCGCTACGAGCAGGCCCGGCGCAGCGTCGACTACATCAAGCGCTATGTGTTCCCGGGCAGCTTCATTCCGTCGATCAACGCGATCATGGCCGCCAAGACCCGCTCCAGCGACCTGCAGCTGATCGCCCAGCAGGACTTCGGCCACTCCTACGCACTGACCCTGCGCGCCTGGCGCCAACGGTTTCTCGCCAGGTTGCCCGACGTGCAGGCGCAGGGCTTCGATACGCGCTTCTGCCGGATGTGGGAGTTCTACCTGGCCTATTGCGAGGGCGGCTTCCTGGAGCGTTCGATCGGCGTTTCACATCTGCTGCTGGCGCGCCCGGGGCATCGTCCGAGTGCCTCGCCGGACCAGGGCAGCTGAGATGCGCCGGTTCTGGGCCAATCTGCTTGGCAACCAGCTGGTCTGGCTGTGCGCAGTGGCCGGCGCCGCGCGCGGCTGGCAATGGCCTGCGCTGCTGGCAGCGACGCTTTATATCGGCAGCCAGCTACTGACGTCGCCACAACCCCGGCTGGATCTTCGCCTGATGCTGTTGGCGCTGGCCTGCGCGTGGCTGGTCGACGCCAGTGCCGCGGCCAGCGGCACCGTGCGCTACGCTGCGGCCCCGCTGGGCGTAGCGCCGCCGCCCTGGATAATGGCGTTATGGGCCGCGTTTGCGATGACGCTGACCACTTCGATGCGCTTCCTGCTGCGCCACGCTGCCCTGCCAGCCCTGTTCGGCCTGTTGCTGGCCCCGCTGGCGTATCTCTCCGCAGCGCGCGGTTTCGAGGCGGTCTGTTTCACTGCGCCGCTATGGCAGGGTCTGCTGGTGCTGGGCGTAGGCTGGAGCATCGCGCTTTCGCTGCTGTGCATGGCCGCTCGTCGCGGTTCCCGCACCCTCCCGCCCTCCTTGGCCGGAGCAACGTCATGATCAATCTGCTGTGGGTGCTGCTGTATGCCGTGCTGGTGATGAGCTGGGGCTGGGCCTGGCAGCGCCGCCACCGCAACATCGGCGTGGTCGATGTGCTCTGGGCCAAGGGCGTGGGCGCTTCGGCCCTGTTGCTGGCGCTGCTGGGTGATGGCGCGGTGGTGCCACGGGTTGCACTGGGGCTGCTCGGCGGCCTGTGGGGCAGTCGACTCGCCCTGCACCTGTGGCACCGGGTCCGTCACGAGCAGGAAGACGGCCGCTACCGTTACCTGCGCGAGCATTGGCACGGGCATCAGGGCAGGATCTTCGGCTTCTTCATGGCCCAGGCATTGCTGGTCGTACTGTTCGCGCTGCCCTTCGTTGCAGTGGCTGCCAATTCCCACACCGGCCTGACACCGTGGGTAGTGGCCGCGGCATGCGTCTGGTTGCTGAGCGTCGGCGGCGAGAGCCTGGCTGATCGCCAGCTGGCCCGCTTCCGCGCCAATGCGGCGAACAAGGGACGCACCTGCCGCGACGGGCTCTGGCGCTACTCCCGCCACCCCAACTACTTCTTCGAGTGGCTGCACTGGTTCAGCTACGTCCTGCTCGCGATCGGCTCGCCGCTGTGGTGGCTGGCCTGGGCAGGCCCACTGCTGATGTACGTGTTCCTGCGCTACCTCAGCGGCATTCCATTCACTGAAAAGCAGGCGCTGCGCAGCCGCGGCGACGACTATCGCGCTTACCAGCGCAGCACGCCGATGTTCTTCCCCTGGTTCCCTCGTTCTTCCAAGGAGCATTCCGCATGAACGCGATTCCGTCACTGAACCCGGCCGACGACGCGGAGACCGGGTTGATCGCCTGGGCCGAGCGCGGACTGGTTCCCGATGCGGCCCTGCGTGCCGGCATCCGTCGCCTGTGCGCGCAACGTCTGCACGAGGAAATGCTGAGCGATATCGAAGCACAGTCCGCGCGCTTCAGCCGTCGTATCGCAGAACTCGCCGACAGCCCGCTCGCATTGCATACCGACGCGGCCAACCGCCAGCACTACGAAGTTCCCGCGGCGTTCTTCCAGGCCTGTTTGGGCAGGCGCCTGAAGTACAGCAGCTGCTACTACCCCACCGGGCGCGAAACGCTGGACCAGGCTGAGGAGGCCATGCTGGAACTGTATGGCCAGCGCGCCGAACTGGCCGATGGCCAGCACATCCTGGAGCTTGGCTGCGGCTGGGGTTCGCTGACCCTGTGGATGGCCGAACGCTATCCCACCGCTGCGATCACGGCAGTGTCCAATTCGCACAGCCAGCGCCAGCACATCCTGGCGCAATGCCAGGCCCGGGGGCTGCACAACGTCGAGGTGCTGACCTGCGACGTCAACCAGCTCGAGCTCCCAACCGCGCGCTTTGATCGCTGTGTCTCGGTGGAAATGTTCGAGCATGTACGCAACTACGAACGCCTGCTGGCGCGAATCAGCCAGTGGCTGAAGCCCGACGGCGCGCTGTTCGTGCACATCTTCGCCCATCGCACGCTGATGTACCCGTTCGAGACCGAGGGTGGCGACAACTGGATGGGGCGTCACTTCTTCACCGGCGGGCTGATGCCGGCGGCCGATACGCTGCTGCACTTCCAGCGCGACCTGCGGCTCGATCAACGCTGGCTGCTGGATGGCACCCACTACCAGCGCACCGCCGACCACTGGCTGGCCAACCAGGATGCAGCGCGCGAGCAGGTGATGCCGGTTCTTGTCGCAACCTACGGCCAGGCCGCGGCGAAGATCTGGTGGCAGCGCTGGCGCATGTTCTGGATGGCATGCGCCGAGCTGTTTGGATACGACGACGGCCAGCAGTGGCTGGTCGCCCACTATCTGTTCCGCCCCGGTTGAGGTGTGACATGCGCATGCGCTCGCTGCTTCCCCTGCTGGCATTGAGCCTGTTTGGCTCTGGCTGCAGTTCCAGCGATACCCGTCCCCTGCCCCGCCCTCCATCCGTGGACGTGCCACGCTTCATGGGCGACTGGTATGTGATCGCCCACATCCCATCCTGGCCGGAGCGCGAAGCCTTCGACGCCGTGGAGAGCTACGCATTGAAGCCGGACGGGCGCATCCAGACGACCTTCACCTATCGCAAGGGCAGTTTCGACGCCCCGCAGAAGTCGATGCACCCTGTTGGACGGGTCGAGAAGAACGGCAACGGCGCCATCTGGGGCATGCAGTTCGTCTGGCCGATCCAGGCCGAGTACGTGATTGCCTGGCTGGACGACGACTATGGGCAGACCATTGTCGCCCGCAGCAAGCGCGACTATGTCTGGTACATGGCACGCACGCCGCAGGTATCCGAGAGCGACTACCAGCAGGCCGTGCAACGCATCGCGGCCATGGGCTACGACACCGGCAAGCTGAGGCGTGTGCCGCAGTCGGTGCGCTGACGGCAGCGTATATCGACATTTGGCTGGCGCCGGATGTCGCATTCATCACCGCAGCCGCCTTGGTCATGCCGCACGCGCGCAGCCGCTGTCGGGGCCATGTCTATCATCATCGCCACCGTCCCGGGCAAGCCAGCAATGGTCGCCGACGGCATCGCAGCCTGGCGCCCGAACCACGAACACTCAAGACTCGACCGCGGCGGCCGCTAATGGCTAATGCAGGGCTGCGCGCCGGTCACAATGGCCCGCGAAGGGCGCACTCCGGCCGCAGCCGATTTCACAATGGAAGGAACAGGCAGTTGAAGGAAGAACGACGCAACACGTTGCAGGCCAGGCACCGCGCGATCCTCAGCTTCTGGCACAGGGTTGAGTTCTTCATACCCTACGATCTGCAGGGCCAGGTCCTTGAGTCGAAAGACGCGGATTGGAGCGTACGGCTGCTGTCCAGGGATCAGCTGGAGCGACTGGACCCGCAGGATCTGTGGTCCCCACCCGTGCCGTCCGGGCGCCGGCTGAGTGGATTCGATGTCTACCTCGGCATTTTCGACAAGGTCCAGCTGGCCGACATCACCCAGCGGGTACTGGCCGATACGCCGAGCGATGACGAATCGCTGGAGCAGGACGAACGGGCCGAACTGGAAGGACTGACCTGCGCGGCCAGCCTGCGGGCCAACGCCGACGGCGTGATGCAGCTGGGTGAAATCTCGGTGTCGACCGTTCCGTGGGCACTGGGCACGATCTCCAGGCATGGCTTGCAGGGCCTGGGCTTCGACGCCTTCCAGGCAAGCCTTGAAGCACTCAAGCGCGACGTGGCGACGTTCCGCAGCACCACTGCCACCCCCGCCGCACAGGATGAGGGCCCGATGCCCTGCAGCCCCGACGACCTGCTGCGCCTGCTCGACATCCTGCGCACCTGGTCGGGTCATGACCCGTCCGCGGGCGACGCGTCCGCTCCCCTGCTGGTCATCCGGGCGAAAAGCGTTGAAGACAAGCCGAAGCCGGAACAGGCACCAAAGGCCGCACCCCCGGGGCCCGACAATGCGTCAACGCCGGAAGCGGACGACGCCGAGGACGATGAGGCCCACTCCGAAGAGGACGCGGAGATCAGCATCCTCAACAGCTTCTTCGTCGAGGATATCGCGCGGGCCATCGGCGCACTGGACCAGGGCACTGCCAGTGCCCCGCTGCGCGCCTACCTGAGCCCATTGCCGGAAAGCCGGCGCGAAGACCTGTACACACCGAAAGGGCAGACGCTGATTTCCGAGCGGCTGCGGCCGCGGCACATCAATCGGGGCCACTGGCCCGGTGATCCTGCGCACACGATGAGCCTGATGCAGCAGTTCGCTGTGAACAGCATCTTCGAGCAGGTGCGCGACTCAGGCATTTTCTCGGTCAATGGCCCACCCGGGACCGGCAAGACCACGCTGCTGCGTGAAATCTTCGCTGAAAACATTGTGCGCCGTGCACGTGCATTGTCACAGTGCGCAACGCCCGCCGCTGCGTTTGATGCAACCCGCGAAGTGAACTTCGAAGGTGAGAAGCCGTGCAGGATCTCCCTGCTGAAGACCGACCTGACCGGCTTCGAGATGGTGGTTGCATCGTCGAACAACGCCGCCGTGGAGAACATTTCGCGTGACCTGCCGAAGAGCCGTTCACTGGGCAAGCCCGGAAGTTCGTGTTGGCGTAGTAGCACAGGGGACGTGACCTTCGACTACCTTCGGCCGCTGGCCCGCAACCTGCTCGACTGGAACGGCAGGGGCGCCTATGAACGACCGGCAGCAGACAGCGATGCTTGGGGATTGATCAGCTGCGCATTGGGCAGGAAGGCCAACCGCGAGGCGCTTGTACGGGCGATCAGCGTGGCCGGCCCGAGGAAGGGCGAAACGACCACGCCGAAGGGGTACGACCGAACCCGCCACCAGTCGCTCTGGCAATGGCGCAGCAGCCCGGCAGCCATGAGCTTCCAGGAGGCCCGGCAGGCGTTCGACAAGGCGGACGCGATGGTCAATGGACTGGTCGAAAAGCTTGATCGGCTCGCCTCGCTCAGCCGTGAAGTCAGCGGCAACGATCAGGAGAGCTTCTGCCGGCATACGGCGTCACAGCTTCGCGATGCACAGCGCGCGCATGAGCAAGCCGTACAGGCATTCATTGCACTCGACAGCCAGCGCCGCAGGACCGATGAAGAGCTCGCGCTGCTCAAGGCGCAACGCACCCTGCTGAAGGAAGAGAAGCCAGGCTGGTGGGCCAGCATCTTTGATCGGCAACGTGCGAACAGCCATGCGGCCACAATGGCGCAGAACGCAGATCATCAGCAGCAATGGACCCTGCGCCGCCTCGAACTCGGGCCGCAATGTGATTCAGCGCAACAGCACCTGGACCGCACCGCGAGCACCCTGGCCGAGGCATCGGCCGCCGCGCAGGCACGGGCGCAGCAGTGGGCTGGAATGGCGGAACAGCTGGAACGGCTGAAAGCCGAATTCGGCACCGCGTCCCATCCCGCCACCGCGGCCGAACTGGAGAATCAGGACTGGCAAATCAAGGGAGTCTGGAACAGCGAGCAACTCAACGAGCAGCGCGCCAACCTCTTCGTGGCGGCGCTGCAGCTTCACCAGGCCTGGCTGCACGAGGTCGTGCAGACGGGCGGCGGCTTCGCCCAGAACATCATTGCACTGTGCCACCTGCTGGGCGGCAAGCGGCTGCAGGAGCCACGCGATGCGCTGGCCATCTGGCAGAGCCTGTTCATGATCGTGCCGGTTGTCTCCAGCACCTTCGCTTCCGTCGCACGCCAGTTCCGCCACCTGGGACCGGACTCGATCGGCTGGCTGTTCATCGATGAAGCCGGCCAGGCCGTGCCACAGGCGGCGGTTGGTGCACTGCTGCGCTCCAGGCGCGCGATCGTGGTGGGTGATCCGCTGCAGATCGAGCCGGTGTTCACCGTGCCGGTCAAGCTGTTGCAGGCGCTGGGCCAAACCAGCGCACTGCCCGCAGACATGAACGTCTCGCCCGACAAGACCTCCGTGCAGGTATTGGCCGACGAGGCCAACCCGCTCGGTGCCCGGATGGAGTCCGGCGGTGAGCCGCTCTGGATCGGCAGCCCGCTGCGTGTGCATCGTCGCTGCGTCGAACCGATGTTCT
The DNA here is from genome assembly GCF_006970445.1 of Stenotrophomonas maltophilia. NCBI lineage: Bacteria > Pseudomonadati > Pseudomonadota > Gammaproteobacteria > Lysobacterales > Lysobacteraceae > Stenotrophomonas > Stenotrophomonas maltophilia. Next base: position 2,205,709 of record NZ_CP033877.1, on the reverse strand, counting down.
CCATTGCCAACACGATTGCCTACGAGGGGAAGATGATCTTCTCCAACCCGTGGGAGCCCAGCGCAGCACGGCCACCCGCCGACAGCCTGGATATCGGCGGCAGCGCCTGGGTACACGCCCCCGGCCGCACCAGCGACAAGCAGGTCGTGCCGTGCCAGATCGACCTGGTGCGGCAGGCGCTGGCGGTGCTCTATCACAGCACAGGAACGCTTCCCCCGGTCTATATCATCTCGCCCTTCAAGCGCATCAAGAACGCCCTGCTCGCGCGACTGCGGAATCAGGACGCCTGGCTTGGCGCGGATGCCCCGCCCGGCACGCAGGCGCCACGCACCACCGAGCTGCGCACGTGGTGCAGGGAGCGCGTCGGCACCGTGCACACCTTCCAGGGCAAGGAAGAGAGCATTGTCTGGATGGTGCTGGGCTGTGACACGGACACGGTGGGCGCGGCGCATTGGGCCTCCAGCAAGCCCAATCTGCTCAACGTCGCCGTCACCCGTGCCCAGCACCGCTGCTTCCTGATCGGAGACACCGCACTCTGGGGCGGTCTGCGTCACTTCTCCGCCGCCCATGCCGAACAGTTGCCCCGCATCACGCCGGCACAGTTCCTGGATCGCATGTCGATACCCGGCGTGCAGACTCGATAGCTGCCCTCCCCTGCCCTGACGGAGCCGCCCTCCCAGGGCAGGGGCGCAAGGTCATGCCGACGTGACGCGTCACGTTAATAACCCCAGTGACCACGACGGAAGTCACGCGCACACCCCTGACCCGCGCCATATCCATTTGCACAGCAACTGAGTAGGCCCTGCTCGATCGGCCGCACATATCGATCTTTAGGAATAGTCGTAAAAACGCAACAAATTCGATGCTCGACGCGACAGCGGCGCCAGAATGACGGCCACGCCCATGGGCGCCGACCACCTCCCGCGCATGAATGGATTTCCTGCACCGCGTCGGCTCCGCCTGGCGCTCCTGGACGATCACGAAGTCGTCCGTCGCGGCACTGCCCTGCACCTGTCAGGCGATCTCCGGCTCGACATCGTCGCCAGCCATGGGTGTAGCGATGCACTGATCGACAGCCTCCGCCACACGCCCGTTGATGTGGCGATCATCGACCTCACGCTCGCCCGTGGCGACCTGGGCGGCATCGAGCTGGTTGCGCTGCTGCGCCAGCAGTTCCCCCGCACGCCGCTGCTGGCCTTCGCCACGCTCTCCCCCACCACCAACCTCAACAGCCTGTTCGATGCCGGACTCAGCGGATTCGTCAGCAAGGCCGAGCCCCTTCCTGCACTATCCGACGCCAGCGTGCGCGTATCCCAGGGCCTGATCCGGGTTCCCCCGGACGTCAGGCTGGCAGGTGATCGCGGCGAACTCAGCCGCAACGAACGCGAGGTACTGGGCCTGCTGCTGGAAGGCTTGACCGTCTCCGAAATCGCACTGCGCCGGCACCGCAGCATCAAGACCGTCAGCACACAGAAGGTCGCGGTGCTGCGCAAGCTGGGATTGCGCAGCGACGTGGAGATCTACGCGCTGCGCGAACACCTGGAGTCACCGTGAGGCGCCAGGCGCCGCTGCGCCCGCGCTTCCTGTCCACGGGACTGCTGGTACTGCTGCTTCTACCCGCCGCATCGGCGGAAGATATCCGGTCGTCGCGCTGGCTGCCTGGCAGCAGCGTACGGGTGGCCACGGCCCCTTCCCTGCGCCCCGTTCCCCCGGCATTGGCCGATACATCGTCACCGCCTACGCTTGCCCATGGCTACGCCGACCTTGTGGCCCAGCACGCCCAACTCGCCTTCCTGGACCACCCCTATCCGACCACTGCCGCATCGATCCTCGCGGTGTGCCGTCACGAGGCCGACCTGGTCATGGTGTTTGGCGGCGCAAGGCACCAGGCCCTCCCCTGCCCCGACCTTGCCGCGTCCAGCCGCTTCCGGGGTGGCGCTACCCTGCTGGCCGGACGCGCCGGCGAGTGGTTGCCACGGGAGATGCGCGAGCTCGACGGACGGGTCGTCGCCGTCGTTGAAGGCGGGCCCTACGCCGGCTGGCTGCGCGCGCATCATCCGCAGGTCCGGCTGCAGCACCTGCCTGATCGGCACGCGGCATTGACGGCAGTCGAATCCGGCCGGGCGGACGTGGCGATTGGCATCGAGCCGACATTGCGACCCCTGGTTCGACGCCATTTCAATGGCAGCCTGCGCCTGCAATCGTTCGACAGCAGCTTCTCCACCGACCTCTACCTGCTCGTCCGCCAGGACGACCGGCAGTTGCTCGGACGCATCGAACAGGCATTGCGCGATATCACGCTGGAGGAGCATGCAGGACTGCTCCACCTATGGGCGGGCCAGACCCTGCCTGCGGCAGCCGGGAACGCACTTGACTGGATGCAGGTCTCGCCCCCGCGCGGGTGGCTGCTTCTGGCCCCTCTACTGATCGCCCTACCGTTGCTGTGGCGCGCGATCCGCCACCTGCGCGTACGCGGCGACCGAAGCAGCGCGCATGCCATCGGGGTGATCAGTCACGAGATGCGCAATTCGGCGCAGGCCGTACTGACCTCGATCGAGCTGCTTGGACAATCGACATTGCCGAAAGGCGAGCGCGATCTACTCGCCGCTGCCAGCAGCGCCAGCCAATCCCTGCGCAGCCTGTTGAATCGCGCACTGGATTTTTCGCGCCTCGCCAGTGGCGCCTTCAGGCCGCACGCCCAAGCCTGTGATGCGGCCCAGCTTTGCCAGCAGGCACTGGACGCCGTCCGCCCACACGCGCAACGGAAAGGCCTGCAGCTGCTTCTCGATACCCCGGCCGGACCTTCGCCGATCATCCTGGTGGACAGCGATGCGCTACGCCAGATTGCCAGCAACCTGCTGGCCAACGCGGTGAAGTTCAGTGATATCGGCGGCATCGAACTGCGCCTGCAGTTGCTGCCCGCAGCGCGACCGCGGGAACTGCTGCTGGAGGTGATCGACAGCGGGATCGGCATCGCGCCAGCGCAGGTGGCTGCACTGTTTCAGCCTTTTCAGCAGGGCGACGGCGGGCAGCAGCGTGGCGGCAGTGGTCTCGGGCTCTCCATCGCACGCGAGCTGGCCCGCGCAATGGGAGGTGATCTGACCGTACACAGCGTTCTCGGACGCGGCAGCCGCTTCATCCTGCGCCTGCCAGTGTGCCCAGCCGGCACCAGCGAGCACGCCAAGGACATGCCTGTAGGCAGCACGCCACTGGCCGGACTGCAACTGCTGCTGGTGGAGGACCACGCGCTCAATCGCCACGTCATCGCCGAGCAGTTGCGACGCTGGGGTGCAGAAGTGTGCGCCCTGGAAGATGCGGCCAGCGCCCTGGCCGAACAGATCCGGAAGCCTCGCCACGCCGCGCTGATCGACATTGGGTTGCGTGGCACTGATGGTCACGCGCTGGCGCGCGAACTACGCGCCCGTTCCGGGCACCCGGTCCGCCTGATCGCGCTGTCTGCCCGCACCGGGCGACGTCACCACGCACGCTGCCGGCGCTCAGGCTTCGACGCGGTGCTGGCCAAGCCCCTGCGCGCCGCACAGCTGCTGCCTGCGCTCGGCATTCCGGCGCCGGAGAGCCCGGGCGAATCCCCGCAGACGAATGAAATGGATGCGGCCTACATCGCCGACATCTGCGATGAGCTCGGCACAATCAGGCGAGCTGTCGATCATGCAGACGCATCGGCACTCGGCCATCACGCGCACCGGTTGCAGGGCACGCTACAGATGCTGGGCCAATGCGAGCATGCGGCCATCGCCGCGGAACTGGTCGATCTTGCGCACGACACCGCGCCGGACTGGATCGATGCGCGTCGCCTGCTGGACGTGCTGCAGGCCGGACAGAGCCCCCGCGCAGCGGGAGCCCTGCCCGACCCCTTGATCACGCGGCCAGACGCTCGACCTGACGACGGGTCAGATCGTTGAAGCGGCCCAGCGACATCAGATGCTGGTGGATCAATGCCAGCCAGCCGCTGCGGTGCCACTCGACCACGGTTGCCTCCGGCAGCGCGACGAACTTCTCGACGTCCACGACCAGGAAGCCGTTGAGATTGAACTCACGACCATCCGGGGTACGCACGGTGGCATTGCGCTCGACCAGCAGGCCGTTGTCGGTCAGGGCCTTGGAGAAAGCCTGGGTCTGTTCGTGCTCGCGGGTGTACTGGCCGCAGAACTCCAGCGCCTGCTGCACCATTTCGGTGGCCTTGCCGTCAACGAACAGCGGCTGGCCTTCTTCGCCACCCTTGACCACGCGCGGGCTTTCCTCGTCGATGCCCAGCAGGAAGTCATTCTCCGCGCCAGTGTCGATGAAGATGAAGGGGTGGCGGCGCAGGTAGGCCGGAATGTAGGCCTCGTCTTCCCACAGGCCGTCCTTGATGAACAGGTTCTGGTCGGACACGCCAACGGCGGCCATCGGCACCGCGCCCGGGCCAGCGAACAGGATCGGGAAGTGGTGCAGGGCCAGCGAGAACTCGCCCAGCACCAGCGGAATGGCGTTGTTGCCGGCAGCGAACTCGAGCTTGCCCGGCAGGATGCGCAGATCGGCATGCACATCGGCCTGCAGCGGCACCGGACGGGTGTAGAACAGGGGAGCGCCGCTCTGCGCCGCTTCGGTGGTGGTGTCGCTGGTGGTGGTCATCTTGGGAACCGTTCGATCATGCGCGCCTGCCATCCCGGGCACGCCAGCGGGAACAACCTGAATCCCGCATTATCAACAAGCTCGATGACAACGGCCACCCCAGCAGCGAACTATTTCAACTGCAGGGGGTAGCGCTGCCAGAGGACGTGGACCAGAAAGCCGGCCAGCTCGGTATCGCGCGCGCTCACCGCCGCACGGATCTTGTCCAACAGCACCATGTCCGAGCAGGCGCGTACATCGGCATGATTGGCCTGCCCTGCCCGGCGCGCACGGTAGCGCGCGGCCCGCTGCGCATCGCTCATCGCGTACCCGAACTTGGGCGGACGACCGCGCTTGCGCGGTAGGGTCAGCTCCAGGGTTCCGGGGTCTTTGTCATCACGCATGGGTGGGGTGCGGGCGGCGGCGAGCAACGGGGGGTGCGCAATTTATCGTGAGGCATCACTTTAATCCAGCTTTTTCTGCAGTTTTGCTGCATTGCAGTGCAAAAAATCCCGAGCCAAGGGCTGCATCCACGCATGGCGCGGATCTACTGCAGAGCTTGCGGACCGATCACCCGGTAGATCCACGCCATGCATGGGCGCGGAAACCCGCCAGCGCCTGGTAGATCCACGCCATGCGTGGATACGGAAATTCGAACCCCCACAAGAAAAGGGAGCCCGCGAACGGGCTCCCCTCACCTTCTTCATGCCGCGCGTACCGGCTCGTAGCCATGCAGGTGCGCCTCACTGCTGGCCCGGCCCTGGCTGAGCGAACGCAGCGACGTGGTGTAACCCACCAGCTGCGCCAGCGGTGCGAAGCCACTGACCTCGGCGCGACCATCCTGATCGTCAATGCGGGCAATACGTCCATGGCGGCGGTTGAGGTCGCCAACCACATCGCCCACCGACGCTGACGGCGAATGCACCGTCACCGCCATCACCGGCTCCAGCAGCTGCGTGCCACCCTCGGCCAGCGCCGCCTTGATCGCCTCGGCGCCCGCGCGATGGAACGCCATCTCCGAAGAGTCCTTGGCATGGGTCTGGCCATCGACAAGACTGACCTCGATGCCGACCACCGGATGACCCTGGGGGCCTTCCGACAGCGCAGCACGCACACCCTTCTCCACCGCGGCGATGAAGCTGCGCGGCACCACGCCACCGACGATGCGGTCGTTGAACACCACCTGGCCGTCCTCGCGCGGCGACACATCCAGCACCACATGCGCGAACTGGCCCTGTCCACCGGTCTGCTTGACCAGCCGCCCGACGACGCCGGTCATCGCACGCATCGGCGTCTCCTGGTAGGCCACGCGCGGCGCACCCACGCCCACATCGACCTTCCATTCGCTACGCAGGCGCTCGACCATCACCTCCAGGTGCAGCTCGCCCATGCCCCAGACCAGGGTCTCCGCCGTGTCGCGATCGGTTTCGACGCGGAACGAGGGATCTTCCTGGGCCAGGCTGGCCAGTCCCTGTGCCATCCGGATCAGGTCGGCCGCACGCGCCGGCTCCAACCGCCACGCCAGCACCGGCGCCTGTGCCTGGATGTTCTCCAGGCGCAGCGGCTGCGCACGCCCGCTCAGCGTTTCACCGCTGACCGCATCCTTCCAGCCCAGCACCGCGACGATGTCACCGGCCACGGCCTGTTCGATGTCGTGGGTCTGGTCGGCCTGCACCCGCACCAGCCGGCTGACGCGCCGGCCGTGCGGATGCTGCGAACTGGCCACCGCGTCGCCCACCTTCAAGGTGCCCGAGTACAGCCGCACGAAGCTCAGCGCGCCGTGCTGCTGGTGGGTGATCTTGAACAGCAGGCCGGCCAGCGGACCCTCCGGATCCGGCGGCAGCACCACCTCGCCCTCATCGCTTTCAGCGCTGACGGCGGGCCGATCCAGCGGCGACGGCAGGTAATCGACCACTGCGTCCAGCAGCGTTTCGATGCCCTTGTCCTTGAAGGCGGCGCCGGCCAGCACAGGCACGCCCGCACCCGCCAGCGTCGCCCGGCGGATCGCCGCGCGCAGCAGTTCAGCATCGATCACGCGACCTTCCAGCCAGGCATCAGCCAGTTGTTCGTCATGATCGGCCACGGCTTCGACCAGCGCATCGCGCTGCGGTTGCCACTGTGCACGCGCGGCGGCGTCCCACCCGCTGACGATCGTCGCTGCACCGTCCTGCCAGTGCAGCACGCGCTCATCGACCAGATCGACCCAGCCGTTGAAGCCGCTTTCGCTACCCAACGGCACGCCCAGCGCCCATGGCCGCGCCTGCAGCTTGTCCTGCAGCTGCTCCAGCACGCGCTCGAACGAGGCGCCAACACGGTCCATCTTGTTGACGAAAGCGATCAGCGGCACACGATGGCGACGCGCCTGGCGCCACACCGTCTCGGACTGCGGCTGCACGCCGTCCACGGCCGAGAACACCGCCACGGCGCCGTCGAGCACGCGCAGCGAACGCTCGACTTCAATGGCGAAGTCGATGTGGCCGGGGGTGTCGATCAGGGTCAGCCGATGCGGCGGCAGGTCGCGCGGCGCCCACTGTGCCTGCACGGCGGCCGCGCCGATGGTGATGCCTCGCTCGCGTTCGATCGCCGAGAAATCGGTGGTCGCATTGCCATCGTGCACTTCGCCGACGCGGTGGATTTCACCGCTTTTCCACAGCAGGCGTTCGGTCAACGTGGTCTTGCCGGCGTCGATGTGGGCAATGATGCCGAGGTTGCGACGGCGGGAAAGGGTCTGGGTGTTCATAAAGAGGTTCCTGCAAAGCCAACTCCAGGGGCCGCGCACCCCGGTTGGCGACAGGGTGCGCGGCTAGCGTTCGGTCTCGGCGATCTGGTGCATGGCACGTTCTCCTTGCGGTACATCGGGTTACGGGGAATGGAACTGCGGAAACGAAAAGAGCGCCCCGGAGGGCGCTCTGTCGAAGGTCCAGCGATGGCCGTCTCAACGGCCTCGTGGGGCTCCAGGCAGACACGCCCTTTCCGCGCTTGCGCGGGTCAGGGTGAAATACTTCAGGAGCGGCATCCGGTTCATGGGGCGCATTCTAGACCTGCCAATCTGGCGCGCAAGTGAATATTGCGCACATAAATGGAACGATGAGGCCGACAACGATCGGGGTCGGATCCCTTTGCCTGGGGCAAAGGGCTCTGACCCCTGTCAGCACTACTTGCAGTCGTGCAGCTTGCGCGCCTCAGCCACGGTCGCCGCCTGGTCGTCCGCCATCGACACCCACCCCTTCAGCGACATCGCCGGGTCCACCTGCGCCTGGCGCGGGCCGCCGTGGATCAACGCCTCGGTCCAGCTCCCCACCGGTGCCAGCTCGGACAGGCGAGCCGCCTGATCATCCTCCGTGCTGAACCTATCATCCGGCGAAGCGGGCTTGGCGTTGTTCACGGTTTCGGTCTTGCGCGCCCGCACCCGCAGCGCGCCGTCAGCCATGCGCTGGGTGGTGACGTCATACCGCTCCACACCGTAGGCCCAATTGCTTTCACCCGTGCGGCGCAGCTCGCTGCCATCGTCGGCCACCATCACCGCATCACCGGCCGCTTCGGCCACGGCTGCGATCGCCCCCAGCCCCGACATCACCGCCTGGTAGGTAATCATCTGCCGCTGCTCGGTGGTCAACGCACCGGCCTTCAGCTTGGCGGCGGGAATCTTCAGGTACGCCGCTTCCTTGCAGAGCACCAGCACCTGCTGGTCATCCCAGCTGACCGACAGCTCATCATTGGCAAAGTAGCGGGTGGTCATCGCGGCGACCGGCGCGCCATCACCGGCCGAGTACCGGGTTTCGATCAGAGAAGCCTGCTCGGCCGCGCTCATCAGCGACACCGGCGAAGTCGATGCCGCATTGGCGGCGCCTGCGGAGGCGACCATCAGGGCCAGCAGCACGCCACGCGAAACATTACAGATCATTGCATCAGTCCATTGAAGGAAATCCCGTCGAACATGATACGCGGTGAAGCGCGCTACGCTGACTCAGGTCACCACCACCAGCGGCACTCCACGGCGCGGATGCTCCAGCACCACCACATCCTGCTGGTAGACCCGCTGCAGATTATCTTCGGTGAGCACCTGCAGCGGCGTGCCATCGGCCGCCACCCTGCCCTGCTCCAGCAGCACGATGCGGTCGGCATAGCCGGCGGCCAGATTCAGGTCGTGCAGCACCACGATCACGCACGCGCCGGCCTCGGCACAGGCGCGCACACTGCGCAGCGTGCGTTCCTGGTGCCGCAGATCCAGCGCGGCCGTCGGCTCATCAAGCAACAGCAGCGGCGTGTCCTGCGCCAGCACCCGCGCGAACGTGGTGCGGGCGGACTCGCCACCGGAGAGCTGCTGCACCTCGCGCAGGCGCAGGGCCTGCAGTTCGGCGGCATCGATTGCGGCTTCCACCTGCGCGTCGTCCACACGCGGATCCGGCGGATGCGGCAACCGCCCCATCGCCACCACTTCCTCCACGCTGAAGGCGAAACGCACGCCGTGCTCCTGCGGCATCACCGCGCGCTCGCGTGCCAGCGGCCCCGCTTTGTAGCTGGCCAAGGGCTTGCCCAGCAGGCTCACCTCACCCACGTCGGCACGCAGGTCACCGGCAGCCACCGCCAACAGCGTGGATTTGCCCGCGCCATTCGGGCCAACCAGGGCGGTCACCGTGCCCGGCTCGAACGCCAGCGAGATGCCATGCAGGATCTCGCGCTGCTGGCGGCGCACCACCACCTCGTGCAGCTTCAGCAGCACGCTCATGGGGCCGCCTTGCGGCGCTGCTGCAGCACCAGCCAGAGGAAGAACGGTGCGCCCAGCGCGGCCGAGAACAAGCCCAGCGGAATCTCCGCGGGTGGATCAAGCGTGCGTGCGGCGGTGTCGGCCACCACGATCAGCAGCGCACCGAGCAGGCCGGACAACGGCAGCAGCCAGCGATGCCCGGGGCCGACCAGCAGGCGCGCCACGTGCGGCACCACCAGGCCAACGAAGCTGATCGAGCCGGCAAAGGCCACCGCCGCGCCCACCAGCAGCGCACTGAACGCCACCAGGCGACGACGCGTGCGGGTGACATCCAGCCCGAGGTGCTGTGCCTGGCGCTCCCCCAGCGCCAGCATGTCCAGCGGCGTGGCCAGTCGCTGCAGCGCAAACACGCCAATCGCAAACAACGGCACCACGGCTGCCACATCGGCCCAATTGGCACGCGCCAGCGAGCCCATCTGCCAGAACACCAGCGACTGCAGTTCGCTTTCGCTGGCGATGTAAGTAAGGAACCCGATCAGTGCCGAGCAGAACGCAGCCATCGCGATGCCGACCAGCAACAGCGTCGCGTTGCCCGAACCTTTACCGGGCCGGGCCAGTGCGTAGGTCAGGCCGATCGCCAGCGCACCGCCAGCGAACGCGGCCACCGGCACCAGCCAGCCGGCCGCACCGGCAGCACCCAGCACGATGGCGGCCACCGCACCCAGCGCAGCACCCTGGCTGACACCGACGATGCCAGGGTCGGCCAGCGGATTGCCGAACAGGCCCTGCAGGCTGGCACCGGCCATCGCCAGCGACGCACCGACCATCGCGCCCAACAGGGCACGCGGAATGCGCAGCTGCCAGACCACGGCCAGGTCGCGGCTGCTGACCGCCTGCGGATCGAGCAGGCCCAGCTTCACCGCCAGCGCCTGCATCACCTCCAGCGGCGGCAACCGCAACGGACCCACGGCGAACGACGCCAGCACTGCCCCCAGCAGTGCCAGCAACGCCACCAGCAACATCGTCCGCCCGCGACGGCGGCGCCGATCCGCCGGATTCATGCCTTCGGCAACGCCGCCAGGGCCTTGGCCAGCGCCAGCGCGCCAGCACCGGAACCGACACTGGTGTACTTCAGCTGCACATCCGGCATCACCCAGACCCGATTGGCCTGCCCGGCCGGGGTCTGCTTCAGCGTCGGGTACGCCTTCCACAGGCCTTCGGCACCGCCGAACAGCTGCAGGTCATGCTCGGTCACCAGGATCACCTCCGGTGCCGCAGCAACCACGCCTTCGTTGCTCAGCTGCGAGTAGTTCTTCACCCCCGCCTCGGTGCCGATGTTGACGCCGCCAGCCAGCGCGATCAGCTGCGCCGAGGCGCTGTCGGCACCGGCAACAGTCGGTGAGCCACCGGCGCCGGTAGCCGACACGTGGATCACTCGTGGCGCATGGCCCAGGCCCTTGCCAATCGCTGCAGCCTCGTCGAGCTGGCGCTGCACCTGCGTGGCCAGTGCTTGCCCTGCCTCGGCCAGCCCTAGTGCGGCGGCGACCTTGCGCACCTTATCCGGCGCTGGCTGCAGGTCATCGATGACCACCGCCGGTTCGCCCACTTCGCGCAGCTTCTTGGCCAGCTCGGTGTGGCGGCGCAGGCTGTTGCCGAGGAACAGCGAGCCCTGCAGGCTCAGCACGCCCTCCACGCCAGTGGTTCGGTTGAACAGGAACTGGTGCGGCGCGGCCAGGCCGGCCTGGGTGGTGGTGTTGGTCGGCGCGGCAAATACCTGCTTGCCCAGGCCCAGCGCCTCGATCACCGCGATGACGTCGTCGCCACCGGCAATGATGCGACCGGTATCGACCACCTCGATATCGGCGCCGTCATCGGAATGCACCTTGGCCGGCAGCACCGCCTTCTGGTCATGCACCGCCGGCATCTCGGCACCGGCCACGCGCTGCCAGCCTGCCGGCAGCGCGGTTTCCGCAGCGGCCGTTGCGGCGGGCGGCTCGGCGGCCTTCTGGCCATCAGGCGGCGTCGACGAGCCACTGCAGGCAGACAGCGCCAGCGAAACAGCCAACGGAAGCGCACACAGGCGCAGACGGGACACGATGCTCATGAATGTTCTCCTTGCTGGCAGGGCGACGCGCACGCCGCCCCGCCGTGTGACTTACTGCTTCGGGGTGATGCGGGTGATGCGGTCACCCTTCGGGTCTTCGGCGCCACGCGACTTGTTCACCGCGAACACGTTGCCCTTGCCGTCGGCGCGGACATGGTTCGGCAGCGTGCCGCCATCGAGGTTGGCGACCACCTTGCCGTCACCATTCACCACGGTGACCGTGCCAGCGCCACGGTTGCTGACATAGGCCAGGCCGGAGGCATCATCGAAGGCGACGTTCAGCGCACCGGCGCCGACCGGCACGTCATGCAGCACCTTGCCGGCCGCCACGTCGACGATCAGCAGGTTGTCGGTGCCCTGCGAGGCTACGTAAAGGCGGTTGCGTGCCGCGTCGAAGGCCACGCCCGAGGCACTGATCGAATTGCCCAGGTCGATGACCTTCTCGACCTTGCCGCTGGCCACATCGATCACCGCCGCTTCCGGCGTGCCGATGCTGACGGTGAACAGCTTGCCGGCCTTCTCGTCCAGCACCAGGCTCATCGGGGTGAACTTGCCGTCATCCACGCCGGATTCCAGCGTCACTGCCGGCAGCTCCTTGAAGGTCTTGGCATCGAACACCGACAGGTGGTCTTCACCCGTGGCCGAGGCGAACACCTTGCCGTGGGTGCCATCGACCACCACGTCGCGCGCGTGCGGCACGGTGTCGACCGGGAACTGGTGGACCAGCGACAGGTCCTTCTGGCGGTAGACCGCGATCGAGTTCTGGCGGGTATTGGTCACCCAGACATTGCCGTTGGTGTCATCCACGCCCACACCGTAGACCGCATAGACCGCGCCATTGGTGCTGCCCGGCACCTGCGCCGGGGTGATCGCCTTGGTCACCTTCAGCGACTTCGGGTCCAGCTTCAGCAGCTGCGACTGGGTCACCGGCGGACGGCCGACCGCCGAGGTCACGAACACCGCATTGCTGGCGGCGCTGTAGGCTGACTGGTACAGGCCGGGCACCAGCTTGTTGGACTGGGTGGCGAACTGCGCCTGGCCGGACAGCGGCAGCTGCGGCGACACGCGCAGCTTCAGCACCGTGGCCGCAGCCGGCTGGCTGGCGCGCACCACCACCGGATGGGTGCCCGGCACCGCGTCCGTCGGAATGCTCAGCTGGGTCTTGAAGCTGCCATCGGCATCGACCACCACCGGCTGGGCGTTGAGCACGCTGTCGCCGCGCAACAGGCTGACCTTCTGGCCCGGCACGAAGCCACGACCGACCACATCGGCGGTGCTGCCGGGAACCACGTTCTCACCGCGTGAGACGACCTCACCCTTGAAGGTGGCGTTGGCCGGCTGATCGAACACCGGCTGGGCGGTGGCGGTCACTGCCAGCAGCAGACCGGCGGCGAGAGAGGTAAGACGGAAAGACGGACGGAACGACATGGAAGGCTCCTTGCACACGTAGGCCGCGCCACATGGCGCGGGATTCATCGGTTGCCTGGGCCGCTGCACGTCGGCAGCCTCGCCTGGGTAGTGGGGTCGCACGGCATCGCGTGCGAAGGGATTCATTCGGCGGCGTTGTCACCACCGTTGGGCGCGCCATCGCCGGCGCTGCGGTCGGTCACGCCGTACAGCTCATGCAGCGCAGCGTGGAACGACGCCGGCAGCATCGGGCCGTGACCGAGGCCGTCGAACTCGCGGTACTGCACGCTCAGGCCCGGCACCTTGCCCAGCCGCTCGGACAACTGCATCGCGGCATCCGGGGTGGCGCCGCCGATGCGGCGCAGGTGCGCGACCACGCGCGGGTTGTTCATGTCACGCTTGCCGCGATCACCGACACGCTCGGCACCGCCCAGCATCAGCCAGAGCCTTGCCGGCTGGCCGTGCACGTTCTGCACGAACTGCTGTTCCGGATCACCCAGGGCCGCACCCTGGCTCCACCACAGCGACGGGCTGGCGGCCAGATAGGACTGGAAGGCGGCGGGGCGGGTGTACAACGCATTGAGCACGAACAGCCCACCCAACGAGTGACCCCACAGCGCTTGCTGCTGCGTATCGATGCGTGCGCGACGCTCGACTTCCGGCTTGATGCGGCGTTCGATCACATCCAGGAAGGCTGCGGCGCCACCGCCGACCGCCTGGGTCGTACCGCTCTCGTCATCGGCGCGGTCGATCCACGCGGTGTAGTCGCGGGTGCGCGCCTTGGAATCGATGCGCAGGTCGTTGTCGTAGCCGATCAGCACCAGCACCGGCGGCGCCTTGCGCGCGGCCAGCTCGGCCAGCAACGGCTGATCCAGGACCATGGCGACGGCGTTGCCGTCCAGCGCGTACAGCACCGGCGATGGCGTCTTGCCGGCCTTGGCCGGGATCGCCAGGTTCACCCGCCAGCGGCGCTGCTGGTCTGGGCTGTCCACCACGAAATGCTCGAAACGATAGCTCGCCGCCGCCTCATCGAGCACGGTATGGCCGATCTTCTGCAGCGGATTGCGCTGCTGTGCATGCGCGTACGGGGTGGCCAGGAGCAGACCCATCATCAAGGCGGCCAGGCCGCGGGCCAGCGGACCACGGCGCGAAGGCGGGACGAAATGCTTCATCAGCGGCGGCAGAAGCGGCTCAGGGCCGCCGGTTCACAAGGGACCGCAGTCTACCTTAAACGCGAATGATTATCACATCGATCGAACGTCACGCTGTGTATCACGCGCGCGCATGCCCGGGTTGCGCAAGGGGCAGCAATTCCCCTATTTTGCCGCCCATCGGGGCATTGGATCGCCCCGCTTACAGCGCAGCCATGGATGGCGGGCACTTGCCGCCATCCGGGTCGCGTTCATCTGCACACAACCGCCATGGGATCGGATCCCATGATTGTGAGAACCCTTGAAGCACACCGCACTGATCGCCCTGTCCCTCGGCCTGCTCGCCCCGCTGGCCGCCCACGCCGCGCAGGATCTGCCGTCGCTCTACCAGGCCTTTGAAGAGGCCGGCAATTCGACGTTGAGCATGGACCAACTCAACCAGACGGTGACGTTCACCGCCGTGGCACTGAGCGTTTCCAGCAACCTGGCGGGTGAACCGCTGATCGAGGCCGGCGACGACCAGGGCAATGTCCTGGCCCGGCTGACCACCGACGACGAACAGCAGGCCGCCAGGCTGGGCGCCCTGGAAGAAGGTGCGACCTTCACCGCCAGCTGCACGCTGCAGTTCAGCTCCGGCACCGACTACCTGTCCTTCGGCGATTGCAGCATCAAGTGAAGACGAAGCCGGCAAAACGCCGGCTTCTTTTCTTTGCCTCTGTAGCGTCGAGCCATGCTCGACTCACGCCATGTCAGGGACCCGCAGGCACCGGACCATATGCGTTCTCCTGCGGCGTACCCGGCATCAGCGCGAACACGAAGATCACCAGACCACCGAACGGAACGAAGGCCAACAGGTACATCCAGCCCGACTGGTTGCAGTCATGCAGGCGACGCACGGTGACAGCGATGACCGGCAGGAAGGTAGCCAGCCAGAACACGACGAACAGGATGATCGACGCGACGCCCAGGACGTCGGACTGCATCACCAGCCCGGCAATGAGCGGCACCATCAGCACGGCTGAGACGATCAGCATGAACAGCTGGAACATCCAGTACTCACGACGGTTGGCACGACCATCAAACTGGGCGTAACGCTTCAACGGCAGAATCATTTCCTGCACGGCATCCATCCTTGAAAAAGTAGCCACGCAGTGTGCCAAATGCCGGCGCGCAGGACAATGTCGCGTCGCCCCATGCTCGACTGCTGCTCCAGAGGGCGCCTGTAGCCCGTGCAAGAGCGAAGTCGAGCATGGCTCGACGCTACATAAACCGGGTCAGCGCCCCTTCGCTGCCCGCGCCGCTTCGCGCTCGGCGCGCAGTCGGTCCAGCTTTTCCTTCAACTTGATCTCCAGGCCACGCGGCACCGGGTTGTAGTACACCCGTTCGCCCATCGCATCCGGGAAACCAGTCTGGTCCAGCGCGATGCCACCCTCCGCGTCGTGGTCGTACTGGTATTCGGCGCCGTAGCCCAGCTCCTTCATCAGCTTGGTCGGCGCATTGCGCAGGTGCAGCGGCACCTCTTCGGTACCGCTCTCGCGCACATCGGCCTTGGCCTGGTTGAACGCCGCATAGCCGGCATTCGACTTGGCGGTGCTGGCCAGGTAAAGCACCAGCTGCGCGAACGCCAGTTCGCCCTCCGGGCTGCCCAGCCGCTCGTAGATGTCCCAGGCTTCCAGCGCCATGCTCTGCGCGCGCGGATCCGCCAGACCGATGTCCTCGATGGCCATGCGGGTCAGCCGGCGCGCCAGGTAAGACGGGTCGCAACCGCCATCGAGCATGCGGGTCAGCCAGTACAGCGCGGCATCCGGGTTGGAGCTGCGTACCGACTTGTGCAGCGCCGAGATCTGGTCGTAGAACTGCTCGCCACCCTTGTCAAAGCGACGGGTACGGTCGGCCAGCACCTGGGTCAGGGTCTGCGGGGTGATGCGACCACCCTCCCCGCCCGCCAGTTCGGCGGCGATCTCCAGCAGGGTCAGCGCACGGCGCACGTCACCATCGGCAGCGGTGGCGATTTCCAGCAGCAGTTCGGGGGCGACCTCGATGCCCTCCTCGCCCAGGCCGCGTTCGCGATCACCCAACGCACGTTCCAGCGCCTCGACGATATCGGTGGGCGAAACGCCTTCCAGCACGTGCACGCGGCAGCGCGACAGCAGCGCCGAGTTCAGCTCGAACGACGGGTTCTCGGTGGTGGCGCCGACGAACAGGATGGTGCCGCGCTCGATGTGCGGCAGGAACGCGTCCTGCTGTGCCTTGTTGAAGCGATGCACCTCGTCCACGAACAGCACGGTGCGGCGACCTTCGGCGAACCGTTGCGCAGCCTCGGCCAGCACCTGGCGCACTTCCGGCAGGCCGGACAGCACCGCGGAGATCGCACGGAACTCGGCGTCGGAATATTCGGCCAGCAGCAGCGCCAGCGTGGTCTTGCCACAGCCCGGCGGCCCCCACAGGATCATCGAATGCACGCGCCCGGATTCGACCGCGCGGCGCAGCGCGCTGTCCTGGGCCAGCAGGCGCTTCTGCCCGACCATCTCGTCGAGGGTGCGTGGGCGCATGCGCTCGGCCAGCGGGCGCATGTGTTCCCGATCAACGCTCAGCAGATCGGGGCCGGGGAATGAAGTGGAGCGATGTCTTGGCACACGGTCATTGTACCGCGCCGGGTGACCACGATTCCGGTAGTGCCGGCCGCTGGCCGGCAGATCAAATGCGTGTCAACCAAGGTTGACACCCACCAAAGCAGTTTGCGCCGGGCCACAGGGTTCGGTAGTGCCGGCCGCTGGCCGGCAGATCAAATGCGTGTCAACCAAGGTTGACACCCACCAAAGCAGTTTGCGCCGGGCCACAGGGCTCGGTAGTGCCGGCCGCTGGCCGGCAGATCAAATGCGTGTCGACCATGGTTGACACCCACCAAAGCAGTTTGCGCCGGGCCACAGGGTTCGGTAGTGCCGGCCGCTGGCCGGCAGATCAAAAGCGTGTCAACCAAGGTTGACACCCACCAAGGCAGTTTGCGCCGGGCCACAGGGTTCGGTAGTGCCGGCCGCTGGCCGGCAGATCAAAAGCGAGTCAACCAAGGTTGGCACCCACCAAGGCGGTGCCGGTTGGCACCCTCCAGAGCAGTTAGCGCCGGGCCATGCCCGGCGTCCCCGATCAATTACCGATGACGTCGGTGCCCTTCGGCGGGGTGAAGCTGAAGGTACCGGCAGCGAAGCCCGGGTTGCGCTTCCAGCCGCTGAAGCTGATCACGGTACGCTGGCCGACGGCATCGGTGATCTCCATCTTGGCCAGACCCTGCGCGTTGAAGCCCAGCGCGGCGTACTGGAAGCTGGCTTCGGTCTCGCGCTTCGGCGACAGCGACAGCCACTGCAGGCCGTCGCGCTGCGCGGCCTCTTCACTGACGTCGTACTGCTGCTCCAGCAGTGCTGGATTGATCAGCGCGGTCAGCGGGCTGTTCTGTTCTTCCTTGCCCTGCTCGCGAACAGTGGCCTGCTCCAGGTCCGGCTCGTACATCCAGACCTTCTTGCCGTCGGCCACGATCAGCTGCTCGTGCGGACGCACGTATTCCCAGCGGAACAGGCGTGGCGCCGACAGGGCCACCCGGCCGCTGGTCGATTCCTTCACCTTGCCACGGCTGTCGAACACCTGCTGGCTGAACTGGCCATCCAGGCCCTTCAGGCCGCTGGTGAAGGTCTTCAGGTCATCGCGGGCGCCAGCCCAGGCACTGCCGGCGGCGGCGCAGGCCACGGCCAGGGTGGTGGCGGCAAGGAAACGGCGGAAGCGGAAGTTCATGCGGGAATCCTGTGGGCGCGGGCGCCAGGAAAGGTGGTTGCCAGTGTGCCCAAATAAAGATGAATGGGCGATCAGGGCGACATTATGCCGCCCTGAACGTCCATCGGCGATTCAGCCGCCGGAGCCCGGCAGCTTGCCGTACAGCACCTGGCCACGGAAGCCACGACGCACTTCGCGGTACAGCGCGCGGAACGCCGGATAGTCCTGTGGCTGGCACAACGCCTCCGGCCCACGCACCGCGTTCTGCTGCAGGCGGTGGTGCACTATCACGTCCTGGCCCTCGCGACTCCAGTCCACCCGATACTCACCGGCGGCGTTGGTGAAACGCTGGCTCGCCGGGATGGCGATGATCGGTGCATTGGCCGGGAACTGCAGGCGGTAGGTTTCCTCGCGCAGGCTGGCATTGCAGTAGAACGGCGTCTCGTTGGCCGGCGCCGAGGCGGTGGCGTACAGCCCACGTACCGACTCGCCACCCGGCGGGTCCGGAACGGCCATGCCGCCGGCCACGCTGAAGTCGGCGTAGTCCTCGGCCTGGAACGCCATGCGATAGCCGAACGGCCGGGTCAGGTCGACCGGCACGCCCTGGATCTGCAGCTGCCCTCGCCCGTCGAAACCGGACGCGGCCATGATCTGCTCCTCGGCGCGCGCACGATTCTGCGCGTTGAGCTGGGAGAACTGGGCGCGCATGCCGATCTCGGCGTTCTCGCCCAGCTTCGGAATGGTCTCGCCGCGCAGGTTGCCGTTGGCGTCGAAGGTGAAACGCACTTCCATCGAGGTGGCATTGCGCTCCGGCGTGTTGGCCGGGGTGCGCGCCAGCGTAGCGTCGCGGGTACGCATCACCGGTGCGCCCAGGTCACCTTCCGGCAACTGCCCGAAGCGCGCCCACGCGGTGGTCGAATCCAAGTACAGATCGAATTCGGGGATGTAGGTGATGGCGTGGTTGAAGCGGCCGAGCACCGGGATCTTCGGCAGCGTCGGGCCGCCGCCGGCACCGATCAGCACCGGCGAACTGGCGATGCCCTTGGCTGCCAGCAGCGCCTCGAGGATCGTCACATGGTCCTTGCAGTCACCATAGTGGTTGTCGAGGATGCTCTGCGCGCTGTTCGGCTCAAGGCCGCCGTTGCCCAGGTACACCGCCACATAGCGGATGTTCTGCGCCACCCAACGGTAGAGCGCATCGGCCTGCTCGCGGCGGTCGCTGATGCCGGCGGTGACCTGGTCGGCCAGTGCCTGCAGTTCCGGCGTGACCTGCGCGGCCGGGCCGGCCTTGAGCTGGTAGGCGCGACCCATCTGCGACCAGTCACGATAGGTGCTCGCCATGATGTTCGGGCCAAACTCCCAGCCCGCCGCCGACCAGTTCTGTGCTGGCATGGCTTCGCGCCGCTGGTAGCGCCAGCGCCACTGTGCCTGTCCGTTCTTCACCGTTGGGCGATCACTGCCCTGCACGCCGCGGCTGTCGACGAACATCGGCAGGTTGGCCGGCGCACTCAGGGTGACCTCGGCGTCCTCGTACTCGGTGAAGACATTGAAGGTTTCCCACAGGCCGAAGTAGCCCGGGAAGTACGGCGTGGCCTGGGTGCGGCGCACCTGGTAGAACAGGCGCGTGCCCGGCGCCAGGTTCGGGAACACGATCACCCGCACCTTGCGGTCGGCATACATCGCCGCCGAAGCGCTGGAGTAGCTCTCCTGGGTGTAGATGCGGTCGGCCGGCACGTCGCGGCGCTGGCCATCGGCGGTGATGGTGTAGGCGCCGAGCACCTCCAGCGTCTCCATCTTTTCGCTGTAGCTCAGCCGCACCTGGCTGAACTGCTCGACGGAGGCCTTGGTCTTGAGCAGGACTTCGTAGGTTTCGGTCTGCACATTGCCCGCATCCGGCCGCACCTGGTAGTCGGCGCGGTAACGGACAATGCTGAAATTATTGCTGGCTTCGGTATCGCCGCTGGTGGAAGGCGGCGCCGTGGCGGGCGCGGAGGTGGCGGTGTCTGCCAGTGCCGGGCCGGCAGCCAGGAAGGCTGCCAGCGCCAGTGCCAGCGCGCTTGGTACGGGGTGAAGCATGCGTCGGTTCCTTGGACGTCGTGGGGGATACGTCGGGCCTTACTTCGGCGGCGGCGGTGCCAGCACCGTACGGTCGCCGTTGTGCTCGGGCGGGCTGACCACGCCGGCCGCTTCCATGGCCTCGATCAGTCGCGCTGCACGGTTGTAGCCGATCTTCAGCCGGCGCTGCACGCCGGAAATCGAAGCGCGGCGGGTCTCGGTGACCACCCGCAGCGCTTCGTCATACAACGGGTCGGACTCATCGCCGGCAGAGCTGTTCTCGGGCAGGCCGGTGGCACCGACGACCACGCCGTCGCCCATCGTCTGCACTTCGTCCAGCACGCCGTCGACATAGTCGGCCGGGCCCATCGCTTTGAGGTGCTCGACCACGCGGTGCACTTCCTCGTCGGAGACGAAGGCGCCGTGCACGCGCTCGGGCATGGCGGTGCCCGGCGGCAGGTACAGCATGTCGCCGTGGCCCAGCAGGGTTTCCGCGCCGGACTGGTCGAGGATGGTGCGCGAGTCGATCTTGGAGCTGACCTGGAAGGCGATGCGGGTCGGGATGTTGGCCTTGATCAGGCCGGTGATCACGTCCACCGACGGGCGCTGCGTGGCCAGGATCAGGTGGATGCCGGCCGCACGCGCCTTCTGTGCCAGGCGCGCGATCAGTTCTTCCACCTTCTTGCCGACGATCATCATCATGTCGGCGAATTCGTCGATGAAGATGACGATGAACGGCAGCGTCTCCAGCGGCCGCGGCGCCTCGCCCAGTTCCGGGTTCGGCTTGAACAGCGGGTCCATCAGCGGCTGCCCGGCGTCCTGCGCCTCCTTCACCTTCTTGTTGAAGCCGGCCAGGTTGCGCACGCCCACCGCGCTCATCAGCTTGTAGCGACGCTCCATCTCGGCCACGCACCAGCGCAGGCCGTTGGCGGCCTCCTTCATGTCGGTGACCACCGGCGCCAGCAGGTGCGGGATGCCCTGGTAGACGCTCAGTTCGAGCATCTTCGGGTCGATCATCAGCATTCGCAGGTCTTTCGGCGAGGCCTTGAACAGCAGGCTCAGCACCATCGCGTTGACCGCCACCGACTTGCCCGAACCAGTGGTACCGGCCACCAGCAGGTGCGGCATGCGCGCCAGGTCGGCCACGGTGGAGCGGCCGGCGATGTCCTTGCCCAGCGCCAGGGTCAGCACGCTGGCCGACTTGTCGTATTCCTTCGAGCGCAGCAGCTCGGACAGGTAGATCATCTCGCGGGTGACGTTGGGGATTTCCAGGCCGATCACCGATTTGCCCGGAATCACGTCGACCACGCGCACCGATTTCACCGACAGGCCGCGCGCGATGTCCTTGTCCAGCGAACTGATCTGGCTGACCTTGATGCCCGGCGCGGGCTCGATCTCGAAGCGGGTGATGACCGGGCCCGGGTTGGCGCCGACCACCTGGGCGTCGATGCGGAAGTCCTTCAGCTTGAACTCGATCTGCCGCGACAACGCGTCCAGGGTTTCCTTGTCGTAGCCCACCGGCTGCGGCTTGGGGTCGTCCAGCAGGGCCAGCGGCGGCAGGTCCGAGCCGTCGCCGTTGACGCCACGGAACATCGGGATCTGCGTGTCGCGCTTGGCCCGGTCACTCTTCTCGATCACCGGCTCCGGGCGCGGCTCGATCTTCACCGGCTCGCGCTTGGCGCGCACCTCGGCATCGGCCTTGCGCACTTCCTGGCGCTCCTCGCGCATCACCCGGGTCTGCTGCCACTCGGTGACTTCTTCCTTCTTGCGCGCCAGCAACGGCGCCAGCGACATCACGCCGCGGCCGATCTTCTCCATCACCGTGAACCAGGACAGCCCGGTGGCCAGGGTGATCGAGGCCAGCAGCAGCACCAGCACGAACAGGTTCGCCCCCAGCGCGCCGAAGCCCACCGTGAGCGAATTGCCGACCAGCTTGCCGAGGATGCCGCCGGCACTGGAGACATCGCCACTGAACAGGCGCACATGCAGGAAGCCGGTGCCGGCGATCAGGAAGCCGACCAGGCCAACCAGGCGCAGCGCCGGGTCCAGGTCGTTCTCGCCCTTGCTCTCGCGCTTGAGGCCGAACATGGCGATCCACGCCAGCGCGCCCAGCACCACGGGCAGCAGGAAGGCGATGTAGCCGAACAGCTGCAGCAGCACGTCGGCGATCCAGGCGCCGGCGCGGCCACCCAGGTTGTGCACCGGCGCGACCACGCTGCCGGTATGCGACCAGCCCGGATCAGTCGCTGAATACGTGAAAAGACTGGCCGCCAGGTACAGCAGGGCTGGCGCGATGGCGATCAGACCCAGATCGCGCCAGAGGCGCTGGCGGCGTGGATTGTCGGTCGTCGCCGCCGCGGCCGTGCGACGTGACGCCTTGCTGTCGTCGGACTTGGAGCGTTCGGGGACCTGCTTCGCCACCTTAGACCATACCTTTGGAATGCGCTGTTAGTGATTGATAATAAATGAGACGGCGTCAGTTTTCAGTTATGCGACATCTGACAGGGCAATCAGAGGGCCGGAACCACCGCTGGATGACGGCGTTCTGTTCATCGGCTTGAATCGCCCTGCCCCAGCCGCCACTCTATGACCTGCCACGGATGCTGCGCAAACATCGCCAGCGCCTTGTCCCATCTACCTTTTCGCGAGTTTACATGAGCACCAGCCTGCCCTCCCGCCACCAGCGCCTCGTCATCCTCGGTTCCGGCCCGGCCGGTTGGACCGCCGCCGTCTACGCCGCCCGCGCCAACCTGAAGCCGGTCGTCATCACCGGCCTGCAGCAGGGTGGCCAGCTGATGACCACCACCGAGGTGGACAACTGGCCGGGTGACGCCCACGGCCTGATGGGCCCGGACCTGATGGCGCGCATGCAGGCCCACGCCGAGCGCTTCGAGACCGAGGTCATCTTCGACCACATCCATACGGCCGACCTGTCGCAGCGCCCGTTCAAGCTGATCGGCGATAGCCACGAGTACACCTGCGACGCGCTGATCATCTCCACCGGCGCCACCGCCAAGTACCTGGGCATCCCGACCGAAGACGAGTTCAAGGGCCGCGGCGTGTCCGCCTGTGCCACCTGTGACGGCTTCTTCTACCGCGACCAGGACGTGGTCGTGGTCGGCGGCGGCAACACCGCCGTGGAAGAGGCGCTGTACCTGTCCAACATCGCCCGCAAGGTCTACCTGGTCCACCGCCGCGACACCCTGAAGGCGGAAAAGATCATGCAGGACAAGCTGTTCAAGAAGGTGGCCGAAGGCAAGATCGAGACCGTCTGGCACCACCAGGTGGAGGAAGTGCTGGGCAATGACGCCGGCGTGACCGGCGTGCGCGTGAAGTCCACCCTGGACGGTAGCACCCGCGACATCGACGCCCACGGCTTCTTCGTGGCCATCGGCCACCACCCGAACACGACCCTGTTCGACGGCCAGTTGGCGATGAACAACGGCTACCTGGAAATCCGCTCGGGCCTGGGCGGCAACGCCACCCAGACCTCGGTGGAAGGCGTGTTCGCCGCCGGCGACGTGGCCGACCAGCACTACCGCCAGGCGATCACCTCGGCAGGCTTCGGCTGCATGGCCGCACTGGACGCCGAGCGTTACCTGGACGCGCAGGGCAAGGCCAGCTGAGAAGCTAACCTGCTTCTGTAGCGTCGAGCCATGCTCGACCCAGGCCAAAGGCCTGGCGCGAAAGCGCCGGCCTTTGTACTTTCAGTAGTGCCAGGCCATGCCTGGCGGACCGATGCCAGCCTTCACGCCCGCACGCACGCCTGCGAGAACTCGACCGGTGCCGTGGCAACGCCATCCGCGTCGCGCAGTACAGCACTCCAGCGCGCGACACCCGGGTCTGGGCCATTGCAGGCGAGAGTGATGGTCAGCGGTTTGGCAGGGTCATCGAACGTCGTCGCCCAAGGCGTGCATGCGCCCGCCTCCGAGCAGGACGTCAGCGAGAGCTCCACAGACAACGGATATTGGGGATTCCCGGCATAGCCCAGTTCAATGTCCCGGGCCGCCTGGATCGGCACGTCGGTATCCGGCACCGGATGCAATGCCAGGGGCTCGCAGTTCTTTCCTGATGCCCACAGGCGATAGCCCTTCTCCACGCCTTTCATCGACGCCGAGCGGAAGACGGGGTCCTGCAATGCCTTGGCATCCTCCGGATTCGTGTGAAATGCCGTCTCTACGATGATCGATGGCATGTGCGCCTCGCGGTTCTCCCCTTTGTTCAGCGCGTGCGGAGCGGGAGCCACGGTGAACGCCCCATACTCAGGTAGCGAGTGAATCAGCTCCTTCATCGAGCACAGGACACTCTGTGCAAGGGCAGCATCCATCGGCCTACCAGGTTGCACGATCACACGAGTGCCGCGTGCCGCCCCCGAGGGTTCTCCATTGCTGTGCAGATGAATCGCTACCTCAGCGCCGTGGTGGTTTGCGAGCAGCGGCCGACTATTGATGTCTTCACGCTCCTCCCGATCCCAAAGCGCACTGCCTGCGTACGTATTCCATATCTTTGTCTCGGCCGGATACTGCTCCGCAATTGCGTAGCGCGCAGCTATGGTCCACCACTCTTCACCACTCTGCGGATGAGTCGACCCCGTGATCTGAACGCGCGGACGGACGACAGGCATTTGGCTCCTTTGCTCGATCACCGCCTTCAGGTCCGCGGCGTACGACGGAGTCAACAACCCCTCGGAGACGCCATTCCATTCATCTCTCGAGGTCACCCACCGGTTGTCCTTGTAGCTATAGAAATACCCATGTCCGGCTGCGACAAATGCCATCCCGGAACCAGGCGCTCCACGCATCCGCCGCAGCGCCTCTCCCGCCTCCCGCGCCGCGTCGTCCGCAGCCTTTATCTCGGGAAAGTAGTATTCGATCTCTTTCCCGTCATACAGAAAAACGACACGACTGAACGGCGCCGCCTGCTCGGCCCAATGCAGTAGTCCAAAACTGATCTCGCTTCGCTGATCCTCGAACGACGGTCCGTAATCGGCAGGAAGGAAGACCCGATCCAGCGCTACGGTCACTACACCGTTGGCGATATCTGCTGACACCTCAACCCGGTGACTGCGCGCCTGGCCATCCACGAGACGAACGAGCTCCAGAATGTCGCGCGCCTTCTGGGTCAAGAGGATGTCGAGCCCAGTGTCCTGCCCCATCGCACGAGGAGCATCAACGGCCTGCGCGGGGCTGATCAACAGTCCGCCGCCCAAAAGAGACAGCAGGACAGAAAGGGATCCAAGGCGAATTTTCTGGTTCATTTTGGCTACTCCATGCAAAGAGTGAATGCACCGCTCCAGCGGCGCAGCTCACTCTGCCCCCGTGCATTCAGGCATTTCGCAACCAAGCGCACACGGATGGAGAATTCAAATTTTCCTCACCCCCAACCGGAACAAACCAACCCAGCCCCGCCAACACCGTTCGCGATCCACCTGGCCTATCCTTGCCAACCATGTCCTCAGCCCGCTTCCTCGACTCCCTGCAGTCCATTCCCGCCACCGACTGGGACGCCCTGCACGACGGCCAGAACCCGTTCGTCAGCCACGCCTTCCTCTCAGGCCTGGAACAGCACGGCTGCCTGCGCGAGGACTGGGGCTGGCAGCCCCGGCACTTCACGCTGTGGGAGGGCGACCGCCTGATGGGCGCCATTCCGGGTTACCTGAAGACTAATTCGCACGGCGAGTTCGTGTTCGACCACGCCTGGGCCAACGCCTATGCCCGCCACGGCCGTGACTACTACCCGAAATGGCTGGGCGCGGTGCCGTACTCGCCGGTCACCGGCCCGCGGCTGCTGGCCCGTCACGATTCAGAACGCGCCGCGTTGCTGTCGGCGTTGCGTGATGCGCTGCCGGCACTGGACGTGTCCTCGGCCCATATCAATTTCCACACCGCGGGCGACGAGGCACTGTTCGGCGATGACTGGCTGCTGCGCGAGGACGTGCAGTTCCAGTGGCAGAACCCGGGTGACTGGGCGACGTTCGATCAGTTCCTCGGCGCGATGGACCACAAGCACCGCAAGAACATCCGCCAGGAACGGGCCAAGGTCACCCGCCAGGGCATCACCTTTCGCGTGGTGCATGGCGACGAGGCCAGCCGCGCCGACCTGCAGGCGATGTACCGCTTCTACCTGCAGACGTTCCTCGAGTACGGCAACGCTCCGGCCCTGACCGAAACCTTCCTGCGCCATCTGGCCATTTCATTGGGTCGTGGGCTGGTGCTGTTCCTGGCCGAACAGGACGGCCAGCCGATTGCCGGCGCGCTGTGCCTGCGCGGTGGCGACACGCTGTACGGCCGCTACTGGGGCGGCGGCGCCCTGCCCGGCCTGCATTTCGAGGCCTGCTATTACCAGGGCATCGAATACTGCCTGCGCGAGGGGCTGACCCGTTTCGAGCCCGGAGCGCAGGGCGAGCACAAGCTGGCACGCGGCTTCCTGCCTACGCTGGTGCGCAGCCGGCATTGGGTGGCCGACACGGAGTTCGCCGAGGCGCTGCAGGACTGGTGCCGGCAGGAGCGGCGCGATGTGCGGCGTTACCAGCAGGAGCTGCAGGGGCATGGCCCGTTCCGCGTAGAGCCGTAGCGGAAAAGCGTGCCAACCAAGGTTGGCACCTACCAGGACGTCCGACCGAGGCAAGATCGGCACCCACCAGGCCATAGGGTTGGCGTTTACCAGCGCGATGGCGAGTGCGCTGCGCTCAGGTGCACTGCCAGAAGTGCCCACTCACCCGGCACGTCGCGCACCAGAACGTGTAGAGCATGCCGCCACTGCCCCACAGCAGCGTACCCTCACGCGTGGTCGGCAGCGTCGAATCCAGCTGCATCACGAAGGGCATCTCCTCGCCGCAATCGATGCACGCAGGGTACCAGGCACTCTGCACCCAGCTGGGCGCACCGCCCACGCGTGACAGGTTCTGCCGATGATTGGACTGGCCCCAGTCCTGTTGCTGCCAGCGCACGCTTTCCAGCGCCACAAGGCCCACCTCGGCCTGCATCAGGTCGCCGCTGTCGGTGGGCGTGTTCGGCACCTCGCGGTACTGGCTGGGATGGCAGCCGGGCAGGCCCTCGCCGTCGTGGCGATAGAAGCGCACCGGCGGATCTTCCCAGCCGCAGCAGTCCAGGCACAGGCCCAGCGTGATCTCGCCCGCTGCACCCGGCTGCAGCGCGGCAGCGTCGGTCTGCAGCAGGCGCTGCAGCGGCGCATGGCAGCTGCCACACAGCGCTTCCAGTGGTCCGCCCATGTGGCCGGCGTGCTGTACCTGCCCACCATTCCAGGTCGGATGCAGGCGCCAGATGCGTTTGCGCCAGCTCGGCTCGTCGGCCACCTGAGCGCGATGCTGCTCGCGGCCGAAGCGGATGTGCAGCGGCCGCTCCCCATGCAGGCGGCGCGGCCGCGCACCGTTGGCAACGCCGGCCCAATGCGCCCAGACCTCGGGGTCCAGCTGCCCCCAGTCGGCGAGGTATCCGCGGGCCGCCGGGTAGCTGTCCGGCTGTGTGGCGAGCAGCAGTACCCTGGCCCGCGCCATCTCACGATCGTCCCCAGCCTCGGCCAGGGCCTGCGCCCACTGCGCGGCCACCTCGGCTGGCAGGTCCCGCCACACCTGCGAGGCCAGCTGCAGCTCGTCTTCGGTGGCCAGCACCAGCAAGGCCTCCCAGTCGTCCTGCAGCACCTGAGGCGCCTGGTAGCTGGCGAATTCGATCACACTGGCCAGCAGCTCGCCGCGCTCGCCATCCCGATAGCGCCGCCAGGCCTCGGCACAGACCGGCGCCACTGACTCATCCCGCAGCAGGTCCAGTGCAGTATCGAGGAAAGTCGAGCTGGGCGAGCGTCGGGCGAGCGCCTGCAGCATCAGCCCACCGAGCTGCAAAGGCGCCTCGCTGGCCAACGCCAGCAGCATCCCCTGGCTGTCGTTACGCGTGCGCGGGGTGTCGTGCACATCGAGGATGGCGGTGATCGCGTCACTCATGCCGTGGGGCTCCTTGCCGTTGGAGGCTGATGGTGCCAGACATCAGCGATCACCACGACGAATACAATGAGGACATGACCCGCCAGCTGCCCTGGCGCCTGGCCGATGCGCCGGACGCGCCATTCCCCCCGGCCGAGACGGCCCTGCGCCAGCCCGACGGCCTGCTGGCAGTGGGCGGCGACCTGCATCCGGCACGCCTGCTCAACGCCTACGCTGGCGGCATCTTTCCGTGGTTCAGCGAGGGCGAGCCGATCCTGTGGTGGTCGCCGGACCCACGCGTGGTGTTCCGCACCGAGGGCGTGCATCTGTCCAGCCGTTTCCGCCGCCAGTTGCGCGGCAGCACCTGGGAGGTCACCGCCGACACCGCTTTCAGCCGGGTGATGCGCGCCTGTGCGGCGGCACCTCGGCCCGGCCAGGATGGCACCTGGATCAGCCCGGCGATGGTCGAGGCCTACAGCCAGCTGCATGACCTCGGCTTTGCGCACTCCTTCGAGGTCTGGGACCGACAGTCGCTGGTCGGCGGCATCTACGGCGTGGCCATCGGGTCGATGTTCTTCGGCGAGAGCATGTTCAGTGGCGCCAGCGGTGGCTCCAAGATCGCGCTGACGGCGCTGGCATCCACGCTTGACGGCTGGGGCTGGGAGCTGATCGATGCCCAGGTGGAGAATCCGCACCTGCTGCGGATGGGTGCCGAACACCTGCCGCGCGCGGAATTCCTGCAGCACGTGCGCCAGGCCGTACGCCGTGACGGCCGTGAAGGCCCGTGGACACAGGCCGTCGGACGCTTGCCGGCACAGCGTTTGGCTGGGGGTTAACACAAACTTTGCAAGCTGGGCCCGTCACGCGTAAAATACCGCGCCTTAGGCCCAGCGTGGCCGTTTTCTGAACCGCACAGGACTACATGTCGAAAGACGATTCCATCGAGTTCGAGGGCACCGTCAGCGAGACGCTGCCGAACACCACTTTCCGCGTTCGTCTGGAAAATGGGCACGAAATCATCGCCCACATCTCCGGCCGCATGCGCAAGAACTACATCCGCATCCTCACCGGTGACCGGGTCAAGGTTGAAATGACCCCGTACGACCTGACCAAGGGTCGTATCACCTACCGCATGAAGTAAGCGGTCGGCGCGCTGCGCCACTTCGACAAGGCCAGCCCTGGTTGCTGGCCTTTTGTCATGCCTGAAATCCGGCCCTGCCGGAGGTCATCGTGACCGAACTCACCGTGACGTCGGTCAGCCCTGCTTGCGGCAGATTCGCATCTGCATCCGTGGCGGCATCGTGGGACCCGATCCAGTCCGGATCGCCATCCCCCTGCCCCGCCATGAACATGCTCCCGCTGACCGCTCTGCTCGTCGCCGCTGTCGCGTCCACCAGCGCACTGCCCGCGCGCGCCGCCGACACCCCTTCCGCCGCCAGTGACTGCGTCCAACTGGGCAGCGATCAGCAACTGGTGCGCGCCGGCGCCTCGCGCAACATCCTGCTACGCAATGGCCAGGACCACTACGTCGTGCATTTCCAGGACGACTGCTCGGCAGCGGGCTACTCCCGGAAACTGAGTTTCTCCACGGACGGCCAGCAGGGCCTGCTGTGTGCCGCTGGGCGCAGCCAGCTGCACACCGATTCCAGTCGCTGCATCGTGTCGCAGATCGAGCCTGTCGACGAGGCCACCTTCAAGAAGAAGGCCCGCCAGCGCAGCCGCTGACGGCGCACATGACAAGGGCGGCCGAAGCCGCCCTTGTCGTTTCAGGCCCACCGGGCCAGGCCCGGCGTCAGCTCACTCCACAGTCGCCGGCAGCAGGCGCTCCGGCTCGGCCTGGGTCTCGACCACCAGCTCGTCGTCGCGGACATCGATGTTCACCTTGCCGCCGTTGACCAGCTTGCCGAACAGCAGCTCGTCGGCCAGCGGACGCTTGATCTTGTCCTGGATCACGCGGGCCATCGGGCGCGCACCCATCAGCGGGTCGAAGCCGTGGTGGGCCAGCCAGTCGCGCGCGGTCGGCGTGGCCGACAGGCTGACGTGCTTGTCCTGCAGCAGCATTTCCAGCTCGATCAGGAACTTGTCGACCACGCGCAGGATGTGCTCGAAGCCCAGCGCCTGGAACTGCACCACCGCGTCGAGGCGGTTGCGGAATTCCGGGGTGAAGCTACGACGGATGGTCTCCATCGCGTCGGTGGCATGGTCCTGCTTGGTGAAGCCGATCGAGCGCCGCGAGGCCTGCGCCGCGCCGGCATTGGTGGTCATCACCAGCACCACGTTCTTGAAGTTGGCTTCACGACCGTTGGTATCGGTCAGCACGCCGCGGTCCATCACCTGCAACAGGATGTTGAAGATGTCCGGGTGCGCCTTCTCGATCTCGTCCAGCAACAGCACGCAGTGCGGTGTCTTGACGATCTTCTCGGTCAGCAGGCCGCCCTGGTCGAAGCCGACGTAGCCCGGAGGGGCACCGATCAGGCGGCTGATCGAATGCGGCTCCATGTACTCGGACATGTCGAAGCGGACCAGCTCGATGCCCAGCTGCAGCGCCAGCTGCTTGGTCACCTCGGTCTTGCCGACACCGGTCGGACCGGCGAACAGGAAGTTGCCGATCGGCTTTTCCGGATTGCCCAGGCCCGAACGGGCCAGCTTGATCGCCGAGGACAGCGTCTCGATGGCCGGATCCTGGCCGAAGATCACCATCTTCAGGTTGCGCTCCAGGTGCTGCAGCACATCCTTGTCGGTGGCGCTGACCTGCTTGGTCGGGATGCGCGCCATCTTGGCGACGATCGCCTCCACTTCCTCGACGTCGATCAGCTCCTTGCGCTGACCTTCCGGCAGCAGGCGCTGACGGGCGCCGGCCTCATCGATCACGTCGATGGCCTTGTCCGGTAGCAGGCGGTCGCCGATGTGCTTCACCGACAGGTCCACCGCAGCCTGCAGTGCCTCGTCGGAATAGGTCACGCCGTGGTGCAGTTCGTATTTGGACTTCAGGCCCTGCAGGATCTCGTAGGTCTCGCCAACGGTCGGCTCGACGATGTCGATCTTCTGGAAGCGACGGGCCAGCGCCCGGTCCTTCTCGAAGATGCCGCGGTACTCCTGGAAGGTGGTCGAACCGATGCAGCGCAGCTCGCCGGAGGCCAGGGCCGGCTTGATCAGGTTGGAGGCATCCATGGTGCCGCCCGACGCCGAACCGGCACCGATGATGGTGTGGATCTCGTCGATGAACAGCACCGCGTTGGGCACCTTCTTCAGCGCGGTCAGCACGCTCTTCAGGCGCTTCTCGAAGTCACCGCGGTACTTGGTGCCGGCCACCAGCGCGCCCAGGTCGAGCGAATAGATCACCGCGTCGGCCAACACCTCAGGCACCGAGCCTTCGACAATGCGGCGGGCCAGGCCTTCGGCAATCGCGGTCTTGCCCACGCCGGCCTCGCCCACGTACAGCGGGTTGTTCTTGCGGCGGCGGCACAGGACCTGGATGGTGCGTTCGATCTCGTCGGCACGGCCGACCAGCGGGTCGATGCGACCGGCCCGGGCCTGTTCGTTGAGATTGCTGGCGAACTCGGTCAGGGCATCGCCCTTCGGCTCGCCCTCCCCGCCTTCCATGCGGCTCTCGCCCTCGGAAGAGGAGGACGGCTGCTCGCCTTCCTCGCCCAGCTTGGCGATGCCGTGGGACAGGTAATTGACCACATCCAGCCGGGTGACATCCTGCTGGTTGAGGTAATAGACGGCATGGGAGTCCTTTTCGCCGAAGATGGCCACCAGCACGTTGGCGCCGGTGACCTCCTTCTTGCCCGAGGACTGCACGTGGTACACGGCCCGCTGCAGCACGCGCTGGAAGCCCAGGGTCGGCTGGGTATCGCGGCCGTCATCTTCGGCCAGGCGGGACACGGAGGCCTCGATGGCCTGCTCCAGCTCCTGGCGCAGGCGTTCTGCGTCGGCGCCACAGGCCTTCAATACGGCCTGGGCGGACGGGTTGTCGAGCAGTGCCAACAGCAGGTGTTCGACCGTCATGAATTCATGCCGGGCCTCACGGGCGCGCTTGTAGCACTGGCCGATGGTGTGTTCGAGGTCTTTGCTGAACATGGATTACTCCGGCGGCAGATGGGGACAATATGCGGCCTGACTACGCGATTTCCATCACCCTAGCGGATTGCTGCGTTCAGATGGCGTTAGCAGTGCGAATTGCTTGATCTTCATTCACTCCAGGAGAGCCCGCCCAGCATGAGCGAACCCTACCTGACCCGCTGGCGATTGCGGCGTGATGGCCCGGCCATCGAAACGCCCCATGCCCGACTCTGGCCGGTACTGACCGCCACCGGCGCACCGGCGATGCTGAAGGTCAGCAGCGAAACCGAGGAGCAGAACAGCCATCGCCTGCTGCGCTGGTGGGATGGCGATGGCGCTGCCCGCCTGCTGGCCCACGAGGGGCCGGCGATCCTGATCGAGCGTGCCGGCGGCGATTCGCTGCGGCAACGTTCGATCGAGGACGACGATGACGCCTGCACCACGATCCTGTGCCAGGTCCTGCAGCGGCTGCACCGGCCACGGAGCGCGCCGCCAGCGGAACTGGTCTGCCTGCGTACATGGTTCGTCGACCTGCTGCAGCCAAGGGCCACGCTGCCACCACTGCTGGAACAGTGCAGATCGCTGGCGGAGGGGGTACTGCAGGAAGAACGGGAGATCCGGCCGCTGCACGGCGACCTGCACCACGACAACGTGCTGGATTTCGGCCCGCGCGGCTGGCTGGCGATCGACCCGAAGCGGCTGCTGGGCGACCGTGCGTTCGATTACACGACGATGTTCAGCAACCCGGATCTCTGCGGCCCGGCCATCCACGTTGCTACGCGGCCCGAGCGCTTTGCCGCACGGCTGCAACAGGTCAGTGCGCTGGCCGGGCTGGAACGCACACGCTTGCTGCGCTGGATCGCAGCCAGCGCGGCGCTGTCGGCGGTGTGGTTCAGGGATGATGGCGCCCCCGCCGACGTCGACGAGGCGGTGGCACGGATGGCGCTGGAGGCGTTGGCGGAGGGGTGATCCAGCGTTCTGGTAGATGCCCACCTTGGTGGGCACGGCCGCCCAGGATCGATACAGGCCTCATGCCTTGGTAGGTGCCCACCTTGGTGGGCACACCCATCCGGGAACGATGCGCCCGGACGAAAATCGACAGCCGCTCAGGCCTTTTCCATCGTGCACAGCAGCGGGTGCTGGTTCATGCGCGAGTACTCGTTGACCTGGGCGACCTTGGTCTCGGCCACTTCGCGGGTGAAGACCCCGCAGACGCCGCGGCCGCGGGTGTGGACGTGCAGCATCACCTGCGTGGCCTTGTCCAGGTCCATGCTGAAGAACTGCTGCAGCACATCCACCACGAAATCCATCGGGGTGTAGTCGTCGTTGAGCAGCATCACCTGGTAGAACGGCGGCGGCGCCACTTCCGGGCGCGCGGGCTCCACGGCAACGCCGTGCTCGTGCTGGGAATCGGGGGAGGACTCATGGGGCATCCGTCCATTATAGAGGCTCGGGCAAGCCTGCGTCGGCCTGCCGCAGATTGGACGGCACGCACGCCCACCGTCACAATTGCACCCTCTCTCAACACTGTTTCACAGGATCTTCATGAAAAGGACCCTTCTCCCCGCCCTGCTGATCGCCCTGGCCGCTGCCGGCTCTGCCGCCGCCGCGACCAGCGCCGACAAGTCCGTGGCCCGCCACCTGGACAAGCTGGGTTACACCTACGAAGTCGACGAGGATGGCGACTACCGCATGGTCTTCGACGTCGAGGGTGACCGCACCCAGATGGTCTACGTGCGCTCGGCGGTGGAAGATTTCGGCACCCACAACATCCGCGAGATCTGGTCGCCGGCCTACAGCGCCAAGACCAAGCAGTTCCCGGTGACCGTGGCCAACCGCCTGCTGGAAGATTCGCAGGACGCCAAGATGGGCGGCTGGGTGAAGCAGGACACCACCGCGATGTTCGTGGTGAAGATCGACGCCGATGCCACCGCCGACCAGCTCAGCGACGCCATCGATGCGGCCATCCGCACCGCCGACGCGATGGAGCTGGAACTGACCAAGAAGGACGAGTTCTGAGTTGAACACCACGCCGGACCCGCGCTGGGCACCGCACGCCACCGTCGCCACCGTGGTGGTCGACGGCGGCCGCGTGCTGCTGGTTGAAGAAACCATCGACGGCCGCCAGGTGCTGAACCAGCCGGCCGGCCACCTCGAGCCGGGCGAAAGCCTGGCCGAGGCAGCCCTGCGCGAGACCCGCGAGGAAACCGGCTGGACGGTGCAACTGACCCACTTCGTCGGCTGCTACCAGTGGACCGCCGGCGACGGCACCGTCTTCCTGCGCTTCTGCTACGCGGCGCGACCGGTCTCGCACGACCCGGCGCAGCCGCTGGACACCGGCATCGACCGCGCGCTGTGGCTGACTCCGGCCGAGCTGCAGGCCGCCGGTGAGCGCCAGCGCAGCCCGCTGGTGTGGCAGGTGGTGGCCGATTACCTGGGTGGCCAACGCCATCCGCTTTCGCTGGTCCGGGAGGTCGCATGAGCACTCCGCGCGTGATGGTGGGCGTTTCCGGTGGCGTCGATTCCTCGGTCGCCGCCTGGCGCCTGGTACAGCAGGGCGAGGCCGTGGCCGGTCTGTTCATGCAGAACTGGGCTGACGACGGCAGCGGTGACTGCCGCGCCGAGGATGACCGTCGCGATGCGGTCGCCGTCTGCGGCCTGCTCGGCATCCCGTTCCACTTCCGGGACTTCTCCAGCGAGTACTGGCAGGGCGTGTTCGAGCACTTCCTGGCCGAGTACGCGGCCGGCCGCACACCGAACCCGGACGTGCTGTGCAACCGCGAAGTAAAGTTCAAGCATTTCCTGGATGCCGCCCGCGAGCTGGGCGCCGAGCGCATCGCCACCGGCCACTATGCACGGGTGACCCAGCGCGGCCACCAGTGGCTGCTGCTGCGCGGCGCCGATCGATCCAAGGACCAGAGCTACTTCCTGCACCAACTGGGCCAGGAACAGCTGGCGGCCACCCTGTTCCCGATCGGCGACCTGGAAAAGAGCGACCTGCGCCGGATCGCGCGCGACGTCGGCCTGCCGACCCACGCCAAGAAGGATTCCACCGGCATCTGTTTCATCGGCGAGCGGGATTTCCGAGAGTTCCTCGGCCGCTACCTGCCGGCCAGGACCGGCCAGATCCTCGACCCGGCCGACGGCAGCGTGATTGCCGAACACCCGGGCGTGTTCTATTTCACCCTGGGCCAGCGCGAGGGCCTGAACATCGGCGGCGTGCGTGGCCGCCCGGCCGCGCCGTGGTACGTGGTCGGCAAGGATGTGGCCAGCAACGTGCTGTACGTGGACCAGGACCGCGACAGCAAGTGGATGCTGTCCGATCGCCTGCGCTCGGAAACCGCGCACTGGATCGCCGGCTCACCACCCGCGCGGCGCTTCGAATGCACCGCCCAGACCCGCTACCGCCAGCCCGATGAGCCGTGTACGGTCGACGTGCTGGACGATGGCAGCGTGCTGGTCACCTTCGCGCGCCCGCAGCGCGCCGTTACCCCCGGTCAATCGCTGGTGCTGTATGACGGTGATGTGTGCCTGGGTGGTGCGGTGATCGCCGCCACCGATGCGCCGCTGGAACAGCGCCTGCGCACCACCCCTTCCCCTTTTGAGGTAATCGCTGCATGAGTTTCACTGTCGACGACCGCGTCCTGGCCCTGGCCGGCATTGCCCAGGCCCTGCAGCAGGTACGCCGCATCGCCGATACCGGCCATTCCGACGCCGCCGCCGTGCGCACCGCCGTGGACAGCGTGTTCCGCGTCGATGCGTCCTCGCCGCAGGAAGTGTTTGGAGACCGCCATGCACTGAAGGCCGGGCTACGCCTGCTGCACAACTACTTCCGCAGCCAGGGCCAGGATCCGATCCTGCCCAAGCTGGCGCTGTCGGTCCTGCAGCTGGAGCGCCGCTTCGTTCAGGATGGGGCGACCGTGAACAAGGTCGCCTCGGGCATCGAGCGTGCCCAGCGCCAGGCCGTCGAACTGGGCGACAGTGGCCACCCGGACGTGCTGGCCAACCTGGGCGGCCTGTACGCCGACACCATCAGCCACCTGAAGCCGCGGGTGATGGTGCAGGGCAACCCGCATTACCTGGGCCAGGCCGGCGTGGTCGCCGAGATCCGCGCCCTGCTGCTGGCCGCGGTGCGTTCGGCGGTGTTGTGGCGCCAGCTGGGCGGCAGCTACTGGGACTTCCTGTTCAGCCGCAAGGCGATGATCGAGGCCGTGGATCGCCAGCTGGCGTGAGGCCATGGGGTCAGAGCCCTTTTCCCGTGGGAAAGGGATCCGACCCCCAAGCCGCCAAGGCGCCGGAAAACCGGCGCATTCAGAATGCACTTCGAGGCACATCGACGTTAAAGAGAAAGGGGGTACGGCCGATACATCCTCCGTGCACCTCCCGAGAACGTCCATGTACTCACGCATTTTCATCCGTCTGGCCGCCCCCCTGGCTCTGACCCTGCTGCTCCCCTTCGCCATCGGTTTCGAATGGCCGGTCGCCCTGCGTTGGGCGATCCTGACCACGATGACGCTGAGCTGGCTCGGCTTTGCGTGGTGGACCACCCGCGCCCAGGCGCACCGTTCCCCGGAACACGCCCGTGTCCTGCGTGAGCAGGACCAGCTGCTGACCGAACTGCGCAACTTCGTCGGCAACGAGATCGACGGTTCGCGTGGCGAAGTGGAACGCGCCCGTGACCTGATCCGCCAGGCGGTGTCCAGCCTGGGCGGCAGCTTCGACGCCATGAACCGCAAGTCGCGCCAGCAGAGCCAGGCCCTGTCGCGCATCGTCGATCGTGCCGGTGATGAAGGCAATGCCGGCCTCGACGTCGCCCGTTTCGCCCAGCACGCCAGCCATCGCATGGAGCAGCTGGTGGAAGCGCTGGAACAGGTCAGCGGCCAGAGCAGCACCACCGTGCAGCACATCGACCAGATGGCGCAGCACCTGGATGGCATCTTCGCGCTGCTGGAAGACGTCAAGTCGATCGCCGACCAGACCAACCTGCTGGCCCTGAACGCTGCCATTGAAGCCGCGCGTGCCGGTGAAGCCGGTCGTGGCTTCGCGGTGGTTGCCGACGAAGTGCGCAACCTGTCCGAGCGCTCGACCACCTTCAACGAGCAGATCCGCAAGCTGGCGCACAGCTCCAAGGACGCCATCGCCAAGGTGCGCGAGACGGTCTCGCACATGGCCTCGCGTGACATGGACCGCTCCCGCGAAGCCCGCCAGGAAGCGGCGGCGATGCTCGACAACGTCGCGCAGATCAACGCTTCGCTGGGCGACGGCATGCGCGAAGTGTCAGAGTGCGCCCGTTCGATCGATGGCAGCGTGGCCGAGGCCGTGCGCGCCCTGCAGTTCGAAGACATCGCCACCCAGGCACTGGGCGGCGTGCACACTCACCTGGACCGCCTGACCGCGATCAACCGCGAAGCAGTC
The DNA here is from genome assembly GCF_006970445.1 of Stenotrophomonas maltophilia. Lineage (NCBI taxonomy): Bacteria > Pseudomonadati > Pseudomonadota > Gammaproteobacteria > Lysobacterales > Lysobacteraceae > Stenotrophomonas > Stenotrophomonas maltophilia. The sequence continues at coordinate 2,168,492 of NZ_CP033877.1, read as the reverse complement.
GCCCTGCAGGAACTGCTGCACCGCAATGGCGGCGTGTTCGACGAAGAGATCGCCACCGCCCTGCAGCGCACCGGCAGCCGCCTGCGCGAACTGCGCAGCGAATGGGAACGCCCGCCGCACAAGCCGGTCGCCCAGCAGAGCATGGGCGCTGGCACGGTCGAGCTGTTCTGATCCTGATGTCCGCTGCCGCCGCCGGCGGCGCGCAAGGCCCCGGTTCGTCCGGGGCCTTTGCCTGTAACCTGCCGTTGGATGCATCCTGTACGCGCACCATGACCCTGATCCGCGCCCTGCCCTCCCTCACCGATACCGAGCGCCCGCGCAACGCCAGCGTGCGTGAGCAGCTGCAGCAGCTGGAGGATGTGGCACGCGAGGAGATCCGCGAGCTGCAGCAGTTGGCGGATGCGCGCCCTGGCCCGTCGCGGGCGGACGAGGCGCTGCTGGGACTGGCGTGGGACCTCGGGCTGGATGGCGAAGCCCTGAAGTAGATCCACGCCATGCGTGGATGGCGTTCACTGCCACCCGGTCCAGACCCATGGCATGATCCGCCCACGCCCCTTACGGCTGGACACGGAGTGTCGTCGCATGAGCACCACGTTCATGACCTGGCTGGGATTTGCTGCGATGGTGTTCATCGCGGTCACCTTTACCTGGCGTCCCGCCTACGCCACCTTGCGGCCGCCCCGGCATCGACCTGTCGCGTTCCTGTTCGGCAGCCTGCTCTTCATGCTGATGGCCTTTCTATGCGCCTGGATGGCGGCAAGTGCGATCAATACCGGGCATGTCCATCTAAGCCACCACCGCGCCGGCACCATTGATGCATGGCGGGAGATCGAACCGGTGACGTATTGGCTGATCATCGTGGCGGCGTACGTGTTCGGGCTGCTGATCGCCAGCTATTCCATTGCAGGCATTGCGTTGATGAACCGGTAGATGCACGCCATGCGTGCATGGCTTTCATCCGCCGGTGTGACGCCTGGCCCTCGCCGCAACATCCACGCATGGCGTGGATCTACCGGGGTGGCGAAATCGTTGTGGCATGATGCCCCGGTCCCGTTCATGGAAGACCGATGGCCATCGCCCTGATCGCAGTGCTGTTGATCGAGACCATCCTTCTGATGGCTTGGGTGGCCAGCTATTTCAGCTGGGGCATCACCCTGTTCAATGAGCGCATCGCGGCATCACCGGCCATGCAGGCCCGGCTCTCGCTCGGCAGCCTGGAACGTGAGCTGCCTCAGGACAGATGGCTGCAACTGACCTTCCATGCGCTGCCCGATGGCAGCATGGCGTTCCGCGAGAGCTTCGCACCAAGCTTCGGCCTGCGCTACTTCCCGGTGATGCGCGGTCGTATCGTACTCAACGCGCGACGGCTCGAGGTGCGGGTGATCGGCCTGTGCAGCTGGTTCGTGGTCATCCTGTCGCTGCTGCTGTTGCCACTGGTGGCGATGCGCCCGATGGTGGCACCGATGCTGCTCGTGCTGCCGCTGTTCCTGGCCAGCTATCTGGTCCAGAAGCGGCGCTATGCGGCCATCGTCGAGGCGCTGCGCATGCAGTTGAAGGCGGAATTTCCGAAGTAGATCCACGCCATGCGTGGATGATCGCGAGCACCGGCATTCGTGTCGACCAAGGTCGACACCTACCAGAGCAGATGCCTGTATCTGAAGTAGATCCGCGCCATGCGTGGATGATCGCGAGCACCAGCATCAGTGCCGACCAACGGTCGGCACCCACCGGAGTCGGCACCCACCAGAGCCGGGCTACACCAGCGTCGGGCTGTCAGCGCACCAGCACCGCTTCGCCGCTGGCGTCGGTGTGCATCGGTGCCGGGCGCTGCTGGCGCAGCCATTGCGCCAGGTCGCGCGGGCTGAGCGGGCGCGAATACAGGTAGCCCTGGATCTCGTCGCAGCCCTGGCGGCGCAGCATGTCTTCTTCCTGGTGCGTTTCCACGCCCTCGGCCACCACCTTCATGCCCAGGGCGTGGCCCAGGTGCACGATGGCCTGGGTTACTTCGGCCGTGCCCGAATCATGCAGCATGCCCTGCACGAAACTGCGGTCGATCTTCAGGCGGCCCACCGGGAATCGGTTGAGGTAATTGAGGTTGGAGAAGCCGGTACCGAAGTCGTCCACCGCCAGCGGCACGCCGTGCCGTTCCAGCACATCGAAGCAGTGGCGCAGGATGTCGGTGTCACGGATCAGCGCCGACTCGGTCAGTTCCAGCTCCAGCCGCTGCGGCGGCCAGCCATGGGCATGGCAGATCTCGATCACACGTTCGGCAAAACCGCGGTCGCGCAGCTGCACCGCCGATACATTGACCGCGATGCGGTCGAAATGCAGTCCGGCGCGGTCCCAGGCGGTCGCCTGGCGGCAGGCTTCGTTCAGTACCCAGTCGCCGATGCGCACGATTTCGCCGCACTTTTCGGCAATCGGAATGAACTCGGCCGGGCTGCAGTAGCCGATGCCGGGCCGATGCCAGCGCAGCAGCGCCTCGATCGCAGGCGGCTCGCCGTGATGGGCGTGCAGCAGCGGCTGGTAGGCCAGGCTGAACTCCTCGCGCTCGATCGCGCCGTGCAGCGCGTGCTCAAGCTCCAGCTTGCGCTGGATACGGGCCAGTGCGTCCTGGCTGTAGTACTGGTAGGTGTTGCGCCCTGCTTCCTTGGCTGCGTACATCGCGGCGTCGGCGGCGCGCAGCAGTGAATCGAAATCGGTCTGCGCATCGCCCAGCATCGCGATGCCGACACTGGCGCCGACCTTCAACGTGGTCTCGCCACGGCGCAGCGGCTCGGCCAGGGAGGCAATCAGCTTGCGGGCGACATGTCCCGCATCTTCCGGCTCGGCCAGGTCGCGCAGCACCACAATGAACTCGTCGCCGCTGAAGCGGCCGAACAGGTCGTTGTTGCGCAGGTTCTGGTGCAGGCGGGTGGCGGCGGCCTTCAGCAGCGCATCGCCGGTGGCATGCCCGAAGCTGTCGTTGATGGTCTTGAAGCCGTCCAGGTCGATGAACAGCATCGCCAACGAGGTGCCGCGGTCGCGCGCTTCCTCGATGGCTTCGGCGGTCTGTTCACCGAGCAGCACACGATTGGGCAGGCCGGTCAGCAGGTCGTAGTGGGCCAGCAATTCGATGCGCTCGTTGGCCTCGCGCTCGCGGGTGATGTCACGGAACAACACCACGAAGCGCGGCGGCAGACCGTCACGACGATCCAGCTCGATCAGCACCTGCACCCAGACACGCAGGCCGGACTGGCGGTAGAAACACAGGTCAAGCTGCTCGGGCAGGCCGCCGCCGGCGATGCGGACCAGCGCCGCCTCGAACGCATCGCGTGAGTCTTCGGTGTACAGCGCCATCGCCTGATCGAGGGTGATCGGCTCCTTGCGCAGGCCGTGGATGCGATAGCACTCCTCGGTCCACTGCATGTGCCGGGTCTGCACTTCGATCTCGCAGCCGCCGATGCGGCCGAGCGCGGAAACGCGGTTGAGCAGTTCAGTGCGCCAGCGGATCAACGCATCGGTCTGGTGCTGCTCGGTGATGTTCTGCACCTGCCCCAGCAGGCGCTTGGGCTGCCCGTCCATGTCCAGCAACGGTTGCATCCACAGGCGCAGGTGCTGCGACGGTTCATGGCCGCGGGTCAGCTCCAGCTCGAGATTGGCGGCACGGCCATCGCGCCACAGGCGCCGCCACGCCGCGCGCAGCACGCCACGCGAGCGCGGGTGCAGCTGCTTCAGCCAGCGCCGCTGGCCGGGCACGGCGCCCTGCTCCAGCGCCAGCAGTGAGCGCAGTTCCGGCGACCACCAGAAGTGCCCGCTGTTGGGATCGAACGACCAGCTGCCCATGCTGGCGATGCGCTGGGCCTCGCTCAGGTGCAGCTGCTGTTCCTGCAGCAGCGATTCGAGCTGCTTCTGCTGCTCGATATCGGTATGGGTACCGACCATGCGCAGTGGCTGGCCGTCGGCGGTGCGCGCGACCACGCGGCCGCGATCCAGCACCCAGCGCCACTGGCCGTCGCCCTGGCGGAAGCGGAACTGTGCGCTGTACTGCTCGCTGCGCCCGCGCAGGTGCTCGTCGAGCGCGGCGCGCACCTGGGTGATGTCCTCGCTGTGCACGCGCGACAGAATTTCGGTGGCGGTCTCGTCGCCCAGCGCGGGCGTGCGCACCACCCGGTCACTGGGGATGTCCCAGTCCCACAGGCTATGGCCGGCGCTGTCCAGTGCCAGTTCCCAACGCCCTCCCCCGTCGACCGGCACCGGCTCGGGAATGCTCAGGGTGAACGCCAACAGGTTGCCGGCACCATCGTGCACGGCGCGCAGGTGACCGTCGTAGTGACCCCGCGGGCCGCCCGGCAGCGTGCAGGCCACGATGCCGCCATCGGCAGCCATCAGGCGCAGATCTTCCAGCATCGGCGCATAGGCAGCCACGGTGGCCGGCAGGCCATGCTCGCGCGCAGCCGGATTGGCCGCCAGCGGGCGCCCGGTACGGTCGACGATGACCAGCGCCGACGCAAGCGGGTGCTGCAGCAGGCTGGCGATGATCCCTTGGTCCACGCGATCTTGCTCCGGATGACACGCCCGTCAGCGGGGCACGCAGTGGTTAACGGCGCCTGCGGCGGATAATTGAGTGGTCACGGCACGCTGCGGGGTAAGATGACCGGCGCCCCTTTTCACCCGCCCCGTCCATGCCCGCAGATCCGACCGGCAACGCCCCAGTTCCCGACCCGCGGATGGCGCAGGCGCTGAGCCGTGACCGGCGCCGGGTGGTGCTGAGCTACCTGGTGATGGCACTGGCCTGGATGATCTCCACCGACAGCGTGGTGCAGGCGCTGGTGCCCGATCCGCGGCAGGCAGCACTGTGGCAGGGCCTGAAGGGTTCGTTCTTCGCCCTGGCCAGTGCGGGCCTGCTGTATCTGCTGCTGCGCCCACTGGCCGAGCACGTGCTGCATACCCATGCCCGCCAGCAGGCCTCGGAGCTGCGCCTGCGGCAGATGTTCGAGGGCAACCCCGGCCCGATCCTCGTCTATGACCTGGACACGTTGGCGATCCTCGATGCCAACCCTGCCGCCTGCACCACGTTCGGCTGGGACCGCGACGAGCTGCTGGAACAGACCATCGATGCCTTGTGGCCGCCGGGCCAGGACCAGGCGCTGCAGACCAAGCTGGAGGCGATCCGCGAGGCGCCCGAGGAGCTGTGCATCCTGCGTGCCCAGCTGCAGCTGCGCGATGGCTCGCTGCGGCAGATGGAGCTCCGCTCCAACGCGATCAGTTACGACGGCCACAACGCCCGCCTGCTGATCGCCATCGATCGCACTGCCGAGGATCTGGCCCAGCTGCGCCGCGACCAGGCGCTGGCGCGGGTGGAGGAAGCCCACGAGCTGGCCCGCATCGGCGCCTGGGAGCTGGACCCGTCCACCGGGCAGGGCCGCTATTCCAACCAGGTCTATCGCCTGCTCGGCCGCCGCCCTCCCGAAGCCCGCCGCTGGCACCGCTTCGACGAACTGCTGGTGCCGGCCGACCCGGCCACCGCCAACCAGACCGAGCAGCTGCTGGCCGAGCTGTGTTCCGGTGAGCCGGTACAGGTGGACGTGCTGCTGCCGCTGCTGTCGATGGATGGGCGTGCGCTGATGGTGCACCTGCGCGCCGCCAGTGGTATCGACGAGGCCGGCCGCAACCGCGTGCTGGGCACTTTGCAGGACGTGACCGAGCGTGAGCAGTCGCGGCGCCTGCTGCGCGAGCGCGAGGAGCAGTTCCGTGAGCTGGTGCGGGTGCTGCCCGATGGCGTGGTGATCCTCTCCGACGAACATGTGCTGTACGCCAACGCCTGGGCCGCCGGCCTGTTCGGCTACGGCAGCCATACCCTGCTGGGCGAGCCCTTGTCGGCACTGGTCGCTGCCGCCGACCTGCCGCGGGTGCGCAGCCAGCTGCGTGCCGGCCAACCCCACCTGGGGCCCGGCCACAGCAGCGTGGTGGCGATGCAGCGTGGCGACGGCCGCAGCTTCCATGCCGGCCTGGCGGTGGGCGAAGTGCGCTACGGCGGCCGCGACTGCAAGCTGCTGATCGTGCGCGACCTGAGCGATTCCGAGCGCACCCGCAGCGCGCTGGAAACCAGCAACCGCGAACTGCAGGCGATGGCCGGGCGGCTGTTCTCGCTGCAGGAGGACGAGCGTCGTGCGATCTCGCGCGACCTGCACGATGACATCGGCCAGGCCATCACCGCGATCAAGCTGTCGGCGCATGCGGCGCAGGATGAGGACGATCCAAAGCGTCGTGGCGAGGATCTGGCGCAGATCGTCAGCCTGGCCGACACCACCGTGGCCAAGCTGCGCGACATCTCCACCCTGCTGCGCCCACCGCAGCTGGATGCACTGGGCCTGGAGGCGGCGCTGAGCTGGCAGGCACGAGTGTTGTTCCGCTCCTCGCCGGTGGAGCTGCTGGCCGAGATCGAGCCGTTGCCACATCGCCCCGACAACAGCATCGAACAGGCCTGCTTCCGCATCGCCCAGGAAAGCCTGACCAACGCGCTGCGCCATGCGCGCGCCAGCCAGGTCCTGCTGCAGCTGCGCGATGTCGGCCAGCGTGGGCTGCACCTGCAGATCCGCGATGATGGCGAGGGCTTCGACCCGGACGGTCCGCGCGGCCTCGGCCTGATCGTGATGCGCGAGCGCGCACAGAGCGTCGGTGGTCACGTGCGGATCGAGTCCGCGCATGGCGAAGGCACCCTGATCGACGTCCACCTCCCCTACCAGGCGGCCAGCATGGCTGCCGTCGATTCACCGGAATACTGAGCCTATGTGGAATCCCAACCTGCCCCCGGTCAGCATCGATGATGCCCCCGACCGCCTTGGCGCCGGCAACCCCGAGCTGCAGGCGATGGTTGCCGAGGCGGCCTCCGGCGGCATCTCACTGATGCTGATGCACGTGGACATCGACCACTTCGCATCGGTCAACGAGAACATGAGTGCCGAAGTGGGCGACCAGGCGCTGGTACTGGTGGCGCAACGCCTGCAGTCCTACCTGCGCGGGCGCGGCAAGCTGTGGCGGCATGGCAGCGACGAATTCCTGATCGCAGTGCCCCGCACCACCGATCTGCCGCTGCCGGAAGATTTCGCTGAAGAGATCCGCCAGCAGATGGAGCTGCCGCTGTCGGTGCTGCCGTACACGCTGTTCATGACCGGCAAGCTGGGCGTGAGCCTGTGCCCGGAACATGCCAGCAGCACCTCACGCCTGCTCGACCATGCCGAGGACGCGCTGTACCAGGCCGCCCGCGAAGGCGGCAATGCCGTGCGCATCCATGCGGTGGACACCCCGCCGAGCGCGCACAGCGAGAGCATCATCGCGCGCCAGATTGTCGATGCCATTCCCAATGGCGAGCTGAAGCTGCGCTACCAGCCGCTGGTGAGCGCCCGCGACGGCCACGTGGTGGGCATGGAAGCGCTGCTGCGCTGGCAGTCGCCGACCCTGGGCATGCTGGTGCCGGAGCGCTTCATGCGCACCGCCGAGCGCCTGGGCATCATCGTGCAGATCGGCACCTGGGTGCTGGAAGGCGCGTTGAAGCAGGCGCGGCTGTGGCGCGACCAGGGCTTTGATGACTTCACCATCGCGGTGAACGTGTCCACCCTGCAGCTGCTGCGGCCGAACTTCTTCGCCGAGGTGATGTCATTGCTGCAGGCGGCGGGCGTACCGGCGCAGATGCTGACGCTGGAGATCAACGAGAGCGCGCTGACCAACAACGTCAATTTCGTGCACGAGACGCTGGCCAACCTGCGCAACGAAGGCATCAGCCTGAGCCTGGACAACTTCGGCACCGGCGACTCCAGCCTCAGCGCGCTGGTGCGCTACCCGGTGGACAAGCTGAAGATCGACCGCAGCTTCATCAAGAGCGCGCCGGCCGGCAATCGCGAAGCGGCCATCGCCCGCGCGATCATCGCCATGGGCCACCAGCTGGGCATGACCGTGATCGCCAACGGCGTGGAGTCGCAGGCCCAGCTGGGCTTCCTGCGCCGCAACGACTGCGATGTGTTCCAGGGCTACCTGTTCGGCGAGCCGATGTCGGCCGATGCCGCCGGCATGACCCTGCGCCGCCGCTACCTGCGCCCGGAAGCCTTCGCCGAAACCCGTCCGGACCGCACGTTGCTGCTGCTGGACGACGAGGAAAACGTGCTGCGCTCGCTGGTGCGCCTGTTCCGCCGCGACGGCTACCGCATCCTGGCCGCCGGCAACGTGCGTGATGCGTTCGATCTGCTTGCGATCAACGACGTGCAGGTAATCCTGTCCGACCAGCGCATGAGCGACATGAGCGGCACCGAATTCCTGGGCCGGGTGAAGATGCTGTACCCGGATACGATCCGCCTGGTGCTGTCGGGCTACACCGATCTGAACACGGTGACCGATGCGATCAACCGCGGCGCGATCTATCGCTTCCTGACCAAGCCTTGGAACGACGACGAGCTGCGCAAGCACATCCACCAGGCATTCCGCACCTACGAGGAACAGCGCCGCAGCAATGCCGGACCGGCGCCGGTGGAAAGCGGAGATGGTGGCGAGGACCGCCCGCCGCGGTGACGATGCAGCCCGGTAGAGCCGGCCGCTGGCCGGCTGCTCTGGGGTGCCTGGCTGGATGAGGTTGCCGGCCAGCGGCCGGCACTACCAGGTGCGGTCAGCGCGGCTGCTTGATCGGAAGGACCACGCGGAAGCGCGAGCCCACGCCAGGGGTGCTGTCCAGGTCGATGCGGCCGTGGTGCTTGTTGATGATGCTGTAGGAGATCGACAAGCCCAGGCCGGTGCCACTGCCCACTGGCTTGGTGGTGAAGAACGGATCGAAGATGCGCTGGCGCAGTTCCGGCGAGATGCCACCGCCGGTATCTTCGAATTCAACCCACACGTGATCGCCGTCAACGCCGGTGCGCACCGTGATCGTGCCGCGCTCGGCGATGGCATGGCCGGCATTGAGCAGCAGGTTCATGTAGACCTGGTTCAACTCCGACGGCAGGCACTCCACCAACGGCAACTGGCCGAACTCGCGTACCAGGGTGACCTTGTACTTGAGTTCGTTCCAGATGATGTTGATGGTCGATTCCAGGCCCGCGTGCAGGTCGACCAGCTTCCAGGACTCGTCGCGGCCGGAATACGAGAAGTCCTTCAGGTCGCGCACGATGCGGGTGACGCGCTCGATGCCTTCGCGCGATTCCGCCATCAGCTGCGGCAGGTCGCGGCTGATGAAATCGATGTCCAGGCGGTCACGGATGTCATCGATTTCCGGAATCAGCGCCTTCGGGTCAGGTGCGCGCAAGGCGCGCTCGTAGGCTTCGATCACGGTGAACAGGCTGCGCAGGTATTCCTGCAGGCTGCCCAGGTTGGAGTGCACGTAACCGATCGGGTTGTTGATCTCGTGCGCGACGCCCGCAGCCAGCTGGCCGATCGAGGCCATCTTCTCCGACTGCAGCAGCTTCTCCTGGGTGCCATTGAGGCGCAGGTAGGCCTGGCGCAGCTCGGCGTGGCGCTGCTGCAGTTCGCGCTCGTAGTCTTCCTGCCCTTCGATGTGGCGGAACAGGGCCAAAAAATGCCCTTCGCCGACCGGACCGTGGTGGTACAGGTGGGCGATGACCACGCCCTCGCCCAGCGGCAGGCTGCCATTCCAGTGGCCATGCTGGCGAGCCTGTTCCAGCGCATCGGGGGGCAGCAGTTCGCGCAGGCGCTGCGGCGGCGGCAGCCCGCCGTCCTCGCCACTGGCCAGCAGGTTCTGTGCGGCCGGATTGGCCAGGGCCACCTGCCCGTCATCGGTGAACAGCAGCAGACCTTCGCGCAGGCGCTCAAGCAGGGCCTGCAACACCGGTTGCGGCGGAAGGGGGGCGGTAACCAGGGCGTTGGCAGCGGACACGGCGACTCGGGGCGTTCGAACAGGCGCCCAATATACGCGGTCATGCAGCGGGCTTCAGCCCGCCGGGAGAGGTTATGCGACCGCCGTCGCGTCAGGCGACGGCGAGAGGCCGGCCGATGCTGACCGTGTGCGACTGGCCCTTGGCATCGTAGGCCGAGGCGTCTTCGGTGCGGCCGAGCTGGCGCAGTGCCCAGTTCACCTCGCGGCGGCGGCGCGACAGCAGCACGCCGTTGGCGCGGTTGCGCTCGGCCAGTTCCTGCAGCTGTTCGCCCTCGCCCACCGGCGGCGCGCCTTCCAGCGCCCGCAGCGCTTCCAGCTTGGCGCCGGTGGCCCGGATCAAGGCGTGCACGTCGTGCTCGACCAGGGCCTGGCGTTCAACGTCCAGGGCCTGGGCGAGGCGCTGCAGCGGCTCGCTCATCGCCGCAGTCATCCGTGCAGCTGCTGGTCCAGATCGAGCATGCGCGATGCGATCGCGTCCGGATTGATCTTGTAGGTGCCGTTCTGCAGCGACTCACGCACAGCCGCCACGCGCTGGGCATCGATCGCCGGGGCGGTGGTCAGCTCACGCTCGATGGCCTGCAGATTGGTGGCCTCGCCGGTCAGGCGCAGGCTGTCGGCCGCCTCGACCGGGCGCGCCGCTGCATCGGTGCTGACGCCGGGCTTGTTGGCCGGGGTCGTCACGCTGCGCAGTGCCTGGGGGACCTGCAGGTTGCCGTCGATTTTCTGGCTCATGGGGTGTCCTGGAGTTGCCGTTCACAAGGGATAACGGCCGCAGGGCCGTGATCTTTAGGGATATTTTGCGGTAATTCAACGCGCCACGATTACGTCACCTGCGGCGTCGACCGTGCCCTGCACGATCCGCCGCGAGGACAGGTTCTCGACCGAGACCCGTTCGTTCTCACCGGCATCACCCATCGCACGACCGGCAATGCGGACCTCGACCGAGCCGCGACGCGATACCAGGGCCACATTGTCTCCTCGCTTGATGAGACGCTGCACCACCAGATCGTTGTTCGACAGCAGGGCCCCGGCCTGCAACGGACGGCGGGCGATGCGGCCGATCGCTGCATTGGGATCGGCCAGCACCGCACCGGCAATCCGGGCGGCGTCACGCTGGGCAGTCGTGATATCGGCGGCGGTAAGGGTTTCTCCAGTGCCGATTCCACGGTTGAGCACCAGCACGGTCTGGTTGCGTCGCACCTTCACCGGCACGAACAGGCGCCAGCCGCCCGCATCGGGACAGCTGACCTCCACCGTGGTGTTGGCGGTCGGCTGCACCTGCAACGCGCCGCCACATTTCGGCAGGCGTAGCGCATCGGCCACCTGCGCCTCACCTTCGCTGCCGGCCGGCAGCGTCGACAGCGCCGCGGTGCGGATGCTGGCCACCGGCTGCCACTCTGCAGCGGCTGCCCATGGCGCGGCCGCGGCGAGCGCGATGGCGAATAGAGATGTGACCCGGCGCATGGCGCCTCCTTGATTCGGCAGGACCTGGCCCAGGTGCGTGCAAGGGGTGTGCCAGAACGACGGGGCCTGTTGATCGGGTCCGGGATGGGGAGGCGACCGGAGGGGTAGAGTCGACTGCCAGTCGACTTTCGCGCAAAACGCGGGGTTTCCCGCGATCGGATCGACGAGCAGCCGACTGACAGTCGGCTCTACAAAAGCGATGTGGAGCGCGCGGGCGGCAGAGCACCCTCAAGTTCGGCGCCCACCCCGCCGATACAGCAGCCATGTCCCATGACCTGCTCAACCGGATCGACCAGCGGACCCGACTGGCCGGCCACAATCGCCTGGCGCTGCTGCTGTTCCGTCTCGGCGGACGTCAGCTTTTTGGCGTCAATGTCTTCAAGGTTCAGGAAGTCCTGCGGCGCCCGGAACTGTTCCAGGTGCCCGGGCTGCCCAGCCAGTTCTCCGGCGTGGCCGACGTGCGCGGCCGCTCGGTGCCGGTGCTGGACCTCGGCCTGGCCATCGGTCACCCCGAGCGTGAGCCCGATGCGGACACCTCGCCGGGCTACCTGGTCGTCACCGAGTTCAACCGCTCGATCCAGGGCTTCCTGGTCAGCGGCGTCGAACGCATCGTCAACATCGCGGTGGAAGACATCCACCCGCCGCCGGAACTGGGTGCCGAATCGAGCTACCTGACCGCGGTGACCCGCTTCCAGGGTGAGCTGATCCAGGTGATCGACGTTGAAAGCGTGCTGGCCGATATCGCCCAGGTGCGCGGTGAGGCGGTACTCGACCCAACGATGGCAATGCCCGCCGACGGCCCGCAGCTGCAGGTACTGGTGGTGGACGACTCGCGCGTGGCCCGCCAGCAGATCCGCAGCGTGCTGGACCAGCTGGGCGTGGGTGCCACCCTGCTTTCCGACGGCAAGCAGGCACTGGACCACCTGCTGCAGGTCCACGCCTCGGGCGAGAACCCGGCCGAGCGCTATGCCATGGTCATCTCGGACATTGAGATGCCGGCCATGGACGGCTACACGCTGACGACGGAAATCCGGCGCCATCCGGGCCTGGCCGGCCTGTATGTGCTGCTGCACACCTCGCTGTCGGGCGTCTTCAACAACGCCATGGTCGAGCGTGTCGGCGCCAACGCCTTCGTCGCCAAGTACTCGCCACACGAGCTGGCCGATTTCGTGCTGGACCGCCTGCGCAAGGTGGCGCTGGCGGCCTGAGGCCACTGATCCGGTAGTGCCGGTCGCTGGCCGGCAACCGCAGATCTATCGGGGAGCCGGCCAGCGGCCGGCACTACCCTCCCGAATTTGGCACACCCCTTGCAGCTTCCCGGGCAACGTTCCCGTGGGAGTGCATCGTGCGCAACCTGATTACCGACTACCTGGGCGTCCACGCCCAGGCCATGCCGTTGCGCGAACAGCGGATGAAGCTGATCGCCAGCAACCTCGGCAATGCCGACACTCCCGGCTACAAGGCCCAGGACCTGGACTTCGATGCCGCCCTGCGCCATGCCCAGGGGCAGGATGCCAATGGCCTGATGGCCACCACCCATGAGCAGCACTACGAAATCAGTAGTGGCCTGAACCCGTTCCAGATCGCGCGCGAAGGCGTGCAGCCCAGCCTGGACGGCAACACCGTCGATCCCGATGCCGAGCGTGCCGCCTATGGCCGCGCCGCACTCGAGTATCGCGCCTCGCTCAGCTTCGTCGAGAGCAAGGTGCGTTCCATGCTGACCGCGATCACGGGGCAATAAGCCATGAGCAACCTGCCGATCTTCGATATCGCCGGTTCCGCGCTGCAGGCGCAGTCGGTGCGCATGAGCACCATCGCCTCCAACCTCTCCAACGCCGACACCGTCGCCGGTTCCGCCGACGCCGTGTACAAGCCGCTGGAACCGATCTTCCAGGCTGTCACCAGCAAGAACGATCCGAACATCACCTCGGTGAAGGTGAAGGAGATCACCCAGAGCGAGGCCGCGCCGATCAAGCGCTACGAGCCGGGTCACCCGCTGGCCGACGCCGACGGCTACATCTACCAGCCCGACGTCGATCCGGTGGCGCAGATGGTCAACCTGATCTCGACCTCGCGCAATTACCAGGCCGGCGTGGAGATGTTGACCACCGCCAAGGAACTGGCCCTGGCCACCCTGACCATGGGCCGCTGAGGCCCGCAGCACCGGATACCGCCATGACCACCGCCGTCAACAACCAGACCAGCCAGGACGTCTATTCCGCGCTGGGCCTGAACGCCCCCAACAGCACCGCCACGAAAAAGAAGAACACGCTCGACCAGGCTGATTTCCTGCGCCTGATGACCGAGCAGCTGCAGCACCAGGATCCGCTGAAGCCGATGGACAACACGCAGATGGTCGCGCAGATGGCGCAGATGTCCACCGTGCAGGGCATCACCGACCTGAACAAGACGGTGAAGGGTTTCCAGGAATCGATGGCCAGCGATCAGGTGCTGCGTGGCGCCGCGCTGGTCGGCCACCAGGTGCTGGTGCCGTCGGAGAAGCTGGTGCTGGAAAAGGAAGGCGACGTCGAAGGCACGGTGGCCGCGCCCTCGGCCGGCATCATCACCGTGGACGTCACTGATGCCACCGGCGCCAAGGTCACTTCACTGAGCGTGGAAGCCAAGGCTGCCGGCGAGACCGCCTTCAAGTGGGACGGCAAGGACGCCAACGGCAAGCGCATGGAGCCGGGCAAATACTCCATCGTCGCCAACCATGTCGACACCGCCGGCAAGAGCACCAAGCTGTCCACCTTCGTGCAGGCCCCGGTGGAGAGCGTGACCGTCGGTTCCGACGGCCTGTACCTGAACCTCAAGGGCCTGGGCACGGCCCCGATCGACTACGTGCTCCGCGTCAGCTGAGCCGCACACCCCGCACTTACCAGGAGCATCCCATGGGCTTCAATGTCTCGCTGTCCGGCATCAATGCCGCCAATTCCGACCTGAGCGTCACCGCCAACAACGTCGCCAACGTCAACACCACCGGCTTCAAGGAATCGCGCGCCGAGTTCGCCGACCTGTTCTCGGCCACCGGCTATGGCCTGTCGAAGAACGCCGTGGGTTCGGGCGTCCGTGTCTCCAACGTTGCCCAGCAGTTCAAGCAGGGCCACAACGAACAGACCGGCCGCAGCCTGGACATGGCCATTTCCGGTGAAGGCTTCTTCACCATGAACATGAACGGCACCCGCGTGTACTCGCGCGCCGGCAACTTCCAGACCGATCCGTCCGGCTATGTGGTCAACCCGCAGGGTGCGCGCCTGCAGGTATTCGCACCGAATGCCGATGGCACCAACTTCGACGCCGGCCGCATGGTCGACCTGCAGCTGCTGACCACCGACAGCGCGCCGAAGCAGACCAGCGAAGTGAAGGTCGGCTTCACCCTGCCGGCCAACGCCAAGCAGCCGACCGTCACCACCTTCGATCCGACCGATTCGAACAGCTACAACCACTCCAGCGGTGGCATCACCGTGTACGACTCGCTGGGCGTGAGCCACATCCAGGTCTCGTACTTCGTGAAGGGTGCCAACCCGAACGAGTGGACTGTCCGCAACTACGTGGATGGCCAGCCGGCCGGCGCGCCGACTCCGGTCACCTTCGACAACAGCGGCAAGCTCACCGCGCCGGCCAACGGCAAGGTCAGCCTCGGCACCTTCACCCCGACCACCGGTGCGGGCGTGCTGAACATGACGCTGGATGTGAGCGGCTCGACCCAGTACGGCGAGAAGTTCGCACTGCGCAACACCCAGCAGGACGGCTATGCCGCCGGCAAGCTCAACGAGATCACCGTGTCGGAAACCGGCGTGGTCTACGCGCGCTATTCCAATGGCGCCGACAAGCCGCTGGGCCAGGTCGCGCTGACCACGTTCAACAATCCGCAGGGCCTGGAATCGAAGGGCAACAACCTGTGGGTGGACACCTTCAGCTCGGGCACCCCGCGCACCGGCATGCCGGACACCTCCAACCTCGGCAAGATCCAGGCCGGCTCGCTGGAAGCATCCACCGTCGACCTCACCGAGCAGCTGGTCAACATGATCACCGCGCAGCGCAACTTCCAGGCCAACGCGCAGATGATCACCACGCAGGACCAGATCACCCAGACCGTCATCAACATCCGTTGATGAGCTGCTGACCCTGTCACGGAACTCCCCGCATGGATAAAGCCCTTTACGTGGCGATGACCGGTGCCCGCGCCTCCCTGCAGGCGCAGGGAACGCTCAGCCACAACCTCGCCAACTCGGACACCCCTGGCTTCAAGGAAGCGCTGGCCAACACCGAAGCCTTCCCGATCAAGGGCCCGGGCTTTGCCTCGCGGGTGGATGCGCTGCACGTCGACGCCGGCTTCAACCGTACGCCCGGCTCGCAGCACATCACCGGCAAGCCGCTGGATCTGTCCCTGCAGACCGGCACCTGGCTGGCCGTGCAGTCCAGCGACGGCAGCGAGGCTTACACGCGCGGCGCGGCACTGTCGGTCACCCCGAACGGCCAGCTGGTGACCTCCAGCGGCCGCCCGGTACTGGATGACAACAACAACCCGATCGCCATTCCGCCCTACCAGGCGATGGAAATCGGTGCCGACGGCACGCTCTCGATCATCCCGCAGGGCGAAGGCCCGCAGACGATGGCGCAGATCGGCCGGATCAAGGTGGTGCAGGCGCCGGACGAGCGCCTGGAGCGTGGCCTGGATGGCCTGTTCCGCAACACCGACCCGCGCCAGCCGTTCGCCCCGGCGCAGGGCACCGCCGTGCACAGCGGCCAGCTGGAAGGCAGCAACGTCGATGCCGCCGGTGCACTGGTGCAGATGATCCAGTTGCAGCGCCAGTACGAAATGCAGGTGCAGGTGATCAAGCACGGCGACGACAACGCACGCAGTGCAAACAGCCTGCTGCGCCTGGGCAGCTGACGGATTTCCGGCGCCGCCTGAGCGCGGCGCTGGCACACCGCTTGCACACCCGCTACCAAGGGCCGCATCGCGCGGCCGGCTTCACCCAGACAGGACTCCGAAGATGAACCAGGCATTGTGGATCGCGAAAACCGGACTGGATGCGCAGCAGATGCGCATGTCGGTGGTTTCCAACAACCTCGCCAACACCAACACCACCGGCTTCAAGCAGGACCGTGCCAGCTTCGAGGACCTGCTGTACCAGCAGGTGCGCCAGCCCGGCGGCTCTTCGTCGGCGCAGACCCAGTTGCCGACCGGCCTGCAGCTGGGTACCGGTGTGCGCGTCGTCGCCACTGCCAAGAATTTCGAGCAGGGTGGCCAGCAGCAGACCGGCCGTGCGCTGGACGTGATGGTCAACGGCCGCGGCTTCTTCGAAGTGCAGATGCCCGACGGCAGCTCGGCCTACACCCGTGATGGCTCGTTCAAGATCAACCAGGACAGCGAGCTGGTCACCAACAGCGGCTACCCGGTGCAGCCGGGCATCCAGATTCCCGAGGGCGCGCAGTCGGTGACCATCGGAACCGACGGCACCATCAGCGTGAAGATGGCCGACGGTGCGGCGTCAGTGGAAGTGGGTGCGCTGACCCTGACCGACTTCGTCAATCCGGCGGGTCTGCAGGCTCGCGGTGAGAACCTGTTCCTGGAGACCACCGCTTCCGGTCCGGCACAGAACGGCAATCCCGGGCTCAACGGCCTCGGCACCGTGGTGCAGGGCGCGCTGGAAGGCAGCAACGTCAATGTGGTCGAAGAGCTGGTGTCGATGATCGAAACCCAGCGCGCCTACGAAATGAACGCCAAGGCGATTTCCACCACCGATTCGATGCTCGGCTATCTCAACAACAAGCTCTGACCGGCCCAACCGGGAAACCGCCATGTCGCCCATTTCCAGATTCACCCGCACTGCCCTCGCCTGCGCCGTGGTCGCCCTGCTCGGTGGCTGCGTGATCGCGGGCGACGTGCGCCCCTACGCGGCGATGGCGCCGATCCAGCCGATCATGCCGCCGCAGGCGGCGCCGACCGCCGGTGCGATCTACGCCGCCGGCCCGACCCTGCAGCTGTACTCGGACCGCCGCGCACGCGATGTCGGCGACCTGCTGACGATCACGCTGCTGGAAAACACCACGGCGCAGACCAGCGCCAACACCGCCACCAACAAGGAATCCAACCTGAGCCTGGGCACGCCGTCCATTCTTGGTGCGCCCGTCACCCTGGGCGGCAAGGACATCCTCAGTGCGACGGCCAAGGGTGCGCGTGACTTCACCGGCAAGGGCAACAGCGCGCAGAGCAACCGCCTGCAGGGCAGCGTCACGGTCACGGTGATCCAGCGGCTGCCCAACGGCAACCTGGTGGTACAGGGGCAGAAGAACCTGCGACTGAACCAGGGTGATGAACTGGTGCAGGTGCAGGGCATCGTGCGCCCGGGCGACATCAGCCAGGACAACACCATTCCTTCCAGCCGCGTGGCCGAAGCCCGCATCGTCTACGGCGGCCGCGGCCCGGTCGCGCAGTCCAACGCGATGGGCTGGCTGAGCCGCTTCTTCAACTCCGGCCTGACGCCGTTCTGAGTATGGCCATGAAACTCTTCTCCTCTTCTTCCTGGCAGCGACGCATGGCGTCGCTCTACTGTGGCGTGTTCATGGTCTTCGCGATGGTGGCCCCGGCCAGTGCCGAGCGCATCAAGGACCTGGCCCAGGTCGGCGGCGTGCGTGGCAACGCCCTGGTGGGCTACGGCCTGGTGGTCGGCCTGGATGGCAGCGGCGACCGCACCAGCCAGGCACCCTTCACCGTGCAGAGCCTGAAGAACCTGCTGGGTGAGCTGGGCGTCAACGTGCCGGCGAACGTCAACCCGCAGCTGAAGAACGTGGCCGCCGTGGCGATCCACGCCGAGCTGCCGCCGTTCGCCAAGCCGGGCCAGCCGATCGACATCACCGTGTCCTCGATCGGCAACGCCGTCTCGCTGCGCGGCGGTTCACTGCTGATGGCACCCCTTCGCGGTGCCGATGGCCAGATCTACGCCATCGCCCAGGGCAACCTGATCGTCGGCGGCTTTGGTGCACAGGGCAAGGATGGTTCCCGTGTCTCGGTGAACGTTCCCAGCGTCGGCCGCATTCCGAATGGCGCAACCGTTGAACGCGCCCTGCCCGATCCGCTGGCCAATGGCGGCGACATCACCCTGAACCTGCACAACAACGATTTCACCACCGTTTCGCGCATGGTTGCCGCACTCAACAACGCCTTCGGCGAAGGCTCGGCGCGCGCGGTCGATGGCGTGACCGTGGCCGTGACCGCTCCGACCGATCCGGGCGCACGCATCGGCCTGCTCGCACGCATCGAGAACCTGGAGCTGACCCCGGGCAGCGCCCCCGCGAAGGTCGTGGTCAACTCCCGCACCGGCACCGTGGTCATTGGCCAGCAGGTGCGGGTCGGCCCTGCCGCGATCGCGCATGGTTCGCTGACGGTGACGATCCAGGAGAACACCAACGTCAGCCAGCCCAATGCCCTGTCCGGCGGCCGCACCGTGGCCAGCCCGCAGTCGACCATCACCGCCACCAACGACGGCAGCCGCATGTTCAAGTTCAGCGGCGGCACCACCCTGGACGAGATCGTGCACGCGGTGAACGCCGTGGGCGCGGCACCGGGCGACCTGATCGCGATCCTGGAAGCCCTGAAGCAGGCCGGCGCATTGAGTGCCGAGCTCGAGGTGATCTGACATGCGCATCAATCCCGCATTCGACCTGCACCCGGCGCAGCAGAACGACCCGGCGAAGATCGACAAGGTTGCACGCCAGCTGGAAGGCCAGTTCGCACAGATGCTGGTCAAGAGCATGCGCGATGCCAGCTTCGGCGACTCGCTGTTTCCCGGCGAGAACAAGATGTTCCGCGACATGTACGACCAGAAGATCGCCGAGGCGATGACCCGCGGCAAGGGGCTGGGCCTGTCCGGCATGATCAGCCGCCAGCTGTCCGGCCAGGCCGCCGAAGGCCCGGCGCTGGATACCCGCGTGGATCCGGCCAAGGCCAGCCGCGCCTACCAGCTCAACGCACCGGACAAGCCGGCACCGTCGCTGCCGTTGGAAGATGGCAGCCAGGCCGTGCGCATGCTGCAGCAGATGGCGGCCGGTGCACAGCAAGGTGCACAGGCTGCGCTGGCACCCATGGAGCAGGCACTGGACCTGATCGCCGGTCGCGAAAGCAGCACCCTGCACCGTTCGCTGGGCACCGAGGATCCGTATATCGGCGGCCTGCAGGGCGAGGACTGGTCCGCCAACAACGACCAGTGGTCGGCGACGGCCAGCAATCGCGGCACGGCCATGAGCCCGGCCGATGCGATGGCCACCCGCACCGCGGTCGCCCAGCTGGGCGCGCACACGCCGGAGGGCTTCGTCGCCAGCATCTGGCAGCACGCACAGAGCGCGGCCAAGGAACTGGGCGTGGATGCACGTGCGCTGGTCGCCCAGGCGGCACTGGAAACCGGTTGGGGCAAGCGCCACATCCGCCAGTCCGACGGCAGCACCTCGCACAACCTCTTCGGCATCAAGGCCACCGGCTGGAGCGGCCAGCGCGTTGAAGCCGGCACCCACGAATACGTGGATGGCGTGCGCCGCAACGAAACCGCCAGCTTCCGCGCCTACAGTTCGCCGGCCGAGAGCTTCGCCGATTACGTGCGCCTGCTGAAGACCAGCCCGCGCTACCAGCAGGCCCTGCAGGCCGGCACCGACGTGCAGGGCTTCGCTCGTGGCCTGCAGCGCGCCGGCTACGCGACCGACCCGCGCTACGCCGCCAAGATCGCCGCGATCGCCGGTGGCCCGACCATCGAGCGCGCCGTGGCCGCCGTGGCCGACGCCGGCTCGCGCCTTGGCCAGACCTTCGCCAGCACCGCAACCGCGGCGCTGGGTATCACTCGTCGTTGAGGAACACCATGTCCAGCGTACTTTCCACCGGTACCGGTGCCCTGCTCGCCTTCCAGCGTGCGTTGGCGACCACCAGCCACAACGTGGCCAACCTCAATACGCCCGGCTACAGCCGGCAGAAGGTCAACTTCGCCACCGCCGATCCACAGAACTACGGCTATGGCACCGTCGGCAACGGCACCCGCATCACTGACATCCGCCGCACGGCCGACCAGCTGGCGATCTCGCGCCTGCTCGACAGCAGCGGTGAACTGGCGCGCCTGAAGCAGCTTTCGAGCATGGCCGACCGCGTCAACGCGCTGGTTTCCGACCCGGCCACCAATGTGGCCGGCGTCTGGTCGAAGTTCTTCGACTCCGTCAGCGGCCTGTCGTCCAACGCGGCCGGCACCGCCGACCGCCAGAACATGCTCGACGGCGGCAAGGCCCTGGCCAACCGCTTCGTTCAGCTCAATACGCACCTGAACAATCTCAACAGCGAGGTCAACAACGGCCTGATGGCCGGTGCCACCGAGGTCAACCGCCTTGCGCAGGAAATCGCGCAGATCAACGGCGCCATCGGCACCAACATCGCCTCTGCCGCACCCGACCTGCTCGACCGCCGCGACCAGCTGATCACCCAGCTGATCGGCTACACCGGTGGCACGGCGGTGATCCAGGACGGCGGCATCATGAATGTCTACACCGCCGGCGGCAACGCTCTTGTGGTGGGCACCACGGCGACCAAGGTCACCACCGTGGCCGACCCGTACCAGCCTGAGCGCCTGCAGTTGGCGCTGGAGACCCAGGGCAACACCATCCGCCTCGACCCGAAGGCGGTCGGCGGCCAGATCGGTGGCCTGCTGGAGTTCCGCGACACCGTGCTGACCCCTGCCCAGGCCGAACTGGGCAAGCTGGCGGTGGGCCTGGCCGAGAGCTTCAACCAGGTCCACCACCAGGGCGTGGACATGTATGGCCAGATGGGCGGGGACTACTTCAACATCGGCAACCCACGCGTCACCGGCAACAACAGCAATACCGGCACCGCCAGCCTCAGCGCCACCTACGGCGACCTCGGCAAGCTGGATGCGCAGAACGTGGTGCTGCAGTTCGATGGCACCAACTGGAAGGCCAGCCGCGCCGACACCGGCGCCAGCATCCCGCTGACCGGCACCGGCACCGCCGCTGATCCGCTGGTGATCAACGGTGTGAAGCTGGTCGTGGGCGGTACGCCGGCGGCCAACGACCGCTTCCTGCTGCAGCCGACCGCCGGCGTGGCCGGCAGCATGGAAGTGGCCATCACCGACCCCTCGCGCATCGCCGCCGCTGCTGCGGTGAAGGGCGCGGCCGCCACTGCCAACACCGGCACCGGCAAGCTGAGCGGCGTCACCGTCACCGATTCGACCAACGCGAACCTGCGCAATCCGGCAGCGATCGTGTTCACCTCGGCCACCACCTACACCATCGACGGTGGCCCGCCGCAAACCTATACGCCCGGCCAGACCATCAGTGCCAACGGCTGGAGCTTCGTGCTGGACGGTGCGCCGAAGGTGGGCGATACCTTCAACATCACCCCGACCCCGGCCGGTTCGTCGGACAACAGCAACGCCTCCAAGCTGGCCAAGGTGGAGAGCGCGAAGGCGTTCAACGCCGGAACGGTGACACTGAACGGTGCGCTGGGTGGCCTGACCACCCAGGTCGGCGCCGCCGCCCGCTCCGCCGAGTACTCGCTCGACGCGCAGCTGGTGATCAATGACAAGGCGCAGGAAGCCCGCGATGAAGTCTCCGGCGTCAACCTGGACGAGGAAGCCGCCGACATGCTGCGCCTGCAGCAGGCCTACCAGGCCGCCTCGCAGCTGATCTCCACCGCCGACAGCATGTTCCAGACCATCCTGGGAGCCGTCCGCCGATGAGCAGCCGTATCTCCACCAGCATGATGTTCAACCAGTCCGTGTCGCTGATGATGGCCAAGCAGGCCAAGCTCAGCCACCTGGAGCAGCAGATCGCCACCGGCAGCAAGATCGTCAGCGCCAAGGACGATCCGGTTGCCGCCGGTACTGCGGTCGGCCTTGACCGCAGCCTGGCCGCACTGGACCGCATGAAGCTCAACGCCGGCAATGTGCAGAACCGCCTGGGCGTGCAGGAAAACACCCTCGCCCAGGTCAACGACCTGATGGCGCGCGTCAACGATCTGACCATCCAGGCCAGCAATCCGGCGCTGAGCGCAGCGGACAAGAAGACGCTGATCACCGAAGTCAACCAGATCCGTGATGGCCTGCTGTCGCTGGCCAACGCCGACGATGGCACCGGTCGCTACGTGTTCGGTGGTACCAACGACGGCGACCCGCCGTTTGCCAAGATCAACGGCAAGGTGGTCTACCGCGGCGACCAGACCCAGCGCCAGGTTGAAGTCGGCCCGGATACCTATGTGCGCGACGCCCTGCCCGGCAGCGAGATCTTCATGCGCATTCCTACCGGCGATGGCTTCGTCGACGGCAGCGCCGCGGCCGGCAACACCGGCAACGGCGTGCTGACCAATGTCACCCGCGACGGCAGCGACAGCTGGAACGGCCAGGGCTTCAGCGTGCGCTTCACCACCGGCACCCAGTACGAGGTGGTGGATGGTGCGGGCAACGTAACCGGCACCGGCACCTACAAGGCTGGCGACGATCTGGAAGTGAACCGTGTCCGCCTGCGCATCGCGGGTGCACCCGCGGCGGGTGACAGCTTCAACGTACAGGCCGCCAGCAGTCGCGACATCTTCTCTACCATGGACAACCTGGTGGCGGCGCTGGGTGCCGACACCGGTACCACCGCTCAGATGGCCGCGCAGCAGAACCAGCTGCAGAGCGCACTGCGCGACGTGGCGCGTGCCTCCGAGCGGATGATCGATTCGCGTGCCGCAGGCGGTGCACAGTTGAAGGCGCTGGACAATGCGGCCGACATGCGTGAGGCCAATGGCGTGACCCTGAAGACCACGCTGTCGCAGATGCGTGACCTCGATTACGCCGATGCACTGAGCCAGTACCAGCTGCAGAGCACCGCGCTGCAGGCGGCGCAGACGATCTTCTCGCAGATGCAGTCGATGTCGCTGTTCAACAAGCTCCGCTGACGCTTCTCCCGCGTCACCCCTGAAAGGCCGCGATGCCCTGCATCGCGGCCTTTTTCGTTTGCGCGGCTGCCGGCCGCTGCGCTCGCGGTGCATGGCACGGCGCTAGCGCCCTCTGGCCGTCTCCGGCCGATTTTCCGTGATTTCCCATCAAGCCCGGCCGCACCCCGCCGATACCTTCATCAGCGCTGGTCAGGCCCTGCCCGACCGCCCCTTCCGGGGCCGCTTCCACCCCGGCAACGGCGAGGAAAACCCCGGAAAAACAGCTTCCGGCAACGAATTTCGGCTCCAGCGGAATTCACGGCTAAAGGTTGTTGACAAAGCGCCGTTATTCATTTGGCAACAGCGAAGCACACAGCCACACAAAAAAACAGGCGGCGCTTCGTTTCATTCACCAACGGGTTCCATATAAGAGGAGACGACCCCATGGCACAGGTAATCAACACCAATACGATGTCGCTCAACGCTCAGCGCAACCTGAGCACCAGCGGCAGCTCGCTCGCTACCACCATCCAGCGCCTCTCGTCCGGCCTGCGCATCAACAGCGCGAAGGACGACGCGGCCGGCCTGGCCATCAGCGAGCGCTTCACCACCCAGATCCGTGGTCTGGACGTGGCCATCCGCAACGCCAACGACGGCATCTCGCTGGCCCAGGTCGCCGAGGGTTCGCTGAATGAAGTCGGCAACAACCTGCAGCGCATCCGCGAACTGGGTGTGCAGGCCTCCAATGCCACCAACTCGGCCAGCGACCGCAAGGCCCTGCAGGCTGAAGTGACCCAGCTGGTCAGCGAGATCGACCGCGTCGCCAAGC
Organism: Stenotrophomonas maltophilia; assembly: GCF_006970445.1. Lineage (NCBI taxonomy): Bacteria > Pseudomonadati > Pseudomonadota > Gammaproteobacteria > Lysobacterales > Lysobacteraceae > Stenotrophomonas > Stenotrophomonas maltophilia. The sequence goes on along the minus strand of NZ_CP033877.1, from coordinate 2,144,426 downwards.
AGGCCGACTTCAACGGCACCAAGCTGCTCGATGGCAGCTTCACCAGCCAGCTGTTCCAGGTCGGCGCCAACGCCGGCCAGGCCATCGCCATCAACAGCGTGGTCAACGCCAAGGCCGATTCGCTGGGCGCGGCCACCTTCGCCAACGGCTACACCGGCACCAGCCTGGCAGCCGCCGACAAGGCCACCGCCGACACCACCTACTCCGGCCTGCAGGTCTCGGTGACCCCGCCGGGCGGCACCGCCACCACGGTGACCATCAGCGACTTCACCGTGAAGGCCGGCGAATCGATCACCTCGGCCACCGCTGCGGCGATCAACAACAAGCTGGGTGAAACCGGCGTGGTTGCCTCGGTCAATGCCGGTGTCGTCAGCCTGGCTTCGGTCAAGGATGGCCAGACCTTCGCCCTGGGCGTCAGCGCGGCGACCCCGCCGGCCGGTGCCACCGCCGCAACCATCGCCGGCCTGGGCCTGACCGAGACCAGCACCAACGGCGGCACCCTGACCGGTGCAGCAGCCAGCTTCGTCAAGGACCTGAACGTCACCACCGCCGAAGGCGCACAGAAGGCGATGTCGATCGTCGACAAGGCTCTGGAATCGGTCAACAGCGTCCGCGCCGACCTCGGCGCGATCCAGAACCGCTTCACCTCGGTGGTGGCCAACCTGCAGACCTCCTCGGAGAACCTGTCCGCGTCGCGCAGCCGCATCCGCGATACCGACTTCGCCAAGGAAACCGCCGAACTGACCCGCACCCAGATCCTGCAGCAGGCCGGTACGGCCATGCTGGCCCAGGCCAACCAGGTACCGCAGAACGTGCTCAGCCTGTTGCAGCGCTGACATGAGCCGCCCCCGGGGCACGTCGGGGGCGTCTAACCCAACTCACGTGCAACCGCTCAAGGACCTCTCCTCATGGCACAAGTCATCAACACCAATACGATGTCGTTGAATGCTCAGCGTAACCTGAGCACCAGCGGCAGCTCGCTGGCTACCACCATCCAGCGCCTGTCCTCCGGTTCGCGCATCAACAGCGCCAAGGACGACGCCGCCGGTCTGGCGATCTCCGAGCGCTTCGGCACGCAGATCCGCGGTACCGACGTCGCCATCCGCAATGCCAACGACGGCATCTCGCTGGCCCAGGTCGCCGAAGGTTCGCTGACCGAAATCGGCAACAACCTGCAGCGCGTCCGCGAGCTGTCGGTGCAGGCCTCCAACGCCACCAACTCGGCCAGCGACCGCAAGGCGCTGCAGGCCGAAGTGACCCAGCTGGTCTCGGAAATCGACCGCGTTGCCAAGCAGTCGGACTTCAACGGCACCAAGCTGCTGGACGGTTCGTTCTCCAGCCAGCTGTTCCAGGTCGGTGCCAATGCGGGCCAGGCCATCGCCATCGACAAGACCATCGATGCCAAGGCCAATGCCCTGGGCGGCGCCAAGTTCGACACCAACGCGCTGGCCCTGGCCGACCCGGGCACCAACGCTGACTTCAGCACCAGCGGCCTGTCCATCAACGGCGTGGCCATCGCCGATGTCTCGGTCAAGCAGGGCGCCGACGCCGCTGCCACCGGCAAGGCCTCGCGTGAAGCGCTGGTGACCGCGATCAACGCCAAGATCGGCGAGACCGGCGTCTACGCTGAAGTGAACGGCACCACTGGCGTGACCCTGACCTCGGTCAAGGACAGCACCAACGCCGACGGCTCGTTCAAGGCCATCACTGCCACCCCGGGCACCTGGACCGGCGCCACCGCGCCGACCTTCACCGCCACCACCGCTGCTGCGGCCCCGGCTGCGAAGTACGCCAGCAACCTGGACGTCAGCACCGTGAAGGGCGCCCAGCAGGCAATGGAAATCGTCGACAAGGCCCTGGGTGCGATCAACAGCACCCGCGCCGACCTCGGCGCGATCCAGAACCGCTTCACCTCGGTCGTGGCCAACCTGCAGACCTCCTCGGAAAACCTGTCGGCTTCGCGTAGCCGCATCAAGGACACCGACTTCGCCAAGGAAACCGCAGAACTGACCCGCACCCAGATCCTGCAGCAGGCCGGTACGGCCATGCTGGCCCAGGCCAACCAGGTGCCGCAGGGCGTGCTCAGCCTGCTGCGCTGATCCGCTCGCTGATCGACCTCCGGGCGCCGCATGACGCGGCGCCCGGATCCTGAAATACGTTCCACCTTCGCCAAAGGAAAAGCACCATGGCACAAGTCATCAACACCAACACCATGTCCCTGAATGCTCAGCGCAACCTGAGCACCAGCGGCAGCTCGCTGGCCACCACCATCCAGCGCCTGTCCTCCGGTTCGCGCATCAACAGCGCCAAGGACGACGCCGCCGGCCTGGCGATCTCCGAGCGCTTCGGCACGCAGATCCGCGGTACCGACGTCGCCATCCGCAATGCCAACGACGGCATCTCGCTGGCCCAGGTCGCCGAAGGTTCGCTGACCGAAATCGGCAACAACCTGCAGCGCGTCCGCGAGCTGTCGGTGCAGGCGTCCAACGCCACCAACTCGGCCAGCGACCGCAAGGCGCTGCAGGCCGAAGTGACCCAGCTGGTCTCGGAAATCGACCGCGTTGCCAAGCAGTCGGACTTCAACGGCACCAAGCTGCTGGACGGCACCTTCTCCAGCCAGCTGTTCCAGGTGGGCGCCAATGCCGGCCAGGCCATCGCCATCGACAAGACCATCGATGCCAAGGCCGGCTCGCTGGGCACCTCGACCTTCGCCACCGGTGCGACCGCTGCCCTGGCCGCCAGCACCGACGGTGCCCGCTTCTCCGGCACCGTGATGGGTGTGGACATCGGCACGGTTGAAGTGAAGGCCGGCGCCACCACGGCTGATGCCTCCAAGGCCGTCGCCACCGCCATCAACGCCAAGATCGGCGAGGCAGGCATCTACGCCGAAGCCAATGCAGACGGCTCCCTGAAGCTGAGCTCGGTGAAGGAAGGCAAGGCCGTTGCCACTGCCGATATCGCCCTGATGCGCAGCGACTACGACGCGACCGCCAAGACCTGGGGTACCGCGGCGGCTGCAGGCGCCTACACCGCCGGCACCGATACCTCGGCCAACGTGCAGAAGCTGGACGTGAGCACCGTGCTCGGCGCCCAGCAGGCCCTGGAAGTGGTCGACAAGGCTCTGGGTGCAATCAACAGCACCCGTGCCGACCTCGGTGCGATCCAGAACCGCTTCACCTCGGTCGTGGCCAACCTGCAGACCTCCTCGGAAAACCTGTCGGCTTCGCGTAGCCGCATCAAGGACACCGACTTCGCCAAGGAAACCGCAGAGCTGACCCGCACCCAGATCCTGCAGCAGGCCGGTACGGCCATGCTGGCCCAGGCCAACCAGGTGCCGCAGGGCGTGCTCAGCCTGCTGCGCTGATCCACGGCAAGAAGGCGCCGCTACCGTCGGATCGAACCGACGGTAGCGGCAACCGGGAAGCCACGATGCACGAAGGCGCGGGCCATGCCCGGCCCGGGATCACTCCCGAACCGGCTTGGCATCGCCCGCTCCTGCGGACCTCTCTTTCAGCGCTGTACCTTTGACTGTACGTACCGGGCGGCTTCGTCTCCCCCCGATTGTCAGTAGCCTGATCCCTCCCCTGCATTGGGGGAGGGCTTTTTGCAGACTCCCGGCAGCCCGCGGTGAACCTACCCGCACCCTGCCCCAACCCTCCTGCAACCCGCGTGCCAGAACCCGCGCCAGGCGAGTGGCACGGCGCATGCATCAACGAAGTCCTCAAGACCCAGCGGCGCAGGCCGCTATTTTCGTTGACGACGGGCCACCGCACGACGGCCAGGCCCGGATACCAGGAGAAACGACGTGGCAGACTTTGGATACGGTGGCATTGGCTCGGGACTGAACATCTCGGACATCGTCAACAAGCTGGTCGCAGCTGACCGCAAGCCCGCCGACAATGCGCTGAACCTGCAGCAGTCGAAGACCAAGATGCAGCTGTCGTCGGTTGGCACCGTCACTTCGGCGTTCGACAAGCTGAAGACGGCATTGACCGCACTGAAGGCCACCACCGCCTTCGATACCCGCACCGTGACCGCCACCGGCAAGGCTGGCCCAAACAATGCCGACGACGTGCTGACCGCATCGGTGGCGCTGTACGACCTCGGCACCAGCAAGGCAGCCGCCTCCAACGGCACCCACAAGATCGAGGTGAAGAACCTTGCGTCGGCGCACAAGCTGATCGCCGACACCTCGGTACCCAAGACCGACACCTTCGGTGCCGGAACCTTGACGCTGACCGTGGGCGTGGGTGACAAGGCCAAGACCATGAACATCGAGGTCGAGGCCGGCGACACCCTGACCACGGTGCGCAACAAGATTGACGCCGCCGGCCGCAAGGAAGGCGTGCAGGCCACGCTGATCAGCTCCGGCGACAACCAGTACCTGTCCATCGCACAGGAAAAGACCGGCGCGGCCAGCGCGATCAAGCTGGAATACGGCGGCAGCGATCCGAAACTAGGCGCACTGGTCGGCAGCCTGAAGGAAAACAGCCCGGCCAAGGATGCGTTGCTGACCATCGACGGCGTGGAAGTGGTGAGCGCCAGCAATACCGTGGCCGATGCGGTACCGGGGCTGACCCTGAACCTGAAGGTGCCGGGCTCCAGTACCGTCACCATCAGCACCGACACCACCGCCGCCACCAAGGTAATGCAGGAGTTCGTGACCGCCTACAACGCGGCCATCGCGGCGATCAATACTGAAACCAAGTACGACGCGAAGACCAAGGAAGCCTCGGCGCTGACCGGCGATGCACAGATGCGCGGTGCGATCGCCCAGCTGCGCTCGACGATGTCCGGCGTGCTGATGGACCTGGCAGGCGACAAGCTGGACGCCAAGGCGCTGGGGCTGCAGACCCGCGGTTATCCCAACGCCGACGGCACCCTGGTGCTGGATACCACCAAGTTCGCCGCCGCACTTGCCGCCCAGCCCGAGAAGATCCGCCAGGCGATCACCGGCGATACCGGCGGCGCCGGCCGGCTGTACACGATGGTGGACGGCTACGTCAGCACCACGGTCGGCAAGGAAGGCGCGTTCGTCGCCCGCACCAAGGGCCTGAACACCACGCTGGACAACATCGACAAGCGCCGCAAGGACCTCGACACGCGCATGAAAAGCGTGGAAGAGCGCTACAAGAAGCAGTTCATCGCGCTGGACAGCCTGATGGGCAAGCTGCAGCAGAGCAGCAGCACGCTGTCGCAGCAGCTGGCACAGCTCAATCGCTGAATCACTGCGCGAAGCGCTCAAGTTTGGCGTGCAACGCACCGATAACGGACGCAACAGCAATCAACGCCGCGCCGTCGGCACCGATCCCCACGATCACCCGACGGCACCCCGCGCAAGGAGAATCACGAATGTACGGTTCCAGCCGTCAATATGCCGAGCAGTACCGCCAGGTGGGTGTGACCAGTGCGGTTGCCGACGCCGATCCGCACAAGCTGGTGGCGATGCTGCTGGCCGGCGCGCTGGAGCGCGTGCGGCGCGCCCAGGCCAGCCTCGAGCGTGGCGACCAGGCCGGCAAGGGCAAGGCGATCGGTGAGGTCTGCGCGATCGTCGGCCACCTCAACGGCTCGCTGGATCATGAGGCCGGCGGCGAGATCGCCGGCAACCTGTCGGCCCTGTACGACTACGTGCTGCAGCGCCTGACCGAGGCCAACCTGCACAACGACCGTGCCGCCCTCGATGAATCCCTCCAGCTGCTGGGGGAGATCGACAGCGCCTGGAACGCGATCCCGCACGAACAGCGCCGCCCGGCTGCGGTGGCGCCATGAGCCTGCCCGAACTGCACGCGCAGCTGGACGCCTTCGAGAAGGCGCTGGGCGACGATGCCCTCGACCAGGCCGACAGCCTGCTCGACGGCCACGACAGCGCCCTGCACGCCCTGCTCAGCCAGCCGCTGACCGCCGCTGACCATGAGCCGCTGAGCGCCCTGTTCGAACGCCAGCAGAGCCTGCTGGGCCTGCTGCGCCAGCGCCGCGATGCCGTCGCTGCGCAGATCAACGATGGCCAGCGCTCCCTTCGCGCGGCGCATGCCTACCTGCAGGCAGAATCACTGGCATGACCCAGTTGCCGACCACCTCGCTGCACCATCCCGCCGAAAGCGAGCTGTTCGACGAAACGCTCAGCTGCGAACTGGCCCTGCCGGCCGAGTTCCAGGCGGGCAGCGCGGCCGGACGCACCAGCGGTGCCGAAGGCCTGCTGCGCAGCCTGGCACTGGTCGAGGACAGCCGCGTTGACGAGCACGACGAACGCAATGAGGCGAGCCTGCAGCTGCAGCGCCTGGAAGCCAAGCTGGACCTGGCGATGGTGCTGGTCGGTCGGTTGGTGCGCCAGCAGGGCCAGGAACTGACCCTGCGCCCGGTGCGCTGGTCGCGCCGCGGCATCCGCCTGCAGCTGGGCCCGCGCAGTGGCGCCAGCCCTGGCCAGGCCGGCGTGGTGCGCCTGCAGCCCAGCGATTGGCTGCCCGACCACATCGACCTGCCGGTGGAAGTCATCGCCGAGGCGGCTGACGGCGGTGGCGGCCACTTCCTGTGGCTGCGCTTCCAGCGCCTGGGCGACGGCCTGGAGATGGCGATGGAGCGGCACTTGTTCCGCCTGCACCGCCGCCAGGTGGCCGAGGCGCGCCGCGCACGTTGAAACCTGCCACCATCACGCTTGGCGGGCAAGCCTTGGCGCGCCCGTTCAGCTAAGTTAAGGTGGACTCCCCTACACGGATCTGTTGCGTGCCTGTGCGAGTTCTCATCGTCGACGATCACACCCTCGTCCGCGCCGGCCTGGCGCGGCTGCTGCAGGGGTTTGCCGACGTGCAGCTCGTCGCCGAGGCCAGCAACGCCGAGCAGGCCCTGCAGCTGGCCCTGCAGCACGCACCGGATGTGGTGCTGATGGATCTGTCGCTGCCGGGCCGCACCGGCCTGGAAGCGCTCAGCGACATCCGCCTGCGCGCCCCCGGCACCCGGGTGGTGATGATGACCATGCACGACGATGCCGCCCACGTGCGCGATGCGCTTGACCGTGGCGCGGTCGGCTTCGTGGTGAAGGATGCGGCACCGCAGGAGCTGGAATTGGCGCTGCGCGCCGCGCACGCCGGCCAGGTGTTCCTGAGCCCGCAGATCTCGGCCAAGATGCTGGCGCCCATGCTGGGCCGCGAGAAGCCCACCGGCATCGCTGCGCTGTCGCCGCGCCAGCGCGAAATCCTGCGCCGCATCGGCAAGGGTGAAAGCAACAAGGAAATCGCCGCCGATCTCGGCATCAGCGTCAAGACGGTTGAGACCCACCGCGCACGCATGATGGAGTCGCTGGGCTGCCGGCGCGCCAATGACCTGTTGCTGCTGGCCGCGCGTCATCAGCACGAGCTGGAATGATTGCCTGCGAATGGGGTCAGCTCCCTTTCCACAGGAACGGGAGCTGACCCCACGACGTCCCGCATCGGCGACGAATTCCCGTCGCCCTGACAGACCCTGACAGGAATCCGTACGCGACGATCCGTCGCTCCGCGTGATCGGCAGCGAAGAATCAATGACTTGGCGACGCCTCTCGTCAATATCCCGCGCCAATGTAGGGAGAACCCCTACATCCTGTCAGGACAACCACGAGGCCCCTCAGGAACCCCCCGATTCCGCCCCCGCCGGATGAAAAGCAAGATGCGTTCCACAAGGCGCCGGGGAGCGGTGCCGGGGAACCACGATGAAGGCTGCACTCTCGACCCAGCTGGGCCAACAACTTCACCTCACCCCGCAGTTGCTGCAGTCGATCCGGCTGCTGCAGCTCGATGGCCTGCACCTGGAGCAGGAAATCCAGCGCCTGCTGGACTCCAACCCGCTGCTGGAGATCGAAGAGGCTGAAGCGCCCGCCGCCGATGCCACCGAAGCGAGTGCCACCACCCTCGACACCGCCGCCTTCGACGAACTGCCCGAGTCGTCGATGTGGGACGTGGCCGGTGCCAACTGGCAGGACGGTGACGACGACCGCATGGCGCGCATCGCCGCCGGCGAGTCGACCGACCCGCAGCTGCGCGTGCTGCAGCGCCTGTCGCTGGACATGGACGACCGCCAGCTGGCGGTGGCCGCGTTCTGGCTGGACCACTGCGATGAAGCCGGCTACCTGCAGGCGCCGTTGGCCCAGCTGCACCTGCTGGCCAGCGCCCAGTTCGACATCGCTGCCGACGGCGTGGAATCCATCCGCCAGCAGCTGTTGCACGGCGAACCCGCCGGCATGGCCGCGCAGGACCTGCGTGAAGGCCTGCAGGCGCAGCTGCGCAGCCTGCAGGGCGTGGTGCCGGCCCGCCACCTGGCCGCGCGCATCCTGGATGGCGCGCTCGACGCGCTGGCCGCACACGACTACCCCGCCCTCGCCCGCCAGCACGACGCCGAGATCGACGACGTGCGCGAGGCGGTGCGCCTGATCCTCTCGCTGCAGCCGCGCCCCGGCGACAGCCTGTTGCCCGAACGCAATGCCGTGGTGGTTCCGGACGTGGTCGCCTGGCACGCCGATGGGCAGTGGAAGGTCGCGCTGAACCCGGCCACCAGCCGCCGCGTGTCGATCAACAGCCAGTACGAACAGGCCCTGGCCGAGACCAGCGACGCCGCCCCGGCACTGCGCGAAATGCTGCAGGAAGCGCGCTGGTTCAGCCGCGGCCTGTCGATGCGCTACGACACCCTGCTGCGCACCGCGCGGGTGATCGTCGAGCGCCAGGCCGCCTTCCTGGTCCGTGGCGAAGAGGCCATGGCCCCGCTGACCCTGAAGGAAGTGGCCGAGGAAATCGGCATGCACGAGTCCACCGTCTCGCGCATCACCACCGGCAAGTTCCTGCAGACCCCGCGCGGCACCTTCGAACTGAAGCACTTCTTCGCCGTGCGCCTGGAAGGCGCCAGCGTCTCCGGCCAGGCGGTGAAGGCCATGGTCCGGCGCCTGATCGACGCCGAACCGGCCGGCCGCCCGCTGGCCGATGAGGCCATTGCCGGCCTGCTGTCACGCCAGGGGGTGAACATTGCCCGCCGAACCGTCGCAAAATACCGAGAACAACTGGATATCGCCCCGGCCCGCGAACGGCGCCGGCTCAGCGCCAGGCAACCCCAGCTGGCCCGGGTGGGCTGAAAAGGATGTTGGACATGAACAAGCTCACGGTCCTGCTGGTCGATGACCACGAGGGCTTCATCAACGCGGCGATGCGCCATTTCCGCAAGATCGACTGGCTGCAGATCGTCGGCAGTGCCGGCAACGGCCTGGAAGCGATCGAGCGCTCGGAAACGCTGCGCCCGCAGGTGGTGCTGATGGACCTGGCCATGCCGGAAATGGGCGGCCTGCAGGCCACCCGCCTGATCAAGTCGCAGGACGATGCACCGTACATCGTGATCGCCAGCCACTTCGACGACGCCGAGCACCGCGAACACGCGCTGCGCGCCGGCGCCGACAATTTTGTCAGCAAGCTGTCCTACATCCAGGAAGTCATGCCGATCCTGGAAGGCCTCAGGGAGGATCGATCGTGAGCGAATCGCGCATCCTGGTGCTGGACAACGACGCCGTGCGTGCAGAGCGCACCGTTGCCCTGCTGGAATTCATGGACTTCAACCCGCGCTGGGTTTCCGACGCGGCCGACTTCGACCTGGGCCGCCAGCGCCAGAACGACTGGATGGCAGTGATCGTCGGCAGCCTGGACGACACCGCTGCCAGCACCGCGCTGTACCACTGGCTGGGCGGCAGCAGCCTGCCGCCGCCGGTGCTGCTGGCCGATGGTGATGCTGCAGCGTTTGCCCAGCTGCACGGGCTGCACGAAGCCAACATCTGGCCGCTGGAAACGCCGCTGCGCCACGCGCAGATGGAAGCCCTGCTGCGCCGCGCCAGCCTCAAGCGCCTGGATGCCGAGCACCAGGCCGGCGCCGTGCAGGAGCAAGGCCCGACCGGCAACGGCCCGGCGGTCACCGAGCTGCGCACCATGATCGAGCAGGTGGCCGCCTTCGACACCACCGTACTCGTGCTGGGCGAATCCGGTACCGGCAAGGAAGTGGTGTCGCGCGCCATCCACCAGCGCTCGCCGCGCCGCGACGGCCCGTTCGTGGCGATCAACTGCGGCGCCATTCCGGCGGACCTGCTGGAAAGCGAACTGTTCGGCCACGAGAAGGGTGCCTTCACTGGCGCACTGACCGCACGCAAGGGCCGGTTTGAAATGGCCGAGGGCGGCACCCTGCTGCTCGACGAAATCGGCGACATGAGCCTGCCGATGCAGGTGAAGCTGCTGCGCGTGCTGCAGGAACGCAGCTTCGAGCGCGTCGGCGGCAACCAGACCATCCGCTGCAATGTCCGCGTCGTGGCCGCGACCCATCGCGACCTGGAAACCCGTATTGCCGAGGGCAAGTTCCGCGAGGACCTGTTCTACCGCCTCAACGTGTTCCCGATCGACGTGCCCGCCCTGCGCGAGCGTCGCGAAGACCTGCCGGCGCTGGTGGAAACCATCGCCGCACAGCTGGCCCGCACCGGCCGCGGCGAAGTGCGCTTCACCCCGGAAGCCCTGCAGGCCCTGGCTGGCTACGAGTGGCCGGGCAACGTGCGCGAACTGACCAACCTGGTCGAGCGCCTGGCGGTGCTGCATCCGGGTGGTTCGGTGCGCGTGCAGGACCTGCCGGCCCGCTATCGTGGCGATGCCGCGCTGGCCGTGCCCGCACCGGCACCGGCGGCTCCGGTTGCCAGCGAAGAACGCCTGGACCTGCGCAGCTTCTCGTTCCATACCCCGGGCAGCGGCGGCCAGCCGGCGCTGGAGCACGGCATCGCGGTCAATCGCGCCGCCGCCCCGGCGGCACTGCCCGACGACGGCCTGGACCTGCGCAACCACATGGCCAACATCGAACTGGGCCTGATCAACGAAGCACTGGAACGCACCCAGGGCGTGGTCGCCCACGCCGCCCAGCTGCTTGGCCTGCGCCGCACCACCCTGGTGGAAAAGCTGCGCAAGTACGGCATCGAACGCGAGCAGGCCGAACTGGCCGGCTGAAGCGCGCTACCAGCATGAAGGGGGCACGAACGCCTGGGCTTGCCCAGGCGTTCGTGTTTGTGGCGCCCCGGGGGCAGATCCCTTTCCTGCGGAAAGAATCTGACCCCACCTCATTTGCAGGTTTTCCTAGAGACAACACGGCCGCACTGCGGAGCATGGCAAGGACATCCCAAGGAGGCTCCACCATGCATCGCCTGATCCTGCTCGCCGCCCTGCTCTGCCCGGCCCTGGCCACTGCCGCTGATTGCGCCCTGCCCGCCACGCTCGACCAACGCCAGTTCACCAACCTCAGCGACCCGCTGTACGCACCCGACAACCCCAACGCCGGGCGCATGGTGCAGGTCAGCTTCGCCGGCAGCCAGTACGTGCTGGATATCCTCGGCACCGCGCTCCGCATCGGCGGCAGCTACCGCTACCAGCGCCTGGCCCCGCATATCGCGGAAATCCAGATGACCGAAAGCCACCCGGACGGCCCCGCCCACTACACCCTGCTGCTGACCTGCCTGAGCGACCGCCAGGGTCGCTTCATCTACACCCAGCACGACGGCCCCATCGCACCGCGCCAGCGCCAGAATTCCGGCCGCTGGACCCTGCAGCCGTAGGCCAGAAAACCGACGCCGGATAAATGGCGCCGCCAACGGGGTCGGAGCCCGTGCCGACCAAAGCGTGTCGACCAAGGTCGACACCCACCGAGAGCAGCTCCGGCCATTCCGACAGCAGCGGGAAACTGTCGAAGGCGGGGTGGGTCCGGTTGCGGGGCGTGAGCGCCATGGATGGCGCGACCGAGCCTCCATGGACGGATTTACGGCGTCCCCCGCAACCGGACCCACCCCGCCCCCCACGGATTGCCAGCTTCTGCCGTTGCTTCGGCTTCAGCTTCAGCTTCGGCTTCGGCCGTTGCTGCTGAGGTTGCCGGCCAGCGGCCGGCACTACCGCGGGGAGCGGGGTGCAACCCCGCACGCACACCCAACCTCCTCACTTCACTGAATCGAAAACCGGTTTCGGCACGGCACTTGCACCTGCTCCAGCAGACAACCCCATCCCCTGTTTCTGGAACCGTTGCAGATGTCCCACTCCGTCACTTCGATCCTTTCGCAGATCCGCTCCTATCAGACCCAGATGGGACAGCCGGCGCTCAACCCGCTGGGCGAAACGCCGCGCAGCAATGCCCTTCCGGGCACGGTGCTGGACGCACCGCAGGTGCAGCCGGCCAGCTTCACCGAAACCCTGCGTGGTGCGATTGCCGGCGTCAACGATGCACAACAGAAGTCCGGCGCCCTCGCCAAGGCCTTCGAAATGGGCGACCCCAGTGCCGACCTGGCCAAGGTGATGGTCGCCTCGCAGCAGTCCCAGATCGCCTTCCGCGCCACCGTGGAAGTCCGCAACCGTCTCGTCCAGGCTTACCAGGACGTGATGAACATGCCGCTGTAAGGAACGTTGACGCATGGCACTGACGCTCTCCAAGGACAGCCTGAACGCCGAGAAGGCCGGGCAATGGTTCGACCGCCTGCAAAGTCTGCAGATCACCCGTCGGCTGGGCCTGATGGCGATGATCGCGGTGGCGGTGGCGGCAGGCCTGTCCGTGTTCTTCTGGTCGCAGAAGCCGGGCATGGTCCCGCTGTACACCGGCCTGGACCAGAAGGCGACCGCTGAAGCAACCGACCTGCTGCGCGCTGCGCAGATTCCGTTCGCGCTCGATCCGGCCACCGGTGGCATCACCGTGCCGGAAAAGAACCTGCATGATGCCCGCCTGAAGCTGGCCGGCTCCGGCCTGACCGACAGCGGCAAGCTCGGCTTCGAACTGATGGAGCGCGATCCGGGCTTCGGCGTCAGCCAGTTCGTGGAAAGTGCGCGCTACCAGCATGCGCTGGAAACCGAGCTGTCGCGCACCATCAACACGCTGCGCCCGGTGCGCGATTCGCGCGTGCACCTGGCCATTCCCAAGCCCAGCGCGTTCACCCGCCAGCGTGACGTGGCCAGCGCCTCGGTCACCCTGGAACTGCGCGGCGGCCAGCAGCTGGAGCGCAGCCAGGTGGACGCGATCGTGCACATGGTCGCGGCCAGCATTCCGGACCTCGCTCCGGAACGGGTGACCGTGGTCGACCAGAGCGGGCGCATGCTCAGCATCACCGACCCGAACAGCGAGGCTGCGGTCAACGCCGCCCAGTTCGAGCAGGTGCGTCGCCAGGAAACCTCGTTCAACCAGCGCATCCGCGAGCTGCTGGAGCCGATGACCGGCCCCGGCCGGGTCAACCCGGAAGTGAGCGTGGACATGGACTTCTCGGTGACCGAGGAAGCCCGTGAGCTTTACAACGGTGAGCCGCAGAAGCTGCGCAGCGAGCAGATGAGCGAGAACACCACCAGCACTCCGGGCCCGCAGGGCGTACCGGGCGCGACCAGCAACAGCCCGCCGGGCCAGCAGGCCGCACCGGCCACTGCACAGACCCCGACCGAAAGCAGCAAGAACGCGACCCGCAACTACGAGCTGGACCGCACCCTGCAGCACACCCGCCAGCCGGCCGGCCGCATCAAGCGCGTCTCGGTGGCGGTGCTGGTGGACAACGTGCCGCGTGCCGGTGCCAACGGCAAGGTTGCGCCGCAGCCGCTGTCGGCCGCGGAACTGACCCGCGTCGAGGCGCTGGTCAAGCAGGCCGTCGGCTTCAATGCCGAGCGTGGCGACACCGTGTCGGTGATGAATGCCCCGTTCGTGCGTGACACCACGCCGGTCGAAGGCCCGGCCTGGTGGGAACTGCCGTGGGTGCACGATGCCGGCCGCATGCTGCTCGGCGCGGTGGTGGTGCTGGCGCTGCTGTTCGGCGTGCTGCGCCCGGCACTGCGCGCGATCACCGGCCAGAAGAAGAACGACGAGCAGGTACTGGAGCCGCACACCGCGGACGTGCAGCTGGTCGATGACGATGGCACCCCGCTGCCGGCGCTGGGCGCCGACCGGGCCAGCCTGGGCGGGCCGGATGCACTGGCCCTGCCGGTGGATTCATATGAGGAACGACTGCGGATGGCGCGTGAAGCCGTGAAGACCGACTCCAAGCGCGTGGCCCAGGTGGTCAAGGGTTGGGTGGCCAATGACTGAGGCAGCACTGACTGGCGTACAGCGCGCCGCTGTACTGCTGCTTTCGCTGGGTGAACTGGACGCGGCCGAAGTGCTGCGCCACATGGAACCCAAGGAGGTGCAGAAGATCGGTATCGCCATGGCCACCATGACCGACATCACCCGCGAGCAGGTGGAACGGGTGATGGACCAGTTCGGCCAGGAGCTGGGCTCGAAGACCTCGCTGGGCGTGGGCTCGGACGACTACATCCGCAACATGCTGGTACAGGCGCTGGGCAGCGAGAAGGCCGGCAACCTGATCGACCGCATCCTGCTCGGCCGCAACACCACCGGCCTGGACGCACTGAAGTGGATGGACCCGCGTGCGGTGGCTGACCTGGTGCGCAACGAGCACCCGCAGATCATCGCCATCGTGATGGCGCACCTGGAGACCGACCAGGCCGCCGACGCGCTGAAGCTGCTGCCCGACCGTACCCGCGTCGACGTGCTGCTGCGTATCGCCACCCTCGACGGCATTCCGCCGAACGCGCTCAATGAACTCAACGAGATCATGGAACGCCAGTTCGCCGGCAACCAGAACCTGAAGTCGTCCAACATCGGCGGCGTGCAGTGCGCGGCCAATATCCTGAACTTCATGGACAGCGGCCAGGACCAGGCGATCCTGGGCGAGATCGCGCGCATCGATGCGCCGTTGAGCAACCGCATCCAGGACTTGATGTTCGTGTTCGACGACCTGGTCGACCTCGACGATCGCGAGATGCAGCTGGTGCTGCGCGAGGTGAGCGGCGAGCGTCTGGGCCTGGCCCTGCGCGGTGCCGACATCAAGGTGCGCGACAAGATCACCCGCAACATGTCGCAGCGTGCGGCCGAAATCCTGCTGGAAGACATGGAGGCCCGCGGACCGGTGCGCCTGTCCGACGTTGAAGGCGCGCAGCGCGAGATCCTGGCCATCGTCAAGCGCATGGCCGATGAAGGCACGGTCACCATCGGTGGCAGCGCGGAGGCCATGCTGTGAGCAATGTCGTGCGCTGGCTCGCCCCGGACCTGCTGGCCCAGCCCGAACCGGTGCTGGAGCAGGAGGATGTGTTCGAACTGACCGAGCCGGACCCGGAGCACGAACCGGAGCCGCCGCTGCAGCTGCC
This sequence comes from Stenotrophomonas maltophilia, assembly GCF_006970445.1. Lineage (NCBI taxonomy): Bacteria > Pseudomonadati > Pseudomonadota > Gammaproteobacteria > Lysobacterales > Lysobacteraceae > Stenotrophomonas > Stenotrophomonas maltophilia. Next base: position 2,129,235 of record NZ_CP033877.1, on the reverse strand, counting down.
GACCCTGGAGGAAATCCAGGCAATCCAGGACAGCGCGGAGAAGGAAGGGTTCGACCAGGGCCATGCCGACGGCTACGGCCAGGGACAGGCCGAGGTGCGCCGCCTCGCCGCGCAGATCGAAGGCATCCTCGACAACTTCAGCCGGCCTCTGGTGCGGCTGGAGAACGAAGTGGTCGGTGCACTCGGCGAACTGGCAGTGCGCATCGCCGGCGCGCTGGTCGGCCGCGCCTACGAAGCCGAGCCGGCACTGCTGGCGCAGCTGGTCGGCGAAGCGATCGATGCGGTCGGCGGCAGTACCCGCGAGGTGGAAGTGCGGCTGCATCCGGATGACATCGCCGCCCTCGCCCCGCTGTTGAACCTGTCGCCGGCGCAGCGACTTGTGCCCGATACCAGCCTCAGCCGTGGCGATCTGCGCGTGCACGCCGAAGCTGTGCGCATCGATGGCACCCTGGAAGCCCGCCTGCGCGGCGCGCTGGACGCGGTGATCCGCCAGACCGGAGCCACCGCATGAGCACCGAGCCGCAACCGGCAGCGCCGCCGGCCGACTGGGCCGTGGCCCGCAACCTGCGCCTGGCCCGGCGCCTGGATGGCCTGCGCGTGGATACCGCGCATGGTCGCGGCCTGATCCGCGAGGGCGTGCTGCGCCGCGCGGTCGGACTGACCCTGGAAGCCGTCGGCTGCGAGGCACCGCTGGGTGCCAGCTGCAAGGTGGAAGTGGTCGATGGTGGCTGGGTCGACGCCGAAGTGGTCGGCTTCGCCGGCGAACGCACCTACCTGATGCCCAGCGCCGAACTGCATGGCCTGCTGCCCAATGCCCGGGTGGTGCCGTCGGCACGACGTGGCGGCGTGGAAGTGGGCGAAGGCCTGCTCGGCCGCGTCATCGACAGCGATGGCGTACCGCTGGATGGCAAGGGCCCGATCCGCGCCGAAGGCCACGTCGGCATGGCCGGCGTGTCGATCAATCCGCTGGCGCGAGAACCGATCACCCAGCCGCTGGACGTGGGCGTGCGCGCGATCAACGCGCTGCTGCCGATCGGTCGCGGCCAGCGCGTCGGCCTGTTCGCCGGCTCCGGCGTCGGCAAGTCGACGCTGCTGGGCATGATGACCCGCTACACCGCCGCCGACGTGATCGTGGTCGGCCTGATCGGTGAACGTGGCCGCGAAGTGCGCGATTTCGTCGAAACCACGCTGGGCGAGGAAGGACTGCGCCGCGCCGTGGTGGTCGCCAGCCCCGCCGACCGGCCGCCGCTGGCGCGCCTGCACGGTGCCTACCGCGCCACGGCCATTGCCGAATGGTTCCGCGACCAGGGCCTGAACGTGCTGCTGCTGATGGACTCGCTGACCCGCTTCGCCCAGGCGCAGCGCGAGATCGGCCTGTCGGTCGGTGAACCACCGACCACCCGCGGCTACCCGCCCTCGGTGTTCGCCAAGCTGCCGGCGCTGGTCGAACGCGCCGGCAACGGCGCCAAGGGCCGTGGCTCGATCACCGCGTTCTACACCGTACTGACCGAAGGCGATGATCCGCAGGATCCGATCGCCGACGCCGCGCGCGCGATCCTCGATGGCCACATCCTGCTCTCGCGCCGCGTGGCCGACAGCGGCCTGTACCCGGCCATCGACGTCGAATCGTCGGTCAGCCGCGTGGTCACGGAAATCGCTGACGAACCGTGGCGCCTGCGCATCCGCAAGTTGAAGCGACTGGTCTCGGCCTACTCGGCCAACCGTGACCTGATCGCGATCGGTGCCTACCAGCGCGGTAACGATGCGGCCACCGACGAAGCCCTGGAACGCTGGCCGGAAATCATGGAGTTCCTCGGCCAGGACGTTGCCAAGGCCGCAGATCTCCCGCACAGCCAGGCGGCGCTGCAGCGCCTGGTGGAACAAGAGAGTTAAGCCATGAACCAGTCCAAGCGCATCGATCCCCTGCTCAAGCGGGCCCAGGAACACGAGGACGCGGTCGCCCGCGACCTGGCCGAACGCCAGCGTGTGCTCGACACCCATCTATCGCGACTGGACGAACTTCGCCGCTATGCCGAGGAGTACGCCAACGCCCAGATGGCGGCGACCAGCCCGGCGCAGCTGCTGAACCGCCGCGCCTTCCTTGATCGCCTGGACAGTGCGGTCGAGCAGCAGCAGGCTACGGTCAACGGCAACCGCGAAAAGGTAGAGGCCGAGCGCGCCCGCCTGATCCTGGCCAGCCGAGACAAGGCGGTGCTGGAGCAGCTGGCCGCGAGCTACCGCGCACAGGAAAAAGTGGTGACCGACCGCCGCGACCAGCGCGAGATGGACGACATTGGTGCGCGGCGTGCGCGCCTGGTGCAGGCCGAAGACCAGGACGGCGCCGAGCAGGGAGGCCGCTCGTGATGCCCACCCCGCTCGCCAGCAGCGCCAACCCGGCCACGCCCGCCAGCAGCAACAGTGCGGCGCGCGCCTCACGCAGCGAAGGCGGAAAGGACTTCAGCCAGCTGCTGCAGGACGGCGCGCCCTCTGCACCCGCCCCTGCCGGCAGCGCCACTACGCCGACGCCAGCCACGCCGAGCCAGCCGTCGACCACCGACAGCAATGGCCACGCACCGGGCGAACGCAGCGCGGACGCCGAAGCGGCAACCGCTGAAACGCCTCCGCTACCGCCTGTTGCCGTGACCCCGGCTGGACCCGGCGCCGACAAGGACAAGCCCGCCGCGACCGAGGACGCCCCATGGCCACCGCTCGGCCTGGCCGGTCTGGTGCTGGCAATGCCGACGCCCGTGGATCCGGCCGCCGCTCTGCCGACCACTGCTGCACCGTCGTTGGCCAGCGACGGTAGCGCGCTGCCCGTTGCCCCCGCCGCGAACCCGGCACTGCCTGCAACCGCCCCGGCAGCGGCCACCGCAGCGACGGCCGACGGCAAACCGGCGTCGGCCAGCGCTGACGATGCCACCACGCTGCCACTGCCGGAGATGATCCTGCCCGGCAAGCGCAGCGAGCGCGGCGAAGGCAGCGACGTGGCCGCCCTTGGCGACCGCGCCAGTACACCACTGCTGCATGCACCGGCAGCGGCCGCCGTACAGGACCTGAAGGCGGCGCTCGCCACCGGCAACGCGATCTTCAATGGCGAACCCACGCCGAAGCCCGTGCTGGGTGACGATGGCTTCGATCAGGCCATCGGTGCTCGCCTGGGCTGGCTGGCCGACCAGAAGATCGGCCACGCCCACATCCGCCTGAGCCCGGACGACATGGGCCCGGTCGACGTGCGACTGCAGTTGAACGGCGACAAGGTGCATGCCAGCTTCAGCAGCCCGCACGTGGACGTGCGGCAGGCGCTGGAAAGCAGCCTGCCGCGCCTGCGCGAGCTGCTGGGCGAACAGGGCTTCCAGCTGGCCCACGCCGATGTCGGCCACCAGGCGCCGGGCGGTGACGGCAATGCGTCGGGACAGCCCGGTGGCGGCGGCATGACCGGCGACGGAGAACCGACGCCGGGCGACGCCAGCGTGTCGTCCGCACAGTTGATCCGCCAGCGCGGATTGCTGGACGCCTACGCCTGACAGATGTGCCAACCAAGGTTGGCACCCACCAGAGCGGGGTGGGTGGCACCCCGACGGAATTCCGTCGCACCCCACTGCCCCGCCTTCGGCACACCCCTTGCATATCCCGGTGAAGCAACCCTCAGGAGCTTCACCCCGTGGCCGCAGCCGCTGACAAAACCAAGAAGACCGCCGAGAAGGACAAGGCCGCCAAGCCGCGTAGTCCGATCCTGATCACCGCACTGGTGGCCGTACTGGCCGCCGCTGCCGCCGGTGGCGGCGTGTGGTTCTTCACCCAGTCCAAGCACGAAGAGAAGACCGCGCAGGCGCCGAAGAAGAGCGCTACCCCGGCCCCGGCACAGTACTTCGCGCTGGATCCGGCGTTCGTGGTCAACCTCAATGGCCCGGTCGACGGCCCGCGCTACCTGCAGCTGGAGGTTCAGCTGATGACCCGCGACCCGGCCGCGCTGGAAGCGATCAAGACCCATGCCCCGGCCATCCGCGCGCGCCTGCTGATGCTGTTCTCGCAGGTCAGCCCGGACCAGATCGCCGATGTCGCCGGCAAGCAGAAGCTGCAGGCTGCTTCGCTGGCCGAGGTGCAGAAGGTGCTCAAGGCCGAGACCGGCAGCAACGGCGCCGACGATCTGCTCTTCACCAGCTTCGTGACCCAGTAAGGGCCCACCGATGAATGATCTGCTGTCCCAGGACGAGATCGATGCCCTGCTCCACGGCGTGGACAGTGGCGCGGTCGAGACCGATGCGGAACCCCCGTCAGGCGAAGCACGCTCGTACGACTTCGCCAGCCAGGACCGCATCATCCGTGGTCGCATGCCGACCCTGGAAATGGTCCACGAGCGCTTCGCGCGCCTGTGGCGGATCGGCCTGTTCAACCTGATCCGCCGCTCGGCCGAGCTGTCGGTGCGCGGTATCGAACTGATCAAGTTCAACGACTACATGCACTCGCTGTATGTGCCGACCAACCTGAACCTGATCCGCTTCAAGCCACTGCGCGGCACCGGCCTGATCGTCTTCGAGCCGACCCTGGTGTTCGCCATCGTCGACAACTTCTTCGGCGGCGACGGGCGCTACCCAACCCGCATCGAGGGCCGCGAATTCACTGCCACCGAAATGCGGGTGATCCACCTGCTGCTGAAGCAGACCTTCGCCGACCTGCGCGAAGCGTGGGCACCGGTGATGGACGTCGACTTCGAGTACATCAACTCGGAGATCAACCCGCACTTCGCCAACATCGTGACGCCGCGCGAGTACGTGGTGGTGTGCCGCCTGCACGTCGAGCTCGACGGTGGTGGCGGCGACATCCACGTCACCCTGCCGTACTCGATGCTGGAGCCGATCCGCGAACTGCTCGACGCCGGCATCCAGAGCGACCGCAACGACCGCGACGAGAGCTGGGGCAAGACCCTGCGCGAGCAGCTCAACATCGCCGAAGTCACCCTGTCCAGCGTGCTGGCCAGCAAGCGCATGACCCTGCGCGACCTGACCCAGCTGAAGGTCGGCGACATCCTGCCGATCGACCTGAGCCCGCAGGTGCCGCTGTGCGTGGAGAACATTCCCGTGTTCACCGGCGAGTTCGGCATCGCCAACGGCATGAACGCCGTGAAGATCACCGCTACCCATCCGCCGGGCTCCCGCCCGCGCGCACCCGTCATCCAGGAAGACCCGCAATGAACGATATCGACGCCCTCGAACCGACCCCGGCCCAGTTCAGCAGCCTGCAGGCCGATGAGGCGAATGGTCCGGACCTGAACCTGGACGTGATCCTCGATGTGCCGGTGACCCTGTCGCTGGAAGTCGGTCGTGCCCGCCTGCCGATCCGCAACCTGCTGCAGCTCAACCAGGGTTCGGTGGTGGAACTGGAGCGCGGTGCCGGCGAATCGCTGGACGTGTTCGTCAATGGCACCCTGATCGCCCACGGCGAAGTGGTGGTGATCAATGACCGCTTCGGCGTGCGCCTGACCGACGTGGTCAGCCCGAGCGAGCGGATCCGGAGACTGCGTTGAGCCTGCTGGCCTCCACCCTGCTGGCGGTCGGCAAGACCGCCGCGCCGATCGGCCCGCAGGTCGGCCAGCATGCGGCCGCTGCACCCAGCCTGTTCGGCGCGGTGCTGGCGCTGCTGGCGGTGCTGGCGCTGGTGATCGGCCTGGGCTGGCTGCTCAAGCGCATGCCCGGCAGCGGCTTCCGCCCAGCCGAAGGCATGAAGCTGGTGGCCAGCCTCAGCGTCGGCGCCAAGGAGCGCGTGGTGGTGGTGGAGGTCAACGGCCAGCAACTGCTGCTGGGCGTCACCGCCGGTGGCATCAACACCCTGCATACCCTGCCCGAACCGCTGCCGCCGCCGGCACCGGTGCGCGTGCCGGACTTCAAGAACCTGCCGAATTTCGCCCAGCTGCTGCAGCAGCGGCTGCGCAAGGATCCCTGACATGCGTGTCACCCGTACCCGTCTTGCCACCCTGATGCCGTGGCTGCTGTTGCTTGCCCTGTGCCTGTTGCCGGCGCTGGCGTTCGCCGCGCCCGGCGCGCCAACCACCCCGCTGCCGGACATCAACGTCGGCAAGATCGGGGGGGCGCCGGTCAGCCTGCCGCTGCAGACCCTGCTGCTGATGACCGCGATCACCCTGATCCCGTCGATGCTGCTGGTGCTGACCTCGTTCACCCGCATCATCATCGTGCTGGGCCTGCTGCGCCAGGCATTGGGTACCGGCCAGACACCGTCCAACCAGGTACTGCTGGGCCTGGCCCTGTTCCTCACCGCGATGGTGATGATGCCGACCTGGGACAAGGCGTGGAGTGCGGGCATGGCGCCCTACCTCAACGGCGACATCGACTTCCAGACCGCCTGGACGCTGACCACGCAGCCGCTGCGCGGGTTCATGCTGGCGCAGATCCGCGAGACCGACCTGATGACCTTCGCCGGCATCGCCGGGCATGGCACCTACGCCAGCCCCGATGCGATCCCGTTCCCGGTGCTGGTCGCTTCGTTCGTCACCAGCGAACTGAAAACCGCCTTCGAGATCGGCTTCCTGATCTTCATCCCGTTCGTGATCATCGACCTGGTCGTCGCCAGCGTGCTGATGTCGATGGGCATGATGATGCTGTCGCCGATGCTGGTGTCGGCACCGTTCAAGATCCTGCTGTTCGTGCTGGTCGATGGCTGGGTGCTGACCGTCGGCACGCTGGCGGCCAGCTTCAATCCGGCCTGATAGCCCCCGTAAAGCGCAGTCGAGCATGGCCCGACTCTACTTGAGCAGATGGAACCCGAATGACTCCCGAACTTGCCTTGACCGAACTGCGTGGCGGCCTGATCACCGTATTGTGGGTAGCCGGCCCGCTGCTGCTCACCGTGCTGGTGGTGGGCGTGGTGGTCGGTGTCGTGCAGGCCGCGACCCAGCTCAATGAACCGACCATCGCCTTCGTTGCCAAGGCGGCGGCGCTGACCGCAGTGCTGTTCGCGCTGGGCAGCCTGCTGATCGGCCACCTGGTTGAATTCACCACGCTGCTGTTCCAGCGCATTCCGCACCTGATCGGCTAGGACGCGCGCTTCGATGGACGCCGCCACCCAGATGGCTGCCGACGGCCTGCAGGCCTTCGGCATGATCGGCACCGTGCTGTGGACCATGCTGCGCATCGGCGCGGTGGCCATGGCCATGCCCATGGTGGGTTCCCGTGCGGTACCTTCGCGGGTGCGCGTGGTGCTGGCCGGCACCCTGGCCATCGCACTGGCCCCGCTGCTGCCGCCGGTACCGGACTGGACCGGCTTCGATGCCGCCACCGTGCTGACCATCGCCCGCGAACTGGCCATCGGCGTGTCCATCGGCTTCATGCTGAGGCTGGTGTTCGAAGCCGGTGCGATGGCCGGCGAACTGATCGCGCAGGGCACCGGCCTGGCCTTCGCGCAGATGAGCGATCCGCTGCGCGGTGGCACCTCCGGTGTGATCGGACAGTGGTTCTACCTGCTGTTCGGCCTGCTGTTCTTCACCGCCAACGGCCACCTGGCGTTGATTTCGTTGCTGGTGGACAGCTACCGCGCACTGCCGATCGGCGCGCCGCTGCCAGACCCGCACGCCTTCTTCAGCATCGCCCCGACCTTCCTGCTGACCGTACTGCGCGGCGCACTGACGCTGGCCATCCCGCTCACCGTGGCGATGCTGGCGGTGAACCTGGCCTTCGGCGTACTGGCACGTGCAGCCCCTGCGCTGAATCCGATCCAGCTGGGCCTGCCGGTCTCGCTGCTGCTGGGCCTGTTCCTGCTGGCCCTGCTGGCCGGGGAAATGGGGCCGCCGGTACAGCGCCTGTTCGACGCCGCCTTCCAGGCTGCGGACGCGGTCACACACTGACCCGATCATCACGGATTGCCGCTTGAAGTCCCCCCCGGTCTGCGCGGTAGAGTGAATGCGTGGCGCCCAGGGGGGACGCCGCACCTGGCCGGCGCCGTTGCGCGTCGGCCTGCCTCATGCATGCCCCACCGTGGTTTCCGTCGACAGGCAGGTCCGGGAGACTGACGAATGCTGGTAGGCACGTACAACCCGTGGCTGGTGGCGATCTCGCTGCTGGTCGCCGTGATGGCTTCGTACACCGCGCTGGCGATGGCCGGGCGCACGGTGACCGCCCCGGGCAGAGGCGCGGCCTGGTGGTGGCGCCTTGGGGGCGGCTTCGCCATGGGCCTGGGCATCTGGTCGATGCATTTCATCGGCATGCTGGCCTTCGACCTGCCCATTCCATTGGGCTACGACCTTCCGATCACCCTGCTCTCGCTTGCGCTGGCCATCGCCTCGTCGGTGTTCGCGCTGTGGCTGGTCTCGCTGCGCACCCTGCCCCATCCGCGGCTGGCCGGCGGCGCGCTGCTGATGGGCACCGGCATCGCCGGCATGCACTACGTCGGCATGGCGGCCATGCGCATGCAGCCGGGTATCGACTATGACCCGGGTTGGCTGCTGTTCTCACTGATGGTGGCGGTGGCCGCCTCCTGGACCGCGCTGTACGTGGCATTCCGGCTGCGTGCCCAGCGCACCCGCATCGGCGATCGCCTGGCGGCGGCGGGCCTGCTCGGCCTGGCCATCGTCGGCATGCACTACACCGGCATGGCCGCCGCGCGTTTCCCGGAAGGCAGCGTGTGTGGCGCTGCCGTGGGCGATGGCCTGCAGAACGAATGGCTGGCGATGCTGGTGGTGGTGCTGACCGTGGCGATCCTGGCGGTGGTGCTGGTGGTCTCATGGCTGGACCAGCGCGTGGAGGCGCAACTGCTGCGGCTGCGCAATTCGATGCTGAGCACCTCGTTGACCGATGCCCAGCAGGAACTGACCCAGGCCGCGCTGCATGATCCGCTCACCCGCCTGCCCAACCGCCTGCTGCTGCAGCGGCGCATCGTGCAGGCGCTGGCCGAGGCCGAACAAGGCGGCAACCGCTTCGCGGTGATGTTCATGGACCTGGACGGCTTCAAGCAGGTCAATGATGCCTATGGCCATCAGGCCGGTGATGCGCTGCTGGTGGCGGTGGCCGAACGCACCCGCCAGCTGCTGCGCCCGCACGACCTGCTGGCACGGCTGGGCGGCGATGAGTTCGTGCTGGTGGTGCGCATCGAGCACGACGAGGACCTGCCGACCCTGGCCCGTCGCATCCTGCAGGCAGTGGGCAGCGGCCCGTTGTTGCCGGACAACGAACTGCAGGTGACTGCCAGCATCGGCGTGGCGATCTGCCCGGACCACGCTGCCAGCGAGCGCCAGCTGATGGCCTTCGCCGATGCGGCGATGTACCAGGCCAAGGAATCCGGACGCAACGCCTTCGTGCTGTTCGCAGACTGGATGAACGACAGTGCCGAGCAGCAGTTCCGGTTGCTGGCCGACCTGCGCCGCGCGATCGGCAGCGAACAGCTGTTCCTGCACTATCAACCGAAGATCCGCGTGGCCACGCAGAAGGTGGCGGGCGCTGAAGCCCTGATCCGTTGGCGCCATCCGGACCACGGCCTGATCCCGCCGGACCGCTTCATCCGCCTGGCCGAGCGCAGCGGCGCGATCAACGAGATCGGTCGCTGGGCGCTGGACCAGGCCTGCCAGCAGCTGCGGCGCTGGCACGACGCCGGGCATGACGGCTGGTCGATGTCGGTGAACCTGTCGCCGGTGCAGTTCAGCTCGCCACACCTGCTGCACGATGTGCGCGAGGTGATCGAGCGCCATGGCATCCCCGCGCGCCACCTGGTGCTGGAGATCACCGAAAGCACCGTGATGCGCGATACCGATACCAGCCTGCGCCTGCTGCAGGCGCTGTCGGCGCTGGGCGTGGGCATCTCCATCGATGATTTCGGAACCGGCTATTCCAGCCTGCTGTACCTGAAGCGGCTGCCGGCCACCGAGATCAAGATCGACCACGCGTTCGTGCGCGACCTGGAACACAGCGCCGAAGACGTGGTGATCGTCTCGGCGATCGTGGCGCTGGGCCATGCGCTGGACATGGACATCGTGGCCGAGGGCGTGGAGACCGCCGCGCAACGCGCCTACCTGGAGCGCCTGGGCTGCGACTTCCTGCAGGGCTACCTGCTCGGCCGCCCGGTCGATGCGGCGCGCTTCATGCAGCTGCACGACCTGCCCCGGCCGCGGGTGGAACTGGCGCAGAGCCCGCCACCCAGTGGCAACGCTCCTCTGTAGCCAAGGACGCCGGCCACGGCCTGGCGCTACCGGTGCCTGCTCTGGCAGGTGCCAACCTTGGTTGGCACATGAACCCATCACGGAACAGTTCTTGCACGCACTCCGGCAACCCCTGCCGCAGTGCCCGTGATGTCCGAGAACGAATCCGCCGGCGAAAAAACCGAACAACCAACCGAAAAACGCCTGCGCGACGCCCGTGAACAGGGCAACCTGCCGCGTTCGCGCGAACTCGGCACCGCCGCCGTGTTCGGCGCCGGCGTGTTGGCAGTGATGGCCATGAGCGGCTCGATCGGCCGTGGCGCCACGGCCTGGATGAAGCACGCGCTCAGCCCGGAACAGAGCCTGCGACAGAACCCGAAGGAACTGTTCGGCCACTTCGGCGACCTGCTGCTGCAGTTCATGCTGGTGATCGCACCGCTGGTGCTGGTCTGCCTGCTGGCCAGCTTCGTCGCCCCGCTGGTGATGGGGGGCCTGCGCTGGTCGCAGAAGGCGCTGCTGCCCGATATCAACCGCATGAACCCGATGAGCGGGCTCAAGCGCCTGTATGGCCCCGAGGCCATTGCCGAGTTCACCAAATCGCTGCTGCGCGTGGCCTTCGTCGGTGTGGCCGCCGGGCTGGTGGTCTGGACCGGCTTCGACACCCTGCGCGGGCTGATCCACCACCCGCTGGAGACCGCCATCACCGACGGGCTCGGCTTCACCCTGCGCCTGCTGCTGGCCACCGCCGGCGCCATGCTGGTGCTGGCCGCGATCGATGCCCCGTACCAGCGCTGGAACTGGATGCGCAAGCTGAAGATGACCCGTGAAGAGCTGCGCCGGGAAATGAAGGAAAGCGAGGGCAGCCCCGAGGTGAAGGGCCGCATCCGCCAGCTGCAGCAGCAGATGGCCAACCGCCGGATGATGGAAGCGGTGCCCACTGCCGACGTAGTGGTGGTCAACCCCACCCACTACGCGGTGGCGCTGAAGTACGAGGGCGGCGCCATGAACGCCCCCACCGTGGTCGCGCTGGGCGTGGACGAGACCGCCCTGCGCATCCGTGAAGTAGCCGACGGCAACAAGGTGGCGATCGTCTCCGCCCCGCCTTTGGCACGCGCCTTGTATCGGGAAGGCCAACTCGGAAAGGAAATCCCCGTGAGACTGTATTCGGCCGTCGCCCAGGTCCTGTCCTACGTCTACCAGCTGCGCGCCTGGCGCACTGGTCCGATGCCGGACGCCCCGCACATCCAGGTGGATGAATTCGGCAAGGGAGGCCGCCCGTGAGCGCCCAGCCCTCGACCGGTTTCAACACCCGCCGCGCCCTGGAAATGATCCGCCAGGGCCTTGGCGCACCGCTGATCGTGCTGGCCCTGCTGGCGATGGTCGTGGTGCCGCTGGCCGCGCCGGTGCTCGATGCGTTGTTCACCTTCAACATCGCCATCTCGCTGATGGTGCTGCTGGCGGTGGTCTACGTGAAGCGCCCGCTGGATTTCACCATCTTCCCGATCGTGCTGCTGATCACCACCATGCTGCGGCTGGCGCTGAACGTGGCCTCCACCCGCGTCATCCTGCTCAACGGCCAGAACGGCCACGACGCCGCGGGCAAGGTCATTGCCGCCTTCGGCGAATTCGTGATCGGCGGCAACTACGCGGTGGGTATCGTGGTGTTCGCGATCCTCACCATCATCAACTTCGTGGTGATCACCAAGGGCGCCGGCCGCGTCTCGGAAGTGACCGCGCGCTTCATCCTGGACGCGATGCCCGGCAAGCAGATGGCGATCGACGCCGACCTCAACGCCGGTTTGCTGACGCGTGAAGAAGCCAAGCTGCGCCGCGAGGAAGTCCGCGAGGAAGCCGACTTCTACGGTGCGATGGACGGTGCCAGCAAATTCATCCGCGGCGACGCCATCGCCGGCATCCTGATCCTGTTCATCAACATGCTCGGCGGCCTGGCCGTGGGCGTACTGCAGCATGGCATGCCGTTCGGCGACGCGGCGGCTACCTACACCCTCCTGTCGATCGGTGACGGCCTGGTGGCGCAGCTGCCGGCCCTGCTGGTCTCCAGCGCCGTGGCCATGCTGGTCACCCGCGCCTCGCGTTCGCAGGACATGGCCCAGGCCATGACCGGCCAGGTATTCGGCCAGTACCGCGCGCTGGCGATCACCGCCGGCATCATCGGCGTGGTCGGCCTGGTACCGGGCATGCCCAACGTCGCTTTCCTGACGCTGGCCGCGATCCTCGGTTTCATCGCCTGGAAGGTGTACCGCAAGGGCAAGGCCGCAGCCACCGATCCAGCAGCCGCAGGCACTGACGCCGCGGCGCTCAATGCACTCGGCCGCCCGGCCGCGCCGGCACCCACCGCCGAACTGAGCTGGGACGAACTGCGCCCGGTCGATCCGCTGGGCCTGGAGGTCGGCTACCGGCTGATTCCGCTGGTGGACAGCAACCAGGGCGGCGAACTGATGGCACGCATCAAGGGCGTGCGCCGCAAGCTGACCCAGGATGTCGGCTTCCTGATCCCGTCGGTGCACATCCGCGACAACCTGGAACTGCCCGCCAACGGCTACCGCGTGCTGGTGCACGGCGTGCCGGTGGCCACCGCCGAGATCCATCCTGATCGCGAACTGGCGCTGGACCCGGGCAGTGCGCTCGGCGCGCTGGAAGGCATCGCCGGCAAGGACCCCGCGTTCGGCCTGGATGCCACCTGGATCCAGCCGCACCAGCGTGCCCAGGCCGAAACGCTGGGCTACACCGTGGTCGACCCGGCCACCGTGGTCGCCACCCATCTGTCGCACCTGATCCGCGAACACGCGCCCGAGCTGCTCGGCCACGAAGAAGTGCAGCACCTGCTGGCCAACCTGGCCAAGAGCGCGCCCAAGCTCGTCGAAGATCTGACGCCGAAGGCGCTGCCGCTGTCGGCGGTGGTGCGCGTGCTGCAGAACCTGCTGGTTGAGCGCATTCCGATCCGCCAGCTGCGCAAGATCGCCGAGGCACTGGTTGAACACGCGCCCAGCAGCCAGGACCCGGCCGTGCTGACCGCCGCCGTGCGCACCGCACTGGGCCGCTTCATCGTGCAGGAGATCGCCGGAATGTCGGCGGAGCTGCCGGTGTTCACCCTCAACCCGCAATTGGAACGTGTCTTGCAGGAGTCCACGCAGGGCAACGGCGCCGCGCTGGAACCCGGACTCGCTGAGCGACTGCACCAGAGCCTGGCCGAATGTGTCAGCAAGCAGGAAGCCCGCAACGAGCCCGCGGTCGTGCTGGTACCTGGCCCGGTGCGCGCCGCGCTGGCCCGCCTGGTCCGCCACAGCGTTCCGTCGCTGTCGGTCCTGGCCTACAGCGAGGTGCCGGAGGACAAGCGACTGAAGCTGGTCGGAACGATCAGCTGACGCCGCCCTCCGATGCGCCAGAAAACAGACACCACTTTCGAACCAACGCAACAGACAGATACCAAGGGGAACCCGCACCGTGCAGACCACCGACCACCCGAGTTCTCCGACCGCCACCCCGCCGTCTTCGTCCCGTGACCACAGCATGAAAATCAAACGATTCGTCGCCGCCGACATGCGCTCGGCCATGAACCTGGTGCGCAAGGAACATGGTCCTGACGCCGTGATCCTGTCCAACCGCCGGATCGAGGAAGGCATCGAGATCGTCGCCGCCGCCAACTACGACGAGAGCGCCGTGCAGCGTGCACTGGAAGCCTCGCGCCGTGACGTTTCACCGCCGCCGGCACCCAAGCCGCGCACCGCCGCCGACGCGGTGATCGCCGCCGTCACCCGCCGCCGCAGCAGCACCCCGGCGCCGGAACCGGTCGCCGCCACCACCTCGGCGGTGGCCGCCCTCGCCCGCGCCGCCGTCGGTGCCACCGGCCGCACCCTGGACAGCGCCGACGAGATCGTGCCGACCCGCGGCAGCACCGGCTTCGCCGCCACCCTGGCACGTGCTGCCGTCAACGAACCGGCACTGCCGGAACAGATCTTCGCCCCGTTCGCCGAAGCGATCGTCGCTCCGGCCGCCGCCGTGCCGGCCAACCGCGCCCGCTTCCAGATCGATCCGCCGCACGAGGCGCATCACGAAAGCGCGGCGCCGGCGCCGGCACTGCAGCCGCCGCCGCTGCCGACCGCTACCCTCGCCGACGTACAGCCGGCCACTGCCGCCAGCGAACCGGCGTTGGCCGATGCCGGCGTCGAAACCGCGCCGGAGCCCACCCTCGCCCCGGCCCCGGTGCTGACTGTGGTCGCCCAGGACGACGCCGAGATCCGCCAGCTGCGCCAGGAAGTGGCCGGCATGCGCCAGGTGATCGAGCGCGAGATGAACCGCTTCACCGACGAACGCCTGCGCGGCTGCCCGGTGCGCGCCACCGCTCTGGACCTGATGGACGAATACGGCTTCGATGCCGGCCTGGCCCGCGACGTGGCCATGCAGATCCCGCTGGAGACCGAAGCCCATCGCGGCCGCGGCCTGATGCTGGGGCTGATCTCGCGCAAGCTGCCGATCGCCCCGGTCGACCCGCTGGAGGAAGGCGGCGTGATCGCGCTGGTGGGCCCGACCGGTGCCGGCAAGACCACCACCATCGCCAAGCTGGCCTCGCGCTTCGCCGAGAAGCACGCGCCGCGTGACGTCGCCCTGGTCACCACCGACACCACCCGCATCGGCGCCCGCGAGCAGCTGTATGGCTACGGCCGCCAGCTCGGCATCGCCGTGCACGAGGCCAACAGCGGCACCGACCTGGACCAGCTGCTGGAACGCCTGAAGGACTACAAGCTGGTGCTGATCGACACCGCCGGCCTGGGGCCGCGCGACCGTGCGCTGGCCGCCCAGCTGCAGTGGCTGCGGGCCGCGCGCCAGGTGCGCACCCTGCTGGTGCTGCCGGCCAATACCAGTTTCGGCGACATGGACGAGGTGGTCCGCCGCTTCGGTGCGGCCAACCTGCAGGGCCTGGTGCTGAGCAAGCTGGACGAGACCGGCCGCTTCGGCAACGCCCTGTCGGTGGCCGTGGACCACGCCCTGCCGATCACCTGGGTGACCGATGGCCAGGACGTTCCGGAGGACCTGCACCGGGCCAGTGCGGCCAATCTCGTACTTCGCCTTGAAGATTTGCGCCGAGCGGCCGATATGCCCTGCAACCCGGAGTTGAACCATGCCGTCGCGTGAGTACGCCAAGCTGACCAAGACCTTCCCGCTGTCGGCCACCCGCAGCGAGCCGCTCGGCCCTGTGCGCACCATTGCCGTGACCGGCGGCAAGGGCGGCGTGGGCAAGACCAACGTGTCGGCCAACCTGGCCGTGGCGCTGGCCGGCATGGGCAAGCGCACGCTGCTGCTGGACGCCGACCTCGGCCTGGCCAACATCGACGTGATCCTGGGGCTGAATCCCACCTTTACCCTGGCCGACCTGGTCGCCGGCCGCTGCACGCTGGACGACGTCATCGTCGAAGGCCCGAACGGCGTGCTGGTGGTCCCGGCGGCATCCGGCCGCCGGCACATGGCCGAGCTGGCCCCGGCCGAGCACGTCGGCCTGGTCAACGTGTTCTCCGAACTGGAACGCGAACTCGACATCATGGTGGTGGACACCGCCGCCGGCATCACCGATGGCGTACTGACCTTCTGCCAGGCCGCACAGGACACCGTGGTGGTGGTCTGTGACGAGCCGGCCTCGATCACCGATGCCTACGCGCTGATCAAGGTGCTGTCGCGCGAACGTGGCGTGGACCGCATCCAGGTGGTGGCCAACATGGTGCGTGACCCCAACGAGGGCCGCGTGCTGTACGAGAAGCTGACCCGCGTCTGCGAAAAATTCCTCGCCGATGTCTCGCTGAACTACCTGGGCTGCGTGCCGCAGGATGACTGGCTGCGCCTGTCGGTGCAGCGCCAGCAGCCGGTGGTGAAGGCCTATCCGTCCAGCCCGGCGGCGCTGGCGATCACCGAGATCGCGCGCCGCACCGCCCGCTGGCAGGCGCCGACCGAACCACGTGGTGGCGTCGAGTTCTTCCTCGAACGCATCCTCAAGCAGCGCGGGGTGGCAGCATGAAAGGCGCGGCCCAGTACAGGGAAGTCCAGCGCTCGGCGGCCAACGACGTCATCGCCCAGCATTCGGACCTGGTGCGGCGCATCGCCCACCACCTGGCCGCGCGCCTGCCGGCCAGCGTCGAAGTCGACGACCTGATCCAGGCCGGCATGATGGGCCTGATCGAAGCCTCGCGCAGCTACGACGCCGACCAGGGCGCCTCGTTCGAGACCTATGCCTCGATCCGCATCCGCGGCTCGATGATCGACGAGATTCGCCGTGGCGACTGGGTACCGCGCTCGGTGCACCGCCGTGCCCGCGATGCCGCCGCCACCATCCGCCGCCTGGAACAGAGCAGCGGCCGTGCCGCCAGCGCCACCGAAGTCGCCGCCGCGATGGAGATGCCGCTGCCCGAGTACCTGCGCCTGATGGAAGACGCCGCGCGCGGCCAGGTGCTGAGCCTGGAATCGCGCATCGAAGACCAGGGCGAGCTGGACACGGTCGCCCAGGGTGGCCCGACCCCGCAGCAGGTGCTGGAGCGCGGCGAATTCGGCCGCGAGCTGGGCAAGGCCATCGGCCACCTGCCCGAGCGCGAACAGCTGGTGCTCTCGCTCTACTACGAGCAGGAACTGAACCTGAAGGAGATCGGCGCGGTGCTCGGCGTGAGCGAGTCGCGGGTCTGCCAGATCCATGGCCAGGCCGTGCTGCGCCTGCGCGGCCGGCTGAAGATATTCGAAGCCGTCGACGCTGGCCTCGAAGAATGAACATCCCCGAGGCGGCTGCCCCCGGCCGCCCGGAATGAACAACAAAGGAACTCTGCTTTGAACAAGAACATGCGCATCCTGATCGTCGACGACTTCTCGACCATGCGTCGAATCGTCAAGAACCTGCTGGGCGATCTGGGCTTCACCAACACCGCCGAAGCCGAGGACGGGCATGCCGCACTGTCGCTGCTGCAGAGCCAGCCGTTCGACTTCGTGGTCACCGACTGGAACATGCCGGTGATGACCGGCATCGAGCTGCTCAAGGCGATCCGTGCCGACGCCAAGCTGAAGACCCTGCCGGTGCTGATGGTCACCGCTGAAGCCAAGCGCGAGCAGATCATCGAAGCGGCCCAGAACGGCGTGAACGGCTACATCATCAAGCCGTTCACCGCACAGACGCTGGAAGAGAAGCTGGGCAAGATCTTCGAACGCCTGGCGGCCAGCGCCTGATGGATACCACGGTCGACAAGAACGCCCTCGCCCTGCGCCTGCAGGAAGCCCTGGACGCACTGGAGTCCGGTGACGAAGCCGCGTGGCGGCAACGCATCGACGGACTGGTCGCGCTGCGTACGCAGCCGATGATGAGCGGTCTCTCGCGGCTGGCCCGCGAGCTGGGACAGGCGCTGGGTGAACTGCCGACCGTGCCCAGCGAAGCCGGTGAACTGGACGATGCCTGCGCGCGCCTGGACCACGTGGTGGCGATGACCGAACAGGCCACCCACCGTACCCTGGACCTGGCCGAGGAATGCCGCAGCCTGACCGAACAGCTGCGCGCCGAAGGCCTGCAGCCAGGCCAGGACGCGCAACTCGAGCGCATCCGCCACAACCTGACCGAGATCGCCCTGACCCAGAGCTACCAGGACCTGACCGGGCAGATCATCCGTCGCGTGGTCGGCATCGTCCGCCGCGTGCACGAAGGCTTCGGCGCGCTCGGCCTGCCGCCGGAACAGCATCGCACCGACCCGGAACTGGCCGGGCCGGCACTGAAAGGACTGGACCGCCACGCGGTCTCGCAGAACGACGCCGACGACCTGTTGTCGGATCTGGGGCTGTAAGCATGAGCGCGGTATCCGACGACATCACTGCCGATTTCATCATCGAGGCACAGGAAATCCTGGATCGCCTCGGCGAACAGCTGGTGTCGCTGGAGCAGGCACCGCAGGACACCGAACAGCTCAACGCGGTGTTCCGGGGCTACCACACGCTCAAGGGCGGCGCCGGCTTCCTTGGCGTCACCGCCATGGTCGAGCTGTGCCACGCCGCTGAAGAAGCGTTGGGCGCCGCACGCGCCGGCCAGGCCGTGCTGCAGGCCCATCACTTCGACGCTGCCCAGCAATCGCTGGATTACCTGCAGTCGATGCTGGACGCCGTGTCTTCCGGAACCGAGCCGGGCTACGCACCGCCGGACCTGATCGCCCAGTTCGATGTGCATGGCGGCGCCGCCGCGCCCGCCGCCGCTGCCGCCGCACCGGCGGCCGGTGCTGGCGACCTGATCACCGACGACGAATTCGAGGCCCTGCTCGACCAGCTGCACGGCGGCAACGCACCGACTGCGGTGGCGCCGGCAACGAAGGCCGACGACGGACTGATCAGCGAAGACGAGTTCGAAGCCCTGCTCGACCAGCTGCACGGTGGCGCCGCACCCGGCGCCAAGCCCGCTGCCGTGGTGGCACCGGCACCGATCGCTGCCCCGCGCCCGGCGGCCGCACCGGCACCGGCGGCCAAGCCAGCCGCCAAGCCGCTGGCCGAAGCCGAACACACCGTGCGCGTGGACACCAAACGCCTGGACGCGATCGTCAACCTGATCGGCGAACTGGTGCTGTCGCGCAACCGGCTCAAGACCCTGCGTGCGCGCCTGCGCGACGAGGAACTGGATCGCGCCGTCTCCACCCTGGACATCGCGACCGCGCGCCTGCAGTCGGCGGTGATGCGCACCCGCATGCAGCCGGTGGGCAAGGTGTTCTCGCGCTTCCCCAAGGTCGCCCGCGATGTCGCCCGCTCGCTGAAGAAGGAAGTGGACCTGGAGCTGATCGGCGCCGAGACCGAGCTCGACCGCAACCTGGTCGAAGCGCTGGCCGACCCGCTGGTGCACCTGGTCCGCAACGCCATCGACCATGGCGTGGAAATGCCCGACCTGCGCGAAGCACAGGGCAAGCCGCGGATGGGCCATGTGCGCCTGTCGGCGCAGCAGGAAGGCGACTACGTCAGCATCGAGGTGCAGGATGATGGCGCCGGCATCGACCCGGAAAAGCTGCGCGCGAAGGCGCGCGAGAAGGGCCTGATCGATCCGGAAGCCGCCGCCCGCCTGAGCAGCGAGGAGTGCCTGCACCTGGTGTTCCTGCCCGGCTTCTCGACCAAGCAGCAGGTCACGGATATCTCCGGCCGTGGCGTTGGCATGGACGTGGTGCAGTCACGCATCCGCGAACTGAGTGGCCAGATCCAGATCCAGTCGGAGCTGGGTCGCGGCAGCCGCTTCCTGATCCGCGTGCCGCTCACCCTGGCGATCCTGCCGACCCTGCTGGTGCAGGCCGGCGAGGACGTCTATGCGCTGCCGCTGGCGCGCGTGATGGAAGTGCTGCACGCACCGCGCACCTCGCTGGGCTGGTTCGATGGCCGCGCCGTGCTCGACCGCCGTTCGCACACGCTGCCACTGGTCGATCTGCGCCAGTGGCTGGATGTGACGCCCGCTGCGTCGACCCTGCTGACCATCGTGGTGCTGCAGGCCGGTGAAGCGCGCTTCGGCCTGGTCGTGGACCAGGTGCGCGGGCGCGAGGAAGTGGTCATCAAGCCGCTGCCGAAAGCCCTGCGCGGCCTGCGTGGTTACGCCGGTGCAACCTTGATCGGCGATGGTCGCATGGCGCTGATCCTGGATGTGGACGGCCTGCGCAGCCCGCACGACTGACCCACTTGCTGAACCCGTAAAACTGTGAAGTCGCACCAGTAGACCGTACCGGTGTCTCAAGTCCCATTCATACAAGCCGATACCGGATCCATGGATAGACTCAGCCTCATTGGACTCTTTCTCGCCCTGGCCTCGCTGGTCGGTGGCAGCATCCTCAAGGGCGCCGGCCTGGCGTCGTTGTGGTCGCCTGCGGCGTTCGTGATCGTCATCGTCGGCACCGTGGCCGCGATCCTGCTGCACACCTCGCCGGCAGTGTTCAAGCACGCCTTCAAGATCGTGCGCTGGGTCGTGCGCCCGCCACACAGCGATCGCCGCGAGCTGATCCAGCAGATCGTCGAGTGGAGCAACATCGCCCGCCGCCAGGGCCTGCTGGGCCTGGAATCGCAGGTGGAAGCGCAGCAGGACCCGTTCCTGCGCAAGGGCCTGCAGCTGCTGGTGGACGGTGTCGAACCCGAATCGATGCGGCACATGCTGGAAATCGAACTGGGCAGCCAGGAACACCAGGACCAGGCCGGCGCCAAGGTGTTCGAAGCGATGGGCATCTACGCACCGACGCTCGGCATCATCGGTGCCGTGCTGGGCCTGATCGCGGTGATGAAGAACCTGGCCGACCCCAGCAAGCTCGGCCACGGCATCGCCGCCGCGTTCACCGCAACGATCTACGGCATTGCCTCGGCCAATCTGCTGTTCCTGCCGATCTCGGCCAAGCTCAAGAGTGTGATCTCGCACAACACGCGCGACCGCGAGATGGTCATCGAAGGCCTGATCTCGATTGCCCAGGGCGAGAACCCGCGCAACATCGAAACCAACCTCTCCGGCTTCCTGCACTGACATGGCCCGCCGCAAGCACCACGAAGAGCACGCCAACCACGAAGCATGGGCGATCCCCTATGCCGACCTGATGACGCTGCTGCTCGCCTTCTTCGTGGTCATGTACGCGATCTCCTCGGTCAACGAGGGCAAGTACCGGATCATGGCCGACGCGCTCACCGATGCCTTCGGTGGCGCACCGCGCACGATCAACCCGGTGCAGGTCGGCAACAAGCAGGTGCAGGGCGGCGGCTGGGACAGCCCCTCGGTGATCAAGTCCGGCACCAAGGTCGGCCCCTCCGCACCGGCACCCTCGCACGACCCGACCCTGCTGCCGTCGATGGCCTCGCAGATGCGCATGCCGGTCTCGGTGCACAACCAGGAGCAGATCGCGCGTGCCGAGCGCCAGCTCAACAGCATCGCCGACCGCCTCACCGCCGCGCTGGCGCCGCTGATCGACCGCGGCATGATCAGCGTGCGCCGCACGGAACTGTGGATCGAGGTCGAGATCAACAGCGACATCCTGTTCCCCACCGGCTCGGCCGCGCTGGACGTGCATGCGCGGCAGACCCTGGCCAGCCTGGCCGAGGTGCTGCGCGACGTACCCAACAGCGTGCGCGTGGAAGGCCACACCGACAACGTGCCGATCGCCACCGCCACCTTCCCGTCGAACTGGGAGCTGTCAGCCGGACGCGCCGCCAGCGTGGTGCATCTGTTCGCCGACCAGGCCGTGCAGCCGTCGCGGCTGGCGATGGTCGGCTATGGCCAGTTCCGCCCGCGCGAAGAGAATGACAGCGCGCAGGGCCGCAACCGTAACCGCCGGGTGATGGTCATCATCCTGGCCGACACGTCGCACTCGGTGGACCCGCTCGGCCAGCGCCTGAACGCAGCCACCGGCGCCACCGACAGCACCGCTAACGAACAGGCCGCCGCAACTCCGGCCAGCGCCCCCACCTCCCCCATCGCACCGGTGAAGTTGCCGCCGGTGCCGGCTGGCAGCCGCGTCGGCGCCGCCGTTCCCCCGGCAATGAAGGAGTAATCCGATGCGCATCTGGGCAGTCGCCAACCAGAAGGGCGGAGTCGGCAAGACCACCACCACCCTCGCCCTCGGCCGCGGCCTGGCCGCGCTCGGCCATCGCGTGCTGCTGATCGACCTCGATCCGCATGCCTCGCTCAGCCGCGCCTTCGGCGTGCCGGTGGACCCGCCGCCGGCCGGCGTACTGGAACTGTTCGGCGCACCGCCAGCGGACCTGTCCGGCCTGTGCCATGCCAGCAGCATCCATGGCCTGGACTACGTCTGCGCACAGTCGGCGTTGGCCACGCTGGAACGCCGCAGCGCCAACCAACCCGGTCTCGGCCTGGCCCTGCAGAACGCCCTGTCGCGCCACCAGGGCCAGCACGACTACATCCTGCTGGATTGCGCACCGACCCTCGGCCTGCTGATGATCAACGCGCTGGCCGCAGCCGATCGCCTGATCATCCCGACCCAGGCCGAGCCGCTGGCCCTGCACGGCCTGGATGGCATGGTCCGCACCGGCGAGATGGTCGAACGTTCGCGCCGCCGCCCGCTGCCGATCTCGATCCTGCCGACCCTGTTCGACCGCCGCACCCGCGCCGGCAACGAGTCGCTGCGCACCATGCAGGACCGTCATGGCAGCCGCGTGTGGGAAGACGCGATTCCGATCGACACCCGCATCAGCAATGCCGCCGGCCTGACCCTGCCGAGCGTTGGCGAGGACTACCCGGGCCGCGGCCTGGCCGCCTACCGCCGTGCGCTGAACTGGATCCTGGGCGAGGATGCCCGCGCCCTGGAGCAGGCCGCATGAACAGCACCGGCATCCTCGACGATTACCTGGACGAACTGTTGGGCGAAGCGATTGTCGCGCCGCCGCCTGCCGTGCTGTCGCCCGCCAGCGCCGGGCCGGGCCCGGCGGTCGAAGCGGTCGCCGAGCGCGAGCCGACCTGGGATGACCTGCCGGCCGAAGTGATCTACGAAACGGAATCCGTCGCCGCCATGCCGAGCGAGGACAACCCCGCGCTGGAAGCTGCCTTCGATGCCGCCTCCGCGCCCGTCAGCGTGATCGATGCAGAACGCGAACCCACCTGGGACGATCTGCCGGCCGAAGTGATCTACGAAACGGATGCCGTCGTTGCGGCCCCGTCCGAGGATGAGGCTGCACTGGAGGCGGCCTTCGAGGCCGCCGCCGCACCGGCCAGCACCGCGATCACGGAACGCGAGCCGACCTGGGATGACCTTCCCGACGAAGTCATCCACGAAACCGCGCCGGCACCGGCTGCGGCCGCTGCCAAAACGGGTCCGGAACCCACTTGGGACGATCTTCCGGACGAAGTGATCTACGAGACCGACCCGGCGGACAGCCATCGCCTCGCCCACACCGACAGCCCCGGCCTGCAGGCCGCCTTCGAAGCGGCCGCCGGTGGCGAAGACGTGCCCACGCCGCCACCCGCCGTTGTTGCAGCAGCGGTGGCACCGTCGGCGGCACGTCCTGCACCGGCCCCGGCCCCGGCCGCACGCGCCGCCACACCGCCGCCACGCGTCGCCGTCGATGCCCCCGCAGGCAACCGCCCCGGCACCTGGCAGGAACTGCAGGCGCAGGCCCACCAACCGGCCCGCAGCCCGCATCCGCAGAACCGTCGCGCCGGCGAACGCACCTCGCGCTGGCTGCGCCTGCGCTGCGGCACCCAGGCCTATGCCCTGGAACTGCTGAAGGTTCAGGAGGTCGTGCTGCCGGTACCGCTGCTGCCGTTGCGCGGCACCGCTGCAGCAATGCTGGGCATCATGAACCTGCGCGGCCAGGTGGTTCCGGTGATGGATCTGGGCCTGCACCTGGGCGCGGCCGCCGCCGAGGACGACGCACAGACCCGCATCGTGGTGCTGGAGGAAGACGGCGAAACCATCGGCCTGCGCGTGTCCGCGGTGGAAGATGTCGCCAACCTCACCGATTCGCAGATTGAACCGCCCGATACCGCGCGCATCTGCCAGATCTCAAACGACCTGTTCCGCGGCGTGGCCCGGG
Source organism: Stenotrophomonas maltophilia (assembly GCF_006970445.1). Taxonomy (NCBI): domain Bacteria; kingdom Pseudomonadati; phylum Pseudomonadota; class Gammaproteobacteria; order Lysobacterales; family Lysobacteraceae; genus Stenotrophomonas; species Stenotrophomonas maltophilia. The sequence continues at coordinate 2,105,579 of NZ_CP033877.1, read as the reverse complement.
TCAGCCAGCGCCCGATGATCCTGCTCGACGCCACCCGGCTGCTGAGCTGAACCAAAAAGAAAAAGGGGACGGAGGGGATTAAGTCGCAAGTGGCTCGGCGCTTTGCGCCGAAGCGGTGCCTGTCGGGGACGCCGTTGCCGAGGGGACTGCAGTAGAGCCAGGTCGATTGCGACTTAATCCCCTCCGTCCCCTTTTCAACAGCGACCGCATCGACGCACCGCGTCGATTCCCCTAAAGAACCCCACCGGGTTGCCGTTATGGATCACGGAACCGTTTGTCCGGAGCAACGATGAGCACTGTCGAACTGGGTGGGGATCTCGGCATCGAGAGCACTACCGAGCTCAAGAACCGCCTCGCCCCACTGGTGGAGCAGGCAGGCGAGCTGACCCTGGATGCCAGCCAGGTCGCCCGCATCCACACGGCCGCCGTGCAGGTGCTGTGTGCGTTCGTGCAGGCCCGCCGCGAGGCAGGCCTGGGCACCGGCTTCCACGGTTGCACCGCAACCTTCCGTGACGCCGCGCGCCTGCTGGGCGTCACCCAGGCCCTGGGCCTGGACGTAACCCATGACAACCTGAAATCTGTGGAGAACGCTGCATGAGCGCACGTATCTTGGTGGTGGACGATTCGGCGTCGATGCGCCAGATGGTGTCCTTCGCCCTCACCTCGGCCGGTTTTACCGTCGAAGAAGCTGAAGACGGCGCGGTCGCGCTCGGTCGTGCCAAGGGCCAGCGCTTCAATGCGGTGGTCACCGACGTCAACATGCCCAACATGGACGGCATCGCGCTGATCCGCGAACTGCGCCAGCTGCCGGACTACAAGTTCACCCCGCTGCTGATGCTGACCACCGAATCTGCCGCCGACAAGAAGTCCGAAGGCAAGGCCGCCGGTGCCACCGGTTGGCTGGTCAAGCCGTTCAATCCCGAACAGCTGGTCGCCACCGTGCAGAAAGTGCTGGGCTGATCGCCCCGCACCGCTCCCCCTCTTCGCTTCCGGACCACCACTGCCATGAGCATGGACCTGCAACGCTTCCACGCCACCTTCTTCGAGGAGAGCCGCGAAGGCCTCGACGCGATGGAGGCTGGCCTGCTGGCCCTGGAATCGGGGCAGCAGGACGCGGAGATCATCAATTCGGTGTTCCGCGCCGCCCACTCGATCAAGGGCGGCGCCGGCACCTTCGGCTTCGAGGCGATCGCCGGCCTGACCCACGTGCTGGAGACGCTGCTCGATGAGCTGCGCGCCGGCAAGCGGGCACTGGAAGGCCACGCCGTCGACGCCATGCTGTCCTCGGTGGACGTGCTGCGCGCCCTGCTGCGCGAAGCCGAACACGGCCAGGCCGCCGATCCGGCTGCGGTCGCTGCGGTGAAGGCACGCCTGGAAGCGGTTCTTTCCGGCCAGGCCGCAGCGAGCGCCCCGGCTGCCGCCGCAGCCAAGGTGGACGATACGCCGGAAGCCTGGCAGATCGGCTTCACCCCGGCGCCGTCGCTGTTCATGAGCGGCAACGATCCGCTGCGCATCATCCGCGAACTGGAACACCTTGGCTCGCTGCAGGTCGCCGCGCGCATGGACCGCCTGCCGGGCTTCGCCCAGCTCGATCCGCTCGAAGCCCACCTGGCGTGGGATCTGGGCCTGGTCGGCAAGGTGCCACGCAGCAAGATCGAAGACACCTTCGCCTGGGTGCTGGACGATTGCGAGCTGGACATCCGTCCGGCCGCGCCGCCGAGCCTGGCCACCCAGGCCCCGGCCGCAGCGGCTCCCGCTCCGGTCGCAGCGGCGCCGTCGGCACCTGCCGCGCCTGCCGCCAGCGGTAGTGCCAGCCAGGAAGCGGAAACCTCGATCCGCGTCAGCGTCGACAAGGTCGATGCGCTGATCAACCTGGTCGGCGAACTGGTCATCACCCAGGCCATGCTCAAGCAGGTCTCGCATGCGCTGGACCCGGTCCACGCCGAGAGCCTGTTCGCCGGCCTGGACCAGCTCGAACGCAACACCCGCGACCTGCAGGAAGCGGTGATCGGCGTGCGCATGCTGCCGGTCGATGCGGTGTTCCGCCGCTTCCCGCGCCTGGTCCGCGATCTGTCCAGCCGCCTGGGCAAGCAGGTGCGCCTGCGCACCGTCGGCGAAGGCACCGAGCTGGACAAGGGACTGATCGAGAAGATCGCCGATCCGCTGGTGCACCTGGTGCGCAACTCGATCGACCACGGCCTGGAAATGCCCGACGTGCGTCGCGGCGCGGGCAAGGACGAGACCGGCACGATCACGCTGGCGGCCTCGCATCAGGGCGGCCATATCGTCATCGAAGTCAGCGACGACGGTCGCGGCCTCGACCGCGCCAAGATCCTGGCCAAGGCTCACGAACGTGGCCTGGCGGTGCCGGACAACCCGACCGATTCGCAGGTCTGGGACCTGATCTTCCAGCCCGGCTTCTCCACTGCCGATGCGGTCACCGACCTGTCCGGGCGTGGCGTCGGCATGGATGTGGTCCGCCGCAACATCCAGGCGCTCGGGGGCGAGGTGCAGATCGAAAGCAGCCTCGGCGCCGGCACCCGCACGCTGATCCGCCTGCCGCTGACCCTGGCCATCCTCGATGGCATGACCGTGGCGGTGGCCGGTGAAACCCTGATCCTGCCGCTGGCCTATGTGCTTGAGGCATTGCAGCCGCAGGCCGAGGACATCCGCAGCATGGCCGGCGAAGGCCGCGTACTGCGCGTGCGTGGCGAGTACCTGCCGATCCTGTCGTTGAGCGAGTACTACGGCTACGGCAACCGCGCACCGGGCAGCGAATCGCTGGTGGTGGTGGTTGAAGGCGATGGCCAGAAGATCGCGCTGGAAGTAGACGAGCTCGTCGGCCAGCAGCAGGTGGTGGTGAAGAACATCGAGAACAACTACCGCCGCATCGGCGGGGTGTCCGGTGCCACCATCCTCGGCGACGGCCGCGTCGCGTTGATCGTCGATATCGGCGGGCTGGTGCGCTCGCTGCGGATGCCGCAGGCCGCCTGACCCACGCTGCATGCGTGCACTGGACCGCCGCCCTTCGGGGCGGCGGTTTTTGTTTGTGCGCGCTCTGCCAAGAGGTCCCACCCCGGGGTCAGATCCCTTTTCAAGGAGAAGGGATCTGACCCATCCCTTCTGTGAACTCTGTCGTTGCAGCGCTTGCGCATGCAACCACCTCACGCAAGCGAAAGCCCCGCCACTGCAGCACTTTCGCACTGTCATCCCTACGCAACCGAATGTGATCTGCGTCCATAAAGTCCATCCGAACTGCGCCGCTATTTCGCTTTGACGGCCGTCACCGAACCCCCACCGGGCACCACCGTTCGCGATGCAACCACCCCCAGCCGGCGCACCGCCGCCGGCACCCTGCCCACCTGGAGCACCCCGCATGAAGTGGTTCCAAGATCTGCCCATCGCCCGCAAGCTGGCCGTGGGGTTCACGCTTACCACGCTGATGACCCTGGTCCTCGGCGCCTTCGCCCTGCTGCGCCTGAGCGAGGCCAACAAGCAGCTCGGCGAGATGGCCAGCAACGATATTCCGTCGGTCCAGCACCTGGGCGAGGCGCGCTCACAGCTGGGGGAGTTCCGCACCTACGAACTGGCCCTGCTGAGCATGCTCGACCAGCCGGACAAAGTGACCGACTACAACAAGCGCATGGACGACACCGCCAGGACCGTGCATGAGGAACTGGCCGCCTATTCGGCACTGCCGGCACTGGCCAAGGAACGTGAGCTGTATCGTGCCGCCAGCGCGCAGCTGGATCGCTACTTCGCCGCCAACAAAGCCATGCGCGAAGCCGTAGCCGCAGGTGATGGCGCCCTCGCACAGCAGATCTCCGATGAGCAGTCGCGTCCGGCGCGCCGCGACCTGTTCGCCGCAATGAAGACCCTGGGCGCCCACATCGCCGGTCTGATGGACGGCAAGATCGCCGATGCCAACGCCACCCATCGCACCAGCATGATCGCCATCGTCAGCTGCATCGTGCTGCTGTCGCTGGTGGCCGCCGCGCTGGCCACAGTCATCTCGCGCGCCGTTACCGGTCCGCTCGGCAAGGCCGTGCATGCCATCCAGGCCGTCGCCCGCGGCGACCTGAGCGTCAGCACCCAGGCCACCAGCAAGGACGAAGCCGGCAAGATGCTGGCCGCCACTGCCGAGATGACCGCGATGCTGCGCCGCTTCAGCGAACAGACCCAGCTGATGGCGCAGATGCATGCCGGACCGGACATCAGCCACCGTATCCCGGAAGACTTCCCGGGCGTCTACGGCCAGCTGGCCGGCGGTATCAACACGGTCATCTTCGAACATCTCGACTCGATCCGCGATGCCATCGACGTGCTCAACCAGTACGCCATCGGCAACCTCACCCCGGATGCACGCCGCCTGCCCGGCAGCCGCGCGATCCTGCACGAATCCATGGATGCAGCCAAGGCCAGCCTGCTGGCAATCAATTCGCAGATCCAGCAGTTGGCCGCGGCGGCCGCCGCCGGTGACTTCAGCCAGCGCGGCGACGCCCAGCGTTTCCAGCACGACTTCAAGCTGATGATCGAGCACCTCAACACCATGATGCAGGTGGCCGACGGCAACCTCGGCCAGCTCTCGCAGCTGCTGCAGTCGATCGCCGCCGGCGACCTGACCGCACGCATGGACGGCCAGTTCAACGGCGTGTTCGCACGCATGCGCGACGATGCCAATACCACCGTTGCACAGCTGACCCAGATCGTCGGCCAGATCCAGGCCAGCGCCGGCAGCATCACCCTGGCCGCCGGTGAGATTGCTTCGGGCAACAGTGACCTGTCGCGCCGCACCGAGCAGCAGGCCGCCAACCTGGAAGAAACCGCTGCCTCGATGGAGGAATTGACCTCCACCGTGCGCCAGAACGCCGAGCACGCCCGCCAGGCCAACCAGCTCGCCATCGGCGCACACGGCGTCGCCTCGCAGGGCGGCGATGTGGTCGGCCAGGTGGTCACCACCATGTCGGCCATCGAAGCCTCGTCAAAGAAGATCGCCGAGATCATCAGCGTCATCGACGGCATCGCCTTCCAGACCAACATCCTGGCGCTGAACGCCGCGGTGGAAGCCGCGCGTGCCGGTGAACAGGGCCGTGGTTTCGCCGTGGTCGCCAGCGAAGTGCGCACCCTCGCCCAGCGCTCGGCCGCCGCCGCCAAGGAGATCAAGGGCCTGATCGACGACTCGGTCGGCAAGGTCGCCGAAGGTTCCAGCCTGGTCCACCAGGCCGGCAGCACCATGGGCGAGATCGTCGCCTCGGTGCAGCGCGTGACCGACATCATGGCCGAGATCTCCGCCGCCTCGCAGGAACAGTCGGCCGGCATCGAGCAGGTCAACCAGACCGTGGTGCAGATGGACGAGACCACCCAGCAGAATGCCGCGCTGGTGGAGGAAGCCACCGCCGCCGCACGCGCAATGGAAGACCAGGCCATGCAGCTGGGTGAAGCCGTGGCCCGCTTCCGGCTGGCATCGCAGGGCACGACGGCCATCCCGGCACGCCCGCTGGCGGCGCCGGTACCGCGCCAGGTCGCAGCCGCCGCACCGGCCGCAAAGCCGGCCCCGGCGCGTGCGCTACGTACGGCGACGGCCCAGCCGGCGCTGGCCGCGGACGGCGACTGGCAGGAGTTCTGATGCACCCGGGGTCAGATCCCTTCCTCGCGGGAAAGGGATCTGACCCCTCACGCATGGAAAGTGATGCAAATCTCACTTCATAATCCGGTGCAGAGGCCGATATCCCCATCGAGCCTCGCACCAACGCGTGCTGGCGCCCGCCCCTGACCGTAGATTCCATGTCCGACGGCAACGACACTGCAGTGCATGATGTCCACGCGGCTGACGCCGCTGACGAGCGTTTCCTGGTCCGCAACCCGCGTCAGCTGCGCCAGCTGCTGCGCTCGCTGATCGACCAGCGATCGCTGATCAACGCCCATATCGACGGCCGCGACCGTTCCTTCCCGACCGCCCTGCTCGACCTCGACGAGGACGAGGACTTTCTGCTGCTCGATGGCAGCCCGCAGGAAGCCGCCAACCGCGCCGCCGAGCAGGCCGATCACCTGCTGTGCTTCGCACAGCTCGAACGGGTCCTGGTGCGCTTCCGCCTGCACGAACTGCAGCGCGTGGACAACGACGGCCACGTGGCCTTCCGCGCCCCGCTGCCGGACGAACTGGTGCACCTGCAGCGCCGCGAGCTGTACCGGCTGGAAACCCCCGTCACCGACTCGCCGCAGCTGCTGCTGCCACCCGGCGAAGCGCGTGCCGAAGCGCTGTCGATGCGGGTGGTGGACATCAGCGGCGGCGGCCTGGCCGTGGTGGTTCCCAGTGACTGTGCAGTGTTCGGCCTGCAGAAGCGCTATCCGGCGCAGCTGTCGCTGCCCGATGGCCCCGACCTCGACATCGAACTGGTGGTCTGCAATCTGCTGCCGCAGCGCCAGCCCAACGGCATCGAGGTCAAGCGCGTGGGCATGCGCTTCGAAAGCCTGCCGCGCGGCGCCGACAGCGCCATCCAGCGCTACATCTTCCGCATCGACCGCCAACGCAAGGCGCGCCGCAACGGCGAGCTCTGAGGCCGTCCGACCGGTCGTGCCGGTCGCTGGCCGGCAACCCTGGAACGCATGCCGGGTCAGATCCCTTTTCCCTGAAAAGGGATCTGACCCCATCCACGCACGCTCCCCGGTAGATCCACGCCATGCGTGGATGCCCTCCCCCCGGCTCCTAAAGTCCCCTCCAACGGGGCCGATATCGAGCCTGACACCGGGACTTCCGGCAGAACCAGGACCCCTCGATGAACGACAAGACCAGCTCCGCCGCCAGCGCCGGTGGCGAATTCCTCAGCTTCACCCTTGGTGACGAACACTACGGCGTGGACATCCTCAAGGTGCAGGAAATCCGTGGCTACGACGCCGTCACCCGCGTGCCGGATGCGCCGGACTACATCAAGGGCGTGATCAACCTGCGCGGCACCATCGTCCCGGTCATCGACCTGCGCCTGAAGCTGCGCCTGGACAACGCCCGCTACGACGCCTTCACCGTGATGATCGTGCTGAACGTGGAAGACCGCGTGGTCGGCATCGTCGTCGACAGCGTCTCCGACGTGATCCCGCTGTCGGCCGAGCAGATCCGCCCGACCCCGGAATTCGGTGCCGCCGTCGATACCCGCTTCATCTCCGGCATCGGTACCCACGACGATCGCATGCTGATCCTGCTGGACATCGAGACCCTGCTCGACAGCGCCGACATGGGCCAGGCCAGCCTCGCCGAAGACGTCGCCGCCTGAGTAAACGGAACTGCTTCACGTTCCAGTCACAAGACCCTTCAGTTCCCCCCGGCGATGCCGATAGGGGGACAGAAGCCGGCCGCGCAGGAGCGCGCAGGACCGGCCCGACCGTTACCATCCCCGGAGATACCCCTCGATGAAGTCCCTGCTTGCGTTCGTTTCGGCCGCTGTCCTGGCCACCACCGCCGCCTCCGCTTTCGCCCAGTCGGCCGACATGATCCCGCCGGAACTGGCACCGCGTTCGGTCGGCAAGGACGGCATGGTCTGTGGCAAGGTCGAGAAGGCCCGCTACGCAGAAGGTTCCGAAGGCCAGCCGACCTTCCTGTACATGGGCGGCGCCTTCCCGCGCCACACCTTCTCGGCCCGCATCGCCGGTGAGAACCGCGGCAAGTTCTCCTTCCCGCTGGAAACCCTGGAAGGCAAGACCGTCTGCGTGATCGGCAAGATCCAGCGCGACGCTTCGCGTGCGGAAATCGAAGTCAGCTCGCCGTCGGCACTGAAGCTGGCCAACATCAAGTAATCCGCTGTTCGTCGAGCCACGCCGGACCTGGTGCCGGCGTGGTTCCTGCTGCAACCGGGCCCGATGCCCGGGCGCGTCTGCCTTAGGAGCCTGCAACGCCCATGCCGTGGATCAACAACCTGAAACTGATGCCGAAGCTGATGCTGACCTTCGGCGTCATCCTGCTGGTGATGCTGCTGCAGGGCATCGTCGCCTATCGTGGCCTGCATTCGCTGAACAACGTCACCACCGAACTGGCCGGTTCGCGCATGGAGAGCATCCGCATGGCCGGCGAGATGCGCGGCATGCTGGGCGAATACCGCAATGCCGCCTACCAGCAGTTGATCCGCGCCAGCGACGACGTCAAGTCCGATGCACGCAAGCAGGCCGTCGAACTGCGCGAGAGCATGGACAAGTCGATCAAGGGCTATCCGGCACTGGTCGACAACCCGCAGCAGAAGAAGCTGTTCGACACCTTCGCCAAGGAATGGAAGGACGCCCTGGCTTCCTATGACAGCGTCACCGAGATGCTGGAACTGGACCTGCCGGACGACGCCATCGATACCTTCGTCGGCGAAACCCGCACCAAGCACCGCAAGGCCGCCTCGGCGCTGGAAGCGCTGATCGCCGAAGACAACCGCCTCGCCCGCGCCTCGCGCGAAGAGGCCGAATCCACTTACTCCGCCTCGGCCGTGCTGACCGTGATCGCCCTACTGGGCGGCGCCGCGCTCGGCCTGGTGCTGGTGTGGCTGTTTGCCCGCGCCCTGGTCGGCAGCGTGCGTGGCGCCGTCTCGGTCGCCAACGACGTCGCCGGCGGCAAGCTCGATGGCCACATCGACGTCAGCCGCCAGGACGAAGTGGGCGAACTGATGCAGTCCATGCAGCGCATGCAGCGCGACCTGCGCGAGCGCATCGAGACCGACCAGGCCATCGCCCGCGAGAACCTGCGCATCCGTACCGCGCTGGATTACAGCTCGACCGGCGTGTACCTGACCGACACCAGCAACACCATCGTCTACAGCAACCGCGCCCTGCAGCAGACCCTGAGCCAGTACCAGGACGACGTGCGCCGCGACCTGCCGGACTTCGATGCGCAGGCCTCGCTGATCGGCAAGCCGGTCACCGTGCTTGAACACCGCGGCGAGATGGACCAGACCCTGCTGGGCAACCTGAAGGCACACGGCGTCGCCCGTCGCCCGATGCAGTATGGCGATGCCCAGTTCGCCCAGGTGGTCTCGACCATCCGCAACGAAGGCGGCGACACCGTCGGCTACGTGGTGGAATGGCGCGACCGCACCCAGGAAGCGCAGGTCGAAGCCGAAGTGGCACGCGTGATCGCCCAGGCCGCCGCTGGTGACCTGTCCGGCCGCATCGACGCCACCGACAAGGAAGGCTTCTTCCTGCAGCTGGCCCAGCAGATCAACGGCCTGCTGGACGCCAACGCTGGCAGCATCGAACAGATCTCCGGACTGCTTGCCGCGCTGTCGCAGGGCGACCTGACCGTGCGCATGCACGGCGACTACCAGGGCGTGTTCGCCCGCATGCGTGACGATGCCAACGCCACCGCCGCGCAGCTGAGCGAGATCGTCACCCGCATCAAGCAGTCCAGCCGCGCGATCAGCTCGGCCGCCGGCGAGATCGCCTCGGGCAACAGCGACCTGTCGCGCCGCACCGAGCAGCAGGCCGCCAACCTGGAAGAAACCGCTGCTTCGATGGAGGAACTGACCTCCACCGTGCGCCAGAACGCCGAGCACGCCCGCCAGGCCAACCAGCTCGCCATCGGCGCACACGGCGTCGCCTCGCAGGGCGGCAGCGTGGTCGGCCAGGTGGTCACCACCATGTCGGCCATCGAAGCCTCGTCGAAGAAGATCGCCGAGATCATCTCGGTCATCGACGGCATCGCCTTCCAGACCAACATCCTGGCGCTGAACGCCGCAGTGGAAGCCGCGCGTGCCGGTGAACAGGGCCGTGGTTTCGCCGTGGTCGCCAGCGAAGTGCGTACCCTCGCCCAGCGCTCGGCCGCCGCCGCCAAGGAGATCAAGGGCCTGATCGACGACTCGGTCGGCAAGGTCAACGATGGCTCGGCACTGGTGCACAAGGCCGGCGCGACCATGGGTGAGATCGTCGCCTCGGTGCAGCGCGTGACCGACATCATGGCCGAGATTTCCGCTGCCTCGCAGGAACAGTCGGCTGGCATCGAGCAGGTCAACCAGACCGTGGTGCAGATGGACGAGACCACCCAGCAGAATGCCGCGCTGGTGGAGGAAGCCACCGCCGCCGCACGTGCAATGGAAGAACAGGCCGGCCATCTCAGCGAAGCGGTGTCGATCTTCGTGGTCGACGAAGCCGAGGTCGTCACCGCCCCGCGCGTCGCCGCCGCCCCGGCCCCGCGAGCCACTGCGCCGGTCGCCCCGGCACCGGTGGCACCGCCGGCCCGCCGCACCGCTGGCGGTCGCCCGATGGCCACCGAACTGGCCGACGGAGACTGGCAGGAGTTCTGACGCCTGCCTGACCTGATCCACGAACACGCCCTGGCCCTGCGCCGGGGCGTGTTCGTTTACGGGGTATCCGGATGTCCAGCCAACGGCGAAGCCCCTCGGGGTGGGTCGCTTGAAAAGCTGGGCTGCTGAGGGTTGGCCGGGAGGGTGGATTGCGCAGGGGCCGCCGTGAATACGTCCTTGTAGGCTCGGGCGCGCCTTGCTCGTGTGCGCTGTCCTGCGCACACGGCAAGACCGGGGTTGGGCGTCCTGCCAACCCGCCCGAGGCATGCCTCGGGCCCATGGCGCTTACACCCCTGCGCAACCCACCCTCCCGGCCACGGACAGTTTCCGTGCACGTCCACCCCGGATTGAAAAGAAAAGAGCGAAAAGCAAAAGCCTGGTCGCTTCCGGGGTCAGATCCGTTTTCCGCAGGAAAACGGATCTGACCCCTCTTTCCACTTGGAAACCCAACGCTCTTGCCGTCCGCCGAAGTGAAGCCTTGGCGGGCCGGGTCGGGGTGGGTAGGCAGGACCGTTGGCGCCATGGATGGCGCCATCGAGCCCCCATGGATGGGTTCACGGCGTGTCCTGCCTGCCCACCCCGACCCGGCCAATCCGTAGCAACCCATCGCCATGACCTGCCGTTGCCGCTGCTGTTGCTTCAAAAGCCTGCCGCAGGCAGCGCCGCAGCCGCCGCTGCAAGGAAACCTGAATACGTTCGGACACCGCTCCTCAATCCCCCGCCCGCGCGGCCGATAACGGGGTTGTCACGGCGTATCCCGCCGCTGACCGGCTCGGCGCCGCCCGCCCGCTTCGACCTGGTCCTGCTCGATGAATCTCCTGCATCGCTGGCAACACTACTTCAGCAATCTTTCCGTCCGGCGCAAGCTCAACCTGCTGACGCTGCTCATCGCGCTCGGCGTGATCGCGCTCTCGGTGATCGCCGCCCGCATGCAGTACCTGGATCTCACCGAGACCCGCAAGACCGCGCTGAAGACCCAGGTCGAACTGAGCTACGGCATCCTGCAGCACTACCACCGCCTGGCCGGTACCGGCGAACTCAGCGAAGAGGCTGCCAAGAGCGCCGCGCTGCAGGCGCTGGAAGTGATGCGTGCCGAGAACGATACCTACTACTTCAACGTCTACGACACCGGCTACCAGCTGCTGATGCACCCGTTCCGCAAGGACCTGGTCGGCAAGGACATGAAGGACTTCCGCACCGACGACGGTGTGCGCATCTACTACGACCAGGTCGAAGCGGCGAAGGCCGGCGGTGGCTTCGTCAATTACCGCTGGGCCAAGCCCGGCAGCAAGGGCGACGTCGAGAAGGTCGCCTACGCCGGCCTGTTCGCCCCCTGGAACTGGGTGATCAGCAGTGGCGTCTACATGGACGATGTGCAGAAACAGGCCCTCGTGTTCACCGCCATCATGGCCCTCTCCGGTGGTGTGCTGGTACTGATCGTGCTGGCCCTGAGCTGGGTCATCGGCAACCGCATCGCCGTGCCGTTGAAGCAGGCCACGGCCGTCGCCGAAGGCATCGCCGCCGGCAAGCTCGACAGCCACATCGGCGCGCAGCCGCACGACGAGACCGGTCGCCTGCTGCACGCCATGGCCGGCATGCAGCAGCAGCTGCATGCGGTCATCACGGGCCAGCGCGAAATGGCCCGCCGCCACGACGGTGGCGAACTCAGCTACCGCATCGACGCCAGCGCCTTCCCCGGCGAGTACGGGCTGATGGTGCAGGAAACCAACGCGCTGGTCGGCGGCCACGTACAGACCCTGCACGATGTGCTGGACGTGGTACAGCAGTACGCGGTCGGTGATCTCAGCCGCGACATCGCGCGCTATCCCGGCGAAAAGGCGGCGATGACCACCACCGTCGACACGGTCAAGGCCAACCTCGGCCGCATCAACGCCGAGATCAAGCAGCTGGCCAGCGCCGCCGCTGCGGGCGACTTCAGCCGCCGTGGCGACGCCCAGCGTTTCGATCACGATTTCCGCCTGATGCTGGAAAACCTCAACGCGATGATGGCGGTCAGCGATGACAACCTCGGCAAGCTCTCGCAGCTGCTGTCGGCCATCGCCGAAGGCGACCTGACCGCGCGCATGCACGGCGACTACCAGGGCGTGTTCGCACGCATGCGTGACGATGCCAACACCACGGTCTCGCAGCTGACCCAGATCGTCGGCCAGATCCAGGCCAGTGCTTCCAGCATCACCCTGGCCGCCGGCGAGATCGCCTCCGGCAACAGCGACCTGTCGCGCCGCACCGAGCAGCAGGCCGCGAATCTGGAAGAAACCGCTGCCTCGATGGAGGAATTGACCTCCACCGTGCGCCAGAACGCCGAGCACGCCCGCCAGGCCAACCAGCTCGCCATCGGCGCACACGGCGTCGCATCGCAGGGCGGCGATGTGGTCGGCCAGGTGGTCACCACCATGTCGGCCATCGAAGCCTCGTCAAAGAAGATCGCCGAGATCATCAGCGTCATCGACGGCATCGCCTTCCAGACCAACATTCTGGCGCTGAACGCCGCGGTGGAAGCCGCGCGTGCCGGTGAACAGGGCCGCGGTTTCGCCGTGGTCGCCAGCGAGGTGCGTACTCTCGCCCAGCGCTCGGCCGCCGCCGCCAAGGAGATCAAGGGCCTGATCGACGACTCGGTCGGCAAGGTCGCCGAAGGTTCCAGCCTGGTCCACCAGGCCGGCAGCACCATGGGCGAGATCGTCGCCTCGGTGCAGCGCGTGACCGACATCATGGCCGAGATTTCCGCTGCCTCGCAGGAACAGTCGGCTGGCATCGAGCAGGTCAACCAGACCGTGGTGCAGATGGACGAAACCACCCAGCAGAATGCCGCGCTGGTGGAAGAAGCCACCGCCGCCGCACGCGCGATGGAAGACCAGGCCGGCGAGCTGGCCGACGCCGTGGCGATCTTCCGCCTCGACAACCAGGTCTCGGCCGCGATGCAGGCCGTGGCCGCGCATGTCGAGCCGGTGCGCGTCGCCGCCGTGGCACGCCCCCAGCCGAGCCGCACGCCCGCACCGGCACCGATACCGGCACGCCGTAGCAGCAACGCCAGCACCTTCGCCGCCAGCGACAGCGACAGCGACTGGCAGGAATTCTGAGACCCACCCGCGGCGGCTTCGGCCGCCGCCTCTGCCGATGGACATGTCCCCCGTGCAAAGTCCCACTCCCATCGTCACCGGCCCGCGCGAATTCGAGTTCGCCGACCGTGATTTCCGCCGCGTCTGCGACCTGATCTACCAGCGCGTGGGCATCGCCCTTGCGCCGGCAAAGCGCGACATGGTCTATGGCCGCCTGTCGCGCCGCCTGCGTACGCTGGGCATGCGCAGCTTCCAGCAGTACCTGGACCACCTGGAGCAGGAGGACGGTGACGAGTGGCAGGCGTTCACCAACGCGCTGACCACCAACCTGACCTCGTTCTTCCGCGAACCGCACCACTTCGACAAGCTGCGCGAGGAGCTGCAGCAGCGCTCCAGCCGCACGCCGTTGCTGCTGTGGTCGTGCGCGGCGTCCACCGGCGAAGAGCCCTACTCGATGGCGATCACCGCCTGCGAGGCCTTCGGCACCCTGAAGCCGCCGGTACGCATCATTGCCACCGACGTCGATACCCAGGTGCTGGCCACCGCCGGCCGCGGTGTCTACAACATCGATCGCGTCACCAGCCTGGATCCGGACCTGCGCCGCCGCTACTTCCAGCGCGGCAGCGGCCCCAACGAGGGCCAGTGTCGCGTGTTGCCGGCGTTGCGCGAGTTGATCGAGTTCCGCCCGCTGAACCTGCTCGCCCCGCGCTACGACGTCGGCGGCCCGTTCGACGCGCTGTTCTGCCGCAACGTGATGATCTACTTCGACAAGCCGACCCAGCGCGCCATCCTCGGCCGCCTGGTGCAGCACCTGTCCGACGATGGCCTGCTCTACACCGGTCACTCGGAAAACTATCTGCACGCCGCCGACCTGATCCAGCCCTGCGGCCGCACCCTGTACCGCCGTGCGGCAAAGGCCGGCGCATGAACGCCTCGCTGCGTACCGACGATGTGATGCGCTATCAGGACGCACGCTTCAAGACCATCGCCGCCAAGCTGTTGCCGACCCAATACCTGGTGGTCGATGACACCACCGCGCTGACCACCACCCTGGGTTCCTGCGTGGCCGCCTGCCTGCGCGACCCGGTGCTGAAGATCGGTGGCATGAACCACTTCCTGCTGCCTGAAGGCAATGCTGGCGACGGTGCGCCCGCACGCTACGGCAGCTATGCGATGGAACTGCTGATCAACGACATGCTCAAGCGTGGCGCCCACCGCAAGCGCATCGAAGCCAAGGTGTTCGGCGGTGCCAACGTGCTGAAGGGTTTCACCAGCAACCCGGTCGGCACCCGCAACGCCGAGTTCGTGCGCCAGTACCTGCAGGCCGAACACATCCCGATCATTGCCGAGGACCTGTGCGGCATCCATCCGCGCAAGATCTGGTTCTTCGCCGATACCGGCCGCGTGGTGGTGCAGCGCCTGCCGCATGCCCATGAGGCCGAAGTGGCCGCGACCGAATCGGCGGTGCGTGCGCGCCTGTCCAAGGCCCCGGTCACCGGCGGCGTGGAGCTGTTCGAATGACCCTGACCGGCAACGCCCCCTGCCGGGTCCTGATCGTCGACGACTCCGCCGTCGTGCGCCAGATGCTCACCGAAATCCTGTCCAGCGATCCGTCCATCGACGTGGTCGGCACCGCCGCCGACCCGCTGCTGGCGCGCGAGAAGATCAAGCGCCTGGCCCCGGACGTGATCACGCTGGATGTGGAAATGCCGCGCATGGACGGGCTGGCGTTCCTGGAAAACCTGATGCGCCTGCACCCGCTGCCGGTGGTGATGATCTCCTCGTTGACCGAGCGCGGCGCCGACACCACGCTGCAGGCGCTGGCCTTGGGTGCGGTGGATTTCGTCTCCAAGCCGAAGCTGGACGTGGCGCGCGGCTTGCAGGCCTACGCCGACGAGATCATCGCCAAGGTCAAGATGGCGGCGCGCTCGCGGGTCCGCCCGCTGGTGCGCGCTGCCGCGCCGAAGCTCCTGCTGGACGCCGCGCCTGCGATGCGTCCCGCTGCGCCGCAGTTCCGTACCACCGACCGGCTGATCGCAATCGGCTCATCGGCCGGCGGTACCGAAGCGCTGCGCGTGGTGCTGGAAGGCATGCCTGCCGACGCGCCCGCCGTGGTGATGACCCAGCACCTGCCGGCCAGCTTCAGCAGCGCCTTCGCCGAACGCCTGGACCGGCACTCGGCGATGGCCGTGCGCGAGGCCAGCGACGGCGAAGCGGTGCTGCCCGGCCATGCCTACCTGCCGCCAGGCGGCAAGCACCTGCGGATCATCCGTGACGGTGCGCGCTGGCGTTGCCGCGTCGACGACGGCCCGGCAGTGAACCGGCACAAGCCCGCAGTGGACGTGCTGTTCCGCTCGGTCGCGCAGAACGCCGGCGGCAACGCCATCGGCGCCATCCTCACCGGCATGGGCGATGACGGCGCACGTGGCCTGCTGGAGATGCGCCAGGCCGGCGCGCCGACACTGGTGCAGGACGAGGCCACCAGCGTGGTCTGGGGCATGCCGGGTGCAGCGTTCAAGCTCGGCGCCGCCGAGGAACAGGTGCCGCTGGAACGGATTGCCGAGCGGTTGCTGGCGCTGGCGCGCGGCTGATGGGACGACTGTAGAGCCGAAGGCAACGGCAGGAGCCGTTGCCAACGTCGCTTGCGACGGCCCGCAGGGGGCCGGGCAAGGACGCCCGGCATAGCCCATGCTCGGCTCCGCATCGGCAAGACAGACCGGCCAGACGTCGCATTCAACCCGTTTGTGCTTCCAGCAACGTCGGACAGCGGCGCTTCAACAGTGCGACTTGCGCACATCGGCGTCGCAATCACCTCATTTGCACCCAGGGATGGCCCCTCGTCGATCCTCCACATTGGACGTGCTTCCCCTACCCCACGCAGCGTGAGGCTCCCTTCCATGGAGCCTCCCCTTGCCCCTACTCACCCATCACGATATCGGCACCGGCTTTCCCATCGTCCTTGGCGGCAGCTATCTCTGGGGCCGCGACATGTGGGCGCCGCAGGTCGAGCTGTTGTCGCGGCGCTACCGCCTGATCCTTCCGGAGCTGCCCGGCCACGACAACGATCTGCCGCTGTCAGCCGCCTTCACCTCACCGGCGTGCCTCGCACGCGAAGTCGGCCGTTTGCTGGATGCGTTGGGCATCCGGCAGTACGCGGTGGCTGGCTTGTCGGTCGGCGGCATGTGGGCGGCGGAACTGACGCTGCAGCGCCCCGAGCAGGTCCGCTCGCTGATCCTGATGGACACCTACCTCGGTGCGGAACCGGAGGCCTCCCGGCAACGCTACTTCGGCATGCTCGACATGATCGAACAGCTGGGCTGCATCCCCGAAGCCATGGCCGACCAGATCGTGCCGCTGTTCTTCCGCCCGGGCATCGCCACCGACGATCCGATCCGGTTGCTGTTCCTGCAACGGCTGCTGTCCTGGCCTCGCGAGCGCCTGCTGAACGCGGTGGTTCCGCTGGGTCGCCTGATCTTCGGTCGCCCGGACCGGCTGGGCGCATTGAAGGATCTGGACCGGGAAACAACGCTGATCCTGAGCGGCGAACAGGACCTGCCACGCCCGCTGACCGAAGCGCAGCAGATGGCCAGGGTGATCGGTTGCCGCCTGCAATCGATACCCGGCGCGGGGCATATCTCGACCCTGGAGAATCCCGCCTTCACCAGCGTGCAGCTGGATGCATGGTTGCGGCAGTCGCTGCACGTCGCCTGCTAGCAAGCGGCTGAATGCCGGGCGGCGTCCCAGTGGACGCCACCGGCGCTGTACTTCGGCCTTGGAGCACAGCTGCACCGGGTCGTATAGTCAGACGTCGCAGAGCAATGGAACGCCGATGAACGATACGTCGCAACGCCCCGAGGCACCGGCACATAAGGATGAAGTGCCGGCGTGCCCCCAGCATGAAATGCGCAATCCGTCGCATCTGCCCCGAGATGCCCTTCATGGTGTCGCCGCACCCCGCAAAACCTTGATCAGCGACATGGACCGCTCATGCTGAAACCCGTCCCCAGCCTTGCTCATGTTGCGTTGATCGCCTTGATCACACTGGCCGTTCCGGGCTGCAACAAGGAACGCTCGTTCCCGGTCTATCGCGAGAATCCTGCGCCCAAGGATGCGCTGCCGATTGTGGTTCGGGTCCACGATGCACCCGTGGATGTCCCCATTCCTTCGGTCTTCGTCACGTACGAGATAGACCCACTCTGTCTCCCTCCGGTCAACAATTGGGAGGGGGTTCAGTACGAGCCGAATCAGCACAAGGTTGAGCTTCAGGCACAGCGCCTCAGTGCTACTGAATTCAGCAGTGTTGTATTCAACGACGGCATGGAAGTTGCCGACTATTACGGTCGGGGTCCGTGCACTTGGACACCTGCCCTCGTAGAAGCTTCGTTTTCCTTCATCACTGATGATCGCCCAATCCGCGCGTCCGTCGCAGCACTATTCACCGAGATTGAGGGCGGGAGAACCTTCACTGCCTACATAAAGCGGGCATTGCCGCCCTTGACCACAGGACAATCGCCGGAGCGGACTCCAACGGAGCCTTCAAGTTGGTACGAGAAGATGCCGCCAGAAAAGCGCAAGGAATACTTTCCAATCGAAGTCTCCACACGGATTGAAGGAGCATCGCAATGAATCCTAGAGAAAGCGCGACGCTCTCGGACAGTGTCTATAATGACCCGCTTCCGCCCGCCAATTCCGACATCACCATCGGCGGAACAAAGTACGAGGTCCTAGCCTGTCGTGACTCCGGGAGCGGATATCAGGGCATTGCCTACCTCAACATCAATACAAAGGAAGTCATCGTCGCCCACCGCGGCACCGAATTTGATCGTCAGCCCATGCTTGATGGC
The DNA here is from genome assembly GCF_006970445.1 of Stenotrophomonas maltophilia. Lineage (NCBI taxonomy): Bacteria > Pseudomonadati > Pseudomonadota > Gammaproteobacteria > Lysobacterales > Lysobacteraceae > Stenotrophomonas > Stenotrophomonas maltophilia. The sequence goes on along the minus strand of NZ_CP033877.1, from coordinate 2,087,390 downwards.
GGCATCGACGCCGCAATGGTCACCGCCAGAGTCAACGCGCAAATCGGCGACGCCCTCTCGCTCACAAAGCAAGCCATCAAATTAGCTGATGAAAGGGGATCCGGGTCTGTATATGTTACCGGCCACTCCCTCGGCGGTGCCCTCGCACAGATCACCGCCCATCACTACAACCTCCCCGGCGACGCCTTCAATCCTTACGGTGCCGCGGGGCTGGCGTATCGCCTCCCTGAGGGCCAGCCGGCCAATGCGGCGCCCTTCACCAACCATGTGATGGCAGGCGACCTGGTCAGCGCGGGCGGCCCTCATTACGGCAAGGTCGAGATGTATGCGCTGCCCAGGGAACTGGAGGTTCTACGCAACGCCGAGCATGGCCAGCGCATCGCCTCGCTCGGAACGCTCGGGATGAAAAGCGGCCATGTCATGTCCGCCGCCGTCGCGGTCCAATTGGGTGACTCCCATCGATTGGTTCATTTCCTTGATCGCATGACCGACAAGGGTCCCGTGCAGTCTGTACTGGACAATCCCCAGGCCCGGATCACGGATCCTGAAGACCTGCGCCGGATTGCCGACTACCGCAACGATGTTCATCAACTGCGCGCGGCGGCGACCGTGCTTGTCGGCGGCGGACCTGGTCTGTTGCGCGACGGGGCTAATTACCTGCGCGGTACCGAGGAAGCCGGTGCGTACGCCCGCAACGAAGCTGAAACGGAGCAGCGGGCCCACACTGCGCTCAAGCCTGGGGAGCAACTGATCCAGAATGCAACCGACCAGGGCTCGCCCTCCCTCGGCAATCCCGGCTTCTCTCCCAGGAACCCATTGCAGCAGAGCATCGAATCCACCCTGGACAAGGCAGGCCCGGACCCCAGGAAGGAAGGCCACCCAGACCAACCTCTCTACCGGCAGATTCGCGACGGTGTATCCGCTGTGGATGCCAGGCACGGGCGCAGCTTCGATGAAACCAGTGAGCGGATGGCGGCCAGCCTGCTTGCGGCGGCCAAGAGCAGTGGCCTGGAACGCGTCGATCACGTGGTCCTGGGCAATCCACCCAGCGACGGCTCCGGCCCTCGCATGTTCGTTGTGCAGGGAGCGCTCGACAATCCGGCACATCTGCGGGCGTCGGTAGCGATCAGCGAGGCAATCAGTACGCCCGTGGAGCAGTCGTTCGCCAAGGTCGAACAGATGTCGCAGGCACAGCAGGTTGCCCAGCAAGACTACGCCCAGGAGCAGTCTCTCACCGCGATGCGCATGGGCTAGGCCACCGCGAACGCTTGGCCCAGCCATCACCCCGCTCAGGCCTGCGCCGAAGCCCGCAGCATCACCACAATTTGAACGACACCGGCACGCGGATCTCTCCGGGCACCGGCACGCCGTCTTCGCTCGCCGGCAGATATTGCCACTTGCGAGTCGCCGCCTGCGCGGCCTCGTCCAGCTCCGGCCAGCCGCTGCTCTCCAGAACGATCGCGTCGAGCCACTGTCCATCGGCAGCCACCTTCACCATCAGCATCGTTTCGCCCTGTTTCTCCTCGCGAAAGGCCTGCGACGGATAGCGCGGCGGGTTATTGTGCTTGGTCTCCAACACGATCGACGCAGGCACGTGTGCACGGCGAACGTTCTCGACAACCGATTGCTGCGTCTCCTGCTGCGCCATGGCGCCGTGGGCCATCATCAGCGTGGCCAGTACCACCGCACTGCCAACGCAGCGCCAGCAGCGGGGGCGGCTCCCTCTCAATCGATCCTGCGACATCCGTGTACTCCAACGAACGAAGCGGCAAGTCTAGCGCGGCGCAAAAAAAAACCCCCGGCTTTCACCGGGGGCTCTTCGTTTGAACGGGATGCCGGCCAGTGGCCGGCGTTACCGCATCAGGCAGCGACCGTCTTGGCCACGTCCTGGTATTCCTCGATCTGGTCGAAGTTCATGTAGCGGTAGATCTCCGCGCCGCTGGCAGCGATCACGCCCACATCGGCCATGTACTCTTCCTTGGTCGGGATGCGGCCCAGACGCGAGCAGATCGCGGCCAGTTCGGCCGAACCCAGGTACACGTTGGTGTTGCGGCCCAGGCGGTTCGGGAAGTTGCGGGTCGAGGTCGACATCGCGGTGGAGCCTTCGCGGATCTGCGCCTGGTTGCCCATGCACAGCGAGCAGCCCGGCATTTCCATGCGGGCGCCGGTGGCGCCGAAGGTGCCGTACACGCCTTCCTTGGTCAGCTCCGAGGCGTCCATCTTGGTCGGCGGGGCCACCCACAGGCGGGTCGGCAGGTCACGCTTGCCTTCCAGCAGCTTGGCCGCCGCACGGAAGTGACCGATGTTGGTCATGCACGAACCGATGAACACTTCGTCGATCTTGGCGCCGGCCACTTCGGACAGGGTCTTCACGTCGTCCGGATCGTTCGGGCAGGCCACGATCGGCTCGTGGATGTCGGCCAGGTCGATCTCGATGACGGCGGCGTACTCGGCGTCGGCATCCGGCTCCAGCAGCTCCGGGTTGGCCAGCCAGGCTTCCATCTTCTCGATACGGCGCTGCAGCGAACGCGGATCCTGGTAACCCTCGGCAATCATCCACTTCAGCAGGGTGATGTTGCTGGTCAGGTACTCGATGATCGGTTCCTTGTTCAGGCGCACCGAGCAACCGGCGGCCGAACGCTCGGCCGAGGCGTCGGACAGTTCGAACGCCTGTTCGACCTTCAGCTCCGGCAGGCCTTCGATTTCCAGGATGCGGCCGGAGAAGATGTTCTTCTTGCCAGCCTTGGCCACGGTCAGCAGGCCCGACTTGATCGCGTACAGCGGGATCGCGTTGACCAGGTCACGCAGGGTCACGCCCGGCTGCATCTTGCCCTTGAAGCGCACCAGCACCGACTCCGGCATGTCCAGCGGCATGACGCCGGTGGCAGCAGCGAAGGCGACCAGGCCCGAACCGGCCGGGAACGAAATGCCCACCGGGAAACGGGTGTGCGAGTCACCGCCGGTGCCGACGGTGTCCGGCAGCAGCATGCGGTTGAGCCAGCTGTGGATCACGCCGTCGCCCGGGCGCAGCGAAACGCCGCCACGGGTGGAGATGAACTCCGGCAGGGTGTGGTGGGTCTTCACGTCCACCGGCTTCGGGTAAGCGGCGGTGTGGCAGAACGACTGCATCACCAGGTCGGCCGAGAAGCCCAGGCAGGCCAGGTCCTTCAGCTCGTCACGGGTCATCGGGCCGGTGGTGTCCTGCGAGCCGACCGAGGTCATCTTCGGTTCGCAGTAGGTGCCCGGGCGCATGCCCTGGCCTTCCGGCAGGCCACAGGCGCGGCCGACCATCTTCTGCGCCAGCGAGAAGCCCTTGCCGGTATCGACCGGCTGCACCGGCAGGCGGAACAGATCGGTCGGGGCCAGGCCCAGCGCTTCGCGCGCCTTGCCGGTCAGGCCACGGCCGATGATCAGCGGAATGCGGCCACCGGCGCGCACTTCGTCGAACAGCACTTCGGACTTGACCTGGAACTCGGCGATCACTTCACCGTTCTTCAGCGCCTTGCCTTCGTACGGACGCAGCTCGACCACATCGCCGTGCTCCATCTTCGACACATCCAGCTCGATCGGCAGCGCACCGGCATCTTCCATGGTGTTGTAGAAGATCGGGGCGATCTTCGAACCCAGGCAGACGCCGCCAGCGCGCTTGTTCGGGATGAACGGAATGTCATCGCCGGTCCACCACAGTACGCTGTTGGTCGCCGACTTGCGCGAGGAACCGGTGCCGACCACGTCGCCGACGTAGGCCACCAGGTGGCCCTTGTCCTTCAGCGACAGGATCTGCTGGATCGGGCCGCGCTTGCCGTCTTCTTCCGGGGTGAACGGCGCATCGTCGCGCTTGTTCTTCAGCATCGCCAGGGCGTGCATCGGGATGTCCGGGCGGGTGGTCGCGTCCGGCGCCGGCGACAGGTCGTCGGTGTTGGTCTCGCCCGGCACCTTGAACACGGTGACGGTCAGGCTCTGCGGCACTTCCGGGTTGCTGGTGAACCACTCGGCATCGGCCCAGCTCTGCAGCACGGACTGGGCGTTGGCGTTGCCCGCCTTGGCCTTTTCCTGCACGTCATGGAAGGCATCGAACACCAGCAGGGTCTTCTTCAGACCGTTGGCGGCGATGGTGCCGACGCTGGCGTCGTCCAGCAGCTGCACCAGCGGTGCGACGTTGTAGCCGCCAAGCATGGTGCCCAGCAGTTCGGTGGCGCGCTCGCGGCTGATCAGCGGGTTCTGCTCGCTGCCCAGGGCGATCGCCGCCAGGTACGAGGCCTTGACCTTGGCCGCGTCATCGACGCCGGCCGGCACGCGGTGGGTCAGCAGGTCGAGCAGGAACTCGGCCTCGCCCTGCGGCGGGTTCTTCAGCAGTTCGATGACATCGGCCGTCTGCTGCGCGCTCAGCGGCAGCGGCGGGATGCCAAGCGCAGCGCGCTCGGCGACGTGGTGGCGGTAGGCTTCCAACATGACAACTCCCGGGTAATGCGTAGGTTGAAAAAAAGTGGGCTCAGGCTTGCGGCACGATCAGCTTCAGGCCCTTGAAGTAGTCGCGGTAAAACGTGTCGTTCCAGGTGATCAGGCCGTCGCACTGCAACAGTGCGTGGGCGCCGACCATGAATTCGTCCAGGCTGCGGCGGCTGCCGCTGCGCTGGCGGTGGCGGCGGTGCATCTCGCCGGCGCGCAACGCCGACTTGGCTTCCATCGGGTTGAAGTGCACGCCCATTTCTTCCAGCGCTTCGAGCACCTCGGCGCCGCCGCGCAGCGATGCGCAGACCTCGGCCAGGGTCGCGCCGCAGACCACCACGCGGCCACCGACCAGGCTCTGCCTGAGGATGGCTTCGACTGCATCGGCCTGCGGACCATTGCTGAGCAGCTCGACCAGCACCGGTGAATCGACGGCGATCATCACGGCTTATTCCTCGTCACGCACCGCGCGTACCGCCGCGTCGGACGATTCGAAGCCGTCCAGCGCGAACTTGCCGCGCGCCCGTGAAATGGCATCGTCAACACTCTTGCGCAGGATGATGCGGCTGCCGTCCAGCTCGACCTTCAGCAGCGTGCCCTTGGTCAGGCCGAGGGCATCACGCACCGCCTTGGGCAGGGTGATCTGTCCGCGTTCTGCAACAGTGGCTTCCATCGGTAGGCCCTCCAGAGTATGCACAAATTATACATACTTCCCCGGGCATACTTCCACCCTGAACAGGACCGGCAACCCGCCAGCCCTTGCCTCGCAAAGGATCGGCCACAAACGTGACATACGCCATACACCTTCCCCTGTAGTCTGGAACCGATGCCGCAGGCCGGAACCCGGCCCGGATGAATCCATTCAGTCTGGGGTTCATACTGGGACCACCGGGGCCGCCAGGTCCGCGGCGACCGCAAGCAGGCCCGTCAACGCACGGGCCAGAGCAAGCCATCCGCAAGAAGGAGTTACCCCGCATGAGCGATTCGTTCTCCACCCGCAGCCAGCTGAACGTCGGCGGCAAGACCTACGACTACTTCAGCCTGCCCACGCTGGGCCAGCGCTTCGATATCTCCCACCTGCCCTACTCGATGAAGATCCTGCTGGAGAACCTGCTCCGGCACGAGGATGGCGGCATCACCGTCGGCAAGGACCACATCGAAGCCGTGGCCCGCTGGAACCCGGCGGCCGAGCCGGACACCGAGATCGCCTTCATGCCGGCGCGCGTGGTCCTGCAGGACTTCACCGGCGTGCCCTGCGTGGTCGACCTGGCCGCGATGCGCGATGCGGTGGTCAAGCTTGGCGGCTCGCCTGAGCAGATCAACCCGCAGATCCCCTCCGAACTGGTCATCGACCACTCGGTGCAGGTCGATGTGTTCGGCAAGCCCGACGCGCTGGACCTCAACGGCAAGATCGAATTCCAGCGCAACCAGGAACGCTACGGCTTCCTGCGCTGGGGCCAGAAGGCCTTCGACAACTTCAAGGTGGTGCCGCCGAACACCGGCATCGTCCACCAGGTGAACCTGGAGAACCTGGCCCGCGTGGTGATGACCGCGGACAAGGATGGCAAGGCGGTGGCCTACCCCGATACCGTGTTCGGCACCGACAGCCACACCACCATGATCAATGGCATCGGCGTGCTCGGCTGGGGCGTGGGCGGCATCGAAGCCGAAGCTGCCATGCTGGGCCAGCCGTCGTCGATGCTGATCCCGCAGGTGGTCGGCTTCAAGCTGACCGGCAAGCTGCCCGAGGGCGCCACCGCCACCGACCTGGTGCTGACCGTCACCCAGATGCTGCGCAAGCTGGGCGTGGTCGGCAAGTTCGTCGAGTTCTACGGTGACGGCCTGCAGCACCTGCCGCTGGCCGACCGCGCCACCATCGGCAACATGGCCCCCGAATACGGCGCCACCTGCGGCATCTTCCCGATCGATGCCGAATCGTTGAACTACCTGCGCCTGTCCGGCCGCAGCGAAGAGCAGATCGATCTGGTCGAGGCCTATGCCAAGGCACAGGGCCTGTGGCACGACGCCAACAGCCCGCACGCGCAGTACAGCACCACGCTGGAACTGGACATGGGCACGGTGAAGCCCTCGCTGGCCGGCCCCAAGCGTCCGCAGGACCGCGTGCTTCTGGAAGACGTGCAGAAGAACTACCGCGAAGCACTGGTCGGCCTGACCACCAATCGTGACAAGCGCAGCGATGACGTCTCCTCGTTCGTCAACGAAGGCGGCGGCGCAGCAGTCGGCAATGAGCAGCTGGCCAAGGGCTACGCCGATATCGAAACCGAAGGCCGCAAGGTGCGGCTGAAGGACGGTGCGGTGGTCATCGCTGCCATCACCTCGTGCACCAACACCTCCAACCCGGCGGTGATGATCGGTGCTGGCCTGCTGGCCCGCAACGCGGCGGCCAAGGGCCTGAACCGCCAGCCGTGGGTGAAGACCTCGCTCGGGCCGGGCTCGCGCGTGGTCACCGATTACCTGGAAAAGGCCGGCGTGCTGAAGGAGCTGGAGAAGATCGGCTTCTACGTTGTCGGCTACGGCTGCACCACCTGTATCGGCAACTCCGGCCCGCTGCCGACCGAAGTCAGCGCCGGCATCGCCACCGGCGACCTGGTCGTCACCTCGGTACTGTCCGGCAACCGCAACTTCGAGGGCCGCGTGCACCCCGAAGTGAAAATGAACTACCTGGCCAGCCCGCCGCTGGTGGTGGCCTACGCCATCGCCGGCACCACCGACATCGACCTGACCACCCAGCCGCTGGGCACCGGCAGCGATGGCCAGCCGGTGTTCCTGCGCGACATCTGGCCGAGCAACAAGGAAATCGGCGATGTCATCGCCGCCACCATCGGCCCGGAGATGTTCAAGCAGAACTACGCCGACGTGTTCAAGGGTGACACCCGCTGGAACACCATCGCCTCACCGGACGGCAACCTGTACGAGTGGAGCGATGCCTCCACGTACATCAAGAATCCGCCGTACTTCGATGGCATGACCATGCAGACCGGCAGCATCGACGACGTGCACGGCGCACGCGTGATGGGCCTGTTCGGCGATTCGATCACCACCGACCACATCTCCCCGGCCGGCAACATCAAGAAGGACTCGCCGGCAGGCCGCTTCCTGCAGGAGCGCGGCGTGCAGCCGGCCGACTTCAACAGCTACGGCAGCCGCCGCGGCAACGATGACGTCATGGTCCGCGGCACCTTCGCCAACATCCGCATCAAGAACCTGATGTTCGGTGGCGAGGAAGGTGGCAACACCCTGTACTACCCGGCCGGCGGTGGCCAGCCGGAGAAACTGGCGATCTACGATGCGGCCATGAAGTACAAGGCCGACAAGGTGCCGCTGGTGGTGCTGGCCGGCAAGGAGTACGGCACCGGCTCGTCGCGTGACTGGGCGGCCAAGGGCACCCTGCTGCTGGGGGTGAAGGCCGTCATCGCCGAGAGCTTCGAGCGCATCCACCGCTCCAACCTGGTCGGCATGGGCGTGCTGCCGCTGCAGTTCCGCAACGGCGAGAACGCGCAGAGCCTGGGCCTGGACGGCTCGGAAACGATCGACATCACCGGCCTGCAGGACGGTGCCAGCAAGCGTGCCACGGTCACCGCGACCAAGGCCGATGGCACGAAGAAGACCTTCGAGGTCTCGGTGATGCTGCTGACCCCGAAGGAAGTCGAGTACTTCCGTCATGGCGGCCTGCTGCAGTACGTGCTGCGCCAGTTGGCCAGCAAGTAACGCTGCGCTCTCGGTAGAGTCGACTGCTAGTCGACTACCCAACAAAAGGGTCGGATCCTCGCGGATCCGGCCCTTCCTGTTTCTCCACAGCCAGGCATGGCCTGGCTCTACTGCGTCACCGACGGCATCGGGATAGATGCCGGGTGCCCGATCAGCGGCGCGGGGCGTCCGGGTCGGTGCGCAGCGCCTTCAGCAGGCCCCACATGTAGAACGCCAGGGTGAACGAGAACGGCAGGCCGCACAGCACCACCGCCGTCTGCATCGCACTGAAATTGCCGGCCAGCAGCAGGCCAACGCTGGCCACGGTGATGCCGGCCGCCCAGAACACGCGCAGCCAGATCGGCGCGTCATGGCCATCTTCGACGCCATCATCAACGCGACGGGTGCACAGGTTGGCGATCATCAGCGTGCCCGAGTCGACCGGGGTCAGGAACAGCACGAAGCCGATCACCACTGCGGCGCCGGCCACGTAGGGCGCGGCGGGCAGGTACTCCAGCAGCTTGAACAGCGTCATCGCCGCATCGTGCTGGGCCACGTCACCCAGGATCGCCTGGCCGTGATTGAGCACCAGGTCGATGGCGGTGTTGCCGAAGATCGACAGCCACGCCAGGGTGAAGCCGAGCGGGATCAGCAGCACGCCCATGATCACTTCGCGGATGGTGCGGCCACGCGAGATGCGCGCCACGAAAAGACCGACGAACGGCGCCCAGGCGATCCACCAGGCCCAGTAGAACAGCGTCCACGAGCCCATCCACTCACGGCCCTTAGGGTCGTTGAGGTACATGTCGAAGCTCTTGCGCACGAACGCGCCGAGATAATCTCCGGTGTTCTGGATCAGGCCGTCGAACAGGTGCAGCGTCGGGCCGGTGATCAGCACGAACAGCAGCAGGCCACACAGCAGGCGCACATTGAGGTTGGAGAGCCAGGCAATGCCCTTTTCCACACCAGCGACCACGCCGATGGTGGCCACCACCATCATCACCAGCACGATCGCGACCAGCACCTGCGGCGTATCCGGGATGTGGAACAGGTAGACCAGGCCGGACTGCACCACCAGCGCACCGATGCCGAGGTTGGTCACCATCGAGATCAGCGTGGCCAGGATGCCGAAGCCATCCACCATGTCGCCGATGCGGCCGTGGATGCGCTCACCGAAGATCGGGTACAGCGCCGAGCGCAGCGCCAGCGGCAGGTCGCGGCGGTAGGCGAAGTAGCCCAGTGCCACGCCGACCAGCGCGTACAGCGCCCAACCGTGCAGGCCCCAGTGCAGGAAGGTCAGCACCATCGCCTCGCGGCCGGCGGCCACGGTCCCGCCGGGTTGCCCGGGCGGATGCAGGAAGTGGTCCAGCGGCTCGTAGGCGCCGTAGTACAGCAGCGCGATGCCGATGCCGGCCGAGAACAGCATCGAGACCCAGGCGACGTAGCCGAAGGCCGGTGATTCCTCGTTGTGGCCCAGGCGGATGCGGCCATACGGCGAGAACGCCAGCCACAGCACGAAGCCCAGGCACAGCACGATCAGCAGCATGTACCACCAGCCGAACGCAGCCGACACCTCGGCCTGCGCCCATTGCAGCCAGTGCTCGCTGCCTTCGGGATAGAGAACGGTGAGCAGCCCGAGGATGCCGATCGACACCGAGGAGCTGAAGAAGACAAAACGGTTCAAGCGCAGGGGCGAACGCTTGGGATGAGCCAGGGAAGACATGGGGTCGTCTCATCAAGTCCGAGGGAGCACATGGGCGGGGCCGGACCGGTAAACCGGGCCCATGGCGTGGGGCGCGAGCGCATCCTAGGGTTTATTGATTGAACGTTCAATCAATAAAAAGCATAATGGCGGGCAGCCCGATCCTTCGGGTCGCAATCCGTGGAGAGACAATGCCGAAGAAAGGCGTGGAACCGGTACGGCGCGAACAGCTGATCCGGGCCACTTTCCAGACCATCGACGAGATCGGCATGGCCGATGCGACCGTCGCCACCATCGCGAAGAAGGCAGGGCTGTCCAGCGGCATCGTCGCCCACTACTTCGGCGACAAGGACGGCCTGCTCAATGCTGCAATGCGGCAGATCCTGCGCGAGTTGAAGGACGCCGTTGCCCGCTACCGCGCCGACGTCGGCGACGACCCGCGCGACCAGCTGCGCGCCATCGTCGATGGCAACTTCGACGACAGCCAGATCAACGGCACCGCGATGCGCGTCTGGCTCACCTTCTGGGCCGCGAGCATGCACCAGCCGGAACTGGCCCGGCTGCAGCGCGCCAACGACCAGCGCCTGTTCTCCAACCTGTGCCACCAGTTCAACCGCCTGCTGCCCCACCCGCAGGCCCGCCTGGCCGCCCGCGGCCTGGCCGCGATGATCGACGGCCTGTGGCTGCGTGGCAGCCTGGTCGGCGGCCAGTTCAACGCCGAGAAGTCCCGGCGCATCGCTTACGGCTACATCGACTTCCAGTTGCAGGCTGTCGCGCTATAAGCGCTTCAGCACCCGCCCCCTTCCAAGGAGTACGCCCCATGACCACCCTGCCCGTCCAACAGCTCTACATCCACGGCCAGCGGGTCGACGCCACCAGCGGCAAGACCTTCAAGTCCGTCAACCCGGCCACCGGTGAAGTGATCGCTGAAGTGCAGGTCGCCAGCCAGGCCGACGTCGAACGCGCCGTGCAGAGCGCGGCCGAAGGCCAGAAGGTGTGGGCGGCGATGACCGCCATGGAACGTTCGCGCATCCTGCGCCGCGCCGTCGAGATCCTGCGCGAGCGCAACGATGAACTGGCGCACCTGGAAACGCTGGACACCGGCAAGGCACTGGCCGAAACCACCACCGTGGACATCGTCACCGGTGCCGACGTGGTCGAGTACTACGCCGGCCTGGCCACCGCCATCGAAGGCATCCAGCTGCCGCTGCGCGAATCGAGCTTCTTCTACACCCGCCGCGAGCCGCTGGGCGTGGTCGCCGGCATCGGCGCCTGGAACTACCCGATCCAGATCGCCATGTGGAAGTCGGCCCCGGCGCTGGCCGCCGGCAACGCGATGGTGTTCAAGCCGTCCGAAGTCACCCCACTGACCGCGATCCGGCTGGCCGAGATCTACACCGAAGCCGGCGTGCCGGCTGGCGTGTTCAACGTCGTGCAGGGCCCGGGCCGCGAGATCGGCCAGTGGCTGACCGAGCACCCGGTGATCGAGAAGATCTCCTTCACCGGCGGCGTCGCCACCGGCAAGAAGGTGATGGCCAGCGCGGCCTCCTCGTCGCTGAAGGAAGTGACCATGGAGCTGGGCGGCAAGTCGCCGCTGGTGATCTGTGATGACGCCGACCTCGACCGCGCCGCCGACATCGCGGTGATGGCCAACTTCTTCAGCTCCGGCCAGGTCTGCACCAACGGCACCCGCGTGTTCGTGCCGCGCAGCATGCTGGCCGCGTTCGAAGCCGCCGTTGTCGAGCGCGTCAAGCGCATCCGCATCGGCGACCCGATGGCCGCCGAGACCAACTTCGGCCCGCTGACCAGCTTCCCGCACATGGAAAACGTGCTGCGCTACATCGAAAGCGGCAAGGCCGAAGGCGCCCGCCTGCTGACCGGCGGTGGCCGTGCCACCGAAGGCGCGCTGGCCAACGGCGCCTACGTGCTGCCGACCGTGTTCTCCGACTGCCGCGATGACATGACGATTGTCCGGGAAGAGATCTTCGGGCCGGTGATGAGCATCCTCGCCTACGACGACGAAGACGAAGTGGTGCGCCGCGCCAACGACACCACCTTCGGCCTCGCCGCCGGTGTGGTCAGCAAGGACGTCAGCCGCGCCCACCGCATCATCCACCGCCTGGAAGCCGGCATCTGCTGGATCAACACCTGGGGCGAATCGCCGGCCGAAATGCCGGTCGGTGGCTACAAGGAGTCCGGCGTCGGCCGCGAGAACGGTATCTCCACCCTCGGCCACTACACCCGCATCAAGTCGGTGCAGGTCGAGCTGGGCGACTACGCCAGCGTGTTCTGACCGGCGCGCCGCGAGCACGCCCCCTCGTCCGGCCACCGCGCCGATCCGACATCCCGCCGGGACGCCTGCATGCAGCGCGCCCCGGCCTGCAGGAGACACCCATGAGCACCCATAACGAGTACGACTACATCATCATCGGCGCCGGTTCGGCCGGCAACGTGCTGGCCACCCGCCTCACCGAAGATGCCGATGTCAGCGTGCTGCTGCTGGAAGCCGGTGGCCCGGACTACCGGCTCGACTTCCGTACCCAGATGCCGGCGGCACTGGCCTTCCCGCTGCAGGGCAAGCGCTACAACTGGGCGTACAAGACCGATCCCGAGCCCTTCATGAACAACCGCCGCATGGACTGCGGCCGCGGCAAGGGCCTGGGCGGCTCGTCGCTGATCAACGGCATGTGCTACATCCGCGGCAACGCGATGGACTACGACAACTGGGCCAGCATGCCGGGCCTGGAAGACTGGACCTACCTGGACTGCCTGCCGTACTTCCGCAAGGCGGAAACCCGCGACATCGGCGCCAATGACTATCACGGTGGCGAAGGCCCGCTGCGCGTGACCACGCCGAAGGCCGGCAACAACGAACTGTTCGCTGCGATGGTCGAAGCCGGCGTGCAGGCCGGCTACCCGCGCACCGACGACCTCAACGGCTACCAGCAGGAAGGTTTCGGCCCGATGGACCGCACGGTGACCCCGAAGGGCCGTCGCTCCAGCACCGCCCGCGGCTACCTGGACCTGGCCAAGCCGCGCCCGAACCTGACCATCGTCACCCACGCGCTGACCGACCGCATCCTGTTCTCGGGCAAGCGCGCCGTGGGCGTGCAGTGGCTGCACAACGAGCAGCCGCAGCGTGCCACCGCCCGCCGCGAAGTGCTGCTGTGTGGCGGCGCCATCGCCTCGCCGCAGATCCTGCAGCGCTCCGGTGTCGGCCCGGCCGACCTGCTGCGCAGCCTGGACATCGACCTGGTGCACCACCTGCCGGGCGTCGGCGCCAACCTGCAGGACCACCTGGAAATGTACCTGCAGTACGAGTGCAAGAAGCCGGTGTCGCTGGCGCCGGCACTGAAGCTGTACAACCAGCCGGCCATCGGTGCCGAGTGGCTGTTCCTGGGCACCGGCATCGGCGCCAGCAACCAGTTCGAGGCCGGTGGCTTCATCCGCAGCGACGCCGAGTTCGATTGGCCGAACCTGCAGTACCACTTCCTGCCGGTGGCGATCAATTACAACGGCTCCAACCCGATCAAGGCGCACAGCTTCCAGATGCACGTCGGTTCGATGCGCTCGCCCAGCCGCGGTCGCATCCATGTGCGCTCGAAGGACCCGCGCGAACATCCCAGCATCCTGTTCAACTACATGTCGCACGACCAGGACTGGCGCGAGTTCCGTGCGGCGATCCGCATCACCCGCGAGATCTTCGCGCAGCCGGCGCTGGCACCGTACAGCGGCCGCGAGATCTCCCCCGGCAGCGCGCTGCAGACCGATGCGCAGATCGATGCGTTCGTGCGCGAGCATGCCGAGACCGCCTACCACCCGTCGTGCTCGAACAAGATGGGCCATGCCGATGACCCGATGGCAGTGGTCGACGGCCAGGGTCGCGTGCACGGCCTGGAAGGCCTGCGCATCGTCGATGCCTCGATCATGCCGCAGGTGGTGACCGGCAACCTCAACGCGCCGACCATCATGATGGCCGAGAAGCTGGCCGACGTGATCCGCGGCCGCACCCCGCTGGCCCGCAGCACCGCGCCGTACTACAAGGCCAACGGCGCACCGGTACGCAAGCAGGGTTGACGCAGACGGCCCGCCCCGGGCCAGGGTAGTGCCGGCCGCTGGCCGGCATTGCCCGACATCGCGGTTGCTGCAGATGCCGGCCAGCGGCCGGCACTACCAGGCAAAGAGGCCCTTCGGGGCCTCTTCGCGTTTTCCCTACGGCGGGGTATGCTGCAATGACCGGCCATTGTCGATACGCTCAGGGCCGGAACCTAATACATCACGATTCCTGGAGGGGGAATATGAGTCTGGATCGTCCCTGGCTGCAGAGCTATCCGAAAGGCGTTCCCGCCGAGATCGACGTCAACGAGTTCCATTCGGTAGCTTCGGTCTTCGACGCTTCCGTCGCGAAATTCCGCGACCGTCCCGCCTACTCCAGCTTCGGCAAGGTCCTCACCTACGGCGAGACCGACGCGCTGGTCGAACAGTTCGCGGCCTACCTGCTGGGTGAGCTCAAGCTCAAGAAGGGTGACCGCGTCGCCCTGATGATGCCCAACTGCCTGCAGTACCCGGTGGCCACCTTCGGCGTGCTGCGCGCCGGCCTGACCGTGGTCAACGTCAACCCGCTGTACACCGCCCGCGAGCTCAAGCACCAGCTGGTCGATGCCGGCGTGACCGCACTGGTGGTGGTCGACAACTTCGGCGACACCGTCGAGCAGGTCATCGCCGATACGCCGGTCAAGCACGTGATCACCACTGGCCTGGGCGACCTGCTCGGTGCCAAGGGCGTGATCGTCAACTTCGTGCTGAAGTACATCAAGAAGATGGTGCCCAACTACCATCTCAAGGGCGCGGTGCGCTTCCGCCAGGCGCTCAAGCTCGGCAGCCGCCACAGCCTGCCCAAGGTCGAGATCGACCACGACGACATTGCGTTCCTGCAATACACCGGCGGCACCACCGGCGTCGCCAAGGGCGCGATGCTGACCAACCGCAACCTGATCGCCAACATGCAGCAGGCCTCGGCCTGGATCAGTGCGTCCGGCATCGAGATGGGCAAGGAGTGGATCATCACCGCCCTGCCGCTGTACCACATCTTCGCGCTGACGGCGAACGGGCTGGTCTTCATGAAATTCGGTGGCTGCAACCACCTGATCACCAACCCGCGCGACATGAAGGGCTTCGTCAAGGAGCTCAAGTCGGTGCGCTTCACCGCCATCACCGGCGTCAACACGCTGTTCAACGGCCTGCTCAATACCCCCGGCTTCGACACGGTCGACTTCTCCTCGCTGAAGGTCACCCTGGGCGGCGGCATGGCCGTGCAGCGCGCCGTGGCCGAGCGCTGGAAGAAGGTCACCGGCGTGACCCTGGTCGAGGCCTATGGCCTGACCGAGACTTCGCCCGCGGCCTGCATCAACCCGCTCACCCTGACCGAGTACAACGGCTCGATCGGTCTGCCGATTCCGTCCACCGACGCCTGCATCAAGGACGACAACAGCGCGATCCTGCCGCTGGGCGAGGTCGGTGAGCTCTGCATCAAGGGCCCCCAGGTGATGAAGGGCTACTGGCAGCGCCCGGAGGAAACCGCCAAGACCATCGACGCCGACGGCTGGCTGCACACCGGCGACATGGCGAAGATGGATGAACAGGGCTTCTTCTACATCGTCGACCGCAAGAAGGACATGATCCTGGTGTCCGGCTTCAACGTGTACCCGAATGAAGTCGAGGACGTGATCGCGATGATGCCGGGCGTGCTCGAAGTGGCCGCGGTCGGCGTGCCGGACGAGAAGTCCGGTGAGGTGGTGAAGGTAGTCATCGTGAAGAAGGACCCGAACCTGACCGCCGAAATGGTCAAGGAGCATGCCCGGGCCAACCTGACCGGCTACAAGCACCCCAAAATCGTTGAATTCCGAAAGGAACTGCCGAAGACCAATGTCGGCAAGATCCTCCGTCGCGAACTCCGCGATACGCCCGCCCAGTAAGGGTTTCCGGCAATTTGAACGGCACAGGGCCCGGGGCGGAAACGTCCCGGGCCCTTTCGCATGCGACGCCCCTGAGCCGGTGTAGCATCGCCGCGTGTGTGGACCGTTCGGCCCGCCGGCCACCCACCTGACACTGCGGGCCGCATGCCGAGGACCCTTCCATGAGTACCATCGAAAAGCTGCCCTCAAGCGGCTCGCCTTTTGCCACCATCCGTACCGAAGACAGTGCCGACGGCGCTGCCCACTGGCTGTTCATGCATGCCGATGCCGCCACCGGCATCCGTCCCTGCTGCCGCAAGGACATGCTCGACGAGATGTGGAGCTACATGGCGGCCATCACCCGCAGCCCTGCCGAGCGCCACAGCGGCACCCTGCGGCATTTCGTGCTGGCCTCCGACGCCGTCGCCTACAACCTGGGCGGTGACCTGGACCTGTTCACCCGCCTGATCCGCGAAGGCAACCGCGACCTCCTGCTGAACTACGCCCAGCGCTGCGTGGAGGGTGTGCACCACCTGCATACCGGGTTCGGCGGCGATGTCCGTTCGATCGCCCTGATCCAGGGCGACGCCCTCGGTGGTGGCCTGGAAATGGCCCTGGCCTGCCACACCATCGTCGCCGAGGAAGGCAGCGGCCTCGGCCTGCCCGAGGTTCTGTTCGGCCTGTTCCCGGGCATGGGCGCCTACTCCTTCCTGTGCCGCCGGGTATCGCCGCACCTGGCCGAGAAGATCATCCTCGACGGCCGGGTCTACAGCGCCGAGGAAATGCATGCGATGGGCGTGGTCGACGTGCTGGTAAAGAAGGGTGAAGGCCGCGCGGCGGTCGAGGAACTGATCCGCCAACAGCAGCGCACCCCGCAGTCCTATCTGGCGATGAACGCCGCGCGCGGCATTGCCCAGCCTGTCAGCTACGACGAACTGTTGGAGATCACCAAGGTATGGGTCGATTCTGCCCTGGCTCTCGGCGACCGCTCGCTGCGCACCATGGATCGCCTGATCAAGGCCCAGACCCGTCGCGCCAGCCTCGACGCGGCCTGATTCATCCCTCCCCCAGGATGGGTTCAAGCCCGGTTGGCCACCGGGCTTTTTTTATGGGTGCAACAACTTCAGCCGGACCGGCCGGCAGAACAACGAACCTCGGGCCTATCCAGCACGCAAGATGAACACCGATAATCCCGCTGATGGCAATGGAGCCGTCGAGGCTGCAAGAAGGGATCAATGTTCAGTTGCTTGTTCGGTGCTGGAATCCAGTGGATTCATCTCAGAAGTGATGCCCCTCGCCTCTTCGGCTTCCCGGAGTTTCTCTCGGGATTGGCGTTGCTCCTTCTGGTCTGGACCATATTCGACGTGAGGTATCGATTCCGCGTCGCAACCGCGAGAATTCACGTCGAGAAGTTCGCGATGATTGCGATGATCTCGGTGGGCTGCCTTACTCTCCTCACCGATTGGTGGCGCGCCACATCCCGGCCGGTCATCGCCGGATCATTGCTCACTCCCGAGACCTGGCAGGCCGCTCTTGCTGCCGTGTTCTTCGCCACATTGATCGCCTGGACAATCGCGGCGTTCTCATCATCGAATCGATTCAGTGCCGCCAACGCAAACCGCTTTTCCGAGGCCGTCCAGAAGATCATCGATCGCGGACGGCCAGATGAAATTTCAGTACTGGTCGAGGAACTAGGTCGCTCCATGGGAGCGATCGCTCGCCACCTGCATGCACCGGAAACAGCGCCCAGCAACGAAAAATCCGTGCACGCATGCGCAGAGCGAATCGCCCATCGATTCAAGGATCGGAACTTCTGTCGCACCATCGTAGTTGAGTGCCCGACCGCCATTCCTGCATTCTTCAGGGAAATCCCATCCACTGATCGGCCACATCCCGCCGCCATCCGTTTTGCAGAGAATCTGGTTGCTGAAGCAATCAGACTCGATGGATCGTTCCTCTACAACGAGGACTACTTCCCCGCAAATGACATCGATGATGAGGCGCCCCCTCACCCGGCATCTTCCGCACTCGTCTGCAACCGCGCGCTACTCGACTACTCCTCAGACCTGCTGGCTCCACGCGAGGGGTCTGCAGTCAGACTGAGCCTCCCCCAGTGGCGCGCCTATCTCGGCCTGGTATCCCTGGCGCACGCAGCATGGATGGATAATCCGTGGCCGAAACCTCCCCACGCACTGCATTGGGCACGCTTCTTCATTGAACGCCAGACCTCCGACCTTGCACAGATCAGGGAGCCTGTAACGTTCCGGAGCGAGCCCTACCAACGTGTCGAAATGGAGCTGCAGTTCATTGGCAGATTGATCGCCCAGCTTCCGGAGACACCGCTTCCATCGACAGGACGAGGGGAGCCGGCAATCAGCTATATCGAAGCCATGGCGTTCTCATTGATCGAGTCAGCCGCAGAGATGAAGGCCCCGCAGGCTTCGGCCACAAAAATCCAGTTCTCGCTCATCTGGGAACACCTGTTCTCGCACCCCATTCGTGCGTCGGCCGCAGGAAGGCAGTTCCAGGAGCACATCGCCGGACGCATGCTCTCAAGCATCCGTGAATGCCCCAGCCTGGACGCTGTCCACCTGCTCAGCTTCTGCATCAACGCTCTGGGCCTTTCGGCAACCACTGCCGAATCACCTTATGGAGAGCCCTGGCGTGCTTTTCACATGGATCTCCTGGCATGGATGAAGACCCACCTCGGGCCCTTGCTGGAACGCTACCCACGCATGTCCGAGTACTTCGTTGAAGGCATCGAGTACGACGCGCCGAATCACACCTTGATCCGCTGGTATGTAGAGGGGGGCCAACGCCAGCCGCACCCGCAAACCCTGCTGCTGACACATCGGGAATCGATACGTCAGCCGTCCGACTCCGATCAGAAGCCAAGGGGCGCGTCAAACGCCCTCGCCCGGATACTGCGCACAGCGAAATCAGCGGCACAACGGATTCTCGGACTCGCGCGACGAACCATCAAACCCTAGCGCGCCTCACCATCATCAGCAGTGCCGCGCAGTCGGCGTTCGGCCCGTGCCTCCAGCGCGCGCCGGCCTTCCTTGATCGCCTCCTGCAGGATGCCAAGGCGCGGACGCCATTCGGTCTTGAGCTGCCAGTCGGCCATCCGCATCAGCTCGCCGGCACGATTGGACGCGCGCATCAGGCCGAGGTTGCTGGCCACGCCCTTGATCGCGTGGGATTGTTCGCGGAACACATCCCACTGCGTGGCCTCGCCGGCCTGCTCGGCCTTGCCCATGCAGCTCGCCACGTCCTCCAGACACTGGCGGATGAACTCACGTTCGAAGCCCTCCCCCATGCCCAGCGAGGCCAGCTCGTCCAGCACGCTGCTGTCGAGCACCCCATCCTGCAGCGCCATCGGTCGCACCACCGGCGCGGCCATGGTCTTCAACTGGGCGTTGCTGGCGATCTCGGCCAGGGTATCGAGCAGGCGCACCGCCACCACGGGCTTGGCCAGGAACGCATGCGCGCCGGCTTGGGTACAACGCTGGATCGCCTCGGGCGTGACATCGGCGCTGAGCACCAGCACCGGCGTGCGCGGCCCGCCACCGGCCTGCATCACCCGCAGCTCCTTGAGCATGTCCAGCCCGCTCATGCCCGGCATGTGCAGGTCGACGATGACCGCGTCGAATTCGCTGTCGGCCAGCGCATCCAGTACCGCCTCACCGCCATCCACGCACAGCACGCGGTGGCCAGCCTTCTGCAGCAGACGCTGCAGGACCATGCGGTTGGCCTCGTGGTCATCGGCCACCAGGATCTGCATGCTGCGCACGCGGGCGCGATGGCGCAGGAACGGATCGGCAAAGGCGATCACGTTGCCGCCAGGCCCCACATCCTCGTCGCCGGTCAGGCTCGGCACCGCGCCCGGCACCAACGGCTGCGGTGGCGCGAACGGCAACTCGACCCAGAAGTGGCTGCCGCGCGGCGGGTTTTCCAGATAGCCGATGTCGCCATCCATGGCTTCGACCAGGCCCTTGGCGATGGTCGTACCCAGGCCGGTGCCTTCGTGGCGGCGCGCCATGCTGACGTCAGCCTGCTCGAAGGCGTCGAACAGCCGAGCACGCATGGCCGGGGCCACGCCGATGCCGGTGTCGAGGATGTCGAAGCGCAGCCGCACCGCGCCACTGGTATCTGCCTGCACCACGCTGACACGGATTTCGACCCGGCCCTGGTCGGTGAACTTGACCGCATTGCCGGCCAGGTTCAGCAGGATCTGCCGCAGGTGCCCGACATCGCCGCGCACGCGGGGCGGCACGCCGTCGGCCACCTTCACCCGGTAATCCAGGCGCTTGGCCTTGGCCTGCGGCAACAGGATCAGCCCGATCGCCTGGATCACATCGGCCACGGCGAAGTCTTCGGCTACCACGCGCAGCTTGCCCGCCTCGATGGCCGAAATGTCCAGCACCTCCTCCACCAGCGCCAGCAGGCTGCGCGACGATGCCTGGATGGTGTTGAGGCACTCGCGCTGCTCGTCATCCAGGCGCGTGGTCGCCAGCACTTCGGTCATGCCGTTGAGGCCGTTCAACGGCGTGCGGAACTCGTGGCTCATATTGGCCAGGAAACGACTCTTGGCCTCGCTGGCGCGACGCGCCTCGGCCATCGCTTCGGTCAGCTGCCGCAGCAGTGTCGAGAAATACAGCGGCACCGCAGCCAGGCCGAGCCAGAGGCCGATGGCCAGGCGGAAATTCTGCTGCCAGTACGGGGTCAGCAGCACGGTGCAACCGAAACTGGCCATCGCCATTGCCACCGCCACGTACAGGTAGTGGTTGCCGAAGCGCATGCCGTTGCCGACCGTCACCCACATCACCACGATGTAGACCCACGCCAGCGGCTCACCCATCTGCACCATGCCGGCAGCGATCAGGCCGTAGTCGGCCAGCATGCCCAGCACGCGACGTGGATCGGAACGCGCCGGCCGCCACAACAGCCAACCGAACAGCAGCAGCGACAGGCTCAGGCCGGTCAGTACGATGGCCAGCACGCCCACGTACTGCGCGTGCGGCAGATCGTGGCGCGGCGCCGGCAACAGCACGTAGGCCAGGATCAGGCTGATCAGGACAATGCGGACGATCTGCTGGCCGTGCTCACTGTCCTGGCGCTGGGACAGGCGCAGCCGCAGCTGCGACAACAGCCGTTTCACGCGCCCAGCCCCGGGCGCGCGGACGCCATCGAATGCTCGGCGCAGATCTGGTCCAACTGTTCGCGGCCGCGCAGCAGCGCGTCCACGCATCGGGGATCGAACAGACGGCCACGCTGGGCGTAGAGATAAGCCAGGGTGGCTTCCATGGTCCATGCTTCCTTGTACGGACGGGGTGATATCAGGGCGTCGAAGACATCGGCGACGGCCACGATGCGCGCTTCCAGCGGAATTGCATCGCCGACCAGCCCATCGGGATAGCCACTGCCGTCGTAGCGTTCATGATGACGCAGTGCGATCAATGCGCCAACCTGGATGAAGCGATTCTGGCTACCACTCAGCAGTTCATGGCCAATGCGCGGGTGCCGGCGCATGATCGCCAGCTCCTCCTCGTTGAGCTTTCCCTGCTTGAGCAGCACTGCATCGGGGATGGCGATCTTGCCCATGTCGTGCAGCGGCGCGGCCATCTCGATCAGGCGCACCTCTTCTTCAGGCAGCCCGAGCTGGTCGGCGATCAAGCCCGCCACGCGCGCCATGCGTTCCAGGTAGGCGCTGGTACCGGCATCACGGAACTCGATCGCGCGCGCCAGCCGCGACAGCGTCTCGCGCTCCCGCTCTTCGACTTCATGCATGCTGGCCAGCAGGCGCTGCTCCAGCGACAACGCCCGCTGCTTTACGTTCTCGGTCTGCTGGCGCAGCTGCAACAGGTTGTAGCAGCGCGCACGCAGTTCGCGCGGACGGATCGGCTTGACCAGGAAGTCGATGACACCCGCTTCCAGCGCCGCCTGCCGGATCGGCTCGTCGCCGACCACGGTGATCAGGATCACCGGAATGTCGCGGTGCTTGGGCAGGCGACGGAAACGGCGGGCGAATTCCAGCCCGTCCATCTCCGGCATGCGGTAATCGAGCAGCAGCAGGTCGACCGGATGCGCTTCGCACCACGCCAATGCGGTCAGCGGATCGCCGAAGTCATACACGCTCAGTTCCGGCGCGATGTCCTCGATGACGTGACGCAGCATCGTCCGGGCGGAAGTCTGGTCGTCAACAATGACGATGTTCAACGCGTACTCTGCCTGGTTTTTCGACCATGCTGGATCATCAGCAGGCGAGGATACTCTGCCGCTGCGAACGCTCGCACCCTGCATCGGCCTGACTCCCGTGTCATGCGTCCCGGTTCATGATCGTCATCACATTGTGAAGCGGGCTCTCCACACTGTGCACTCCCCTTGGCGCCGATCAAGCCATAACAGGCGTCAAGGTAGTGCAATAACGATACGCCGAGTGCGGGAGGCGTCAATCGCGCCGTCTCGTTTCGCGACGGCGCGCACAATCAGGAGTCAAAAAGACGACTTACTGCTCCGGACGCATGTACGGGAACAGCAGCACGTCACGGATCGAGCTGCTGCCGGTCAGCAGCATCACCAGGCGATCGACGCCGATGCCGAGGCCGCCGGTCGGGGCCATGCCGTACTCCAGCGCACGGATGTAGTCGGCGTCGTAGTGCATGGCCTCGTCGTCGCCACCCTCCTTCGCGGCCACCTGGGCCTGGAAGCGCTGGGCCTGGTCTTCCGGGTCGTTCAGCTCGGAGAAGCCATTGGCCAGCTCCTTGCCGTTGACGAACAGCTCGAAGCGGTCGGTGTAGCCCGGATCATTGTCGTTGGCACGGGCCAGCGGCGAGACCTCCACCGGGTGGTCGGTGATGAAGGTCGGCTGGATGAGGGTGTGCTCGACGGTGGCCTCGAAGATCTCCAGCAGCAGCTTGCCCCAGCCGTAGGACGGCTTGACGCGGATCTTCAGGCGCTCGCAATGGCGCAGCAGCGCGTCACGGTCGGTGCAGTCCGCTGCGGAGATTTCCGGGTTGTGGTGGCGCACCGCCTCGTCCATGCGCCAGCGGCGGAACGCCGGGCCCAGGTCGATCTTCGCGCCGTCCCACTCCACCTCGGTGCCGCCGTTGACCGCCTTGGCCACGTCACGGATCACGCCTTCGGTCAGATCCATGATCTCGTTGTACGTGGCATAGGCCTCGTACAGCTCCATCATGGTGAATTCCGGGTTATGGCGGGTGCTGACGCCTTCATTGCGGAAGTTGCGGTTGATCTCGTACACGCGCTCCAGGCCACCCACGGTCAGGCGCTTGAGGTACAGCTCCGGCGCCACGCGCAGGTACAGGTCCAGGTCCAGCGCATTGTGGTGGGTGGTGAACGGCTTGGCCGCCGCGCCGCCGGGGATGTAATGCATCATCGGCGTCTCGACTTCCAGGAAGTCGCGGTTGTCCAGCCACGCGCGCATGGCGCGGATGATCTTGGAGCGCTTGATGAAGACCGCGCGCGACTCCGGAGTCACGATCAGGTCGACGTAACGCTGGCGGTAACGCTGCTCGACGTCGGCCAGGCCATGCCACTTGTCCGGCAGCGGGCGCAGCGACTTGGTCAGCAGGCGGATCGATTCGGCCTTGACCGACAGCTCGCCGGTCTTGGTTCGGGTCAGGCCGCCTTCAACGGCAATGATGTCGCCCACGTCCCAGCCCTTGAAGGCGGTGTAGGCATCGCCCAGCACGGCACCCTGCAGGAACAGCTGGATGCGGCCGGACTCGTCCTGGATCTGCGCGAAGCTGGCCTTGCCCATGATGCGCTTGGCCATCAGGCGGCCCGCCATCTTCACCTGGCGGCCGTTGCCTTCCAGCGCCTCGGCGGTCCACTGTTCGGCATCGGCGAATTCTTCCTGCAGGCGGCCGGCGAAGTCCTCGCGACGGAAGTCGTTCGGGTACGCGATGCCCTGCCCACGCAGCGCTTTGAGTTTCTCACGGCGCTCGGCGATCAACTTGTTTTCGTCGACGGGGGGGGTATCGGTAGCTTCGCTCATGGATCTGCGGGAATCGTGTAGTGAGGGGGGATGCTGCGCCCGGCACAGCCGGTTGCCCAGCATACCAAAACCGCCCTGCCCCGGCCCCGGCCCGGTAGCCGCCAACCTTGGTTGGCGCTCTGCGTGTCGACCAAGGTCGACACCTACCGGGCGGATCGGCCGGCCGTGCTCCGGCCTTACCGGGTTCCGGGGAACGCCTGCCGCAGCTCATCCACCAGCACCCGCTGGTTCTCCGAGTAATCGATCGGTACCGACACCAGGTGCACCCCGCCCTCGTTGAAGGCCGCCTCCAGCGTCGGGATGAACTGCTCGATCGCCGTCACCTCGTGCCCCCTGCAGCCGTAGGCCTCGGCGTACTTGACGAAATCGGGGTTGCTGAAGGTCATGCCGTAATCGGTGAAACCATCCACCGCCTGCTTCCAGCGGATCATGCCGTAGGCACCGTCGTTGAGGATCAGCACCACCAGGTTCAGGCCCAGCCGGCGCGCGGTCTCCAGCTCCTGGCTGTTCATCATGAAACCACCGTCGCCGCACACCGCCAGCACCCGCCGCTGCGGATACAGGATCGAGGCCATGATCGCCGACGGCAGGCCCGCGCCCATCGTCGCCAGCGCGTTGTCCAGCAGCAGTGTATTGGCCACCTGGGTGCGGTAGTTGCGGGCAAACCAGATCTTGTACATGCCGTTGTCCAGCGCCACGATGCCGTCCGGCGGCATCACCTGGCGCACGTCGTGCACCAGCCGCTGCGGGGTGAACCCGGCCTCTTCGGCACGGTCGGCCAGATGCTCAAGGATGGTCGCGCGCAGCGGCAGCAGTGCAGCGGCATTCGCCACCGCGCCCTCGATGCGGTCGGCCAGCTGGGTCAACGAACGGCCGATATCGCCGATCACCTCCACCTGCGGGAAGTACACCTGCTCCACGGCCGCCTGCGAGTAGCCGATGTGGATCACGGTCGGCCCGCCTGGGCGCATCACGAACGGCGGCTTCTCGGTGACCTCGTGGCCGATGGTCACGATCACGTCGGCCTGGTCGATCGCCATGTGCACGTAGTCGCGCTCGGTCAGCGCCGCGGTGCCCATGTACAGGCCCGAACCGCCGGCCACCGCGCCCTTGCCCATCTGCGTGGTGAAGAACGGGATGCCGGCGCGCAGCACAAAGGCCGACAGCGCTTCGCTGGACTGCGGTCGCGACGCCGCTGAAGCGATCATCAGCAACGGCCGCTTGGCATTGCGGATGATCTCCGCCGCCCGGTCCAGCGCCTCCGGGCTGGCAATGGGACGGTCCACCGCGTGCGGCGGGATCAGCGCCACGCCATCGACCTCATCGGCCGCGATGTCTTCGGGCAGCTCCAGCAACACCGGGCCCGGGCGCTCTTCCTGGGCGACACGGAACGCCTCGCGGACGATGGTCGGGATGGTGCGCGCCGAGACGATCTGCCGCGCCTGCTTGGTCAGCGGCTTCATCGTGCCGACGATGTCGACAATCTGGAAGCGCGCCTGCTTGCTGGCGACGATGCCCTTCTGGCCGGTGATCATGATCACCGGCCACGCACCCAGCAGCGCGTAAGCAGCGCCGGTGGTGAAGTTGAGCGCACCCGGGCCGAGCGTGGCCAGGCACACGCCGGGCTTGCCGGTCAGGCGCCCATAGGTGGCTGCCATGAACACCGCTGCCTGCTCGTGGCGGGTGATGACCAGCTCGATGCTGGAATGGCGCAGTGACTCGACCACGTCGAGGTTTTCTTCGCCGGGAATACCGAAAATGCGCTCAACGCCTTCGTTCTCAAGCGCGGCGACAAGCAGATCTGAACCCTTGGACATTGGAATGCCGTCCTTTTCGCTGGACTGATGGTGGATCGTTGCAGGAAGGATGAGAGCCGCGCGTCAACGCTTGTCGAACCATACCGTCTGCGCGTTGACGAACTCGCGGATGCCGAAGTGCGAGAGCTCGCGGCCGAAGCCACTCTTCTTCACACCGCCGATCGGTACGCGCGGGTCCGAAGCGGAGAAGCCGTTGACGAACACGCCGCCGGTCTGCAGCCGGCGCGCCAGCTGCATCGCACGGGCGCGGTCGCCGCTCCACAGGTTGCCGCTGAGGCCGAATTCGCTCTGGTTGGCCAGTTCCACCGCATGGTCGGCATCACGGGCGCGGCTGATCGAGGCCACCGGCCCGAAGGTCTCGGTATCGAAGGCCTGCATGCCCGGCTCCACGCCGGCCAGCACGGTGGGTGCATAGAACGCGCCCGGCCGATCCAGCTGGTGACCGCCAACCAGCAGCTGCGCTCCGGCCTCCACCGACGCGCGCACCTGCGCATCCAGCTGCTCCAGCAGGTCCTGGCGCGCCATCGGTCCGATCCGGTTGCCCGCTTCGCGGCCATCGCCGATGGTCAGCGCCTGCACCTTCTGGCAGAACTGCGCCACGAAGCGGTCGTACACCGCGTCTTCAACAATGATGCGCTTGCCGGCGATGCACACCTGCCCGGTGTTCTGGAAGCGCGAGGCCACGGCCGCATCAACGGCCGCATCGAGGTCGGCGTCGGCCAGCACGATGAATGGATCCGAGCCACCCAGTTCCAGAACCACCTTCTTCAGCGCCTGCCCGGCCTGGGCGGCAATGCTGCGGCCGGCCGCCACGCTGCCGGTCAGGGTCACTGCCGCGATACGGTCATCGGCGATCGCGCGACTGGTGCCGTCGCGGCTGATGTTGGCGGCGATGAAGGTGCCTTCCGGCAGCCCGGCATCACGCCAGGCGGCATCAAGCAGCTGCGCGGTACCGACAATGTTCTCGGCCGGCTTCAGCAGGAAGCCGTTGCCCCCCATCAGGATCGGCACTGCCGCGCGCATCACCTGCCAGTACGGGAAGTTCCACGGCATGATGCCCAGCACCACGCCCAGCGGCAGGTAGGACACATAGGCCTTGTCGTCGGGCACCTGGGTCGGTTCGTCGCGCAGGAACTGCGCGCCGTGGTCGGCGTACCATTCGCACAGCACGGCACACTTCTCGATCTCGGCCAGCGATTCGGCCTGCACCTTGCCCATCTCGGCGGTGGCCAGCGCAGCCAGCTTTTCGCGGTCACGGCGCAGTACGCCCGCCATCGCGCGCAACACCTGCGCTCGCTGTTCGAGGCTGCTGGCGCTCCAGGCAGCGAAGCCGGCCTGGCCGCGATCGAGGATCGCATCCAGCTCGGCATCGGTGGCGAAGGGATGGCCGGCGATCTGCTGGCCGGTGGCCGGATCGCGGGAAATGGCGGTGGTGGGGGCAGCGGACATGCAGGGCTCCTGTTGTCTCGACAACGGGCGGTGGCCCGTCTCCTGCACAGGAATGTGGACCCGATTGGCGGAGGCAACAAGGCGTCTGCTTATCCTGTGACCTGCACTTACCTGCCTGAATGGGTGGCTTGTCCTGGCAGGGCTGCGCCCTGCACCCGCCGAAGCAACGGCAACAGCCGAAGCAACAGCACGAGCTGGTTTCCTATGAGATGGCGGGGTGGGTCCGGTTGCGGGGGACGGCGTGAATACATCCATGTAGCCTCGGTCGCGCCATCCATGGCGCTCACGCCCCCGCAACCGGACCCACCCCGCCTTCGACGGTTTCCTGCGATCTGTCGGAAATACTCTTGGGGTCAGATCCGTTTTCCGTAGGAAAACGGATCTGACCCCGGAATTTCTTTCGATATCTGACAGATGTGTCGACCAAGGTCGACACCTACCAACAACCGCGCGAAATCTGTCTGAGGTGGGGTGGTGTGGGTTGGCAGGACCGTTGGCGCCATGGATGGCGCCATCGAGCCCCCATGGACGGGTTTACGGCGTGTCCTGCCAACCCACACCACCCCGCCATCCCTCGGATAGTCCGCTGTTGCTGTTGCTGTTGCTGTTGCTGTCGCTTCGGCGTCTGCAGGTGCAGGGCTGCAAGCCCTGCCGAACAACCTCCTACCTACGCGGCAGGTAGGTCACCAGGGAAAGGTCATGCCGGCTCTCCGGCACCAGCGCCACGTACTGCAGGTCCAGCAACCCGCGCGTGGGATGGTTCAGCTTCTTCGCACCTTCATCGAACCGGCGCACGTCGTGCTCCGGCCACCACTGGCGGAACTCCTCGCTGTGGGCGGCGATGTCCTCCGCCAGCGCCTGGAACGGCGCCTTGTCCGGCGCCTGCGCCATCGCCGCGCGGAAGCCTGCCAGCAGGCCGCGGGTCATCTCTTCCCAGTTGAGGATCAGCGTGCGGTACGGCGGGTACAGGAACATCAGCCGCAGCGTGTTGCGCTCATGCGGCGCCAGCTGGCTGTAGTCCACGAACAGATCGGCGATGGCCGGGTTCCAGGCCAGGATGTCGAAGCGGGTGTTGCGCACATAGGCCGGGATCGGCTGCATCGCTTCGACCAGCTGTCGCAGGCCGTCGGTCACGCTCTCGTCCGGCGATTCCAGCGGCACGCCGTAGCCGGACAGCGCGAATGCATAGGCGCGTTCGTCGTCGCTCATGCGCAGCACCTGTGCGAGCCGCTCCAGCACTTCAGGCGAGGCGCGCACTTCACGGCCCTGCTCGATCCAGGTGTACCAGCTGACGCTGACGCCGATCGCCAGTGCGACTTCCTCGCGCTTCAGGCCCGGGGTACGCCGGCGTCCGGCCGGGAGGCCGAGCGTGGCGGGGTCGACACGGGCGCGGCAGGCCTTGAGGAAGCCGCCGAGTTCCTTGCGTTCACTTTCGCTGCGCATCATCGGCCCGTCCTACCCTTTGTAGCGTCGAGCCGTGCTCGACGCATCCGCCAGCTCGCGAAAAGCAGCCGAGCATGGCTCGGCTCTACAAACCACCCTCGGCGTTGCGCACGAGGGTGACGATACCCGCGCAGGCGCGTCGATCAGGCATCGACGCGCTTGGAGCCCACGGCCAGGCCGGCCTTCAGGCTGGCCTCGACGAACTCGTCCAGGTCGCCGTCCAGCACCTTCTGCGTATCCGAACGTTCGATGCCGGTACGCAGGTCCTTGATACGGCTCTGGTCCAGCACGTAGTTGCGGATCTGGCTGCCCCAGCCGATGTCGGACTTGGTGGCTTCCACCGCGTCCTTCTCGGCGTTGCGCTTCTGGATCTCCAGCTCGTACAGCTTGGCGGCCAGCATCTTCATCGCGTTGTCGCGGTTCTGGTGCTGGCTGCGGCCGGTCTGGCAGGCCACGACGATGTTGGTCGGGATGTGGGTGATACGCACCGCCGACTCGGTCTTGTTGACGTGCTGGCCACCGGCACCGGACGAACGGTACACGTCGGTACGCAGGTCGGCCGGGTTGATGGTGATGTCGATGTTGTCGTCGATTTCCGGCGACACGAACACCGAAGTGAAGCTGGTGTGGCGGCGGTTGTCCGAGTCGAACGGCGACTTGCGCACCAGACGGTGCACGCCGGTCTCGGTCTTCAGCCAGCCGTAGGCGTAGTCGCCTTCCACGCGCAGCGTGGCCGACTTGATGCCCGCGACGTCACCACCGGAGACTTCCATCAGCTCGGTCTTCCAGCCGCGAGATTCACACCAGCGCAGGTACATGCGCAGCAGGATCTCGGCCCAGTCCTGGGCTTCGGTGCCACCGGCACCGGCCTGGATGTCGACGAACGCGGCCGCATTGTCCATCTCGCCGGAGAACATGCGCTGGAATTCCAGCTTCTCCACGTGTGCCTGGTGCTTGTCCAGGTCGGCGACCACGGCCAATGCGGTGTCCTCGTCCTGCTCGGACTCAGCCAGCTCCAGCAGTTCGGTGGCGTCGCTCAGGCCGTCGAGCACCGAGGCGATGCCGCCCACGGTTTTCTCCAGGCTGGAACGCTCGCGGCCCAGGTTCTGGGCGTACTCGGCGTTGTTCCAGACGTCGGGGCTTTCCAGCTCCCGCGTTACTTCTTCAAGACGCTCTTTCTTGGCGTCGTAGTCAAAGATACCCCCGGAGCGACAGCACGCGATCGGTCAGATCGGTGATGCGCTGGCGGACAGGATTCAGTTCGATCATGTCGGCGGTTATGCATTCAAAAGATGACTGGTAATGATACCGCAGGCCGGGGGCGCCCGGAATGAGGGCCTCACCCTGCCCCCAGCGCCTGTCGCAGCAGCGGCAGCTGGCGCCGGCTGCAGGGCACTTTGGCCCCGTCGGCCATGTGCAGCAGGGCCTCGCCACCGTCCAGCGGCTCGATCGAGCGCAACTGGCCCCGATGGATCAGCCAGCTGCGGTGCGGGCGCAGGAACACGCCCGGATCCAGCCGCTGCTCCAGTACCGCCATGGTGATCCGCAGCGGGTAGTCGTGGCCGCGTACCCGCAGGTTCACGTAGTTCCCCGCCGCCTGGGCGTACTCCACGTCCGCAGTGGCGACCAGGAACTCCTTGCCCAGTTTGCGCACCAGGAAGTGCTGGGGGCGCTCGACCGGCTCCACCGGCGGGCCGACGTCGGGCTCGGCCAGCAGGCTCGCCTCACCCTGCCGGCGCCGACCGAACCAGCTGGCAAAGTGCTCCAGTGCCACGAACATCGCAAACGTGCGTACATCTTTCAGGTATTCGTACGCAAAACGCTCCAGCCAGCCGGCATCATCCTGGTACCGATAACCCAGCGCTCCATACGCCAGGTGCCGCAGCAGCATCATCCCCACCACGTGCAGCAGCGACCAGCCGACGCTGGCCAGCAGATACAGCGGCAACCACTGCTTCCAGGTATCGGCATGCAGCGGCCAGCGCTCGCAGCCCCACCACAGCAACGGCAGGGTCATCAGGACCAGGCAAAGGCTGCTGAACTCCCAGATCATCGGTTCCCACAGGCCGAGGTCGGCGCCGCGTCGGCCCGCATCCATCACTTCCACCAGCGCATTGGTCACCGCCGACGCCGACAGGACGGCCGCCCATACCAGCAGCCGGGTTGACGTGCGCCAGCGCGGTGGTCGGCCCTGGGTCATTGCTGCATCCATGTCGTTGCGGTGCTCCAGCCTGCCTCAAGAGACCGAGGGTAGCGGCTCCACTGGTCCCACCACCCCCGCCATTGGTCACTGCGCGGGTTCCAGCCACCCCTTGGTGGTCGCTGCACGGACCGGGCAGCGTCACCTTGGCTCGACTCTCCGGCACACCACCCCCATGACCCGACGCCACGACATCGACGCCCTGCGCGTGTTCGCCTTCGCCCTGCTGATCCTCTACCACACCGGCATGGCCTATGTGGACGACTGGGGCTTCCACCTCAAGAGCGTGCACACGGCCGAATGGCTGCAGTGGCCGATGGTGTTCGTCAATCGCTGGCGGATGTCACTGCTGTTCCTGATCTCGGGCATCGCCATCGCACTGATGCGACCCGAAGGCAGCTTGCTGCGCTTCGCCGGCCTGCGCACCTGGAAGCTGCTGCTGCCCCTGCTGTTTGGCATGTTCGTGATCGTACCCATCCAGCCTTACTGCGAAGGCGTGGCCAACGGTCATGTAGCGCCGGGCTTCGGCCACTTCCTGCTGCGCTACTGGCAGGTGCGGCCCTGGCCGGAAGGCAGCTTCGCGGGCTGGCAGTACGGCATCACCTGGAACCACCTGTGGTACCTGGCCTATCTGTGGAACTACACCCTGGCGCTGGCCCTGCTGATGCCATTGCTGGGAACAACAGGGGTGCGCAGCGCGATGGCACGCGTTGCAGCCTCACCCACGCTGCTGATCGGCATTCCGTTCGCCCTGCTGCTGGCCTGGGTGGTCTGGCTGGAGCCGATCTATCCGTCCACCAATGCCCTGCTCGGCGACTGGTACCAGCACGCGAAGTACGCCACGGTATTCCTGGCCGGCTACCTGCTGGGTCGCGAGCCACTGTTCTGGGAACGGGTGGTCGCCCTGCGCCGCACCACCCTGTGGTTGGCGCTGGCTGCGGTCGGCTGGTACCTGGGCCTGCGCATCCTTGGCCAGGTGCTGGCGGCCGATTCCCCCCTGCGGCAATGGCCCGAACCGTTCTGGGACCTGCAGGTCCGTACCACCCAGTCGCTGTACGTATGGACCGCGCTGCTGGCCATCCTGGGCTGGGGAAAGGTCTTCCTTGATCGCCCGTTCCGCTGGCTGCCGTACTGCACCGAGGCCATCTATCCGTGGTACATGCTGCACCAGAGCCTGATCATCGCCCTGCTGTTCTGGCTCAAGCCACTGCAGCTGGGCCCGTGGATGGAACCGGCCCTGCTGCTGACCGGTACCGTCGGCGGCTGCCTGCTGATCCACGAGCTGCTGATCCGACGCTCGCGCTGGCTGCGACCTCTGTTCGGCCTGCGCGCCGATCCGCCAGCGTCGACGATCGCACGCGCCGTGTCCTTGTAGCGCCGAGCCCGTGCTCGGCTACCTCTGCCATGAGCCGAGCATGGGCTCGGCTCCACCTCGAGGCAGTCGAGCAAGCTCGACGCTACATAAGCCCGGGATCGGTCATTTCACCTCGAACTCGCCCACCAGCACAGTCTCGGCGCGGTCCTTCAACCGCATCGTGACCATCTGGTCCTTCTGCTTCGGCGTGCCCCAGTGCGTGGTCAGGCGCAGCATCAGGGTCGTCGCACCGGTCACCAGCTGCTGGCGGCTGCCGAAATAGTTCGCCTCGACCTTGTACTTGCCCGGCTTGGCGTTGCGCAGCGAGAACTGCTCGGGACCATAGCCCCCGGTGAAGTCCTGCGACATCCGCCCGCCCTGGTAGGTCTGGCGGTTGCCGTAGTACGCGCGCTCGCCGTTCGGGTCAGTCACCCACAGGTCCATGTCGCTGTTGTCGGCATCCCACGACAGCACCACGCGCAGGTCCAGCGGCATCGCCTGCAGCAGGCGCGGGTCGATGCTGCGGGTGTCCAGGCGCGGCGTACTGCGCGCCACCAGGTTGGTCAGCTCATCCAATGCGATCAGGGCGATGCCATCGAAGCGGTTGTCCCATGGCCGCACCACCACCTGGTACAGCGGCGCCAGTGCCTGCTGTGGCCTGCCGGCCGCTGCCAGTGCCAGGCCCAGGTCGCGGAAGCTCTGCGGTTCTTCCTGGCCCATCGCCAGCACCTGCTCGAACACCGGCACCGCCAGTGCCGGGGCATCAGCCTGCATCAGCCGGTAGCCGAGCACGCGCAGCAGGTGGCGGTTGTCCAGGTCCATCTCGGCCAGGTTCGACAGCACGCGCAGTGCCAGTTCGCGCTGGCCCTGCTCCAGCAGCAGGTCGGCCACGTCGAGGAAGAACGCGCTGCTGTCGGCGTGGGCATCGCGCTCGGCCAGGTAGCGGTCATAGAGCTGCGACGGCGGACCCTGGCGCAGGCGACGGGCGATGGCCGAATCCGGCTGCCATGCCGCCAGCTGGATGCCGAGCTGGCCGTCGTTGGCGGCAGCGGATGCGTCGGCGAACCCGCTGGTGACTGCGATCGCATCCAGCGCCTTGTTCGATGCAGGTGCTGAGCGGCGCGCGCGTGCGCTGCTGGCGTCCATGCGCTGCTCGGCCGCCGCGGCCATCGGTGAAGGCGCAGGCGGCGGGGCAGGCGCAGGGGCTGCCAGCATCGCCACGGGTGCGGATTCGGCTGCGTAGCCTGCGGATGCCACTTCCAGCGCCATTTCCTTCGCCTGCGGCGGCGCACCCTTCGGCCAGCTGCGGTTCCACCACTGCTGGCGCTCCTTCCAGCGAGCGGCCACTTCATCCAGGCGCTGGCGATCGGCTGCGGCGCGACCACTTACCTGCACTGCAAACCTGGCGTCGTAGTCGGCGCGCAGCTTGCCCGAAGGGCGGATCGCATAGCGCAGGTAGTCCTCCAGCGTCTCCAGCACGATCAGGGAGGTATCCGGCCCGACCAGGCCGAACTGCTGCGACAGCAGCTGCATGGCTTCGCGGTTGCCTCGACGGTCGGCGCCGAGTTGCTGCAGACGGGCCTGCGCCCACAAGCCGGCCACCAGTTCACCGTCGTCACTCTTCTGTGTTGCCGGCAGCGCCTGCCATTCACCGCCGCCCACACGCACCCGCATCGGCACGCCGTCGGCCGCCAGTCGTGCATGCAGCCACAACCAGCCCTGGGCTTCACTGCGACGATCGATCACCACTTCCTGTACGCCACGGCCCGCATCGATCTGCACGTCCAACGGCGACGACAGTAGTTCGCGAGCGGCCGCATCAACATCATTACCCAGCGCGACGAAGCGTCCGCCATGCGCTTCGCTCCAGCCACGCAGTCGCACGGCATCGGTACGCGCGCCGGCACTACTGACCGCGAACAGACGCTGCTCCGGTGCGAGTGCTGGCAATGCTTCCGGCCCATAGGTCAGCAGACCATCGCTGAGCAGCAGGTATTCCTTCACACTCGGCTGCGGCTGCCACTGCGCCAGCGCGCTGGCGCCATCCGGGCGCACGGCCTGCAGCACCGCACGCAGCTCATTCCAGTTGCCGGCGCGGACGCGGAAGCGCCGCACCGGTTCGGCGCGATCGCGTAGCACGGTCAATGCCACCGTGCCGTCCCCCATCGCGGCGAAGTAACGATCCAGCAGCGCCAACTCACGCGTGCGATTGCGCTGCCCCGCCGAACCGGAACCGTCCCACAGCAGGCCGATCTCGCTGGGCAGCGTGCGGGACGAACTGCTGGCCGCCACCGGCAGCTGCGCCAGCAGGTAATGGCCATCCTCCCAGGGCGCCACCTGGACCTGTGCCTGGCGGGCTGCCGGCAGGCTCCACTGCAGCTGCTTCGGCAACTGCGAGCCCCTGCCCTGCCACTGCAGCTGGCCCGCACTGATACGGAAGGGCGCCGTACCTGCGGTGGCCGCGCCGGGGGCCTGCAGTTTCAGTTCAACCGAGGCTGCTCCGGCGGCGAACTGCAGCGGAAGCGTCCACTGCCAGCCTTGTCCGGCGAAGGCCAACGGCTCACGAATCACCAGCTGCACGCGCCGACTGCCACCGGCCGGCAGCGGGTAGATGCGCAGCCGGAACTGGTTGCCGGCGGTCTGCTCCAGCAGGCCCGGGTCGACACCACGCCGGGCGATTTCTTCGAACACCTGGCGGCCACGGTCCTTGGGCACCGGCACGGCGTCATGCAGTTCACCGTTGATGTCCAGCGCGAAGCCCGTGATCTGCTGGCCATCGGCCAGCGGGAACTGCAGCTCGCCCTCCAGTACGCGCCGGTTCGGGTTGTGGAACTCCAGGGTGATCCGGGTCTGGGCAATGCCTGCCTGCACTTCGCCCTCGATGCGGGCACGCTGCAGCTGCACCGGCTGTTCGGCAGCGGGCGCGATCAGGAGAGGCGTGGCGGCCTGCGGCCGGGAGATCGGCGGCGACTGCGCGCCAGCGGGCCAGGCCGCGAGGGCCAGCAACAACACGGTGCAGCAACGGGCGAAGACCATGACCGGACTCCAGTGGGATCGTGAACCGTTGAACGCACGAGCTGCCGGAACGGGGTTGGGCAGCGCGCAGCTTTTCATCGCCCCCGCCAGCAGGCACCATGCCCCACTTTCCCCACGTGCAAGGATGCCGATGCGATCCCTCCTGCCCGCCGCTCTGCTGGCCCTGGCTTGCCCACTGGGCGCCATTGCCGCTGCCCCGGCCAAGAGCCTGTATTTCCAGCACCACGACTGGATCGTAGCCTGCGACAACACCCTGACCTGCCGCGCCGCTGGCTATGCCACCGACGATGACAGCACCCTGAGTGTGCTGCTCACCCGCAAGGGCGGCCCGGGCCAGGCCATCCAGGGCCGCCTGTCGCTGCAGCCGGAAGAAGGCCAGCCCCAGCCCAGGGGCGCACTGCATCTGCGCATCCAGCAGCAGGATCTGGGCGTTCTGGCCCCGGCAAAGGGCGAAGGTACGCATAGCTTGAATGCCGCGCAGACCAGCGCGCTGTTGTCCGCACTGGTGCGCGATGGCGGGGTCAGCGTGACCGATGGCGCCGGCCATCGCTGGCCGTTGTCGGACAAGGGGGCGGCAGCGGTGCTGCTGAAGATCGACGAGTACCAGGGTCGCCTTGGCACACCCGGCGCGGTGATGCGCAAGGGCAGTACGCCTGAATCCGGCGTTCCCGCCGCGCTGCCGGTGCCGGTGGTGCGCAAGGCCGCTACCGTTGACTCGACCCCGGATGATCCGGCGTTTGCGAAACTGGCCGCCTCACCCGCCCTGCGCGCGGCTCTGCGTGCCACGCTGGAGGGCGAAAGCTGCGAAGGCCTTCAGGAAACCGATGCCGATACTCCGCTGAGCAACTCGCCGCTGGAGGTCCGCCGCCTGGACGCACAGCACGTGCTGGTCAACGTGCCCTGCTGGCGAGCGGCCTATAACAGCGGCGATGGCTACTGGGTGGCCCGCCCACAGCCACCGTACCAGGCAAAGTGGGTGACCAGCGATGCCATCGACTACGACGATGGCCAGATCATTGCCGCGCAGAAGGGCCGCGGCCTCGCTGACTGCATTTCGCACGCAGCCTGGACGTGGGACGGGACGAACTTCATCGCGACGTCAGAGGTGGCACCTGGGCTATGCCGGGGCGTGCCAGGGGGCACCTGGGAACTGCCGATGCTGGTCAGCCAGGTCCGCTGACGCCACAGAAAAAGGGGACGGAGGGGATTAAGTCGTTTGTGCCTTGTTTGCCATTTGCGACTTAATCCCCTCCGTCCCCTTTTTCATGCGGGGAGGCTGTGCTCCACGATCAGCTGGATGGCGCTGCCGCCGCGATAGTCGTCGCAGGCGAGCCGATAGGCGAGATGAACGTGGCGACCGGGCGCGTTGCCGTGCCAGCCGCCGAAGTGGATCGCGTTGATCGTGCCGGGTACGCCGGGCAGGCGCAGCTCCAGCTTCAGGTGTCGCTCTTTCAACACGCGCCAGTTGGCCACTTCGAAGTGGCCGTCGAACAGCGGCTCGGGGAAACCCTGGCCCCACGGCCCGGCCAGGCGCAGTGCGTCGGCGTGGCGATGGTCGAGCTCGTCGGCGGCCAGTTCGCCGTCGCTGAGGACCTGCTGCTGCAGTGCCGCCGGGTCGAGCATTTCCAGTACCACGGCGACGAAGGCGGCCTTGAAGTCATCGACGTGATCCAGCTGCATGCTCAGTCCAGCCGCCATGGCATGGCCACCGAAGCGTTCGATCAGTCCCGGGTGGCGTGCATCGACCAGCGCCAGTGCGTCACGGATGTGCAGGCCGGGAATCGAACGCGCCGAGCCGCGCAGGGTGTCGGCACCCGGTTCAGCCGGGGCGAAGGCAATCACCGGGCGATGCAGGCGATCCTTCATCTTCGACGCGACCAGGCCGACCACGCCCGGGTGCCAGTCGGCATCGAACAGGCAGGCCGCCACCGGGCGCTGGCCGGCCATGTCCAGTACCACGCGGGTCAACGCCTGCTCGGCGTCGTCGGTCATCGATTGCTGCACGGCGCGCCGTTCCGAATTGATCTGCTCCAGCGTCTGCGCGATCTCGCGCGCCTGGCGCGGGTCTTCGGTCAGCAGCAGGGCAATGCCCAGCGCCATGTCTTCCAGCCGGCCCGCCGCGTTCAGGCGTGGGCCGAGTGCGAAGCCGATATCGGTGGCGGTCAGTCGCGCGGCATCGCGGCCGCTGGCTTCGATCAGCGCACGCAGGCCGACACAGCCCTGCCCTGCGCGCAGGCGGCGCAGGCCCGCGCTGACCAGTGCACGGTTGTTCGGGTCCAGCGCCACCAGGTCGGCGACGGTGCCGACCGCCACCAGGTCCAGCAGCGTGGTCAGGTCTGGACCCTTGCCGTCGGCAAAGACACCGGCTTCGCGCATCTGCCGGCGCAGCGCCATCAGCACGTAGAAGATCACGCCGACGCCGGCCAGCGACTTGCTGGGGAAAGCATCGCCGTCCAGATTGGGATCGACGATGACATCGGCCGGCGGCAATTGCGGACCGGGAAGATGATGATCGGTGACCAGCACCTGCCAGCCACGCGCCTTGGCCGCAGTCACGCCGGCATGGCAGGCAATACCGTGGTCGACCGTGACCAGCAGGTCCGGCTTCAACGCGGTCAGCTCTTCCACCAGCGACGGCGACAGGCCGTAGCCGTGCACCATGCGGTTCGGCACCGCGTGGAAGACATGCTGCGCCCCGAGCATGCGCAGGCCGCGCACGCCGACCGCGCAGGCGGTGGCGCCATCGCAATCGAAATCGCCAACCACCAGGATGCGCTTGTCGTTGGCGATGGCCTCAACCAGCAGGCCCACCGCATCGTCGATGCCAGTCAGCAGCTCGGGAGCGTGCAGATTGCCCAGTTTCGGCTGCGCCAGCTCCGGCGTGCCCGCACCCCGGCTGGCATAGAGACGCGCCAGCAGCGGCAGCGTGCCCTCCGGCCAGCTTCCGGGCGCGACCGCATCGCGGCGGCGGATCGTCGGCGTATCAGGGGACGGCTGCACAGCATCGGCGGCAAGGGACATCGGCATCGCCGGGTGACGGAAGACCCGCGCATGATACCCGCTCGGCGTGCCCGGCTCTTCCTGGGCTTGGCGCAGGCGTGGCCATCGCCCATGCTTGTTCGCTTCTGAAACGGAATTCGCCATGTACCGCCCGCTGTGCGCTCTGATTGTCGGCCTGCTGCTGCCGCTCACTTCCCATGCCGGAAACACGCCGGTCACACCCGGTATCGAGTTCGTGCACCACGACTGGTTCCTGGCCTGCGACAACACCGGCACCTGCCGTGCCGCCGGCTATGGCCCGGAGAGCGCAGACAGCCCGCTGAGCCTGATGCTGGAACGTGCCGGCGGTCCCGGCACGGCAGTAAAGGCGCGACTGCGGGTGGGCGAGGATGGCGAAAGCGCAATGCCAGAAGGCGCGATGCGCCTGCTGGTGAACGGCCGTGATCTGGGGCCGGTGCGGGACACCGGCGCCGACGAATCCGTGACGCTGCGACCGGCGCAGGTTGGTGCGCTGCTCACCGCCCTGCCCGGCCAGGCCCGCATCGAGGTGATCGACAGCAGGGCCACGCGCTGGCCGATTTCCGATCGTGGTGCCGCCGCCGTGCTGTTGAAGATGGACGAAGTACAAGGGCGCCTTGGCACGCCCGGTGCCCTAGTACGGCGTGGCACGCGCGCTGAAGCGAGTGTGCCGGCTGCGCAGACCAGGCCCGTGATCATGCGTGCCACGCTGGCGGCTACTCGCCCCGGAGACAGCAAACTGGGTAGCAGCGAAGCGCTGCGCGACGCGCTGATTGCCACGCTCGACGACGGTGACGACTGTCCGCGTCTGATCGAGTACAAGGGCACCCCGGAAATGGTGATCGAGCGGCTGGACGACAGCCATGTACTGGTGCAGGCGCTGTGCCAGATGGGTGCATACAACTACAGCAATGGCTTCTGGATCGCGCGCGATCGCCCTCCGTTCGCCCCGCAGGCGGTCACGCTCGAAGCGGAGGGTTTCTCGCACTTCGAGCGCACGCTGTACGCACGCTACAAAGGCCGCGGCATCGGCGACTGCGTTTCCGGCTCGGACTGGACATGGGATGGCCGCCGATTCCAGCCAAGCAGTGCCTTCAGCACCGGGCTGTGCCGTGGCATGCCGGGCGGTCACTGGATGCTGCCGACCCTGGTCAGCGAGGTTCGTTGAATGCGCTCCCCTGCTCTGCCGCAATTGCCGCTGTTCCTGCTGGGATTGCTGGCGATGTCTTCGTCCGCCTGGGCCACGGCTCCGGTTGGCGCATCGTTCGCCGAGGGCGACTGGTTCATGGTGTGCGACAACACGCGTGCCTGCCGTATCGCCGGTGTCGGCGCCTCCGCACCGCTGAGACTGGCCGCGCTGATCGAGCGCAATGGCGGACCCGGGGAAGCGGTGGAGATCCGGCTGGTACTCGCCCGCGACGACGCTGACGACCCCGAGGCACAAGCGCAGTCTCCTGTTGGCGCACTGCACCTGCAGCTGGACGGAGAACGCGTGGGCAGCATCGGGGCACTCGAGTCAGCCACGGAGCACGCAAAGCTCACCCCGGCTCAAGTGCAGGCGTTCAACACCGCCCTCATCAGGCAATCCCGCATCAGCATCACTGATGGCAGGGGGCAGACATGGTCGCTGTCTGCATCCGGCGCAGCCGCACTGATGCTGAAGATGGATCAGATCCAGCACCGTCTGGATACGCCCGGTGCACTGGTGCAACGAGGAAGCCGACCGGAGTCGAGCGTGCCGCCCGCTCTGCCGAAGCCGGTGCTGGCCATGCCATCCAAGCGGGCACCTCCGCGTGAGGAGGATGCGCGCCTGGGCGAACGCGAGAACCTGCGCCGGCTGCTTCGGCCCGACAACAAGGCGGACTGGGCGTGCGCTGCGGATGTACCACAGACCAGCGCACCCTACATCGCCATCCAGCGCCTGGACGACCATCACGTACTGGCCTCCGTTGTCTGCCACATCCCGGGGTTCAATGTGCCGGGTGGGACGTGGTCGATCAACGACCAGGCACCGTTCAATCCCGTTTTCATTACCCAGGGCGCACTGTTCCCGTACTCACGGGAGCTGATGTTCGTTGAAGAGACTGTGGAGACCGATCGGGATCGCTGCGGAACGGGGCGCTACTGGGCATGGGATGGCCAGCGGATGCAGCTGAGCATGGAGTACGTTGGTGGCACCTGCAGTGGCGCTGGAGCTTCCACTTGGCGACTGCCGACCTATATCACTGAATTCCGGTAGGGCATCCGCCGGGCATGGCCCGGCGCTACCACAATCACCGGACTCCGCCAGGCATGGCCTGCGTGCGCAGATTGCCTCAGGCGTCGTGAAGCTGGCGCGGCTTCTTCCAGAACTGCCAGCGCTGTCCGCGATCCAACTGGAACTGCAGGCCGTCCTCGAAATCCAGCACCAGCCGCTGCAGCTCACCACGCTTCAGCGCGGCCAGCAGCGGACGGATCGCATCATTGCCGAGCTGTTGCAGTGAACGCAGCTGGCGCAGATCGACCAGTGCATCCACCGCCTGCTCGCCGTCCGCGGCCACACCGGCAGCCAGGGCCAGGCCCTGCAGCAGGGCATCGCGGCTGCGCACCTGTGCGTGCGGCGTGCTGACCGACACTGGCATCACGCCACCGCCCCAGAACCACAGCGAATTGATCGGCTGCTGTCCCTGCGCGGCGCGCTGCTGGTTCCAGGAATGGTTGTGCAGCAGCACCTGCGCTTCGGTCATCAGCGCCCGCCAGCGACGGCCGCCCTCGCCTTCCGGCAGATGCGAAAACAGGTCATCGCCCAGCACCTCGTCCGGACTGTCGAAGTCCGGCAGCTCGCTGTCGATCGGTAGACGCAGGTACCAGCGCGACGGGTCCGGTGCGTCGAGCACGAATCCGGCATCGGCGAACAACGGCTGCAGCACCGGCAGCAACGCCAGGCTGTCGGCCAGGGTCGGCCGCAGCGTTTCGCCGTAGGCCATCATCCGCGCGCCGTGCATGTCCGGCACCATGCAGGCCGGATCGGCACGCAGCCAGCTGGCGCCGGCGGCATCACCGACGTCACGCTGGCGGGTCAACGCGGCCACCGGCCAGTGCGGCGCGGCAACCGCGAAATGGCGCGTCAGCTGCGCGCGTTCGCCCGGCGCGACCTGCACGCTCGTAGCGCGGCCGAGCGCACGCGCCACATCGTCCGGCAGCGCAGCCGCGGCAAAGCGGCTGCGTGCCGGCAACAGCAGGGTCGCCGTTGCCACCGGGTCAGTCCAGGTAGCTGACGCTGACGATCTCGTACTCGCGCTGGCCGGCCGGGGCGTCGATCACGATCGAATCGCCTTCCAGCTTGCCGATCATCGCGCGCGCCACCGGCGAGGAAATCGCGATCAGGCCCAGCTTGATGTCCGCTTCCAGGTCACCAACGATCTGATACTTCTTCTCTTCGTCGGTTTCCACGTCGGCCAGCGTCACGCTGGCGCCGAACACCACCTTGGAGCCGGCGTTGAGCTTGCTCACGTCGATGATTTCGGCGTGCGACAGCTCACCTTCCAGCTGCTTGATGCGGCCTTCGATGAAGCCCTGTTCCTCGCGCGCGGCGTGGTACTCGGCGTTCTCCTTCAGGTCGCCATGCTCACGCGCTTCGGCGATCGCGGCGATCACCTTCGGGCGCTTGACCGACTTCAGGTGATCCAGTTCGTCGCGCAGCTTCTGCGCGCCCTTCATCGTGATGGGGGCTCTCATGCATTCAACTCCTTGTGCAGCTCCTGCAGCGACCAGACGGGGCCGGTGCCACGGAATTCCAGTGAATCCACCAGCGCCTTGGCGCCGGCAATGGTGGTCGAGTAGGTGACGCGATGCTGCAGCGCCTCGCGGCGGATCGAGAACGAGTCGTTGATCGCCGAACGACCTTCGGTCGTATTGACGATGTAGACGATCTCGCCGTTCTTGATCGAGTCGACGATGTGCGGACGGCCTTCGACCACCTTGTTGATGATCTCGCAGTCCATGCCGTGCTGCTGCAGCCATGCAGCCGTGCCACGGGTGGCGACCAGGCTGTAGCCACGCGCCAGCAGCGCCTTGGCCACCGGCAGCACGCGCTTCTTGTCCGGATCACGCACCGACACGAAGGCCTTGCCGACCGGAGGGGCCTTGATGCCACCGGCTTCCTGCGCACGCGCGAAGGCGGCGTTGAAGGTGCGGCCGACGCCCATCACCTCACCGGTGGAGCGCATCTCCGGCCCGAGGATCGGATCGACGCCCTGGAACTTGGCGAACGGGAAGATCGCTTCCTTCACCGAGTAGTAGTCCGGCACGATTTCCTTGGTTGCGCCCTGCTCGGCCAGGCTCTTGCCAGCCATGCAACGGGCGGCGATCTTGGCCAGCGGCATGCCGGTCGCCTTGGACACGAACGGCACGGTGCGCGAGGCACGCGGGTTCA
This sequence comes from Stenotrophomonas maltophilia, assembly GCF_006970445.1. NCBI lineage: Bacteria > Pseudomonadati > Pseudomonadota > Gammaproteobacteria > Lysobacterales > Lysobacteraceae > Stenotrophomonas > Stenotrophomonas maltophilia. The sequence goes on along the minus strand of NZ_CP033877.1, from coordinate 2,044,826 downwards.
CTTCCAGCAGGTAGATGGTGTCGGCACCTTCGTCGCTGGTCTGGATCGCGAACTGGGTGTTCATCAGGCCGACCACGTTCAGGGCCTTGGCCAGCTCCACCACCTGGCGGCGCAGTTCGGCCTGGGTTTCAGCCGACAGCGAGTACGGCGGCAGCGAGCAGGAGGAATCGCCCGAGTGCACGCCGGCTTCTTCGATGTGCTCCATCACGCCACCGATCAGGACGTTGCCATCCTTGTCGGCGATGATGTCGACGTCGCACTCGACAGCATTGTCGAGGAAGCGGTCCAGCAGCACCGGCGAATCGTTGGACACCTTCACCGCGTCGCGCACGTAGCGGGCCAGATCGGCTTCGCCGTAGACGATTTCCATCGCACGGCCGCCCAGCACGTAGCTCGGGCGCACCACCAGCGGGTAGCCGATCTCGCGGGCCAGCAGCAGCGCTTCCTGGTCGTTGCGGGCGATGCGGTTCGGCGGCTGCTTCAGGCCCAGCTTGTCGACCAGCTGCTGGAAGCGCTCACGGTCTTCGGCCAGGTCGATCGAGTCCGGGCTGGTGCCGATCACCGGCACGCCGTTGGCTTCCAGCGCGCGCGCCAGCTTCAGCGGGGTCTGGCCGCCGTACTGCACGATCACGCCCTTCGGCTGTTCCAGTTCGACGATTTCCAGCACGTCTTCCAGGGTCAGCGGTTCGAAGTACAGGCGGTCGGAGGTGTCGTAGTCGGTCGACACGGTTTCCGGGTTGCAGTTGACCATGATGGTTTCATAGCCATCCTCGCGCAGCGCCAGTGCCGCGTGCACGCAGCAGTAGTCGAACTCGATGCCCTGGCCGATGCGGTTCGGGCCACCACCCAGGATCATGATCTTGTCGCGGTTGCTCGGCGCAGCCTCGCACTCGTCCTCGTAGGTCGAGTACAGGTAGGCGGTACCGGTCGAGAATTCACCGGCACAGGAGTCCACGCGCTTGTAGACCGGGCGCACCTTGTGCGCACGACGCAGCGCGCGGATGGCGGCTTCGTTGGTCCCGGTCAGCTGCGCCAGGCGTGCATCGGAGAAGCCAGCGCGCTTCAGCTTGCGCAGGCGAGCGGCGTCCAGCGCGTCGATGCCACCGGCGGCGACGTCAGCTTCGGCAGCGATGATTTCCTCGATCTGGTCCAGGAACCAGTGATCGATGAACGACAGCGCGTAGATCTCTTCCACGCTCATGCCGGCGCGGAACGCATCGGCGACGAAGAACAGGCGCTCCGGGCCCGGCGCCTTCAGCTCGCGACGCAGGGTCTGCAGGTCTTCTTCATTGCTCAGGTCCAGGCCGGTCGGGTCGAAGCCGACCTTGCCGGTTTCCAGGCCACGCAGGGCCTTCTGCACCGACTCCTGGAAGGTGCGGCCCATCGCCATCACCTCGCCCACCGACTTCATCTGGGTGGTCAGGCGCGCATCGGCCGCCGGGAACTTCTCGAAGGCGAAGCGCGGGATCTTGGTGACGACGTAGTCGATGGACGGCTCGAACGAGGCCGGGGTCAGGCCACCGGTGATTTCGTTCTTCAGTTCGTCCAGGGTGTAACCCACGGCCAGCTTGGCGGCGACCTTGGCGATCGGGAAGCCGGTGGCCTTGGAGGCCAGCGCCGACGAACGCGACACGCGCGGGTTCATCTCGATGACGACCACGCGGCCGGTGGTCGGGTTGATGCCGAACTGCACGTTCGAGCCACCGGTATCGACGCCGATCTTGCGCAGCACGGCGATGGAGGCATCGCGCAGGCGCTGGTATTCCTTGTCGGTCAGGGTCTGCGCCGGCGCCACGGTGATCGAGTCACCGGTGTGCACGCCCATCGGGTCCAGGTTCTCGATCGAGCAGACGATGATGCAGTTGTCCGCGGTATCGCGGACCACTTCCATCTCGAACTCCTTCCAGCCCAGCACCGACTCTTCCACCAGCACTTCGGTGGTCGGCGACAGTTCCAGGCCACGGCTGACGATCTCGACCAGCTCTTCGCGGTTGTAGGCGATGCCGCCACCGCTGCCGCCCAGGGTGAAGCTGGGGCGGATGATGGTCGGGTAGCCGACGCGGGTCTGGATTTCCAGCGCTTCGTCCAGGGTGTGGGCGACGGCGGCGGTCGGGCATTCCAGGCCGATCTCACCCATGGCCACGCGGAACAGCTCGCGGTCTTCGGCCATGCGGATCGCTTCGCGCTTGGCGCCGATCAGTTCGACGTTGTACTTCTCCAGCACGCCGTGGTCGGCCAGGTCCAGCGCGCAGTTCAGCGCGGTCTGGCCACCCATGGTCGGCAGCAGCGCGTCGGGCTTTTCCTTGGCGATGATCTTCTCGACCGTCTGCCAGTTGATCGGCTCGATGTAGACGGCGTCGGCCATCTCCGGGTCGGTCATGATCGTGGCCGGGTTGCTGTTGACCAGCACCACGCGGTAACCCTCGTCACGCAGGGCCTTGCAGGCCTGGGCGCCGGAGTAGTCGAACTCGCAGGCCTGGCCGATGACGATCGGGCCAGCACCGATGATGAGGATGGTCTTGAGGTCAGTGCGCTTGGGCATTTTCTTCTCTAAGTCAGTACAGCGTGACAAGGGGGGTGATCGCACGCTGTCGATCAGGAATCTTGATCCGCAGCACCGCGCCAGTGGCAGCAGCGATGCGGGGTTTACGGTCCATCGCGACGCCACCGGCGGGCCGGCGGCGTACTGATCACGCCTTGGCCTGCTCCATCAGCACCACGAAGCGGTCGAACAGCGGACCGACATCGGTCGGGCCGGGCGACGCTTCCGGATGGCCCTGGAACGAGAACGCCGGCACGTCGGTGCGGGCCACGCCCTGGTTGGTGCCGTCGAACAGCGAGCGGTGGGTCACGCGCAGGGTCGCCGGCAGGGTCGCTTCATCGATCGCGAAGCCGTGGTTCTGCGAGGTGATCATCACCCGGCCGCTGTCCAGGTCCTGCACCGGGTGGTTGGCACCGTGGTGGCCGTGGCCCATCTTCATGGTCTGTGCGCCCGAGGCCAGGCCCAGCAGCTGGTGGCCCAGGCAGATGCCGAAGGTCGGGATCTTCACGTCGATGAAGGTCTTGATCGCTTCAATCGCGTAGTCGCACGGTTCCGGGTCACCCGGGCCGTTGGACAGGAACACGCCGTCCGGCTTCAGCGCCAGCACTTCGGCGGCCGGGGTCTGCGCCGGCACCACGGTCACTTCGCAGCCACGCTCGGCCAGCATGCGCAGGATGTTGGTCTTCACGCCGAAGTCGTAGGCCACGACCTTGAACCTGGCCGGCACGCTGACGAAGGCATTGGCATCCAGGTCCAGCTGGCCCTCGGTCCAGGTATAGGTCTTCTCGGTAGTGACGACCTTGGCCAGATCCATGCCCTTCAGCCCCGGGAACTTGCGGGCGGCTTCCAGTGCCTTTTCCACGTCGATGTCGCCGGCCATCAGCGCACCGTTCTGCGCGCCCTTCTCGCGCAGGATGCGGGTCAGCTTGCGGGTGTCGATGCCAGCGATGGCGACCACGCCACGCTGGATCAGCCAGTCCTGCAGCGACACCTGGCTGCGCCAGTTGCTGGGACGGCGCGGAACGTCGCGCACGATCAGGCCGGCCGACCACACCTTGGACGCTTCATTGTCCTGGTCGGTCATGCCGGTGTTACCGATATGCGGATAGGTCAGCGTGACCATCTGCCGGGCGTAGGACGGGTCGGTCAGCACTTCCTGGTAGCCGGTCATGGCGGTGTTGAACACCACCTCACCGACGGACAGGCCGGGCGCGCCTACGGATTCGCCCTCGAATACGGTGCCGTCTTCGAGGACGAGGATTGCGGCTTGGGTCACGGGAATCTCACTTTGGCTACCGAGGGGGCTGCCGAAGTCACGCCTGCGCTTCACGGAAATCCGGTTGCAAAAAAGCGCGGACGTACGGTCTGGGACCGGTCCGGCTTTCGTGATTCGGCGAGTGCGAATTGTAGCGCTGCCGGGGCGCTCGCGCCAGCGGTTATCGCGCTTCATGAACAGGCGATTGCGCATTCATTTCAATCCGGCGGCGTATGCGGGGCCGCCATGACTCTGGTAGACGCCAACCTTGGTTGGCGCTTCCCGGAAAGCCTGCCAACCAAGGTTGGCATCTACCATCGGCCTGGACCGTTACCGGGGGCCGTCCAGCAGGTCCCGCACCCGATAGCTGCCCGGGGCCCGGTCCTGCAGCTGGCGGGCGGCGAACAGGGCACCGCGGGCGAAGATGTCGCGGTTGGTGGCCCGATGCACCAGCTCGACGCGCTCGCCCAGCCCGGTGAACTGCACCAGATGCTCGCCCACGATGTCGCCGGCACGCAGGCTGGCGTAATGCGGTTCCGCCCCGCCCCGCTGCGCGGCCGCGCCCAGGGTCAGCGCGGTGCCCGACGGCGCGTCCTTCTTCTGGGTGTGGTGCGATTCGACGATGTCACAGTTCCAGCCGGCCAGCGCCTGCGCCGCGCGCTCCACCAGCTCGTCCAGTACCGCCACGCCCAGGCTGAAGTTCGAGGCCCAGACCAGCGGGATCTTCGCCGCCGCGGCCTCCAGCGCCAGTCGCTGCGTGCTGGAGATGCCGGTGGTGCCCGACACCAGCCCTGCACCCCGCTCCACGCACAACGCCAGCAGCGGGTCGAAACCCTCCGGCAGGCTGAAGTCGATCGCCACGTCGAACACCGGCGCGCCGGACAGTTCGCTGGCACCGAAGAACGGCACGCCATCGACCACGCGCTGCGCCGGCGCACGGCCGGTCACTGCGGCCACGATCTGCAGGGTTTCGGGATGTTCGGCGGCCAGCCGCAGCAGGGCCTGGCCCATGCGCCCGGAGGCACCGTGAATAAGCAATCGCAGGGGAGTCTGGTTCATGCCTGCAGGCTAGCGGCAGCACGCCCGCTCCGGCAAGCGCCATCGCTGCTACGCTGCATGCCCTTTCATGCAATGGATGGCAGCTCCCTCATGCAGATCAGCGAACAGCTGGTACTGGTCACCGGTGCCGGCCGCGGCCTTGGCCAGCACATCGCCCGCGCGTTCGCTGCGCAGGGTGCGCGCGTCATCGTCAACTACCACCGCAGCGAAGGCCCCGCACGAGCCCTGGCCGCCGAGCTCGGCGGACAGGCAATCGCACTGCCGGCCGACGTCACTGACCGCAGCCAGGTCGATGCGATGCTGCAGCATGCCCTGGCCCACTTCGGCCAGGGCGTCACCACGGTGGTCAACAACGCACTCGCAGCGTTCTCGTTCAATGGTGATGCCCGCGACGGTGCTGCCGCCATCGGTTGGCCGGCCTTCCAGGCGCAGTTCGAGGGCAGCGTGCGCGGCGCCCTGAACACCGTGCAGGCGGCCTTGCCCGGCATGCAGGCCCGACGCTTCGGGCGCGTGATCAACATCGGCACCAACCTGTTCCAGAACCCGGTCGTGCCCTACCACGACTACACCGCTGCCAAGGCCGCACTGCTGTCACTCACCCGCACCCTGGCCGGCGACCTCGGCCCGCATGGCATCACCGTGAACATGCTGTCCGGCGGCCTGCTGCGCACCACCGATGCCAGCGCCGCCACGCCGGAAGCGGTGTTCGACTACATCGCCGCCAACACACCCCTGCGCAGCGTTACCACGCCGGCCGAATTCGCCGATGCCGCGCTGTTCTTCGCCAGCCCCTGGTCGCGCGCGGTGACCGGCCAGAACCTGGTAGTCGATGGTGGACTGGTGCGGGACTGAACCGATGCGCATCTCCGAGGTCAGCCGCCTGACCGGTGCCAGCGCCAAGGCCATCCGCCTGTACGAGGCGCGTGGCCTGTTGCCGCCGGTGCCACGGCTGAACCGCTACCGCGACTACAGCGAACAGGACGTGGCCTGGGTGCAGCTGATCCGCCAGGCGCTGGGGCTGGGTATCACGCTGGCGGCAATCTCGCGCCTGCAGGGCCGCGACGGACGGCTCGACTGGCCTGCGGTGCTGGCCTTGCTGGAACAGCAGCGCACGCGCATTGCCAGCGAACGGGCGCGGTTGGCGCAGGTCGAGCGCGCCCTGCAGCAGGTCAGCGACGAACTGCAGCAGTGGCTGCTCTCCGGCAGCCGTGACTGCGTGCTGGAACCCAGCGGCTGCACGACCCAGGCTTGACTCTGCCCCTGGGGCAGACCGCAGCCTCGCGCACTTTCCATTGCCCGAGGTTGCCGTGTCCCGTTCCATCCTGATCCTGCTCGGCCATCCCGACCGCGACAGCCTGTGCGGCGCGCTCGCCCAGCGCTATGCCACCGCCGCCGAGAACGCCGGCCACCGGGTACGCCTGATCGCTCTGGGCGACCTTGAATTCGACCCGGTGCTGCGCCACGGGTACCGCCAGATCCAGCCGCTGGAAGCGGATCTGCAGGACGCCGCCGACGCGATTGAAGCCTGCGATCACCTGGTCCTGGTCTACCCCACCTGGTGGGGCGCCATGCCGGCCCTGCTGAAGGGCTTCTTTGATCGCGTGCTGTTGCCGGGGTACGCCTTCCGCTACCGGCGCGATTCGGTGTGGTGGGACCGGCTGCTGGCCGGACGCAGCGCACGGGTGATCACCACCCTGGATACGCCGCCCTGGTACTACCGCTGGATCTACCGCGACCCGGGCATCACCCAGATCCGCGCCACCATCCTGGAGTTCTGCGGCATCCGCCCGGTGCGGGTCAGCCGCGTGGGCGCGGTACGCAGCAGCACCCCAGCGCAACGCAGTCGGTGGCTGGCGCTGGCAGCGGAGCTGGGCTCACGCGCCTGGTAGATCCACGCCATGCGTGGATGAAATGCTGGCCAGTGTTCCGGGTGTCGCGTTTGCCAATTGACCGTCAGGCACTGCGCCTCAAGGCTGTGGGCCCTTGTTACGGCCCAGGCAAAGCCCATGAAATCCTCGACCGTCTTCAGCAAGTGCGCCAGGAAGACCGGTTTTGCCGGGACGTCGACGACCCGCTACCGCTTGCTGGATGCCGCCCTGCTTGTCGTGAATCACCAGCGTGCCAGCGAAAGCCGGGGCTTCTATGTGAATGCTGGACTCTACTTTCCGGAGCTGCTCGAGTATCCCCTCGCGCCTGACGATCTTGAAACGGCTTTCCGGTACCGCTCCAGCATTCCCACGCCCCATGTCGACTGGCGGATCGAAGAAACGCCAGGCCTGCGCCGGACCTTCATCCAGCAGGATCTCGAAGATCTGCTGGAAGCCGGCAACCGCGACGGGCTGAAAGGCCTGCTGCTCGATGCCCTTGCCGACGTGGCAGGCTTCGCGGCAGCCCATGGAAACCGCGAATCGGTGCGGCGACTGAACCAGGACGGGAACTTCCGGGCGATCATCCGCAGAGAGGTTTGAATCCAGCCGAGTCCGGTAGATCCACGCCATGCGTGGCGGCCATGCGTGGCGGAAAACCCACAGTAGATCCACGCCATGCGTGGATGAAGCCCGCAAGCGTGCGAACCAAGGTTCGCACCCACCAGGGCAGGAAAAGCAGCGTCAGTGCTGCTTCGGCGGAGTCGGCCCGCAGTTGTCGCAACCGCCACAGGCGCCACCCGCTCCGCTCGCCGGCGGCGCGATCTTCCGACCCAGCGCCTGCGCCCAGGCCGCGCGGCCCGGCTTCAGCAGGGCCAGCGCCAACGCCCCGCGCAGCTTGCGCACCGTGCCGGGGAACTGCTTCTTCAGCACCACCCAGGCACTGACCAGCACGGCCACCGCGATGATCAGGTACTGCAGCAGCAGGCCGGTATCCATCAGCCGCCTCCCAGCGCCTTGGTCACCTGGTAGGTGATCAGCGCCGCCACGTAGGCCGCAGCAAACAGGTAGAACGCCGAGAAGGCCATCGTCTTCCACGAATTGGTCTCGCGCTTGATGGTGGCCAGCGTCGAGATGCACATCGGGGCGTAGATGTACCAGACCAGGAGCGACAGCGCGGTGGCCAGCGACCAGCCGTCGCTGATCAGCGGGGTCAGCGCCTGGCTGGCGGCATCGTCATCGGCCGCGGACAGCGCGTACACGGTGGCCAGCGAGGACACTGCCACTTCGCGCGCGGCCAGGCCCGGAATCAGCGCGATGCAGATCTGCCAGTTGAAGCCCAGCGGTGCGAAGAACACCGCCATCGCGTGGCCGATCTGGCCCGCGTAGCTGTAGTCGATGGCCGGCATCGTGGCGCCGGCCGGGGCCGCCGGGAACGAAAGCAGCACCCACAGCAGGATGGTCAGCGCCAGGATGATGCCGCCGACGCGCTTGAGGAAGATCATGCCGCGCTCGTACAGGCCGACCGCCAGGTCACGCACATGCGGCAGCCGGTACGACGGCAGCTCCAGCATCAACGGATGCTCGCTCTTGTCGCGGCGCCACTTCTTCATGATCCACGACATCGCCAGCGCGCTGAGGATGCCGGCCGCATACAGGCCGAACAATACCAGGCCCTGCTGGTTGAACACGCCCCACACCGTCTTCTGCGGAATGAACGCACCGATCAACAGCGCGTACACCGGCAGGCGTGCGGAACAGGTCATCAGCGGCGCCACCAGGATCGTGGCAAGGCGGTCACGCGGGTCCTGGATGCTGCGCGTGGACATGATGCCCGGCACCGCGCAGGCGAAGCTGGACAGCAGCGGGATGAACGAACGGCCGGACAGGCCGGCGGCCGCCATCATGCGGTCGAGCAGGAATGCCGCACGCGGCAGGTAGCCGGATTCCTCCAGCACCAGGATGAAGAAGAACAGGATCAGGATCTGCGGCAGGAACACCACCACGCCACCGACACCGGCGATGATGCCGTCGGTCAGCAGGCTGGCCAGCGGGCCTTCCGGCAGCACGCTGCCGACGAAGGCGCCGAGCCAGGCGAAACCGGCCTCGATGGCGTCCATCAGCGGCGTCGCCCAGGCGTACACCGCCTGGAAGATCAGGAACATCACCACCGCCAGGCTGATCAGGCCGAACACCGGGTGCAGCAGCCAGCGGTCCAGCGCGTCGTCGATCTTCGCGGTCCGCGCCGGCATCCGCACGGCCACCGACAGGATCTGGCGCACCTTGGCGTGGTAATCGATGCCACCTTCCGGGCCCGGCACCGGCGCATCCAGGTGCGGCACCATGGCATCCAAGCGCTCGACCAGCGCCTTGGCACCCTGCTTGCGCACCGCCACGGTCTCCACCACCGGCACGCCCAGCTCGCGCTCCAGCGCGGCCACGTCCACCTGGATGCCGCGGCGCTGGGCCGCATCGACCATGTTCAGGGCCACCACCATCGGCTTGCCCAGTTCGCGCAGTTCCAGCGCGAAACGCAGGTGCAGGCGCAGGTTGGTGGCATCGATCACGCACAGCAGCACGTCCGGCGCGGCTTCGCCCGGGTAGAAGCCCCGGCACAGGTCGCGGGTGATCGCCTCGTCCAGGCTGGCCGGCTGCAGGCTGTAGGCGCCCGGCAGGTCAAGCACGGCAAATTCACGGCCGGACGGCGCGCGCAGGCGGCCTTCCTTGCGCTCGACGGTGACGCCGGTGTAGTTGGCGACCTTCTGGCGGCTGCCGGTCAGCTGGTTGAACAGCGCCGTCTTGCCACTGTTGGGATTACCGACCAGCGCGATGCGCAGGGGGGCGGTGGCGGTGGTAGCGGTCATGCACGTCGTTCCTGGCTGGCGGCGTCGACCACGACGCGCTTGGCTTCACTGATCCGCAGCGCGAACCGGGTGAACCCGACCTGCACCAGCAGCGGCTCGCCGCCCACCGGGCCCTTGGCCACCAGGCGCACTTCCTCGCCCTTCACGAAACCCAGCTCGCGCAGGCGACGGGCAATGGCATCGTTGGCATGCAGGTCCTGCACGGACTCGACCACGGCCGAGGTGTGCAGCGGCAGTTCGGACAGCGTCATCTAGCGTGTTCTCTGCTGGATGTAAATGGTTCTCGATTCTAACATTCCCGCGTCGCGTCATGGCCCATGACCAATGGCCCGCTATGATCCATACAGGTATGGAGTGACCCTGGAATCCCATGAACGATGCTTTGCAGATCGAGCGCCGTGGCGCCGTCCTCACCCTCTGGCTGAACCGGCCGGAGCTGCACAACGCCTTTGACGCCAGCCTGATCGCCCGGCTGACCGCCGCACTGGAAGCCGCCGGCCGCGATGATTCGGTCCGCGCCGTGGTGGTGGCCGGCCACGGCGCCTCCTTCTCGGCCGGCGCCGACATGCAGTGGATGCGCGGCATGGCCGCCGCCAGCGAGGCCGACAACCGCGAGGACTCGCTGGCCCTGGCGCGGCTGATGCGCACCCTGGACGAGCTGCCCAAGCCTACCCTGGCCCGGGTCCACGGCGCGGCCTTCGGTGGCGGCGTCGGCCTGGTTGCCTGCTGCGACATTGCCATCGCCAGCACCTCGGCCCGCTTCGGCCTGACCGAAAGCCGACTCGGCCTGCTGCCGGCGGTGATCTCGCCCTACGTGATCGAGGCCATCGGCCCACGCCAGGCGCGGCGCTGGTTCGCCACCGGCGAGCACTTCGACGCCGATACCGCACTGCGCATCGGCCTGGTCCACCAGCTGGTCGAGCCCGAGCGCCTGGACGAGGCGCTGGAGCGGCAGCTGGCCCTGCTCGACAAGGCCGGCCCGATCGCCTCGTCCACCGCCAAGCAGCTGGTGCGGCAGGTCCGCGACAGCCATGACCGCGACGCCCTGGATCGCGATAATGCCGCCCTGATCGCGCGCCTGCGGGTGTCCGCCGAGGGCCAGGAAGGCCTCGGCGCCTTCCTCGACAAGCGCGCGCCCCACTGGGTCACGGAAGCCTGAACATGCTCGATCATCTTGGTTTGACCAGCGCCGACCTGGCGCGCAGCAGGACCTTCTTCCTGCAGGCACTGGCGCCGCTGCAGATCGGCGTGGTGATGGAAGTGACCGCCGAACAGACCGGCGCGCACGACCACATCGGCTTCGGCAGCGACGGCAAGCCGTTCTTCTGGCTCGGCAATGGCTGCACCGCCAGCCACGGCGTGCACGTCGCCTTCGCCTGTGCCAGCCGCGACCAGGTGGACGCCTTCCATGCCGCCGCACTTGCCGCCGGCGGCCGCGACAACGGCGCCCCGGGCCTGCGCCCCTGGTACCACCCGGACTACTACGGCGCCTTCGTGCTCGACCCGGATGGCAACAACATCGAGGCGGTCTGCCACCGTCCCACCGCCGGGGAGGCCGCATGAGCGATTACGTCCGCATCGTCGAGGTCGGCCCGCGGGACGGCCTGCAGAACGAAAAGCAGTCGGTATCCACCACCGACAAGATCGAACTGATCAACCGCCTGTCGGCCACCGGCCTGCGCAGCATCGAGGCGACCAGCTTCGTCAGCCCGAAGTGGATTCCGCAGCTGGCCGACGCCGCCGAGGTCTACGCCGGCATCCAGCGCCGGCCGGGTATCCACTATCCGGTACTGGTGCCGAACGAACAGGGCTACGACCGCGCCCGTGCGGTGGGCGTGGAGGAAGTGGCGGTGTTCACCGCCGCCTCCGAGGCGTTCAACCGTACCAACACCAATGCCGGCATCGACGAATCGCTGGCCCGGTTCGAGCCGATCCTGCGCCGTGCTGCCGCCGATGGTGTACGCGTGCGCGGCTACGTCTCCACCGTGCTCGGCTGCCCCTACCAGGGCGAGGTGCCGCTGGCCGACGTGGTGCGGGTGGCGCGCGCCCTGCACCAGATGGGCTGTTATGAAATTTCGCTGGGCGACACCATCGGCGTCGGCACCCCGCGCAAGGCACGGGCGATGCTGCAGGCGGTGGCCGCCGAGATACCGATGGAAGCGCTGGCCGTGCACTTCCACGATACCTATGGCCAGGCCATCGCCAACATCGCCACCTGCCTGGAGGAAGGCGTGCGCGTGGTCGACAGCGCCGTGTCCGGCGCCGGTGGCTGCCCGTACGCAAAGGGCGCCAGCGGCAACGTCGCCAGCGAAGACGTGGTCTATCTGTTGCAGGGCCTGGGCCTGGACAGCGGCGTGGACCTGCCAGCACTGGCCGAGACCGGCCGCTGGCTGGCCGGCCTGCTTGGCCGCGCCACCGCCAGCCGCACCGGGCAGGCGCTGGCCGCCGGCTGATCGCCGCGCTGCGCCGTCCCGCACCGGCGGCGCAGTGCACAACAGCGACGGTCGCGGCTTCCGTTAGAATCGGCGGTTCTCGAACCTGCAGGACCGTTCAATGCAGCTGTCTTCCGTACGTGCCGTGATCACTGGCGGCGTCTCCGGCCTCGGCCTGGCCGTGGCTCAGCACCTCGTCGCCCAGGGCGGCAAGGTGGCCCTGTTCGACCTCAACGACGACAAGGGCGCAGCTGCCGTTGCCGGGCTGGGTGCCGACAAGACCCGCTATTTCAACGTCAACGTCAGCGATGAGGCGGCCGTGGCTGCGGCCATCGACCAGGCCCACGATTTCCTCGGCGGCCTGAACGTGGCGATGAACTGCGCCGGCATCCTCGGCGCCGGCCGCGTGCTGGGCAAGGAAGGCCCGATGCCGCTGGCTGGCTTCCAGGGCACGGTGATGGTCAACCTGGTCGGCAGCTTCAATGTCGCCAAGGCCGCGGCCAACCGCATGCAGCACAACGAGGCCGGTACCGATGGCGAGCGCGGTGTGATCATCAACACCGCCAGCATCGCCGCCTACGAAGGCCAGATCGGCCAGGCCGCGTATGCCGCCAGCAAGGGCGGCGTGGTGTCGATGACGCTGCCGATGGCACGCGAACTCTCGCGCTTCGGCATCCGCGTCAACACCATCGCTCCGGGCGTGTTCTGGACGCCGATGGTCGATGGCATGCCCGAAACCGTGCAGCAGTCGCTGGCCGCCTCGATCCCGTTCCCGTCGCGCCTGGGTAAGCCGGAAGACTTCGCCAACCTGGTCGGCTTCATCCTCGGCAACACCTATCTCAACGGCGAGACCATCCGCCTGGACGGCGCTACCCGCCTCGCTCCGAAGTGATTCCCCCCGGGCGCCGGGACGGCGCCCTCCCCCAACGACCTAGATCACCATGAAAGCCAACGACATCAAGAAGGGCAACGTCGTCGAGTTCAACAACGGCGTGTACCAGATCCGCGACATCGAGCGCAGCTCGCCGCAGGGTCGCGGCGGCAACGTCCGCTTCCGCTTCATCATGTACAGCGTGCCGGGCGGCAACAAGCTCGACGCCAGCTTCGATGCCGACGACAACCTGGTCGAGGTCGAACTGCTGCGCCGCCAGTCCACCTATTCGTACAAGGACGGCGATGCCTTCGTGTTCCTCGATGACGAGGACTACACCCCCTACACTCTGGACGCGGACGTGATCGGCGACGACGCCGGCTACATCACCGACGGCCTGACCGGCATCTACGTGCAGGTGATCGACGAGCAGCCGGTCGCGATCCAGCTACCGGCCTCGGTGGTGCTGGAAGTGATCGAGACGCCGCCGGAACTGAAGGGCGGCACCGCCACCAAGCGCCCGAAGCCGGCCAAGCTCAACACCGGCATCGAGATCATGGTGCCGGAGTACATCGTCAACGGTGAGCGCGTGCTGGTGAACACCGCCACCGGCGAATTCGCTGGCCGTGCCGACTAAGCGCCTTGCGCTGATCGGCTGCCTGTCCCTGCTTGCGGCGTGCTCGCCGCAGGCAGCGGACAACGCTGCCGAGGCCACGCCGAAGGCCACGCCGGCCGGACCGGCGGTGACGGCCGCACCTGCGGTGCAGGCACCGGCCGCCGTCGAGGCCACCGCCGAAGCCGAGCCCGCTACCGACCTGCCCTCGGGCGATGAGGACCTGGACAAGGCACGTGCAGCCGCAGGCTGTCCGGTCCCAGGCGATGTGTACGACGTCGACGACGTGCGTATCTACTGCGCCATGCCGGGCGACGTGCAGGCCTTCCTCGCGCGCGAGAACACCTGCCAGCACTTTGCGGGTGAAGAGCCCTACGACGACGAGCGTCGCCGCGAACTGGAAGAAGCCGGCGCGAAGTACTGCGAGGGCCGCGAGAAGGTCTTCACCGATCTGGTCGCACGTCATCGCGGCGACTGCGCTGTCCGCGCAGCGCTGATCGGGATCAACAGCCGCTATGACCTGGACTTCGATCTCGACCTGAAGCCCTGCGGGGGCTGACCCCTCGATGATGTAGAGCCGAGCGTGGGCTCGGCCCTACAGGTGGCTTACGGCTGCTTCGCGCCGAAGTTGCCGCAGCCGTGGTACTGGCGGGTGCCGATGGTCAGGTTCACCTTGGCATCGAATGCCTCGCCACTCATGTCATCCTGGCAGGTGGTGCGCTGGAAGCTGAGCTTGACGTCGGTGCCATCGGACGCCTTGCCGCTCCATCCATCGGCACCTTCGGTGGGTTTGGCCACGTCGAAGCGGCGCTCGCCGTAATCGACTTCCACCTGCAGGCCCGGCGCATCGCCGTCAACGACTGCAAGCCAGCCGGGTTCATTGCCGGTGGCACGGAACGCGGCATTGCCGGCGCTGCCATCGCCTTCGGTGGCTTCCACCGCATGGCACTCGCGATCGGCCTCGCCCTTCAGGCTCAACAGGCCATCATCACTGCCCTTGGTCCAGAAACTGTTGCCCTGGCCATCGCCATACTTCGCGCCCGACGCCGCACGCTCGGAGGTCATGGCGAAGGTGCGTTCGCCAATCACCACCGTGGCCGCATCCTCGCCATTGAAGGTCGCGCGCACGCCCAGATCACCACACTGGTAGGCGGTCTCGTTGCCACCCACGGCGCTGGTGTTCGGCTGCGGCGTGGCAGGCGGGGTGTCATTGCCGCTCGCAACGGGTGCCTGTGCCGGCTGGCACGCGGCCAGCACCAACCCGAGGGAGGCTGCCAACAGACTGGGAACTACACGCATGGCTCGACTCCTTGTCGACACTACAGAGATCTTCGACCCTACCACCTGCCGGTGAGCGGGGCCTGAAAGCGGCCTGACCGCGCTCATGCGGCCAGCACCGCCATCGACAGCAACTGTGCGCCACTGTCGCCGGAACTGCAGGTCCAGACCCGCAACAGCCGCAGCTTCACCACGCGCTCCTGGTCCTGCTGCCACGCCGACAGCCACACGTCGCTGGACAGCAGCGCCAAGCGGCCACACAGCAGGGTTTCCACCGCGTGCAACTGCAGGTTCCGTACCTGCAGGCCACCGGCCAGCCAATCGCCCAGCCACGGCAGGTCGAGCATGCGGCCGCCATGGCCGTCCATCATGAACAAGGCCGGCGATACCAGCGCGGTCAGCGCATCGTGATCATTTTCCAGCAGCGCTGCGCACAGGCGCTGCTCCAGCGCCATCAACTGTTGCTCGTGCAGATCTTCAACGATGTTCCGTTCCATCCACGATTCCTTCCGGCATCGGCCGGCGCCTGCGCAGGCGCTGCGCGATCCACTGCCGCGCGCCCTGCACCACTACATAGAAGACCGGCACGAAGAACACTGCCAGCACGGTCGCACTGACCATGCCGCCGAACACACCGGTTCCGATCGCCTGCTGGGTTTCCTTCGACGCGCCCTGCGCCAGCATCAGCGGCACCACGCCCAGCGCGAATGCCAGCGAGGTCATCACGATCGGCCGCAGGCGCAGCCGCGCAGCTTCCAGCGCTGCTTCAACCAGGCCGCGACCCTGCTGCTGCAGCTGCCGCGCGAACTCGACGATGAGGATCGCGTTCTTCGCAGACAACCCGATCACGGTGATCATGCCGACCTTGAAGAACACGTCGTTGGGCATGCCGCGCAACAACACCGCGGCAACCGCACCGAGCAGGCCGAGTGGCACCACCAGCATCACCGCCAACGGAATCGACCAGCTCTCGTACAGCGCCGCCAGCACCAGGAACACCACCAGCATCGACAACAGCAGCAGCCACGGCGCCTGCGCCCCCGACTCACGCTCCTGCAGCGACTGGCTGGTCCACTGCAGGGCGAAGCCGGACGGCAGCTTCCCGGCCAGCCGCTCCATCTCCGCCATGGCCTGGCCAGTCGACACGCCGGAGGCTGGTGCGCCGGACAGGTTCAGCGCCGGGAAGCCGAGATAGCGCTGCAGCTGCAGTGGCGCCTCGGTCCAGTGCGGGGTGACCAGCTCGGACAGCGCCACCATGCCGCCTTCGCTGTTGCGCACGTACAGCTTCAGCACATCCTCGAGCTCCATCCGGTACGGCGCATCGGCCTGCAGGATCACCTGCTGCAGCCGGCCCTTGTTGGGGAAATCGTTGACGTACTGCGAGCCCATCGCCGCCGACAACGTGCTGCTGATGTGCTCGAAGCCCACGCCCATCGCCTCGGCCTTGGCCCGGTCGATGTCCAGCCGCACGCTGGTGCCGGCCGGCAGGCCATCGGCATGCACCTCGGACAGCAGCGGGCTGGCCTCGGCCAGCTTCAGCAGCTGCTGCAGGGCCGCGCGCAGTTCGGCCTGGCCCTGCCCGGTACGCGCCTGCAGCGCCAGCGAGAAACCGGAAGAACGGCCCAGGCTGTCGATGGCCGGCGGCATCACGCTCATCACCTCGCCCTCGGCAACCGTGGCCATCGCCTTCTGCGCTGCCTCCACCTCACCGGCCGCAGTGGCACCTGCGCGCTCACCCCAGTCCTTCAGCATGGTGTAGGTCAGCGCCGCACTCGGGCCGGAACCGGAGAAGCTGTAGCCGAGGATCGCCTGGTTGGAACCGATGCCCGGGCGTGAGGCCACGTGCCGCTCGTACGCTTCCACCACCGCCAGCGTGCGTTCGGCGGTGGCTTCGGCCGGCAGCTGGATCGAGGTCATGAAGTACCCCTGGTCCTCCTCCGGCAGGAACGCGCCCGGCAGCCAGTGCAGGCCCAGCAGCAGCGCCGCCACCAGCGCGGCGAACACGCCCATCACCCGCCCGCTCCGCTGCAGCACCGACGCCACACCACGCTGGTAGCGTCCGGTCATTCTCTCGAAGCGCCGGTTGAAGGCGCCGAACAGTCCGCCACGACCGTGATGGCCGTGGGTGTTCGGGCGCAGCAGGGTCGCGCACAGCGCCGGGGTCAGGCTCAAGGCCAGCAGCGCCGAGAACAGGATCGACACCGCCATCGCCACGGTGAACTGGCGGTAGATCGCGCCCACCGAACCGCTGGCCAGCGCCATCGGAATGAACACTGCGGTCAGCACCAGGGTGATGCCGATCACCGCACCGGTCAGTTCGCGCATGGCCTTGATGGTGGCCTCGCGCGGCGGCAGGCCCTCCTCGGCCATGATCCGTTCCACGCCTTCGACCACCACGATCGCGTCATCGACGATGATGCCGATCGCCAGCACCATGCCAAACATGGTCAGCACGTTGATCGAGAAGCCCAGCGCCAGCATCACCGCGAAGGTACCCAGCAGCGCGATCGGTGCGACCAACGCCGGAATCAGCGTGTAGCGCCAGTTCTGCAGGAACAGGTACATCACCGCGAACACCAGCAGCATCGCCTCCAGCAGCGTCTGCACCACCTTCTGGATCGAGATCTTCACGAACGGCGCGGTGTCGAACGGGATGCTCGCTTCCACCCCACGCGGCAGCAGCGGCGCCAGCTCGGCCATGCGTTCGCGCACCGCCGCAGCGGTACGCACCGCGTTCGCGCCCGGGCGCAGCTGCACGCCGGCGGCGGTGGCCGGATGGCCGTCCTCGCGGGTGCCCCAGGCATAGCTCTGCGCGCCCAGTTCAACCCGAGCGACATCGCCCAGCACCACCCGTGATCCATCGGCACCGGCACGCAGCACGATGGCAGCGAACTGTTCCGGTGTGGACAACTGGCCGTCCGCGCTCAGCGGCACAGTAATGCGCTGACCCGGCACGCCGGGCGAATCACCGATGCGCCCCGGCGAGATCTCCAGGTTCTGCTGCTCGATGGCGGCGGCCACGTCACCCATGGTCAGGCCGTAGCCGGTCAACCGGGTCGGGTCCAGCCACACGCGCATCGCCTGCTCGGCACCGAACAACTGCACGCGGCCGACGCCATCGATGCGGCGCAGCTCCTCGATGATGTTGCGCGCCATGAAGTCGCCCAGTGCCGCCTCGCTGACGCTGGCGTCCGGAGAACGCAGGCCGACCAGCATCAGGAAACCGGAATCGGCGGCCTCGACGAACAGGCCGTTCTGGCGCACGCTGCGCGGCAGCCGTGGTTCGATCGCCTTGATCCGGTTCTGTACATCCACCTGCGCCAGCTCCGGATTGGTGCCGGGCTTGAAGGTGGCGGTGATCGAGGCTTCGCCGGAGGTGTCCACCGACGACTCGAAGTACAGCAGGTGCTTGACGCTGGACAGCTCGCGCTCGATCAGGCCGACCACCGCATCATTCAAGGTCTGTGGGCTGGCACCCGGGTAGCTGGCATAGATGCTGACGCTGGGCGGCGCGACCGCCGGATAGCGCTCCACGGCCAAGCGCGGAATCGCCAGCACGCCGGCCAGGATGATGAAGATCGCCAGCACCCAGGCGAACACCGGGCGATCGATGAAGAAACGTGCCATGTTGGATTTTCCTGGAGGGGCTGGCCCGGGAAAGGCTCAGCCCTTGCTGCCGGCCTGCACCGCACCGGCGCTGGCGACCGGCTTCTGCCAGTCGCGCGCATCGACCACCACGCCTTCCTGCAGGCGCTCCTGGCCCTCGACCACCACCTTCTCGCCGGCCTTCAGGCCCGTGCGCACCAGCCACTGGCGATCGACACTGCCGTCCACTTCCAGCGTGCGGATCACCGCCTTGCCGTCGGCGCCGATCACCCAGGCATAGGCCTGGCCACCGGCGCTGCGCAGCACCGCCTGCTGTGGCACGGTCAATGCGCTGGCGGGCGCGCCACGTGGCACCCTCGCACGCACATACATGCCGGGCAGCAGCTGCCGCTGCGGGTTGTCGACCAGGATGCGCAGGATCACATCACCGGTTCGCGCATCGACGTTGATGCCGGAGAACAGCAGCTGGCCGCGCTCAGGCAGCGGTTTGCCGGCGGCGCCGATGATCGTCACCGGCAGCTCGCCACCACCGGCGGCACTGCGCTGCAGCGACTCCAGCTGCGCCGCCGGTTGGCGCACGTCAACGTAGACCTGATCGATCTGCTGCACCACCGCCATCGGCTCGGCATCGGCTACGCCCACCAGCGCACCTTCGGTCACCAGTGCCTGGTCGATACGGCCGGCAATCGGTGCACTGACCGTCGCATAACGCAGGTCGAGCTGGCGACGGGACAGGATCGCGCGCGCTTCGTTCACTGCGGCACGGGCCTGCTCGTATTCGGCGCTGGCGTCGTCGCGATGCTGCTGGCTGACCGCCTGCGCGGCGGCCAGCGCATGCAGGCGCTGCGATTGCACGCGGCTGCGGCCCAGCGCGGCCTCGCTGCGCTGCAGGGCAGCCAGTGCCGAATCGACGTCGGCCCGGAACGCGGCCGGGTCGATCTGGAACAGGGCCTGGCCGGCACTGACTTCCGCCCCCTGCTCGAACAGGCGGCGCTGCACGATGCCGCCCACCTGGGCGCGGATCTGCGCGGTACGCACCGCAGAGACGCGCCCTGGCAGTTCATCATCGCGCTGCACCACCTGCGGGCCCACGCTGATCACGCTGACACGCGGTACCGCTTCGGGAGTGGCTTCGGGGGAGGAGCAGGCCGTCATGGCCAAGGCGAGGGCCGCGATCAACGCGACCGGAGTCCTGAAGGTTCTCATTGCTGTGCACAATGCCGCGCAGGCGGCGGATAGGTTCTGAAGCGCGCAGTGTGCGTGGCGATGATGGGGTTTCGATGGAGGAAGTGTGGAGATACGATGGAGGCAAGCACCTTAAGGCCCCGCCCCTGCATGCATGCCTCCCCTGCCCTCGCCGCCCTCGTCCTGATCGTCGAGGATGAGGCCGAGATCGCCGACATTCTCAGCGCCTACCTGGAACGCGAAGGACTGCGCACGCTGCGCGCCGGCGACGGTCACAGCGCACTGGACCTGCATCGCAGCGCCCGCCCCGACCTGGTCCTGCTCGATGTGCAGCTGCCCCGACTGGACGGCTGGAGCGTGCTGACCCAGCTGCGCCAGCGCGGCGAGACGCCGGTGATCATGCTGACCGCGCTGGACCAGGACCTGGACAAACTGACCGCGCTGCGGATGGGCGCCGATGACTACGTGGTCAAGCCGTTCAACCCGGCCGAGGTGGCTGCGCGCGTGCGCGCCGTGCTGCGGCGTACGCTGCGCGCCTCGCGCGTGGACGCGCCCACCGCGCTGCGCGTCGGCCCGCTGCTGATCGACTCGGCGACCCACGCCGTGCATGTGGAAGGCGAGGGATACAGCCACGAAGTACTGCTCACCCTCACCGAGTTCAAGCTGCTTCACTGCATGGCGCTGGCGCCGACCCGCATCTTCAGCCGCAGCGAACTGATGCACGAATGCCTGCCGGAAAGCGAAGCGCTGGAGCGCACCGTCGACAGCCACGTCAGCAAGCTGCGCCGCAAGCTGGACGAAGTGGGCATGGTCAACGTGCCGGCCAGTGTGCGCGGCGTCGGCTACCGGTTGATGGCCGACCGCTGATGGCCCGCCTGCGCCGCTCCGGGCTCAGCCGCCACATCATCGTCTCGATGTCGCTGATGGTGATCGGTGTCATCGTGATGATGATCCTGTCGTCGTGGCTGCTGTATGCGGTGCTGGTCGAGTTCTTCCCCGGGAGTACCGAAGAGCCGGAAAGCTGGCTGCCGACCGGGCCGGAACTGGCATGGATGGTGGGCGTGATCCTGACCGGCCTGGCGCTGGCCATCGCCGCCTCGTTCCGTCTTGCCCACCGCATCCTCTCGCCCTTGAATTCGCTGGTGGACAGCGTGCGTGCGCTGGCCGGCGGTGACCTTGGCGCACGCGCCAGCGTCGAGGAGAACTCGCCGGGCGAAGTGGCGACCCTGGTCGAGGACTTCAATGCGATGGCGCGCCGCCTGCAGCACATGGAGAGCGAGCGCGCGATGTGGCACGCGGCCATCGCCCATGAACTGCGCACTCCGGTGACGATCCTGCGCGGCCGCCTGCAGGGACTGGCCGAGGGCGTGTTCCATCCGGACGAATCGCAGTTCCGCAGCCTGCTTGCCCAGGTTGAAGGGCTGTCTCGCCTGATTGAAGATCTGCGCGTGCTGAGCCTGTCCGACAATGCACGGCTGGACGTGCGTCGCGCGCGCACCGACGTGGTAGCCGAGGTGCATTCGGTGATGACCCTGGTCGACCCGCAGTTCCGCGCTGCAGGCTTCGTGCTGGAGCTGGAAACCAGCCGCGAAGAACACAACGCGCACTGTGATCCCACGCGCCTGCGCCAGGCATTGCTGGCATTGCTGGAAAACGCGCGTCGCTATGCCAGCCCGGGCAAGGTGCGGATCGCCGTGCATGACACGCCGGGCCATGTGCAGGTGGCGATCGAGGACGAAGGTCCGGGCATTGATCCCGAACTGCATGCCGACATCTTCACTCCGTTCATGCGCGCCGACGGCTCACGTTCGCGCCAGGGCGGTGGCAGTGGGCTCGGCCTGGCGGTAGTCAAGGCCATCGCCGATGCACACGGTGGCCGTGTCTACTGCACGCCCGGCAGCGCCGGGGGCAGCCGCTTCGTCATCGAACTGCCGCGCCAATAGCCGGATTGGCTGCCTGCGTGCGCAGGTGTGCACCCAGTGCGGCCAGATTGGCCTCGATCGCATCCATGTCCTCGCGCTGCTTCGCCGGCAACTGCTGGCGAAGCTGCACACGCAATGACTGCCATGCCGGGACCGCCTGCGCACTGGCAGTGGCCACGGCCTCGGACAGCAGCGCCTGCTCGTCGCCCAGCGGCAATCCATAACCGCCGTCCTGCAGCAGCGTCCCCGGGCGCAGCCACTGCCCACTCTGTTCCAGCAGGCTGCGCAGGCTGCGGGTTTCCGAGCTGTCCGGCGCAGCCAGCAGTTGCCGCTTGAGCACGTCACGCGCGCGCAGCTCGGCACGCCGCTGTGCGGCCTGTTCCAGCAGCAGCAGGCCGGCGCTGGCGCGCAGGTCGCCCTTCAGCAGCCACGGCGCCCGTTGCCGTGCAGGCAGCTTCAACCAGCCGCGCACATCACGGGCGGGCAAGGCCAGCTGCCCCGCCGCCACCGCGAACAACTGCTGGTAGTGGTCGCGCGCCGAAGCAAAGTAATACCCCTGCGCCTGCGCTGCATTGCGGTCCGTCAGCACCCCCTCGTCGAGCGCGTCCAGCCGCACCAGTCGCCGCTTCAGCCCGCGCGGGCTCAGCTGGGCGAGGCCAGCCTCGCCCAGTCGCGGCACGCCCGCCTGCAGCAGCTTGGCGGTTTCCACCGCGCAGTTGTTGCTGACGAAGTAATAGCGCCCGTCATAGCTCCAGTGCACCTGTGCGGTGCGCTCGAGCAGGCTGGCGATCTCGTCGCGTTGCAGCCGCAACGGCAGCGACTGCAACCCGCGCAGTTCAACCTTGGTGTATTCGTCTACCACCTGCTGCAGCGGCAGCACGAACAGGCGCGACGGGTAGCCGCCGGTGAGGCCACGCCAATTGGATATCTGCACGTCGCCCACGAACGCGCGGAACGACAGTACGCGGTGATACTCCAGATCCAGGCGACAGTCCGGCCCCGGCGCGCGGCCCGGCCTGCAGATCACCAGCCGCAGCATGCTGTGGCCCCAGCGGCTCATCGGCTGTGCGCTGCCTTCGGCGAACAGATAGTCCACGGCGTAAACGCGGGAAGGGTCGAGCTGCAGCAGCGATGCCGCCCCCTCTTCCGATTCGGCCTGCAGCAACGGCAGCGCCGCCGCACACTGCGGATGCGGCAGCGAGGGCGGCGCTCCAAGGTGGGCCTGGTACCACTGCGCCAACGCCGGGCGCCGGCAGGCGAACTCAGCGTCCAGCACGAAATGCTCGGCGTTCACCGCCAGGTACTCGGCCGGATCCTTCAGTTCATAGGCATCCGGGCTGCGGTCACGGAAGGCGTTGTCGCCGCGGCCGAGATGCCACGGCTTGCGCTGCCACCCCGCCAGATCACGCCAGCGTGCACTGCGCGACCAGTTCGCGCCGCCGCGGTCGGCAACGTGGGTGAGCTCGTGCACCAATGCGCTGCGCCGCGCGCGGCGTGCACCCGCCACCCCGTCGTCCAGCAGGTCGCGGCGCAGCGCAATGCGTCCGCCGAAGGCACGGCCATGTACATCAGGTGGCAGGGTGTCACTCCAGCTCACCTGGACCTGCGCCGGCAATGCGCGCAGCAGGCCCTCGGGCAGCAGCGACTGCACGTCGGCCAGGGTCTGGCTGGCCAGCAGCTGCTGTGCCGGATCGAGACCGGAAGGGTCGAGCTGCAGGCGATCAGCCGCGTGCGCGACGTGGGCGATCAGCAGTAGAGCCACGCCATGCGCGGCTGTTGTGATCGCCCGTCTGCGCTTGGCATCCAGCCGAGCATGGCCCGGCTCTACAGAAAGCGATGACGCCGAGGTCATGCAGCCCGGATCAACGTGCCAGCAGCGTACGGGCCAGTTCCAGGTCGCTCTGCTGCTGTGCGGCGGCGCTCTGCTCACGCAGGTGGACCAGCGCGGCCTGCAGGCGGGCGCCACGGATCTGGCCATCGCTGGCAACGAATGCAGCCGCATCATCGCGCGCAGCCTGCACCACCTTGTCGTCACCCGAGCTGCTGCCCGAGGAACCGGAGGAGGCACCGGTCGCCGAACCGGCCGAGGTGCCAGCGAAGCTGGAAGCGAAGCCGGCCAGCGGCAGGGACAGCAGGGCGAGCAGCAGAAGCGGACGGGTCATCGGTTCGAAGCCGGTTGTGAGGAAGCGTGGAGCGTAACGGGTGCGTGAAGGATTTGCCCGGCTCAAACGTCGAACAGCTTGCCGGGATTCAGCCGCGCTTGGGGATCGAACGCGCGTTTGACCGCCTTCATCAGGGCGATCTCGGCCGGGCCGCGGGTGCTGTCCAGGTAGCCCTTCTTGACCAGGCCGATGCCATGCTCGGCCGAGATGCTGCCGTCGAAGCGCGCAAGCACCTGCGCCAGCAGCTTGGTGACGTGCTCGCACTGCGCCACGAAATCGGCGTCGCTGGTGTCATCGGGCTTGAGCACGTTGATGTGCAGGTTGCCGTCGCCGATGTGGCCAAACCAGACCACGTCGAAGTGCGGGTAGGCCTGCCCGATCAGAGCCTGGGTCTCCGCCAGGAACGCCGGCATCGCCGAGATCCGCACCGAGACGTCATTCTTGTAGGGCTTGTAGCGCGCCAGCGATTCGGTGATGCCTTCGCGCAGGCGCCACAACTGGGCCGCCTGGGCATCGCTGGCGCTGATCACGCCGTCGCTCACCCAGCCGTTGCCCATGCAGTCTTCAAAGGCGGCCATCGCCGCCGCTTCCTGCGCCTCGTCGTTGGCAGCGAACTCGGTGACCACGTAATACGGGTGCACCTCGTCGAACGGCGCCTGCGCACCGTGCGCCAGCACATGTTCCAGCGCGCGGTCGGTGAAGAACTCAAAGGCCTGCAGCTGCAGGCGCGCGCGGAACGCGGCAAACACCTGCATCAGCACTTCGAAGCTGGGCAGTGCCAGCAACATCACGTTGCTGGCCGGCGGCGGGTCGGTCAGCTTCACCGTGGCTTCGACAATCACACCCAGCGTGCCCTCCGAGCCGATCAGCAGCTGGCGGAAGTCATAGCCGCTGGAGTTCTTGATCAGGCCCTTGTTGAGCTCCAGCAGCTCGCCGCTGGCGGTGACCACCTTCAGCCCGGCGATCCACTCGCGGGTGTTGCCGTAGCGGATCACGCGGATGCCACCGGCATTGGTCGCGATGTTGCCGCCGATCGTGCACGACCCGCGCGCGGCGAAATCCACCGGGTAGATCAGGCCGTGGTCCAGCGCGGCGTTGTGCACGGCCTCCAGCGGCATGCCGGCCTGCACTACCAGGGTGCGATCGACCGCGTCGTAGGCCAGCGCCTTGTTCATCCGTTCCAGGCTGAGCACCAGCTCGCCGTTGGCGGCCACCGCGCCACCCGAGAGGCCGGTGCGGCCGCCGGACGGCACCACGGCCACGCCCCCGCCTGCGCTCCAGCGCATCACCGCCTGCACCTCCTCGACCGTGGCCGGCAGTGCGATCGCCAGCGGCGCCGGTGTCCAGCGCCGGGTCCAGTCGCGCCCATAATGCTCCAGGTCGGCCGGGTCGGTCTTCAGCTTCAGGCCGGGACAGGCCTGCTGCAGCGAGGCAATGCGGGAATCAGTCATGACGGTCCAGCGCGGTGCGTGAAGAACGGGCAAGCGTGCCAGCGGCACGCGCCAGCGTCCAGCCCCGCAGGCGGGTAGATAGCTACGGATGCAACCAATTGCGCACTGCACCATCGGCGGTCCGATCTGGCATAGTGGTCAGCCCCTGTCCCACTGGCCGTGTTGCCCCATGTCGCCGAAGAAGACCTCGTTCCCGAAGCAGGATATCCGCGTGCTGTTGCTGGAGGGGGTCAGCCAGACCGCCGTGGAGGTGTTCAGCGCCGCCGGCTACAGCCAGATCGAGGCGCACACCAAGGCGCTGCCCGAGGACGAACTGAAGGCGCGCATCGCCGAGGCACACATCGTCGGCATCCGTTCGCGCACCCAGCTCAGCGCCGAGGTGCTGGCCGAGGCCAAGCGCCTGATCGCGGTGGGCTGCTTCTGCATCGGCACCAACCAGGTCGACCTGGATGCAGCCGAACTGGCTGGCATCCCGGTGTTCAACGCGCCCTACTCCAACACGCGCAGCGTGGCCGAGCTGGTGATCGCCGAGGCGATCATGCTGACCCGCGGCATCCCGCAGAAGAACGCCGAATGCCATCGCGGCGGCTGGTCGAAGTCGGCCAGCGGCAGCCATGAAGTGCGTGGCAAGACGCTGGGCATCATCGGCTACGGCCACATCGGCACCCAGGTCGGCGTGCTGGCCGAATCGCTGGGCATGCAGGTGATCTTCCACGACGTGGAAACCAAGCTGGCACTGGGCAATGCCCGCGCCGCAGCCAGCCTGGACGACCTGCTGGCACGCGCCGACATCGTCACCCTGCACGTACCGGAGACACCGGCCACGCAGTGGATGATCGGCAGCACCGAGCTGGCGAAGATGCGCAAGGGCGCGCACCTGATCAACGCCGCGCGCGGCACCGTGGTCGACATCGATGCGCTGGACGCGGCCCTGGCCAGCGGTCACGTCGGTGGCGCCGCACTGGACGTGTTCCCGGTCGAGCCGAAGGGCAACGGCGATATCTTCGAATCGCCGCTGACCCGCCACGACAACGTGATCCTGACCCCGCACGTGGGCGGCAGCACGCTGGAAGCGCAGGACAACATCGGCGTGGAAGTGGCGGCCAAGCTGGTGCGCTACAGCGACAACGGCAGCACCCTGTCGGCGGTCAACTTCCCGGAAGTGACCCTGCCCGAGCACGCCGACAGCCTGCGCCTGCTGCACATCCACCAGAACGTGCCGGGCGTGCTGTCCAAGGTCAACGAGATCTTCTCGCGCCACAACGTCAACATCGACGGCCAGTTCCTGCGCACCGACCCGAAGGTGGGCTACGTGGTGATCGACATCACCGCCAGCGAGGAACAGGCCGCCGCCGTGCGCGACGAGCTGGCCGCGATTGCGGGCACGCTGCGCACGCGCATCCTGTACTGAGCCAAAAAAGGGGACGGAGGGGATTAAGTCGTTTGCGGCACATGCGGCATAAACGACTTAATCCCCTCCGTCCCCTTTTTCCTCAACGTGCCAGCCAGCGACGGGCCATGCGCTGCATCGATTCGTCCGATTCCGGGTCGGCCGCGACTTCGGTCACCGGCCGCCAGGCCAGCTCCAGCGATTCCTCGCTGAGCACGAAGGCCTCGCCACCCAGCGCCCGGATCACGAAACGCACGTCGTAGTGCCAGTGCCCCGGCACGTCCTTGCGCTCCGGAATCCAATGCTTGTCCAGATCGAAGATGGCCGGGTCTTCCAGTACCAGGCCGCTCAGGCCCGACTCCTCTTCGGCTTCCTTCAGCGCCACCTGGGCCAGGTCGCGGTCGCCGTCGGCGTGGCCGCCCAACTGCAGCCAGCGCTGGAGCTTGCGGTGATGGGTCAGCAGCAGGCGCTGGCCATCGGCACTGACCAGCCAGCAGCTGGCGGTGAAGTGGCCGGCCAGCCGCTCACGCCGGAACGGATCTTCCGGATCGTCCAGCAATGTGCCGAATTCGGCAGCCAGTGCGTCGTGGGCGGGCTCACGGCGGGCGTAGTCCCGCAGCAGGTCGCGCAGGCGATCGTCAAGCACGGCAAGGGTTTCGGCGGTCTGGCGCATGAATGGGGGCGGTCTGGAAAAATACTGCTCATTATCGCCGTTCATTGTTGCGATTGCGCTTGTGCGTTGGCTTCAGCTTTGGCTAAGGTACAGCGGGCCGTTCGCGCGGCCTTCACCATTCCAGGGTTGCCGGCAACGTATCGGCGGCCCACCCAATCCGATCACTAGGAAGTACTGCATGCTGAAAGCTCTGTTGAGGGTCAAGCCGGTCCAGCCGGCCGGGCACGTCGATGCCGGCGAACCCATCGAAGGCAGCCTGGACGGCGAAGCCACGTTGAAACGGACCCTCACGGCTAAACACCTCATCCTGCTTGGCGTGGGTGCGGTGATCGGCGCTGGTATCTTCGTGCTGACCGGCCAGGCCGCAGCCAACCACGCTGGCCCGGCAGTGATGCTGTCGTTCGTGATCGCCGGTTTCGCCTGCGCCCTGGCGGGCCTGTGCTACGCCGAGTTCGCGGCGATGATGCCGGTCTCCGGCAGTGCCTACTCCTATTCCTACGCCACCCTCGGCGAAGGCATGGCCTGGTTCATCGGCTGGTGCCTGGTGCTGGAATACCTGTTTGCCTCGGCCTCGGTCGCGGTGGGCTGGTCGGCGTACCTGATCAGTTTCATCACCACCACCCTGCATATGCCGTTCCCGGACCTGCTCAGCGCCGCGCCCATCGCCTGGACCGGCAGCGAGTTCGTCTCCTCCGGCAAGCTGTTCAACCTGCCGGCGGTGCTGATCGTGGCGGCGGTGTCCGGCCTGCTGTACGTGGGCGTGACCCAGTCGGCCTTCGTCAATGCGATCATCGTGGCGATCAAGGTCACCGTCATCTGCCTGTTCATCGGCATCGGCGCGGCCCACATCGACCCCGCCAACTGGCAGCCGTTCATTCCGGAAAACACCGGCGTGCCGGGTGAGTTCGGCTGGAGCGGCGTGTTCCGTGCGGCCACCATCGTGTTCTTCGCCTACATCGGCTTCGATGCGGTTTCCACCGCCGCCGGCGAGACCAAGGACCCGCAGCGCAACATGCCTATCGGCCTGCTCGGCTCGCTGGCCGTGTGCACCGTCGTCTACATCATCGTCTGTGCGGTGCTGACCGGCATGATGCCGTACCACCTGCTGGGCACCGACAAGCCGGTGGCCACCGCGCTGGAACCCTACCCGACTCTGTCCTGGCTGAAGACGTTCGTTGAGATCGGCGCCATCGCCGGCCTGTCCTCGGTGGTGCTGGTGATGATGATGGGCCAGACCCGCATCGCCTACACGATCTCCCGCGACGGCCTGCTGCCGAAGTTCTTCGGCAAGGTCCACGCCCGCTTCCGCACCCCGTACGTCGCCACCATCGTGGTCGGCGTGATCGCCGCCGCGCTGGCCGGCCTGGTGCCGCTGAACGTGCTGGGCGAACTGGTCTCGATGGGCACCCTGCTCGCGTTTGCCACGGTCTGCATCGGCGTGCTGGTGCTGCGCTATTCCAAGCCGGACCTGCACCGCCCGTTCCGCGTGCCGATGGTGTGGATCATCTGCCCGCTGGGCGCGGCCACCTGCCTGTTCCTGTTCTGGCAGGCGTTCGTGGTGCACTGGCACCTGTTTGTTGGCTGGACGCTGCTCGGCCTGCTGATCTACCTGGGCTACGGCATCCGCAACAGCAAGCTGGCCAAGTCGCCCTGATCCGCCTACGGGCCGGCCTCGTGCCGGCCCGTCCGTTTTCCCTGCGCGCCCCTGACGGCGCGCTTCGACAAGACCACCACACATGTTCAAGCAACTGTGGGCCACCAAGCACCCGCATGCCGCCCATGAAGACGCCAACGGCCTGAGCCTGCGCCGCCACCTCGGCCCCTGGGGGCTGACTGCCCTGGGTATCGGCGCCGTGATCGGCGGCGGCATCTTCGTCATCACCGGCCAGGCCGCTGCCAACCACGCCGGCCCGGCCATCATGCTGTCCTTCGTGCTGGCCGCCATCTGCTGCGCCTTCTGCGCCCTGGCCTACGCCGAATTCGCCTCGATGGTGCCGGTTTCCGGCAGTGCCTACACCTATACCTACGCCACCTTCGGCGAGCTCTCGGCCTGGTTCATCGGCTGGATGCTGGTGCTCGAGTACGGCGTCTCCGCCTCGGCGGTCGCGGTCAGCTGGACCGGCTATTTCCTCAGCCTGCTCAGCCAGTTCGACATCCATCTACCGGCAGCGCTGGTCAGTGCCCCGCTCGACGCCCAGCTGCGACCGACCGGCGCGATCGCCAACCTGCCGGCAGCCGCACTGGTGCTGCTGCTGACCTGGCTGTGCTACGTCGGCATCAGCAAGTCCTCGGCGATGAACATGGCGATGGTCGTGCTCAAGACCGGCCTGATCGTGCTGGTCATCGTGGTCGGCTGGAAATACGTGGACACCAGCAACTGGACCCCGTTCATCCCGGCCAACGAAGGCCCCGGGAAGTACGGCATGGAGGGCGTGCTGCGTGGCGCGGCGATGGTGTTCTTCGCCTACATCGGTTTCGAGGCAGTGTCGGTGGCGGCGCAGGAGTCGAAGAATCCTCAGCGCGACATGCCGTTCGGCATGATGCTGTCGCTGGTGATCTGCACCGTGCTGTACATCGCGATGGCGGCGGTGATGACCGGCCTGGTGCCGTTCCAGCTGCTGGGCACCGATGAGCCGGTGGTGACTGCCGTGGCCGCGCATCCGCAGCTGGGCTGGCTGCGCTGGGTGGTCGAAGTCGGCGCGCTGGTCGGCCTGTCCTCGGTGGTGCTGGTGATGATCATCGGCCAGCCGCGCATCTTCATGATCATGGGCCGCGACGGCCTGCTGCCGCCGGTGTTCACCAAGATCCATCCGAAGTACCGCACCCCGCACATCAACACCGTGATCACCGGCATCGGCATCGCGCTGCTGGCGGCACTGTTCCCGCTGGACATCCTTGGCGAGCTGACCTCGATGGGCACGCTGATCGCGTTCGCGGCCGTGTGCGCCGGCGTGCTGATCCTGCGCCGTACCCAGCCGGACCTGCCGCGACCGTTCCGCATGCCGATGGCGTGGCTGATCTGCAGCCTGGGCGTGCTGAGCTGCCTGGCGCTGCTGTCAGCGATGACGATGCACAACTGGATGCTGATGGGCGTCTGGACCTTCGTCGGTTTCGTGATCTATTTCTGCTATGGCTTCAGGCACAGCCGTCTGCGGGGTCAGTAAGAACGGCAGGGCCACGACGGCCCTGCCCTTCCGCTTGCGGGTGCGAGGCACCCGCCTCGCCTAGCGACGATTGAACCAGATGAGCTGCTGTTGCCAGCCTGCGCCAGCCATGCAGCCCCGGAACTCGCTGCCGCGGTCGGACGCATTGACGTCCACGATGTAGCTCTCCTCTTTCGGCATCGGCACCATGTTGTACTTGCCGTCGATCGTGCAGACTTCATCGAGCCTGCAGGGCACCTTGCGGTCCTCGTAGACGGTGCGCGTGGCCACTTCATTCCTCACCGGCCAGTGATCGTCGGCCCGCGCCGCGCAACTCGAGTGGGCGGGGCCGAATGGCCGTGCTCCCGCGTCCATTTTCACCCATTCCATCGTGCAGCCACTGCAGGCCAGCACGACACCGATCACCCCCATCACTCCCATCGCGCGCGCGATCATCGAAATACTCCTGTCCTTGGCGCTCGCCGGAATCTCTGCGGCCACTCGATGGTGTTTCGAAGCATGAAGGCTGTCCACGACCGGAATCGCTTCCAGCGTGCTGGCGGCCTCCCCCATTCAGCTAGCGCTGTGCCTACCTCGATCCAAATCCTGCAGCCCCTGTGACAACGCACTGCCGCGCCTTGCACGCTCAGCGGGTCTGCCGCTGCTGCGCAGGTCCAGCGACGAGCCGAATCCAGTAAAATCACCGGCATGAACGCCCCCTCCTTCCCGTACGACACCGCGCGCCTGAGCGAACTGGCCCAGCTGCTGATCGACAACGTCCGCGAACTGGCCCACGCCGGCTGGACCCCGGCCACCAGCAGCAACTTCTCCCACCGCCTGGACGACCGCCACGCGGCGATCACCGTGTCCGGCAAGGACAAGGGCCGGCTGATCGAGGACGACATCATGGTGGTGGACTTCGACGGCCTGGCTGTCGGCCGCCCGCTGCGCCCCTCCGCCGAGACCCTGCTGCACACCCAGCTGTACCGTCGCTTCCCGGACGTCGGCTGCGTACTGCATACCCATTCGCCGGTGCAGACCATCGCCTCGCGCCTGTATGCGCCGCAGGGTCACATCCGCCTGGAAGGCTACGAGCTGCTGAAGGCCTTCGCCGGCAACAGCACCCACGAGATGGCCATCGATGTGCCGGTGTTCGCCAACACCCAGGACATGAACGTGCTTTCCAAACAGGTCGATGATCTGCTCGACCGGCAGAACCTGTGGGGCTACCTGATCGACGGCCACGGCCTGTACGCCTGGGGCCGCGACATGGCCGAGGCCCGCCGCCACATGGAAGCGTTCGAGTTCCTGTTCCACTGCGAGCTCGAGCTGCGCAAGCTGCGCGGCTGAGCCTGCGTGCAGGTGCAGATTCCGATCCGGAATCTGCGCCTCGCCCCTACCCTGCTACCCTGTCTTCCCCCCGAGACGTTCAAGCTGCCGCCATGAGCCGACTGCGCATCTACGACGACACCCGCCCCGAATCGCCGCTGCTGGATACCCAGGACGGCGCGATCATCGCTGCCGAACTGCAGAAGATCGGCGTCACCTTCGAGCGCTGGCAGGCCACCGCGCCGGTCGCGCCGGGCGCCAGCCAGGAGGAAGTGTTCGCGGCCTACCGCGCGGACATCGACCGCCTGGTCGCCGAGCGCGGCTTCAAGAGCGTCGACGTAGCCTCGATCGCCCCCGACAACCCGAACCGCGCCGAGCTGCGCAGGAAATTCCTCGACGAGCACTTCCACAAGGAAGACGAGGTGCGCTTCTTCGTCGCAGGCTCCGGCCTGTTCACCCTGCACGTGGGCGACAAGGTCTATGAGATCGAGTGCGTGAAGGATGATCTGATCGCCGTGCCCGATGGCACCACCCACTGGTTCGACATGGGCGATGAGCCCAGCTTCGTGGCGATCCGCTTCTTCACCGAGCCGGATGGCTGGGTCGGCCACTTCACCGGCACCGACATCGCGCAGAAGTTCCCCCGTTACGTACCTACCCAGGCGTCCTGATCCATGCAGCCCCGCGTCATCCTGACCGACATCGAAGGCACCACCAGCAGCATCTCGTTCGTCAAGAACGTGCTGTTCCCCTATGCCCGCAAGGCCTTGCCGGCGTTCGTCGCCGAACATGGCCAGCAGCCGGATGTCCGCCGCTGGCTGGACGCGGTGGCCACCGAGATCGGCGGCGCCTGCCAGGACAGCCTGGTGGCCGAGACGCTGCAGGGCTGGATTGACCAGGACCGCAAGCACACCGCACTGAAGGCACTGCAGGGCCTGATCTGGGACGAAGGCTACCGTCGCGGCGACTACACCGCGCACTTCTACCCGGAAGTGGCGCCGGTGCTGAAGGGCTGGCATGCTTCCGGCCTGCCGCTGTACGTGTACTCCTCCGGCTCGGTGCCGGCACAGAAGCTGTTCTTCGGCTTCAGCGACGCCGGTGACCTCAGCCCGCTGGTGTCGGGCTGGTTCGATACCGAGATCGGCGGCAAGCGCGAGGCCGACAGCTACCGCCGCATCGTGCAGGCCATCGGCGTGCAGGCCGGCGAGATCCTGTTCCTGTCCGATGTGGTGGAAGAACTGGATGCCGCTCGCGAAGCCGGCCTGCAGACCCGCCTGATTGATCGCCTGGACGATTACCCGCTGCCGCGCACCGGCCAGGCCACCAACGGCCACGAGCGGGTCGAGAACTTCCAGCAGATCCAGCTGTAAAGCGACGGGTAGATGCCAACCTTGGTTGGCATGTTCCGGGTGTGCCAACCAAGGTTGGCACCTACCAGCACAGGATGTGCCGATGTGCCGCCTTCAACGATCGAGGTGTGCGGACCAACGTGCCGCCCCCACCAGGCTGCCGGACCGCGTTTCTGGGACATGCCAACCAAGGTTGGCACCTACCGAACAGGATGTGCCGCCCTCAACGGTCGTTGAGGGTCCTCAGCTTCAGCGCTTCGCGCAGCGTCGTCAGATCCACCGGGCCGCGCACCGCAATGTCCCGGGTTTCGCCCGGCAGCAGGTCCAGCAGGTTGTCTTCGACCTGCACGTCCAGCGCACCGAAATCGATCCACGTCGCGCGCACGTAAGCCGCGCTTTCCAGCCGCAGTCGATAGTGGTCGCCTTCGATGGACAAGGTGGCCTTGAGCTTCTGCCGCGGCAACACCTGGTCCTTGGCTTCGACGAATCCGACCACTTGGCGGGCACTCACCGCCCCGTTCTGCAGCAGCTCGAACACCGCCACCGTGCGCCTCGGATCGGCACCGGCCAGGAGTTCGGCATCGCGGAAATCACCGATCGAGGTGACACCCGCCGCCGTCAACGTCACCGCGTCCTCGCGACGACGCAGCACCTTGCCGTCCCCATCCATCACCCGCAACCGCCAACGTGCATCTGTAGCAGCGCCATCATTGATCAGGCGCACCCGCGTACTGCCCTCATCACGCAATGCCGCCAGCGTGACCGGCGCGAAGAAGCGCCGCGCGGCGAAGTGCAGCGCCTTCCAGCGACCGAAGTAGTCCACGCTGGACCATGAAGCACCCGGCCAGACGTCGTTGAGCTGCCAATACAACGAGCCCATCGTGTACGGCCGCGAGGCGCGATGATGCAGTGCCGCCAGTGCGATGCCATCGGCCTGCATCACCTGGCTGAGGTAGACGAAGTCCTCGAAGTCCTTCGGCGTGCCGTAACCCATCTCGATGTAATGCAGAAGACGGCTGTTGCCTTCGCCGGCCATGAACTTCTGGTGCGCGCGGATCACCGGGCTGTCGATGCGCTGCTCGGCGCGGGTGGCGATCTGGTCGACCGTGGCCACTGCCGGCCACGCCTGCAGGCCGTACTCGGACATGAAACGAGGCGTCTCGCGCAGATAGGCCTGCACCGGCAGCGCCGGATTGCCCCACACCTGCCAGTAGTGCTTGTCGCCACGCGTGGAATCGTTGGCCTTCTCATCCAGGTCGTTGCTCGGCGAGCTGGACCAGTACGGCACGCCCAGGCCATCCTCGCTGACCACCTGGCGCAGGTCGTTGCCGAACAGGTCGACATAGCCCTGCCAGACCTTCGCCGCGAAGGTCGGATCGGCTGCCTTCAGATCGCGGCCGTGGCCCCAGTCCTTCCAGGCGGTCTCTTCCTCGTTGTTGCCACACCACAACACGATGCTGGGGTGATGGCGCAGTCGGCGCACGTTGTCGCGCGCCTCGGCCACCACGCTGGTACGGAAGGCCGGATCGTAGCCCGGCTGCATGCCGCCGCCGAACATGAAGTCCTGCCAGACCAGCAGGCCCAGCTCGTCGGCGATGTCGAAGAACGCGTCATCCTCGTAGTAGCCACCGCCCCAGTTGCGCAGCATGTTCATGTTGGCATCGCGCGCGGCGGTCAACACCTGGCGCAGGCGCGCGGCATCGACACGGGCGGGGAAGGCGTCGAACGGAATCACGTTGGCGCCCTTG
This sequence comes from Stenotrophomonas maltophilia, assembly GCF_006970445.1. NCBI lineage: Bacteria > Pseudomonadati > Pseudomonadota > Gammaproteobacteria > Lysobacterales > Lysobacteraceae > Stenotrophomonas > Stenotrophomonas maltophilia. The sequence continues at coordinate 2,010,089 of NZ_CP033877.1, read as the reverse complement.
GCGAAGATCGGCACGCCGTTGATGACGAAGGCGAAGCCCTGCCCGCCCTTGCCGTCCTTCTCGCGGCGCAGCTCAACCGTGCGCAGGCCGATGCGCTGCTCGCGCACCAGCGTTGCATCGGCGCCACCATCCAGGCGCGCCTGCACCGTGTAGCGATCCTGCGCGCCATGGCCGACCGGCCACCAGCGCTTTGGTTCCGCCAGTTCAATCGGTAGTTCAACATTGTTCTGACCGGGCTTCAGCAGCACGGTGCGCTGCACCTGGGCCACGCTGCGACCCTGCGGATCGCGCACATCCACATTGACGACCGCAGAACCGGCGGCGCTGCCCTGCTCCACCTGCAGCAGCACCGCCAGCTTCGCCTGCCGGGCGTCCAATGCATCGGTGCGCACGGCAAGATCGGTCAGGCGGTGCGTATCCCAGGCCTGCAGATCGACGCCGCGCCACACGCCGGCAGTGACATAGCGCGGGCCCCAGTCCCAGCCGAAGTGGTAGGCCGGCTTGCGCGCGAAGTTGCCGACCATCGCGTCTTTGGGCTCATCCCCATAGGGCGAGGGATAGTTGCCGGCGATTTTGTGCGGCATCGCCAGTACGCCCGGCAGCAGCGTGCGGATCGGCGAGCGGAACACGATCTGCAGCTCATTGCTGTTCGCGCGCAGGCGCCCTTCCACGCGCGCGCGCCAGGTACGGTGCGCGTTGTCCGCGCGCAGCAGTGGCTTGCCGTTGAGGCTGACCTCAGCGTAGGTGTCCAGCCCATCGAAGCGCAGCTCGGCATTGGGCCTGGCCAGCGTCGCCGCATCCACGTCAAAGCGGGCGCGGTACTCCCAGGCAGCCAGGCCGATCCATTGCAGCTCGGCCTCGGGCGCACCGACGTACGGATCGCGGATCAGCCCATGCGCCAACAGGTCGGTGTGCACGCTGCCCGGCACCTTGGCGGCACGCCATTGCTGCAGGCCCGGATGGGCTGCGCCTTCGGCGTCGCCGGGCAGCATGCGGAACTGCCACTGTGCCTGCAGCGGCGCTGCGGTTGCCGGGAAGGCGGAGGCTGCGATCAGCAGCAGGAGCAGACGGACAACGAGGGAAAGACGATGCACGCGGAGCTCCTGTTTTTCCGCCGGACGTGACCCGGCGCTACCGATTTCGGATCGCCAGGCATGGCCTGGCACTACTGCATTCGAACGATCTTCAACGCACCACGTTCAACACTTCGTAGCACGCGCCCATGGTGTGGTAATCCACCTTGCCGGCCGGGCTCTTCTCGTCGCTGTACTTGCGGTTGTCGGCATCGAGGATGCGGAACCAGGCGCCGTACTGGTGGTCGACGAAGTGCTCCCACGAGTACGCCCAGATGCGCTCGTACCACTGCCAGTAGCGGTCGTCGCCGGTGCGCTTGGCCATCAGTGCGGCGGTGGCCAGCGTTTCGGCCTGCACCCAGAAGTACTTGTCGTCGTCGCAGACGAAGCTGTCGCCACCGATCGGCGCGCCATCCATGCCCGGCTGCCGGCGCGATTCCGGTGCGAAGCCGTAGTACAGGCCGCCTCGCGCGTCGTCCCAGCTGCGCGCCACGGCCACGTCGAACAGGTGCTGCGCTGTCGGCACCAGCCATTCGGCCTGCACGTGGCGATCGAGGATCAGCAGCAACTTGGCCCACTCGGTCTGATGCCCCGGCTGGAAGCCCCACGGGCGGAACAGGTGCTTGGGGTCGTCCAGGTTGTAGTCCCAGTCGATCTCCCAGTTCTCATCGTAGTGCTCCCAGACCAGCCCACCGGCCTTGGCGGCCTGGCGACGGGTCATGTTGTCGGCCAGCTGCAGCGCGCGCTCGACATAGCGCTGCTCGCCACTGGCCTCGAACGCCGCCAGCATCGCCTCGCACATGTGCATGTTGGCGTTCTGGCCGCGGTAGCCGGTGAAGTTCCACTGGCCATCGGCTTCGTCCTTGTAGAGGCCGTGCTGCGGCTCCCAGAAGCGCGTTTGCAGCAGCTGCCAGGTCTCGTCCATCCAGTCGCGGGCCTGCTCGACACCCGCCTTCAACGCGCAGCTGTAGGCCAGCAGCACGAAGGCCACGCCGTAGCAGTGGTTCATGTCGTCCTCGACCTTGCCATCACGCAGGGTCCAGGCGTAGCCGCCGGTCACCGGGTTGCGGTGCACCTCGCGCAGGTAGCGCACGCCGTGCTCGACCGCTTCCCGGTATTCGGCGTTGCCGAATTCGCGGTAGGCCATCGCGTAGTTGAAGACGAAACGGGTGCTGCTCACCAGGTGGCGGTGGCTGGCATCGTAGATGCTGCCGTCGTCACGGAAGTAGTGGAAGAAGCCGCCGTTCGGATCGATGCAGCGCGGATGGTAGAACGCCATCGTGTCGGCGATATGCGCGCGCAGGAACGCGGGCGAACGGAAATCGGGTGTGGTGCTCATGCGGTAATGTCCTGTGCCTGCAGCAACTGCTGCACTTCATCGAGCGAGGGCATCGCGGCGAACGCGCCCTTGCGGGTAACCGCCAGCGCACCCACCGCGGCGCCGAAGCGCAGCGTGGCGGTGATCGCCTCCGGGTCCTGGCAGAACGCGGCGAAACCTGCACCGGCCCCGCCGCGCTCCAGCAGGCCGACCAGCACGCCACCGACGAAGGCATCACCGGCCGCCGTGGTGTCGACCGTGGCCACGCGGAAGCTGGTGACCGTACCGTGGTTGTCGCGGGTGTACCAATGCAGCGTCGCTGCACCATCGGTGACGATCACCCAGCGCGCCTGCGCGGCCAGCAGGCGACGCAGCACCGCCGCCTCGCCGTCGTCGCCCAGCGGTGCAGCCAGGTACTCCAGCTCCTCGCGCGACAGCTTGATCAGATCGGCGCGCTCCAGCGCCTGCCACAGGCGCGGCGTCGGGTCCTCGTTCGCCGGCCACAGGGCAGGACGCAGGTTGAGGTCCAGGCTGACCACCGCGCCGGCAGTGCGGGCACGGTCCATGCCGGCGAAGGTCGCCTCGGCGATGGCCGGTTCGGTCAGGCTGTTGGAACAGACGTGGAAGCACTGCGCGCTGTCGAAGCACGCGGCCTGGAAATCGCTGTCACGGAACAGCAGGTCCGCCGCCGGCGGGCGGTAGAAACTGAAGCTGCGCTCGCCACCGGCGTCGAGGGCGACGAAGGCCAGTGCGGTCTTCGCCGCATCGGTACGCACGATGTAATCGGTGCCCACACCGTGCTCGACCAGGCTGTCGGCCAGGAAGTCACCGAACATGTCACGGCCCAGCATGCCAACGAACTGGGTCTTCGCACCCAGCCGCGCGGCGGCTACCGCGACATTGGCCGGCGCGCCGCCGGCATACTGCAGGAACGCGCGCGGGGTGTCGGCCGAGGCCGGCGGCTGCGCTAGTAGATCGATCAAAATTTCGCCGAAGCAGACAATGGCACCCATTCCGGACTCAGCCTCCCTGCGTTGCGGAAGCCGGCGTACGTGCGCCGACCAGTCCGTAGAAAATGATGTAGCCGTAGCACAGCAACGGCAGGATGAAGCTGGCCTGCACACCGATGTGATCGGCGAGGACGCCCTGCAGGTACGGCACCACGGCACCGCCGACGATGGCCATGATCAGCAGGCTGGAGCCCTTGTTGGTCAGCGGGCCCAGGCGCTCGATGCTCAGCGCGAAGATGGTCGGGAACATGATCGAATTGAACAGGCCGATCGCCACCACCGAGTACAGCGCGATGTTGCCGGAGGTCAGCATGGTCGTGACCAGCAGGGCCACGTTGACCAGCGCGAAGATCGCCAGCAGGCGGCTGGGCGAGAAGCGCGCCAGCAGCGCGGAGCCCGCGAAGCGGCCGATCATCGCCATCGTCCAGTAGGCCGACACGTAGTGCGTGGCTTCCTGTTCACTGAAGCCGCCGATGTTGGGCATCGACAGGTAGTTGACCAGGAAGCTGCCGATCGACACTTCGGCGCCGACGTAGAAGAAGATGCCCAGCACGCCCAGCAGCAGGTGGCGCTTGCGCAGCGCATCCAGGTAGCTGTGATGGTGGCCCTGGTCGGCCTGCTCGGTGGCGTCGCTCAGCGCCGGCAGGCGGAACAGGAACACGAACAGCGCCAGCAGCACCAGCGCAACGGCCAGGCCCACGTACGGGCCCTGCACGGCCTGCGCCTCGGCGGCGCGGTAGGCCAACTGCTCGGCGGCCGGCAGCGCGCTCAGTTCATCGGCACTCTTGACCGTGTTGGACAGGATCAGCATGCCACCGAAGATCGGCGCGATGGCGGTACCAAGGGAGTTCAGCGCCTGCGCCAGGGTCAGGCGGCTGGAGCTGGTCTGCTCCGGGCCCAGCAGCGCGACGTAGGGATTGGCAGCGACCTGCAGCACGGTGATGCCGCTGGCCAGCACGAACAGTGCACCAAGGAAGGCGCCATACACGCGCAGCTCGGCCGCCGGCCAGAAGCCCAGCGCACCGATACCGGCAATCACCAGGCCCGCCACGATGCCCTTCTTGTAGCCCAGCGCCGCCACCAGGCGACCCGCCGGCAGCGACATCAGGAAATAGGTGCCGAAGAAGGTGAACTGCACCAGCATCGCCTTGGCGTAGTTCAGCTCGAACACCGCCTTCAGGTGCGGGATCAGGATGTCATTGAGGCAGGTCAGGAAGCCCCACATGAAGAAGATCGTGGTGACGACAGCCAACGCCTTGCCGTTGGTGACGGCGGGTGCGTTGCCCGAAGATCCCGTTGGACGGGGCGTTGCGGAGATCGGCATGCGGTACGCGCCTCGATGCGCGGAAGGTCGTTGTTGCGTGGAAGGGGGTATGAAGGGAATCAGTTCGGTCGCGCGGCACTGCTTTCGCGGATGCGCAGCTGCACCGGCGCGACCGTGCGCCGTGGCGGCGCGTCCGGTTCATCCAGTCGTTGCAGCAGCAGCGCGGCAGCTTGCCGACCCCGCTCGCGCGGATCGGCAGTGAGCGTGGTCAACGGCGGCACCGCGACCGATGCCTCGGAAATATCATCGAAGCCGGTAACGGCGAAGTCGCCGCCCGGACGGATGCCGCGCGAATTCAGGCCCAGCATCAGGCCCAGCGCGACGGTATCGTTGTAGCAGACCGCCGCACTCGGGCGATGGCCATCGGCAAACAGCTCATCGGTGCGCGCCGCGGCTTCCAGGCGGTTCGGCGCGGACTCGATCATCCAGCCCGGCGGCAGCGACAGGCCCGCTTCGGCCAGCGCCTGCTGGAAACCGGCGCGGCGCTGGTGGCACGAGCTCGACGCGGCGTGGCCACCGAAGAAGGCGATCTGGCGATGTCCACGCTCGATCAGGTGGCGCGTGGCCAGATAGGCACCGTGCTGGTTGTCCAGGGTCAGGAAGTCCCAGTCGGCCCCTTCCAGTTCGCGGTTGAACAACAACACGTTGGCATTGGCGCCCAGCGCCTGCCGCAACAGCGCGGTGTCACTGCCCTCGGCCGGTGACAGGATCAGGCCGGCCGGGGTGTGCTCCATCAGCGTGGACAGCACTGCCTGCTGGCGCTCCGGCGATTCGCCGGTGCTGCCAAGCAGGGTCACGTAACCACGCCCGCCCAGCGCCTCGTCCACGCCCGATGCGAATTCGGCGAAGAACGGGTTGGACAGATCGTTGATCACCAGCGCGATGCTCGACGAGGTACGCCGGCGCAGGTTCGCTGCCGCGCGGTTGTAGACATAACGCTGACGGCGCAGTTCGGCCTCGACCTTGGCGCGGGTATCGACGTTGACCAGCGGGCTGCCGCGCAGCACCAACGACACGGTTGCCCGTGACACGCCGATGGCACGCGCGATGTCGGTCACCGTCACCGCCTTGCCGGCGCGCTTGCTGGGACTGCTGCCGTTGTCGTTCATCGTCTTCCCGGACTCCGCTGGAGGCTCAAGCCTAATGGATCAGGGCCGTGTCGTGCCGTGCCGTTCGCTGGGTCACCGCGAACGGCACAGTCCGGCTCAGCGCAGCTGGCTGCCCGGTGCCGCGCACCAGGACACCGGCAGGTCCTTCACCGCCGTGCCCCAGCCCTGCTCCGGCGCCTTCGCATCGAGCGTGAAGTGCAGGCGCGGGCCCTGCTGCAGGCGGTTCCAGTCCAGCCATACCGGTGCATGCGCCTGGCCGTCGACCTGCACGCCCTGCACATATTGCAGGCGTCGGCCATCGGCGCCCGGCGCCTCGATGCGCAGGGTCCGGCCATTGCCCATGTCCACTTCCACCTTGCTGAAGCGCGGGGTGTGCAGCAGGAACTGGCCGCTGCCCGGCACCGCCGGGTACACGCCGATGGCGCTGAACAGGTACCAGGCCGACATCGTGCCGAGGTCATCGTTGCCGGTCACGCCGTTGGGGGCATTGGTGAACAACTGCTGCGCGGCACGCACCACGGCGGCGGTCTTCCACGGCTGGCCGATCAGCGTGTACAGCCACGGCGAATGCAGGTCCGGCTCGTTGTTCGGGTTGTAGCGGAACTGGTTGTAGTAGCTGTAGGGCCCGACCACCCACTCCTTGCGGGCGGCGTTGAGCGGGTCGGCCTGCAGCGCATCCATCGCGAAGAATGCATCCAGGCGGCGGCCGGCCTGCTCGCGGCCGTCCATCGCTTCGACCAGGCCCGGCACGTCCTGCTGCGCCAGCCACTGGTACTGCCACGCCGTGCCCTCATGGAAGCCATGGTGCGAACGCGGGCTGTAGTGGCCATCGGCCGGCGTGTACCACTGGCCATCCTCGGTACGCGGCCGCGGGAAACCGGTGAAGCCGGTCTCGGCGTCGCGCACCTGCGGGTCCCACACCTTGCGCCAGTTGCGGCCGCGCTCACGCAGCGTCGCCGCATCCTGCGCATGGCCCAGGCCGTCGGCCATCTGCGAGAGCGCGCAGTCGGCCAGCGCGTATTCCAGCGTGGCCGAACCGCCGTGATGCGGATCAACGTCCATGCCCTTGGACGGGAACGCGCGGTCGTAGACCACATAGCCCTTGTCCAGGTAGGTCGGGTTGCCGGAACGGCCGGCCATGCGCGAGTTCAGCGGCGGCCTGCCGAAGGCATTGCGGCGCAGCGCATCCCAGGCCTGCGATTCACGACCCTTGAGTGCACCGAAGCGCCACAGGTCGACCATGAACGGCGTGACCGGATCGCCGGTCATGATGTTGGTCTCGAAGTTGGCATAGCCCCAGCGCGGCAGCCAACCGCCCTGCTCGTCGATCGCCAGCAGGGTACGGCCGATGTCGCGCGCCACGTCCGGGCGGGTCAGTGCCAGCCACTGGTTCTGCGCCCGGTAGGTATCCCACAGCGAGAAGTACTCGTAGTAGGTCCAGCCGTCGGCACGGTGGATGCCATCGTCATAGCCGCGGTAGCGGCCGTCGGCGTCGTTGCCGGTCATCGGCTGCAGCAGCGCGTGGTAGACCGCGCTGTAGAACACGGCGCGGTCGTCGGCGTTGCCCCCCTGCACGCGCACCCGGCCCAGCTGCTCGCGCCAGGACTGCTGGGACAGCACGCGCATCCGGTCGAAACCAAGCAACGACCCACCCTGCATGCCCTCCGCGCGCAGGTTGGTGCGCGCGCCTTCGGCGTCCACGTGCGAGATCGCACTGACCGCTGTCACCGACTGGCCCTTGGCCAGGTCGAAGCTGAGCCAGGCACCGTTGGGCTTCTGCTCGCCTTCCATGCTGTGGCGTGCACCCGGCAGGCCACCGCCCTCGCCCCAGGTGCCATGCGCCTTGAACGGGCGGTCGAACTCGATGCGGAACCAGGTGGTGTACTGATGGCCGCCGCAGAAACTCTTGGTGACCAGCTTGCCTTCAACCACGCGGTCGCCGACCACATCGACCACGCTGCCGATCACCGAGTGGCGTTCGTTGGCCTGGCCGACGTTGACCAGCACGTGGCCATCGCCCTGGCGCTGGCTGAAGGTATAGCGCTCGGCTGCGGCGCGCGTACGCGCAGTGGCCTCGGCATCGATGCCGCCGTAACTGGTCAGCCGCACCTTGTAATAGCCGGCCTGGCCGACCTCGCCGTCATGGGTGTACGACGAGGCATACGCCTTGTGGTCGAACTGCTTGGCATTGCCGGTATCGAAATCGCCGCCCGGGCCGATCGAACCGGTCACCGGCAGCACCGACACCTGGCCACCCTGCTCCCAGCAGCCGGCGCCGGAAATGAACGAATGGCCGAAGCCACGGATCTTCTCGTCGTCGTAGCGCCAGCCCGAATAGTGGCTGCCGATCGGGCTGACCTGGATCAGGCCGAACGGCGCCGACGCGCCCGGGAACGTATTGCCATCGTCCTTGCTGCCGATGAAGGTATTGACCTCGCGTTCCAGCGCGGCCGGTGCGGCCTGCAGCAGCACCGGCACTGACGACAGCGCGAGCAGGCAGGCCAGGCGCACCAGCGGGCGCGAGGACAATGGGACGGCGGGAGCGGACGGCACTGGACGCATGTCGGGTTCCTGTAGTCGATGACGCGGAGGCAGACGGCCAGGGCCATCCGGCACCGTTCCGCTGAGCCCCGCCTCGACTGGCAGAGAGCTCCCCCTGGAATGACGCCCGACCCACCAGACCGTGAATTTAGATCGATTCAAGTAGAGCATGCAGGTTCAGCCGAATGCATTCTGCGGCGCAGCATGAGAGGGGTGTTCGGCAGGGCTGCGCCCTGCACCTGCTACGAGCTGGAGCAACGGCAACAGCAACAGCAAAAGCCGGCTATCCGTGGGATGGCGGGGCGGGTCCGGTTGCGGGGAACGCCGTAAATACGTCCATGTAGGCTCGGTCGCCGCATCCATGCGGCTCACGCCCCCGCAACCGGACCCACCCCGCCTTCGACAGATTTCCGCGATCTGCAACGGATCCACGCCATGCGTGGATCAATCTCTGTCGGATATCGAAATCAATCAGGGGTCAGATCCGTTTTCCAACGGAAAACGGATCTGACCCCAAGCCATTCCCCATGCCGTCCCCAGGACCCATCCAACCGTCACCGGGAAACTGTCGAAGGCAGGGCGGTGTCGGATTGCGGGGTGTCCGCGGCATGGATGCCGCGGCCAAGCCCCCATGGACGGGTTTACGGCGTCCCCGCAATCCGACACCGCCCTGCCCAACCCACAGACAACCCAGAGCCGCTTTGGCTTTGGCTTTGGCTTTGGCTTTGGCTTCGGCTTCGGCTTTGGCTTCGGCTCTTGCCGGCCAGCGGCCGGCACTACCGCAGGTGCAGGGCGCCGCCCTGCCGGCCCACCCTCCCCTGCGCACGAAAACGATTTCACTGATTTCAGCAAACCGTCATCCCTTCGCCACGCCAGTACCATATTGCGGAGCAGCATGCGCCCACGGGCGACCCATGCTAAAAATCGCCCGCCCATCGCTTAGATCGATCCAAGACGACGCTGCGATGGCCGGGAGTTGGGGGAGCAGCAACAGGACGTACCAGGCCACGCGCGCGGTGCTACTGCCACTGCATGGCGACAGCGACAAAGTCACTTCAAATTAGATCGATTCAAGTTGTCCGTGCCACGTCACCGGATCAATCCAGGAGAGAGGGAGAGATGGGAATGAAGCATTCAACACGCACGCATGGCCAGGACGCACTGGCGTTGGCCATCGCGCTGGCATTGGCCGCCGCCGTCATTCCGGCTGGCGCCGCCGCGCAGCAGGCCACGTCCACCGGCGCACAGGATGCCACCACGCTGGACAGCGTCCAGGTCACCGGCTACCGCTACGCCATTGAAAAGAGCCTTGAGCAGAAGCGCGATGCCAACGCGGTGGTCGAAGTGATCACCGCCGAAGACGTCGGCAAGTTCCCCGACAAGAACGTCGCCGACGCACTGCAGCGCGTACCCGGCGTCGTCATCACCCGCAGCGGTGGTGAGGGCAAGAGTGTCAGCGTGCGCGGCCTTGCGCCGGACCTGACCCTGACCCAGTTGAACGGAAACTTCGTCGCCTCCTCGGAAACCAACAACGAAGCGACCCGCTCCTTCAACTACACCCTGCTGCCGTCGAACATGCTGTCCAGCGCCGAGCTGTTCAAGTCGCCGGAAGCGCGCATCGACGAAGGCGGCATCGGCGGCACGGTCATCCTGCATACCCGGCGCCCGCTCGACATGGAATCCAACTCCGGCTACGTGAACCTGGAGGGCACCACCTCCGACACCAGCCACGATGTCGATCCGCAGGTGTCGGCGCTGTACTCATGGCACAGCAAGGATGAGCGCTTCGGCGTGCTGGTCGGCGTGACCCAGCAGAACCGCACCACCCGCACCATGGAAGCCAGCACCGAGGACTACCAGTGGTACGGCAACGGCACCACGGCCCGCGATGCCAACGGCAATCTGCTGGAACAGGATGGCATTCATTACTGGTGGGGCCAGTCCGGCTTCAACAACCAGGCCGGCAAGAACTACAGCGAGTTCTTCATGCCGACCTCGGTGAACTTCGCAGTGAAGGAAGAGAAGCGCGAGCGCAAGGGCGGGCAGCTGACCTTCCAGTTCAAGCCGGTCGACAACGTTACGATGACGGCCAACTACTTCCGCTTCGAACTGCAGGGCGACTACACGCAGAACATGCTGAAGGTGCCGGAGTGGAACCTGGCCCGTTACAACCAGGACGGCAACTGGGCCGGCGGCCGCCTGCTCAACGGCCTGGACTTCGACCCGAGTGGCAGCATCGTTACTGGCGCGCAGTACCAGAAGCTGGCGGGAAAGACCTACTACTGCAGCGAGGATGAAGCGGCGGCCGCCGGCCTCAAGCCCGGCGGCTGGGGCCCGGACGACTGCACCATCCCCACCCCGCAGCTCACCGGCGGCTACAGCAAGGAGAAGGCGCTGTCGCAGACCGCTGACCTGACCATCGACTGGGACATCAGCCCGCTGTGGAAGGCCTCGTTCACCGGTGGCCGCACCTGGTCCGAAGGTGGCCCGTCGATGAACTTCCGCATGTCGGCCAAGCCGCGTCGCAAGGTCGGCAACCAGTGGCAGTCCGGCAACCAGTACACCGCGTGGGACCTCACCGGCACGCCGTCGGTGCAGTTCTCGCCGGACCTGCAGCAGCAGTTGATGGCTGGCGTCGCGGAAGTCGATACCGGTTCGACCGACTCGTCGTGGATGCAGACGGAGGTCAAGCAGAACTACTTCCAGGCAGACGTCACCAAACTGTTCGAGGCCGGCTGGCTGGACTCGATCCAGTTCGGTGCCAAGTACCGCGATGGCAAGGTCCACCGCAATACCGGCAACACCTACTGGGTATGCCCGGGGCTGGACCCGTCCGACTATGACAACAATCGCTACCAGGCCGGTTGCGATCCGACCGCAGGCGATGCGCAGCCGGGCTTCTTCCTGTCCAACCCGATCAGCAACATCACCGGCGCCTTCAACGCCAACGTGTTCCCGGGCATCAACTACCCGGCCTACATCGATTACCTGAACAAGACCTACGGCGGCTCGCACAATCGTACCGAGGAAGACTTCGTCTACGACGTCAACGAAAAGATCTACTCCGGATACTTCCAGGCCAACTTCCGCACCGAGCGCGTCCGCGGCAACATCGGCGTGCGCGTGGTGCGCACCAAGCAGTTCGCCCAGTCCAGCGATTCGGTCGAGCGCTTCAACGATTACTTCGTCGACAACGCCAGCGGCGCGCCGATGAGCTGCGATGATCCGGCCGCCGATCCGAACCTGCGCTGCCAGGGCGGCTTCGTCCGCCTCCCTGACCCCCAGGTGCGCGACAAGGTGTACGCCCTGTCGTCGCTGGAAAAGACCTATACCGACGTGCTGCCCAGCTTCAACATCGCCTGGGACATCACCGATAACCTGGTGCTGCGCGGCGCGGCATCGAAGGTGGTCGCGCGCCCGAGCTACACCAGCATCGCCTACCCTGGCGGCCTGCGTTACATCAGCGAGGAGTACGCCAACGATCGCCGTGTCACCGGCGGCACCGACACGCCCGGCTGGTACGGCTCGGGCAGCAACAAGGCGCTGGAGCCCTTCAAGGCGGTCCAGTTCGACCTTGGCCTGGAGTGGTACTTCAAGCCGGGCGCGGTCGCAGGTGTTTCGCTGTTCCGCAAGAACGTGGACAACTTCACCGTGCCGGTGGTGCGCGACCAGCAGATGAATGTCGGTGGGCAGTCGGTGACCGTGCAGAAGTACGAGACACAGGCCAACGGCCGCGATGGCGTGTCGCAGGGCGTGGAACTGTATGGCCAGTACACGTTCGACTTCGGTCTGGGTGTGCAGGCCAACTACACCTACAACGACACCAACCTGGCCTCGATCGTGCTGGACGGCGAGGAAATCGGCTCATCGCCGCTGGTCGGCAGTGCCAAGAACCAGGCCAACGTGACCGTGTTCTACGAGAACGACAAGTTCCTGGCACGTGCTTCGTACAACCGGCGTGGCGAAGTGGTCGGCGGACTGAACAATGGCATGACCACCTACACCAAGCCGTACAGCCAGCTTGACCTGAACGTGGCCTACAACCTCACCCCGGACTGGACGGTCACGGCTGCCGTGCTGAACGCCACCAAGTCCGAGCTGCGCAGCTACATCGGCAACGACAGCCAGGCCCGCCTGCTGTCCAACCTGTACGCCGGCCGCCAGCTGTATTTCGGCGTGAACTGGAAGTTCTAGGCCCGTACCGGGTTGCCCGGGCCCGCCCCGGCGCAACCCGCGCTCCGCCCTGGCGGGGACGATCCTCCACGGCAGCCGCGCTGGTACAGGTGGCTGCCGTTTTTTGTCCGCGCCTTGTCCGTCGTTCAGCCCGGCGCTTGACCCTGCCATCGTTGGAAGGTGCACACTGGCCCTACCCCAAGAGCACCCAAGGAGCTACAGATGGAATTCCATGTCGATGGCATGACCTGCGGCGGCTGCGCGCGCAGCGTGACCCGCGCGATCCAGCAGATCGATCCGAACGCCAGCGTGGTGGCCGACCCACCGACCGGCCTGGTCAAGGTGCAGACCACCGCGTCGCAGGAACAGGTGTTCGCCGCGGTGAACGATGCCGGTTTCCCGCCGCGCAGCGCCTGATCCCCTGCCCGGCATCCACAACGAAGCCCGCCCCGTGCTCTGTCACAGGGCGGGCTTTTCAGTGCATGCGATATCGATTCAATGCTTCTGTACGCGTCGCCGCACCGCGCCGGTCTTCGCGGTATCGCCCGGCACCGGCGTCTCATCGTCCTCACCCAGCCGCTGCAGGATCGGGCATTCCGGGCGCTCGTCGCCCGCACAGCAACTGATCAGCGATTTCAGCGTGTCGGCCATCTGCCGCATGTGCTCGATGCGCTGTTCCAGATCGGCAATATGCTGTTCGGCCAGATGCTTGACGTCGGCACTGTGCCGCGAGGTGTCGTTCCAGAGACCGAGCAAATCGGTGATCTCGGCCACCTGGAAGCCGAGATCGCGTGCGCGGCGGATGAATCGCAGGCGGTGGATGTCCGCCTGCGAATACGCCCGGTAACCCGATTCGGTGCGATCGGCCGCGGGGATCAGGCCGATCTGCTCGTAGTAGCGGATCATCTTCGCCGACACGCTGGAGGCCTTGGCGGCTTCACCGATGTTCATGCGGATCTCCTTCAGTGGGTGGCAACGGCGGCATCCGCCATCGGCGGCTGGAAGCGGCGCAGGCGCAGCGCGTTGCCCAGCACGAACACGCTGGACAGCGCCATCGCACCGGCCGCGAACACCGGCGACAGCAGCACGCCCCAGACCGGGTACAGCACGCCGGCCGCTACCGGGATCAACGCGGTGTTGTAGGCGAATGCCCAGAACAGGTTCTGCCGGATGTTGCCCAGCGTCGCCTTCGACAGCGCGATGGCATTCGGCACACCCTGCAGGTTGCCCGACATCAGCACCACATCGGCCGACTCCACCGCGATATCGGTGCCGGTACCGATGGCCAGGCCAACATCGGCTTCAGCCAGTGCCGGCGCATCGTTGATGCCATCGCCGACGAAGGCGACGTTGCCATGCGTGGCCTTCAGCCTGCGCACTGCCTCGACCTTGCCTTCCGGCAGCACCTCGGCCACCACTTCATCGATGCCGAGCTGGCGTGCGATCGCCTGCGCGGTACCGGCATTGTCACCGGTGATCATCGCCACCTTCAGGCCGAGCTGATGCAGCGCCGCGATCGCCGCCGGGGTGCTCGGCTTGATCGGATCGGACACTGCGATGATCGCGGCCAGTCGACCATCGACGGCGGCATACAGCGGCGATTTCCCCTGCGTGCCCAGCTGTGCAGCCAGTACGGCAAACACAGCGATGTCCACGCCGAGGTCGCGCATGAAACGATCGGCACCGACTTCCACCCGCGCACCATCAACATTGGCACGCACGCCCATGCCGGTGACCGACTCGAAATCGACCATCGACGGCTGCGCGATGCCCTGCTCGGTGGCTGCGTCGACGATGGCGCGGGCGATCGGATGCTCCGAGCGCGATTCCACTGCGGCCACTGCCGCCAGCACGGCGCTGCGATCGAAACCGCCGGTGATCTCGAAGTCGGTCAGGCGCGGGCGACCTTCGGTCAGCGTGCCGGTCTTGTCCACCGCCACCACCTGCGCGTCCTTCAGCAGCTGCAGTGCCTCGCCCTTGCGGAACAGGACGCCCATTTCGGCGCCACGGCCGGTACCGACCATGATCGAGGTCGGCGTGGCCAGTCCCATCGCGCAGGGGCAGGCAATGATCAGCACCGCCACCGCGTTGACCAGCGCGAAGCTCAGCGCCGGCGAGGGCCCGAAGACCAACCAGACCACGAAGGTCGCCAGCGCGGCCAGCATCACCGCCGGCACGAACCACAGGGTGACCTTGTCGACCACCGCCTGGATCGGCAGCTTCGAGCCCTGCGCCTGTTCGACCATGCGGATGATCTGCGCCAGCATGGTCTGCGCACCCACCGCCGTCGCGCGTACCGTCAGCGCGCCCTTCTGGTTGACCGTGCCACCCACCACGCTGCTGCCCGGCTGCTTCTCGACCGGGATCGGCTCACCACTGATCATCGACTCATCGATGTAGCTGCGGCCTTCAACCACCTCGCCATCGACCGGCACGCGCTCGCCCGGACGCACTTCCACCACGTCGCCACTCAGCACTTCATTGACCGGGATATCGACCGTGCGGCCGTCACGGATCACATGGGCGACCTTGGCCTGCAGGTTGACCAGGCGTTTGATCGCCTCGGAGGTACGACCCTTGGCCCGCGCCTCAAGGAAGCGGCCGAGCAGGATCAGCGCGACGATCACCGCCGCGGCTTCGTAGTAGACGTTCACCGTGCCCGCCGGCAACAGCTTCGGCAGGAATGTCGCCACCACCGAGTAACCGAAGGCCGCGGCGGTACCCACCGCCACCAGCGAGTTCATGTCCGGCGCACGCCGCAGCAATGCGGGCACGCCCTTCTGGTAGAAACGGCGGCCCGGGATGGCCAGCACCAGCGCGGTCAGCACGAACTGCAGGTACCAGCTGGCCTGCATGCCGATCGTGGACATCACCCATTCGTGCATGCCAGGGATCAGGTGCGAGCCCATTTCCAGCACGAACACCGGCAATGCCAGCGCGGTGGCCAGGATCAGATCGCGCTTCAGTTCCGCACGCTCGGCATCCTTCTTTTCTGCGGCCTCGTCATCGGACTGCACACCCGCCTCGATCACGCGTGCGTCATAGCCGGCCTTGTCGATGGCGGCGACCAGCACCGCAGCATCCGCCACGCCACGCACCGTCGCGCGCTCGGTGGCCAGGTTGACGCTGGCCTGGCTGACGCCGGGCACGGCCAACAGCGCACGTTCAACGCGGCCCACGCAGGACGCGCAGGTCATGCCCTCGACCGACAACTCGATGGTACCGGCCGGCACGTCATAGCCCACCCGCTCCACCGCCTGGATCAGCGCCGCGCGATCGACCGGACCCGATGGACGGATGTCCGCCCGCTCGGTGGCCAGGTTCACCGAGACACTGCCCACGCCTTCGACCCTGGACAGTGCTGCTTCGACCCTGCCCACGCAGCTGGCGCAGGTCATGCCCTCGATGGGCAGGCTGATGGTGGAGGGGCTGGCGGGGGCGGCAGCGGCGCGCGGCGTGCTCATGATCGGATTCCCGGGATTCCTTCTGGAGGCGGACAGGCTAAACCTTGCCATCGTGGGAAGGTCAAATCCAGCCTGTCCGCATTTCCTGAATGGGCAACCGGATATCCATATCCACGCATGGCGTGGATCTACCGGCGGAGGTGGCCTCCTCAGAAGGTGAACACATACTCCAACGCGAACTCGCGGCCGACCGCACCCAGCAACCGGGTCGGGGCGAAGTCGTAATCCAGCTTGTACGGGTCCTTGTGGTTCCAGCTGGCCGAATTGAACACGTTGTTGACGTAGACATTGACCTTGGCGTGCTCGGTCACCTGGTAGCCCACGTTGAAGTTCCAGGTGATGAACGGTCCGACCCGGCCGAAGTAGCGCGAGGTCTGCTGGCCGGCATTGGGGTTCGGGTTCACCGAACCATCCGGCAGCCGCGCCGGCTCCAGGCAGTTCAGCGACGGGCTGTCACTGGGCACGTAGCCATCGGCGAACGGCAGGCAGCCACCGGGGTTGTCCAGGCGATCGGTGCCCCAGTGGTAGCGCACGCCCGGCACCGAACCGATGCGGTCGGCATAGACGTTGGCGTTCCAGTTGCCGCGCTGCCAGGCCAGGCTCGCGCGCAGCTTGCTGCGCAGGTCGCGATCGCGGCGTTCCGGATTCGGGTCGGCGGCGTAGCGCTGTTCCTTGGTCGAGATCTGGTTGGTGTAGTTCACCCCCAGCTGGAAGCTGCCCCACTGGGCGGTCTCCAGCCGGTAGCGTGCGGTCAGGTCGATGCCGCGCACCTCGCGGCTGGCCAGGTTGAACGGGCCGCGCTCGATCGAGACCAGGCGACCGTTGCTGTCACGGTTCACGCGGGCCAGGATGCCGGCGCAGTACTCGCCACCGGCCGGGTTGGCCCACGGCGTACCGTCCATGTTCTTGCCGGTCAGGCAGCCGGCTTCGCTGGCCAGCACCTCATCGGCGCCGACGTCGACGATCATGTCTTCCAGCTTGATCGCCCAGTAGTCGGCACTGACCGACAGATTGGGCATCACATCCCAGACGAAGCCGACCGTCCACGAATCGCCGGTTTCCGAACGCAGCAGCGGCGTGCCACGCCGGTTCACGTCAAAGGTGTACCAGACATCGGTATTGCCTACGCCGCAGTTGTTGACCAGGTAGGCACCGCTCTGGATGCAGCGCAGGCGGTCATAGGTCTGCACTTCCGAACTGCTCGGCTGGCCCAGCAGGTAATGCATGTCCGGCGCATGGAAGCTGGTGGCGTACGAGCCACGCACCAGCAGCGATTCGACCGGGCGCCATTCCAGGCCGACGTTCCAGGTGGTTTCCTTCTGGCTGCCGATGTCCAGCGCTTCGCCGCTGTTGTCAGCCTTGTAGTTGCCATAGCGGTCGTAGCGCGCGGCCGCAGTGGCGGTGACGCTGTCCAGCAGCGGGATCTTGAACTCGACACCAGCCGAATAGCGGGTGCGCTCGCCGCCACCGCGATCGACGTTCTGCAGGTCGAAATCGATGCCAGCGCGCGGGTCGGGGCTGAGGTGATAGCCCTGCTGCGCGACTTCGGCCACGGCGGCGAACGAGATCGGGCCGGCCCAGCCCTGGAACAGTTCGCCGGTGATATCCGCCGAGGCCTGGTTGACCCAGGACGTTGCGCGATTCTTCGCGACGGTGCCCATCTGCCAGTACTGGTCCGGCGTCAGCGGATTCCACCAGCGCGATTCGTCCAGTGCATAGATCGCCTCGCCATCGGCGGTGGTGCCCAGCTTCGGTCCCAGGAAGTAGTCGTACGACTTCTGCTTGTCGACCACGTTCTGCCGTTCCTCCACCCGGTAATACGAGCGCCCCACCGTAGCGCTCCAGTCAAAGCGGTCGGCGAGGCGGCCACGCAGGCCGGCGCTCCAGTCCCAGGACAGTTCGCGGTTGGTGTTGCGCAGCGTATCCAGGCCGCCGACTTCGTTCGGGGTGAACTGGCGCACGCCGAGGATCGGGCGGTTGCGGTTGGCATCCCAGTAGTAGCCGTTGTCATCGTCGATCAGCGACACGCTGGGCGGATTGGTGCCCCAGATCGCTTCAGATCGGTACACCGCCAGGTTGGTCCAGGCCTGCAGGTCATTGCTGAAATCGAAGGTGGCATACAGGTTGCCGGACACGTTCTCGGCACCGCCGGTGAGCAGCCAGTTGGTGTAGTCGGCGCTCATGCCACACAGGCGGCCGGTGTTGGTGATGGTGTTGGCGGCGTAGTTGTAGACCAGTCGATCGGCGGTGTAGTACTCGCCGTTGAACTTCTCGCAGGTGCCGGCGGGCGGCGCCAGGCGCTGGCCGGTGGTCGGATCGATCAGCGCCAGGCCTGCAGTGGGACGGAAGCCGACCTTGCGCTGCTCCATGTTCCAGGACGCGTACGGTGCATCGTCGGCATCGTCCATCTGCGGGCGATCACGCCCGAACAGCGGATCGCGCTTGGTGTACTGCAGCGCGTAGGTCACGCTCCAGTTGTCGCCGGTCTTGCCGCCGGCCCAGGACAGGTCCCAGGTATCGCGCCCGCCCTCGGTGGAGGTACCACCACGCACGCGCACTTCGTCGCCGTCGTAGTTGGTTTTCAGGATGACGTTGACCACGCCGGCGATCGCATCGGAGCCATAGATGGCCGAGGCACCACCGGTCAGCACTTCGATGCGTTCCACCGCCGCAGCCGGAATGTTGCCGTAGTTGGAGAAGTTGGTTTCGCCGCCATAGGGCAGCGGGTAGTCGGCCACGCGACGGCCGTTGACCAGCAGCAGCGAACGGTTCGGGCCCATCCCGCGCAGGTTCAGGCCGCTGGCATTGGGCGTGTGCGAGCCCCATTGCGAAGCAGCTTCGACGGTGCCAGTCGCTTCGGTGAGGGTCTTCAGCGCGTCGTACACGCTGACGAAGCCTTCCTTCTGGATCTGCGCGGCGGTGATCACGTTGACCGGCGCCGGGCCTTCGACGCCGGCGCGCTTGATGCGCGAGCCGGTGACGGTGACCGCGTCGAGATCCTTGGTGGACGAACTCGCGGCTTCCTGCGCGCTGGCCGCCAGGGGCAACAGGGCCAGGAGCAGGGCCTGGGACAGCAGGTGACGACGCTTGCGGACGATCTGAGCCATGGGTGGTTGCTCTTCGAAAGTGTGGACGCACGGGATGGGTGGTGGCGCGGCACTACGACGGATCCCGGCGCCTGGATCGGTTCAGGACCGATGCGGCACCTCCCCTGTGGATCGATCCAAACTAAAGCACAGCTGAACCACGCCCGGCATGCGGCAACGCAGCAACGTCCGGCGGAATGCCGCTATCGGCTGCCGGTATCCAGAACAATCAAAGGGTTGCGAAACATCGCTGAGAGAACAGCGCACGAAGTGATGACACGATTGCGACAGACGCGCGCGGAACGGTTTTGTCCGAGGGCGGTCCGCGTACCGGGTCGGATCCCTTCGCAGAAGGGCTCCGACCACGGGCTTGCGATCAGGCGTCCAGCGCTTGCCGCAGGGCGGCCACGGTCGCGGTGGCGGTCTGGTTCCAGTCCGGGTCCAGGCCGCGCAGCGCCGGGTTCTGGAACTGCATCGCCGAGCGGCGCAGGCCCTTGGCCGAGGCGTGCAGTTCGGTGCAGCCGGTCTGCCGTGCGACGGTTGCGATGTTGCCCGGGGCCAATCCGGCGCCGGCCATCACCGCGATACGCCCCGCCGCCTGGCTGACCAGGCGTGCCAGCACATCGGCACCGGCCTCGGCGCTGACCTGGCCGCCCGAGGTCAGCACGCGCTGGCAACCCAGCCCGATCACCTGCTCCAGCGCCGCCGGCAGATCGCGGGCGGCATCGAAGGCACGGTGGAAGGTCACCTGCAACGGCCCGGCAGCCTGCACCAGCTCGCGGCACAGCGCCAGATCGATCCCGCCCTGCACATCCAGCGCGCCGATCACCACGCCATCGCAGCCCAGCGCGCGGCACTGCGCGATGTCACGCAGCATCAGTTCGGTTTCCAGCGCGTCGTAGTGGAAGTCGCCCGGGCGCGGCCGCACCAGCACGAACAGCGGAATCGACAGGCGTTCGCGGGCGATCGCGATGCTGGCGAACGACGGCGTGGTGCCGCCCTCGGCCAGGTTGTCGAACAGCTCGATGCGGTCGGCGCCGCCAGCCTGCGCGGCCAGCGCCGAGGCCAGCGAGTTGCTGGCGATCTCCAGGGTCCGCCGCCTGCTCACGCCTGGGTGCTCGTGTAGATCGACGGCGAATCACGCAGGTCATCCTGGCGCCGCGCATCGCACACCGCATAGACGAAGCCACGATGCAGCGCGTAGGCGCCCACCTCGCCCTGCTTGTTCATGGCCAGGAAGCACACCTGCAGTGTCTTGCTCGCTTCGGGGCGCTTGCGCACCACGCGGTCGATCGCTTCGCGGCAGGCCTGCGCCGGCGAGCGGCCCTGGCGCATCAGCTCGACCACCAGGAACGAGGCGGCGTTGCGGATCATCTCCTCGCCCACGCCCGAGGCAGTGGCCGCGCCCACTTCGTTGTCGACGTACAGGCCAGCACCGATGATCGGACTGTCGCCGACCCGACCGTGCAGTTTCCACGCCATGCCGCTGGTGGTGCAGGCACCGGCCAGATGGCCCTTGGCATCCAGTGCCAGCATGCCGATAGTGTCGTGGTTGTCGCTGTTGCCGGGAATACCACGGCGCTCGGCGTTGATCTGCGGCTGGTACTTCTCGGTCTTCAGCCACTCGCGCCAGGCGACTTCAGCCTGCGGCGTCAGCAGGTGCCTGCGCTCGAAACCCTGCTGCACCGCGAACTGCTGCGCGCCCTCGCCCACCAGCAGCACGTGCGGACTGTTCTCCATCACTTTGCGGGCCACCGACACCGGATGCAGGATGTCGACCAGCGCGGCCACTGCACCACAACGGCCATCGCCGTCCATGATGCTCGCGTCCAGGCTCAGCACGCCGTCGCGATCCGGTTTGCCGCAATGGCCGACGGTGGGGTTGCACAGCTCGCTCTCGGCCCAGCGTGCACCCGCCTCCACCGCATCCAGCGCGCTGCCACCCTGTGCCAGCACCTTCCATGCGGCCTGGTTGGCCGGTACGCCGAAGTCCCAGGTGGAGACCACCCGGGCCCCACCCAGCGTGCGCGCCTGCACGCCCGGCAAAGCTGCCATGCCTGCGGCCAGTGCACCGGCCTGCAGGAACTGCCTGCGATCCACCATCTTCCCCTCCCAGTCTGCAATGCACGGCCGGCCCGATGCCGGCCCTGCCGATCAGTCGTGCGTGGGCTGCCGTGCGGCGTGCCAGACCGCTGCACCGAGCACGCCCAGCTGGCCATGCTCAACGCGCCACACCGGCACCTGGCGCAGCACCTCGGTCAGCACGCCCTTGTTGAGGAAGCGCTCACGGAAGCGGCCATCGGCCAGGAAATCCTGCACATGCGCGGAAATGCCACCGGCCAGGTACACCGAGCGCGCGCCGACGGCGATCGCCGCGTCGCCAGCCAGGCTGCCCAGCCAGGCACAGAACACCTGCAGCGTTTCCACCGCCAGTGCATCCTCGCCGCCACGCGCGGCGCCGATCAGCGCCTCCGTACTGGTCCACACCGGGGCGACGCCGCGCAATTCGCACAGGCACGGATACAGGTTCATCAGGCCGCTGCCGGACAGCACCCGTTCGTTGTCCACGTGCGGCCAGCGCTGCAGCAGCTTGCCCAGCACCTGCAGTTCCAGCGCGTTGCCGGCGCCGAGCGCGGCATGGCCGATCTCACTGGCCAGCACCGGCCGCTCGCCGTCGGCGAAGCGCAATGCCGCGCCCAGGCCGGTACCTGCACCCAGCACCAGCGCCGGGAAGGCCTGCGCCGGATCGGCGTCGCCGTTCAGTGGCACCAGGGTTTCCGGCTGCAGGTACGGGATGGCCAGCGCCACCGCTTCGAAATCATTGATCAGCTGCAGCTCGTGCAGCCCGGACTGCGCGCGGGTGGCCGACAGCGAAACCGTCCACGGAAGGTTCGAGTTGATCAGCACATCGCCATCGAGCAGACCGGCGATGGCGACCACCGCGGTCTGCACCGGCTGGCCGAGGCCGGCAGTGAAATCGGCCAGGATCGCGGCCAGGCTGGAATGCTCGGCACAGGCATAGGTGCGATGGCTGCCCAGCAGCGGCGCATGGCCGGATCGGGTTTCAGCCAGTGCGAGGCGGGCAAAGGTGCCGCCGACATCGGCGACCACCAGATGGCGCGGAAGACCGCCGCGGGCGGAGTCGGAGGAAACCGGGGACGCTGCTGCGATGGTCACGCTGGCCTGCTTGGATCGATTGAATCGCCCCGATTCTCAGGCATCGGGGCGGCTTTGCCTAGCGCGCCGATGGTTCAGGTTGGCCTACATGCCTTCCTGTTCGGCCACCTGCACCCCATCCACCAGCACGCGCAGGCGCTGCGGGCGGAAGCCGGCGAACAACAGCGGCCGGGTGCGCTCGACCAGCACTTCGTGGCCGGCGATGTGGCGCAGCCACGACTGTACCAGCGAGAACGAGAAATGCGTGCCCGGATGCAGCGGGTGCTGCACCCAGACCTTCTCGGTGGCGCTCTGCAGCAGCATCGCGCCGGTGAACCAGTGGCGGCTGAGGGTCACCGGCGTGGTGCCGGCCATGAAGCGGATATCCATGCGGGGTCCTTTCGCTGGAGCAGTGACGCGGAGGTCAGGGCTGGGCAGTCTGCAGGCTGTAGCTGGTGGTGGCGGTGAACACCGCACCGTCGGGCTGGGTGGAGCGTACCTCGACCTTGTGGCCGCCCACCGCCAGATCGGTCGGCAGCGCGCCCCGCCACAGGTGCGGCGACGCAGTGGCCTCCGGCGAGCGGTCGTAGCCGCGCAGGCCGTTGGCCAGATCATCGGCCACGTTCTCCACCATCAGGCGCGGATCGGGCTGGCTGACCTGCTTCATCGGCTGCCAGGCGCCGCCATCGACGCGGTACTCGACCACGCTGGCGTCCTCACCCATGTAGACGTTGGCGTAGACACCCCACGCCGGATAGGCCCCCTGGCGCAGTACCTTCGGCGCATGCAGGCCGATCTGCTCGCTGGCCGGCTTGCCGGCCACGCGGTACTGCAGGCGATAGCTGCCGTTGCCGGCCACGTCGAGCAATGCGTAGCCCTTCGGCGTGCCGTCGCTCATGGTGCTGTCCGGCACGCCGGCGGCATTCTTCACGCCCGACCAGAACGCACCGCAGTTGGCACCGACGTTGTATTCGTGCAGCGGCTTGTCGCCGTTCCAGCCCTCGGCCTTGCCGTGGTAGACGTGCTGCTGGGTGTGGCTGTGGCCGCTGAGCACCAGTACGTTGCGGAAGTCCTTCAGCAGGTCGAACAGGCGCTGGCGGTCGGCGTGGCGGAAGGTCTCGCGCCCCGGCGCGGCGTCGAACAGCGGGATGTGCATGCCCAGCACCAGCAGGCGGTCCTTGTGCAGGCCCTTCAAATAGCTGGCCAGGAAAGCGAACTGGTCTTCGCGCAGGCCACCAACGTACTTCGGCTTGGCCTTGGGGTCGTACACCACGTCGTCCAGGAACACGAAACTGGCGCCACCCTCCTCCACCGCGTAGGTGTCCGGGCCGTAGATGTTGCGCCAGCTGTCCAGCGAATGCTCATCGCTGGCGGCATCGAAGTCGAGGTCGTGGTTGCCCGGCACGTGGAACCACGGCACGCCAAGCTGGGTAGTGACCTTGTTGATCGCCGGGTACAGGGCCAGGTCGTCGTTGACGATGTCGCCCAGGGTGGTGCCCATGCGCGCCTTGGTCTGGCCGACCAGCGGCGCCACGATCGACTGCTGGTAGTAGCCGATGTCCTTCAGGCTGGCGGTCTGCGAATCGGTGAACACCAGCATCTGGAAACCACGGCGGCTGTCATGGCGATCCGACTGCAGGGCGAAATCCCAGTTGCGGGTGACATCGCTGGTGGCGGCGATGCCACCGTACTTCAGCGCCGGCGAGCCGTTCGGGCGGTAATGGCGCCAGAACGAGGGCAGGCCATCGACCGCCTTCGGGAACGAATACGCATCGGGCTTGATCACGAATACGGTCTGGCCATCGCGCACCGGCAGGCTGTAGCTGCCGTCGGCGGCGGTCTTGACGATGGTCTCGCCGTTGGAGACCTGCACCCCGGCCAGGCCCGGATCGGTCGCGCCGCGCCCCGGCCGGCCGTCGCGCTCCAGATAGACCTTGCCGGTGACCACGGCGTCCGCGGCCCAGGCCGGCGAGGTCAGCAACAGGCAGCACAGCCAGGCGGCAGGCAGTTTCATGGGCGGTCCGGGAAAGAAAGACCGCCTATTGTAGATTCCGTTGATGACATCGCGCACGCGGTGGCGCATGGCCGGTAGTGCCGGCCGCTGGCCGGCAACTTCATGATCGTCGGGCATCGGCTGGTTGCTGGCCGACGGCCGCCACTACCGCACCTCAACGATGGCGCTTTTCCAGCACCGCCCGTGCATCATCCAGCGACAGTCCGCGCGCGCGCAGCAGCACCAGCAGGTGGTACAGCAGGTCCGAGGCCTCGCCGAGCAGCGCCTCGTCATCCTGCGCCACTGCCGCCAGGGCGGTCTCCACGCCCTCCTCGCCCACCTTCTGCGCGATGCGGCGGATACCGCCCTCGAACAGGCTGGTCGTATAGCTGCCCGGCGGACGCTGCGCCTCGCGCATCGCCACCAGCTGGCCCAGCCCGCCCAGGAAGTCCTTCGGTGCCTGGTCGAAACAGCTCTCGGCACCGGTATGGCAGGTCGGACCGGCCGGCCGTGCCATCACCAGCAACGTATCGGCATCGCAGTCGACGCTGATCGACTGCACCACCAGCACGTTGCCGGACTGCTCACCCTTGGTCCACAACCGTTGCTTGCTGCGGCTGAAGAAAGTCATGTGGCCGATGGCCAGCGTGGCCGCCAGCGACTCTGCACTGACATAGCCCAGCATCAGCACCTGCAGGGTATCGGCATCCTGCACCACCGCCGGCAGCAGGCCGTCACCCTTGGCCCAGTCCAGCGCCTGCAATGCATCCAATGACGGCCTGACTTCAATAGACATCCCGCACCTCGATCTGCTGTCCGCGCAGGTAGCGCTTCAATTCTGGAATGGCGATGGCGCCGCTGTGGAACACGCTGGCGGCCAGCGCGCCGTCGACGTCAGCCTGGTCGAAGGCTTCGGCGAAGTGCTCCATCGCACCGGCACCGCCAGAGGCGATCAACGGTACCTGGCACAGTGCCCGTGCCTGTTGCAGCTGCACGACATCGTAGCCACGCCGCACGCCATCGCTGTCCATGCAGTTCAGCACGATCTCACCGGCGCCCCGCCGTTGCGCCTCGACAATCCAGTCCAGGGTGCGCAGTGGCACCGCCTGGGTCTTGTCCGGGTCTCCGCTGAAACGGCGCACCCGCCACTGGCCATCCGCTTCGCGCACCGAATCGACACCGACCACCACGCATTGCACGCCGAACTCGTCGGCCAGTTCAGTGATCAGTTCGGGACGGCCCAGCGCAGGCGAGTTGATCGACACCTTGTCGGCACCGGCAAACAGCACGCGGCGCGCGGTTTCCACGCTGTCGATGCCACCGGCCACGCAGAACGGAATGTCGATCAGCCGCGCGATGCGCTCGATCCAGGCAACGTCGACCGAACGCGCCTCGGGGCTGGCGCCGATGTCATAGAACACCAGCTCGTCCGCCCCCTGGTCGCGATAGCGCTGCGCCAGCTCGGCGATGTCGCCCATGTCGACGTGGTCGCGGAAGCGCACGCCCTTGACCACGCGGCCATCGCGCACGTCCAGGCAGGGAATGATGCGGCGGCTCAACATGCCAGCGCCTCCGCCAGGTCCATGCGCTGCTCCAGCAGTGCCTTGCCGAGAATCGCACCACCGCAGCCGGCGGCACGGGCCTCGGCCACATCGGCTACGTCACGGATGCCTCCGGACGCCTGCACCGCCACACCCGGCAACAAGCCGGACAGGTGCCGATAGAGGTCGATATTGGGCCCGGCCAGCATGCCGTCACGGGCGATGTCGGTGCACAGCAGGTGGCGCATGCCGGCGCGCGCGTAGCGCTGGGCCAGGTCATCCAGGGTCACTCCGGCATTCTCGGTCCAGCCGTGCACCGGCAATTGCCACAGCCCCTGTGCGTCCTGGCGCGCGTCCAGCGCAATCGTGATGCGATCAGCGCCGAACTCCTCCAGCCAGCCGACCACTTCATCGGGACGACGCACCGCCAGCGAGCCCACCACTACGCGGCCCGCGCCGGCATCGAGGATGCGCGCCACATCGTCGCGGCCACGCACGCCACCGCCGGTCTGCACCTGCAGCGGCGTCTGCGCTCGGATCGCCGCCAGCAGCGGCGCCAGCGTGTAGCCACCGGCACGCGCCGCATCCAGGTCGACCAGATGCATCCACTGCGCGCCCTGTGCGGCGAAGGCCTGTGCGCGCGGCAGCGGATCGTCGCCATACGAGGTTTCCTGCGCGTAGTCGCCCTGGCGCAGCCGCACCACGCGGCCGTCGCGGATATCCAGCGCGGGATAGACGATGAAACTCATGCAGCAGTGCCCTCGAGGAAGTTGCGCAGCATCAGCGAGCCGGTCTCGCCGGAGCGCTCGGGATGGAACTGTGCGCCGTAGTAGCGCCCCTGCTCCACCACAGCGGTGAACAGGCCACCGTGGTCGCAGGCAGCGACAGTGTGGGTATTGAGCGGCGCCGCATAGCTGTGCACGAAGTAGGCGCTGGCGCGCTCCGGCACACTGCGCAGCAGCAGCGATTCGCGCAGCGGCAGCAGGCGGTTCCAGCCCATGTGCGGCACGCGGATGCCACAGGCCGGCACCAGCTTGCGCACCACGCCAGGAATCAGCCCCAGTGTCTCCACACCCGCTTCCTCGGAGCGTTCGAACAGCAGCTGCATGCCGAGGCAGATACCCATCAACGGCACCTCCAGTCGCTGCAGCGGTTCCACCAGGCCCTGCGCGTGCAGGCGCTGCATGCCGGGACCGGCGGCGCCGACGCCGGGCAGGATCACCCGCTGCGCACCGATCAGACCGTCCGCATCGCGCACCAGCCGCACCGTCGCACCCAGGCGCTCCAATGCGTAGCGCACCGAGCCCAGGTTGGCGCCACCGGCATCGATCAGCGCAACGTCGCTCACAGCGCCCCCTTGGTGGAAGGCAGCGCCGTGCCCTGCCGGGCCAGCGCCGGACGCAGCGCGCGGGCCAGCGCCTTGAAGCAGGCCTCGACCTTGTGGTGATCGTTGTCGCCACGCACTTGCAGGTTGAGGTTCAGGCCGCTGGCATCGCACAGCGAGCGGAAGAAATGCGGCACCAGCTCGGTAGGCATGTCGCCCACGCGCTCGCGCTTGAACTCGCCCTCGAACACAAAGTAGGGGCGGCCGCTGAAATCCAGTGCGGCGCTGGCCAGCGTCTCGTCCATCGGCAGGGTGAAGCCGTAGCGGCCAATGCCGCGCTTGTCGCCCAGCGCCTCGCGCAGGGCCTGGCCCAGGGCCAGCCCGGTGTCCTCGATGGTGTGGTGCTCGTCGATGTGCAGGTCACCTTCGGCCCGGATGTCCAGCGCGAAGCCGCCATGCTTGCCGATCTGCTCCAGCATGTGGTCGAAGAACGGCAGTCCGGTGGAGATGCGTGCATCGCCCGCGCGATCCAGGTCCAGTTCGACGCGGATCTTCGTTTCTTTCGTATTGCGCTGGACCACGGCGGTACGCGGCGCGTCGGCCAGCGCGTGGGCGATGCCCGGCCAGTTCCACTCGCCCCCAAACTGTTCGGTGCGCAGCTGGAAACCACGGATGTTGAGGTTGTCGGCGAACTGCAGGTCGGTGATGCGGTCCCCAACCATGCCCGAACGCGCCCAGTCGATGCTGCGGTCCTGCAGGTAGGCGGTCATCAGGCCGATGCCCGGTTTGCGGGTCGGCGCATTGTCCTGCGGCCAGCTGCAATCGATCAGCACGTCACGGAAGGTGATGCCCTGGCTCTCGAAGATCTGCAGCATCAGCTCGTTGGGGCCATCGAAGCTGGCACGCGGGTAGCTGTCGCTGCCCAGGCCATCCTGGTTGGTGACGATCACGAACTGGTAGCCGGCATCCCGCAGCTTCAGCAGCGCCGGGATCACCTGCGGCACGAAGCGCAGCTTCTCGTAGGCGTCGATCTGGAAATCGGACGGTTCCTCGATGAGGGTGCCGTCGCGGTCGATGAACAGGATCGGGGTCATGCTGCGGCCCTCCGCGCCGACAGGGCCACAAGCACGCGGTCATTCTCTTCGGGGCTGCCGATACTGATGCGCAGTGCATCGCCCAGCTGCGGCGCAGCGCGCTGGTCGCGCACCACCACGCCCGCAGCCAGCAGCGTATCGAACGCGGCCTGGGCATCGGCGAAGCGGACCAGCAGGTAGTTGCCGGCCGAGCGGTACACGCGACGAACGCCGGGCAGGCCCGGCAGCGCCGCGAACAGGCGTTCGCGCTCGGCGATGACCGTGGCCACGCGCTCGGCGGTGCGTGCCAGTGCGGCCGGCTGCAGTGCCTGCACGGCCAGTTCCGCGCACGGGGTTGGCACCGGATACGGCGCCTGGCAGCGGCGCAGCACAGCAATCAGCTCCGGCGCCGCGATCAGCGTTCCAATGCGGGCAGCCGCGAGCGCGTGTGCCTTCGACAGCGTGCGCAGCACCGCCAGGTTGGCGTGCGCGGCCAGCAACGTGGTCGCCGACGGGCGCTGCGCGTACTCGACATAGGCCTCGTCCACCACCACCAGCGCTTGCCCGCGCAGCGCAACCGCCACGCGTTCGACCTCGCCCAGGGCGATGTCACTGCCGGCCGGGTTCGACGGTGCGCACAGGAACACCAGCTTGGCATTGCGCGCCTTGGCGGTGTCGATCACCGCATCCAGGTCGGCGCGCAGGCCGTCCTCGCTGTCCACCAGCGGCACTTCAATCAATGCAGCCCCCTGCAGGCGTGCGCAGACGGCGTACATGCCGAACACCGGCGGCGTGACCAGCACGCCATCGCGGCCCGGCACGCACAGCGCGCGCACCAGCAGATCAATGGCTTCGTCGCTGCCGCGACCGATCAGCAGCTGCGGCGGCGTCACGCCGTACAGCGCCGCCAGGCCCTCACGCAACGCCAACGGCTGCGGTTCGGGATAGCGCCGGCTGTTGCCCGCCACGTCAGCCGGATTGGCCCAGGCCGACTCGTTGGCGTTCAACCAGACCTCGCCCTGCACCGCCGCACTGCGCGCCGAGCTGTAGCCGGCGAACGCCTGCAGGTCCGGACGCACCAGGGCCAGCACATCATCGATAGCCGCGCTCATGCTGCCACCTCCATGCGCACTGCGACCGCACGTTCGTGTGCATCCAGGCCTTCGGCGCTGGCGAT
This sequence comes from Stenotrophomonas maltophilia, assembly GCF_006970445.1. Lineage (NCBI taxonomy): Bacteria > Pseudomonadati > Pseudomonadota > Gammaproteobacteria > Lysobacterales > Lysobacteraceae > Stenotrophomonas > Stenotrophomonas maltophilia. The sequence continues at coordinate 1,980,727 of NZ_CP033877.1, read as the reverse complement.
GATGCGCGCGCAGCCGCCAATCGCTGCCAGGCCGGCGGCGCTGGCGCTCTGCACGCTGATCAGGTTCTGGAAGCTGGCCACGCTGACGCCACTGTAGGCACGTGCGGCACCCGCGGTGGGCAGCACGTGGTTGGTGCCGCTGCAGTAGTCGCCCAGTGCCTCGGGGGTGTAGTCACCCAGGAACACCGAGCCGGCCGCCTGCACCTTGTCCAGCCACGCACGCGGATCACGCAACGCCAGGATCAGGTGCTCTGGTGCATAGCGATTGCTGATCGTGAAGGCTTCGTCCAACGAATCGACCTGGATCAGCCGCGAGGCCGACAGCGCCTGGCGTGCGATCTGCTGGCGCGGCAGCAAGGCCACCTGGCGCTCGACTTCAGCCTCGACCGCCGCCAGCATCGCGGCATCGTCGGTCAGCAGCAGCACCTGCGAATCCGGGCCGTGCTCGGCCTGCGACAGCAGGTCAGCGGCGACGAACGCCGGATTGGCGCCAGCATCGGCAATCACCAGCACTTCGGAGGGACCGGCCGGCATGTCGATGGCGGCGGCGCCGTCCTGTGCGACCTGCTGCTTGGCTTCGGTGACGAAGCTGTTGCCGGGCCCGAACAGCTTGTCGCAGGCCGGAATACTGGCAGTGCCATAGGCCATCGCGGCGATCGCCTGCGCGCCGCCCAGCTTGAACACGCGCTGCACGCCGGTCAGCCGCGCGGCCACCAGCACCGCCGGATCTGCGCTGCCATCGGCGCGCGGCGGCGTGCACAGCACCACCTGCGGGCAGCCGGCCAGCTGCGCCGGAACACCCAGCATCAGCGCGGTGGACGGCAGCGGTGCACTGCCCGCCGGCACATACAGGCCCACCCGGCCGATCGGACGCAGCATGCGTTCGCAGACCACGCCCGGCGCGGTTTCCACCGCATAGCCCGTACCCATGCCGGCGGCATGGAATCGGGCGATGCGTTCGGCCGCTTCCACCATGGCCTGGCGCAGCTCGGCGGGGACGGCGGCTTCGGCCGCTGCGAACTCGGCTCCGCTCACTTCAAAGGACAACAGCTCGACACCATCGAAGCGTGCGGTGATCGCACGCAGCGCGTCGTCGCCCTGTGCGCACACCTGTGCAATCAGCGTTGCCACCGCGTCGCGGGTCTGCTGCGCCACGGTCTGCACCGGGCGGGTCAGCGCCGCGCTGCGCGCGGCCTCATCAAGTCGGGACCAGATCAGACGGTTCATGCCAGCGACCGCTCCACGCTCAGTACCATCAGGCCCTGTGCGCCGGCGCGCTCGAGTTCTTCCATGCGCTGCCAGCTCAGCGGGCCGGGGCACATGGTCTGCAGGCGCAGCGCGCCGCCATCGGCCGGCAGCCGCACCAGCGGCTCGGCATCGGCCAGCAGCTGCGACAGCGCGTCGAGGCGATCCTCGCTTGCACGGAACATCAGCAGCTTGCGGTCCTGGCGCTGCACCACGCCATCGAGGCGGCGCAGCAGCATCGCGCGCAGCGATGCACGCGCATCATCCGGCACGCGCACCGCGCCGGCCAGCACCGCCTCGCTGTCGAGCAGGTTGTGCACCGGGGTCAGCTGGTTGGCGCGCAGGGTGGCGCCGCTGGAGACCAGATCGCAGATCAGGTCGGCGGTGCCCAGGCGCGGGGCGATTTCCACCGAACCGGACAGCTCGACCACCTGTGCGTCCACGCCCTGCTCGGCCAGCCACTGCTTGAGGATGGCCGGGTAGCTGGTGGCGATGCGGGTGCCGGCCAGCTGCGCCGGACCCTGCCACTGCCATTCCTCGGGCACCGCCAGCATCAGCCGGCACTGGCCGAAGCCCAGGCCGCGCAGCGCCTGGTAGGCGTCAGGCAGGCCGATCTGACGGCGTGCCGCGGCCTGTTCGTCCAGCTCGTTGCGACCGACGATGCCGAGGTCGCAGACGCCGTCGGCGATCAACCCGGGGATGTCGTCGTCGCGCACCAGCAACAGGTCCACCGGCAGCGATTCGCCGTAGCAGAACAACTTGTCACGGCTTTCGCGCCAGCTCAGGCCACAGGCGCTGAGCAGGTTGCGGGCGGGCTCGGCCAGCCGGCCACTCTTCTGGATGGCGATACGCAGCCGGTCTCGTGCCGGCGCTGCCTGGGTTGCACTCATGGGGGAGGTCTCGAAGTTCGGAACGGGGCGCGGATCAGCGCGAAGCAAGGCGGTCGATGGCGGCGGCATAGCCTCGATGGCCATGCTCAAGCGTGCGTGCCACCCGCCCGGTGGTGGTCACGCTGACCCCGGTGCGCTCGTGGATCTCGCGGTACGGCACGCCCTGCTGCAGCAGCGGCACCACTTTCCAGCGGTCGGCCATGGCCTCCAGCTCGGCCGGGGTGCACAGGTCGCGCAGGAAGGCCTCCACCTGCGTCGGCTCGCGCAGGGCGGCAAAGGCCCGGGCCAGGGCTTCCAGGTCGGCCTTCGGGTCTTTGGCGGCAATCTCGGGGCGGGCTTTCACGGGGTCGTTTCCATGCATCAATGTAATAGCGCGTTAGTACATTAGCGCATTCTTGCGCAGTGCGTCAAATCGAGGATTGAGGGGACGGCAGGGCTGCTGCCCTGCACCCGCCAAGAGCCAGAGCAAAAGCAAATGCTGATTTCCTGAGCGTTGGCGGGGAGGGTCCGGTAGCAGGGGACGCCGTAAACCCATCCGTGGGGGCTTGGTCGCCGCTTGCTCGTGTGCGCAATCCTGCGCACACGGCAAGGCCGGGGTTGGGCGTCCTGCCCAACCCGCCCGAGGCATGCCTCGGGCCCATGCGGCTCACACCCCTGCCACCGGACCCTCCCCGCCTTCGACAGTTGACCGCGATCTGCTGAATCTCGCTGGGAAAGTGATCGAGAACAGCTTTTGTAGAGACGAGCCACGCTCGACTGCGCTTCGTCCGGAAACGCGAAACGCCCACCAAAGGGCGGGCGTTCTTCTTTCAAATCAACAACCTGGCCGACTCAGGGCAGACAGCGCACCTCGGCCTGCAGCGCCCCGCGCCGCAGGCATTCGCCGAACAGGCTGCCCTGCCGGCTTGGCAGGGACTGGATGTTCTGCAACGCCCCTGCGCCCGCCGGACACGTCCGCGAGGCCAGGGCCTGCAGGTCGCCCTCCAGCTGCGCGCGATCGATCACGTGGCAGCGATCGACCTGCAGCCGGTACTGTGCCGGCCCTATCCGTGCACTGTGCAGCGCCGGGTCGCTCTGGCAGCCCGCCAGCAGGAGCACGCAAAGCGCCCCTGCGGCGGCCCGCATCACGCCATCGCCTTGGACTGCTCCAGCTCCACCTGCAGGGTGCTGGCCAGCTCGTCGCGGGAGACTTCGAACTGCTGCTCCCGCAGCAGGTCCTTCACCGCCACCACGCCGCGTGCCAGCTCGTCCTCACCGGCCAGCACCACGAAGCGGATGCCCGCCTTGGCCGCGTACTGGAACTGCTTGCCGATCTTCTTCGGCTCCATCTGCACTTCGGTGTTGATGCCACCGGCACGCAGGCGGCGCGCGATATCCAGCGACTGCGGCATGCCCTGCTCGTCCATCAGTGCCACCAGCGCCTGCACGCTGCTGCCCTCGATGCCATCGATCAGGCCGGCTTCGCGCAGCTGCCAGAACAGGCGCGACAGGCCGATGGAAATGCCGACGCCCGGCAGCCTGGACTTGCTGTAGTGGCTGGCCAGGTCTTCGTAGCGGCCGCCCGAGCAGATCGAGCCGATCTGCGGGTGATCGGTCAGCGTGGTCTCGTAGACGGTGCCGGTGTAGTAGTCCAGGCCGCGCGCAATGGAGAAATTCAGGCAGTACGCGGTTTCCGGCACGCCCAGCGCCTGCACCAGCTGCAACACTTCGCGCAGTTCCGCCACGCCAGTACGCAGGACCTCCGAAGAACCCGCGTCGGCTTCAAGCGTGGCCAGCTGCGCCAGCGCATCGGCGTGGCCCTGCGAACGCACGGCCACGAACGCCAGGATCTTCTCGACCTGTTCGGCCGGGATGTTGAAGCCCTCGCCCACCAGCGTCTCGCGCACGTAATCGGCGCCACGCTTGTCCAGCTTGTCCACTTCGCGCAGCACCGCCAGCTGGCGCTCGCCTTCGGCCACGCCCAGGCTCTCGAAGAAGCCGCGCAGCAGCTTGCGGTTGTTCAGCTGGATGCTGAAATCACCAATGCGCAGCTCCGAGAACACCGCGTGGATGACCGCCAGCACTTCGGCGTCGTAACGCACGCTCAGGCTGTCCTTGCCGATCACGTCGATGTCGCACTGGTAGAACTCGCGGAAACGGCCGCGCTGGGCACGCTCGCCACGGTAGACGCGCTGCATCTGGTAGCGACGGAACGGGAAGGTCAGTTCGTGTTCGTGCTCGGCCACGTAGCGTGCCAGCGGCACGGTCAGGTCGAAGCGCAACGCCATTTCCGGCAGCGAACGATCGCCCGACTCGGCCGCGTTGGCCAGTGCGCCGGTGGACTGCACGAAATACACCTGGCGCTCGGTCTCGCCGCCAGACTTGGTCAGCAGTACATCGGACAGCTCGAACACCGGCGTCTCCACCGGCAGGAACCCGAAGCGCTCGTAGTTGCGGCGGATGACGTCCAGCATGCGCTGGAACGCAATCTGCTCGCGCGGCAGCAGCTCAAGGGTGCCGGGCGGGGTACGGGGCTTGATCACGGGCGAAACTCCTGCTGGAACGGGACGTGGGAGGGGGCGACATTCTAGCGCCCCCGCCTCGGGCAGGGTCGAACGGCCGCTTGAAGTATCATAAGGCCCTCCCCCGCCCGCGATACGCCCACGCAACATGTCCCGGCCTTCCGGCGCTCCGCCCGCCACCAACGATCCCGCCTCGCCGTCCTGCACCACGCTGGACTGCCTGCACTGCTCGGTTCGCCACCTTGCGGTGTGCTCGGCGCTGTCGCCCGATGAAGTGCAGGCGCTGGAACAGGTCACCGTTTCGCAGCAGGTGACGATGGGCAGCACCCTGGCCCGCACCGGCGAGGAACGCCAGCATGTCTATACATTGACCGGCGGAGCGCTGCGCCTGGTGCGCACCCTGGCCGACGGCCGGCGCCAGATCAACGGCTTCGTGCTGCCCGGCGACTACCTGGGCCTGAGCGGCAGCGACCACCATCGCTACGACATCGAGGCCATCGCCGACAGCCGCGTATGCCGCGTCGCGCTGCCACAGATGAAGGCGTTGCGCAGCCGCTTCCCGCACCTGGAGCGCAAGCTGCTGCAACGTGCCTGCCAGGAACTGGACGCCGCACAGGATGCTGCGCTGGCACTGGCACGCCTGCAGCCGGCCGAAAAGCTGGCCGATTTCCTGCTGCGCCTGGCTGCACGCGAGGCCAAGCTGGGTGGCGACGGCCTGCGGGTATCGCTGCCGATGGGCCGCGGCGATATCGCCGACCATCTGGGCCTGACCATGGAAACGGTCAGCCGCACCTTCACCAAGCTGCGCCAGCAGGGGCTGATTGCCCTGCCCCACCTGAACGTGGTGGAGATCCTCGACGAGGACGGGCTGCGCACGTTGGCCGGTGAAGGATTGATCTGACCGCATCGCGGTCCATGGGGTTGCCGGCCAGCGGCCGGCACTACCTGTGATGTATCTCTCCGGTAGTGCCGGTCGCTGGCCGGCACCATGCCCGATCCGTGCTGCATCCCCCGGTAGTGCCGGCCGCTGGCCGGCAACCCCGTCCATCTCCGGTCAGCGCAGCAACACCTCACGCAACGCCGCGTAATCGGCAGCCAGTGGTTCGGCGTGCGCCGGCCGCTGCAGCAGCGCGCCCAGCGCCGGCGGCACCGCCACCGGGCCACCGATCAATGGCTCGACCACGGCCTCGAACTTGGCCGGATGCGCAGTGGCCACCACCGCCCAGTCGCCCTTGGCACCGCGCACCCGCAGGTCCTGCAGCACCTTCACCGCTGTCGCCGTGTGCGGGCAGAACAGTTCGCCGCTGCTGGCATGCGCTGCCGCAATCGTTGCGCGGATGGTCACGTCATCCACCGCGAACGCGCGGAATGCCGCGCGCAGCTCTGCATCATCTCCGTGGTAAAGCCAGCGCAGGCGTTCGAAGTTGCTTGGCGTACCCACATCCATTGCATTGGCCACCGTCGCCACACTTGCCTGCGGCTGGTAGTCGCCGCCATTGAAGTACGCCGGCAGCACGGCATTGGCATTGGTGGCCAGCACGATCTGACCGATCGGCACACCCAGCGCGCGCGCCAGCACCGCCGCCATCGCGTTGCCAAGATTGCCGGTCGGCACCACCAGGTTGAGCCGGCGGCGATGCACCGCGTAATGAGTCAATGCCGCATGTGCGTAGTAACTCATCTGCGGCAGCAAGCGACCGAGGCTGATGCTGTTGGCCGAGCTAAGCGGCACCTGTGCCTGCAGTTCGCGGTCAGCCAGCGCCTGCTTGACCATGGCCTGGCAGTCGTCGAAGGCACCGGCCACGCGCAGCGCCTGGATGTTGTCGCCGAAACAGCCGAGCTGATGCGCCTGGCGCGGTGACACGCGGCCATCCGGATACAGCACCACCACGCGTACGCCGGGCTGGCGATGGAACGCCGCCGCCACTGCAGCCCCCGTATCGCCGGAGGTGGCGACGACGATCGTCAGATCGCGGTCCTCGCCGGCCTGCAGCCGCGACAGCGTACCGGCCAGGAAGCGCGCGCCGATATCCTTGAACGCTGCGGTCGGCCCATGGAACAGCTCCAGCACGTGGTCACCATCGCCGAGCGCACGCAGCGGCACCGGGAAGTCGAACGCTTCGCGGCAGATCGCCGGAAGCGCAGCCTCAAGTGCATCACCAGCGAAGAACGGTGCCAGCAGATCGGCGGCGGTATCGGCCAGGGTCGGCCCAGCCTGCAGTTCGCGGGCGGCCGGCAGAAGCACGGGAACATACAGCCCGCCATCGGGCGCCAATCCGGCGGCGATCGCCGCGCTGAGGCCAACGGCTGGAGACTGGCCGCGGGTCGAAACAAATTGCATGGGTTCGGCATCCAGTAAAGGGGAAAGATTCAGCACAAGCGGGCTCCCGGTGCGTCCAGCGGCGATACCCAGGCGTCACTGTCGAAGCCGACCGCAGCGAACGCTGCCTGCACCGGCGCCGCGGCGGCACGCGCCTGGTCGGCATCCTCGAACCAGGCGAACACGCTGGGTCCGGCGCCGGAGATGCCCGCGCCCATTGCATGGGACGACAGCGCCGCATCGCGCGCAGCCTCGAAGCCGGCAATCAGGCCGGCCCGTCGCGGTTCGACCAGCACATCGCGCAGGCCCGCGCGTACCAGCGCCGCGTCACTGCGATGGCAGCCACTGAGCACCAGCGCGAGGTTCGCGCTCTGTGCCACGAACTCACCCAGCGCATAACTGCCCTGCAGGGCCTGGCGGGCACGGCGCGTTTCCAGCACCGCGTGCGGATGCACCAGCAGGCTGTGCCAGCTGGCAGGCACCGGGATCGGCAACAGGCGATCGGCCGTACACAACGCCAAGCCACCCAGCAGCAGCGGGCCGACGTTGTCACCGTGACGGCCACCACTGGCCACCGCCTCGCCATCCAGCGCGTACGGGTACAGCGCCTCGCGCGGCAGCGGGGCCTGCAGCAGCGCATTGGCGGCGACCAGCGCCGCGACACTCGACGCGGCCGAACCGCCCATGCCGGAACCGAATGGAATGCCCTTGTCGATCTCCACCGAGAAGCCGAAGTCCAGGGCCAACCCTGCGCGCAGCGACATCAACGCCGCACCCGCGGTGTTTCCAGCCGCATCCAGAGGCAGCGCGACGGCACTGCCACGGATCGCCTCGATGCGCACCAGCGGCTCGTCGATGCGGCGCACGCTCACGGTATCGCCAACGCCTGCAATGGTATGGCCAAGAATGTCGAAGCCGACCGCCACGTTGGCCACCGACGCGGGCGCGAACGCACGTGCGATCACAGCCGCGCTCCTTCGCCAGCGGCCACCCGCAGCAGGTCAGCGAACACGCCCGCCGCCGTCACTTCCGGTCCTGCACCCGGACCCTGCACCACCAGCGGGTTGTCGCAGTAGCGACGGGTGCGGAACTGCACCACGTTATCGGTCAGCCGCAGGTTGGCGAAGGCGTGGTCGGCTGGCAGTTCCTGCAGGCCTACCGAGGCGCCGTCGGCGCCCAGCTGTGCCACGTAGCGCAGCACCGCGCCACGCGCCCGCGCGTCCTTCAGGCGCTGCAGCAGACTGGCGTCGGACTCGCCCAGCCGCGCCATGAAGTCGTCCACGCTGCCATCGCGCAGCAGCGCCGGCACCAGACTTTCCACCTGCACCTGCTCCAGGCTGAGTGCGTGGCCGGCCTCACGGGCCAGGATCACCAGCTTGCGCGCGACATCCACGCCGGACAGATCATCGCGCGGGTCCGGCTCGGTGTAGCCCATCGACCGCGCCTGCGCCACCAGCGCGGAGAACGGCTGGCTGCCATCGAAACGGTTGAACAGCCAGGCCAGCGTGCCGGAGAAGATGCCCTCGATGGCCAGCACCTCGTCACCGGTATCAACCAGATCGCGCAGCGTGGTGATCACCGGCAGGCCCGCGCCCACCGTGGCCTCGTAGCGGAAGCGCGCACCACTGGCCGCCGCCGCGGCGCGGATGCGCTGGTAGCGTGGCAGCGGGCCGGCGCCAGCCTGCTTGTTCGGAGTGACCACGTGGATGCCGGCTGCCAGCCAGCCCTCATAGCGCTCAGCCACCTCGGCACTGCCACTGCAGTCGATCACCACCGCATGCGGCAGGTGCGCGGCCAGCAGGTGATCGGTGAAGCGATCCAGATCACTGGACTCACCTGCTTGCTGCAGCGCTTCGCGCCAGTCGGCGTGCAGGCCATCTGCATCCAGGCGCATGCGCGAACGCGAAGCCAGCGCGCGCAGGCGCAGGTCGACGTTGGCCTTGGCCAGCAGCTGCGGGCGGGCGGCCAGCAACTGGTCCAGCAGTGCGGCACCCACGTTGCCCGGCCCGATCACGCCGACCGCGAAGGTCTGCGGCGACAGCCAGAAGCCGGCATGCGCAGCGCGCAGCGCACGGGTGGCATCGGCACTGTCCACCGCGACCGAGATGTTGCGCTCGGACGAGCCCTGCGCGATCGCCAGGATGTTCACCTGTGCGCGCCCCAGTGCCTCGAACAGGCGTGCGGCCACGCCCGGCTGCCCAGCCATGCCGTCACCCACCGCCGCCAGCACGCTGACGCCGTCACTGACCTGCACGCGCTGCACCTGGCCCACCGACAACTCGTGCGCGAACGCGTGCAACAGCGCCTCGCGGCCACGGCCGGCTTCGGCAGCACGCACCACGCAGCAGATCGAATGTTCCGATGACCCCTGCGAGATCATCACCACTGACACCTGCGCCTGGCGCAGGGCGGCAAATACGCGCTCGGCAGTACCCGGCACGCCGATAAGGCCGGTGCCCTCCAGGTTCAGCAGGGCCAGTCCGGGGCTCAGGGTCAGGCCCTTCACCGGCCCGCGCGGCGAGCGCTCGGCACTGATGCGCGTACCCGGATGCGCCGGTTGGAACGTATTGCGGATGAAGATCGGCAGGCCCAGGCGGATCGCCGGCGACATGGTCTGCGGGTGCACCACCTTGGCGCCGAAGTACGCCAGTTCGCAGGCCTCGTCGTAGCTGAGCGATTCGAGCTGCACGGCTTCGGGCACCAGCCGCGGGTCGGCCGACAGCACGCCGTCGACGTCGGTCCAGATGTGCAGTTCATCGGCATTGAACAGCGCAGCAAAGATCGCACCGGAGTAGTCGCTGCCGTTGCGGCCGAGCGTGGTGATGCGGTCATTGCGATCACGTGCGACGAACCCGGTGGCCACCAGGCGCGACTGCGGATGCTGCAGGCGCCACTTGGCCAGGCGATCGGCACTGGCCTCCCAGTCGACATCCACGCCCAGTTCGCCATGCCCGACCACCAGCACCTCGCGTGCGTCGAGCACCGCACAGTCTTCGCCCAGGGCCCGCAGGTGGGTACCGAGCAGCTGCGCGGAGAACACTTCGCCCAGCCCCTGCACGCGGTCCAGCACCTCGCGCGGCAGCTCGCCGATCACCGCCAGCGCGGCCAGCACTTCGGCCAACTGATCGAAGCGGGCATCGATCCATTCGACCGTCTCGCCCACCTGCTCGCCCAACAGCGCCACGGCAGCGCCGCGATGTCGCGCGCGCAGGGCATGCCAGGCCTCACGCCAGCCTTCATCGCCCTTGGCCGCCAACTGGGCCAGTTCGATCAACGCGTCGGTGACGCCCTTCATCGCCGAGACGACGGTGACCTGCAGCGATTCGGGACGGGCCAGCAACAGGCCGGCAACATGGCGATAGCGTTCGGCATCGGCCACCGAGGTGCCGCCGAACTTGTGCACGACAGTGGACGGTGCAGCCAGGTCGGCCGGGGCAACGGAATGGGCGGGGGCGTGGGAAGACATGCAGACCTCGGTAGGAGGCCCCGTCGCATGCAGGTGTCGAGTTTCCCCGCCACCTGTATGGTGCGGGGCCGTGGTTTTCGGGAGTTACACGAAGACGACGGGCCGCACCAGGGCAGTGGTGACGGTGGTGGTGGTAATGGCGGTGGTGGCGACCGGCGCAGTCGAACGACCCGCAGTGGCGGGGGCGATCAGGCTGGCGTGGGCGGCATCAAGGACCATGGCGCACAGAAAACACTGTGCGCCCGGCCGCTGTCAAGTGCTGCGATGCAAAAATCCACTGCCGCGATCATCGGCCAACATGCCGGCATTTGGTTGCAACTGAGACCAAGCCGGCATCAGCACGCTTGACGACCGCATTCAGCCGGCATGTTCGGCGATCGCCCGTGGCGTACGATGGGCATGCGCGCACAGCATCACGCCGGCCACCAGGAACACGATCGCCAGCGCTTCCAGCAGCGAAGGCCAGCGTCGCTGCCAGGCAAACGCGTACAGCAAAGCGAACAGGGTCTCGAACACGATCATCTGGCCGGTCAGGGTCAGCGGCAGCAGGCGGCTGGCGCGGTTCCAGAACGCGTTGCCGAGGATCGAGGCCACCACTGCCACGCCCGCGCTGATCGCCCAGAATCCACCCCACTGTGTCGTCGTGTGGCTGCCGGTGTGGCCGATGAAGGCCATCGGCACCAGCAGCAGGGCCAGGCCGCCGGTGGTGACACCGGTCAGCAGCGACCAGTCATGGCTGGACAGATCCGGCCTGCGCGCCAGCCAGCGGCTGTTGCCGATCGAGTACAGCGCCCACGAGAACAGCGCACCAAACGCGCACGCCAGTCCGATCACGCGTTGCCGCCACGGCGTGGCCAGATGCTCGGACATCAGCGCTTCCCAGCCGACCAGGGCGACCCCCAGCACACACAGGCCCAGCGCTGGCAGCAGCTGCTTCAACGGCACCGCGCCCTGCTCGCGCACACCGACCAGGGTGACCACCACCGGAATCAGGCCAACGATCAGCGACGCGGCGGCACCGCCTGCCCATTGCACGGCGGTGGCCAGCAGCAGGAAGTACACCAGGTTGCCGGCCAGGCTCAGCCACAGCAGGCCGATCCATTCAGCGCGGCCCAGCCGCGGTGCCAGCCGCTTCCAACGTGGCAGCAGCAGGGCTACCGCAATCAGGCCATAGACCAGGTAGCGGCCGGCGGACAGCTGCAGCGCATTGAACGACTGCAGCACGGCGGGCGCGAGAAAGACCACGCCCCACAGCGCGCCGGCGGCAACGCCGTTGGCGATGCCCAGGGCCATCGGGTTGTTGCGCATTCGGGTTCTTCGGGGGAGAGAACGGGCCGCGCAGTGTAAGCGCTGGCCAGCGCGGGACTCTTGACCGAGGCTACTGCCCTGACCGGCCGCGCGCGTGGGACGCCGGGCATGGGCTCGACGCTACAGTCCGCCGGTCCTGCGCCACGCAGCGGGGGTCTGGCCACATTCGCGGCGCAGCGCACGGGTCAATGCGCTCTGCTCGGAATAACCTGCAGCCAGCGCGATGTCGCTGATCGGCGCCGCGCTGGTGCGCAGCTGGTGCTTGGCCCAACGCAAGCGGCACGCACTGAGCCAGGCCTGTGGGCTCAGCCCGAACTCGCGCTGGAACAACGCGTGCAACCGGCTCTCGCTGACACCGACAAAGCCGGCCATGCGCGCGACCGGCCACGCCTGCCCGGGATTGGCCTGCACCGCCGCGCACAGGCCCTGCATGCGCGCGCCGCTGCCCGCCGGCGCAAACGCCTGGAGCAGCTGCGGCAGCAGGGCCGGCAATGGTTGGCCCTCACGCACCTGAGCCAGGCACTGGCGCAGCGCCAGCGGCAGATGCAGCCATCGCTGGCGACACAGATGCTCCTGGGTGCCGTCATCGAGCACACCGGGGGCGCAATCGACAATCACGAAACCATTGGGGCCGTCAGCCATCTGGTCATGCGCTTCGCCAGCTGCAACGAACGCACCCTGCAGCAGATCCAGGCGCCCACCGCGCCCCTCCATCTCGAACTGCAATTCGCCCTGCAGCGGCAGCACCCACTGCGCATAGTCGTGGCGGTCCAGGCCGGTGGCCTGGCCGTAGTGCCGCAGGTGGAAGATCGCGCCCATATGACGAGTGTGCGCGTGCTGACATTTCCCTGCAACGCGGCCCCGGCGCCGGCCATGCTATGTTCCAGACGGTTCCAGACGCAGGGATGGCAGGATGAACAGCATGATCCGATTGCTTCCGCTGGCACTGGCCAGCGTCTTTCCCCTGGCCGCTCAGGCCCTGGCCCCGGCCACGCCACCGGCCGCCGAGCGCATCGCACCCGCACCGCACTGCCTGGACGCACGTGACGTACGCCAGGTCGAGCAGGAGACGCCGACCGCCATCGCGGTCCGTGACGGCAAGGGCCAGGCCTACCGCATCGATTTCAACGCAGCCTGCCCGGGCGTCAACGAAGCCAGCGCACTGCGACTGGAGGCACCTTCAGGCTGGGCCTGCGGCCGTCCCAGCGAGCAGGTGGTGGTGGATGGCCGCCGCTGTGGCGTCGGCAGTGTCACTCCGATCGACAACCGCGAGTTCGCCAGCACCGCGCGCCAGAGTAGCCGCCTGTATGCGGCCACCCTGCCGCGGGTGAACGTGACCGCCACGGGCAAGCCCAGCCGTGGCAGCAACAGCCCTCGCCACACCTTCCAGGCCTCGCCGGCGTTCTGCTTCGCCACCCGCCACGTGCGCAGCTGGAACGAGGATCCCCAGGGCGTGGTGGTGGAGACCAATCCGCGCCGCAATGGCGGCAACCGCTACTACCGCGTCGAATTGGCCGGCAGCTGCTCGATCCTGGCCGGGGCCACCTCGGTGGAATTCCAGTCGGGGTTCCAGAACGGCCTGATCTGTGGCAACCCGGGCGATCGCATCGTGGAGACGCCGTCCGGGATCCCCGGCGACATGCGCGCCAGCACGCCGCGCTTCGCCCGCCCGGGCTGCAGCGTGCTGGCGGTCTATCCGAAAGACGTGCCCGACCAGGCCTCGCGCTAGCCGTCGACGCCGAGGAAGGCGAACGGTGCGCTGGGTACGAAGTGGCCCAGTGCATCACCAGAGAAGGTATTGCGCTGGTCCGGGCCGAGATCGAGCTTGAGCACCTGGCCGCCGAAATCGACCTTGTTCAGATCGACCCAGAAGGTATTGGGGGTCAGCGCCGATTCGAAGAAGTACAACCGCCGCTTGTGGTCAGCCACCGTGCGCCAGCGCGTCGATGAGATGTTCGGCTCGCCCGGCGTGGTGATGCCGTACGGCACCGACGCATTGCGGATCACGCTGAACACGCTGGCCAGCGCTTCCACCGGATCCTCGGCCTTGGGAATGGCGTTGATGTAGAACGACGCACGCGCGAAGCGGTCGGACGAGCGGTTGGTACCCGGCAGCATCACCGTGCCACCGATCTGCTGCCAGTAGCTGTTGAGTGCCAGCTGCTGCTCGAAGATCGGCGAGTTGGTCATCACCTGGTAGCGCCGGTCATGGTGGATCACCTGGCGGCCGCCGATGTACTCGACGATGGCGCTGTCGCCGCTGGCATCGGACAGCGACAGGTGCAGCGTGGCCTGGCGGTCCTCACCCGGCACCTTGTCGGTGACGATCGAGTACGGCTCGCGCTTCAGCGCGGCGACCGCCTCGTCTACGGTAGCGAAGTTGTCCAGCACGTACTGTGCCCACAACGAGATGGCCAGGCCCGGCTTGTTGCCGCGCTGCTGTGGATACTCCGATTCGACCAGCCACAGCAGGTTGGCCACCAGGCCTTTCTCGTTCATGCCATCGGTCGTCGATACGTCGTAGCCGGTGGCCACCACCGAACCATAGCGCGCGGTCCAGGCCAGCGACTTCGGCCCGGCCTGCCCGGTGCGCGCGATGCCGCGCGGGAGCACGTAGAGGTTGGTCGCCACGTCGACCTTCCAGTCCATCGAGCGCGCGGTGATGACATCGCCGTTGTCGCCCAGGTACACCGCGCGCGTGCAGGCCAGCGCCGGTGCCACCGCGGCAGCCAGGGCGACCGCCAGCATTGCCTTGCCCGTCCACTTCATCCGTACCATGTCGTTGTGCTCCTTTCCCCGTGATCCATGGATGTGACCGCACGCAGGGTGACACAGGGGTGAAGCCTCAGCGTACGACGCGATCGTGCAGCCAGAAACCTGCAAGCATCGCTGGTACGAACCACAGCGCCTCACGCGAGGCCACGGCCAAGCCGGCAATGGCTGGCCCCGGGCAGTAACCCGCCCAGCCCCAACCCATCCCGAACAACGCAGCGCCCAGCAACAGCCGGCCATCGATGCCGCGTGCAGTCGGCAACTGGAAGCGCGTCGCACACAGCGGTTGTGCGCGGCGCAGTACCCAGCGCTGCCCCACCGCGCTGACCAGCAGCGCCGAGGCCAGCACCCAGGCCAGGGTTGGATCGAAGTCGCCGGCCACATCGAGAAAACCGAGGATGCGCCGTGGGTCGGTCATCCCGGCCAGCGCCAACCCTGCGCCGAACAGCGCCCCCGCCGCGCCTGCCGCCCAGGTCGCCCGGCTCACGCCAGGCCTCCGCCGTGGCGGATGAGGAAAGTGGTCAGCATCGCGCAGGCCATGAACACCAGCACCGCCAGCAGCGATCGTTTCGAGCCCCGCGCCATGCCACAGACGCCGTGGCCACTGGTACAGCCACTGCCCAAGCGGGTGCCGAAGCCCACCAGCAGGCCGGCGCCAACCAACTGCCAGGCAGGCAAGGCGTCGCGCAGCAGTACCCGCGGCGACGCGTCGGGCAGCGACTGCCACCACAGCACCAGCCCGGCTGCTGCAAGCAGGCCAGACAGGAAGGCCCAGCGCCATCCGCGCTCGCCTTTCGCTGCGCGCAGGCTGCCTGCGGCGATCCCGCTGATACCGGCCACGCGGCCGAGGGTGGTGAGCAACAGCACTGCGGCGGCGCCGATCAGCGCCCCGCCAGCCACCGCAGTCCAAGGCAGGTTCATGCCCTGCCCTCATTCACGCCATTCATGGGATTGCCCTTTTATTTAGATTTATCTAAATTAGACACTTCTAAACAAAAAGGTCAACCATGCCCAGCACCCCGCTCGACAGCGCCGCGATGGCCGAGCACGCCGCACAGGCTGCTGCGCTGCTCAAGCGCCTGGCCCATCCTGCCCGCCTGCGCGTGCTGTGCCGCCTGGTCGAAGGCGAAGCGCCGGTACCGGAGCTGCAGGCACTGACCGGATTGAGCGCATCGGCGCTCTCGCAGCATCTGGCCGTGCTGCGCGAACTGGATATCGTGGCGACCCGGCGCGAAGCGCAGGCCATCCACTACCGCGTGCTTGAGGGGCCCGCACTGGGCGTATTGCAGGCGCTGCATGCCGCCTACTGCGGCGGCGGCACCGCGCGTTGACCCTCAGCCGGCGTGCAGTGCCGGCTGCACGACGTTGTCGAGCAGATCCACCGGCGTCGGCGCGGAGCGATCGCCCTGCAGGGCACGGGTGAAACCCGACCAGTCACTGGATGACAGCTGGCGCAGCAACGCCTCCTCCACCGGCAACGCGCGCATCGACCAATATGGAAACTGGCGCTGGCCGAGGCGGCCACGCGCCAGTTCGATGATGTCGATATGGCTGCCGGCCTGCAGGATGCGTTCGTAGACCGAATCGATGCCATCCGGCGGCCCTTCGATGTACTGCAGGAAACGCCCGCCGTCGTGCAGCAGCACACCGGTCACGCCGGCCATCTTGTTGAAACGGGCCGCATCGTCGACCAGCGCCTGCAGCCGTTCAGCGGAAAGATCCGGCAGCGCCCGGCTGACATAGGCGATCGCACGCAGTGGCATGGTGCTTCCTTGACAATATGTGTCGCCACGGTAGCAGTTGCGGACGAGCCCGTCTCAGATCCACGGCACGCTTGCTGAAGAATTCAGTTTGCCGCGTTTCCCGGGCTTTCACCGCGCCGCGGCAACGTCGCCTCGAACACCACCTGCCCTGCTTCGTTGCGCGCGCCGATACGCCCTCCATGGGCGCGAACGAACTGATCGACGATGTACAGGCCCAGCCCCAGGCCATTGCTGGGGTGGAAGCTGGCCTTGAACGGCTCGAACAGGCGCGGCAGCAGCGCGTCGTCGATCCGTCCGGCATTGCTCACCCGCAGCAGCACGCTGCGCGGATCACGGCCGTCCACCTCCACCCTCGCCTCGCTGCCATGGGTGAGCGCGTTGCCGACCAGGTTCGCGGCGACCTGGCCCAGCCGATCCAGATCGCCCTGCAGGCGGGTATCGCCCAGCGTGTCGAGATGCACCCGTGCGTGGCCGTGGGCACTGCCCGCCTCGGCCACCACCGCACGCGTGACCTCCGCAAGATCACAGGCACTGGCCTGCAGGCGCAGGCCACCGCTGCGGATCCGCGAAAAGTCCAGCAGCTGCTCGACCATGCGCGCCATGCGCAGGGTGCTGGCTTCCAGGTACTTCAGGGTCTGCTGCGCACCGGTATTGTCCGCAGGAAGCTCCAGCGCCAGCTTGTCGGCGCACAGCAGGATCGCCGACAGCGGCGTGCGCAGATCGTGGGTGAGCACGGCCGCCATCGTCTCGTTGAGCTTGAGCGAACGCTCCAGCGCCTCGTTGCGCGCCTTCAGCAGCTGGCGCTGCTGGTAGAGCTCGATGAAGACGTTGACCTTGCTCAGGATCACCTGCGGCGCCACCGGCTTGTGCAGGAAGTCGACCGCGCCGGTTTCGTAGCCCTTGAACGCGCGCAGCGGATCGTCCGGCGAGGCGGTCAGGAAGATGATCGGCACATCCCGACTGCGATGCGAACCGCGCATCAGCTCGGCCAGGGTGAAGCCATCGATCTCCGGCATGTGCACGTCCAGCAGGGCCAGCGCCACCTCATGCTCCAGCAACAACTCCAGCGCGTGTGCGCCCGAGCCCGCCAGCAGCAGGTTCACGCCCTCGCGCTGCAGCAGCGCCTGCATGGCCACCAGGTTCTGCGGCACGTCATCGACGATCAGCAGGTTGACCGGGGTCTGCGACTGCGCAGGGTCCGGTGGCAGCAGGTTCATGCAAACAACTCCTTCAGGCGACGGCACATCAATTCGAGGGGCAGCACGGCATCGGCGCCAGCGTGCTGCAGGGCGGAGGCCGGCATCATCGATGCCTCGGCCTCCTCGGGACATTGCAGCCAGGCGCGGCCGCCGGCGGCACGCACCGCGGCCACCCCTTCACTACCGTCGCTGCTGGCACCGGTCAGCAGCAGGGCCAGCACCTGCGCGCCGAACACGGCCGCGGCCGACTCGAACAGCGGATCGATCGCCGGGCGCGAAAACAGCACCGGTGCATCCACCGACAACGCCAGCGAACCGGCGTCTTCCACCAGCAGGTGATAGTCCGGTGGCGCAAAGGTCACCGTGCCACGCTGCAGCGGCTGCTTGTCCTCGGCCTCGCGCACCGGCAGCGCGCAGTACGGCGCCAGCACTTCGGCGATGCGGCTGCTGCGGTCGCGCGGCAGGTGCAGCACTGCCAGCACCGGCGCCGGCAGTGCCGCAGGCAGCGCACCGAGTACCGCCTGCAGCGCGGCGACCCCACCCGCAGAGGCGCCGATCACCAGTATGGCCGGGCGTGTCGGCACGCTCATCAGGCCACTTTCCGGTACAGGCGATGCTCACGTGAGCAGACATCGAACGCACCGTGGTGGCGTCCGAACTGCAGCGACTCCTTGCTGCCCAGGCCAAGGAAGCCGCGATGCACCAGCGCTTCGCGGAACAGGCCTACCGCGCGATCCTGCAGGTCGCGGTTGAAATAGATCAGCACGTTGCGGCACGACACCAGGTGCACTTCGGAGAACACGGTATCGGTGGCCAGGCTGTGGTCGGCGAACACCACGTTGCGGCGCAGCTGGCGATCGAACACTGCGCCATCATAGGCCGTTGCGTAGTAGTCGGACAGCGACGCCGTGCCACCAGCGGCCAGATAGTTGCGGCTGAACTGGGCCATCCGGTCGATGCCATAGGCGCCGGCCTCGGCGGTGGCCAGCGCTGCCGGATTGATGTCGGTGGCATAGACGATGCTGCGCTCGAGCAGGCCTTCCTCGTGCAGCAGGATCGCCAGCGACCACACTTCCTCGCCCGTACTGCAACCGGCCACCCACAGCTTCACCGACGGATAGGTGCGCAGTACCGGCACCACCTGCTCGCGCAGCTCGCGGAAGTAGGCAGGGTCACGGAACATTTCCGACACCTGCACGGTGAAGAACTGCATTGCCTGCGCGAACAGGTCCGGCTCGTGCAGCAGGCGGTGCTGCAGGTCGGCCAGCCGCTCGCACTCATAGCGCTGCATGGCCTGGCGGATGCGCCGCCGCAGCGACGACACCGCGTAGCTGCGGAAATCGTAGTGGTAGCGCTGGTACAGCGCTTCCAGCAGCACTTTCAGTTCCAGGTCGAACAGCGCCTGTTCGTTCATTGCCGCGAGCACCAGACACGGCACAGCGAGACCAGCTTGTCGACATCGATGGGCTTGGCGATGTAATCGTTGGCACCGGCCTGCAGGCAACGCTCACGGTCGTCCGGCATGGCCTTGGCGGTCAGCGCGATGATCGGCAGATCCTGCAGGTGGCGCTGCGCGCGGATCTCGCGCATCGCGGCCAGGCCGTCCTTCTCCGGCATCATGATGTCCATCAGCACCAGGTCGACCTCGCGTTCGGCCAGGCGATCCACCGCTTCCTGGCCATTGCGCGCGATCTCCAGCGTGACACCGAGCGGTTCGAGCACGCTGGACAGCGCGAAGATGTTGCGCACATCGTCTTCGGCCAGCAGTACGGTACGGCCATCGAGCACGGTGTCGCGGCGGCGTGCCTCGCGCAGCAGGCGCTGCTGGTCGCTCGGCAGGTTGGCCTCGACGCTGTGCAGGAACAGGGTCACTTCGTCCAGCAGGCGTTCGGGCGAACGCGCGCCCTTGATGATGATGCTCTTGGAATAGCGGCGCAGGCGCTGCTCTTCCTCGCGACCGAGCGCGCGGCCGGTGTAGACGATCACCGGCGGGAAGCCGACGTCATCGTTGCCGGCCATGTGCTCGAGCAGGTCGTAGCCACTGCCATCGGGCAGCGACAGGTCCATCACCATGCAGTCGAAGGTGACCGTGCTGAGCTGCTCCAGCGCGCCGGCCAGCGTGCCCACCGCAACGATCTGCAGCTGCTCGCGGCCCAGCAGCAGCTCCAGGTTGTGGCGCAGCTCGCTGTCGTCCTCGACGATCAACAGGCGCCGCATGTCGCGCTGGCTGGTCTGTTCCAGCTGCTCGATGGCCGTCACCAGCCGCTCGCGCGTGGTCGGCTTGATCGCGAAGCCGATCGCGCCCAGCTCGCGTGCGACCTGGCCGCGTTCCATCGCCGAAACCACGTGCACCGGGATGTGGCGGGTGTCCGGATTGCGCTTCAGGCGCTCCAGCACGCTCAGGCCGGACACATCGGGCAGGCCGATATCGAGCAGGATGCCGTTCGGCCGCAGCTCGCTGGCCAGTGCCAGTGCTTCTTCCGCCGTGCTGGCCACCACGCAGTCGAAGTCCAGCTCGTGGGCCAGCACCACCAGCGCTTCGGCGAAGGTGGCGTCGTCCTCCACGGCCAGGATCAGCCGGCCCGCACGCTGGCGCCGGCCACGATCATCGGCCACGCTGGCTGCTGCCGCGATCGCGCCGGACGCACTGACCGGAACCTGAGCTGCGGGCACCGGCACATGCACAGGCGCGACCACTGGCGCCACGATGCCAGCCGCGGGCGCCTCGTTGGATTCAAGCGCAGGCGCCCCCTGCAGCGGCAGCTCCAGGATGAAGCAGCTACCACGGCCCGGCTCACTGTCGACCTGGATGCCACCGCCCATACGCTCGGCCAGGTCGCGCGAGATCGACAGGCCCAGGCCGGTGCCACCGTAGCGGCGGCGGGTGCTGCCGTCGGCCTGCCGGAAGGCCTCGAAGATCACCTGCAGCTGCTCTCGGGCGATGCCGATACCGGTATCGCAGACCTCGAAGCGGACACGGCCGTTGCCGCCCGCACGCACGTGCAGGCTGACCTTGCCGTGTTCGGTGAATTTCAGTGCATTGGCCAGCAGGTTCTTCAGGATCTGCTGCAGGCGCTGGTTGTCGGCGACCAGCTGGCTCGGTGCCAGGGTATCGGCCTCGATCTGCAGGGCCAGGCCCTTCTGCCGCGCCATCGGCTCGAAGGTCTCGCGCAGGCGCTGCAGCACGCTGTCCACCACCACGACTTCGTCGGCCAGCTCGACATGGCCGGCCTCGATGCGCGACAGGTCCAGGATGTCGTTGATCAGGGCCAGCAGATCGTTGTTGGACGACAGGATCGCGCGTGCGTACTTCACCTGCTCCGCGGTGAGCGTGCCGTCCTTGTTGTCGGCCAGCAGCTTGGCCAGGATCAACGAACTGTTCAGCGGCGTGCGCAGCTCGTGCGACATGTTGGCCAGGAATTCGGACTTGTAGCGCGAGGTGGCAGCCAGCTCGTTGCTGTTGCGTACCAGCTGGCTCTGCGCGACCAGCAGTGCCTGCTTCTGCGCTTCCAGCTCGTGGGTGCGCTCTTCCAGCTGCACGTTGCTCTGTTCCAGCTCGGCCTGCTGCTGCTCCAGGTGTCCTTGGGACTGCATCAGGCTGCGGCTCTGCTCTTCCAGTTCCTCGTTGGCCACGCGCAGTTCTTCCTGCTGGGCCTGCAGCTCCTCGCCCTGGCGCTGCGATTCTTCCAGCAATACCACCAGCTGCGCGCGCAGCAGCGAGGCGCGCAGCGCCATGCCGATCGTTTCGGTGCAGCGCTCCAGCAGTTCGTCGTCGAGGTCGCGCTGCGCGCCGATGCGCGCGCGGCCCAGTTCAATCACACCGACCACGGCGCCGTCGCTGCTGATCGGCGCCAGGATGCGCTCGCGCACCGGCACACGCCCCAGGCTGGTCTGCAGGTCGAGTACGGCGGCGTCATCGCCATACAGGTGGCGGATCCGCTCGTCACGCGCCACCTGCCCGGCCAGTCCCTCCTGCAGGGCCAGCGACGCTGGCGTGCCAGAGGGCAGCGCCATGCCGCCGGTCAACTGCAACCGCCCGCCTTCCAGGCGATAGACCGCCCCGACGTCGGCATCCAGCTGGCCAGCAAGACTTGCTGCCGACGCTTCGGCAATCTGCTCCGGCCCGAGGTCACCGCGCAGGCTCATCGCCACCGCGTTCTCGGCCTCCTGCAGCCAGAGCGCGCGCATCGCCTGGCGCCGGGCCTGGATCGCGCGCGAGACGATCAGCGCGATCATTAGGAAGGCGCAGCCACCGATGGTGCGGTTGACGAACGAGAACGACGAGTTGTTGCTGGCTGGCGCCACGTTGAAGCCGATCACCAGCAGGACACAGGCGATCATCGCGACCACGAACGGCGCACGCGCACTGCGCTGGAACACCGTGACGCCCACGGCCAGGAAATAGGCCAGCCAGACCGCGTATCCCAGCGGCACCACCAGTTCCAGCGCGATGGTCGCCGCCAGCAGCACGGCAGAGGTCATCCAGATCCAGCGGTCACGCGTAGTGGCACCAGGACGCATGCAGGTCGGTTCCAGAAGACAAAGGGTGGGTGATGGTACTCCCTGTCGTATTCAGCCGCACAGGACCAATGGCACGTGCCTGCCGTGCACGCATCCTTCACACTGCACTGCCTAGCTTCACGTCCCTCTCAGGGGTAACACTTATTTCCACGTGGACGCTGCCGCTTCTACGACGTCCGTGCTGACGGACCCTTCCCGACAACTGCGACTGCTGATCGACAGCGTGCGCGACCATGCGCTGTACCTGCTTGATCCCGAAGGCATTGTCTGCAGCTGGAACCCCGGTGCGCAGCGGATCAAGGGCTACGCCGCCAGCGAGGTCATCGGCACCCATTTCGGCCGTTTCTACCTGCCCGCCGAGCGCGAGGCGGGTGAACCGCAGCGCCTGCTGAAGCTGGCCGCGCAGCAGGGCCAGTACGCCAGCGAAGGCTGGCGCATCCGCCGCGACGGCTCGACATTCCGCGCCAGCATCGTCATCGAACCGGTGGTCGAAGACGGCGAACTGCTCGGCTTCGTCAAGATCACCCGAGACATCACCGAGCAATGGCAGGCCCAGCGACTGCTGCGAGATGCCCAGCGTGCCCTGCGCAACACCCAGCAGTTCGAGACAGTCGGCCGCCTCAGCCGCGGCCTGTCGCACGAATTCAACAACCTGTTGACCACCATCGGCAATGCACTGGACCTGCTGTCGCTGCGCGTCGCCGGTGACGCACGCGCGTCTGAACTGCTCGATGCCGCTCAGACCGCCACCGATCGCGGTGCGCTGCTGACCCGGCAGCTGCTGGCATTCAGTACCGGCCAGACCCTGATCCGCGAGCCCGTGGATATCAATAGGCTGCTGCAGCAATGGTTGCCGGACCTGCAGCGCGCCTGCCCGGCCCACGTCGTGCTCGAGGCCAGCCTGGCACCCGGGCTGCCTCGGGTGAGCACCGATGCGATGCAGCTGCAGACCGCGCTGGCCAACCTGGTCGCCAATGCGGCCGAGGCCACGCTTGAGGGGGGCCGCATCCTGATCGGCACGTCTCTCGAGCACCGCCTCGACCCGGACGCGGACACCGCGTTGCAACGCGGCTATGTCACGCTGAGCGTCTGTGACGAAGGCCATGGCATGGCGGCCGACATCGCCGAGCGCGCGACCGAACCCTTCTTCACCACCAAGGACATCGGCAAGGGCAGCGGCCTGGGCCTGAGCCAGGTGTTCGGATTCACTACCCAGAGCGGCGGCTTCGTCGATGTGTCCACCACGCCCGGTGTCGGCACCACGGTCAGCCTGCTGCTCCCCGCAATAGAGGACCCTGCCCATGACCGATGAACCGATCCGCGTACTGATGGTGGAGGACCAGAACGATCTGCGCGAGATGATCGGCCTGGCCCTGCGCGATTTCGGCATCGAGGTGGCCACCACCGCCGATGCGCATGAAGCCGCTGCGTTGCTGAAGGGCGAGGCGCGCTTCGACGTGGTGTTCAGCGATATCAGCATGCCCAACGGCATGTCCGGGATCGAACTGAGCGAGCACGTCGCCCGCGAACAACCGCAGGCACGCATGATCCTGTCCTCCGGCTATGCACGCTCGCAGCTGCCGCCGCTGCCGGAGCAGGTGGAGTTCCTGCCCAAGCCCTATCGCCTGCGCCAGCTGGTCGAGTTGTTGAAGCAGGCCTGACGGCCTGAAGGGCCGGATGGACCGCTATTTCGCCGAGGCCTTCATCGCACCGTGGCGGAACGACGCCAGCAGTGTTGATGCCGCCATCGCGGGCGCCATGCGGCCACGTGCCAACGACCAGGTAATGCCGTAGAAGCAGGTCCAGTAGAAGTCGGCCAACCACACCGCACTGAATCCGACGTTGAACACGCCGGCATTCTGTCCCCGTAGGAAGAACACCTCGAAACGCCCGCCGATCGGCGCCCAGCGTTCGGGCAGCAGATGCAGGTCCCCCTGCCGCTGCTGCTCTTCCATCATGCGCGCGAACACCAGCGTTACAAGTTCCCAGTCGGCCAGCAGGGCGTGGGTCACCTGTTCCAGTACCTGCATCGCATCGGCATCCCCGTCGAACCACGTGGCTGCAGCTTCCAGACGCTCGAAACCGGCAGCAAACAACGCCTCGTCGATCGCTTCGCGCGTGGGGGCGAAGCGGTACAGCGTCGCGCGACTGATGCCGGCGCCACGAGCCAGCTCACTGAGCGTGCAGCGCGGATGGCTGACCAGGGTCGCCGCCAGGGCATGGTGCAGGTCGCGGCGTGTACGGGCTGCGGTGGGTCGCATGGAGAAGCCTGGACGTGGGGTGCACTCACGCTAGCATGAATCATTAATTAATAAACTGAATCACGAGTGATTCAAACGAATAACGGATGCGCTACAACGGAAGCGCGTCCGGTGCACCCGGGGTCGGTGCATGGCAGGGAACGCGTCACAGGCATCGAAGGAGACAACGCCATGCTGCATCCGCTACGCGACATCGCTGTGCTGTTCGATGCCAGCGACACCGGGGACCGCGTCCTGAACATCGCCGCACATCTGGCGCAGGCCCAGCAGGCGCACCTGGTGGCGGTATCCGCCGCCCAGCACCCCACCGACATCGCCAACGGATTCGCCCGCGGCGCGGGCATTGCCGCGGCACTCGACCATGAAGCACGCGCCGACGCCGCCTGCACCGCGCAACTCATGCAGAACCTGCGCGCGGCCTCCGAGCCGCTGCAGATCAGCACCGAACTGCGCATCGTCTCGGACTATCTCGGCGGCGCCGATCTGGCCCTGCAATCGCTGTACTGCGACCTGATCGTCGCCGGCTATCCGCACACACCGGGCGCGCCCTCCGGCTGGCACCCGCTGGGCACGCTGCGCCAGACCGGCGTACCGATGCTGCTGGTGCCGCCGCACTGGCAGGGCGAACAGGTCGGCCGGCGCATCGTGGTGGCCTGGAATGCCAGCAAGCAGGCCCGTCGCGCCGTGGCCGACGCCCTGCCCCTGCTTGCGCGCGCACAGGCGGTGCACCTGCTGATGGTCGACACGCCCAAGGCCGAGGCTACCCCCGGTGCCGAGATGGCCCAGCACCTGGCCCGGCACGGTGTCGAGGTCGAGATCCAGGCGATCAGTTCCACACAGGGCGGTGTTGCCGCAACCATCCGCCAGCACGTCCTCGATGCCGAGGCCGATCTGCTGGTGCTGGGCCCCTACAGCCGCAGCCGGGTGGTCGAACGCGTGCTCGGCGGGGTCACCGAGGATCTGCTGTCCGAAGTTCCGGCACCACTGTTCGTGTCCCACTAGCACCACCCTTCCCCGCACGGCGGTAACCGGTCAATGACTGCCCGGTGTGCCGCCGGAAGTAGCGGCACAGGTACGACGCATCCTCGAAGCACAAGCGCTCGGCGATGCGTCCGATCGGCAACTCGCTGTAGCTCAGCAGTGCCTTGATCTCCAGCACCACCTGGCGGTCGATCAATGCCTTGGGCGTTTCATCGAAGCACTCGCGGGTGAGCTGCGAAAGATAGAACGGCGTGATGCACAACGCATCGGCGTAGGACTGCACGTCGCGCTGGCGGGTACTGCGCTGACCCACCAGTTCCCAGAAATTCCAGGCCAGCCGCTCGCGCCGGCTGACCGGCGCTGCCACCACCTTCTGTACCGGCAACAGCGTGGCGAACTTCAGGAAAAAGGTCTGCAGCAGATTGCGCAGCATCACGTGCCGATAGCGGCCACCATTGTGCTGCGCGTCCATCAGCTGCTGCAGCCAGCCCTGCAGCAACGGCACTTCCAGCGGCGATGGCACGCAGTGGGGATGCTCGTGCAGGAACTTGAACAGTGCGTTGGGCAGCACATAGGCCACCTCGGACGCCAGCGCCTTCGGCACCAGGCAGACCATCGCCAGGAAGCCGCGCGAGCGCTGCCGCAGAAAGGCCAGCGTGTCTTCGGCCAGTACCAGCACGTCGTGACGCTGCACCGCCACCTCACGAAAATTCAGTGCGAAGCGCGCACGCCCGGACACGCACACCAGAACCGCCAGATACGCGTGCCCGAACGACAGCGGCACCCCCTGCCCCTCGGCCAGCGTGCTGACTTCCAGGCGCATGGATTCGTCCTGATCAAGAAGCTGGGGTATGCGGTCCACGGGCTGATCCGGCTGGAATCCGGGGCCCAGCATACCCGCGCCAACGAGGCAGTTGTGAAAAGTACCGAAACCATCAAGGTCCCACCCTGTGCCCGCAACGCGACACGGCCTAGCCTGTGCGCTCTCTTCCCGCCCATGGAACGGCCATGCCGCTGCACACCGAACGCCTGATCCTGCGCCCCTGGCGCGACACCGACGCCGCCGACCTGTACGAATACGCCCGCGACCCGCGCGTCGGGCCCATCGCCGGATGGCCAGCCCATACCAGCGTCGAGGAAAGCACCGACATCATCCGCACCGTGTTCAACCGGCCGGAGGTCTATGCCCTGCAGAGCCGCGAAGACGGCCACGCCATCGGCTGTGTCGGCATCCTCATCGGTGCCGACAGCAACTTCGAGATCGGCGAGCGCGAAGGCGAGATCGCCTACTGGATCGGCGTGCCGTACTGGGGCCGCGGCCTGGTGCCCGAAGCGGTGCGCGAAGTGATGCGGCATGCCTTCCTCGACCTGCACCTGGACGCACTGTGGTGCGGCTACTTCGCCGACAACCTGCAGTCACTGAGCGCACAGAGCAAATGCGGTTTCCAGCATCACCATACCGAAGTGAACAAGTTCAATAGCTTCCTCGGCGACTACCGCACCGAGCACATCAGCCGCATCACGCGCGAGCAATGGAAGGCGCAACAGGCTGCCATGCTGCGCGCGTGATCACGACTCAACCGGCATGGTGCTGCATGAACAGCAGCTCTGGTGTCGAAGCATCTTCCAGCGGCTGGAAGCCCAGGTCACGGTACAGGCTCACCGCCGCGACGTTGTCACGATAGACACGCAGGGTCAGCCGTTCCACCGCGGCGGAGTGCAGCGCCTGTGCCATCAGCGCCTGCATCAGTACACGTCCCAGGCCCCGCCCGCGTGCCTGCGGCGAAACGATGATGCGGCCCAGGTGCAGCGTGCCGGGGCCCGTCGGCCAGTACTGGCCGAAACCAACGCAGTGACCCTCCGCATCCAGCAGCACCCAACCCGGGCGCTGCTGCAGCTGCAGTGCCTGCGCGAATGCATCGGACCCGAGCGGATACTGCACGCCGGGACCTGCCCAGCGCTGGGTTGCGCCAGCCGAATCCAGCCACGCGCCGATGGCGGCGTAGTGTGCGGGCTGCACGGGGTAAAGGCACTCAGTCATGGCGTGCGCAAAAGGAAGGATGGCCGCCATGGTGCGCGATTCCTGCACTGCAATCACGTTGCAGGGCAGCGCTTGAATTTTGTCCTAGGACAATAAACAATGCCAGCCGTCCAACGTCGCCACTGCAGACGTCCTCCCTTCGCCCTCTGCCTTCGGGGTTAGCCATGATCCACGGCCTCAGCGCCTTTCCTCTTACGCCGATGAACGAATCGAGCATCGACCTGCACGCCTTCGCCGGGCTGGTCGAGCGTCTCGCGGCCGCTGGCGTGGACTCGATGGGCGTGCTCGGCTCCACCGGCAGCTACGCCTACCTGGAAAAGGCCGAGCGCATGCGCGTGCTGCGCGAAGCCTTGGCCCACGCGGGCGCCGTCCCGGTCATCGTTGGCATCGGTGCGCTGCGCACCCGCGATGTGCTGGCTCTGGCAAGGGATGCTGAGGATGCCGGTGCGGCCGGCCTGCTGCTGGCACCCGTGTCCTACCAGCCATTGAAGGAACACGAGGTCTACACGCTCTTCGAATCGGTGTGCATGGCGGTGCGCACCCCGATCTGCGTCTACGACAATCCCGGCACCACCCACTTCCGTTTCAGCGATGAACTGCATGGGCGGATCGCCGCCCTGCCCAACATCGCCTCGATCAAGATTCCACGCCTGTCCGACGATCCTGCCGAAGCAGCAGCGCGCGTCACTGCACTGCGCGCCCATCTTCCGGTGCATGTCACGCTGGGCATCAGCGGCGACGCGGCCGCCGTACATGGACTGGCCGCAGGCTGCGATGGCTGGTACTCGGTGACCGGCGGACTGTTCCCCGAGGTGGGGCAGCAGATCACCCGCGCGGCCGGCGCTGGCGACATGGCGACGGCGCAGGCTCTGTCGGCGAGGCTGGCGCCGCTCTGGGCGCTGTACGACCGCTTCGGTGGCATCCGCGTCATGGCATGTGCGGCGGCACTGATGGGCCTGTGTGCCGAGGACTGCCTGCCACGGCCCCTGCTTGGGCTGCAAGGCGAAGCGCGTGCGCACGTGGCGCAGGTACTGCGCGGCCTGGCGCTGCTGTAGCGCTCGAGGACGGGCGTCCCGGGCGGCGCGTGGGTGGTGACCCCGGCCCGATTCGAACGGGCGACCTTCCCCTTAGGAGGGGGCTTCCACTGCTCATGCAATCAGTGGCTTACCAGGTGGATGGGACCGGCTTGGGTCCGGTTTCACTCAAACTCCCCGCCGCAACTGCTGCAGCTCTCTCCTCCTAAAGCCCCCTCGGGCACAGTTCTATAGAAACGCAGGGCCCACATCCACGATTGCAAAATCTCACGGATCAAGAAGCGTCGCCCGCGCTGCCTTGATTCTTACGTTTCCAGAGCAAGTAGCGAGCGATCCTTCATCATGAGCCAAAATGGCCAAATGATAGTCATCAGGATTGAGTTGAATGGCTACAAACCGTTCAGAGTCCGCAACTCGTGCAGTGCTGCCTACACCATTAAGGCAGACCACCAGGCGCGCAAAGCGCATCGCCCACAGAATCTCTACTCTGGCTTGAGGTGTGGTTTCAGCAGCGAATCCCAAGCATCTGCCAGCTGTCCGTGCTCGTGCTCGCAGTTCTCCGCACGTTCCTCGGGCAGCGTTCCATCCTTCACCAGATAACCGAAGGTGCTGGCATCCGAGCCGTACAGGTAGCACAGGAAGTTCACAGCGCGCTGGAAGTCCAGCGAATGGGTCCCTGCCGTGGGTAGATCCTCGATATGCGTCTGCTCCTGCGCGGAAAGCACATAGGTATCCGCAACCGCGACCAAAAACTGCCTGGATTCCTCATCTGCGGTCAGTACGTAGGCGGCCAGCTGATCCGCAACGTCCTCTTCACGGCCGGTGATCTTGAGTTCCAGCTCGCTGATCAGTGCATGGCCCAACTCGTGGTAGAGCGTACCCACTGCGCTCTGGTACAACGCGTTATCAATATCCTCTGCAGCGTCTCCGGCCGCCTCAAAGCGCGCACGCTCTTCTGCGGACATCTCGTAGCACATCTCGATGCTGCTCGTTTCCGGATCGAAGTAGGCATTGGACTCCCCGCACTCCTTGGCGATGACCTTGATGTCACGCGGAATGCGGATGTAGCTATTCATCGCTTCAACGAAGTCCTCCAGCAGCTTCCGTTCCTTCCACAGCCGCGCCTCTACCGCATTGTCCTGGGTGGATGCCCTCTCATAGGTTGCGATGAAGCGCCCATCCGCCGAGGCGGTCTCTCCTACACGACGTGCGTTGGATTCGGACGCACATCCGGCCAAAGGCAGCAGTGAACAGGTGCTCAGAGCGATGGTCAGTAGATAGCGATACGCAGCACGCATGGCAGCGGGATCCAAGGGGTATGGGACATACGGCCGTCGCGCCCGACGACAGGGCGTGCAGGCACGCAATACGGAGTGAATCAAGCTCGCGGATTCTAGTGTCATGCCGATGAATGGAAGGCTGTTGATCGGATCCGGAGAGGGGGTATCACCAGCCCATGCCAGCTAAACCAGTCGAGCGGGCTTCCGCCCGCCTCTGCGCGGCGGCAGGTGTCGACACCATGGTCATCCATGGGCATTCGCCAATGCAGGCGGTGACGAGTTCCATTTCCCGCTATCCCTCGCCGCTTAGCTGCATGCCTCGCTGCCGGCGCGGGCCTGATGCTGAGAAGCCGGAACCGGCCACTGGTCAGTAGCCGCGGTGGAGCTGCGCCCGCCCTGCCCCATCCAAGCCTTCGTCGGATCCTTCGCTCTGGGCTTGGTCTCCTTCGGCGGTCGGCGCGGTTCCAGCACCTCCTTGATCCGCGCCAGTTCCCTCACCCCGGCCTCGGCAAGGCGCCGGGCCTGTTGCTGTTGCTCAGGTGTCGGCGGCAGACCGGGCAGTGGTTCGAGCGGTTCGGCTGGTGTGGTGTCGAGTAGCTGGGCCACAGCCGCGCGCAGGCGCAACTCTGGGTGGAGCATGGCCGCGCACCAGCGCTCGGCGTAGCGCTTGCCCTAGGCGATGCTGGCGGCACGCACGTCCTTGGTATCCCACATCTTCCGAGCATTGAGGCGGACGTGGACGCCGCCATCTTTGGCGGCAGAGACGTTGACTATCTGCCGGCCATTCCACCACAGCACCCAGCTTTCCCCCATCTGGACCCAGCCAGAGGGAATCGGGGCGGTGCGGAAGCCTTGGTAGCCGTGCGAGGGAAGCATAGCCGGAAGGATACGGCCGGCCGTCGCAGATCCTGCGAACGAGCCGGCCGCCTCCCTAAACCGTTCAGGCGGAGTCGATCCTGGCTCGCCCCTCCCTATCGGAGCCTATGAAGCATCCAGCCGACGGGGACCACACGATGCCCTCCGGGGTGCGCATGAGCGTGCCTCGCAGGGGCAATTCTTCAGCGTGTCACTTGGATTCTTCCCACTGAACCACGTTCGGCTCTACCGCGCGGATACCAGCGGTCGACAGAAGCTTGGTGGTCGCGTCCAATGCAGCATTCACTGAAGGATACTCGACGATTCCGCGGCCAGATGCCTTGGTTACCTTCACCACAGTGCCCCCGGTGGCGGTGGCAGCGGCTCGGACCGATGAGGCGTCGGTGAAGTAAACGTTCACCCGGGCGGTAACTACCAAAGGTGTGCCGTCTTTGGAGACGGCAGCGGCGAACTTTCCAGCGCCACTATCCGAACGAGCAGCGGTGGCGGTGGTGCTACGGGTGCCCAATGCGCGCAGCTCACGGGCTTCGACGGGCTCAATCTTGAACTGCCCGCTATTTACCTTTTGTACAGTTGCCGGCGGTGCTAGTCGGAAGCTGGAACTGCCTATTTCGAAGGAGCGGCCCCAAGCTGCTGCCCTCAATAACTCCGCATCCACGGTTGATAAGCTGCGGGGAGGGTTCCGCGCCCGAGCTTTGCGCCCAAGCGGTGACGGTCATCGCCGCAAAGGCGAGGGCACTCAACAGAACAGTCGTCTTCATCATCAGTGCCCCAGAACGCGGATCTTGAAGAATTCAACGTTGCCGCGCGATGCAGCGTTCACGGCCTGCCCCATGTCAGTCACTTCCAAGGTCCAGGTGCCCACCGCCGCCTCATCCAGGAAGGCATTGCTGGACAACTGATCCCAGTTGGTGAAGTTGCGTTGCACGCCCCAACTAACCGAACCGATCGCGGTAAAGGCCGGCTGCACCACGCTGCGCGTGCCACTTGGCGAAATCAGCACGAACTGCAGATGACGGGTGTTGCGGTGGTTCACCCGGAAAGTCAGCCGCGCGGCGGCATTGGAAGTGTTGCCAATGGCAACAGTGCGCCTAGTGCTCTGCCAGCCAGTGTCTACCAGTGACCCCAGCGACTGGACGTTCTCTGCGGTCTGCACGGCACGCGCCGCGTTGACCGCACCAAAACCATACCAATTACTGTAGGCGTGACCAGCAGCATTAACCGTCCAACCTGGCACCAATTCGCGACGATCGTGCATGGCCGCAGCCCGATTCCGATCGGTGCGGGTGGCGGTCGTAGGTGTTCTGGATCGGGCCACGACCTCGAAAGCGATAGCCATCGCCACTCGCCTCCGAGCCATTGCCGAGCCGGTTGGCATACGCGTTGTTGCCGATCGCGACTGGCTTTCGCTCCAGCGCGCGCCAGGTCGTTCGGCTTCCTCGGCTTGGCCTTGGGGTCATCGGCGTAGCGGCTGGGCCAGGTGTCGGCCATGCCCTGCGCGCCGTAGTTCAGACTCTCGACGGTCCTTGTCAGTCCTGCCGACTCATTCCCTACCTGCGCCAGGAACGCTGCGACCCGCTTCGGGGTGCTGATGCCGAACGCCGTGCAGGCGTCGGCCAGGGGTGGGCCCACTGGGCAGCGACGGCGGCACTACAGCGGACCACCTGCTGGATTGTCGAGGCGGTCAGGATCATGGCAACTCCGGAAATGAAAAACCCCGGCTGGGTGGCCGGGGTCGGGGTCGGGGTCGGGGTCGGGGTCGGGTCGTGCGCGATGTTAGAAAAATAGCACCAATAGTGCGGGGGCATCAGCCCCGCACTATTGCCACGGCCAACGCTGCACATTCCAGAGCGGAGGAATCTTGATTACCTGAGCCTGCAACAATGCAGCTACGGCCATCACGACTGTCAGCCAGCGGATGCCGTTCTGCAAGCGAATCGACTCCCTATGCTTACGCTCTTCCTCCTCGTACTGCGAAAGTGCAGCAATCCCTTTTCCGGTGATCATGTAACGGTAGTTGGTGTATTTGACTTCGTTGAGGTCGGCGAGCGCCTTTAGCATCACTCCAATGCTATCTAACTGATCTGCAGCATCAGGACGCATCATCCATGAGGAACCTAGCAGATGCCGTGCGACCTCCGAATCGGATACGGCGCCCTGCAATGCCTGGAGCTTCATAACAGTGCCCAGAACGAGGAATCGTTCCACCGACACCGGCTTACGAAATCGCGAAGCGGCCCCCTGCACGGACCTGAAGATGTCTACCAGGCGGCGCGCTGTCGAACGCAGCCGCCAAGTTTGCTCAGCTCCGAAGCCGGCCCAGCTTCTTATATCAATCTGAACTCCGTTCCAGTATTGCGTAATCCATGGAGTGGATCTCCACACGTCAAAAATGCTTAGGTGGACGACTCGACGATAGCGGTCGTTCTCCCAGATCCTAGCCGCTACAGAGGTTCCATCCAGTCCCTCGAACAGGTAGTCAAGGCCATCCAGGGTGAAGCGAACGACGACGCATCGAATTTCTTTGGACGCGCTGCCTGTCAACGGGATTCGCTCTGGTGCCTTAACGACTTCGGCGTAACTCAGCCAAAAAGCGAGGTCGTCGCTTGAGAACACGGGTGCCCCATCCGTGAGTGTTCGGAGGGCTGCATTCTAACCATTCGTCGCAGAAATCAACCCCAGTCTGCTACCAACTACGTGGCTCCGCAGGCATTCCCTTTAGGCGCGCGAGCCGCTACTGTTAGGTTTGGTCCCCTGGAAAGGGACCACGGTGGCCTTCCAGCTGCTGAATGGGGTCAACCGAACCAGCCCCTCCACCTTCTGAGCGGACGGCAGCACAGAATGCCTATCCGAGTCGGAAGAGAGTCAAGGCCAAGGGGAGACCTGCCCTCGAACTCGTTGAAGTGGGTCGACACACGGATACGACGTCGTACCTTATAAACGCGACGATAAAGAAGGCCAGGATCGTTCACGCGGTCCCGGCAGCGCTGCTGGGGCTGCCCGTGCCGGGAAACCGACATGCTGGAACTCCAGATCAAGGTCAAGGTGGACCTGGTCAAGCTGCTGAAGGCGAGCCTTCCGCTCTTGATCCTCCTGACTCAGTAGTGCCGAGGCCGGGCGCACCAGGCGCCCGGCCTCGCCTTTAGGCAGCGGACCGATCCAACGCCCTTGCCATATGCCACGCTGGCTCTTGCTCAGCCTCGGTGAACCGCTGCAGCATCCACTCATAGACCCCGCGCCAACGCTCCCGATAACTGGACTCGTCCCGACCCAGCGCCGCAGCACGCCGGCGATCGCTGACCTGGCCAAGTCCGGACCCGCCTCATGCCTTGCACGGCACCAGCAGCTCCCCAACCATCGCCCGGCCCCTCCCCTCGCAGGTCGCGCAGTGCGGTCGCTTGGCGATTTCGCTGATCACAGCCGCCGCCAGCGTCGGCGGCGACCCCAGGGTGCTGATCGGCCAGCACGCCGCTTTCACCCGACCCAGCCGCTGCTGGGCCGCATCGCGGTTGGCCCGCTGCCCTGCCGTCGCCGCCCCCCCCCCCATCCCATGCACACCTCGGCCAGGCCGACATCCGTCCGAGCCTCCGCAAGGCGCTTCTGCTGCCGCTGCAGCTCCGGCGCTACCAGCTCGATCACCGCGTCCCGAGGCTTGTGCCGGCGCAGCGCGGCGCCATCCGGCCACCAGCACGCCTCCAGCAGCTCCCGACCCAGCCCGGCCGGCACCATTCCCAGCGCCGCGGCAATGCCCTGGTTCGTCAGGTCGGGCTTACCACCTCCCCGGACGATGTCGAACTTCACCGTGCTCGGCCCCAGCCGCGCCATCGTCTCTCGTGGATTCATGCCCGTTCCACTGTCGTTGAGTGGCCGGCCGCCGCCAGCCCGCCCGTAATCCGCACCACCACCTGACCACCCTTGCGGCCCTCGGTGCTGACCGGTGAGTGGCTGATGAACCGCTTGTCGTCTATGCCCAGCGCGTCGGCGATGCGGTCCCGGTTCCACGATGCTCTGGAACACGCTGTGCCTGGCGGCTACGACGTGCTGTAGGCGATGGATCACACGTTCTACCCGCCGGACTGCGAGCTGGTGCTGCCGACGATCCGCGAGGTTCGCGTCTATGGCGAGTACGGCGGCCTGACCGTGACCGGCAAGGTGGATTGCCTCGACGGCAAGCGCGTGGACGACCACGCGACTACCAGCCGGTTCGATGCCGAGCGGTATCTGGCCGGCTACCAGTGGCGGTTCTACCTGGACCTGTTCGGCGCAGACGTCTTCCGTTGGAAAGTGTTCGAGCGGAAGAAGGTCGGCGAGCTGAAATACCGCGTGTCGCCGCCGCAGCTGCTGGAGGTGACCCGCTACCCTGGCCTGCACGACGACTGCATGCAACTGGCGCTGGACTACCTGGCCTTTGCGGAGGAACACATGCCGGCCAACTACCTCGCCGAGGTGGCCGCATGAGGGGCCTCAACTACGAGCTCAAGCACATAGGCACCGTGCGCGGGGGCAAGGCCAAGGCTGCACTGTTCGCGCGAGTGGCGGACGGCAAGAGCTACACCATGCGCCAGATCACCGACGAGCTGGGCGTGTCGAAGACCACCGCTGACAAGCGAGTGCGCCGCGGCCCCTACCCGCTGACTTGGGTAAGCCTCAGCAAGCCGCGCCTGGAGCAGCCATGAAGACCTGCACGAAGCGCGCAGCCCGGCCGCCGCTGCGGTTATTGTTTCTGCAGTGCGAGGGCGAGTCGGTTCTCTGGCTCATGCCAAATCCCGCTCGCCCAGGCGGACGAGATCAGCCTTCTGGCGATAGGGAGGCCGCGTGATTGCTATCGGCGGAAGTCATCAATTCCTGCATCTGGAACTGTGCCGACGTGAACGCGATGGATGCTGCATCGATGCTGTCGACAAGCTTATCGAATGCCTCTCTTTGTGAGCCTATGTCCGTGGCCTTCAAAAGGACTGCAGAGTTTCGCGCACAGAGCTCCGTCATGCTGATTCCCCGCGCTATCTGCTCACTGAGTGGCTTAGGGAGCAGATTGAGCCGATGGCTGTTCTCCTTGGTCTGCTCCAAGGAAGGCCCCTTCGACAAGCTGGCAACAAGCTGCAGGGTCCGATCCCTCTTCACCGTCCATTCAAAACTGTCGTCTTGAACCAGTACCTCAAGCAGCTCTTCGTAGGCGTCCTTAGCCCCGACAAGCTCCCCGTAAATCAGAGTTGTCAAAACCGTCCTATCGGTCGAACGAACTTCGTCATCGCGAACTTTCAGCTGCTTAGCAAGCTCATGGGATGCAAGCGCTGTTGCGTTTGCAGCTTTTGTCACCAGAAGAACCGCCACAGCTCCTGCTGCCGCTACGAGAACCGCAGCCCAGTCTGCAACGTTTCCCCAATCGGCAGCCAGCGGACACATCGTCATTCCGAACCCTCCTCCATGAATGTGGAGCGCATTCTGCCATGACCCACCACCGCTACGATCGCCGGGTGCTGACGCGCACCGAGGGCTTCGCCTTGGGCCGATCCATCGACAAGGTCCTGGGCGGCCACGTCCTCACCTACAGCCTGTACCGCCGCGACCACCGCCGTGTGCTGCACATGCACGTGCAGACCTTCTTCGCCCATGAGGATCGCGCAGTGATCGCCGGCCACTTGCGCCGCGCGCACCGCTACCTGCGCGACAAGGTGGAAGACATAGACCTGGTGGCGTTGGGGATGGCGGCATGAGCCATTCACACGGCCGGCGTTCCTCAATTGCTCTCAGCGCGCTCCCTGTCGCTAAGAACCTGCCGGCGGAAACGCTCCACCAGATCAGGAGCAATGCTAGCCACAAACTGAAGTTGTCCCCGCAACGCCTGCAACGCCATCGGCCTGCCGGTATAGGAGGTACTGATACGTGTAGCCATGATTCCCGGTATCGGCTTGTATTCGTGGATGTGCGCGGCGATGTGACAGGCGGCCGCGTTGATATCCCTGCCATGACTGATCATCGTCGCAAGATCCGCGCCGAGATCCACGGGCAAGTAGTGGATCTGCTCGGCGCTTGCTTCCGCGCCAGGCAACAAAGGATCGGCGAGGCGCTCTACGGCACTTTTGACCGCGCGCCAATCTTTGACCGTGCTCGGATCCAGTGTGGGCAATGCGTCGAGCTCGGACGCGTAGTACTCGATCTTCTTCGACACTGCGGTCACTTCATGAAG
The DNA here is from genome assembly GCF_006970445.1 of Stenotrophomonas maltophilia. Lineage (NCBI taxonomy): Bacteria > Pseudomonadati > Pseudomonadota > Gammaproteobacteria > Lysobacterales > Lysobacteraceae > Stenotrophomonas > Stenotrophomonas maltophilia. Next base: position 1,944,082 of record NZ_CP033877.1, on the reverse strand, counting down.
GAGGAGGCGTCCAACGATCCGGGCTTGCGCCTCCCACAGCACCTGAGAGTCTTGATGCTGCTTCGCCGCGATTGCCGCAGCTTGACGAGAAGTCCGCCACGCCAGGATCGCGACGACCACTGTCACCACTCCTACAGCGCCAGTCGCAACCGCCCCCCACCCTGCCCAGAACGTCGCGCACTCGGCCTTCATCGAAAGGCATTCAGCAAATCCCAGAGCCATCCCGTGGTCCTCCACATTGTCCTGGAGCCGATTCTGCCATGACCTACATCCATCCGAACCAGAGCGTGGCTCTGATCGACAGCCAGGCGGTGGGCAATGGATAAGTTGCTACGCCCGTCGGCATCAAGGGGAGTCATCCTTGCTAGCTGCGGCACCGCCGTGTTTGGAAATCAGCTCGTTATCAATCCCCGACTCGATGATCTCAGCGCGGCAAGCAGCGCTTATCAGTCCGAGATCAATGATCATTGCGTCCAGCACCAAGCAAATAGCAGCACGATGAAGAATCAGATTCTGTTGATCCGGCTGACCCATTCCATTCTCGTACTCCCTGTTCAACGACTCGATCATGCCTACGGACCTAGCCAATGCTGGACCTTCGGCTTCACCCAAGTAGTGAAGTCGGTCGACCAAGCGCTCTGCCGTCGGAAATTCGATGGTAGTCAGATCTTTGATCACATCCGAACGAAAAATGTAGTCGTCCACGAACTTTTTCGATCCGACTGGATCTCCAATGGTCTGCCTGAGCTGGCCGGCAATTTTCTGATTTCGGCTCACTTCACCGTTCAGCTGCAGAAGCACAAGAACCCTTTCTTTCCGGTCCCTACTTCTCTGTCGATCTGCTTCACTCTTCGCAATAGATACGGCCAGATTGCTTGCACGATTCGCTTCTGCGCCCAAGCGCCAAACAAAGTACGCAGACCCCGTTGTAACTCCGATTCCAATCCAAGCCACCGCGATCCCGACCGAAGCCACAACTGCAGCTGCCCACGTTCCGCCAGCGGCCCAGGCATCCCACCAAACGACGCAGTCGCCCTGCCCGGGCGTCATGCAAGGGCTAAATCCGCTCCAGAGCGTTGTCAGAATGCGCCAATCTACGAGATAGAAAATGATCAAGCCCATATCACACCGCCCTAAATATCGGTGGGCATTCTGCCACGTTGCACGAGCGTATTGAGTTTGGTCATGGCTGACCAGCTGCTCACCGCTGCAATGGTCCACGTGTTCGCCCTGGCCGGATTCCTGGCCGGCATCGCCACCCTGTGGGCGATCAGCCGCGCATGCCGCGCCGCGCGCGCAAGACTGCGCTGGTGCTGGCGGAGGTGCGCTCATGGCTGACACACGGCGCGAACGCGTGATGCATCGGGAGATCGGAATGGATCTCGCAGAGCGTGTCGTCCTCAACCTGCTGGAAAGCGGCTGGTCGCGCCAATCACTGCGGAAGCATGACGCGGCCGGGCCGACCCCGTGCGGCACCGCCTTCTATCTGCTGCGGGAAGGCGGCATAGCCATTGCTTACTTCCCCATTGCCGAGTTCACTGACGCGAACGGCCGCGGGCTTTTCTTCGCCATCTGCGACCTCTTCCCGCCGGTTCACAAGTCTGCGCACGGCGACGTCGAGAGCCTGGAGCCTTTCAAAGTGGGCGACCAAGTTATCTCGATGGAACGCGAACTGGATGGCTCGTGGCACTACGAGGACGAGGTGCAGGCCAGTGAGTGGCATCGTTTGATCCCGATTTTCACTATTGTTTCGGCGCGGCTACGCGCTGGGCACCACACGCAGCTCGGTGGTCGCGACTACTACCAAGTGAAGGTCAAAGACCGGGAGGGCGGTGGTGGTGGCTACCACGACCTTGTGCCCATCGCCGGCAGACCGTGACAGATGCGCGGCGAGGGAGAGTGCCTGATCCGCGTAAAGCCCGCGCTCCTGGCCGTCGCTGTTCCGCCGCCGGCGCTGCCGGCGCAACTGGACCTACTCGCATGAACATCGCCACCAAGCAGCTGCGCGCTGCGCTGGCCACGAACTAAAGGAGGACCCGATGGGAGCTGCTGAAAAACTGGACATCGTCGGAAAGGACTGGCTGACCGTGGACGAGGCTGCGCACTACTGCGGCGTCTCACGAAGCCAGTTCGATTCGAACATCGCCGACTACGGCATCGAACCCCGACATTTCATGGGCAAGAAGCTCTACGAGAAGGCCGCCCTCTACTCTGAAATCTACGGCCCCAGACAATGGTCATGGTCACAATCTTCTGGCGCGATGGCGCCGCGCACCTCAACTGGCGGGAAGGCGGCAAGCTAAGCCGTGTCGCCATTGGTCGCGTCAGCCCACGCGGAGCTGAGGGCGTACGAGCAGCGAAAGAAGCGGAACTGACCCATGGAGTGCGCACCCTTCCCCGGCTGCCCACTGTCAGGGACTTCCTGGAGGCATACCTGGATTGGTACAAGGCGGAGCACCCGACCACGCACGGCAAGGCCAAGAGCGAGGTTCGGTTGTTCATTGCCCACTTCGGCCACCGCCCCATCGATACGCTGCGCCGGATGGAAATGGAGTCCTATAAGACGGACCGCCTGACCAAGGACAAGGTCTCACCGGAGACTGTGGGGAAGGAAGTGCGCAGGCTGCAGGCCGCGTTCCGGCGTGGCGTGCAGTGGAAGGAACTGGACTTCAACCCGCTGGAGGAGACCCGGGCACCGCGAGGCGTTCGTAGCGTGGCGGTGCGGTTCTACGACCGGGCCGCGATGCGTAAGCTGTACCGGGCGAACCCCGCGCGGCCCCCCCCCCCTGTGGCTGTTCATGGCCACACGGGTCTGCGCCGCGGCGAGGTGGTTGGAATGGGCAAGGATTCGGTGGCCGGGTGCAGACTCAGGGTCGAAAGCGTTCCAGACGAAGATGGCCAGGGACGCACGAAGTCGGGCAAGTGGCGCGAGGTGCCGCTGAACCGGTATGCGCGCTGGGCGCTTCGCCACCTACCCGATCCGCTGGTGGCCGTGCACAGGGATACGCTGTCCGACTGGTTCGCCTCGGATGCCAAGCGTGCGGGAATCGGTGGCAGCCTCCATCGGCTACGGCACACCTTCTGCGCCCACATGGTAATCGCCGGGGTTCCGTTACGAAGGGTGCAAATTCTGGCCGGGCACGCTGATTACGCCACGACCGAGAAGTTCTACGCCCACCTAACGCCTGAGGGCGACGATGGCGCCGTGGCGAAGCTCAAGTACTGATCTGCCGCGCTGGGACCACTGGGACCAAATCCTGTGGATATGCGGGAAACAGTGGGAAAAGCACACCACTGAGACTGTCTAAGTCGTTGAAATTGGTGACCCCGGCCCGATTCGAACGGGCGACCTTCCCCTTAGGAGGGGGACGCTCTATCCAGCTGAGCTACGGGGCCATGCAGCCGGAAAGTTTACAGGCAACGTGCCCTGCCCTCCAAGCATTCATGTTCCACCCGGTTCCGCTGGCGCGTTGCACCATGGCCGGACAGGGCGCTCTGCTACCATCGGCGATTCAGTTCATCGCGTCCCCCACCTGCCCGCGATGGCACCAAACAACGTAACGAAACACAGGAGTCTGCATGTCTTCCGAGCTGCTCAAGTCCCTTGGCCTGGACGCGATCAACGCTGGCACGTACCTGGGCAACGGGGAGTGGTCGAGCGCGACCAGCGGTGAGCTGATCACCCCGGTCAACCCGACCACCGGCGAGCCGATCGCGCAGGTCCGCGCGACCACCGAGGCCGAGTACGAGACCGTCGTCGCCCGCGCCCAGGAAGCCTTCAAGGCCTGGCGTACCACGCCGGCCCCGCGCCGCGGTGAAGCCGTGCGCCTGTGCGGCGAAGCGCTGCGCAAGCACAAGGACGCCCTGGGTTCGCTGGTTGCCCTGGAAATGGGCAAGAGCAAGCCGGAAGGCGATGGCGAAGTGCAGGAGATGATCGACATCGCCGATTTCGCCGTGGGCCAGAGCCGCATGCTGTACGGCTACACCATGCATTCCGAGCGCCCCGGCCACCGCATGTACGAGCAGTACCACCCACTGGGCCTGGTCGGCATCATCTCGGCCTTCAATTTCCCGGTCGCGGTGTGGAGCTGGAACTCGTTCCTGGCCGCCATCTGTGGCGACGTGTGCATCTGGAAGCCGTCCAACAAGACGCCGCTGACCGCCATCGCCTCGCTGAAGATCTGCAACGACGCCCTGCGCGAAGCCGGCTTCCCGGACATCTTCTTCCTGATCAACGACGCCGGCACCGCGCTGTCGGAGAAGATGGTCGATGATCGTCGCGTGCCGCTGATCAGCTTCACCGGCTCGACCCAGGTCGGCCGCACCGTCAACGAGAAGGTCGCGCGCCGTCTCGGCCGCTGCCTGCTGGAACTCGGCGGCAACAACGCCATCATCCTGGACGAAACCGCCGACCTGAAGCTGGCCGTGCCGGGTATCGTGTTCGGCGCCGTCGGCACCGCCGGCCAGCGCTGCACCACCACCCGCCGCCTGATCGTGCACCGCTCGATCTACGCCGACGTGCTGGCCACCCTGGTCAAGGCCTACAAGCAGGTGGAAGGCAAGATCGGCGACCCGACCGATGCCGCCAACCTGATGGGCCCGCTGAACAGCGACGGCGCCGTGCAGCAGTTCCTCGATGCCATCGCCCAGGCCAAGGCCGCCGGCGGCACCATCGAAACCGGCGGCACCCGCATCGACCGCGCCGGCAACTTCGTCCTGCCCGCGATCGTCTCGGGCCTGAAGAACAGCGACGCCGTGGTCCAGCACGAGACCTTCGCGCCGATCCTGTACGTGATGCCGTACGACAGCATCGACGAAGCCATCGACATGCAGAACGGCGTGCCGCAGGGCCTGTCGTCCTCGATCTTCACCCAGAATCTGAAGACCGCCGAGAAGTTCCTGTCGGCTGCCGGCAGCGACTGCGGCATCGCCAACATCAACATCGGCACGTCCGGTGCGGAGATCGGCGGCGCCTTCGGTGGCGAGAAGGACACCGGCGGTGGCCGCGAGTCCGGCTCGGATGCGTGGAAGGTCTACATGCGCCGCCAGACCAACACCATCAACTATTCGGATTCGCTGCCGCTGGCCCAGGGCATCAAGTTCGACCTGTGATGGCAAACGACGCGGACACGTCCGTGGGTCAGAGCCCCACCGGGGATCTGACCCCAGCGAAGGGTCGGATCCCTGCAGGGGCTCCGACCCTCGATTTCAGCGGCCGCCGCGTGCTCATCGCCGGCGGCAGCAAGGGCATTGGTCGTGAAATGGCACTGGCCTTTGCCGGTGCCGGTGCGCAGGTCTCGGCCTGCGCCCGCGGCCAGGCCGGCCTGGAGGCCCTGCGCGCCGATGCACAGGCGCAGGGCACGCCATTGCATGCGTTTTCCACCGATCTGGCCGACCCCGGCCAGATCCAGGCCTGGCTGCAGGCCGCCGCCGATGCCCTCGGCGGCATCGATGTGCTGGTCAACAATGCCACCGGCTACGGCATGGCCGACGACGAGGACGGCTGGGCCGCCAGCCTGCAGATCGACCTGATGGCGGCCGTGCGTGCCTCGCGCCTGGCGCTGCCCTGGCTGCGCGCATCCAGCGATGCCTGCATCCTCAATCTGTCGTCGATTGCCGCGCAGCAACCGCGCCCCGGTGGCGCGCCCTACGCCGCTGCCAAGGCGGCGCTTTCGCACTACACCACCTCACAGGCGCTGGCGCTGGCCAAGGACCGGATCCGGGTCAATGCCATCGCACCGGGCTCGATCGAGTTCGATGATGGCCTCTGGGATCGCCGTCGCGTCGAGGATCCAGCGCTGTACCACGGCACCCTGGCGAAGATCCCGTTCGGCCGCTTCGGCCACCCGCGCGAGATCGCCGACGCCGCCCTGTTCCTGTGCTCGCCACTGGCGCGCTGGGTCACCGGCAGCGTGCTCAATGTGGATGGCGGCCAGGTGTTGATGGGCTGATACCGGCCCGCCGGTAGCGGCCAACCTTGGTTGGCATGCCGCTCGTCGACCAAGGTCGACGCCTGCCATCGCATCCGCCGGGCATGGGATTGCCCGGGCAGACGCACTATCATGTGCACACTGCCAAGGAGGACCCCGATGAGCGTGGCACCCCGACAGACAAGCGCCCTGGCCGTGGTCAGCCTGGTCATGGGCATTGCCAGCTGGACCGTCCTGCCCTTCGTGGCCAGCATCGTGGCCATCATCACCGGCCACATGGCCCGCGCCGAAATCCGCCGCCGCCCGCACGAACTGGAAGGTGATGGCCTGGCCATTACCGGCCTGATCCTGGGCTGGGTGATGGTCGGCGCGGTGCTTGCCGCCATCCTGGTCTTCATCCTGTTCTTCGGTGGCCTGGCCTGGCTGGCGGCGGTGTCGAACTGACGCCATGACCGCCTCCGACAGCACTGAACGCTTCAGCAGCCGCGTCGCCGACTACGTCCGCTACCGGCCCGACTACCCGCCCGCGCTGCTGGACTGGCTGCACGGCCCGATGGGTGTCAGCCACCAGGCCCGAGTCGCCGACATCGGTGCCGGCACCGGCATCTCCAGTCGCCCGTTTCTCGCCAGCGGTCATCCGCTGGTGGCGGTCGAGCCCAACGCAGCCATGCGCGCCGCCGCCGAACAGTGGCTGGCGCCGCAGTATCCGGACTTTTCCGCCGTCGATGGCCGCGCAGAGGCCACCGGCCTGGACGATGCCAGCGTTGATCTGGTCAGCGTCGCGCAGGCCTTCCACTGGTTCGACACGGTGGCGGTGCGCGCCGAGTGGCAGCGCATCCTGCGTCCCGGCGGCCAGGCATTGATCTACTGGAATTCGCGCCTGCTCGATGCCAGCCCGTTCCTGATCGGTTACGAACAGCTGCTGCTGGACTACGGCACCGACTACACCGCCGTGGCCGAGCGCTACCAGGACGACGCCACCATGCAGGCCTGGTTCGGCCCTGGCCTGCGCGGCAGGGTGGAGCTGCCGAACGTGCAGCATCTGGACGTCGACGCCCTGCGCGGGCGCCTGCTGTCCTCCTCCTACGCACCCCAATCCGGTCATCCTCGCCACGCGGCGATGATCGACGCTCTGCAGGACCTGTTCGCCGCCCACGCGGTCGACGGCCAGGTCGCTTTTGAATATCGAACCCGAGCCTTCCTCGGCACGCTGGACTGAACCGACGCATGTATTCGCTTGCCCGCCCCTTCCTGTTCTCGCTCGACGCCGAGCGCGCCCACGGCCTCGGCCTGTCCGCACTGGACCTGGCCTATCGCACCGGTACCACGCCGCTGCTGGCCGCCCGCATCGCGCCGATGCCGAGCACCGTGTTCGGGCTGACATTCCCCAATCCGGTCGGCCTGGCCGCCGGCCTGGACAAGAACGGCGAGCACATCGATGCACTGTTCGCGCTGGGTTTCGGCTTCGTCGAGATCGGCACCATCACCCCGCGCCCGCAGGCCGGCAATCCGCAGCCGCGCCTGTTCCGGCTGCCGGCGCACAACGCGATCATCAACCGTATGGGCTTCAACAATGCGGGCGTGGACGCGCTGGTGCGCAACGTCGAGCGCGCGCGCAACCGCCGCGGCATGCTCGGCATCAACATCGGCAAGAACAAGGACACCCCCAACGAACAGGCCGTGGACGATTACATCGCCTGCCTGGACAAGGTGTACCCGCTGGCCGATTACATCACCGTCAACATCTCATCGCCCAACACCGCCGGCCTGCGTGAACTGCAGGAAGAAACCGCGCTGCGCCAGCTGGTCAGCCAGCTGCGCGACCGCCAGGAAGATCTTGCGGCCCGGCACGGTCGCCGCGTGCCGATGCTGGTGAAGGTGGCGCCGGACCTCAGCGAACGCGATATCGACGCCGCCGCCCGCGTGCTGGGCGAGCTGCAGGTGGACGGCGTGATCGCCACCAACACCACCATCGACCACAGCAAGGTGGTCGGCGATCCACTGGCCAACGAAGCCGGCGGCCTGTCCGGCGCGCCGGTGCTGGAGCAGTCCACGCTGGTGCTGCGTCGCCTGCGCTCACGCCTGCCCGAATCGGTGCCGCTGATCGGCGTCGGCGGCATCCTGTCCGGCGCCGATGCGGTGGCCAAGATGGCGGCCGGTGCCGCGCTGGTGCAGTGCTACAGCGGCCTGATCTTCCGCGGCCCGGCGCTGGTTTCCGAATGCGTGGAGGCGATCCGTCGCCGCCGCGAAGCGCCGAGCCGCGGCGCGGTGGCCCCGCTGTGAGCGCGCCCATGGATACCGTCGACGGCAACGCCCCGCTGCGCTGGACGCTCACCCGCAATGCGCCGCTGCAGGCACTCAATACCTTCCACGTACAGGCCAGCGCCGCGCAGCTGCTGGAACTGCACGATCCCGCGCTGCTGCCGGACGTGCTGGCGTTGCCCGACGTGGCCAGCGGCCCGCTGCTGGTACTGGGCAGCGGCAGCAATGTGCTCATCGCCGAAGACCTGCCCGGCACCGTGCTGGTATTCGGCAACCGGGACATCAGTTTCCTTGAACACCGCGCCGACCATGCGGTGATCCGCGCGGGTGCCGGCGTGCCCTGGCACGGCCTGGTGATGTGGTCGTTGCAGGAAGGCCTGTCCGGACTGGAAAACCTGGCGTTGATTCCCGGCACCGCCGGTGCCGCGCCGATCCAGAACATCGGTGCCTATGGCGCGCAGGTCGGCGAGTTCATCCAGGCCGTCGACGCCTGGGACTGCCAGGAACAGGCCTGGGTACGGCTGGACAACGAACAATGTGGTTTCGCCTACCGCGACAGCGTGTTCAAACAGCAGCCCGATCGCTACCTGATCACCGCCATCGAACTGAAGCTGCCGCTGCTGCATGACCTGCGCATGGACTACGCCGGCATCCGCGAGGAACTTCAGGCGCAGGGCGTCGAGCTGCCCGGTGCGGTGGACGTGGCCAATGCGGTGATCGCAATCCGCCGCCGCAAGCTTCCCGATCCGGATGTCCTGGGCAACGCCGGCAGTTTCTTCAAGAATCCGGTGCTGCCGCTGGAACAGGTCGACGTGCTGCTGCAGCACTTCCCCGACCTGCCCGTGTTCCCGGCCGAGCAGGACGACAAGCGCAAGGTCTCTGCGGCATGGATGATCGAGTCCTGCGGCTGGAAGGGCTTCCGCGAAGGCGATGCCGGCGTGGCCCCCAGCCACGCGCTGGTACTGGTCAACCACGGCAATGCCAGCGGCGCTGAACTGCTGGCGCTGGCGCGCCGCATCTCGGCCTCGGTGCTGGAGAAATTCGGCGTGCCGATCGAACCGGAGCCCCGCCTGCTCGGCGCACAGTGGTGAACAGCCCCGCCCTTTCCCCCAGCGCCACCCCGATGCGGGCGGCGCTGCTGATGCTCGGCAGTACGATGGCGTTCGGCCTGATGGCCGTGGCCATCCGTTATGCCACCCGCTACGTGCCGACCCAGGAAGTGGCGTTCTTCCGCAATGCCTTCGGCCTGCTGGCACTGCTGCCGATGCTGTTGCGGCCTGGCCATGCGCCACTGAAGACGCAGCAGCTGCCACGCTATTTCGTGCGCAGTGCGATCGGCCTGGGCTCGATGCTGTGCGCGTTCTGGGCATTGGGCCATCTGCCGTTGGCCCAGGCGGTTTCGCTCTCGTACTCCACCCCGCTGTTCGTCACCATTGCCGCCGTGCTGTGGCTGGGTGAAACCATGCGCGTGCGCCGCTGGGCCGCCGTCGTCGTCGGCTTCATCGGTGTACTGGTGATCGTGCGTCCCGGCACCGCCGGTTTCACCGCCGGCAGCCTGGTCGCGGTGGGTGCGGCGGTACTCAGCTCGCTGGTGGCGATCCAGATCAAGCAGCTGACCCGCGTCGACAGTGCCGATACCGTGGTGCTCTATACCTACGTGTTCTGGGTGCCGCTGTCGCTGGTCCCGGCGCTGTTCGTCTGGGTCTGGCCGACCGGATCGGCCTGGCTGTGGCTGCTGGCCACCGGCGTGCTCGGTACCATCGGCCAGCTGTTGTGGACCCGTGCGCTACGGCTGGGCGAAGTCTCCGCCCTGACCCCGACCAGCTTCCTGCAGCTGCCGCTGGTGACGCTGTGTGGCTGGCTGTTGTTCAACGAAAGCGTGGACCGCTGGACGATCATGGGGGCCGGCATCATCCTCGCCGCCAACGCCTACATCGCCCACCGCGAAGCCGTGCTGTCGCGCCGCGCCGCAAGTGCGGCCGCCTCGGCAGCGGCCAAGCCCGCCGAGTAGAGCCACGCCACGCGTGGATGATTCCTGTGCGCCTTACAGCGCGCGATACACCCGCTCGGCCGCGTCGAACACATTGCCCGGTGCGAACTGTTCGCTGAGGAAATGCAGCGACTGCCGGCGCAGCTGCGGCGAACGATCCTCTCCATCGCTGCCCAGCAGGACCTGCTGGAACTCGATCAGGTCCTGCAGGACGCGCCAGTGCCGGTACCAGGCGATCCAGCGAGGGTCGCCACGGTCACTGCCATAGCCCTCTTCGAATCCCAGCGGATTCTCGCGCCCCCAGCGCCCACCGACAGCACCACCGATGAACATCAGGTCGCGCTCGCGCGGTGCCAGCGACAGGCCATCCCAGTCGATCAGGTGCAGGCCGCCGTCGTTGCCCATCAGCAGATTGCCGGCATGCAGGTCGGTGTGGCACAGGTGCAGCCGCACCGGGACATCCTGCAACGCCGCGTACAGCTGCAGTGCCTGCGCATGCAGCGCCGCGATACGCGCGTGCTGCTGGTCCCAGACAGAAACAAAGGCACGGCCCAGCCCATCCCTGGCAGCCGCCAGGCCCTCCCCGGCCAGCCATTGCCCGACGGTATCAAGCGCTGCGGTTTCCATCCGTATGCTCGGCAGCGCCGCCTGCAACTCCGGTGGCGGGCACGCGTCGTGCAGGCGCCGCAGCACTTCGCCCAACCGTTGCCATTGCGCGCGGCTCAACGCCGCTTCGAAGCCGGACTGGCCTTCCACATAGGGGAACAGGGTGAACTGCAGGCCCCAGCGCTGCACCGACGCCCCACCGGTCAAAGCCGGCCAGGGTGCAACGATTTCCTCGATACCCAGCGTGCCGCGCAGCCAATGCAGGGTGTCCCAGACGGCAGGGGCAACCTGGTAGCTGCGGCATTTCAACCACCATTGCCCGCGACGTGCATCGATGCGATACACGCTGGCGTTGGCATCGGCGCCAACCGGGCGTGGCACCACGGCGGTAGCGGTGATGCCATAGGACTGCTGAAGGACTTCGCCGAGATGCTGCGCCGAAGCGAATGACATGGATGCAAGCGGAAAGTATTACCTGACGCCACTATCGCAGATGCGCGGGCCGCGACACAGACATGTCCGTCACAACATCGTGCCTGCGCGACCAAAGTGCTAGCCGGCGACGCGCCGCATCACCGCTTCCAATGGGCCCCGCGTGAACCGCCAGGACCACAGCCACGCTGCGCCCGTGGCCAGCATCAGGAACAACAATGCCCACAGCAGCACGGCCGGCAGCGAAGCGCTGCCATCGAGCAGGCCCAGCCATTCCAGCGTCCCCATGCCCAGCAGGATGTGGCCGACGTACAGGGTCAGGGTCATCCGCCCTGCCGCGGTGAGTGGCTCCAGCCAATCCCCCGGATACCGGCGGCTGACCCACAGGCACGCGGCAATCGCGCTGCAGGCCGCGCCCGCACCGGTCAACACGTAGGCCGGTCCCGGCGGCATCGGCTGCGTTCCCAGCCACAGCTGCCAGGGCGTTCCCTGTGCAAGGTGCTGCACGCCCTGGCCCACGCCGATCAGCAGAAGGCCCAGCAGCAACAACGCACGCTGCACCCTCGGCTGTGACAACTGCAGGCGTGCCAGCAGCATGCCCAGCAGGAAGAAGCACATCCAGGGCAGCAGCGGATGGAAGCCATTGAACAGCAGGTTGCGGGCCGCGCCCGGCCATTGCCACAGACCGGCGTATTCCAGCGTCTGCCAGTTCCAGCCCTGGCTGTAGTCCCAATGCAGCAGCGCCCAGAACGAGCCGGCAGCCAGGCAGGCGATGCTGGCCAGCAACACCTGCGGCGAAGCACGCAGCCACAGCACCGCCAGCGCGAAATACACCGCGTAGTAGTGCAGGATGTCGGCCGGGAACAGGGTCAGGTTGAGCAGGCCCAGCACCAGCAGGAACAGCGCGCGCCGCCAGGTCTGCACGCTGGCCTGCATCCAGCCCGAGCGCTGCGTGGCCAGTACCAGGCCAAGCCCGGCCAGGGTAACGAACGTCGCCGAGGCCTTGCCTTCCAGCAGATGGAAGCATCCCGCCAGCCACCCATCACCGTCCGCCTCCACGGCCATTGCCAGGCGGAAGTTGACCAGCACCATGCCAGCCAATGCGAAGTAGCGCGCCAGATCCAGCCCATGCAGGCGGCGGTCCATGGCACTCATGCGCGTGCGCCCAGCAGCAGCGCAAGCAGGCCGAGATCCAGCGATGCCTCATTGGTGCCACCGGCTCCGCCCAGCCCTCGACGCAGGGCATCGCTTTCGATGGCATCCAGCAGCACCTGCGCCTGCAGTGCCGGGGCCAGCACGGGACGCCGACGTTCGCGCTGTGCCACCTGCTGCAGGGCTTCGGCCAGCGTCGCCTGCAATTGCCTGCGATTGGCCGCAAATGCCTCGGCCACCGCCGGATTGCGTGCGCTCTCGGCCAGCACTTCGACGGCGAGCGTTGCCCACTCCGGTTGCCGGCACAGGGCGTGGAAGTCCTGCAGGAAGCCCAGCACCTGCGCGCGTTCGCCGTCAGCCGCGGCCAGACGCTGCAACAGCGGCGCCAATTCCTCGCTTTCGGCCACGGCCACCGCAAGGATGATCGCCTCCTTGCCCGGGAAATGGTTGTAGAGATTGCCGAGGCTGACGCCGGCTGCCTGCGCGATGTCACGCATGCTGGTCTGGTGGAAGCCCTTGACGAGGAAACACTGCAGGGCCGCCTGCAGGATCTGCGCGATGCGTTGCTCGTTGCGGTCGATTCGGTTCATGCCACAAATAGTGAACGAACGTTCGTCCATTTTTAAGGGCGCACGGATCCGCCGGCAGGGCACCGTTCAGCCCGGCCCAACGCTGCCCTGTGCGGTTTCAGAAGAACTCGTCGAGAAGACGGTAGAACGCCAGCCGCCGTTCGTCGGCCGCAACGCCATAACGACGGAACAGCGGCGCGACCCAGCGCGTGTCACCGAAGTTGTGGACCAGGCTGCGCGCGGCCAACGCCAGATCCTGGTAGCGATCGGCCACGCCCAGGCGGCCACAGTCGATGAAACCGCTGAAACGGCCCTCCACTGCCAGCAGGTTCGGCAGGCAGGCGTCGCCGTGGCTGACCACCAGATCCTCGTGCTCGGGCCGGGTCGTGCGCAGTTCGGCAAATACCTGCTGCGCGCTCTGCCCCAGGCGCTCGTCATCGAAGTCATCGGCGTCGACCAGGCCCGCCTCGACCCGTGCCTGCGCCGCCTGCAGGCGCGAGGCCAGCCGCTGATCGAACGGACAGGCCGTCACGGGTATGGCATGCAGGCCCCGCAACGCATCGGCCAGCAGTTCCACCAGATGCTCGGGCGGCAGCTCCGGTGACGAAGCCAGATCGCGCCCAGGCAAGGCACTCATCAGCAGCCAACGCCGTCCCGTCTCCTCGGCGGTGGCGATCACTGCAGGCGCCGGCTGCCCCTGTCCCTGCAGCCAACGCAGGCGGGCAATTTCATCGCCCAGCTCACTGAAGGCATCGATCACTTCCGATTTCAGGAAGGCATCGGCCTGTCCCGGGCGATGCACGCGGGCGACGTCTGCGCGCGATACGCCGATCGACTGCCGCTCGATGCGCGCATCGGCCAATGTTTCCCGCCACGCCCACGGCAGCGGCATGCCATCAGTGAAGGGATTGGGTGCTTCCATGCCGGGATGTTCCTGTTGCCGGTGACCCCACGGATTCTCGCTCATCCTGCACGGACCGCGGCCAACAGCAGCGCGGAAAAGTACATGCCTGCGCCGAACACGCTGTGCGCCACCAGGCTGCGCAGCCGCGCCTTGCCAGGCGCTGGGGTCTTCGAAGCGGCAATGCCGGCGCCCATGCCCGGCTGCAGGATGAAGAACGGCGCGGCAACACTGAGAATGCCGAAGGCCAGCGCCGGCCACAGGGTCGGCGCCTGCACCCAACCGTTCCCGACCACGGCCAGCAACAACGCGGCGAAGACCACACCGATCACGTAATGCGCGGTCCACCCCAGCGCGCGCTCGCCACTGACCGCTGCCGAGCGGCCAATACCCTCATGGCGGAACCGTCCACGCGCCAGGTGCCCCAGCCAGCGGCCGACCATCGCAAAATCCAGCGAGGGAATGCCGAGCACCCTGCGCTGCAACAACGCCCAAAGATCCATCAGCGCGGTCGCACCCACGCCGATCACTACCGCGTCAGTCACGAATGTCGTCGCCCAGCCACTCATGTCACTTACCTTCAATTATTTGCTTGAATGATAGATCGATGCTAGCGTGCCCGGCATGAACGCTGCAACCGAGCTGCCGCCATCCCCGCTGGAAGCGCTGGCCGAGATCGCCCGCACCCTGGGCCACCCGCACCGCCTGGCCCTGCTGGAGCACATCGCCCAGGGCGAGCGTGCGGTCGAGCGCCTGGCCGAACTGAGCGGCCTGTCGGTGGCCAATACCTCCCAGCATCTGCAGCAGCTGCGTCGTGCCGGCCTGGTGCAGACCCGCCGTGACGGCAAGCGCATCCTCTACCGCAGCGGTGACGGCCCACTGGGCAACCTGCTGGCCGCGCTGCGTGACTATGCCGACCACCAGCGCAGCGAAATGCAGGGCGTCCTCACCGACAGCCTGCAGCGCCGCGATGCACTGGAAGGGCTGACCGTCGAGCAGTTGCTGGAGCAACGCGACAGCGTGGTGTTGTTGGACGTACGCCCTCGCGAAGAATTCGATCTGGGCCACCTGCCCGGCGCGCTGAACATTCCCGCTACGGAACTGCACGCACGCATGGACGAACTGCCGCGCGCCGTCCACATTGTCGCGTACTGCCGCGGGCCCTACTGCGTGCTGTCCAACGATGCGGTGATGATGCTGCGCGACGCAGGCCTGAGCGCGCAGCGGCTGGCCGCCGGCTATCCCGAATGGAAAGCCGCGGGCCTGCAGGTTGAATTGCCCCGACACTGAGCGAGCCGTTTGTCATGGACGATGCGATTTCCCCGTTGATCGATGCTGCCTGGCAACGCGTGTTCGCCGGCCAGCGCACGTTGCAGGAGGGGCCGCAGCTGCACCTGGCCTGCAGCGATGATTTCGACGGCGGTGAGGACGGCATGCTGTTGCGGCCGGTCGCGGGCCCCGCCCGTGCGCTGCTGCGCCCTGCCCTGGTCGCTCGCCTGCAACTGCATGTGCAACCGCACTGGACACTGGCGCAGCTGCAACAGCGCTTGCAGCAGCTCGGCCAGCACACGCACGGCGCCGACCGCGTCTTCTACGTCCCCACCGCAACACTCGCCACCCTTGCCGAATACCCTGCCCCACCGCATATCCGCCGGCTGGGCCCAACCGACGCCGCAGCGTTCAATGCGTTCCAGGCCAATGCCAGCGAGGACGATCTCGATGCCGCCTGGGTCGAGCTGGATCACTGGCAGGTGTTCGGTGCCTTCGATGGGGAGCACCTGCTGGCCGCTGGCAGCATGTATCCCTGGAGCCTGGATGCAGCCTTCGCCGATATGGGCGTACTGACCCTGCCAAGGGCCCGCGGCCGTGGGCATGCACGCCAGCTGGTGCACGCCATGGCCGTGTCCGCACAGGCGGCCGGGCTGCAGCCGCAGTACCGCTGCCAGCTCGACAACAGCGGCTCGATCATCACCGCCGAACGCAGCGGCCTGCGTGCGTTCGCGGATTGGGACACCGTTCTGGCGGCCGACTGAGGCCGCCGCAGTAAAACAAGGAAGCAACATGAAATTGATGGTCATCGGCGCCAGCAGGGGCCTCGGTCGAGCGTTTGTAGAAGGCCTGTGCAGTGCGGGCGACACCGTCATCGGCGTTTCGCGCAGCCGTCCGCGCGACCTTGAATGCCCCGAGGGCGTCACCCTGCAGTGGATCGAAGCCGATCTGTCCCAGCCCACCCTCGCTGCCAATCACATCGCAGCACAGGCGCCGGCCGATCTGGATGTGCTCATCCACAACCTGGGCATCTGGGAAGAGACGGCCTTCAGCGACGAGTACGCCTTCCTCGACGAAAGCGATGCCGCGCTTGCCCAGCTGGTCGACGTCAACATCACCGCCACCCTGGTGCTGCTGCAGCGCCTGCTGCCGAGGGTTCTGGGCGCAGCACGCCCACAGCTGGTGCTGACCGGCTCGACCTCGGCACTGCCGCGCAGTGGTCGCCCGGAAGTGGCCTTTGGTGCGTCCAAGTTCGCGCTCAACGGCATCGCCGATGCGCTGCGCGAAGGCTTCCGGGATCGCCGCCTGGCGGTAACCAGCCTGCAGCTGGGCTACCTCAACACCGACGATGCGCTGTCGGTACCGGTAGCGGACGCCGCAGCGCGCGGCGACGGCGCACTGGTGCCGGTCCATGATGTCGTGGCGATGGTACGCGCCCTGCTGCAGCTGTCATCGTCCGGCTTCGTGCGCGAGCTGGTGCTGCCCGCCATCGCCGACCCGCGCTACTGACCGCCTCTGCGCAGGCAAGGCTCGACCTTTTCGCGCAACAGGTAGCCAAGCATGATGGCGACCAGCACGGTCGCCATCGCCAGGACGAACAGCTGGCCACGGACGGACTCCATGTACGCCTGGGCCAGCACCGTTCTCGAAACACCGGGCAACGCCTCCACCGCTCCCCCAAGGTCGCCCATGGACAGCCTGTGCACGGCGGCGCGGGCAACAACGCCGGTCTCCTGCGCCACACGTCCGCCAATCCGGGCCGCGAGCAGGATGCCGACAAGCGCGAGGGCGACTGAATCACCTGCCAATCGCATGACATTGAAGATGCCGGCAGCCATGCCTGCCTGCTCCTTGCCGACCACGCTGACCGCCAGGCCATCCATGATCCCCCAGGGAAGGCCGATGCCGATACCGATGACCAGCATCGGCATCCAACGCACCGACGGGGATTGGAACACCTGCGCAAGCCATGCCAGGCCCACGGCAGCGATCAGCAGGCCAGCACAGCACAGCGCGCGCGCCGGAATCCACTGCAGCAGGTAGGCTGCGACCAGGGGAACCACCAGCAACGGCGCAGACAGCGCTGCCATCGCCAGCCCAGCTTCGGTCGGCCGCAGACCTTCGACACCGATGAACCCCGCCGGCAGCACCACCAGAAGGACGACGTAGGAGAACGCAGGCGCAGCGGCGAGAATCTGTACACCGACAAAGCGCCGGTTGCGGAACAGACCGAGATCCAACAGGGGTGTTCGATGGGAACGCTCCACGGCAATGAACACGCCCAGCAACACCACCGCGAGCGCCAGCAGTACCAGCGTCTGCGGATGCAACACACCGCGTTCCGGCAGCACGATCATGGCGTAGGTCAGTGAACCCAGCGCCAGCATGAAGGTAAAGGCACCCAGCCAGTCCAGGCGAGGCGAACCGGCGTTCTTTGATTCGACGGATGACACGGCAACCAGGGGCACCGTCAGCGCAGCCAGCAACGCGGGCAGGAAAAACACCCATTCCCAGCCCAGCGCATCGATCAGTGCACCCGCCATCAAAGGACCGCCTGCGGCCCCCACGCCGAAGGTGGTGCCGATCAGGCTGAAAACCCGGGCCCGCGCCTGGCCATCGAACACCTGCGCCAACGATGCCATTGCGCCCGCGAACGCTGCCGAGGCCGCCATCCCCTGCAGCAGTCGCAGGACATTGATCCATGCCACATCGGGCATCAAGGGGATCAGGCCGGTGACGAGCGCAAACAACACGCCTCCCACGATCCAGGTTCTGCGCCTGCCATGCAGATCGGCCAGGCCACCGGCCACCAGCGTGGTGCAGCCGTAGGTCAACAGGTAGGCGTTGATGATCCAGGACAACGCTGCAGGCGAGCCACCCAGCGCGGCGCGGATGGCAGGAATGCCCACCGCGGGGCTGGCAATGCTCAACGGAATGGTAAGCGCGGTCAGGCAGCCCGCAAACACCACACCAAGGCGTGATGATCCGGCCGTCGCAGCAGAGGCAACAGACATGTCGAGGAAGCTCCAGCGTGGCCAGGCGCCACCGCATTGATGCTAGCCACGACCTTATTCTGCAGGAATCCACCAGTGGGTCCGTGCTTTAATGACATGAATGTCATCAATGGCCTCATATGGACAGCTTTGCCGGTCTCAGCCTCTTCGTCCTGGTCGCCGAGGCACGCAGCTTCGCCTCCGCAGCGCGACAGCGTGGCATTACCCCGTCGGCGGCAAGCAAGACCATCGCCCGGCTGGAAGAGCGCCTGGGCGCCCGCCTGCTGAATCGCAATACCCGCAGTGTCAGCCTGACCGCCGAAGGCGAGCAGTTCCTTGAACGCTGCAGGCGCATCATGAACGAGGTCGCGGCGGCCGAGCGCGAGCTGACCGACGCCCACGCCGCGCCCAGCGGTCGACTGAAAGTCAGCCTTCCACTGGCCAGCGGACTGATGCTGCCCGCGCTTTCGGCGTTTGCGCACCGTTTCCCGGCCATCGAACTCGACCTGCACTTCAGCGACCGTCTTGTCGATGTCATCGAGGAAGGCTTCGACGCGGTCGTGCGTACGGGCAGCCCCGCCGACTCCAGGCTGCACGGCCGCAATCTCGGTAGTACCCGGCTGCTGTGCGTGGGTGCCCCTGCGTACTTCGCCAAACGCGGCACGCCACAGCATCCGGACGAACTGGGCAGCCACGCGTGCCTTCTCCATCGCTTTCCCGGCACCGGCCTGATCGAACGTTGGCCACTCTCCGCGCATGAGGGAGGAGCTGAGCCGCGGCTGGCGCCCGCAATGACCGCCAATCATCTTGAGACGATCCTGCACATGGCCATCGACGGCCACGGCATTGCATGCCTGCCCGACTTCGCCACCCGCGATGCGCTCGACCGTGGCGTGCTCGTGAGCGTTCTGGACCCATGGAGCACCGAGCACAGCACCTTCTGGGCACTCTGGCCAAGCCATCGCCATCAGCAGCCGCGTGTTCGGGTGTTTGTCGATTTCATGGCCGAACACCTCCTTCCCGGAAACGACCGCTGCAATTGAACCTGCGCGCTGCTGCGACTACGCTGCTCGTCACTGGCCGTCGGTCACAGGCGGGAACCTGCTATGGATGCGCTTTCACGGGTTTCGGCCCAGGTCCTGGACAGCGCCCTGCCCAGCCTGCCGCTGTACCTGCTGCAGGCCACGGCGGTGATCGGCATGATCGGCGTGCTGCTGATCGCCACCCGTCGCGCCGGGCACGCCATTGAAGGCCGTCGCCTGTATGTCGGCGTAGCGCTGGGCCTGATCTACCTGTTCAACTCCTGGTTCGTGGCCCGTTACACCCAGGGCGTGGTCAAGCTGCACCTCGGCTTCGACATCCTGCTGGTCAGTGGCCTGCTCGGTGGCTGGCGCGGCGGCCTGGCCTGCCTGGCCGCCGCCCTGCTCGCCCGCTACCAGTTCGTCGGCACCCAGTTCTTCCTGCCTGCCAGCCTTGAGGCCGTGTTGCAGATGGTGGCCGGCGTCTGGCTGCGCAGGCGCCTGCACCCGCGCATGCTCAACGAACTCTCGCCGCGCATGATCCTGCAGGCGTGGTCCGTGCGCATCGGCATGACCGCCGTGGGCCTGGCGTTGGGCGTGGCGATCATTGGTGCCGATCAACTACCGGTGGCCGAGCTGGCGATCCAGCGCGTGCTGGCACTGCCGGTCTCGCTACTGATGCTCGGCGCGGTGTTCGCGCTGGTCTACAACGATGCCCAGATCGATGCGCAGCGTCAGCGCGAACAGGCATGGCTGCGCATCGATCCGATCAGCGGCCTGCCCAACATGCGGGCACTGGGCGAACGGCTGCAGCAGTACTGGCGCGACAACGACGGCATCGGCAAGGCCTGCCTGATCGTGGCCGAGATGGGCAACCTGCGCGATCTGCGCCTGCGCTACGGGCCGTTGCAGGACAACGGCCTGTGGCAGCGCGACAGCACCGAAGAGGTGCATCGGTTGCTGCCCTCGCTGCCGGCTGCGCAGCTGGAGATCTACCAGTTCGGTGATGCCGCGCTGGCGATCCTGGTGCGCGGCCTGACCTTGTCCGAACTGCGCACACAACCGCAGATCACCGAGTTGGCCAGCAACCTGGCCGATCGGGTCGGCCGCGATTGGCCCGGCTTCCGGCCGCTGTTCCGCTGTGCAGTGGTCGAATTGAAGCCCCCCGTTGACGCCGACGAAGGACATCTTCCGTTCCGCGCGATCACCGTGGCACTGAGCGCGATCGAGTCGGGCGTGGTGTTTTTCGATGATCCGATCCAGCGCGACAGCGAGATCGACGACCTGATCGAGGTCGCGCTCGAACGCTGGCTGCAGCAGGGTGATGCGCCACTGTGCTACCAGCCCAAGCATCGGCTGCGCGATCGCCTGCTGGTCGGCGCCGAAGCACTGCTGCGCATGCGCGACGGCGAAGGCCGGCCGATTGCACCGATGCGGGTGATCTCGCTGCTGCGCCGGCAGGGGCGGCTGGCAGACCTGGAATGGGCCACGCTGCAATCGGCGGTGCGCTTCCTGCAGCATTGCCGGCAGGACGGCGCGGCACTGACCATCGCAGTCAATGTTTCAGCCGAATCCCTGCGCCTGCCCGATTTCGGCCTGCGCCTGCAGGAGCTGCTGCAGCTGCACGACATCCCCGGCGCGATGCTGCGGCTGGAAATCGTCGAATGGACCGAGATCGTCGAGCGTGACGTGGTCGATGCCAACATCGCACAGCTGCTGGCAGCCGAGGTCACCCTGTCGCTGGATGACTTCGGCGCCGGCTATTCGACCTTGATCCTGCTTTCGCAGCTGGCCATCGCCGAGGTCAAGATCGAGCAGGCGCTGATCGCCACGCTGTCCGACGCCAAGTCGCAGTCGATCGTGCGCTTCATCGTCGAAGTCGCGCACCGCTGCGGCGCGATCGTGGTGGCCGAAGGTACCGAGACCCTGGCGCAGGAACAGCAGCTGCGCGCACTGGGGGTGGATGTCGGCCAGGGCTATCTGTACTCGGCGGCGCTGCCGGCGGATGAGTTCCGCCGGTTCGCCGCCGCCTGATCAATCCAGGCGCATGGACAACTCGACGTCGTCGGTAAACGGCAGCGTCAGGTAGCCGCTGCCATCGGAACGCACGCGTTGCAGGTAAACAGGGCTGTCGTCTGCATTGTCGGCCAACACCAGTGCACCCGGTCGAAGCCGCGCCTGCAGCAGATCCAGCACCTCCGGATACAGCACTTTGGCCCCATCCAGCAGCACCAGATCGATCGACTCCGGCAGGTCTGCCGCCAGGGTCTGCAGTGCATCGCCAACCCGCAGTTCGACCAGGTCGGCCAAGCCAGCCTCGCGCAGGTGAGCGGCGGCTCGATGCGCCTTGTCCGGTTCGAATTCGGTTGTGATCAGGCGGCCACCACCGTTGTCACGCAAGGCAGCGGCCAGATGGATGCTGGAGATGCCGAAGGAGGTGCCGAACTCCACGATGCTGCTGGCGCGGCTGCTGCGCGCCAGCAGGTACAGCAACCGGCCGGTCTCGGGCGACACCGGGAGCCAAAGGTCTTTCAGCAGTTCACGATACAGCCGGGTATACCCACTACGACTGGCCAGCAGGCGCTGCCGTTCATCGGCAGGAACCGCCCTCAGTGCCGGGCTGCACGCTGTGTTGGCTTCTTCAAACAGGCGCTGCAGCAGCGGCGCAACCGGGGAGGACATCAAGGTGTTCATGGTTGAATTCCAGGGCAGGGAGAAAGGGGGCGACGCCCCATCGGCGTCCCGTCGCCATGCTTGAGGGGCCCTCGGGCCCGCTCTAGAATGCGATGGATTCGTCGCAATAAAGCGTACGAACTCCCCCTGCCGCTGACTATTCGCATTGGAATCCGTCCATGGCCGAACGCCGTCCACCACAGATTTCCTCGAGAAAACAGCCTCGCCAGGTTCGCTCCAACGACCTCGTCGCGGCCATCCTCGAAGCGGCTGCTCAGGTTCTGAAGCAGGAAGGCGCGCCTCGCTTCACCACGGCACGGGTCGCTGAGCGCGCCGGCGTCAGCATCGGTTCGCTGTACCAGTACTTCCCCAACAAAGCAGCGATCCTGTTCCGGTTACAGCAGGATGAGTGGCAGCAGACCGCCGGCATGGTCCGCGACATTCTGCAGGACGGCACGATTCCGCCTTTGCAACGGCTACGCCGCCTGGTCCATGCATTCATCCTCTCCGAGTGTGATGAGGCGCAGACACGCGGAGCGCTGAGCGACGCTGCACCGCTGTATCGCGACGCGCCGGAAGTGCAGCAGGCACGAAGCGTTGCCGACACGGCGATGGAAGCGTTCATGGCCGAGGCCTTGCCCAGGGCGTTGGAAAGCACACGCCGGCGGGCTATCGATCTGATCGAGACCTCGCTGGGCGCCTGTGGGCGCGAGTTCTCAAGCACGCCGCGCAGCAACGACGAGATCCATGCCTGGTCGGATGCCGTGGCCGATATGTTCTGCGCGTATCTGCAGCAGCTGGGCGCATCCGACGTAGGCCGGCCAGGGCGGCGCGTGCGGCGTCAGACCGCGTAGAACCCCAGGAACATCGCCACCGCCGATTCGGCCACGCGCGCACGCTCCTGTGCGGTCAACGGTGCCTGCCCCATCGTCACCTGTGGCCAGAACGCGAAGCTCTTCACCAGCCCATGCAGCTGGTGGCCGGCGAACTCCGGATCGACCTCGCGCAGCCGGCCATCGGCGATTGCCGCGCGGATCCAGGCGCTCTCGCCACTTTCCTTCTCGCCCATGCGGCAGACGATGGCCTGCGCGCGCTCCGGTGAGTGGATGATCTCGGCCATCGCGACCCGCGCCAGATCGATGAAGTTGCCATCGCTGAGCAGGTCCAGCTTCTGGCCCAGCAACTGCAGCAACTGCGTCTGCAGCGGCTGGTCGGCGCGGTACGGCAGTGTGTCGCCGGCCACGCTGCGCTCCCACAGCTCCTCCAGGATCATCGAGAACAGCGCTTCCTTGCTCGGGAAGTGGTTGTAGACGGTGCGCTTGGAGACCCCCGCCGCCTCGGCGATGCGGTCCATGCTGGTCGCCTCGTAGCCCGATGCACGGAACTCCTCCACCGCCGCACGCACGATGGCCTCGCGTTTGCGGTCAGTCAGGCGTTGCGGGGCACGGGACATGGCAGGAACCGGATAGCTGAACGGATGCCTCCATTTTACACTCAGCAGTGTACTTTTGGAAAACACGAAACTACACTGTGCAGTGTACCCCGCGGACGTCACCCATGAAGCGCCTGCTCCTTGTCCTCCTGCTTGGAATCCTCGCCGTGACCGCCTACACCTTCTGCAAGTCCTGGTCCCTCCCCGACTTCCCCGATTCGCCGCAGTACCGTGATGGCAAGTTCCGCAATGCCCTGCCCCGTCCGGCGATGGGCCTGCGCGACGGTGCGGAGATCTGGTGGACGTTCCTGTTCAACAAGCCCAAGGGCACCGTGCCCGCTCACCCGATTCCGGTGCAGCCACTGGACCGCGCCACGCTGGACGCCGCACCGGATCGCAGCCTGTTCCGGCTTGGGCACTCCACGATCCTGCTGAAGCTGCGTGGCCAGTACTGGCTGACCGATCCGGTGTTCTCCGAGCGCGCCTCGCCGGTGCAGTGGATGGGGCCGGCACGCTTCCATGCACCACCGATCAGCATCGACGCGCTGCCGCCGATCGCAGGCGTGATCCTCTCCCACAACCACTATGACCACCTCGACCATGCCGCGGTCATGCAGCTCGTCGGCAAGACCGCGCGCTTCATTGCACCGCTCGGCGTCGGCGACCAGCTGATCGCGTGGGGGGTGGATGCGCGCAAGGTCGAGCAGCTGGACTGGTGGCAATCCACCGAAGCCAACGGCCTGCGCCTGACCGCGACCCCGGGCCAGCACTTCTCCGGCCGCGGGCTGGGCGACAGCGACCGCAGCCTGTGGGCCTCGTGGGTGATCCAGGACGGTGACTTCCGCATTTTCTTCAGCGGCGATACCGGCTACTTCGACGGCTTCAAGGCCATCGGCGAAAAGTATGGTCCGTTCGACCTGACCATGATCGAGACCGGCGCCTATGATCCGCGCTGGGCGTTCGTGCACATGCAGCCGGAACAGACGCTGCAGGCGCACCTGGACCTGCGCGGAAAGTGGCTGCTGCCAATCCACAACGGCACCTTCGATCTGGCCCTGCACGCATGGCAGCAGCCGTTCGAGCGCATCACGGCATTGGCGGCCGCAAAGAATGTGCCGGTGGCCACGCCTATGATGGGCGAAGCACTGGACATGCAGGCACCGCAAGCGGGTACGCGATGGTGGGAGACGGTGGAGCTTTAGTGGGGTGGTCGCCGATTCTTGCCGCCACTACGTCTTTGAGTGAAGCCTGCGCCCTTCCCGGTCCAGATTGAGCTGCAACGCGGCAGCGGCGAGTTCCGTCATTTCCACCGTGACTTTGTCGCTGCCACGCGCTCGCAGCCAACCGAGAATGTCGACGAGGTGCCAGATCGAGGTCGAGCCGTCATGCACTGGGGACGGAAACGACTGCGGGTTGGCCAGCATGAGCTTCCGCATGTTCTGACGCGACATTCCGACCAGGTCTGCTACGTCAGTGAGCCCCACCAGATCGGGGCTCACTTCAACCAGCTCGGCACCGGGCACGGCCCGCTGCACATCGTCCAACGCCGAACGCAGGGCAGCCGTTGCGTTTTCCGCTTCGCGGTAGAAAGCCAGGGCCAGCCTTCCCGGTAGCCCAAGGCCCACAAGCGCATCGTCACAGCCGCCTTCGGCCAGGCGCTGCTCGAGGACGCCGATTTCATCACCTGTATCCGCCAGGCGGTATTTCAGGGTGAAGTTGAATTCCATGATTGCCCCCCTTCGCTTCTGACGAAGCCTGATCTCATTGCTCACGACTGCAGTTCTCGACCACACGCCGTAAGGCCCTTGCATGATTGCTGCCACTGCGCGGCGTGCTCCAGATGCTCACGATGCAGAATTCCCCGCATCGGCAATCGGTGTCGTTGTAAGGACAGTACATCCGGCCCCACGCATGGCCGCCCGCAATGCGGAGCCTCCACCCACGATCCTCCGCGAACTGCAACGCCGCTTCGATGTCCTTGTCTGGATGACGCGCTCGAGACATTCCCTGTTCTCCACAGTCTGCACACGGTACACGCAGGTTGTCAAATGACAACCACCTAGAAAACCAACCCCGATGTGACCCTAGCCGAACCGCGTTACACGTCCAGAGCCACATCCGTCTGCGCTTCCGCGATGGCAGCGCCAGCGTCCAGCGGCGCTGCAGTGCGTCATGTAACCGATTACATCCCTTGCTAGCGTAGCGCTCGCCCGATTCCGGTCGAACCTGCGAGGCTGTCCGTAATGACGTTGCGCGCCGAACGCTCCAAGGTCTCCACACCCCTTTTCCCGTTGCGCCCTGCCGCTGCCCTGCTGTTGGCCGCCCTGGCCTCCAGCGCACAGGCACAGACCCTCCCCCCGCGCAACCAATGGCAGGCCAGCAGCTCCTCGCAGCAGGTACCGGCGATGGCGATCAGCCACCTGATCGACGGCGACCCGAAGACCGTCACCGGCGGCGCCTTCAGCCCCGGCCATTGGTTCCAGATCGACCTGGGCGCGCCCACCCTGCTGGCCGGCGCGCGCCTCACCTGGGATGTCTCCAACCCGGAAGGCTATTCACTGCAGACCTCACTGGATGGCACACAGTGGCAGACCGCGTACACGATGGCCGATTCGCTGGGCGACGTGGAAACACTGTACTTCGCGCCGCGGCAGGCGCGCTACCTGCGGCTGGCCAGCCCGCAGCGCACCTCCGATTGGGGCGTGTCGATCTTCGAGATGGAGCCGCTGGACAGCACGCTCAGCGCACGCATCAGCGGTATCAATGCAACGCAGGCGGCGGCGCTCTGGCAAGGCGGCGGCACCGTCGCGATGCCGGCCGGGAAAGGTGGATCCCATACGCTCGCGATCACGCTGCCGCAGGCTCAATCGACGGCTGGCCTGGTGGTCGACTGGGCCGATGGTGCGCGAGGCGCCGCCCGACTACAGGCGCAGGACGCGCAGGGCCGTTGGCAGGACCTCGCACACGATGCGCAGGCGGCCAGCCATCGGCAAAGCTGGTTGGCCGCCACTGCAGCACAACCCATGCGAGCATTCCGCCTGAGCGTGGACGGCGCTGCCCCGCAGATAGCTCGCCTGCGCCTGCTCGGCCCGAAAGCCGTGATGACGCCGATGAAGCAGTATCAGATCACCGCCAGCGGCGCACAGCGCGCGATGTTCCCGGCGTCGCTGCAGCTGCAGCAGACCTATTGGACGGCCGTCGGCGTGCACGCGGGACGACAGAAATCGATCTTCGACGAATACGGCAATCTGGAAGCCTTCAAGGGCGCGCCGTTGGTGCAGCCCATTTGGCGAAGTGCTGACGGGCGCGCCGCTGGCGCGGCAGGACAGCCGATACAGCACGCATTGCGCGACGGCTGGAAGCCGATGCCCTCCGCCACCTGGTCACCGCAACCTGGCCTGGAGCTGCGCAGTGAAGTGTTCGCCATCGAGCGCGATGGCCAGCCGGTGACCTTCCTACGTCATCGCCTGCACAACACCGGAAAGACCCGCATCGACGGCACGCTCAGCCTGGTCGTGCGCCCGATGCAGATGAACCCGCCATGGCAGAACGGCGGGCTGTCACCGATCCGCGATGTGGCCATCGATAGGCAATCCGTGCGCGTCAATGGCCGCACGCTGCTGCAGTCGCTCACGCCGGTGGCTGCGTCCGGCGCGGCGCCGTTCGGCAAGGATGGCGCAACGGAAATCACCGCGAACATCGCTGCCGGCCATCTGCCTTCCGCACAACAGGCGCATGATGACCAGGGTCTTGCCTCTGCAGCATTGAACTACCGCATCGCGTTGGCGCCGGGAACCAGCGATGCCATCGTGGTCGCGTTCCCGTTGGGCACCGCCGCTGCGGATGCCAATGGCGTGCTGCCCGAAGCGCCTGCGCTGGATCTGGCCACGCTGCCCCGCGATGCCAATGCGGCGTTCGATTCACTGGCCACGCGGGCCTCCGCGGACTGGCAGGCACGCCTGGGCCAGGTAGGCCTGCGCCTGCCCGATCCCTCACTGGTCGACATGCTGCGCGCGCAGGCGGCCTACATGCTGATCAACCAGACCGGCCCTGCGATGCAGCCCGGTCCGCGCAACTACAACCGCTCCTTCATCCGCGACGGCATGGCCACCTCGGCGGTGCTGCTGCGCATGGGTGAAGCCCGCGTCGCACGCGACTACCTGGCCTGGTACAGCGAACACGGCGTGCACGGCAACGGCCTGGTCTCGCCCATCCTCAACGACGATGGCAGCGTCAACACCGGCTTTGGATCGGACATCGAGTACGACAGCCAAGGGCAGTACGTAGCGTTGGTGGCCGATGTCGCGCGCCTCGATGGTGGACCGGAATCGGTGCGTGCCTACCTGCCCAAGGTGAAGGCCGCGCTGCATTTCCTGCAGGAACTGCGCGAACGCACGCTGGTGCCCGGCTACAAGGCCGACCAGCCATCGCCGGAGCGCTTCGCGGGCATCCTTGCACCGTCGATCAGCCATGAGGGCTATCCGTCTCCCACCCACAGCTACTGGGACGACTATTGGGGCCTGAAGGGTTGGCACGACGGCGCGTGGCTGGCCGAGGCACTGGGCGACCACAAGACTGCAGTGTGGGCACGGGAACAGTACACACTGCTATATGACGCGCTGCACGCGTCGATCCGGGCGACGATGGCGTGGAAAGGCATCGACTTCATTCCGTCCTCGGCCGACCTGGGCGATGGCGACCCGACCGGCGTATCGATCGCACTGGACCCGACCGGCGCGCAGAGCGTGCTGCCCGCCGAGGCGTTGAAGACCACCTTCGCGCGTTACCTGGAGGACGTCCGCAAGCGCAGCCAGCCCGGTGCGCTGTACGCCTACACGCCGTACGAAATCCGCAACGTGCTGAGCTATGTGCACCTGGGCCAGCCGCAGGCAGCCGATGAGCTGCTGCAGGGTCTGTTGCATGACCGGCGCCCGCTTGAGTGGCAGGTGCTGGCCGAGGTCGTGCACTCGCGCCTGCGTTTCCCCCGCTACCTGGGCGACATGCCGCATACCTGGATCGGCGCCGAGTACGGCCGCACGCTGTTCGGCATGTTGATGCGCGAGGACGATGATGCGTTGTCGCTGCTGCCGGGCACGCCCCCGTCGTGGATGGCTGGCGATGGGCTGGCGGTGGAACGCCTGCCAACAGCGTATGGCACGTTGCAGATGCAGGCACGGCAGCGCGACGGCACGCTGACGGTCACCTTGGGCGATGGGCTGCGCAGCGGGACGGCGGTGAAGGTCTGGTGGCCGGAACGCACGAAGCCGAGATCGGTGCGTGTGGATGGGCGTAGCGTTTCCGACTTCGATGCCGAGGGTGTGCGGCTGGCGAAACCGTTCAGGACGCTGGAGGCGCGTTGGTAGAGCAGCCGAGCATGGCTCGGCTCTACAGAAGGCAGACACCGCCAGTAGATCCACGCCATGCGTGGATGCGCTTGTCGCGTCAGAGCGTCGGCAACCCTGGCGGATTGGTCTGCGACTGCGGCACCGCTTCCTCGGCCACGTTCCATCGCTTCAGTGCCTGCGCGTAGGTGCCGCTGCCGATCTGGGTGTTCAATGCCTGCGTCACCGCGTCGGCCAGGCCGCTGCCCTTGCGCGTGGTCACCGAGATCGCCGCGGCGTTCGGCCAGCCGCCAGGGAACAGGCCCACGCGCCGCACCTTGCCGTCGCGTGCCGAGTACGCGCCGGTGGCATTGGGCTCGAACGAGACATCGGCACGGCCGGTGATCACCGCCAACCGGCCGACCACGGCGTCATCGAAGTACTGGTACTCCACCGGCTTCAAGCCGGCGGCGATGTTCTGCTGGTCCCACTGCCGCAGGATCTGGTCCTGGTTGGTGCTGGCACCCACCACCACCTTCAGCCCTGCGACATCGGCGGGTTTTTCAATCTTCTGGATTGGCCCGTCGCTGCGCGTGTAGATGCCCAGCAGGTCGTAACGGTAGCTGGAGAAGTCGAACTTCTTCTTGCGCTCTTCGGTCACCGTCACGTTCGACAGCACCGCATCGTACTTGCCTGATTCCAGACCCAGCGGCCAGTCGGCCCACGCCACCGGCACGATCACCAGCTTCAGGCCCAGCCCATCGGCGATCAGCCGTGCGATGTCCGGCTCGATACCGACCACGTCCTTGCTGTCGACACCATAATCGGCCAGCGGCAGCTGCCCAGGATGGGTGGCCACAGTGAACGTGCCGGGCGTGACGAAGCGGTAGCCGGCGGGAATCAACGCCTGCGCCTTCGGATCGAGCGTGCCCTTCAGCACGGCCGTGTTCGCACCGGCCAGGCTGGTCGCGGCCACGACGCCGGCATCCGGTGCCTGGCGCACGCGCGAATAGACGATGCCGGCGATACCGATGACCAGAACGCCTCCGATCAACAGGGCGCTGCGTGAGATTCGACGCGGTGCTGCAGGGCTCATGGTGTTCCTTCCGGGGTTACAGGGTCTTGGCCAGAAAATCGGCGGTGCGTTGCTGGCGGGGGCGCTCGAACAGGGCCTCGGGCGTGCCCTGCTCGATCACCCGGCCCTGGTCCATCATCACCACGTGGTCGGCCACGCGGCGGGCGAAGCTCAGTTCGTGGGTAACGATCACCAGCGTGGTGCCGGAGCGGGCCAGTTCTTCGATCACGCTCAGCACCTCGGCCACCAGTTCCGGGTCCAGCGCCGACGTGGGTTCATCGAACAGCAGCACCTTCGGTTGCAGCGCCAGCGCACGGGCAATCGCAATGCGCTGCTGCTGGCCGCCGGACAGCTGGCGCGGGAACGCATCGGCCTTGTCGGCCAGGCCCACCCGCTCCAGCAAGGTCCGCGCCTGCTGCTCGGCCTGCGCGCGCGGCACGCCGCGCACCGCGATTGGCGCCTCGATGATGTTTTCCAGCGCGGTCAGGTGCGGGAACAGGTTGAAGCCCTGGAACACCATGCCGACCTCGGAACGACGGCGGCGGATCTCGCGTTCTGGCAGTTCGAACAGGGTGTCGCCATCGCGGCGGTAGCCGATCAGCTGGCCGCCGACGGTCACATAGCCAGCGTCGGCACGTTCCAGGTGGTTGATCAGCCGCAGCAGCGTGGACTTGCCAGCGCCCGAAGGGCCGATCAGCACGGTCACGCTGCCAGCGCGCAGATCCAGGTTCACATCTTCCAGCACCGGCTGATCGCCGAACACCTTGCCCACACCATGCAGCGACACCGCAGCGCCCTCACCCGCTTCAACCTGCGCGGCGATGCGCGGGCGGCTGGCCACGCGCGGTGCTGTGTCACCGGGTGCGCGCGGCGCCGACGATACCCGCGACACCGAGCGCTCGCGCTGCAGCTGGCCGCGCGCAAAGCGCTGCTCCACGCGCCGCTGCAGCAGCGACAGCACGGTGAGGATCACCAGGTACCAGACCGTGGCCACCATCAGCAGCGGCACCACTTCCAGATTGCGGCGGTAGATCACCTGCACGGTGTAGAACAACTCGGGCAGCGCCAGCACGTAGACCACCGAGGTACTCTTGGCCAAGCCGATCACATCGTTGAATGCCGCCGGCAGGATCGAGCGCATCGCCTGCGGCAGGATGATGCGGCGCACCTGGCGACCGCGCGGCAGGCCGAGTGCGGCCGCGGCCTCGTACTGGCCGTGGTCGACCGACAGAATGCCGCCGCGGATCACCTCGGCCGAGAACGCGGCCTGGTTCAGGGTCAGGCCCAGCACCGCAGCAGTGAACACGCCGATCAGCTGCGTGGTCGGGTACGAGAACAGGCTGATGCCGGTGAACGGCACGCCCAGCTCGATGGTGCTGTACAGATAGCCTAGGTTGTTCAACAGCAGCAACAGCACCAGCAGCGGGATCGAGCGGAACAGCCACACATAGCCCCACGACACCGCCGACAGCAGTGGTGAGCTGGACACGCGGGCCAACGCCAGCAAGGTGCCCAGCGCGAAGCCAAGGCCAGTGCCGAGTGCGGTCAGCAGCAACGTGCGACCCAGGCCTTCCAGCACCGGGCGTGCGAAGAACCACTCGGCAAAGGTGCCCCACCCCCAGCGCGGGTTGCCCAGCACGGACTGCAGCCCGATCAGGATCAGCGCCAGCGCCAGCACCGTGCCGAACACCTGCAGCGGGTGCCGCGCCGGCACGATTTTCAACGCCGGCGCTGGCGCCGGACGAGCGGCGATGCCCTCCAGCGCGGTCGAGGGCGTGCTCATGCGTGGGCTCCGTACAGCGCGGCATGCGCAGGCGCAACGACAGGCGTCGTCGCCCGCAGTTGCTTCTCGAACGGCAGATGCGCAACGGTTTCCGGGTCGGCCTCCAGATCGAACAGCGCGGTGTAGCCGTGGCTGAGGTACAGGCCAACCGCCTCGGGCTGGCGGAAACCCGTCGTCAGGAACACGCGTCGGTAGCCCTGGCGCGCCGCTTGATCTTCCAGCTCCTGCAGCACGCGCCGCGCGATGCCCTGCCGGCGCAGCCCCGGCAGCGTCCAGATGCGCTTGAACTCAGCGGTATCCGGATCGCGGTGCGGCATGAACGCACCACCGGAAATCGCCACGCCGTCGCGCAGCAGCAACACGAAGGCACCCACCGGGGCAGCAAAGGCCTGCGCCGGGTAGCGCTGCAGCTCCTCGCGGGCGCTGCCACCGATGCGTCGGCGCACGTCGGCGTAGCGGCTGTCGTACTCCTGTTCCAGGCCATCGAACAGGGGCCGTGCCAGCGGATCATCCACCGAGGTATAGAGGAAGCGTTCGTCGCTGCTCATGTCGCATCCCTCACCAGATAGTCTTCGGCCAGTCGCGCCCACAGGCTGGCGGCGGGTGCAATGGCGGCATCGTTGAACACGTAGCGCGGGCTGTGCAGCGGTGCGCTGTCGCCGTTGCCGACGAACACGAAGCTGCCCGGCCGCGCCTGCAGCAGGAAGGCGAAGTCTTCGCTGGCGGTGCGTGGCGCGAATTCGGCAACCACCTGTTCGGCACCGAAGCCGTGCACGGCGACCTCACGGATGTAGGCGGTCTGCTGCGGATGGTTGATGACGCTGGGGAAGCCACGCGGAAACTCGATCTCGGCGCGCGCACCGAATGCGGCAGCGGTCTGCTCGGCGACCTCGGTAACACGGCGCCGAAGGGTGTCACGTACCTCGGGCAGGTAGGCGCGCACGGTCAGCTTCAGCTCGACCACGTCCGGAATCACATTGGCGGCCTGGCCGCCGTGGATCGAACCGACGGTGACCACACCCATCTGCCGCGGATCGACATTGCGCGACACCACGCTCTGCAGCGCGGTGACGATGTGCGCCGCCGCCAGGATCGGGTCAACACTCCCTTGTGGCTCGGCACCATGTCCGCCCTTGCCGATCACCTTCAGCCGCGCCCAGTCCACCGACGCCATTGCCGGGCCATCGACAAAGCCGAAGTGCCCCACCGGCACGCCCGGCCAGTTATGCAAGCCATAGATCGCATCCACCGGGAAACGCTCGAACAGGCCATCGGCAATCATCTTCGACGCCCCCGAACCCGTCTCCTCTGCAGGCTGGAACACCAGCTGCAGGGTACCGTCGATATCACCGTGATGGGCCAGGTAGTGCGCGGCGGACAGCAGGATGGCGGTATGCCCATCGTGGCCGCAGGCATGCATCAGGCCCTCGGTCTGGCTGGCATAGGCCAGCCCGGACGCCTCGTGGATCGGCAATGCATCAATGTCGGCGCGCAGGCCGAGTCGACGACTGCCCTGCCCGCGCTGCAGCGTACCGACCACGCCGGTGCCACCGAGCCCGGTGGTCACCTCATAGCCCCACTGCTGCAGCAGTTCGGCCACTCGGGCGCTGGTGCGGTGCTCCTCGAAGGCCAGCTCCGGGTGCTGGTGCAGGTCATGGCGGATCGCGATGGTGGCCTCGGCGCGCGCCGCGATCTCCGGCAATACGCCCGTCGTTTGGGAATTCCGCCGGGCATGGCCCGGCGCTGCTGCCGATTCTCCGCTCATCGCCCTACCCCACCTTCCGCGCCGGTTCGGCATCGGTCGCATGGCGGCTGGCCTTGTACGGCAGGCCCAGATGCTCGCGCAGGGTCTGTCCTTCCAGCTCGCGCTGGTGGTAGCCGCGCGCCTGCAGGATTGGCAGCACCTGGGTCACAAAATCGTCCAGGCCTTCGCGCTGTGCGGCGAATCCAAGGATGAAACCGTCGCTGGCACCGGCATCGAACCAGCGGATCAGCTCATCGGCCACATGCCCCGGCGTACCGATGAAGTTCGGTCGTGGGCTCACAGCTTCCAATGCCACCTGGCGCAGGCTCAGGCCCTTCTCACGCGCATCCTGCTTGATGCGGTCGGTGGTGGAACGGAACGAGTTGCTGCCGATTTCACCCAGCTCCGGGAAGGGTGCGTCCGGGTCGTACTGGCTGAAATCATGGTGATCGAAGAAGCGGCCGAGATAGGCCAGCGCATCCTCCAGCGTGGCCAGTCCAGCGATCGCCTGGTACTTGGCTTCGGCCTCCTCGGCAGTGCGGCCGACGATGGGGCCGATACCCGGGAAGATCTTCACGTCATTGCCACTGCGGCCGTGCGCAATCGCCGAGTTCTTCACCTTCTGGGTGAACGCGCGAGTCTCCTCCAGCGATGGCGAATGGGTGAACACCGCATCGGCGTACTTGCCGGCCAACGCAATGCCATCATCGGATGAACCCGCCTGGAAGATCACCGGCTGGCCCTGCGGCGAACGCTGGATGTTGAGCGGGCCTTCCACCTGGAAGAAGCGGCCCTTGTGGTCGAGTCGACGGAACTTCTCCGGCGCGAAGAACGTGCCGCTGTCGCGCTCACGCAGGAAGGCGTCGTCGTCCCAGGAATCCCACAGCCCCTGCACCACGTCCAGATACTCGTCGGCGATCTGGTAGCGCAGCGCATGCTCCGGGTGCGGCCGGCCATAGTTGCGGCCTGAACCCTCCAACGGCGAGGTCACCACGTTCCAGCCGGCACGGCCGCCGCTGAGCAGATCCAGCGAGGCGAACTGGCGGGCAACGGTGAACGGGTCGCTGTAGGAGGTCGACAGCGTGCCGGCCAGGCCGATCTTCTTCGTTGCCGTGGCCAGCGCCGACAGCAGCGAGATCGGCTCGAAGCGGTTGAGGAAGTGCGGGATCGACTTCTCGTTGATGTACAGGCCGTCGGCCACGAAGCCGAAGGCGATGCCGTTGTCCTCGGCGGTGCGCGCAATGTCGATGTAGAACTGCAGGTTGACGCTGGCATCGGGCGGATTGGACGGGTGCTTCCAGGCATGCATGTGGCTGCCGGGGCCCTGCAGCATGATGCCGAACGGAATGTGGCGCGGGGTCGTGCTCATGGGAATCGCTCCTGCAGGTCAGGCCACCGCCGCGCGCGGCGCGGGCGACAGCAGTTCAAGGGATGTCAGGCGCGCATCGAGGTCGGCCACCGGCGCATCGAGAATGAACTCGCCCACGCCGAAGCGCCGATGCAGCGCGTCCAGTTCGTCACGCACGTGCTGCGCATCACCGGACAACACGCTCGGGCGCGTTTCCTCGATGCGGAAGTCGGCCACGCCCACCTGGCGTGCGTACTCGGCAGCCGCCTCGGGACTGGGCAGATTCACCGTCTGGCCGGGGCCGAGGTGCAGCTTGTAGACGCGCAGCGCACCGATATGACGTGCTGCGGCTTCGGCAGTTGGTGCGGCGAACGCCACCGTGGCCAGCAGTGGCGGCTGCGTAGAAACGGTGCGGTAGGCATCGAACGCGGCCTCGATGTGCTTCGGGTCGCCATCGAAGTGCGCGGCGTAGACGAAGCGCCAACCAAGCTCGGCCGCCTGCTGCGCACTCTGCGGGCTGGCACCGAGCAGGAAGCGCTCCGGGGCCTGCTGCGGAACCGGCCGCGCCAATGCCTCGGCTTCGGCACCGGACAGATAGCCCTCCAGGTCGCGCAGTTGCTGGTCGAAGTCGGCGAACGCCGGGCGCCCAGCCGCCAGCGCCGCGGTCGATGCCGGCAGGCCGCCGGGTGCCTTGCCCACGCCCAGATCCACGCGCCCTGGCGCCAACGCCGCCAGCAGGTTGAAGTTCTCCGCGACCTTGTACGGCGCGTAGTGGCGCAGCATCACCCCGCCGCTGCCGATGCGGATGCGCCGGGTCTGCGCCAGCACCCACGCCGCAAGCACCTCCGGTGCGGGGCTCGCCAACGTCGGTGCGGCATGGTGCTCGGCAAACCAGTAACGGTGATAACCCAGTTGTTCGGCGCGCTGGGCCAACTGCAGGCTGTTGCGCAGCGCCTGCTCTGGCGAGGCACCTTCGGCCACCGGGCTCTTGTCCAGCACGCTGATCTGATAGCTCATGGTCGCGTCCTCGCTCAGGGGTGGGCCACGGGAATGCCGAGCAATCCGTTCAGCGCGGCCAGGATCGGCTCGGCACCGGAGACGTACTGGCGGTCCTGGTGCGCGCCGCTGGCCAGGTCACTGCGCACGCCCTGTGGCAGCACCAGCTTCGGCAGCGACTGGTCCTGCTCGCCGATCTCGGCGATCACCTCGCGGCGCGGCCGCGCGAAACCGATGCGACGTACGTCCAGCTGCGCGTCGAGGCCGTCGATGCTCGACAGGGCACCTTCCAGCAACAGGCTGTGCCGGCAGAAGAAGCGCTGGCCGGGAATCTGGCCGTCCTCGAACTCGCGGTCGAGCAGGAACAGGATGGGTTTGCTTGCTGCGTCGAGCGTCACTGGGGGGTCCTCATCTGTGCCGGCAATGCGATGCCGCTTCGATATCGATGCTAGAGATGCCAGCGGCTGCCATAGCGCTGCCAGGCGACAATCGGCGGTCAGATCCGGCCACGCAGATGCGCCTTGGCCATATGCAAAGCGCTGCCGGTTATGGCCTCAGGCGATGCGTCGCAGTGGCGCCGCTACCGCCAGCGCCTGCGTAGCCAGATGCCCAGCCGCACGCTCGGTCGCCAGCGCGATGCGGGCCTGCAACGCTGCACTGTTGATGTGCTCACCATCGAAGTCGGCAGGCGTGGCATACACCCCGATCGGCAGCGTGTGCGCCTGCAGGAAACTGAACAACGGTCGCAGCTGGTGGTCGATCACCAGCGCATGGCGCTCACTGCCACCGGTCGCCGCCAGGAGCACCGGCGTATCCACCAGCGCCTCCAGCTCGATGAAGTCGACCAGGTGCTTGAACAGCCCCGGATACGAACCGCGATGCACCGGCGCGGCCACCACCAGCAGTTCGGCGGTCTCGATGGTCCGCAGCGCCTGTTCCACTGCCGGCTCCACTTCACCGCGCGACAACGACTGGCCCAGCGAACGCGCGATCGGTGCCAGTTCCACCAGCTCCACGCTGGCATGCACGCGTTGCTGCAGCGACGCCAGCAGATGCCGCACCAGCAGCAACGTACGCGACGTCGCCGAACTGGTCGGCGACCCCACCACTGCAACCACCTTCAATGCAGAAGACATGAACTGCTCCCATGTAGTGCCGAGCCGCGCTCGGCTGCCCTTGGCGTGAACCTCAGAACCGGTAGTTGATCCGCCCGTACCAGTACGCACCCACATTGCCCAGCACATCACCGCTATCCCAGGTGGTCTCGATGCTGGCCACATCGGTGGCACTGCGCGCGTATTCGGGCACCTTGCGGGTGCGCTTGTCGAACACGTTGTTGATGCCCAACGCCGCACTCCAGCCCGCACCCAGTTCCACGCCACCGGACAAGTTGGTCACCAGCACCGGCGGCTGCTTGTACTCCACGCCGTTGTTGAGGCGCTTGATCGGGCCGTAGTAGGTGAAATCCAGGTTCGAGCGCCAGCGCCCGTTCTGCCAGCCCAGCCCAGCCACCTGCGTGTAGCTGGGCGTGCGGAAGCGCAGCGCGTACTCGCTGGATTTGGTCAACAGGTTGATGTTCGGCAACCCCTGCAGCGCCGCCGGAATGTCGCTCACTTTCTGGATGGTGGTGCGGCCGACGTTGGCCGCGTAGCTCCAGCGCAGCTTGCCCCACGCGGTTTCCTGGTTCGCCTCCAGGGTCAGCTCCACACCGCGTGTACGGGTATTACCCACGTTGGTGAAGTAGCTGGCGTAGAACGCATCACCCGGCAGGATGCTGATGCCGGCCGAACCCAGCAGTGCATCGATGGTGTTCTTCTGCGCCGCACTCAGCACCGTGCCGCTGTTGTCGGTGACGCGCGCCGGATCCTGCGCGTTGTAGCCGATCTGGCTGGACTGGCCGAGCTGGCCGCGGATGTCGATCTGATAGGCATCCACCGCCAGATGGAACGCCGGGCTCGGGTCCCAGGTCACGCCCAGGCTGTAGTTGGTGGCCTTTTCCGGCTTCAGCGGTGTGGCACCCAACGCAATCGCCGCCGGCGAAGACACCTGCGCCACCAGCGTGGTGCCGCACGGGCAGCTGCCGGTAGCCTGGTAGAACTGCGCGCCCAGGCTGGGGGCATGGAAGCCGTTGCTGACCGTGGCACGTAGGCCCAGCGCGTCGGTGAAGTCGAAGCGCGTGGTCAGGCGGCCGGTGGAGACACTGCCGAAGTCGGAGTGATCTTCCCAGCGCGCGGCTGCATCCAGATACCAGCGCGAGGTGATGTTGGTGGCCGCACCCACGTACACCGCCTTGCTGTTGCGGGTAGCCTTCACCGCATCGGCAGTCGAATAGCCGACGAAGGCCGCGGCACCGAAGCCGGTGTACGACTCCCACTGCCCGGCCCCGCGCTCATACTGTTCATGCTGGTATTCGGCGCCTGCGCTCACTTCCAGCGGCGAAGCGAATGCCGCCACCTCGAAGCCACGGCGCAGGTCAAGGTTGGCGATGCCCTGCTGGTAGTCCAGCTTGCCGTCATAGAAGTCGGTGGGCGAACCGGGATACGGCAACGAGTAGTTCACCGAGTTGCGCGTGTAGGTGCGCACCGTGCTGCGGTTACCGGTCAGGCTGGCGTCGTAGTCCCAGCCTGCAAGCTGGCCTTTTACACCTGCGGTACCGGTGTACTGCTTCTCCTTGGTTTCCAGCACCGGCAGGAAGCCATCGGGAAACACGCTCAGCACGCCAGGCGCCTTGTAGGTGGTGAAGATGGTCGCCGGCAGGCGGAAGTTCTGGATCGCCTGCGCGGTGCGGTCACTGGCGGTCGCATTGGCGTAGAACTGCGCACTCTCGCCCAGGCCATGGCCCACATTCACTGCGAAGGCCTTCAACGCATAGGACGGCGAGCTGAGGATGGTGTTGGCCTCGGCATCGCGGTTGGCCTCGGCCGGGTTCGGCGCAGCACCTGCTGTCAATCGATTGTTCGGCCGCAGCGCCACCAGATTGCCGTTGCCATCCACCGCCGGGTAACTCAGGTAGCCATCGATGTAGCGGCGGGTGCGGATCGCATGATGCTGGCGGGTGGTCTCGCCAGACAGGTTGACGAAGCCATCCTGGCCCCACGGCAGGCCGACATTGGCGCGCACACTGGTACGCGAGCCATCGCCGTCGGTGCTCTGCCCGCTCTCCACCGACACATCGCCACCGTGGGCCTGCGATTTCAGGATCACGTTGACCACGCCGGTGATCGCATCCGAGCCATAGATGGCCGAAGCGCCATCGCGCAGCACTTCCACATGGTCGATGGCCGACACTGGAATCAGCGCAAGGTCAGCCCAGGCGTGCCCGGGAAAGCCACCACCGTTGGCCCCGCTCACATAGGCACTGGCATTACGGCGCTTTCCATTCACCAGCACCAGCGTGTAGCCCGGCGACAGGTTGCGCAGCTGGTAGCCGCGGATCAGGCTTTCCTGGTCGCTCTGGTAGCCGCCGATCTGGCTCAGCGACGGCAGGCTGCGCTGCAGCGCTTCCAGCAGGTTGCCCTGGCCGGTCGCAGCAAGGTCCTCTGCGGAAATCACATCGATCGGTGTGGAACTGTTCTTCACCGTGCGCGTGCTGGTGCGCGAACCGGTGACCACCACCGCATCCAGCGTGGACGCTGCCACGTTGGCCGTCGCGGCGGTGGCAGCAGTATCTGCATCGGCTTCAGCCGCATGGCTCGGTGTGGCGGCGAGGATGGCGGTGATCAGAACAGCGAGAGTGCTCAGGACAGGGGCGTGGGCGGCAGGCATGGGGGCTCGTGGGGGTGGGCCGGAAACACGCTTCCATTCAAGGGCCTGTTCACCTGCCGCGACAGGCGGGATCACGTCACCCAACCGTCATATCCGGCCACCCACATGACCGCTGGTAATGACGTTAGGCGACCCACACGCACGGGGTCGAATGCCTTTCCAAAGGAAAGGGCTCTGACCCCACGCACGCCTCCCCATCACGGGGTCAGAGCCCTTCCTGCGGAAGGGATCCGACCCCGGTTCCCATATGCCCGCCCGGCATCACCTCATGCCCGCGCACCACTCAGCCCCACGCACCGCCACCCGTAGCATCAAGCCATGCCCAGCCCACCCGCCGACCCCACCGCGCCGCTCGTTGCCATCGTCGCCTGCCACGGCCAGGGGCTGTTTGAATTCGGCTGCGCGGTCGGCCTGTTCGCGCCGGTGCGGCCGGAACTCGGCGTCGCCTGGTACCGCACCCAGCTGTGCGCAGGCGAGCCCGGTGCACTGCGCATGCTCGGCAATGCACAGGTGCAGCTGCCCTACGATCTCAGCACGGTTGATGACGCCGACATCGTCGTCATCCCCGGTTGGCGCGAACCCAGCGAGCGCCCGCCGCAGGCACTGCTCGATGCGCTCATCCGCGCCCACGCACGCGGCGCGCGCATCGCCTCGATCTGCTCTGGCGCCTTCGTGCTGGCCTGGGCCGGGCTGCTCGATGGCCGCCAGGCCACCACCCACTGGCGTCTCACCGAAGCGCTCGCACGCGAGTTCCCGCGCATCGATGTACGCGAGGATGCGCTGTATGTGGATACCGGCAGCATCATCACCTCGGCCGGCTCGGCCACCGGCATGGACATGATGCTGCACATGGTGCGCAAGGATTACGGCGCGCGCGTGGCCAACCTTGTGGCCGAACGGCTGGTACTGGCGCCATGGCGTGATGCCGAGCGCAGCCAGCGCGTCAGCCGCGCCATTCCCCATGGCGAGCCCACGCGCCTGGCAAAGCTGATGGAATGGATGCGCCGCAATCTGGGCGAGCCACACTCACTTGGCAGCCTCGCCCAGCAGGCCGCGCTCAGCCAACGCACGCTGCAGCGGCAGTTCCTGGAAGCCACCGGCCTGTCGCCCATCGACTGGCTGATCCGCGAGCGCGTGGCTTTCGCGCGCGAGCTGCTGGAGACCACTGACCGGCCGCTGCAGTGGATCGCCGAGCAGGCCGGCTTTGGTTCGCAGGAGTCATTCCGTCGGCACTTCCGGGGCCAGGTCGATGCAAGCCCTACCGAGTACCGCAGCCAGCATCGCGGCGGAATTGGCGCGGATCGGCTGGTCGGCTGCTGATTCTGCGGTACGTCGTGCTGCGGGCCTGCATCGCTCACAACGGGGCGGTGCGCCGATGGATCCGCCAGCACTGCCCGGCAAACCCGATCACGAACACTGCCAGGCAGCCGAGCAAGGTCTGCAACACCACCGGTGCCATCGGCGCCGCCGCCAGCGGGTGTGCCACCGGCAACCGCGTCAGCGTTTCATTCACGCCGGGCACCAACGACAGCAGGAAGCTGAAAGACAGCGCAAAGGTCGACAGGTAAGCCGCCAGCCGTCCAAGGAAACGCAGTCGCGAAGCCAGAACACCGCCGAACGCCACCAGCAGCACGATCACGCCGAAGGCGTGGCCTGGATTGAGCCCGCCTGTGCTGGAGACGGTGAACGAAGTCGCCACCGACAGCACCAGGCCAATCAGATAAATCCTGCCCGAGCGCGTGCCGGGATCGATTTCCCGGTGGCGGATGAAGCCGTACAGGCCGGCCAGGATCGGCACCAGGCTGATGGCGGTATGGATCGCTCCGGGAAGGGTAAGAGGATGTGCCATGGGAATCTCCACTGGTGAAGTAAACCTACTAGTAGGTAGGCTCTAAGAACAAAAAGAAGGCCCGCGCTGCCGCAGGCCAGTACACATCACCTCAGGCGGTCGCACTCACGCGCGCGATCGCCAACCGCGCCAGCGCCGAGAACGTCGCCGCATCACCCAAACCACGGGCCGCCAGCATCGCACCGTGCACCGATGACATGAACGCCTTGGCCTCGTCTACAGCCGAACCCTGCAACTGCAGCTGGCCGGTGGCGGCGCCCTTCTCCAGCGTCACGGTCAACCAACCGCTCAGATCCTCGAAATGCCCGCGTACTTCATCAGCAATCTCCGCGGGGATCATCGGCGCCTCCGCCGCCAGCATCGCGCAGATGCAGAACGAGGACGTGCCCCCTGCAATGCAGCTGGACCAGTAATCCACATAGGCGTTGAGCTCCTGCAACGGGTCGCCCAACTGCCGGTCCAGCAGCGCCAGGCCCTCACGCGCCTCGGCCCGGTACAGTTCAACCACCGTGCGCACCAGGTCCGCCTTGCTGGGGAAATGGTGGTGGATGCTGGCCTTGCTGATGTTCACCCGCGCCGACACGTCGGCATAGCTGAAACCGTTGTATCCACCGGCTTCCAGCAGCGATCGGGCATGCGCCAGGATCTCCTGGGCCTTGGGCGAGAGCGAATCTTTCATGGCAATAAACCTACTAGTAGGTAGACGCCCTGTCAACCACTCAGATTCCCTGGTAGAGCCGGCCGCTGGCCGGCTTGCTGGCAACGTGACCTTCGATTGCCACTCAATGCGAAGACACGTACAGCGCATCCGCTGGTGGCGGTGGCAGCGCAAAACTGCGCCGCATCCGCGCCACCTCGGCCGCCGGCGGCAACGCGAACAGGCGCTTGAACTCACGGTTGAACTGCGACGGGCTGGCATATCCCACCGCCAGCGCTGCCGCTTCGGCGGTCATCCCCTGCCGCAGCATCAGCAGCCGCGCCTGGTGCAGGCGTGTCGACTTCACGTACTGCATCGGCGACGTTCCGGTAATCGCGCGGAAGTGGTCGTGGAAGGTCGCCACGCTCATGCCGGCCTCGGTGGCCAGTTGCCCCACGTCCAGGGCGGTGGCATATCCCGCATGGATTGTCCGCAGCACCCGGCCGATGCTGCCGAAGCGCCCGCGCATGGCCAGCGCCTCGCGCATTGCACCGCCCTGCGCACCTGTCAGCACGCGGAAGTACACCTCACGCACCAGCGCCGGCCCGAGCACCGCTGCCTCCAGCGGGTCAGCCAGTGCCTCCAGCAGGCGCAGCACCGTGGCCTGCATCGGCGCCTGCATCGGGCTGGACATCATGCTCTGTGCCGGTGCCTCCGATGTGCCCGCCGGTTCGCCCAGTTCGATCAGCAGATCCGCCGCCAGTTGCAGATCCAGGTGCAGGTAGATCGCCAGCAGCGGCGCCTCTGCCGACGCGTCGGTTTCCATGGTGAACGGCACCGGCACCGACACCGCGAGGTAGTGCTGCGCGTCGTACTGGTAGACCTGACCGCCCAGGTAGCCACGCTTCACGCCCTGGCAGACGATCACGATGCCGGGGTCATACAGCACCGGCGTACGTGCCAGAGGTCGGTCGGATCGCAGCAAGCGCACTCCGGGCAACGGCGTGAGCGTATAGCCCTCCTCCACCGCCAGCGTCTTCAGCAGGCCGACCATGCGCGCCTGCACCTGCCGTTGCAGGGAATCGACCACCGGCACGGGCACTCCAGAGGAATAGGCAAGAATGGCCGAATCCTAGGCCTGTGGCCCCGGTCGTTCAAGCACTAACGTGCAAGCCCTGCCCACCACGAACGCCCCTCATGACCCCTTCCCGCCTCCTGCTCATCACCGGTGTCAGCAGTGGCTTCGGCCGCGCCCTTGCCCAGCAGGCCCTGCTGACCGGCCATCACGTAGCCGGCACCGTGCGCAACGAAACCGACCGCCAGGCGTTCGAAGCGCTGGCGCCCGGCCGCGCATTCGGCCGCCTGCTGGACGTAACCGATATCGCCGCCATCGATGCACTCGTCGCCGATATCGAAACCAACATCGGTGCCATCGACGTACTGGTCAACAACGCCGGTTACGGCCACGAAGGCATCCTCGAGGAATCCACGCTCGCCGAGCTGCGGCAGCAGTTCGAAGTGAACGTGTTCGGTCCAGCTGCGCTGATCAAGGCGGTACTGCCGCACATGCGCGCGCGGCGCCGCGGCTATATCCTCAACATCACCTCCATGGGCGGCTTCATCACGATGCCCGGCATCGCCTGGTACTGCGGCAGCAAGTTCGCGCTGGAGGGCATCAGTGAAGTGCTTGGCAAGGAAGTCGCGCCGTTTGGTATCCACGTCACGGCCGTCGCGCCGGGTTCCTTCCGCACCGACTGGGCAGGCCGCTCGATGGCGCGGGCACCGCGCAGCATTGAAGACTACGACGCGCTGTTCGATCCCATCCGCAGCGCGCGTGAGGCAAAGAGTGGCCACCAGATCGGTGATCCGCTGAAGGCTGCGCGGGCCATGCTGCAGGTCATCGACAGCGACGCGCCGCCCAGCCATCTGCTGCTGGGCAGTGATGCACTGCAGCTGGTGCGGGCGAAGCTGGATACGATGGCCAAAAGCATCGACGCCTGGGAACAGCTGAGCCGTTCGACCGACGGCGTAGCGTGAGACCTTGAGGCCGCCGATGCTCTCACCGGCGGCCTCCTCCTGCCTGATCAGTCTTCCTGCACCAGCTTGAACTCGCGCAGCAGGCCACCTATCTGGGTCTTGTCCAGCTTGTTCATCAGCAGGTTGCGCAGGAACGCAGGCCCGGGAATATCCAGCTCCTTGCCATCGCGCAGGCGACCGGTGGCGGCCAGCAGCGAGCGCACGTCATAGGTGGAATTGAACACCTCCGGCACGCCGCGTTCGATCCCCAGCAGGGTGTACACCGCTTCCATCGGCGTGCGCACCGAATACTCGGTGGTGAAGATGCAGTCGCGCTGCTTCGATTCGGCGAACTGGCCGATGAAGGCGAAGTTCACCGCACCGTCCGGCACCACATCCGGACGGTCACCGGCCTGGCGTGGCATGAAGAACGCCGTGATGTACGGCATCATCACCGGCACCGTCTTCGCACCGGTCGCGGCCAGCTCATCGATCTCTTCCACCGGCACGCCCAGGTGGTACAGCCACTCACGGGTGATCTCCTCGCCGGTGCACTCCTGCATCGGCTTTTTCACGTAGTCGCCCGGCGTATCGACGAACAGCGAGTACACCCAGACCACGATCTGCTCCTTGGGCTGGTTCTTGAAATGCGGCTGGCGGTTCACGGTCCAGCTCATCAACCAGCGCGAATCGCGCACGCTGACGATGCCGCCGGTCACCACCTTGCCACTGAATGGGTCGCGCTTGGCGATCTTCTGGATGTAGGCCGGGATGCGCGCATCCAGCGTGGTCACCGTCGCCGATTCCCACTTGGTCTGCGGAATGTGCGCACCGAACACGTCCGGACGCCCGAACGCAGAATCCCTGGCGGCAATGCGTCGCCACAGGTCCCAGGCAGGCGCCGGCCCCTCGTTCAAACGCGCCGCCGTGTGGTGATCGCCGTTGTCCGAGTTCTCGGTCAACGAACCGATTGTCATGAAAACAAGGTCATCCACGCCCAGATCCACGCCACCCGCCACGCCCTCGCGCGTCCAGTGGATGCGCGTGGCCTGCTTGCGGCCCGCCGCCAGATCGAAGTCGACGTCGGTCACCTCGGTGCCGTACTGGAACACCACGCCCTGGTCCTGCAACCACTTCACCAGCGGCAGCACCAGCGATTCGTACTGGTTGTACTTGGTGAACTTCAGCGCCGAGAAATCCGGCA
Source organism: Stenotrophomonas maltophilia (assembly GCF_006970445.1). Taxonomy (NCBI): domain Bacteria; kingdom Pseudomonadati; phylum Pseudomonadota; class Gammaproteobacteria; order Lysobacterales; family Lysobacteraceae; genus Stenotrophomonas; species Stenotrophomonas maltophilia. Next base: position 1,899,116 of record NZ_CP033877.1, on the reverse strand, counting down.
GGCCGCCGATGTGGTGGATGAAGCGGTGCAGGTACAGCTTCATCTCCAGCGCCGAATGCCATTCCTCGAACGCGAACATGGTGCGCCAGTACAGCCAGAAGTTGCTGTCCAGGAAGTCGCGGCCCAGCACCTCGTCGATGCGCTTGTTCTCCATTTCCTTCCGGGTGGCCAGGAACAGCGCGATGATGTCCTTCTGTGCCTGCTCGCTCAGCGTAAACAGGCCATCGGTGTGAGCGTCTTCGCCGCGATTGATGGTGGCACGCTGCAGCGAATAGTTCGGGTCGTCCTTGTTCAACCAGTAGAACTCGTCCAGCACGCTGGCATCTTCAATCTCCAGCGATGGAATCGAGCGGAACAGATCCCACAGGCACTCGAAGTGGTCTTCCATCTCGCGACCGCCGCGGATCACGAAGCCCTTCTCCGGCACCTTCAGGCCATCCAGCGCGCCGCCGGCAATCTGCTGCTGCTCAAGGATGGTGATGCGCTCGCCGGCCATGCGGCCGTCGCGCACCAGGAACGCGGCGCCGGCCAGCGAGGCCAGGCCCGAACCGACGAACCATGCGCGCTTGTCATCGACACCGGCGGGCTTGCGCGGACGCGCGAAGGCTTCGTAGTTGCCACTGCTGTAGTACATGCGTTGCTCCTTCCTGGAGGGGGTCATCAGGAACCCGCAGCGGAATGACACAGCCATCAGATGCAGGTCGTGACCCTACTCTAGCGCCGAACCGATGTACCGTTTCCTGCACGCGTGCTGCGACGGAATGACGCAGCCACGTCAGAGCTGTCGCCCCAGCAGCATGCCCGGCCAGCCGTCCACAGTGAACGGTGCGATGCGCGTATAGCCGCAGGACTCATAGAATCGCACCAGATCACCATTGCCGCCGCCGTAGCAGTCCACGCGCAGATGGTCGAGCCCGGCAGCCCGCGCCTGCTCATCGGCAAAGGCCATCAGGCGGCGGCCGATACCACGCACGCGCACGTCACGCGATGCCACCAGTACCCGCACATACAGTTCCGGGCCGGTGGGCGCCGGCACATAGGGCATCGACTCGCCCAGCGCCAGGAACGCGCGCACCACGCCGTGCTCGTCCTGGGCAACCCATGCACCCGGCAACGCGCACGCATCGGTCACCTGGGTGATCCGGCGCGGCATCGTGGACCACGGCTCACTGCCCCATTGCTGCACATTGCCGATCGATACGAACCATTCGATGACTTCGTCGAAGAGCGCCAGCACCGCAGGGGCATCGGCCTCGCTGGCGCGGCGGAGGGTCAAGGTGTCCTTTCCAGCTTCAATCATGCATGCACTCCCTGACGTCCCGTAGATCCAGTAGTGCCAGGCCATGCCTGGCAGGTGCCCAGTGTATTGATTCAGTCCCCCTTCCACCGGATTTGACATGCAGGCATTTACCTGCATATAGTCCACTCAAGGGCGGCGCCTGCCGGCCCATCGCGAGGAACCCGCAATGGTGGATATCGCACACAGGGTCGGCATCAAGGCCCCCGCAAGTCAGATGTACCAGGCCCTGGCCACCCCCGAAGGCGTCGCCTCCTGGTGGGCCGAAGACACCCATGGCGACCGCGAGGCCGGCGGCTCGGTCAAGGTACGTTTCACGAACAACGGCCAGGAAATCGGCGCCATGGAAATGAAGCTTGAGCAGCTTGTTCCAGGCGAGCTCGTGCTGTGGCGGTTCCTCGCCGGACCTGCCGAATGGATCGGCACCCACGCGCGCTTCGTGCTGAAGCAGGAAGGCGACTACTGCATCGTCCTGTTCACCCACGAGGGCTGGAAAGAGCGCGTCGAGTTCACCTCCCACTGCAGCACCAAATGGGCGGTGTTCCTGATGAGCCTGAAGGCGCTGCTGGAAACCGGCAAGGGCCAGCCCAACCCGCACGACGTCAGGATCGACAACTGGAACTGAAGTCACCCCGCATGAATGCAGACAAGGTGTTCAAGGCACTGGCCGACCCCACGCGTAGAACGCTGCTGGACCTGCTCTGCGAAGACAACGGCCAGACCCTGGGCCAGCTCTGCGACCACCTGGACATGGCCCGGCAATCGGTCACCCAGCACCTGGGCCTTTTGGAAGATGCCAACCTGATCAGCACCGTGCGCCGTGGCCGCGAGAAGCTGCACTTCATCAACCCGGTGCCCCTGCATGAAGTCTACGAGCGCTGGGTACGCAAGTTCGAGCAGCAGCGCCTGAGCCTGCTGCATGACCTGAAACGAGAACTGGAAGGAGAATGACGATGTCCGCAGAGACTACCCGCTTCATCCACGTGATCTACATCGCTTCCACCCCGCAGAAGGTGTTCGAGGCCATCACCCGCCCCGAGATCGCCAGCCGCTACTGGGGCCACGAAAACGTCTCGGACTGGAAGCCCGGCTCGCGCTGGCAGCATGTGCGCGCCAACGAAACACGCTCGGTCGAACTGGTGGGCGAAGTGGTGGAAAGCACCCCACCCTCGCGACTGGTCATCACCTGGGCCGCCGCCTCGCAGGCAGAGAACCCGGACGCCTACAGCCGCGTCACCTTCGATATCGTGCCCTACCAGGACATGGTGCGCCTGACCGTCACCCACGACGAACTGGAACCGGGCAGCGGCATGGATACCGGCATCCGCCAGGGCTGGCCGATCGTGCTGTCGAGCCTGAAGTCGCTGCTGGAGACGGGCAAGGGGCTGGATGTGTTTGCGAAACCGAGTTGAGCGAGCAAACACTTTCCGTTGGGGATTCGCCCGCCACGCCTACTGATGCGCTTTGGCTACAACGCGTTTGACACCCAACTGATCGAGAGTTCTATCCAATCCACGGCTGTAGTCAACCACGTTCTTCTGGTATGCCCCCATCAGACCCGACATTTTCTCTCTATTCTGACGATCATCTTCAAGATGATCAATTAGCTCAACTTGCAGAATTTTCGCACCTTCCTTGTCGAAGACCATCCTGCTTATCGCAGCGCGCCGAATCGAGTATTCGATAGCGTCCGCATGATCCTTGAAGTTATAGCTTTCGGTATCGGCCGCCAGCACATTGGAATCAGACGCCCCACTGAGATCAACCAGCTTCTTTGCTGCACCAGTTCCAAAGTAGCGCTCAATCTTAAAGTAATGGGCAATCAACTTCTGATTCCATTGGCGGTTGAACTCCATGTAATCCAGCCAAGGACCGTCTTTCACTTCCTCCCATCCCTTTCCGTCCGTCGCCCATTGCAGCTGCTTCAGGGCCAAGTAGCCTTCATTGAGGAGAACTACCGTTTCCTGGAAGGTAAGCTGGGCGCCTTCAGCGAATCTTTCAGCTTCGCTCTTCTCTGATATGTACGATTGCAGCATCAGACCACCCCCCAGAGTCAGGACAGAGCTGAGCACGGAAGAAACAACTGCAACAATTATGCTGGACCTTAGCGATACGTCGGACATCCTTGACTCCTGAATCGGTGATTCTGTGCGGATGAATCGCTTACACGATTGTCTATGATATCGACTGACCAGCGCCGGCTGAACGCCGCCCCCACGCTCACCCTCGCCGAACCCGTTTCCGACCGCACTCCGACGCCCGCCGCCACAGCATCGCCCGCAGGCATCCTTGGCGACCCTCGATGAGTGCTTCAGACGCAGATTCCCTGCACAGCAAAGTGGCGGCGGTTACCCTCGGCTTCTGGGTGATGAAGATCGCCGCCACCACCCTCGGCGAGACCGCGGGTGACCTGCTGTCGATGACGCTCAATCTGGGCTACGTGGCCAGCTCGGCCATCCTGCTGGCGATCTTCGCCGGCCTGCTGGCCGTGCAATTGTCCGCGCGGCGCTTCCACCCGCTGCTGTTCTGGTCGGTGGTGCTCGCCACAAGCACCGCCGGCACGACGATGTCGGACCTGATCGACCGCACGCTGGGGCTGGGCTACGCCACCGGCGCCAGCCTGCTCGCCGGCTGCCTGGCGCTGGTGCTGTTGGCCTGGCGCATGTCGGAGAAGTCGATCTCGGTCAGCAACATCGCATCGCGCCGCGCCGAGGGCTTCTACTGGACCGCCGTGCTGTTCTCCAACACGCTCGGAACCGCGCTGGGCGACTTCCTCGCCGACGATTCCGGGCTGGGCTTCACCGGCGGCGCTCTGCTGATCGGCAGCCTCATCGCGCTCACCGCGCTGGCCACCCGCATCAAGGGCATCAACCGGGTCATCCTGTTCTGGATCGCCTTCGTGCTCACTCGTCCGTTCGGCGCCACCTTCGGCGACCTGCTCACCAAGCCGCTGGAAAAAGGTGGCCTGGGCTTCGGTACGGTGGGCTCGTCGCTGGTGCTGTTCACCATTCTCGCGACCCTGGTGGCGCTGCCGATGCTGCAGCGGCGGGCACAGCCCGCTGCCTAGCGCGCCGTCCAGCCACCGTCCACCGGCAACGCCGTGCCGGTGATCTGAGCGGCGGCATCCGAGGCCAGGAACACCACCATTTCTCCCAGCTGCTCGGGCGTCACGAACTGCAACGAGGGCTGTTTCTCGGCCAGCAACGCGCGCGCGGCGGTCTCTTGATCCGTGCCTTCGCGCTCGGCCAACGCAGTGATCTGTTGCTCGACCAGCGCGGTCCGCACCCAACCCGGGCAGATCGCGTTGGCGGTAATCCCGGTGCCCGCATTCTCCAGCGCGGTCACCTTGGTGAACCCCACCACGCCATGCTTGGCCGCCACATAGGCCGACTTGTTCACCGAGCCGACCAGCCCATGCACGGATGCGATGTTGATGATGCGACCGGCGCCCTGCTGCTTCATGTGCGGCAAGGCCGCCGCCGTTGCATGGAACACCGCCGACAGATTCAGCGCCAGGATCGCATCCCACTTGTCTACGGGAAACTCGTCGATCGACGCGGTGTGCTGGATGCCCGCGTTGTTCACCAGAATGTCGATGCGCCCCATCGTCGAAACGGCGTGGGCGATCATTCCGCGCACTGCCTCGCCACGGGACAGGTCGGCGCCATCATGCGCCACCCGCACGCCGAACTCGGCTTCCAACCGGGAACGGAGGCGCTCGATTTCCGCCGCATCGCCGAAGCCATTCAGCACGATGTCGGCACCCTGCCGCGCCAGCGCCGTGGCGGTGCCAAGACCGATACCGCTGGTGGAGCCGGTGACCACCGCAACCTTTCTACTGAACATGGGCGAGCTTCCATCGGGCCTAGGCAGCCAGTGTAACGTCACCGGCCGCCGCACCCACCTCCTACGCGTCCACGCCCAATGAATACGCCAACAGGAACTCCCTGGCGTACTCATTCCCACCCTGCGCCGAAGCGCGGATCAGGTACACCGCACGTGGTACGTCCCTGGCCACACCCTTGCCATGGAACAGCGCCAGGCCAAACTCGTACATGGCCGACGGATACCCAGCCTCCGATGCCCGCTCAAAATGCGCGGCCGCCCGCGTGACGTCCTGCTCAACGCCGTCACCCATCAGCAGGCACAGCCCCATCGCGTAGATGGCCGGGATGTAACCCTTCTCTGCGGCTCGCTTGAGGGTCGCCAAGCTGTCCGCCTCGGCGTGTGCGTCGTCCTTGCCAGCAGGTATCGAAGAAGAAAGGAACAACGCTTCGGCACAGCCACGCGCAAGAGGCGGAGCGAGCAGCCGCCGCGCCGCCGCAATGTCACCACGGTCGAGCACCGTGTCGAAGTCGGTCGTGAGCTGGGTGGGCATGTTCGTCATGGCGCAGGCGTCCTTCCTGTTCGCGGGCATCCGTTCGCCCCGCTGGCATTATGCCTGCACCATGCCAGGGTATTCCGCCAGCCCCACAAGACCGGGTGACCAGAAGACTCTCCGCGTCCATCGATGTTGGCCCTATAGTCAACGCCATCCACCCAAGGATGGCCCGATGAAGCCCTGCAACGCCCTGCTACCCGCCGCTCTGATCGCGCTGCTCGCCCCAGCCACCAGCGTGGCCGCACCGACCGCGCAACCGGCCACGCCGCTTACCACCGGCAGCGTGCGGCTGGATATTGCCAGCGGCCGCGTCGAAGGCGATGTCTGCGTGGCCAACCTCCCAGCCGCATCAAAGGGCTCATTCGTGCTCAATGCCGGCCTGAACGTCGCGCGGGTCACCGATGGTGACGGCAAGCCGGTCGGGTTTGATGGCTGGTACGACCCGGGCGTGGACGGCGAGGCACGTGTCTACACCCTGGCCGAGCCCGCCGCCACGCTCTGCGTGCAGTACGTCGGCGCGTTCCCGCTGTACCCGAAGCACGACGCCCTGGACGACTTCAAAGGCATGATGGCCTTCAACGGCGACAGCGCCCGCTTCACCGAACAGTCCGCATGGTTGCCGCAGGCGTTCGACCCCAAGGCCCGCGTGCGCAGCAGCGAAAGCCGCTACGACCTGCAGGTGGACTGCGCCGGCTGCCGGTTCCTGTACCTCAACGGCAGCCCGGCCATCGAAGGCGCGCAAGGCCGATTCCACAGCGAGAAGGCGCGGCCGATCCTGCTGTTCGGCGGCAGCGGCCCGATCACCCGCACCGCGCAGGTCACGATCCTCAACGAGACCCTGCCCACGGCCAAGGTCGATGCATTGTCCAGCACGGTGCAGAAGATAGCCGACGTGCACAGCCGTTACATTGGCGTGCCGCTGGCTGACCGCCCCACCTTCCTGCGCATGGTCACGCTCAACCAGATCGAGCGCGACCGCGAGGGCAGCGAGTGGGGCTTTGCCACCTGGCCGACCATCGCCATGAGCGGCAGCATCGGCAACGTGGCCGATTCACTGCTGGCCGGTGGCGAGAAGGCCGAGCGGCGCGTGCAGTACATCGCGCACGAAATGGGCCACTACTACTTCGGCACGCTGAACCGTCCGCAGGGTCCCTACTTCTGGGTGCTGCTGGAGTCCAGCGCCGAATTCCTGTCGATCAAAGCGCTGCGTGAGATCAGTGGCGATGCCGCGGCGGATCGCTACATCGCGCGACTGCAATCGGCCATCGAAAAGCAGGAGAAGCCGCTGCCCGCATTCGATGCCATCGATGGCAGCTCGGATCTGGGCGAGATGTATCGTTACGTCTATGCGCCCTTGCTGTTGCTCTCGCTGGAGAAGCAGGTGGGTGAGGCGAAGATGCAGGCCTTCATGCGCGGGCTGCTGGCCGCGCCTTCGCCGAGGAACTGGGCGGAGCTGCAAGGCATTGCGATGAAGGCCGGCATCGATGCCAAGGCCTGGGAGCATTGGCGAGCAAGCTGTGTGGCAGGTGGCAAACCGAGGTGCCGGTAGATCCACGCCATGCGTGGATGCTTCCCCTCAACCCATCACTTCCAATGATCCGGCCCCAGGAACGGCAGGCTCAATACAAACACCGGAACCGCCACAGGTATCAACGCCGCGCCCAGCACCTTCCCAGCCGCCGTCCCAACACCCGGCTTGTCCTCCCTCTCCGGCAGGATCCGCTGCGCCCGTGCACTGATGGGCTGCCCCAGCTTCCCCTTCTCCGCCAGCGCAGCGGCATCCGGCAACTTCACCCGCTCGCCGTCGCCCTCGAACAGCGCGCTGTAATAGCTGCCGCCCTTCTTTGAAAGATTGCAGGCCCGATCAAACGCCAGCGCATAGCGGCTCCGATCCTGCGGCAGGTAGTAGCGCGCCCGCTCATCCACATACTTCGCCTCGCGTGGGAGCACCTCAATCCGCTCCAGCTTGAACTGCGCGGCCTGTTCCGGCGCCACCTGCTCCGGCCGCAGCAGCAGCGCATAGCTGCCGTGCACCTTGGCCTTGTTGGCCGGGTCGCGCCAATCCTCGTGGAAGTACATCTGCGCGCAGGCCACGGCCTCGCGCAGCGGGCTGTCCATCAGCGCGCGGTACTCGCGGAACGGCGTGGCATTGAAACGCATCGGCTCTTCAAAGCGCGGCAGCAGGTACAGCTGGCCGTCGTCGGCCACGAACGCACCCGTGATCTCGCGGCTTGAGGTGTGCTCCTCCGGGCCACTCGCGCAGCCAGACAGCAAGCCAAGGCACAGGGCGGAGAGAATGAAAAAAGACGTTCGCATGTCGTGTTCGAGGGCTTCCCTGGGAAAACGGCCCCGCCCGGAAGGACGAGGCCAGCCGGCCATGGTGCCATGGCAGCCCCGCCATGCCCAATCGAACGACTGGAGATCGAGCGGCTTCAGGCCGCTCGCGCTAATCAGCCGCGGCCAAGGGCGCGTACAGAACACACGCGCTCCGGCATGATGATCGCGCGGGTCGGCGTGCTATATTGAGTCTGCCTGAGCATCCATTTTCTGTGGCGTCCTTGGATTGAGTCCGGACCGAGCGCGACAGGTATATCCCCGTTCGGCCTATCCGTAGCACTCGCGATTATCCACTCACCAGCGCACCAGACTGATCCTTGGTTGGCGAGATGAGCCAGCGGCTGCGGGCCGTGCGTCTTGGCCAAGGGCCAGGTCAGCCACCCGGCAGGCCTTTGAAGAAGCGCCGCGACATAAGCCGCATTTCCAGCATGCCGATTACGGCATCCGTGGGTCGCCGCCCCCTTCAGCCGTGCCGGCGCAGTCGGCATCGCGATTGCCGCCACGTCTGTCGCAATCGCCAAACACTCTGCCCCGCTACTGGGGAACCGATGAAGAAGAAAGCCCACCCTTGAGAGGAGAACGCTCTGATGAACGCAGATGATGTGAAGTCGATAGCGATGATGGACCCGCTCGCGAAGCAGCACACAGATGGATCGAATGCATCCAGACGCACGATCTATGTAGATCTTGATGGCGTCATGGCCGATTTCGACGCGGCATTTCCCACCCTGTTTGGCTTGGACCATCGATTGCTTGCCGACGATGAGATGTGGAAACACATCAACAACCACCCGTCGTTTTTCCGCGACCTGCCGCCGATGCAGGGTGCAGTGGAGTTCTTCCACAGCATCCACCACTTGAATCCGGTGATTCTCACGGCCTGCCCGAAATCGAACTATCCGCTCGCTGCCATGCAGAAGCGACAGTGGGTTCGCGAACACCTGTCAGCAACCTGCCTGGTGTTGCCTGTGCTTGGTGGCAGGCATAAGCCTCTTTTCATGCACCAGCCGGGCGATGTTCTGATCGACGATTTCGAAGCGAACTGTGATTCCTGGACAGCGGCCGGAGGCGTGGCGATCAGGCACGCCGGCAATTGGACCGCGACGCATCACGCGCTTTCCCAGATTGAAGATCTGTCAGGGGCAGCGTTCGCGAAGGGCTGACGCCCTCTCTGCCGACCACATTGGCACTTCCATAGACAGGCCGAGGCGCTGGCCCCTCGGCCCACAAGGCTGGCAGCCTGCGTTGTAGCTCCGCCCTACTTCAACCGCTCCACCAACCGCTGCCCCACCTCCAGCGCCGAAGCCGGGTTCTGCCCGGTAATCAGCTCGCGGTCCACCACCACATGCCCCGTCCACGGCGTGGCATTGCTGCTGAACGTCGCACCCGCCCGCTGCAACGCAGTCTGCGGGTAGAACTTCATCTCACCGCCACCCAGCAATGGCTTGGCCTGCTCCTCTTCCTGGTTGCTGATCACCGTCATCTGGTAGCCGCTGTAGATCCACTTCGGCGTGGCCGGCATCGCACCCGCTTCCAGCTTTGCCACGAAACCACCCGCATCCGGCAGCGTGGAAAGCAGCGCGATCGGCCCGTGGCAGACCAGCGCGGTGGTCTTGTTGCGCTGGTGGAAGTCGGCCAGCAACCGGCCCAGCGCCGGGCTCTTCAGCAGGTCCTGCATCGGCGCGTGGCCACCGGGAATGTAGACCGCATCGAAACGCGCGTAGCCCTGCTGCTCGACGCGCGCCAGGCTGACCACCGGCGAGGCCGTCGGTGAGGTCAGTGCCAGTTTCTCCAGCAGCTCCTTGTGCAGCGCCAGCTGCGCGGCATCGTTGCCGAAGTACGCCGGCGTCACCGAGGACGCATCCACCGTCGGCGCCCGCCCCTGCGGCGTGGCGAAGGTCACCTCGTGGCCGGCGTCCAGCAGCAGCTTGACCGGCTGCATCAGCTCGTTGAGATAGAAGCCGGTGGACAGCACCTTGCCGTCCTTCAGGTCCAGGTGGTTTTCGTCGGACAGCACCACCAGCACGTTGGCGGCATGCGCGCCGGTTGCGGCCAAGGTCAGGGCCAGCGCTGCGGCCAGTCGGGTCATCAGGTTCATGGGATCGCTCCTATCGGGGAATGGCGGCCACTTTATTCATCGCCCCAGCGGCGATAAATTGGCCGCATCGCAAAACATCTGTTCCCAGGAGAGCCAAATGAGCCGCAAGTTCGACTACCTGGGCGATGTGGAGGTGTTCCTGGCGGTGGCCGAGCACGGCTCGTTCACTGCCGGCGCGGTGGCGCTGTCCACCACGCCCTCGGTGCTGAGCCGCGCGGTCACCCGCCTGGAAGCGCGGCTGGGCCGGCAGCTGCTGCAGCGGACCACCCGCCGCGTGGGCCTGACCGACGCCGGGCGGCTCTATCTGGAACAGGTGCGCACCGCCTTCGGCCTGCTGGACGACGCCGAGCGCGACGTACTGGCCCAGGATGGTGCGCTGGCCGGCCGCGTGCGCCTGAGCGTGCCCACCACCTATGGCCACTACCGGCTGCCGCCCGTGCTGGCGCGCTTTGCGCAGCAGTACCCGCAGGTGCAGGTGGAACTGAACATCACCAACCGCAACGTGGACCTGGTGGCCGAAGGCTTCGACCTGGCCATCCGCCTGGGCCAGCTGCCGGACAGCGGGCTGGTGGGGCGGAAGCTGGAGGATGCGCCTTTGGTGCTGGTGGCCGCGCCGGACTACCTGCAGCGCCGCGGCACGCCGCAGACGCTGGACGATCTGCAGCAGCATCTGTGCCTGCCCTTCGTGATGCCGCGCACCGGGCGGCTGGCGCCGTGGGTGTTCCGCGACGACGGGCGCGACGTGGACTGGCTGCCGCGTTCGTCTATCGAGACCTCCGACGATGTGCTCGGCGTGGTGTCGCTGGCCGAACAGGGCATCGGCATCTGCCAGAGCTATGCGTTCATCGTGCGCGAGCGGTTGCAGCGCGGGCAGCTGGTGGAAGTGCTGCCGCAGCTGCGGGGGCGGTCGAGGCCGTTCTCGGTGATCTATGCGCCGCATCGGCGGCAGTCGGCGGCGGCGCGGGCGATGATTGAGTTGCTGGTGGGGAATGCGGCTGAGGATGGCGTTGGTTGAAGCTGCAAGGCTCGCTGGCGGTGTCGGGTTTGAACCGATTTTCGGGATGTGCGGCTGATCGCGTGCCGTTGTTTGGCGAGGCGGACTAAGAACTGTTGCAAAGCAAGCTGTCGCGCTATTCGCTTGTGGCGCGGGCGATTGCGTCACTTCGAATCGCCATCAACAGCGCATCTGCGCGAATGCGTCTGGCAGTGTCGCGTGTTGCACGAATGGTGCGTGCCACAATAGTTCTTTGCTCTCGAATTCCGCGATTCGTTCGCGAATTTCTATTGGCATTCGGAGCGAGCGCATAAACAACATGGCGCGCCACCGACAAGGGGTGGCCGGGTCTGCAAACCCGCATTGATGTACGCGTCTGTAGTTTGCGCTTGCCCGTCGGCACCGTCCTTAACCGGTGCCGGCGGGCAATCCGTCGGCCTTTCTGGCGGGCGGTGCGTGGGGATCTTCGGATCCACCGGTTCTATGACGCTACATCATCCCGGTTTGCAGCCATGCATCGTCCGCCACCTCTTCACGGTGGCGCTGTTAAGCACAGCCACGGAAGCCGACGCCATGAACGAATCCGACACCTTCTCCTCGTACACCGTTGTTGAGCCCATCAACGACGACACTCCCCTGCCCGACCTGAACTCCCTGCTCGGCATCCTCAAGCGCATGCGCGGCTGCGAGGGAGCGGATGGTCACCCTTGGCCGGAGAACGACGTATCACCCGGCCGCCGCGTGAGCCTGGCGAGGACCGAGCGCGCGTTGGTGGGGGCGCTGACGGTGCTGGAGCTGCTGCACGCGGCAGACCGCTGCCGGGTGGCTGCGGAGCCGGAGCGGCATCTGGATGAGGGGGTTGTGGATGGGTTGTTCCTGGCTTGCCGGGGGTTGGTTGAGTGGGCTTGCCATGAGGTGAGGCCGGAATGAGGCGGCGTCCGCTCACAAGGCCCGAAACCAGCCCAAACAGAGCTCGCGTCTGCTTCCTGGAAAACATCCCCTGAATGCGAATCAAGCATCTTCGTCGAAATAATCGCTATCCACGGATGGGACCCGAAGAATACGCGAGCTCACACCCACCTCATTGTCGATCATGAGACCGACCAATCGATTTCCATCGACGATAACAATCCCCTCAACAGACCCAACAAAATCGACAGCCTGGGGCGTGAAGCCAGACGTGGTTATGAACACTCCGCGTTTGGCTTTCTGTCCAGCGAGCGCCCCATAGAAAGCCTGAAGCTCGGGCCTACCAACCGTGCTCTTCCAGCGCTTCGCTTGCACATAGACCTTGTCCAGCCCGAGCTTATCAAGCGAAATCACGCCATCGATTCCGCCATCTCCAGCGCCGCCGACGCGTAATAGGTCAGAGCGGCTCGCGCCGTACCCCAGTCGATGCAGGATATCGAGAACGATGATTTCAAACCGCCCGGGAGAAACACGCAGCAAGCAATCCAGAAGCTCAGCCGCTGTGGCCGATTTCAATTCAGCAAGTGCACTATCAAGTCGATCATCGGGGCTCAAAACCGGAGACCCGGGAGCTAGTTCACTGGATGCAGGGCCATCTAGCGCCGCAGCATCCACCGAAGATCGAAGCTTAACCGAGAGGTAGCCATTTGCGATTCTCCCAACCTCCGCATCGTCCAGCGGTAACGGATGATCGCTAACGTAATTTCTGCCAGCCTCCGTCAACTGCCAGACACCGCGTCTCGGGCTGGACGAAAGGCCAGCGCGCTTCAGCCGATCATGTGCCCAAGCCGCTCGATTCTTATAGACCTGCGCACCGCTATCCAACACCCGGAGCTTCTGCTCCTCGGTCAGCCCTAAGACACTGGCCGCAGCATCATATGCTGCGGCAGCAGCAACGCCTCCAGGGTGTCCCTCGAGAAAGCGCAGCACGGGATCGATGAATTTGTCGTAAGTTGGAATCATCAACTTTGCCCTGTACTGTGTCTTCTTAACAACTATAACCTAATCCGGACAATGGCCCTAAGATTCCCATCTAGCACAGGCAAGATCTGAGCAATTCTGACCCACTCCCGATAGCAAGGCCATCAGACGCTAGAGATTCCTGACCCACCCCCAATCCCCGGTGCATTTCAAAGTAGAAAATCCGGCGTTCTACGGCACCCATTTGTGGGATCGCCTAGGGCAATAAAGGCAATCCCAGTTCAGCCAGATACTGATTGTGTCGCTTCTTGGCTTCGGTAATCTTCTGTTCGGCGGCGAGCAAGTTGGCATGCACCACCGCCAAATCGATCTCTTCCTCGGCCTCAGCCGTGCTCACGTAGCGCGAGATGTTCAGGTTGAAATCGTTCTTCTCGATTTCTTCCATGCTCACGCGGCGCGAATAGCGCTGCTCTTCCTTGCGGTACTGGTAGGTGTCGATGATCTTGTTGATGTGCTCGGACTGAAGCACGTTCTGCCGCTTGGCCTTGTCGTACTCCTCTGCGGCATTGATGAACAGCACGTCGTCCGGCTTCTTGCACTTCTTCAGCACAAGGATGCACACCGGGATGCCGGTGGAGAAGAACAGGTTGGCGGGCAGGCCAATCACCGTGTCAATGTGCCCATCCTTGAGCAGCTTGGTGCGGATGCGGGCCTCGGCACCGCCACGGAACAACACCCCGTGCGGCAGGATGATGGTCATCACGCCGTCCTGCTTCAGGAAGTGGAAGCCATGCAGCAGGAACGCGAAGTCCGCCGCCGACTTCGGCGCCAGGCCATAGTTCTTGAAGCGCATGTCCTCGCTGAGCGATTCCGAGGGCTCCCAGCGATAGCTGAATGGCGGGTTGGCCACCACTGCATCGAACTTTGGCATCTTGGCCGGGTTGGTCTCGCGCAGGGCATCCCACTCGTTGAGCAGGGTGTCGCCGTGGAAGATATCGAACTCCGAATCCTTCACCCCGTGCAGCAGCATGTTCATGCGCGCCAAGTTGTAGGTGGTGATGTTTTTCTCTTGCCCATAGATCTTGCCGATGCCGTGCGGCCCCATCCGGTGACGCACATTCAGCAGCAGCGAGCCAGACCCGCAGGCAAAGTCCAGCACGCTGTCCAGGTGCGAGCGTTGGCCCGTGGCGGGCTCCTGCCCGTCCAGCGTGACGATGGCTGACAGGATGCTGGAAATGGGCTGCGGGGTGTAGAACTCGCCCGCCTTTTTGCCCGAGCCTGCTGCGAACTGACTGATCAGATACTCATAGGCATCGCCCAGCGTGTCGCTGTCGGTCGAGAACTGGCTCAGCCCGTTCGCGATCTCCTTGATGATCTTGCACAGCTGAGCATTGCGCTCGGCGTAGGTCTTGCCAAGCTTGTCCGAGGCGAGGTTGATCTCGGAGAACAACCCCCGAAAGGTGCTGGCGAATGATTCCGTCTCGATGTAGCCCAGGCCCCTCTGCAGCGTCTTAAGCAGCTCACCATCCTGGGTGCGCGCCATCTCGGCGATGTTGCCCCACAGGTACTGCGGCTCGATCACGTAGTGCACCTTGCGGCGCATCTGCTTCTCGAATTCTTTGACATCGCCTTCGTTGGCCTCGTACCAAAGCTGCAGCGGCGTAGTGACTGAACCGTCGATCTGCTTCGGGTAGTCCTGGCCCAGCTCTTTTTTGGCAGCGGCCTCGTAGTTGTCCGAGAGGTAGCGCAGGAACAGGAAGGCGAGCATGTAGTCGCGAAAGTCATCCGCGTTCATGGCGCCGCGCAGTTGGTCTGCAATCGCCCAAAGGGTCTTGCCCAGTTTTTGCTTTTCGAAATCGGTCATGGTGTACCTGCTGGCCCAGCAGCCGGTGCAGGCTGGGGGAACAAATCGGGGTTGAACGGGTAGCGATTCAGGAAGCCATCAAGAATCGTCTTGAAGTGCTCCTTGTTCTCGTCTCCCATCGGCACGGGTTCGAACAAGGAATAGTCGCCGTGGCTCAGGATGTTGATGAGCCGGGCATACAACACGCCTTCCGGGTCGTCCGCATCGTCGGTCGGGATGCAGGCCGAGAACTTCGAGAAGCCATGGAAACTCGCTGACTTCTCCAGCACCGAGCGCAGCATGTTGAAGTGGTAGGTGTACAGCTCGCCCGAATGAGCAGCCTGGTACAGGTCCGTCAGCACCGCCACATGGTGGAAGAACGGAGTCGCGCCGGTGTAGGCCAGGTTGTATGAGCCGTCCGTTTTGGATCGCGACAAGAAGTGCGCCGAGACTTTCTTCGACTTGCGCGCATCCAGTTCGTTGTGCATCACGTTGAAGAACAGCGGATGGTGCGACGAGATGACGACCCTCAGCGGGTTGTCTGCCTTGTTCAATAGCTGCGCCAGGTGGTTGCCCACGGAGACGGCGTTGTGCTCATCGAGCGACGAAATCGGATCGTCGATGTAGACGTACTTCACCCAGCGGTAGGCCTCGATCTCCGGGTCCATCGCCAGCCGCATGACGGCGAGGAAGAAGCACCAGACGAAGAGGTTCTCTTCGCCGCGCGACACCTTAATGTTGTCGATGACCTCCCCGTTCACCGTGCGCGAGAACCGCACCGCCCATTCCTGAGTGTCGATGCGGAAGTCAAAGTCCGCGTAACGCTGCAGCAGCGGCCGGATGCGGTTGTCCATCTCCAATTCGGCCAAGCCGGAGAAGAAGCGCGAGTCGGCGTTCAGCGTTAACTTGCGGTCGCTGTCTCCGTCTAGGTCGTTGTCCCAGTGGAAGAGATCTTCGGTGAAGGCATTAAAGTAGAGGGTGTCACGTACATCATCGTCGGCGCCACCCTGTTTGCCGATATCCTTAAACGCCATGGACAGGCGTGTTTTTCCGGTGCCGTTGTAGGCATAGAGGACGATAGTTTTCTTTTTTTCCAGGTCGTCGCGCAAGTGGGAGGCGAGCGCCGGCAGGTCGGAGAAGTTTTGACCCGGCTTCATTCGGCGACCTCGCCTATGACGGGGAAGAGCCGCTGCATCAAGCCATTCTTGTGTGTGTTGAGAACACTGACTTTCTCGACCTGGGCGGTGATGAGTTTGTCCATAGACATCAGAAAGTCGGCGATTCGATCCTGCTCACGCCGTGAAGGGCACTGAAGAACTATTTTGGCAAAATCGTCGAAATACAGGCGCAATCTATCCTCGGTCAACCCCCTTGAATGAGCAGTCAGAACCTGAAGGGACTTCGGTAGTTTCAGCAGGTGCAAGAAGAAGAATGGATTCACCTCGTGGGGCTCAAGAACAACGTATGCAGGGCTGACCATGCAATCTTTGGGTGCGACCCCTAGGGCACCCTGCCACATCCTCATCATGTTGTAGGCAATATCGCCAGCGCGCACGGCCTTGTTAATGCCTGCCTCAGCAATGTCGTCAACTCGCCTGGCCAAGGAATCACGGGGAACCATGCCGTCGTTCATCGTTACCGAGTAAATCGGCAGCCCTGACCTGCCCCGCTCAGTCCGGTTAGAGAAAATTTTCCCCGCTGGAATTTTCGCCCAAGCACCTGCCTTAGCAAATTCGGAAAATCTCAATCGTGGCGTGGCTTCGCCCTCGCAGGGAAAGAGCTGCTGCATTAGACCCATCTTGTAGGTCTCAAGAGTGCGCAGTTTCTGAGTCTCCGTCTTAACCAGCTCATCAAGTGACGAGAGGCAATCGGCGATTTTCTCCTGCTCGCTCATGCCTGGAATGGCGATTCGTATATCTGCCAAGTCTGATGAGTTAATGGCCGGGTAGCTTGATCCTGTACACTTCGCAATGACGCGATTGACAAAATCGTCGGCGTGAACTGCCTGAAATAAAAAACCGTCAGACTCGTTAGCTCTCAGTTGTGCGTAACCGGTGGATGCGACGCACGGAAATTCCATCTCCGCACTGAAGTGCAGATTGTTGCGCTGATATGGTCGAACGATCTGAAATATAACGTCTCCCGCCTTCAATGGTCTTTGCGCCCTGCTTGGAGCATCTTCTCGATTAAGTACGGCGCCAGCCTTTAGCTCGCCGGCCTCGACAGACTCCAAATCTATGTAAATGAATCTCTGAGGAATTCCGGCATTCGACGGGTTTATTTCGCAAACTTCTTTAAGACTTTTTGTGATCCAAGCGTCCGTCCCCTGAAAATCAGGAAACCTAACCTGTGGCTCCAATGGCGCAGGCACCTTGCTTTTGCGCGTCACACGCCGGTCCTCATTGCTCATATGCACTCAAACCCGAAATCTCTCGCCCATGAGCAAGTTTGTGCAAAATTGGTGTCAGCTCCTCCATCAACGCTAATTCCTTCTGCGTGCGGGCCTTCCAGCCCAGATCCAGCGGCACCATCAGCCCACTCAGGGCTTCGCCATCAAAGATGCGACGGCGTAGCACGCTATCGACGAAGCCTTGCAGCGCATCAGCACCCAGGCCATGGCGTTGTGCGATCTCAGTCAGCACACGGCTCTTCTTCTCAGACTTGAAGCGGTCAAAGTCCTTGCGAATGCCGTCCTCGTCCAAGGCCTGACCGACGGGCAGGCCACGTATGTATTCGGCGATGTCGTCGCGGTCGTCGATGAACTTGGCATCGGCCTGGATCAGGCCGATGAGCTGCTCGCGGTTCAAGGTCAGCTTGCCGGGCTTCTGCTGCGTCATGCGGGCAATCAGGCCCATGATGTAGTCGTAGTCGATCACCGCCGAGGCGAAGAGCACGAACTCGAAGTCGAGCTGCTGCACTTCGGGCGGCGTTTGGTCGCGGTCTTGTAGAGCCTTCATGCGCTTGGCGGTTTCCAGGTACACGCCCTTAAAACCCAGCATCTGGTCGGGTGGCACGATCTGCGTGATCTGCGACTTCTGCTCTTCCGACAGGTCGGTGTATTGATCCAGCTGCGTTTTGAGGCGCTGCACTTCTTTGAAGAGGTTGACGAACTGGCTGCGCGCGGCGTCACCCTTCAGGTTGGCGACTTCTTCCGGGGCGTTCGTCAGGCCTTGTGACTGCATGAAGTCCGCCAGCTTTTGCGTTGCGGCTTGCAAGGTGTCGATGACCTTGGGCGCCGGGTCCACCAGCCAGATTTCGCGCGGGTTGTCGGTCTTCTCGCCCGAGAACAGCGCGATGGCCTCTTCCACAGGCTTTTGCTGCTGGCGGAAGTCGAGCACATTGCCGTAGGGTTTGCTGTCGTTCAAGACGCGGTTGGTGCGCGAGAACGCTTGGATCAGGCCGTGGTACTTGAGGTTCTTGTCCACGTACAGCGTGTTGAGGTACTTGGAGTCAAAGCCGGTGAGCAGCATGTCCACCACGATGGTGATGTCGATCTTCTGGCCATGCGGCAGATCGGCATTCGGGTACTGCTGGTCCTTGATGCGCTTCTGCACATCCTGGTAGTACAGGTCGAAATCGGCAATGCGGTGGTTGGTGCCGAAGCGCGCGTTGTAGTCGGCCATGATGCGCGTGAGCGCTGCCTTCTTGCCTTCGGGGTCCTGCTGGTTGTCGGCCTTCTCCTGCGGCAGGTCTTCCTGAATCTGCTGCACGTCTTTGTTGCCTTCGGCAGGTGGGGAGAACACGCAGGCCACGTTCAGCGGAACGAAGCCGTCATCGTCGGCACGCCGTTTGTCCTGTAGCTCCTTGAATGACTCGAAATATTCGATCGCGTCGTTGATGCTGGCGGTGGCCAGCACGGCATTGAACTTGCGCCCGTTGGTGGCGGCATCGTGCTTGGCCAGTATGGTCTCGATGACCTTGGCTTTCGGTAACCCCTCGCCCGGCTTCGGCGGCTTCCTGCCCTCGGGCTTGAAGAAGTCGATGTGGAACTTCAGGACGTTTTGGTCTTCGATGGCGTGTGTGATCGTGTATTCGTGCAGGCAGCGCTGGAACAGGTCATCCGTGGTGCGGTAGCTGGCCTGCTGGCCTTCAATCTGCACGGCCGTGGCGTTCTCTTTGAAGATCGGGGTACCGGTGAAGCCGAACAACTGGGCCTTCGGGAAGAACTCCTTGATGGCCTTGTGGTTGTCGCCGAACTGCGAGCGGTGGCACTCGTCGAAGATGAACACCACGCGCTGCTCGCGCAGGGGCTCCAGACGCTGCTTGTAGGTCTCCTGACCCTGCTTTTCCTTCTGCTTGTTGCGCTTGCTGTTCTCGTCCAGCGCCAGGCCGAGCTTCTGGATGGTGGTGACGATCACCTTGTCGGCGTAGTCGTCAGACAGCAGGCGGCGCACCAGCGCCTCGGTGTTGGTGTTCTCTTCGACGCAGCCTTCTTGGAACCGGTTGAATTCTTCGCGGGTCTGGCGATCCAAGTCTTTGCGGTCCACCACGAACAGGCACTTGTCGATGTCCGGGTTGTCTTTGAGCAGGGTGGATGCCTTGAACGAGGTCAGGGTCTTGCCTGAGCCCGTGGTGTGCCAGATGTAGCCGTTGCCGCAGTTCTGGTGGATGCACTCCACGATGGCTTTGACTGCATAGATTTGGTACGGCCGCATCATCAGCAGCTTCTGCTCGCTGGCCACCAGCACCATGTAGCGGCTGATCATCTGGCCCAGGGTGCACTTGGCCAGGAACTTGTCGGCGAAGCTATCGAGCTGGGTGATCTTCTTGTTGTCCTCGCTGGCGAACTGGTAGACCGGCAAGAAGCGCTCGTCGGCATTGAAGCTGAAGTGCCGGGCGTTGTTGTTTGCGAAGTACCAGGTGTCGGTGCGGTTGCTGACGATGAAGAGCTGCAAGAAGCACAGCAGGGTCTTGCTATAGCCGTTGCCGGGGTCGCCCTTGTAATCGACGATCTGCTGCATAGCGCGGCGCGGGCTGACCGCCAGCGTCTTCAACTCGATCTGCACTACCGGCACGCCGTTGATGAGCAACATCACGTCGTAGCGGTGATGGCTGTTGTCGGTGTTCATGCGTAGCTGGTTGACGACCTCGAAGTCGTTTTTGCACCAGTCGCGGATGTTCACCAGCGTGTAGTTCAGCGGCGTGCCGTCGTCGCGCTCGAAGGCGTTGATGTTGCGCAGCGTTTGGGCGGCGTTGTAGGCATCGGGCGTGATAATGCTGTCCAGCAAGCGTTGGAACTCGCTGTCGGTCAGACGCACCCGGTTGAGTGCCTCAAATTTGGCGCGAAAGTTGGCCTCTAGCGCAGCACGGCCCCGGATATCTGGGCGATAGGTGTACTTGAGGTCACCAAGCTTGGCGATCAGATCGAGTTCGATTTGTTGTTCTGAGGTCGTCATGACTCTTTTCTCAAGGACCCAAATGGTCTACTAGCGCCATTGCATGAGCGGGTAAAAGCCGTAGTGCTCATGTGTGTTCACTCCCTGACTCAGTGGCACCTTCGTCGGCTCCGCCTGCGCGCACCCACTCGTCCACTTCGGACAACTGAAACTTCCACAGCCGCCCCACACGGTGCGCTGGTAGGCCCTTGCGCTCTCTCCAGCGATAAACAGTGTCTTTGGCGACACCGAGATGCTGGGCCACGTGATCAGCAGTCACCCATGGTTCAGTGCTCATGTCGATGGCGCTCTGGAATTATGTTCTTAAGTCGTCTTAAATCGTCTAAAGTCTATCATTGGGATAATATTTATTCATCAGCCTAGCCAACCTCAAGCTCCCAGATAGATCGACGTCACCGTCAACCGCTCATGCCCAAGTTCACGGCTGATTTGCTGGCGGGCGTGGCGGTCGACCAAGCGCTGCGACAGAGCGAATTGAGCCTTGCCAGGTCCGTCTGCTGCTGGTGACTTCCACCCCGTCAATACTTCATATCGCATCTGTGCATACTGATGCCGCAGCCATGCATATTGCTAATCCGAAGGCAGCCTGCAGTTGAAGGCTCATGCGTACGAGGTGGCCGGCAGATTCTGACCTTGCTACAAATCCAGCGCGACGTGCCAAAAGTTTCGAAAAGAGAACACCAGGGCACGCACCACAAACAACAAGGGCGCCTCTCGGCGCCCTCGTTCTTTCAACTCATTCCCACTCAATAGTAGCCGGTGGCTTCCCCGAGATGTCATAGACGACCCGCGACACCCCCCGCAACTCATTGATGATCCGGTTGCTCACCGTCCCCAGGAACTCATACGGCAGATGCGCCCAATGCGCCGTCATGAAGTCGATCGTCTCCACCGCCCTTAGCGCAATCACCCACTCATAAGCGCGCGCATCACCCACCACGCCCACCGACTTCACCGGCAGGAACACGGCAAACGCCTGGCTGGTCTTGTCGTACAGATCGGCCTTGCGCAGCTCATCAATGAAGATGGCATCGGCCTTGGCCAGCAGTTCGGCGTACTCGCGCTTCACTTCGCCCAGGATACGCACGCCCAGGCCCGGGCCCGGGAACGGATGGCGGTAGACCATGGTGCGCGGCAGGCCCAGCTCGACGCCCAGGCGGCGCACTTCGTCCTTGAACAGCTCGCGCAGCGGCTCCACCAGGCCCAGCTTCATGTGCTCCGGCAGGCCGCCCACGTTGTGGTGGCTCTTGATCACATGCGCCTTGCCGGTCTTGCTGCCGGCCGACTCGATCACGTCCGGGTAGATGGTGCCCTGCGCCAGCCACTTGGCGTTCTTCAGCTTGTTCGACTCTTCGTCGAAGATCTCAACGAACAGGTTGCCGATGATCTTGCGCTTGGCTTCCGGGTCGCTCACGCCTTCCAGCGCAGCAAAGTAACGGTCGGCGGCATTCACGCGCACCACCTTCACGCCCATGTGCTCGGCGAACATCGCCATCACCTGGTCGCCTTCCTGCCAGCGCAGCAGGCCGGTATCCACGAACACGCAGGTCAGCTTTTCGCCGATGGCCTTGTGCAGCAGCGCGGCCACCACGGACGAGTCGACGCCGCCGGACAGGCCCAGGATCACTTCGTCATCGCCCACCTGTTCGCGCACGCGGGCGATCTGGTCGTCGATGATGTTGGCCGCGGTCCACAGGGTCTGGCAGCCGCACACGTCCACCACGAAGCGGCGCAGCAGCGCCTGGCCCTGCAGGGTGTGGGTCACTTCCGGGTGGAATTGCACGCCGTACCAGCGCTTTTCTTCGTTGGCCATGGCGGCCACCGGGATGCGGTCGGTGGTGGCGGTGATGGTGAAGCCCGGCGGTGCGACGGAGACGTGGTCGCCGTGGCTCATCCAGACATTCAGCTTCGGCTCGCCGCCGTGGTCGCTCAGGCCCTTGAACAGTGCATCCGGGTTGATCACGTTCACTTCGGCATGGCCGAATTCGCGCTGGTCGGCGGCTTCGGTGGCACCGCCCAGCTGGGCGGCCAGGGTCTGCATGCCGTAGCAGATGCCGAAGATCGGCAGGCCGCTGTCGAAAACTTCCTGCGGCGCGGCCGGGGCACCCGGCAGCGTGGTCGATTCCGGGCCACCGGACAGGATGATGCCCTTGGCGCCGAACGCCGCGATCTCGGCCGGGTTGTGGTCCCACGCCCAGATTTCGCAGTAGACGCCCAGCTCGCGGATGCGGCGTGCGATCAGCTGCGTGTACTGCGCGCCGAAATCGAGGATCAGGATCTTGTCGTTATGGATGTTGGTCATGGCGCCCTGGCAATGCAGTAGGGAAAACGAAATCAGATTTGCAGCAGCAGATGGAAAAAGAGGAACGGGAATCAGCTTCCTCGTTCCTCTTTGCCCGGCCCGCGTCAGGCGCGGTAGTTCGGCGGCTCTTTGGTGATCGTCACGTCGTGGACGTGACTCTCACGCTGGCCGGCGCCGCTGATCTTCACGAACTTGGGCTTGCTGCGCATGTCTTCGATGGTGGCGCAGCCCACGTAGCCCATGGTGGCGCGCAGGCCGCCCATCAGCTGGTGGATGATGCCGCCCACCGGGCCGCGGTACGGCACGCGGCCTTCGATGCCTTCCGGCACCAGCTTGTCGGCGGTGGCGGCGTCCTGGAAGTAGCGGTCCTTCGACCCCTTCTCCATGGCAGCCAGCGAACCCATGCCGCGGTAGCTCTTGTACGAACGGCCCTGGTACAGCTCGGTCTCGCCCGGCGATTCCTCGGTACCGGCCAGCAGGCCGCCGACCATGATGGTCGAGGCACCGGCAGCCAGCGCCTTGCCGATGTCGCCCGAGTAGCGGATGCCACCGTCGGCGATCAGCGGGATACGGTCCTGCAGCGCTTCGGCCACCAGGTCAATCGCGGTGACCTGCGGCACGCCGACGCCGGCAACGACGCGGGTGGTGCAGATCGAGCCCGGGCCGATGCCGACCTTCACTGCGTCCGCGCCGCTGTCCAGCAGCGCCAGTGCCGCTTCTCCGGTGCAGATGTTGCCACCGATGACCTGCACGTGCGGGAAGTTCTTCTTGACCCAGCTGACGCGGTCCAGCACGCCCTGCGAGTGGCCGTGCGCGGTATCGACCACGATCACGTCCACGCCGGCGGCGACCAGCGCTTCCACGCGGCGATCGGTATCGCCACCCACGCCGACGGCAGCGCCGACCAGCAGGCGGGTCGACAGATCCTTGGCAGCGTTCGGGAAGTCGGTGTTCTTCTGGATGTCCTTGACGGTGATCAGGCCACGCAGTTCGAACGAATCGTTGACCACCAGCACCTTTTCGATGCGGTTGCGGTGCAGCAGCTGCAGCACTTCGTCAGACGCGGCGCCTTCCTTGACCGTGATCAGGCGATCCTTCTTGGTCATGATGTGGCGGACCGGATCGTCCAGCTCGGTCTCGAAGCGCATGTCGCGGTGGGTCACGATGCCGGCCAGCAGGCCGTCGCTGCCCACCACCGGCACGCCGGAGATGTTGTGCGCCTGGGTCAGGGCCAGCACGTCGCGGATGGTGGTTTCCGGGCCGACGGTGATCGGGTCGCGGATGACACCGGCCTCGAACTTCTTGACCTTGGCCACTTCCGCGGCCTGCTGTTCCAGGCTGAGATTCTTGTGGATGATGCCCATGCCGCCGAGCTGGGCCATGGCGATGGCCAGGCGGGCTTCGGTGACGGTATCCATGGCTGCGGACAGGATCGGAAGCTTCAGCTTCAGGTCGCGAGTCAACCGCGTTTCGAGGTTGACGTCCTTGGGCAGGATGGTCGAATGGGCGGGGACGAGCGAGACGTCGTCGTAAGTGAGTGCTTCAGCCTGGATGCGCAGCATCGGCATACCCGAGATGTGGGGAAGCGCGACATTTTACCCTGTTTTCGCGCCCTGTGGCAGGGGGTAGATGCGACGCAGTGTCGCGCGGGCGGCGATTGGTTCAGGGGGGCCGTCGGGGCCGACGGTATACCGCCTTTGGTAGGTGCCAACCTTGGTTGGCACGGCCCGTCCGGCACCTGGACCCCAGATGGGCTAATGGCCCCGATGGATGTGCCAACCAAGGTTGGCACCTACCAGGAGCGGGTCATCGGCCTGCCCCGGCATTGTGCCGACCAACGGTCGACACCCACCTCAAGAGGATCACTCGGGCCAGTCCTGGAACTGCCTTTGGTAGGTGCCAACCTTGGTTGGCACGATCCGTCCGGCACCGTTGCCCCAGATGGGCCGGAGGTCCCGATGGATGTGTGCCAACCAAGGTTGGCACCTACCAGGAGCGGGTCATCGGCCTGCCCCAGCATTGTGCCGAGCAACGATCGGCACCCACCCCAAAACGTCAGCTCAGCGCTTCCGCGGCTTCCAGGGTGTTCTGCATCAACGTGGCCACGGTCATCGGGCCCACGCCACCCGGCACCGGGGTGATCCAGCTGGCCCGCTGGGCCGCCGCTTCAAACCCAACATCGCCCACCAACCGGCCGTCATCCAACCGGTTGATACCCACATCGATCACCACCGCGCCCGGCTTCACCCACTCGCCCGGCACGATGCCCGGGCGGCCCACCGCCACCACCAGGATGTCGGCGTTGCGCACGGCCTGTTCCAGCACGTCCTTGGGGGTGAACTTGTGGCAGCTGGTCACGGTGCAGCCGGCAATCAGCAGCTCCAGGCCCATCGGGCGGCCGACGTGGTTGCTCACGCCCACGATGGTGGCGTTGCGGCCGCGCACCGGCTGGTCGGTGTGGCCCAGCAGCGTGGTGATGCCACGCGGGGTGCACGGGCGCAGGCCGAACTCGCGCAGGGCCAGGTGGCCGACGTTTTCCGGGTGGAAGCCGTCCACGTCCTTGCGCGGGTCGATGCGCTGGATCAGGCGGCGCGCGTCGGGGATGCCCGGCAGCGGCAGCTGGATCAGGATGCCGTTGATCTTCGGATCGGCGTTGAGCTGGTCGATCAGGTCGAGCAGCTCGGCTTCGGTGGTACCGGCCGGCAGATCGTAGTCATGCGCCTCGATGCCGACCTTCTCGGCGGCGCGGCGCTTGTTGCGCACGTACACGGTCGAGGCCGGGTCGCCGCCCACCAACACCACGGCCAGGCCCGGACGGCTGCCACCGGCGGCCACGCGGGCGTCGACGCGCACCTTCAGGCTGTCGAGCAGGTCCTCGGCGATACGGCGGCCATCAAGGATGCGGGCAGGAAGCTGGGAGGCGGAATCGGTCATCGGGAGCGGGCGTGGGGCGGCGGGGACGCTATTGTCCCCGATTCAGGCCCCCTCGCCCACCGCCGCACGTCGACACGCGCCCCGGTAGTGCCGGCCGCTGGCCGGCAACCTCATGACGTCGGAACGTTTCCGTATCTGCCGGCCAGCGGCCGGCACTACCGGGGCTACTCTTCCTCTTCCGGCACATCCTGCGGGTTCAGCGTCTTGCTCGCGCGCTTCGGTGCGGTGAACGGGGTCGGCGTCGGTACGCCCTGCGCGCTGTTGCCGTAGATCATCCGCGCGCCGGCATTCAAACCACCACCGGCAATTTCCAGCTCAAAACGCTCGGCATCGCGGCGGCGGATCTGCTCGGCAATCTCCACCGCGTCATCCTCATCCGCACCCAGCTCCACCAGCGCAGCCTGGCCAAACAGCACCGCCGACTCAAACGTCTCGCGTATCTGGAAATCGACACCGGCATGGATCAGCCGCAGCGAATGCTCGCGGTCGAACGAGCGCACCATCAACTTGGCCTGCGGGAACTCATGCGCCACCAGTTCAACGATACGGTCGGCGGCCTCGGCCTTGTCCACGCACACTGCAATCGCACGTGCCGTGGCCGCGCCCGAAGCATGCAGCACGTCCAGTCGCGTGCCATCGCCGTAATAGATCTTGAAACCGAAGCGCGCCGCGCTCTGGATCATCTCCACATCGTTGTCGATGATGGTCACGTCCACGTCGCGCGCCAGCAGCGACTGGCTGGCAACCTGGCCGAAGCGACCGAAGCCGATCAGCAGCACGCTGCCGGACAGGCCGTCGGCCTCGTCCACGCCGTCCATGTTCACCGTCGGCTTCGGTGCGATGCGCTTGTAGACCAGTACCACCAGCGGGGTCAGCGCCATCGACAGCACCACCACGGCGGTGAAGTTGGCATTGATCTCCAGGTCAATCACGCCGGCCGATGCGGCGGCGGAGAACAGCACGAAGGCGAACTCGCCACCCTGCGCCATCAGCACGCCACGGTCCAGCGCCTGCGCGTGGTCGCTACCCATCACGCGCGCCACCACGTAGATGCACAGCGCCTTGGCCGCCATCAACGCCAGCACCAGGCCCAGGATCAGCTGCCAGTGCGCGGCCACCACGCTCAGGTCCAGCGCCATGCCCACGCTGAGGAAGAACAGGCCGAGCAGGATGCCGCGGAACGGTTCAATGTCCGCCTCGATCTGGTGGCGGAAGGTCGACTCGCTCAGCAGCACACCGGCCAGGAACGCGCCCATCGCCATCGACAGGCCGGACAGCTGCATCAGCAGCGCTGCACCCAGCACCACCAGCAGCGCGGCGGCGGTCATCACTTCGCGCGCCTTCGATTCGGCCAGCACGCGGAACAGCGGGTTGAGCAGGAAGCGGCCGACCAGCACGAGGCCGACGATGGCACCGACGCCGATCGCCACCGACAACCAGCGCGAACCCTCGCCATCGGCACTGCCCGCGCTCGGCCCCATCCACGCCACCAAGGCCAGCAACGGCACGATCAGCAGGTCTTCGAACAGCAGGATGGAGACGATCTTCTGCCCCGACGGCAGCGCGATGTCACCGCGCTCGGCCAGCAGCTGCATCACCACCGCGGTGGAGGTCAGCACGAAGCCGGTGGCGCCGATGAAGGCCACCTGCCAGGGCAACCCGAACAGCTTGGCGATGCTGGTCAGCACCACCGCACAGGTGACGATCTGCAGCGTGCCCAGCCCGAAGATTTCCTTGCGCAGGCTCCACAGGTGCGAGGGCCGCATCTCCAGGCCGATCACGAACAGGAACATCACCACGCCGAGCTCGGCGGTATGCAGGATCGCCTGGGGGTCGGAGAACCAGCCCAGCCCGAACGGTCCGATCGCCAGGCCGGCAGCGAAGTAGCCCAGCACCGAGCCCAGGCCGGCCCGGCGGAACAGGGGCACCATCACCACCGCCGCGCCCAACAGGGCCACGACCTTGACCAGCTCGCTGGTCGCTGCTTCTACCGCCATGCGGTGTTTTCCCCAAGATCCAGAATCGGGTTCAACAATAGAGCAATGCCGATGACGGCAATAGCACGCATGTTGCGCCGGATTGTCTTGGAGGTGGAACGATGTGAGGAGCGACCCCCAGCATCATCCCGAAACCA
Organism: Stenotrophomonas maltophilia; assembly: GCF_006970445.1. Lineage (NCBI taxonomy): Bacteria > Pseudomonadati > Pseudomonadota > Gammaproteobacteria > Lysobacterales > Lysobacteraceae > Stenotrophomonas > Stenotrophomonas maltophilia. The sequence continues at coordinate 1,871,510 of NZ_CP033877.1, read as the reverse complement.
TGCATCCGCGTCGGTGGGTGCCAACCTTGCACCCGCTTCGGTGGGTGCCAACCTTGGTTGGCACGAAAGCACCGACCAAGGTCGGCATCTACCAACGCACTCCCCTGCCGGGTTCATCCGCCCCGACAAAACGCGGCGTAATCGATATACCCCGGGAACGGCACACCCCGCGCACACACCGGGCAGTGCGGGTCCGGCCGGATGCCGGATCCCGAAACCATGCGCCCGCTTCGGTAGCTGCCAACCATGCGCCCGCTTCGGTAGGTGCCAACCTTGGTTGGCACGAGAGCGCCGACCAAGGTCGGCATCTACCAATCCACTCCCCGGCCGGCTTCACCCGCCCCGGCAAAACGCGGCGTAATCGATATACCCCGGGAACGGCACGCCCGGCGCGCACACCGGGCAAAGCGGGTCCGGCCGGATGCCGGTCTCGCGGAAGCGCATGCCCAGCGCATCGAAGCGCAGCAGGCGGCCGACCAGCGGCTCGCCGATGCCCAGCAGCAGCTTCAGTACCTCGGTGGCCTGCAGCACACCGGCCAGACCTGGCAGCACACCCAGCACGCCGGCCTCGGAGCAGTTCGGCGCGAACTCTGGCGGCGGCGGCTCCGGGAACAGGCAGCGGTAGCACGGCGCCACGCCACGCTGGCGGCCAGCGTCAAACACGCTTACCTGGCCGTCAAAGCGCTCGATGGCGGCATACACCAGTGGCGTGGCGTGCTTGATGCAGGCGTCGTTGAGCAGGTAGCGCAGCGGGAAGTTGTCCGAGCCGTCCAGCACCACGTCCACGCCCTCCAACAGCGCATCCACGTTCTCGGACGTGACCCGCTCCGGCACCGCCTCGACCTCGATCGACGGGTTCAGCGCCAGCAGCCGCTCGCGCGCGGAATCAACCTTGAGCTGGCCGACGCTGGCTTCGGTATGCACGATCTGCCGGTGCAGGTTGCTGCGCTCCACGCGGTCGTGGTCGGCGAAGCGCAGGTGCCCTACCCCGGCCGCAGCCAGATAGAACCCGGCCGGGGCGCCCAGGCCGCCGGCACCCAGCACCAGCACGCGTGACTGCTGCAGCATACGCTGGCCGGCCTCGCCCACCTGCGGCAGCAGCAGGTGGCGCGAATAGCGGTCGTAGAAATCGCGGTCGGCGGCGCTGGCCAGCGGCTGCACCAGCGGCAGCGACTGCTCGCGCCAGGCCACGGTGCCGCCCGTCACGGAAGCGACGCGGGTGTAGCCGGCCTCCAGCAGGAACTGCACGGCATCGGCCGAGCGCTTGCCGCTCTGGCAGATCAGCAGGATTTCCTGGTCGTGCCGCGGCAGATGCACGGCCGGGTCGGCCTGCAGCTCGCCCTTGGCCACGCCGCGCGCGCCCTCGGCCATTCCGCCGGCCCGTTCGTGCGCCTCGCGCACATCTATCAGCACGGCGCCATGGGCCTGGCGCTCGCGCGCCTGCGCAGGGGAAATCTCTTGGATGCTCATGGCCGCATTATCGCGCAGGCCGCTCTGCCTTGCCTTGACCAATGCCCGGCGCTACCCGAACTACCCGCGCCCGCCGTGCTGTTCCTGAAGAAGACCGATCAGCGCTTTCAGCCCGGGCGGCACATGCCGATGGCCTGGGTAGTACAGCGAGAGGCCAGGAAATTCAGGACACCAGTCCTCAAGCAGCCGCAACAGGCGGCCATCGGCCAACGGCTCCAGTGCCAGATGCTCGGGAACGAAGGCAATGCCGATACCTTCAATGGCCGCGTCGACCATCAACGGCTGGTCCGTCAGCGTGATCGGCCCGGAGACGTTCACCCGCTCGGTGGTGCCCTGATGCTCGAACTCCCACCGGTAGATCGCCCCACTTTCGAAGCGGAAACGGATGCAGTCGTGCTGATGCAGATCCAGCGGCCGCAGTGGCCGCCCACGCGCCTGCAGGTACGCCGGCGAGGCAACCGCCGCGAAGCGCATGGGGGCGGTCACGGCAATCGCGACCATGTCCTGGGGCACGGCTTCGGTCAGGCGGATACCCGCATCGAAACCCTCCGAAACGATATCGCCCAACCGGCCGTCACTGACGATGTCCAGGTGGACCTGCGGGTACTGGCGCAGGAACCGCGCAAGCACCGGCTTCAGCACGAGCCGTATGGCGCCTTCACTGGCGTTGATGCGGACCGTGCCACGCGGCGTGCCCGCTTCGGAATCCACGGACTGCAGGGCCTCCTCGATCGAGGCCATGGCCGGCCGCAGCTTTTCCGCCAGCCGCTCCCCGGCATCGGTCAGCGAGACGCTGCGCGTGGTGCGATTGAACAGGCGCGCACCCAGCCGCTGCTCGAGCGCCTTGATCGCATGACTGATCGCCGAGGGCGTGATGTTCAACTCCGCCGCCGCACTGCGGAAGCTCCGATGCGCTGCCACCGCCAGGAACGCAGTGAAGGCGGCCAGATCACCTCCACTGGATTGTTGAATACGACTCACCATATCGTGAAATATTGAAGCGATTGTCTTGATAGTCAACCGATTCTACGCTCCGGGGTGTCCGCGGGCACACGCCCTCGGCGCTCACCCACCGGGACAGGATCAAGACGATGAAAACGATGAAAGCGGTTGTGATGACCGGGCCGAATGCGCCGTGGCAGGTACAGGACGTGCCGATGCCCGTGATCGAACCGGGCCAGGTACTGGTCAAGGTCCACGCATCAGGCATGTGCTACACGGACGTTTGGGCAACCCAGGGCTATGGCGGCGACATCTACCCGCAGACACCAGGGCATGAAGTGGTCGGCGAGGTCGTGGAAGTGGGCGCGGGCGTGCACACGCGGCGGGTGGGTGATCGCGTGGGCACCTCATGGGTCCAGTCCGCGTGCGGGCGATGCCCCTACTGCCGCGAGAGCCGCCCCTTGTCCGGGCAGACCGCGATGAACTGCGATGCCCCCCGCACCACCGGCTTCGCCGCGCAGGGTGGACACGCACAGTACATCGCCATCTCTGCCGAAGGCACGATACTGCTGCCTGACGGCCTCTCCTACGTGGACGCCGCGCCGATGATGTGTGCCGGCTACACCACCTGGAGCGGGCTGCGCGATGCGGCGCCCCAGCCACGGGAGAAGATCGCGGTACTGGGTATCGGTGGACTGGGCCACGTCGCCCTGCAGCTGTCCAAGGCCTGCGGCTTCGAGACCATCGCCATCACCCATTCCGCAGACAAGCATGCGCTCGCCCTGCAGCTGGGCGCCGACCAGGTCGTGGCCAATGGCAAGGAGCTGAAGGCCATCGGTGGCGCCGACGTACTGCTGGTGACCACCAATGAATTCAGCTCGGCCGAAGAAGCGATGACCGGCCTGCGTGTCGACGGGCGCGTTGTGCTGTGCGGCCTGGACTTCAGCCAGCCCTTCTCGATCTCATCCGAGGGCGTGCCGTTCCACATGATGCGCCAGCGCGTGATCGGCGCCACCCATGGTGGCCAGCACTACCTCAGCGAAGTGCTGCAGCTTGCCGCCGCCGGCAAGGTGAAGCCGATGGTCGAGACCTTTGACCTGGACCGCGCGACCGAGGCGTATGACCGCCTGTCGTCAGGAAGGATGAGGTTCCGTGGCGTGCTGTTGCCGTGGGGCCACGCCTGAGCAAGGCGGCCGCCCATGCACCACAACGAAAAAGGCGGCCCTCAGGCCGCCTCTTTCTGCATCACTTGCCCTTGACGTGCTTCATCAAGCGCCGCTTGGCCTTGACCTGCCGCTCGGTGAGGACGTTCTTCTTGCCCTCGTACGGGTTGGTACCCTCGCGGAAGATGAAGCTCACCGGCGTGCCGATCAGCTTGAAGCGCTTGCGGAAGAAGTTCTCCAGGTAGCGCTTGTACGATTCCTGCAGCTCCTTCAGGCGCGTGCCGTGCACGATGAAGGTCGGCGGATTTGCGCCGGCCGGGTGCACGTAACGCAGCTTGGAGACGTGGCCGCGGATGGTCGGCGGCGGGTTGGTCTCGTAAGCCACTTCCAGCGCCTTGTTCACTTCGCTGGTGGTGAAGGTCTTGTTCGCCGATTCGTGCGCGCGGTGCACCGCACGGAACAGCTCACGCAGGCCCGAGCCATGCTTGGCCGAGATGCGCACGGACTCGGCCCACGGCACGAAGCCCAGCTTCAGCGACAGCATGGTTTCGGCCTGCTCGCGCTGGTACTCGGTCAGGCCATCCCACTTGTTGATGGCGATCACCAACGCGCGGCCGGCGTCGAGCACGGCACCGAGCACGGTGGCGTCCTGGTCGGTCACGCCTTCGGTGGCGTCGAGCATCAGCACGGCCACCTGGCACTGCTCGATCGACTGCATGGTCTTGACCACCGAGAACTTCTCGACGACCTCGTCCACGCGCGAACGACGGCGCAGGCCGGCGGTATCGATCAGGCGGTATTCGCGGCCGTCACGCTCCAGATCCACCGCGATCGAGTCGCGGGTGGTGCCCGGCACGTCGGAGGCGATCATGCGCTCCTCGCCGAGGATGCGGTTGACCAGGGTCGACTTGCCCACGTTCGGGCGGCCGACGAAGGCGATGCGGATGCGGTTCGGATCGTTGTCCAGCTCTTCGCCGCTGCCTTCTTCCGGCAGGCGCTGGATCACTTCGTCCAGCAGGTCGTCCAGACCCTGGCGATGCGCAGCCGACACGGTCAGCATCTCGCCGAAGCCGTAACGGGCGAACTCCGAACGCACGGTGTCCTCGTCGGTACCGTCGATCTTGTTGATCAGCAGCAGCGTCGGGCGCGACAGCTTGCGCAGCCAGGCCAGGATCTCGTCGTCCATCGCCGAGGTACCCTCACGGGCATCGACCACGAACAGGATCAGGTCGGCTTCCGCCGCAGCGGCGCGGGCCTGGCGGGTGGTAGCCCCTGCCAGTCCCTCTTCCTCTTCCGCGATACCGCCGGTGTCGACGACGAGGAAATGATTGTCCTCGTCCAGACGGCAGACACCGTAGTTGCGGTCGCGGGTGACGCCGGGCTGGTCATGGACCAGCGCGTCACGGGTGCGCGTAAGCGCATTGAAAATAGTCGACTTGCCGACATTCGGCCGTCCAACCAGGGCGACCAAAGGCAGCATCGCGATTACTCCAATTTTTAATTTGCCAACCGGAAGGCGGTCAGCTTGCCATCAACGTTCTGCACCAGCAGCACCCCGTCTGCGACGACCGGCTGGGCCAGCAGGGCGTCGCCGCCACTTTTTGCCCGTGCCGCCATCGCACCATCGGACGCCTGCAACCAGTGCACGTATCCCTTGTAGTCGCCGACCACCACGTAGTCGCCGTGCAGCGCCGGGCCGGTCAGCGAACGACGGGCCAGTGCGGTCTGCGACCACATGGCAGCGCCGCTGGCCTTGTCCAGGCCGAACACGCCGCCCTTGTTGTCGGTGACGAACACATTGCCCGACGACACCGCCACGCCACCCGCACCGCCATGGTCGCGCGCCCACAGCGGGCGACCGGTCGGGCCTTCGATGGCCATGGTCTGGTTCTTGAAACTGCTCACGTAGAGGGTGTTGCCCTCCAGCACCGGAGCGCCGTCGACGTCCGCCATGCGCTCCAGCTCGGTGCGGCCTTCGCCGTTGCCGAGGTTCTGTTCCCACAGCGTGCGGCCATCCTGCTGGGCCAGGGCCGCAACCGCGCCCTCGTCCTTGCCGATGAACAGCACGCCCGGACCGGTCACCACCGGCGCGTTGCCACGCACGGTCAGCGCCGGCAGCTCGCTCGGGTTGAACCACTTCTGGGTGCCGTTGCCGGCATCGAAGCCGGTCACGCGGCCGTCGTTGCTGCGCACGTAGACCATGCCCTGGGCAACGGCCGGCGCGGCGATGACTTCACCCGGAACACGGGCCCGCCACTTTTCGCTGCCATCATTGATGTCCAGCGCGATGACCTGGCCATCCAGCGTGCCGATCACGACCAGGTTCTCACCGACACCCGGGCCGCCGGACAGGCGCAGCTTGGCCTTCTTCTTTTCCTTCTTCGGCTCCCAGGTCCAGACCTTCTTGCCGGTCTGCAGGTCGATGGCGTGCACGCCACCGGTGATCGCCGCAGCGAACACGTGGCCGTTGGCCACCGCCGGGCCCTGGCGCACGCCGATGCGGCGCTCGCCCTTGCCGAGGTTGACCGACCAGGCCTTGCTGACCTTCAGGGTCGGCTCGAACTTGACCAGCTCAGCCGGTTCCTGTGCCTTCTTCGCGGCCGCGTCCTTGCCGGCGAACCAGCCCTTCATGGTGCTGCAGCCGGTCAGGGCCATGCCCATCAGGAGCACGGTGGCGACGCGGGTGATCATGACCTTCTGACTCATCAAACCGACTCCGCAGGGGCGGCGACCGTGCCGCCGGCGTCCATAACCTTGGTTTCCAGCAGGCGCCGCTGCGGCGCTGCCACGTCCAGCGTCTTCAGCGCCTTCTCGTACTGTGCCCGGGCGTCGTCACGCTTGCCCTGCGCCATCAGCGCATCGCCATGGATTTCCAGGCTGCTGCTGTCGGTGGCGCTGCCCAGCAGCTTGATCGCCTCGTCGCCCTTGCCGGTAGCCACCAGCAGGCGGGCCACACGCTGGTCGACCACGCGCTGCAGGTCGCCTTCGACCTTCACGTTGCGCAGGGTCGCCAGTGCCTCTTCATTCTTGCCGGCGTCGACCTGGGCCTTGGCCAGCTGCAGCGCCGCGAGGTCGCCGTAGATGCTGGACGGGCCGGCTTCGAGCGCCTTGACCGCCTTGGCGGCGTCGTCAAGCTTGTTCTGCTGCAGGCCCTGCAGGGCCTTCTGGTACTCGACATTGGCCGAGGCCAGCTTGCCGCCCTGATCCTTCTGGTACCACTGCCAGCCGGCAATGGCACCGATGGCGATGACTACGCCACCGAGGATGCTGGCGCCATTCTTCCGCAGCCAGCTGCGGACGCGTTCACTTTGTTCGTGCTCGTCGAGCAGATCGTCGATCGCCATGCGTACTCTCGCCCCGCCCGTCGGGAGGGACCATTGGGATTATCGAAGGTGGTGAAACCGCGCCTCAGTGCGAAACCGGGACTACGGAGCCTTCAGAGGATACCTGAAAGCGTGCCACGTTGGCTCGCTGGTAGGGGGTCAGATCGACGATAGCGCCGTTCTGCTGAACCTGGACCGCCGAGGCGTTGCCCAGGGTCACCCGGGTCACCTGGCCCGGCGTGAAGCTGCGGGTCTCGCCGGACTTGATCAGCGCCTTCTCGACGGTGCTGCCGTCCGGACCGCCGATGTCGACCCAGCTGTCGCCGCTGAACTGCATTTCCAGCGCGTTGCCGGCAGCCGCCGGGGCCGGCGCCGGACGCGGCACCGGGGCCAGCGAGGCCACGTACGGGGTCGCCGCCGGCTTGCTGGCCGGGGCAGTGGTCGCTTCGGCCGGCGCGGCCGTCTCGCTACCGGCTGCGGACGGAGTGACCGGCACGGCGGCCGGGATCACGTCCAGCGAGGCGGTGCTCGGCGAGGGGGTCGCGCTGCCGTCGAAGTGGCCACGGGTGGCGAACCACACCGGCACCGCCAGCACGGCGGTGATGCCGACATACAGCACGCGCCGGCCGAGGTTCTCGGCGATGCGGCGCGCACGCGGGGTATGGGTATGGCTGACCAGGGTGGGCGGAACCACCGGGCCGACCTGGGCCTGTTCAAGCAGCTGGCCCACGTCCACGTCCAGCAGGCGCGCGTAGCTGCGCAGCTGGCCGCGCACGAACACCGGCGCCCCCAGCTTCTGCCATTGTTCCTCTTCCAGCGACTTGACCACCTGGACCGGCATGCGCAGGCGCGAGCCGACATCTTCGAGGGTCAGTCCGGCCGCTTCGCGGGCCTGGCGCAGGCGGGTGCCGCAGCCGGCCGCAGTCTCGAGAGCGCTCACAGTCTGGTCATCAATCACAATGCATCAACCCTGGAGTTAGGAGCCCGCTTCCTGCGGAAATTCCTGTCGAATCCGCTGCAGATAACGATCAGATGCCGCCCGATCGCCCAGCCTCGCTTCGATTTGAGACGCAAGTTGTAACACGGAACGCGTTGCGGGTGCAGCCGCAATCCTACGTTCGGCGAAGGCCCGGGCCTCCATGTAGCGGCCCTGGCGGAAGCTCAGCTGGGCCATCGACTCCAGCGCGACCGGGTTGGCCGGCGCCGCGACGAGGGCCGCACGCAGGTCGCGTTCGGCACGTTCGAGCTGGCCCGCGTCCAGTGCGCAGCTGCCTGCATTGGCCTGCGCCTCGCCCGGAGTGGCATAGCCCGGCGCCTGCAGCGCGCGGTCGAACCAGGCCAGCGATTCGGCCGGCTGGCCCTGCTGGCACAGCCAGGCCCCGTAGTTGTTGAGCACGTCTCCGCGCTGCGGCGCCAGCTCGGCGGCCTTGCGGAAATTCTCGCCTGCCTGGCGGGTGCGGCCACGACGGTCATCGATGCCGGCCTGCAGCACCAGTGCGTCGGGCGCCTCGGGCGCCAGCTTCAGCGCTTCGCGCACCTTGCGCTCGGCGGCGTCGAGATTGCCGACCTGCATGTCGCGGGTCGCCAGGGTCAACAGGTCGCGCCAGCGCACTTCGCGCCGTACGCTTTCCGGGTCACCCACCGAATAGACCGGCGCCTGACTCGGCCCGAGCTTGGCCTTGGGATGGGATTTGCAGCCGCCGACCGCAACGGCCAGCACGCCTGCGAACAGAACCAGCCAGAGGCGGTCAGGCCGCGGCATCGCTCCCCTTCCCCGCCTGCAGCGTCTTGTTGAACTCCGCCTGGCGGCGGGTGCGGTCCATCACCTGGCCCTTGAGCTGGCCACAGGCGGCGTCGATGTCGTCGCCACGGGTGCGGCGGACCATGGTCAGCACGTTGCTGTCGAGCAGGATCTTCTGGAAGGCGCGGATGTGCGCTTCTTCCGAACGCTCGTAGCGAGTGCCCGGGAACGGATTGAAGGGAATCAGGTTGACCTTGCCCGAATCCTTGGCCTGCACCGCGTTGTCGAACTGGCGCATCAGGCGGGCCAGCTCGCGGGCATGCTCGGGCTTGTCGTTGATGCCCTTCATCAGGGTGTATTCGAAGGTGACCGATTCGCGGCGCTTGTTGGCGCGCAGGTAACGTGCGCACGAGGCCATCAGCTCGGCGATCGGGTACTTCTTGTTGAGCGGCACCAGCGTCTCGCGCAGCGCGTCGTTCGGCGCATGCAGCGATACCGCCAGCGACACGTCGCTTTCGGCGGACAGGCGGTCGATCTGCGGCACCAGGCCGGAGGTCGACAGGGTCACGCGCTTGTTGGCCAGGCCGTAGCCCAGGTCGTCGCGCATCACGCTCATGGCGCGCACGACGTTGTCGAAATTCATCAGCGGCTCGCCCATGCCCATCATCACCACATTGGTGAGGCGGCGCATCTGGTGCGGCACGTTGCCCAGGTGGCGTGCGGCAACCCACACCTGGCCGATGATCTCGGCGGTGGTCAGGTTGCGGTTGAAGCCCTGGGTGGCGGTGGAGCAGAACGTGCAGTTCAGGCCGCAACCGACCTGCGAGGACACGCACAGCGTGCCACGGGTCTTGTCCGGGATGTACACGGTCTCGATGGCGTTCTTGCCATCCACGCCCATCGCCAGCAGCCACTTGTGGGTGCCGTCGGCGGAGGGCTTGTCGAACACGATGTTGGGAACCAGCACCTCGGCATGGGCCTGCAGCTTGGCGCGCAGGACCTTGCCGAGGTCGGTCATTTCATCGAAATCGGTGACGTAGCGATGGTGGATCCACTTCATCACCTGATGGGCACGGAACTTCTTCTCGCCGAGAACCTCGACGAAGAACTTCTCCAGGCCCGCGCGATCGAGGTCGAGCAGGTTCTGCTTGCCAGCCGTGGGTGCCGACTTCGGCAGCGGCTGGATGGCGGGGGACTGTACGACCTCGTTCACGGCATTACTCTCAGCGCGAGACGACTTCGGTGGCGGCGAAGAAGTAGGCGATTTCAATCGCGGCATTCTCGACCGAGTCCGAGCCGTGGGCGGCGTTGGCATCGATGGATTCGGCGAAGTCGGCGCGGATGGTGCCCGCAGCGGCTTCCTTCGGGTTGGTGGCGCCCAGCAGGTCGCGGTGGGCCAGGACGGCGTTCTCGCCTTCCAGGGCCTGGATCATCACCGGGCCGGAGATCATGAACTCGACCAGCGCGTTGAAGAACGGACGCTCGCGGTGCACGGCGTAGAAGCCTTCGGCTTCACGGCGCGACAGCTGCTTGTACTTGGCGGCCACGACCTTCAGGCCGGCCTTCTCGAAGCGGGCGTAGATTTCGCCGATGACGTTCTTGGCAACGGCGTCCGGCTTGATGATCGAAAGGGTGCGCTCCAGCGCCATGGGATGTCTCCAATGGAATCGGGCCGCTGATGGCCCGAAGGGTAACATGAAAAAAAACCCGCGTCGGGACGCGGGCTTAGCCTGATAAACGTAGGCGAATTGTAAAAGATAAAGCGGCAGCGTGGTAGTGCCGGCCGCTGGCCGGCAGGCTGGTGCCCCATGGGCTGCCCGCGGTTGCCGGCCAGCGGCCGGCACTACCCTTTGCGCCCATTCACCCACCTGAGCGGATTCTGACCGCTGCGGGCAATTTTGCTGCACTGCAAAATGCCATACGCTACCGTCTGGTCCTAGTATCAAACAATCGTTTGATTAAGGTCCGCCCGCCGATGGCCAAACCCGCCCACTTCTCGACCAAGGACCGGATCCTCGGCGCGGCCGAGGAGCTGTTCGCACAGCACGGCTTCGCCGGCACCTCGCTGCGCCAGGTGACGAGCCAGGCCGACGTCAACATCGCAGCGGTCAACTACCACTTCGGCTCCAAGGAAAACCTGGTCAACGAGGTGTTCCGCCGCCGCATGGACGAGATGACCGGCGCCCGCCTGTCGCAGCTCGAACGCGCCCGCAGCGAACACCCCGGGCAGCTGCGCCCGGTGCTGGCCGCCTTCGTCGAGCCGGCACTGGCGCTGGCCCAGGACCGCCAGAACGGCGGCGCCTTCGTGCGCGTGATCGCCCGCGCCTACGCCGAGAAGAACGACAACCTGCGCAAATTCCTGTCCGACCACTACGGCCACGTGCTGCGTGCGTTCGGCAAGGCGATCGCCGAATGCGCGCCCGACCTGAGCAAGGAAGAGCTGTACTGGCGCCTGGACTTCCTGGCCGGCTCGCTCACCTATGCCATGGCCGACTTCGGGCTGATCAAGCGTCCCGCCGGTGTCACCGAAGCGGCGCATCGTGCCCATGCCGCCCACGAACTGATCCATTTCGCCGAAGCCGGGTTCCGCGCCGCCGCACGCGCCAGCGCCCTGCCCGCTTCCCTTTGATTCCACCCAGTAACTGCTGACCAACAAAGGCCCTACACCATGTCCAATTCCCTGCTAGTCCGCCGCGCCGCCGTGCTGGGTGCCGGCGTCATGGGTGCCCAGATCGCCGCCCACCTCACCAACGCTGGCGTCGACACCGTGCTGTTCGACCTGCCTGCGAAGGAAGGCCCGGCCGATGGCATCGTGCTGAAGGCGATCGCCAACCTGGGCAAGCTGAGCCCGGCGCCGCTGGCCAGCAAGTCGCTGGCCGAAGCCATCACCCCGGCCAACTACGAGTCCGGCCTGGAGCAGCTGAAGGACTGCGACCTGATCATCGAGGCCATCGCCGAGCGCATGGACTGGAAGCAGGACCTGTACAAGAAGATCGCCCCGTTCGTGGCCGACCACGCCGTGCTGGCCTCCAACACCTCCGGCCTGGGCATCAACAAGCTGGCCGACGTGCTGCCCGAGCAGCTGCGCCACCGCTTCTGCGGCGTGCACTTCTTCAACCCGCCGCGCTACATGCACCTGGCCGAGCTGATCCCGGCCACCACCACCGATGCCGCCGTGCTGGAAGGTCTGGAAGAATTCCTGGTCACCACCCTGGGCAAGGGCGTGGTGTACGCCAAGGACACCCCGAACTTCATCGGCAACCGCATCGGCGTGTTCTCGATCCTGTCGACCATCCACCACACCCAGCAGTTCGGCCTGGGCTTCGATGAAGTGGACGGCCTGACCGGCCCGCTGGTCGGTCGTCCGAAGTCGGCCACCTACCGCACCTCCGACGTGGTCGGCCTGGACACCATGGCGCACGTCATCAAGACCATGGGCGATACCCTGCCGAACGACCCGTGGCACGAGTTCTTCAAGTCGCCGAAGTGGCTGGACGCGCTGATTTCCAAGGGCGCACTGGGCCAGAAGACCGGCGCCGGCATCTTCCGCAAGGTCGGCAAGGACATCGTGGTGCTGGACCTGGAGAAGCAGGACTACCGCCCGGCTGACCGCGCTGCCGCGCCGGAAGTGGTCGAGATCCTGAAGATCAGGAACCCGGCCGAGAAGTTCGCCAAGCTGCGCGAAAGCCAGCACCCGCAGGCGCAGTTCCTGTGGGCGACCTTCCGCGACCTGTTCCACTACAGCGCCTACCACCTGACCGACATCGCCGAGACCGCGCGCGACGTCGACCTGGCCATCCGCTGGGGCTACGGCTGGTCGCTGGGCCCGTTCGAAACCTGGCAGGCCGCCGGCTGGAAGCAGGTCGCGCAGTGGATCGCCGATGACATCGTCGCCGGCAAGAGCATGAGCAACGCCCCGCTGCCGGACTGGGTGTTCGATGGCCGCGATGGCGTGCATGCCGCCGAAGGCAGCTACAGCCCGTCGCGCAACGCCAAGCTGCCGCGCTCGTCGCTGCCGGTGTACCAGCGCCAGCGTTTCCCGGATCCGCTGCTGGGCGAAAAGTTCGCGCCGGGCGAGACCGTGTTCGAGAACGACGGCCTGCGCATGTGGCACGACGGTGATGGCATCGCCGTGGTCAGCTTCAAGACCAAGATGAACACCGTGTCCGACCAGGTGCTGGACGGCCTGCAGGAATGCGTGAGCCGCGCCGAGAAGGACTTCCAGGGCCTGGTGATCTGGCAGCAGAAGGAACCCTTCTCCGCCGGTGCCGACCTGGCCGGTGCCCTCGGCCTGCTGCAGGCCGGCAAGGTCGACCAGTTCGAAGAAATGGTGGCCAACTTCCAGCGCACCAGCCAGCGCATCAAGTACTCGCTGGTGCCGGTGGTTGCCGCCGTGCGCGGCCTGGCGCTGGGTGGTGGCTGCGAGTTCCAGATGCACAGCGCCAAGACCGTGGCCTTCCTGGAAAGCTACATCGGCCTGGTCGAGGCCGGCGTCGGCCTGCTGCCGGCCGGTGGTGGCCTGAAAGAACTGGCGGTGCGCGCCTCGCAGGCCGCTGGCCCGGGCGGTGACGTGTTCGCCGAACTGAAGAAGACCTTCGAGACCGTGGCGATGGCCAAGGTCTCCAACTCGGCGGTCAACGCCAAGGAACTGGGCCTGCTGCGCAGCACCGACAAGGTGGTGTTCAACAGCTACGAAGCCCTGCACATCGCCAAGGCCGAAGCACGCGCCCTGGCCGAAGCGGGCTACCGTCCGCCGCTGCCGGCACGCCGCATCCAGGTGGCCGGTGACGTGGGTATCGCCACCTTCAAGATGATGCTGGTCAACATGCTGGAAGGCCGCTTCATCAGCCCGTACGACTACGAGATCGCCGAGCGCATCGCCACCGTGCTGTGCGGCGGCAAGGTCGACCGCGGCACCCTGGTCGACGAAGAGTGGCTGCTGACCCTGGAGCGCAAGCACTTCGTCGAACTGGCCCAGCAGGAAAAGACCCAGGCCCGCATCGCGCACATGCTGAAGACCGGCAAGCCGCTGCGTAACTGATTGATGGCGGGTGCCGACCCCTGGTCGGCATCCCTCTGCCTCTGGTGGGTGCCGACCGTTGGTCGGCACTCCGGCTAAAAAATTCGAGAGATCACTGCAATGACCAAGCAAATCCAGGACGCCTACATCGTCGCCGCCACCCGTACCCCGGTCGGCAAGGCGCCCAAGGGCATGTTCCGCAACACCCGCCCCGATGACATGCTTGCGCACGTCCTGCGCAGCGTCGTCGCCCAGGCCCCGGGCGTGGACGTCAACCGCATCGATGACGCGATCATCGGCTGCGCCATGCCGGAAGCCGAGCAGGGCATGAACGTGGCACGCATCGGCGTGCTGCTGGCTGGCCTGCCCAACACCATCGCCGCACAGACCGTGAACCGCTTCTGCTCCTCCGGCCTGCAGGCCGTGGCGCAAGCCGCCGACGCGATCCGCCTGGGCAACGCCGACCTGATGCTGGCCGGCGGCACCGAGTCGATGTCGATGGTGCCGATGATGGGCAACAAGATCGCCATGGCACCGAGTGTGTTCGACAACGACCACGTTGCCATCGCCTACGGCATGGGCATCACCGCCGAGAAGGTCGCCGAAGAGTGGAAGGTCTCGCGCGAAGACCAGGACGCCTTCGCCCTCGCCTCGCACCAGAAGGCCATGGCCGCGATCCAGAACGGTGACTTCAAGGACGAGATCAGCCCGTACGAGATCGTCTCGCACCTGCCGGACCTGGCCGATGGCCAGCGCATCATCACCCGCAACAAGATCGCCGACACCGACGAAGGCCCGCGCCCGGATTCCTCGGCCGAAGGCCTGGCCAAGCTGCGCCCGGTGTTCCGCAACGGCCAGTTCGGCGGCACCGTCACTGCCGGCAACTCCTCGCAGATGAGCGACGGCGCCGGTGCCGTGCTGCTGGCCTCGGAGCAGGCAATCAAGGACTACGGCCTGACCCCGCTGGCCCGTTTCGTCAGCTTCTCGGTGGCCGGCGTGCGCCCGGAAGTGATGGGCATCGGCCCGATTGCCGCGATCCCGAAGGCACTGAAGCAGGCCGGCCTGACCCAGGACCAGCTGGACTGGATTGAACTGAACGAAGCATTCGCCGCGCAGTCGCTGGCAGTGATCCGCGATTGCGGCCTGGACCCGAGCAAGGTCAACCCGCTGGGCGGCGCGATCGCACTGGGTCACCCGCTGGGTGCGACCGGCGCGATCCGTACCGCGACGCTGCTGCACGGCCTGCGTCGTCGCCAGCAGAAGTACGGCATGGTGACGATGTGCATCGGCACCGGCATGGGCGCGGCGGGTATTTTCGAAGCGCTGTAAGGTTCAAAGCGTTGTCGGCGGACATTTCGGTTTGCTGTGGGGCCCGGGTGGGTGAGGCTGCCCGGGACACGCCGTGAACCCGTCCCTGGGGGCTTGGCAGCGGCATCCATGCCGCTGACAGTCCCGGTCAGCCTCGCCCACCCGTGCCAGCCAACATTCCACGCGGCGGAGGGGTGAGCAAAGGCAGGGGCAAAGGCCGGGGCCAGAGCCCTTTGCTGCGCAAAGGGCTCTGGCCCCAACAAGCAAAAAAGGCAGCCTATGGCTGCCTTTTTTGCTTGTGCTTCTGCCTTTGATTTCGCCCTTCCCGTCCGCGCCGCACGGAAACTGTCGAGAGGGGGCGGATGGCCCTCTCCAAAACCGTTGGCGCCATGGATGGCGCCATCGAGCACCATGGAAGGGCTTTGGCGTGTTTTGGAGAGGGCCATCCGCCCCCTCCCCCACGTATCAATCAAAGCGCTGACGGAGCGCTTGATAAAACCCTTATTCCGCCAGCATCGCCGCCAGTTTCTCGCGCGCCGGGCCGGCCAGCTTCGGGTTGTCCAGCGCGAAGCGGATCGTCGCCTCCACCAGACCCAGGTGCGTGCCGCAGTCGAAGCGGGTGCCCTCGAAACGATAGGCATCGACTTCTTCAGTCTTCAGCAGCTCGGCAATCGCATCCGTCAACTGGATCTCACCGCCGGCACCGGTCTGGGTCTGTTCCAGCAGCTCGAAGATCTTCGGGCTCAGCACGTAGCGGCCCACCACGGCCAGGTCGCTCGGCGCGTCCTCCGGCTTCGGCTTTTCCACGATCTGCGAAATGCGGCCCTTGCGGCCATCGAAGGCCTCGGTGGCGACGATGCCGTAGCTGGCGGTCTTTTCGTGCGGCACGTCTTCGACCGCGATCACGCTGGCACCACTGGCCTCGTTGAGATCGGCCATCTGCTTCAACGCACCGGCACCCCGATTCCAGATCAGGTCATCGGGCAGCAGCACGGCAAACGGCTCGTCGCCGATCACCGCCTTGGCACACAGCACCGCGTGCCCGAGGCCCAGCGCTTCGGCCTGGGTCACGAAGATCGCGCGCACGCCATTGGGCAGCACGTGGCGGATCAGCTCCAGCTGCTCCTGCTTGCCGGCGCGCTCGAGCTTCTGCTCCAGTTCGTAGGCCTTGTCGAAATAGTCGGCGACCGCGTGCTTGTAGCGGTTGGTGATGAACACCAGCGTGTCGCAGCCGGCTTCGATGGCTTCATCCACGGCGTACTGGATCAGCGGCCGATCAATGATCGGCAGCATTTCCTTCGGCACAGTCTTGGTTGCTGGCAAAAAACGCGTTCCCAGTCCTGCCACCGGGAAAACTGCTTTGCGAATTCGCTTGCTCATTGGTGCCTGTTGGCCTCACGTGCCGGGAAAGGCACGACTTTAGCGGATGAAATGTAAGCATCCTGTTCGATTGGCGAGAATTCCGGCATCGTCGCAAACAGGATTTCCTGGATGCTGGCGGTGTCGTAGCTGGCAATCGCCTCCCGCAGGCGCGGAACATTGCCCAGTACCAGGTCCCGCGAGAACGTACGCACGCCGGCCTCGAGAATCTTCGGGTGCGCGGTCGAGCGGTAGTCTTCGTCCGAATAGAACAGCGTCTCGTGCAGTTTCTCGCCCGGACGCAGGCCGGTATAGATGATCTGGATGTCCTTGTACGGCTGCTTGCCGGTCAGGCGGATCATCTGTTCGGCCAGCACGCGGATCGGCACCGGCTCGCCCATGTCGAGGGTGTAGATCGCACCATGCGACGCCGACGCGGCCGCCTGCAGGATCAGCTGGCAGGCCTCGGGAATGGTCATGAAGTAGCGGCTGACTTCCGGGTCGGTGACAGTGACCGGGCCACCGCGCAGGATCTGCTCGCGGAACAGTGGCACCACGCTGCCGGCCGACGCCAGCACATTGCCGAAGCGCACCGTGACGAAACGGGTATGCGTGGACTTCTGGTCCAGGCTCTGGCAGATCATCTCGGCGTAGCGCTTGCTCGCACCCAGCGCATTGACCGGGTCAACCGCCTTGTCGGTGGAGATGAACACGAAATGCTCCACGCGCGCTTCGAGGCAGGCGCGGGCGACGTTCTCGGTCGCCAGGATGTTGTTGCGCACCGCTTCGCGCAGCTGGCGCTCCAGCACCGGCACATGCTTGTAGGCGGCCGCATGGAAAGCGGTATCGACCGGGTGCAGCGACAGCGCGTGGCGGATCACCGCCGGGTCGCCGCAATCGCCCAGCACCGCCTCGATCTCGACATCGGGGAAGCTGCGACGCAGCTCGCCTTCGATGGTCAGCAACAGCAGTTCACTGATCTCCAGCAGGATGATGCGACCTGCACCGTGCCGCGCGCACTGGCGACACAGCTCCGAGCCGATCGAACCACCGGCACCGGTGACCATTACGGTGCGCCCGCCCAACCAGCCCCGGATCAGGTTCCAGTCCGGCATGATCGGCTTGCGGCCCAGCAGGTCCTCGATCGCCACTTCCTTCAGCTGGCCTGGCAGCGACTGCCCCTGCAGGATGTCACTGAGCTTGGGCACGGTACGGAACGGCACGCCGGTGCTTTCGCAGATCGCGACCACACGCTGCATGCCTGCGGCATCCAGCGACGGCATGGCAATGACCAGCAGCTTGGCAGCGGTCTCGCGGACCACCGTCGGCGCGTCATCCAGGGTGCCGAGGATCGGCAGACCCTGCAGCTTGGCACCACGCAGGTGCGGTGCATCGTCGAGCAGGCCGACCGGCTCGAAGTTGCCGGAACGGCGCAGGTCGCGCACCAGGGTTTCGGCAGCCTGACCGGCGCCGAGGATCAGCACGCGGCGGGCGCTGGAATCGGACTGCAGCGCCTGGTAGTCCTTCCAGGCCCGGTACAGCAGGCGCGGCGCGCCGAGCAGTGCCGACAGCGCGAACGGATAGATCACCAGCACCGACATCGGCACGCCGTCGAAGCGCTTCCACATCAGCACCAGGACGATGGCCACCATGCCGATGAAGCTGGCCTTGAAGATGTTCAGCAGGTCGCTGACGCTGGCGAACCGCCAGAGTCCGCGATACAGGCCCACGCGCCAGAACACCAGGCCCTGCAGCAGCAGGACCAGGGTGGTATCGACGTTCCACAGGGGCAGCGCCGGGGCGTTGGGCAGGATCGAGTAACGCCCTGCATGGAGCAACTGCCAGCATGCCCAGACCATGAAGAGGTCGTGGCAGACGATGGCTGAACGCGGCATCAGGCCGAGGATTCTGTCCCGCCAGGGTGAAGCCATAAGTCAGGTAGTTCCTTGTCGATGGCGCATTCCATTGCGCAGGAGGAGCCAGAGGACGCTCAGCGCGATGAACCACGCGATCGCCACGGCAGCCTCCCACCTCGGCTGCAAATTGGAGCAGACATTGAACACTGTAATACTGAACAGGCCCAAAGCAAAGTACATCCCTGTCACCTGGGGGTGACTGGCTCCTGCCTGCACCGCGCGCTGGTAGACGTGCTGGGTATGGGGTTCCATCCAGCGTTGTCCGGAAATGATGCGCGCCAGCAGTGTGAAGCCCGCGTCCACGAGGAACGGCGAAACCGGTACCAGCAGCAGGATCCAGTTGATATTGGTACGCACGCTGGCGAGTGCCAGCACCGCTGCGACCGCATACCCCAGCGCGCCGCTTCCGACATCGCCCATGAAGATTCGGGCCCGAGGGAAGTTGAACGGCAGGAATCCAAGGCAGGCCAGGCCCAGGGCCACGGCAGCCAGCGAATATGGCCAGGGCAGCATCGGCGCCAGTCCCAGCATCGCCACGACGGCCTGGCTGGCAGCAATGCCATTGATGCCGTCCATGAAATTCCAGATATTGATCAGCGAGGCGGTGAACACGAGCACCAACGCTGCCAATAGCCAGCTGCCACCATTCACCTTGACCAGGCCGGCCAACAGCGCAGCGGCGATGAAATGCACCAGCAGGCGACGCATCGCCGGCAGGGGCTTGTGGTCGTCCCACCAGCCGATGCCGGCCACCAGCACCAACCCAAGGCTGGCCACCAGCACGGTCGGCGTGCTTTCGGGCCAGGCCCAGATGGCCACGCCAGCGGTCACCAGCAGGCTGATGACGATGGCGATGCCGCCACCGCGCGGGGTGGCGACACTATGGCTGCGACGTTCGCCGGGCTGATCCATCAACTGCTGGCGCAGTGCATAGCCCCGCGCTGCCCAGGTCAGCAACGCACTCAGCAGGGCGAGCCCCAGCAGCGCGCCCATCACAAGCCAGGGCATGGATCAGAGCACCGCGTAGTTCAGCAGCGGCTTGACCGTTCCCCACTCCTTGCAGCTCGGGCACTGCCAGTGGTGGGTACGCGCACCGAAGCCACAGCGGGTGCAGCGATAGGCCGGGTTACGCACCAGCAGCTGGTCGGTGATGTGCTTGAGGTCATGCAGGGTGGCGGTGGAATCGGCCCCCTCGGCAAGGGTCAGGTCGATGAGCGCGGATTCGCCACGTACCGACGGGCGGTCCTTGAGCTGGCGACCGAGGTAGGCACGGGCCGGCGCCACGCCCTCCTGCTCTTCCATCAAACGGGTCAGCGCCAGTACCGGGGCGATGCCGCGGTAGTGCTCGGTCATCTCCGACAGAAACGCGCGTGCGCCCGCCAGATCGCCGACCTTGCGATAGTTCTGCATCAGTGCCGGCAGCAGTTCCGGCAGGTATTCGGGGTCGTTGCGCGCGGCGCGCTCGAAGGCGCGCACGGCGGCCTCTGGATTGCCCGCGTCAGTTTCCAGCCGGCCCTCGATGATGCCGGCGCGCACCGACATCGCGTCTGCCTGGTAGGCGCGGGCGATCGCCGCCCTCGCCTCTTCCAGCTTGCCGGCGCCACGGAAACGCTCGGCCAGTTCGCATTCGAACTGCCCGATCAGCTTGCCCATCGGCTCGCCGGTGACATCCTCGAAACGGGTGGCGTTGTCGATCGCCTTTTCCCAGTCGCGCTCGGCCTGGTAGATGCCGATCAGGTGCTTGAGCGCCTGCGGTGCACGCTGATCCAGCTGTGCCAGCTCGGTGAACACGGTCTCGGCGCGATCCAGCAGGCCAGACTTCATGTAGTCCTCGCCCAGCGCCAGCAGGGCCTGCACGCGTTGCGCGTCACTCAGGTCGTGGCGGTTGACCAGCCCCTGGTGCAGGCGGATGGCGCGGTCGACTTCACCACGACGGCGGAACAGGTGGCCCAGCGCGACCTGGGTCTCGAAGGTTTCCTTGTCCAGCTCGGCGATGTGCAGGAACAGCTCGATGGCCTTGTCCGGCTGCTCGTTGAGCAGGTAGTTCAGGCCACGGAAATAGGTGCTCGACAGGCGGCTGACCTGGCTGTCACCGTGGCGTTGACCACCACGCCGCCCGATCACCCACCCGGCCAGTGCGGCCAGCGGAACGAACAGGAAGAACCAGAACCACTCGGTGACGAAATCCATCTTCGATCAACGTCCATCAAAAGATTGGGGGGAAGCGACCGGTGCCGGCGAAGCGACAGCGGACTTGTTGGCGCGGCGCAACTGGCTGTAGAGCGGAATGACCACGCTCACCAGCACCAGCCCGGCACCGACCACGACACCAACCAGCAGCGCGGCGATCAGGGCCACGCCCACCGAGGTGTGCAGTTGGGTAAACAGCAGGTTGATCGACATCGCGGTCATGTTGACCGCACCGATGATCAATCCAAGGATCAGCACCGCCAGCAGGACCAGCAGACGAAAAACCTTCATGCGACAGCTCCAGTGGCAGGAGTCCGTAGCTTATCCGACTCGCGGCTGGATTCGCACGCGGTGGCGCGACGGAGGGCTCAGGCCGGATCGGCGTCCAGCGGCAGCACACTGCTGACCCGCTCGCGCAGTTCCTTGCCCGGCTTGAAATGGGGGACATGCTTGCCCGGCAGGGCAACCGATTCGCCGGTCTTCGGGTTGCGACCCAGGCGCGGCGGACGATAGTGCAGCGAGAAGCTGCCAAAACCA
Organism: Stenotrophomonas maltophilia; assembly: GCF_006970445.1. Classification (NCBI taxonomy): domain Bacteria; kingdom Pseudomonadati; phylum Pseudomonadota; class Gammaproteobacteria; order Lysobacterales; family Lysobacteraceae; genus Stenotrophomonas; species Stenotrophomonas maltophilia. Next base: position 1,850,541 of record NZ_CP033877.1, on the reverse strand, counting down.
CGGATTTCGATGCGATCCCCGGCGGACAGCGATCCGCCCATCATCTCCAGCAACGACTTCACCGCCAGATCGACATCATCGGCCTTCAGGTGCGCCTGGCGGCGCGCAAGGATTTCGATCAGTTCGGATTTGGTCATTACCGGCTCACATCAGGGGCATCTCAGCCTGAAACGGCCCGGGCAATGCCCGGGCCGTCCAGGAAACAACGAACAGCGTAAGGCCGATTACTCGGACTTGTTGCCGTTCAGCTGCGCACGCAGCAGCGCGCCCAGCTGGGTGGTGCCGCTGGAAGCCGAAGAGGACTGGTATTCCTCCAGCACTTCGCGCATTTCCGCGTCGTCCTTGGCCTTGATCGACAGCTGCAGGGTACGGCCCTTGCGGTCCATGCCCACGAACTTGGCTTCGACCTTGTCGCCGACCTTCAGGTGCTGGGTGGCGTCGTCAACGCGCTCGTTGGCGATGTCGCGGGCCGAGACGTAACCTTCGATGCCGTCAGCCAGCTCGATGATCGCGCCCTTGGCGTCGACTTCCTTCACCACGCCTTCGACCTTGGAGCCCTTCGGATTGGCAGCCATGTACTGGCCGAACGGATCCTGCTCCAGCTGCTTCACGCCCAGGGAGATGCGCTCGCGCTCCGGATCGACAGCCAGGACGACGGCGTCCAGGGTATCGCCCTTCTTGAAGTTGCGAACGACGTCTTCGCCGGTGGTGTTCCAGCTGATGTCGGACAGGTGGACCAGGCCGTCGATGCCGCCGTCCAGGCCGATGAAGATGCCGAAGTCGGTGATCGACTTGATCTGGCCCGACACCTTGTCACCCTTCTTGTGGGTGGCAGCGAAGGTTTCCCACGGATTGGCGGCAACCTGCTTCATGCCCAGCGAGATACGGCGACGCTCTTCATCGACGTCCAGCACCATCACTTCGACTTCATCACCAACCTGGACAACCTTGGACGGGTTGACGTTCTTGTTGGTCCAATCCATCTCGGAGACGTGCACCAGGCCTTCGACGCCCGGCTCGATCTCAACGAACGCACCGTAATCGGTGACGTTGGAGACCTTGCCGAAGACGCGGCTGTTGGCCGGGTAACGACGGCCGATGTTGTCCCACGGATCCTCGCCCAGCTGCTTCAGGCCCAGCGAAACGCGGTTGCGCTCGCGGTCGAACTTCAGCACGCGGACGTCCAGCTCGTCGCCGACGTTCACGACTTCCGACGGGTGACGCACGCGCTTCCACGCCATGTCGGTGATGTGCAGCAGGCCGTCGATACCGCCCAGGTCCACGAACGCGCCGTAATCGGTCAGGTTCTTGACGACACCCTTCAGGATCGCGCCTTCCTGCAGCTTGTCCATCAGCTGCTCGCGCTCTTCCGAGTGCTCGCTTTCGACGACAGCGCGGCGCGAGACCACGACGTTGTTACGCTTGCGGTCCAGCTTGATGAGCTTGAACTCGAGTTCCTTGCCTTCCAGGTAGGCCGGATCGCGCACCGGGCGCACATCGACCAGGGAACCCGGCAGGAAGGCGCGGACATCCTTGATGTCCACGGTGAAACCACCCTTGACCTTGCCGCTGATGCGGCCGGTGATGGTTTCGTTCTTTTCCAACGCTTCTTCCAGCTCGTCCCACACCATCGCGCGCTTGGCCTTCTCGCGCGACAGGACGGTTTCGCCGAAGCCGTTCTCGATCGAGTCGAGGGCGACCTTGACGATGTCGCCTTCGGCGACGTCGATTTCGCCAGCGTCGTTACGGAACTGTTCGATCGGCACGATGCCTTCGGACTTCAGGCCAGCGTTGATCACCACGACGTCGCCGCGGACTTCAACAACGGTACCGCTGACGATGGCGCCCGGCTTCAGCTTGGCCAGGTTGGCCTGGCTGGCTTCAAACAGTTCGGCAAATGATTCGGTCATTAGATTTACTCTGTTGGACACATGGGTCGGTGGCGTCCCCTTCAGGGGAATGGCGACCGCCCGCCTGTTGGTCGACCCCGGAAACGCAGGTCGTGTGTAGTAGGAAAACCGCCACGCATCATTGCGCGACGGAGCTGGTACAGCACTGCTATGCGCGACCACCACCGATGCTGCTGGCAGTGCTCCCGCGCGAACGGATCAGGCAGCCGGAACCGGAAGCAGATCCATCACTCGGGCAACGACATCATCGATGCCGATGCCTGTGGTGTCGATGAGGACAGCATCGTCTGCCGGCTTCAGGGGCGCCACGGTACGCTGAGCATCACGGGCGTCGCGGGCCATGATCTCGCGCAGGAGGTCATCAAAGTTAACAGAAACCCCCTTGTCTTTCAACTGCTTATGCCGGCGCTCGGCGCGCTCCTCGGCACTGGCGGTCAGGAAGACCTTGTAGGAGGCGTCCGGGAAGATCACCGTGCCCATGTCGCGGCCGTCGGCAACCAGGCCCGGCAGCTCCCTGAATGCGCGCTGGCGCTCCTTCAGGGCAGCCCGGACCTCGGGAATGGCGGCAATGGCCGAGGCCAGCGCACCGGTGGTCTCCAGGCGCAGCTCGTCGGTGGCATCGGTGCCGTTGACCATGACCCGCATGGCATCGCCCTGCTCGACAAACTGAACGTGGGTGTCGAAGGTGCAACGCACCAGTGCCGAAGCGTCCGAGGTATCGATGTCGGCCCAGCTTGCGGCCACGCCCACCGCCCGGTACAGCGCGCCCGAATCCAGGTAATGCCAGCCCATCCTGCGCGCGATGATGCGGCTGATGGTACCCTTGCCGGCCCCGGATGGGCCGTCGATGGTCAGGACGGGAGCGAGTGGATTCATGGGGGTCCCAGAGCGTGTGAAGAGGCCATTCTAGCCCCTGCCAGACGCCCCCAGCGGGATCTTTTGTGCAACCACTTGAAACCACGAGGAAAAGCCCGGTAGAATGGCGGGCTTGAACGAGCGTCAACTGCCGATTGTCTTTCGCATATCGCGGCCACGCTCCACCCGAACAACTACTGTTTACGCCGAGGTATGCCATGAAAGTCCTGTCCTCCCTGAAGTCGGCGAAGGCCCGTCACCGTGACTGCAAGGTCGTGCGTCGTCGTGGCAAGATCTTCGTCATCTGCAAGTCGAACCCGCGTTTCAAGGCGCGTCAGCGCTAAGCCTCACAGCCTTCCGGCTGCGGCTGGCCCTACGCGGGGCCGACCCGATGCAAGAAACCGCCTTCGGGCGGTTTTTTGTTTATGCGGCTTTTTCCTGCCGTTTTTGCTGTAATCGCCTTTCTTGACCACTGGGGAGTAGATCGAGATGAAGCGTTACCTGTCCGCCCTGGCCATGATGGCCACCCTGGCCGCCGCCACACCGGCACTGGCCGATACCCTGCTTGTTGATCGTGCCCGCGAGAAGCCGGCCGGTGCCGTGCCCGTGCGCGGCCAGAGCATGCAGCAGGTGCAGGCGCAGTTCGGCGCGCCCAACGAGCAGCTGCAGCCGCGTGGCGGGCAGAAGCGGCAGTGGCCGACCATCAACCGCTGGGTGTACCCGCAGTTCACCGTCTACTTCGAGAAGCAGAAGGTGATCAACGTGGTGGCCAACCAGGCGGACCCGAACGAAATCGGCCCGAAACCGCCGATCCGTTGATCCCTTTACCCGCCGTGGGCGGGCCTGTGTAGCGAGACCATGAACCAGACCCTTCGTTTTCCTGCCGAGTGGGAAGCCCAGAGCGGCGTCCTGATTGCCTGGCCCACCGCCGATACCGACTGGGCTGACCGCCTGGGCCAGGTGGAAGAGACCTACATCGCCCTGGTCGCGGCCATCACCCGCTTCCAGCCGGTGCTGATCTGCGTGGCCGACGATGATGTGGAGACCTATGCCGAGATGCGGCTGCGCTCCAACCGCGTCGACATGGACAAGGTCCACTTCACCACGGCGGCCTACGACGATACCTGGCTGCGCGACTCCGGCCCGATCACCCTGCGCCGTGCCGACGGCAGCTTCCAGCTGCTGGATTTCCGCTTCACCGGCTGGGGCGGCAAGTTCGACGCCACCCTGGATGACCAGCTGGTGGGCGTGCTCGACCAGGCCGGCGTGTTCAACGACGCACCGGTGCGCAGCATTCCGTTCGCGCTGGAAGGCGGCGGCATCGAGACCGACGGCGAAGGCACCCTGCTGACCACCTGGAAGTGCCTGCACGAGCGCCACCCGGACCGCGACCGCGCCAGCCTGAGCGCCGACCTGGCCGACTGGCTGCAGCAGGACCGCGTGCTGTGGCTGGACCACGGCTACCTGGAAGGCGACGACACCGACGCGCACATCGATACCCTCGCCCGCTTCGCCTCGGCTGACAGCATCGTCTACCAGGCCTGCGACGACGAGAGCGACTCGCACTACGCCGAATTGCAGGCGATGGGCAAAGAGCTGGCCGCGCTGCGCACCAAGGACGGCCAGCCGTATCGCCTGTTCCCGCTGCCGTGGGCACAGCCGGTGATCGACGAAGGCCGTCGCCTGGCTGCCTCGTACGCCAACTACCTGATCGTCAACGGCGCGGTGCTGATACCGGCCTATGGCGATCCGGCCGATGACCTGGCCCGCGACGTGCTGGCCCAGGCGCACCCGGGTCGCGAGATCGTGCAGGTGCCCTGCCGCTCGCTGATCTGGCAGAACGGCAGCCTGCACTGCATCACCATGCAGCTGCCGGCAGGGTTGTTGAAGGCGTAAGCGGTAGTGCCGGCCGCTGGCCGGCAACCAGGTAACGCTTGATGGATCTGGGGATGCCGGCCAACGGCCGGCACTACCGATCGCACCCATTCAGCGCACGACACGCCGTCGCCGCCCATCCGCGCTAACATGCAGGTTTTCCCCCGCAGGAACGCCCCGCATGAACTCGCGCAGCCCCCTTACCGTCGCCCTGATCCAGGAGCGCAACCACGGTGATGCCGCCGCCAACCTGGCGGTGATCGAAGCACGCGTGGCCGAGGCGGCTGCGCAGGGTGCCAAGCTGGTGCTGCTGCAGGAACTGCATAACGGTCCGTACTTCTGCCAGCACGAATCGGTGGACGAGTTCGACCTGGCCGAGCCGATTCCGGGCCCGAGCACCGAGCGCCTTGGCGCGCTGGCGAAGAAGCATGGCGTGGTGCTGGTCGGCTCGCTGTTCGAGCGCCGCGCTGCCGGCCTGTACCACAACACCGCCGTGGTGTTCGAGAAGGACGGTACGCTGCTCGGCAAGTACCGCAAGATGCATATCCCGGATGACCCGGGCTTCTACGAGAAGTTCTACTTCACCCCGGGCGACATCGGCTTCAAGCCGATCGATACCTCGGTGGGCCGCCTTGGCGTGCTGGTGTGCTGGGACCAGTGGTACCCGGAAGCGGCGCGCCTGATGGCGCTGGCCGGTGCCGAACTGCTGCTGTACCCGACCGCGATCGGCTGGGATCCGGACGACGTGCAGGACGAGAAGACGCGCCAGCGCGACGCCTGGGTACTGAGCCACCGCGGCCACGGCGTGGCCAACGGCTTGCCGGTGCTGAGCTGCAACCGCGTCGGCCACGAGGCCTCGCCGCTGGGCGCGTCGGGCATCCAGTTCTGGGGCAACAGCCACGTGCTCGGCCCGCAGGGCGAGTTCCTGGCCGAGGCCGGCACCGAGGCTACCGTGCTGCTGTGCGACGTCGACCTGCAGCGCAGCGAGCATGTGCGCCGCATCTGGCCGTTCCTGCGTGATCGCCGCATCGATGCCTACGGCGACCTGCTCAAGCGCTACATCGACTGAGCCGGAGCCCGCGCATGGCCGTCCTCATCCGTGATGCCGGCCCTGCCGACATCAATGCGATCACCGCGATCTACGCGGTGGAAGTGACCGACTTCGTCAACACCTACGAATACGACATTCCCGACGCGACCGAGATGCTGCGCCGCATGCGCGACATCATCGACCGTGGCTTCCCCTACCTGGTCGCCGAAATCGACGGCCAGGTGGCCGGCTATGCCTACGCCAACACTTACCGCACCCGCGTTGCCTACCAGTGGACCGTGGAGAACTCGGTCTACGTCGATGCCGCATTCCAGGGCAAAGGCGTCGGCACTGGCCTTCTGCAGGCCTTGATCGATGCCTGCGTGGCGCGTGGCTACCGGCAGATGGTGGCGGTGATCGGCGAACCGACCAACACCGCGTCGATCAAGCTGCACGAACGCTTCGGCTTCGAGCTGGTGGGCGTGTTCCGTGGCCTCGGCCGCAAGCATGGCCGCTGGCTGGATACCGTGCAGATGCAGCGCGCGCTCGGCGACGGCGCCGATACCGCACCTTCCAATGAATGAACCCATGACCGAAACCCTTCCCGATACCGGTGACGACCTGTTCGCCGGCCAGCCGGTGCGCGTCGTCGAACGCGACGGCGTGCGCTACACCCTGCTGGGCACCGCCCACGTCTCCCGCGCCAGCGTCGAGGCCGTGGAAAAAGCCATCGACAGCGGTCGCTTCGATGCCGTTGCCGTCGAACTGGACCCGCAGCGCCTGCAGGCGCTGAGCGACCCGGACACGCTGGCCAAGCTCGACCTGGTCGAGGTGATCCGCAAGGGCCGCGTCGCCCTGTTCGCTGCCAACCTGGCCCTGTCCGCCTACCAGCGCCGCCTGGCCGAACAGCTCGACATCGAGCCCGGTGCCGAGCTGAAGCGTGCAGTGGAACTGGCGCGCGAACGCGACCTGCCCGTGCACCTGATCGACCGCGAAGTCGGCCTGACCTTCCGTCGTGCGTCGCAGCGGCTGGGCTTCTTCGGCAAGCTGAAGCTGGTCGCCGGGCTTGGCGCCGGCCTGTTCTCGTCCGAGGAAGTGGGCGAGAACGAGATCGAGAAGCTCAAGCAGGGCGACATGCTCGAATCGAGCTTTGGTGAGTTTGCCAGCGAGAGCCCGGCGCTGTACGAGACCATCATCGGTGAGCGCGACCGCTACATGGCCACGCGCCTGCGCGAAGCGCACGACCCGCAGCAGCGCGAAGTGCTGGCGGTGGTCGGTGCCGGTCACCTGGCCGGGCTGGCGCGCTACCTGGAAACCGACACCGAGGCGCCGGCACCGTTGCGCGCCGAGCTGGAAGCGGTGCCGAAGAAGCGCAACATCCCGTGGTTCACGCTGGGCATCCTGGCAATCGTGGCGACCGGCATCGGCGTGGGCTTCTACCGCGGCGGCCTGGGCGTGGGTACCGAACTGCTGGCGACCTGGGCGATGTATACCGGCGGCCTGGCGGGCCTGGGCTGCCTGCTGGCCGGTGGCCACCCGCTGAGCATCCTCACCGCGATCGCGGTGGCCCCGTTCAAGCCGTTCCGCCTGAGCATCCCGACCGGTGCGTTCTCGGCGCTGGTGGAAGCGCGCCTGCGCAAGCCGGCCTACGAAGACTTCCTGAAGCTGCGCGACGATGCGCAGAGCCTGAAGGGCTGGTATCGCAACCGTGTCACCCGCGTGGTGCTGACCTTCATGCTGACCAACATCGGCAGCATGCTCGGCCTATGGCTGACCACCTTCAAGGTGTGGGGCAAGGTGGCCGGCTGATGGTTCCGCCGGGCATGGCCCGGCGCTACCGGTAGGTGCCAACCTTGGTTGGCACTGTGCTTCCGGTCGCGAAGATCAGCCGGGCTTTGCTATGCCTTAACCCCTGCTCGGGCGACGCCGCGATGCAGTGATGGGTAACGCCGCGCCATGCCCGGCAAAAAAAAGGGGGAGGCCGCCCCACTACGACCGGCCTCCCCCACACCACAACACGTTGGTGCTGCTTACGGTCGAGCAAGCTCGACCACTACAGCCGGGCAGCGCCCGGCTCTACCATCTCCAGGCCACGCGCACGGCGGATCAGCCGCGTCACGGCATTGCGCAGGTCATCGAGTACCGCGTAGATCGTCGGCAGGAACAGCAGGCTGACCACGGTCGAGAACGCCAGGCCGCCGGCAATCGCGCGCGCCATCGGCGAATACTCCGGGCCATTGCCGAACATCTGCGTGTCGGTCAGCGAGATCGGCACCATCGCCAGGATCGCCGTACCCATGGTCATCATGATCGGGCGCAGGCGTTCGCGTGAGCCTTCCACCAGCGCCTGCGTGCGGCCCATGCCACTGCGCCGCAGGTTGTTGATGTGCTCGATCATCACGATGCCGTTGTTCACCACCACGCCCATCAGCACCAGGATGCCAATGAAGGACATGATCCCGAACGAGGTGCCGGTGATCCAGAACAGCCAGAACACGCCGAAGATCGAGAACAGCACGCCGCTCATGATCGCCGCCGGGAACAGCAGCGACTCGAACACCGCCGCCATCACCACGTAGATCATCACCAGCGCGATCAGCAGGTTGAACACCATCTGCTGCATGGCCTCATCATCGTTGCCGTAGTCACCGCCATCGAAAGTGAAGCCGTAGCCTGCCGGGAAGTTCATCGGCTTGAGCACGGCTTCTATCGCCTTGCGCCCGTCCGGGGCCGTGATCTTCTCTGCCAGGTTGGCCTTAATGGTCAACGTCGTCTGGCGGTTGGTACGGCCGATCTGGGTGGCCGACGAGCCGACGTCCACGGTGACCAGGCTCAGCAGCGGCACGCTGCGGCCATCGCCGGTACGCACGCTGAAGCCGGCGAGGTCTTCCGGACTGCTCTGCTCGGCGCCGGCAAAGCGCACCCACACCGGCACCTCATTGTCGCCGCGGCGGAACTCGCGCATCGGTGCGCCGCGCAGCGCCAGCCCAACGAAGCTCGCCACCTGCTCGGCGTTGAATCCGAACGCTGCGGCACGCTCGCGGTCAACACGCACCTTCAGCTCGCCGCCCTTTTCTCCGTTGTCGATTCGCACGTCACGCAGTTCGGCACGCTGCGCCAGCAACGGCACCACTTCCTGGCCGATCTCCTGCAGCATCGAGCTGGAGTCGCCCACCAGCTGCACCTGCACGCCCTGGTTGCTGCCGCCACCACCATCGCCGCCCTGGTTGCCGACGAAGTAGTCGGTGCGGGCGGACTTCGGCAGGCCCTTGCGCAGCTCTTCCTGCAGCGCCTTGATGTCCTTGGCGTACTTTTCATCCAGGGTGACCACGGTGGAGCTGCCTTCCTGCTCGCTGTACCAGGAGTACACCTGCTTCACGTGCAGGCGTTCGCGGTTCTGGTCGATCCAGCTCTCCACCCGCGCCACTTCCTCGGACATCTGCCGGTAGGTGTAGGCGCCCTTCCACATGTAGCCGATGAAGATGTCCTTGCCGCCCTCACCGCCGAACATGTCGATCTTGGTCAGCTTCATCGGTACCAGGCTGACCAGCACCACCAGCAGGATGCCGAGCAGGCTCCATCCGCGGTGATGCAGCGACCAGTCCAGCAGCTGCGCGTAGCGGCGCTGCAGGCGCGCAATCAGGCCTGTCTGCGAGTGCACCAGCTTGGGGGTGGCCATGCGTGCGGAGAGCATCGGGATCAGGCTGACCGCGACCAGCCACGAGGCCAGCAGCGAGACCGAGATGGTGATCGCGATCTGCGCCATGAAGATGCTGATGTTGTTGGTCTCGCCGAACAGGTTCGGCACGAACACGATGCAGTGGCACAGCGTACCGGCACTGAGTGCGATGGCCACGTTGCGGGTGCCGATGATCGAGGCCAGCCGTGGCTGCCCCGGCATGCGCTCGCGCTCCTGGTAGATGCTCTCCACCACCACCACGGCGTTGTCGACCAGCATGCCCACGGCCAGCAGCAGGCCCATCATGGTCAGGATGTTCAGTGTCACCCCGACGAAGTACATGAAGCCCAGCGTGATGGTGAAGCAGATCGGAATGGCGAGGGTCACCATCAGCGTCGATGGCCAATGGCGCAGGAAGAAGAACAGCACCGTCACCGACAGGATCAGGCCGACCGCACCGGCTTCGGCCAGCTCCAGCAGCGACGAGGTCACCGCCTTGCCCTGGTTGTCGATCACCTTGATCTGCACGTCGCGCATCGACGGCTGCGCACGGATCGCCTCGACCTCGGCCAGCGCCGCGCGCGAAACGTCCACCAGATTGGCACTGCGCTCCTTGAAAATATCCAGGCCCACCGCCGGGTTGCCGTCCAGGCGGCGCCCGTAATTCATCCGCGCCGGCTTCAGGCGGACATCGGCGATATCACCCAGGCGCAGGCCCTTGGCGTTGATCACCAGGTCGCGCATTTCCTGCAGGTCGGTGATCTCGCCCACCGGCTGCACGCGCACGCGCTGGCCGTTGTCGTCGATCTGCCCGGCCGAGATCGAGAAATTCAGCGTGCGCAGGCGCTCGCTCAGCTCGTTGATGCTCAATCCATGCGCGTTGAGCCGGTTCGGATCGATGGCGATCTCGACCTCGTTCGGCGGCGCACCGGTGATGTCGACCCTTGCCACACCCGGGATGCGCTCGATGCGCCGCTTGAACTCACGGTCGAGCATGTCATAGGCGGTGGTCAGGTCGGTGGTGCTGGCCAGGCGCACCTTCAACACGGGCTGGTCACTGCTGGACCACTTGAACACGTTGTAGCGCTGCAGGTCGTCGGGCAGGTCGCTGCGGATCGCGTCGATACGCTCGCGCGCGTCGGACGCGGCAATGGCGATGTCGCGGTCCCAGTCGCTGAATTCGATGTAGATCAGCGCCGCCTCAGAGGTGGCCGACGAGCGCATGCGCTTGATGCCGGTCATCGTCGCCAGCGATTCCTCGACGGGTCGAATGATGGTCCGCTCCACTTCCTCCGGGGTCGACCCGGTATAGGGAATCTGCACGAACAGGAACGGCGCGGAGATGTCCGGCAGCGCCTCCAGCGGCAGCCGGAACGAAGCGATCAGGCCGATCACCACCAGCGACACAAAGCACATGATGGTGGTGACCGGGCGGCGGATGGAGAACTCGGCAACACTCATGCCGGCTCCTCCGTCCCCGCCGCGCTGCCTGCTGCGCCCGGCTCGATTTCACCGGCGTGCTTGCGGCCGCGCTCACGGTAGTAAGCGTCGCCGCGACGATCCATCAGGTCGTACACCACCGGGATCACCAGCAGGGTCAACAGGGTCGACACCAGCAGGCCGCCGATCACGGTGATCGCCATCGGCGCGCGCACCTCAGCACCCTCACCCATCGCCACCGCCAGCGGCAGGAAGCCGAACAGCGTGCACAGGGTGGTCATGATGATCGGCCGCAGGCGCGAGCGCGCACCTTCCACCAGCGCCTCATGCTTGGCCACGCCGGCCTCGCGCAGCTGGTTGACCTTGTCGATCAGGATGATCGCGTTCTTGGTGACCAGGCCAACCAGCAGGATCAGGCCGATGAATACCACCACCGAGATGGGCTTGCCGGTCAGCATCAGCGCCAGGATCGCACCGACCAGCGCCAACGGGATGGTGAACAGGATCACGAACGGGTGCAGCAGTGACTCGAACTGCGAAGCCATCACCAGATAGACCAGGAAGATCGCCAGTCCGAAGGCGAAGATCAGCGACTTCGCCGCCTGCGCCAGCTCTTCGCCCTGGCCGCCGATGTGCAGGCCGACACCCGCGCCCAGCGGTTGCTCGGCCACCATCTGCTGCACTTCACGCATGGCCGCGCCCAGATCGATGTCGCGCAGGTTGGCTGACACGACGGCGACGCGGGTCTGGTCGGCGCGATGGATCTCGCTGGGGCCAGTAGTGGCGACCACGTCGGCCACCGCGTCCAGGGTGACCGGACGGGTGCTGCCCGGATTGACGATTAGCCGGCGGATGCTCTCCACGCTGGCACGATCACCTTCCTGGGCACGCACCAGCACGTCGATCTTGCGATCACGGAAGCTGTAGCGGGTGGCGACGTCGCCGCGCACCTTCTTCACCACCACGTCAGCGATCTGGCGGGTGGTCAGGCCCAGCGCACCAGCGCGCTCCTGGTCGAAGCGGATCTGGATCTCCGGGAAGCCTTCTTCCACCGTCGACTTCACGTCGGCGTAGTGGGCATTGCCGCGCAGCAGGGCCGCCAGGCGCTGGCCCGCAACTTCCAGGGTCGCCATGTCCTGTCCGCGCAGTTCGATTTCCAGCGGCGTGGAGAAGCTGAACAACGCCGGCCGCGCGAAGTCGACCTGGGCACCCGGATGCTGGCTCATGGTGCCGCGCAGGCGCTCGGTGATCGCCGCTTCAGTGCGCGCGTCGCCACCGCCTTCCATCACCACGGTCAGCTTGCCGATGTTCTCGCCGCTTTCGGTCGGGCTGGCATCCAGTCGGGTGCCGCTGCCACTGACGCCATACAGTGAGGCCACACCCTCCCCCTTGCCGTGCGCCAGCTGCAGCTCGCGCACCAGCGTATCGGTCTGCTTCAGCGGCGTGCCGGCCGGCAGCTTCACCGTCATTTCGAAGCGGTCCTGCGCCAGCTGCGGAATCAGGTCAGCGCCAAGCATCGGTACCAGCGCCATGGTCGCTACGAAGATGATGGTCGCCACGCCCAGCACTTTGCCGGGGTGCGCCAGCGCGCTCGGCAGCAGCCGCAGGTAGCCACGCTCGGCACCGGCGTAAGGCTTCATCGCCAGGTCGCTGGCCTTGCGCATTACCGGGCCGATCACCGCCACCACGCCACGCCACAGGCGTACCACAAGCCACGCCAGCGCATAGAAGCTCCAGCGCACGCTGGCGACCACGCCACGGCGGCCCAGCGCAACCGGCTTCTGCCAACGCTTCTGCGGCTGCCATGCTGCGTTCGGCGCCTCTTCCGGGAACGCCAGCGGCGGCCGTCCCTTCAGCGAGCTCAGCATCGGGATCAGGGTCATCGACACCAGCAGCGAGATCGCGATGGCGATCGCCACGGTCAAGGCCTGGTCGCGGAACAGCTGCCCGGCGATGCCGTCGACGAACACCAGTGGCAGGAACACCGCAATGGTGGTCAGGGTCGAGGCGACCACCGCCATGCTCACTTCACGGGTGCCGGCAATCGCCGCCTGCAGGATGCCGAGGCCACGCTCACGGGCCTTGGCGATGCTCTCCAGCACCACGATCGAGTCATCCACCACCAGGCCGGTGGCCAATGCCAGGCCGCCCAGCGACATCACGTTCAAGCTCAGGCCGAGCTGGCCCATGAAGAAGAACGTGGCGATGATCGAGACCGGCAACGACAGGCTGATCACGAACGTGCTCCAGCCATCGCGCAGGAACAGGAAGATGATCAGGATCGCCAGCAGGCCGCCGATCACTGCATCCTTCTTGACGTCGGCGATGGCGTGCTCGATAAAGCGCGACTGGTCCTCGATGGTGGTCAGCTCGACATCGGACGGGAACGTGCCCTTGATCTGCTCCAGGCGCTTGCGCAGCGCTTCGGCGGTGGACACAGTGTTGGCGTCGCCTTCCTTGTAGATGGCCAGCTCGACCGATTCCTTGCCGCCCAGGCGGATGATCGCTTCGCGCTCCTTGTAGCCCTGGCGCACGGTAGCCACGTCCTTCAGGCGCACCGGCACACCGTTGGCGACCACGCTGGAGCCACCACCGGACGATGCGCTCTGTGCCGCCGACGCCGCCGCAATGGCTGCAGCCGAACCGGTCGACGCGGCGATGTTGAACATCTGCTGCAGCGCCGAATCCGCCGCGCTGCCATTGGCGGCCTGGGTGGTCACCAGCAGGTTGCGGATTTCCTCCAGGTCGGCGAACTGGTTGACGGTACGCACCAGGAAGCGCTGCGAACCCTCCTCCAGGCGGCCGCCGGAGATGTTGATGTTCTCGTCCTTCAGGCGCTTGATGACGGTATCGATCGGCAGGTTCAGCTGCGCCAGCTTCTGCTGGTCGATGTCGACCTGGATCTCGTCCTCGAGGCCGCCGCCGACCTTCACTGCTGCCACGCCGGTGACCGGCTCCAGCTTCTTCTTGAGGTCTTCATCGGCATAGCGGCGCAGGCCGGTCAGCTCGCGGACCGCATCGGCATCGCTGGTCGGCGCTGTCTTGTTCGACAGCACCAGGCGCATGATCGGCTCGGTGGATGGATTGAAGCGCAGCAGCACCGGGGCCTTGGCCTCCAGTGGCAGGTTCAGCGCTTCCATCTTGTCGCGCACCTCCAGGCTGGCCTGGTCCATGTTGGTGCCCCAGGCGAACTCCAGCACCACGTCGCTCTGGCCGGTGCGCGAGACCGACTTCAGCTTGCGCAGGTTCTTGACCACGCCGACCGCCTCTTCGACCGGCTGGGTGATCAGGGTTTCGATTTCAGTCGGTGCCGCACCGGTGTATTCGGTGCGCACGGTGAGCGTCGGGTAGCTCAGGTCGGGCAGCAGGTTGACCTTGAGGTTGCCCAGTGCGATCAGGCCGAACAGCAGCAGCGTGACCGTGCACATGGCGATGGTCACGCGGCGGCGGGTGGCGAATTCCACCAGTCCGCCGCGCATGCCGGCGGCGGCGCCGTCGCTCGCCGGCGAGGCACCGTGGTCGTGGCCCGGGGCGGTCATTGCTTGCTCCCGGCCTTGTCTGCCGGCTTGGCGGCCGCTGCGACCGTCTTCGCCTTCGGGTCGGCAATCACCTGCACCGTGGTGCCGTCGCGCAGGGCGACCTTGCCGGCGGTGACCACCTGATCACCGGCCGCCAGGCCATCACGGATCTCCACCCACGGGCCCTCGGCGTAACCCAGCTTAACCGGAACGCGTGCGACCTTGCCTTCGCGCACGCGGAACACCGCCGGCTCACCGTCGTCGAGCAACGCCAGGCGCGGCACCACCAGCGCATCGGCACGCTGGTCGTAATCGATGCGGATGCGCCCGAACATGCCGGGCTGCAGCGCGTGCGCGGCGCCATCGAAGGCACTGACCACGCGAAACGTGCCGCTGCCCGAGTCCACCACCGGCGCAATGCGATCGACGGTGCCGGTGAAGCTCTGGCCCGGCAACGCGTCGGCCGCCAGCGTCACCGGCTGGCCGGCGCGCAGGGTGGCCAGTTCACGCTCGGGTACGTTGAGGGTGGCTTCCAGCCGCGAGTTGTCGACAATGCGGAAGATCGGCGTGTTGATCTGCACGAAGTTGCCGGTCTTGATCGAGCGCGAGGCGATCACGCCGGAGATCGGCGCCACCACCGTGGTGTAGGACAGCTCCAGCGTGGCCAGGCGGTACTGCGCACGGACGTTCTCCAGGTCGTAGCGCAGCTGGTCGACATCGGCGGCGCTGACCATCTGCTGGCCGACCAGCTTCTGTGCGCGCTGGTAGTTGTTTTCCAGCTTGCGCATCTGCGCTTCGCTCTGTGCCACGGCCAGGCGCGCGCGGTCCGGGTCCAACCGCACCAGCGGCTGGCCGGCGGTGACCCGCTGCCCTTCCTCGACCAGCACCGCCAGCGCTACGCCGGAGGTCTTGGCGACCACCTGCGATTCGGCGCGTGGTTCCAGCGCCGCAGTACCGGTGTAGCTGGCCGCGACGGCACGATGGCTGGCCACCGCGACTTCGACCGGGACGGCGTCGACCTTCTTCTCCTCCTTGGTCTCGGCAGCCTTGGCTTCGGAATTGGGCCCTGCGGCGCAACCGCCCAGCAGCAGGGAGGTGGAGATCAGCAGTGCGGCAGCGCAGATTCCGCTGCGACGGCCGGACAGGAGGATTGGGTGCGACATCGTCGGGTCCCTGGAGGATGCGTGGACAGGTGTGGTAGCAAAGTAATGCACCACTTCACGGCAACACCATATCCCAAAGGTCATGGTGTCTTCACGCCGCTGGTCGGCCCACCCCCATTTCAGCTAGATGAAACCTGAGGCTATACTCGGATCGTTCCGTACCCCACGCCGGAACGACCAGACCCGAATCCCCGGAAACGACACCATGCGCCCGCAGCCGCTCGCCGCTTGTCTCGCTCTGGCCGTCCTCCTGCCCCTTGGGGCCGCCGCACAGCCCGCTCCTGCTCCTGCCACACCCGCCCCGGCCCCGGCTCCCGCCGCTGCGCCGGCGCCCGCCGCACCCACCGGCAACTTCGACAATGGGCGCGTCCTGGCCTACACCTGTCAGGGCTGCCACGGGATCACCGGCTACAAGAACGCCTACCCCAGTTACCGGGTGCCGAAGATCGGCGGCCAGACCCAGCAGTACCTGGCCCAGGCCCTGACCGAGTACCGCCAGGGCAAGCGCCGGCATCCGACGATGCAGGCGCAGTCGATGAGTTTCAGCGAACAGGAGATCGCCGATCTCTCTGTTTACCTGTCCACCGTCAAGTAAGGCCCGCCCATGTCGAAAGCCGCGCATCCGATGCGTCATGCCATCGCCCTGTCCGTTGCCCTGCTGCTGGCCGCCTGTTCGCAGTCGCAGGTGGAAAACAGCGAGAAATCCGCCGCCGACCCGGGCCATGCCAGCGGCGAACACGGTTCTTCGTCCTCCGCCGGCCTGCCGGCAGGCCGCGAGGCCGCCGGTGAAGCCCGCGCCAAGGTGAAAGGCAAGGCCACCAACCAGAGCTGCATCGACTGCCATGGGGCCGACGGCAATGCGCCGATCGATCCGACCTATCCGAAACTGGGTGGCCAGTACGGTGACTACCTGGCGCACGCACTGCAGGCCTACCGCGGCGGTGACCGCCAGCATGCGCTGATGACGCCGCAGGCGAAGGACCTGAGTGATCAGGACATCGCCGATCTGGCAGCGTATTTCGGCAGCCGGCCGAGCCAGCTGCGGGATCTGCACGGGGTCAAATGACCGCTCTGCGCGGATCATGACTGCTGCAATCTGATGCGTTCATGGGCGTTACTTTTCTTTGCGCGCAAAGAAAAGTAACCAAAAGAAACGCTCCGCCGCCCGCGAGCCGATGCTACGCACCGGTACCCTGCGCTCCTCGGCCCACCGAGGGACGCCGCGGGAACTCGCTGCGCTCAGACACCCGCGCCTCTTCGCCCTCGCCGGACCTGCGGTGCTCGGCTCGCTTCAAGGCGGAATCAGATCAAAAGCCACAGCCGCCCGCCGGGCGAGACGGCCGTGGCAGACGCTCAGCCTTCCAGCTCTTCCCAGCGCGCGTACGCGGCATCCAGCTCGGCCTGCACCTTGGCCAGCTGCTGGGTGTGCGCGGTCACTTCGGCGCTGCTGCGGGTGTAGAACGACGGGTCGTTCATCGCCGAGGTCAGCCCTTCGACGTCGCCTTCCAGCTTCTCGATGGTCTTCGGCAGCTGCTCCAGCTCGCGCGCTTCCTTGTAGGCCAGCTTGCGCTTGGGCGCTGCAGGTGTAGCCGCAGCAGCCGGTGCGGCGGTGACCGGCTTGGCGGCAGCCACCACGGCCGGTGCCTGTGCCACGCTGGCGGCATAACGTTGCCAGTCGCTGTAGCCACCGACGTACTCACCAATCACGCCATCGCCCTCCATCACCAGCGTGGAGGTCACCACGTTGTCGATGAAGTCACGGTCGTGGCTGACCAGCAGCAGGGTGCCGGTGTACTCGCCCAGCAGCTCTTCCAGCAGCTCCAGGGTTTCCACGTCCAGGTCGTTGGTCGGTTCGTCCATCACCAGCAGGTTGGACGGCTGCGCGAACAGCTTGGCCAGCAGCAGGCGGTTGCGCTCGCCACCGGACAGGCGGGTGATCGGCGCACGCGCACGTTCCGGGGTGAACATGAAGTCCTGCAGGTAGGCATGCACATGCTTGCGCTTGCCGTTGAACTCGAGGAAATCGCGGCCTTCGGCCACGTTCTCGATCGCGCTCCAGTCTTCACGCAGCACCGCGCGGTACTGGTCGAAATAGGCGATCTGCAGGTTGGTACCGGCGTTGACTTCGCCCTTGGCCGGCTGCAGTTCGCCCAGCAGCAGCTTCAGCAGCGTGGTCTTGCCGCTGCCGTTGGGGCCGATCAGGCCG
The DNA here is from genome assembly GCF_006970445.1 of Stenotrophomonas maltophilia. NCBI lineage: Bacteria > Pseudomonadati > Pseudomonadota > Gammaproteobacteria > Lysobacterales > Lysobacteraceae > Stenotrophomonas > Stenotrophomonas maltophilia. Next base: position 1,832,865 of record NZ_CP033877.1, on the reverse strand, counting down.
ATACGGTCGCCACGCAGGATGGTGGTGGTGAAATCGCGGACCATGGTGCGCTCGCCGAAGGCGAACGAAATGTCCTTGACGTCGATGACCTTCTTGCCGGAGCTGACGCCCTGGGCAGCTTCCATCTTGACGTTGCCGCTGAGGTCGCGGCGCTGAGAGCGTTCGGTGCGCATCGCCTTCAGGCGGCGCACGCGGCCTTCGTCACGGGTACGCCGGGCCTTGATGCCCTGCCGGATCCAGACTTCTTCCTGCGCCAGCAGCTTGTCGAAGCGGGCGTTCTCCTGCGCCTGCGCGTTGAGGCGTTCCTCGCGGCGGCGCTCGTAGTTGGCCCAGTCGCCCGGCCAGCTGGTGACCTGGCCGCGGTCGATCTCGACGATGCGGGTGGCCAGTGCACGCAGGAAGCGGCGATCGTGGGTGACGAACACCACGCTGCCGCTCCAGCCCTTCAGGAACGCCTCGAGCCAGTCGATGGCTTCGATGTCCAGGTGGTTGGTCGGTTCGTCCAGCAGCAGCACGTCGGGGCTGGACACCAGCGCGCGGGCGAGCAGCACGCGGCGCTTCATGCCGCCGGACAGGCGGCCGAACTCGGCCTCGCCATCCAGATCGAGCTTGGTCAGGGTTTCGCTGACGCGCTGGTCTAGGCCCCAGCCGTTGGCGGCGTCGATCTTGGCCTGCACGTTGCCGAGGGCTTCGCCATCGAATACATCGGCATGGCTGAGGTGATGGAATTCGGCCAGCCACTGGCCCAGCTCGCCAAGGCCATCGGCGACGACGTCGAACACCGAGCCGGCCGCGCCGTGTGGCACTTCCTGCTCCAGGCGGGTGACACGCACGCCTTGCTGCACGCGGACTTCACCGTCATCGGGCTTGTGGTCGCCAGACAGCAGCTTGAGCAGGGTGGATTTGCCGGCGCCGTTGCGGCCGATCAGGGCGATGCGTTCGCCCGGCTCGATCGACAGTTCGGCCTTTTCCAGCAACAACGGGCCGCCGACGCTGAAGTCGACGTTCTGTAGGGTAATCAGAGGCATCCGGATATTGTACGGGTTGGGGGCGTCGGCCGGGTTGCACCCGGCACCTGCAGAGGCAACGGCCGCAGCAACAGCCAAAGCGGCTTACGGTGGCAGGCGGGTCGGTGTGGGGCTGCAGGACACGCCGTGAACCCATCCATGGGGGCTCGATGGCGCCATCCATGGCGCCAACGGTCCTGCAGCCCCACACCGCCGCACCTTCGACAGATTTCTGCGAACTGTCGTAACGGCATTCTGCGCTGGTGGGTGTCGACCTTGGTCGACAGAGTAGATCCACGCCATGCGTGGATGAGCGCTACAAGAAGGCTAGATGTATGTAATCGACTTGGGGTCCGATGGATTACCCCACCTCCCCCAACAACGCCTGCAACCCCGGCAGCCATTGCTTGCCGGGGTGGCGCACCAGCCACAGGGTGCGCTGCAGGGCGGGCAGCGGTGTCTCGAGCACGCGCAGGCGGCCCAGGGCCAGCGGCTCTTCCAGCGCGTGGCGCGAAAGACAGGCCAGGCCGAGGCCGGCGATGGCGGCCTGCTTGATCGCTTCGGTGTTGCCCAGCTGCAGGGTCTGCGCGAAGCCACGCAGGTGCGGCAGCAGCGCCTGCTCCACGGCTTCACGGGTGCCCGAGCCGGGCTCGCGCAGCAGCCAGCGGGCGCGGCGCAGTTCGTCCAGCGACCAGCGCACGGGGGCATCGGTGGCGGCGACGATCACCAGCGGGTCCTGCTGCCAGGCGGTGACCTGCAGGCCGCGCTCGTGGCACGGGCCTTCGATCAGGCCGGCGTCCACATCCAGGCGCTGCACGGCAGCAACCACGCCGGCACTGTTGTCGATGCGCAGGTCGACCTCGGCCTGTGGCGCCTGGCGCAGCAGATCGGCGATGCGTGGGGGCAGCAGGTAATTGCCGATGGTGGTGCTGGCGGCCAGCACCAACCGCAGCGGTGCGCCCTGCGACGGGTCGCCGCCTGCGGCCAGCTGCCGCTCCAGATCGGCGGCGTTGACCAGCAGGGTGCGTGCCGGCTCCAGCAGCGCGCGGCCATGTCCATTCAGGGCCAGGCGGCGGCCGATGCGGTCGAACAGCGGGGTACCGAAGTGCGCCTCCAGTTCCTGCAGCGCGGCACTGCTGGCCGACTGTGAAAGGGCGATGGCCTGGCCGGCGGCGGTGGTGCTGCCGTGATCGGCGATGGCGACGAAGACCTGAAGCTGGCGCAAGGTCAGGCGCATGGCTGTTACCCGCTTAATAGGTAGGTTTCACCCATATTATTCGTTTTACAGGTCGGTCAAGCAGGCGCACGCTTGCCCCATCCCTCCAGCCCTGCCCCTGCCATGAACGCCCCCGCTCTCTCCTCCTGGTCCCTGCCCGCCCTGCGCCAACGCTGGCAGCCGCGTCTGCCCGGCCTTCTGCTGGTGGGCCTGATCGCGGCGGCGTCGCTGTACCTGGCCGAGCTTCCCTGGTTGCAGGCGCATGGCCTGAGTGCACTGACCGTCGCCATCGTCGCCGGCATCGTGGTCGGCAACACCCTCTACCCGCGGCTCGCGCCAAGCAGCGCGGCCGGCGTCGGTTTCTCCAAGCATTGGCTGCTACGCGCCGGCATCGTGCTGTACGGCCTGCGCCTGACCTTCCAGGACATCGGCCATGTCGGCGTCAGCGGCGTGCTGATGGACGTGCTGGTGGTGGCCAGCACCTTCGGCCTGGCCTGCTGGCTGGGCGTGCGTGTGTTCAAGATGGAGCGTGAGGCGGCAATGCTGATCGGTGCCGGCAGCGCGATCTGCGGCGCGGCAGCGGTGATGGCCGCCGAACCGGTGGTGCGTGGCCGCGCGGCACAGGTCACGGTGGCCGTGTCGACGGTGGTGGTGTTCGGCACGCTGGCGATGTTCCTGTACCCGGCGCTGTATGCCCTGGTGCAGTCGCACGGCTGGCTGGCGATGGACGCGCGACAGTACGGCCTGTTCACCGGTGCGACGGTGCATGAAGTGGCACAGGTGGTGGCGGCCGGCCGCGCGGTCAACGAAGCGGCAGCTGATACGGCAGTGATCACCAAGATGGTACGAGTGATGCTGCTGGCGCCGTTCCTGGTCGCGCTGTCGCTGTGGCTGGCGCGTGGCGGCAAGGCCGGCGCCGACGGCAGCAAGGCGCGCATCGTGGTGCCGTGGTTCGCGTTCGGTTTCGTGGCGGTGGCCGGTTTCAATTCGCTGCATCTGCTGCCGGCCAGCCTGCAGGCGGGGCTGGTGCAGCTGGATACCGTGCTGCTGGCGATGGCGATGGCCGCGCTGGGCCTGACCACCCACGTCTCGGCGCTGCGCCAGGCAGGCCTGAAGCCGCTGCTGCTGGCACTGATCCTGTTCGCCTGGCTGCTGTTCGGTGGCCTGGCGATCCACCAGGGCGTGCTGGCGGTGCTTGGCTGATCGACCCTCCCCGCTTGCCGAATCCATCCGCAGGCCGTAAAAGAACGCACCCTGCGCTGGTCGACACGGACGACATGACCATCCATCACCTTCCGAGCTTCCGTTACCATCCGGACCCGGTAGCGACGGGCAACGTGGCTCCCTCCACTACCACCTGCAGGGTCTGTCAGCAGGCGCGTGGATATGTGTATCTGCACGATGCCATCCACGCAGGGCGCGCAGATTACTCGGAACAGATCTGCCCTTGGTGCATTGCCGATGGCCGCGCCGCGTCGGCGTTGCATGTGGCGTTTGCCTGCCGCCTGGATATCGACGAAAGCGTCCCTGAAGCCGCGCTGGAAGAGCTGTCCCTGCGCACGCCGGGCTACGCCAGTTTCCAGGGGGAAACGTGGCTGGCACATTGCAGCGATGTCTGCCGATTCCTGGGCGACGCCACCCTGGAGCAGGTGTCTCAGGCCTCGGCAGCGAGCATCGCGGCGTGGTGCGCAGCCAACGACGCCGACGAGGCGGTCTGGTGGGCTCTGGCCAGCGACTACGCGCCCGGTGCAGATATCGGCTTCTATACGTTCGAGTGCCTGCACTGTGGCCTGGTTCAGTTCCATATTGACTCGACCTGAACCTTCTCCTGCGCATGCCCGACGTGGACCGTTAGACTTGAGGCATGCCCGCCTCCGCCGCCCTGCTGCAGATCCCCTTGCGCCTGCTGGATGAGCGCTATGGGCCAGGCAATGTCGATGAAGCCGAAGACATGCTGATCGGGATCGTGCAGGCGGAGATGGGCGAGCAGGCAACCTGTTCGTTCGACTTCGACACGCGGCACGCCAACCCGTGGTTCCACCAGCTGCTGCTGGAACCCCGGGTCGCCGGAAAGCCGGCCACCCAGGAGCAGCTGCAGGCGATGGCCGTACGGCTGGTAGCCCTCGGTTTGCACTGAAGGTTGGACAGTGTCATCCACGCATGGCGTGGATCTACTGGATCGCACACCCTGAGCGGGTGAAGAAGGCCGGGGGGCGAGCCTTCCGGACGGGTACAATGCGCCATGACTGACTTCTCGACCCTGCCGCTGAGCCCGGCCCTGCAGCCCGGCCTGGACGCCCTCGGCTACACCACCCTCACCCCCGTGCAGGCGCAGAGCCTGCCGGCCATCCTCGATGGCCGCGATGTGATCGCACAGGCGCCGACCGGCAGCGGCAAGACCGCCGCCTTCGGCCTGGGCCTGCTGCAGGCCATCGACCCCAGCCTGATCCGCGTGCAGGCGCTGGTGCTGTGCCCGACCCGCGAACTGGCCGACCAGGTCGGCAAGCAGATCCGCAAGCTGGCCACCGGCATCCCCAACCTGAAGCTGCTGCTGCTGGTCGGCGGTGTGCCGCTGGGACCGCAGCTGGCATCGCTGGAAGGCCACGATCCGCATGTGGTGGTCGGCACGCCCGGCCGCGTGCAGGAGCTGGCACGCAAGCGCGCGCTGAATCTTGGCGCGGTGCGCACGCTGGTGCTGGACGAGGCCGACCGCATGCTCGACATGGGCTTCGAGGAGCCGATCCGCGAGATCGCCGGCCGCACCCACAGGGATCGCCAGAGCCTGCTGTTCTCCGCCACCTTCCCCGACAGCATCCGCGCCATGGCGCGTGACCTGCTGCGCGACGCCGTGGAAGTGACCGTGGAAGGCGCGGATCAGGCACCGGCCATCCGCCACCTGTTCTGCGAAGTGGAACCTGCACATCGCCAGAAGGCGCTGGCCGGCCTGCTGCTGAAGTACACGCCGGAATCGGCAGTGGTGTTCTGCAACACCCGCAAGGACGTGGACGAAGTGGCCAACTCGCTGCAGCAGTTCGGCTTCTCCGCACTCGCCCTGCACGGCGACATGGAGCAGCGCGACCGTGAGGAAGTGCTGTTGCTGCTGGCCAACCGCAGCTGCAACGTGCTGGTGGCCAGCGACGTGGCCGCACGCGGCCTGGACGTGGAAGAGCTGGCGGCGGTGATCAACTACGAGCTGCCGACCGACGTGGAAAGCTACCAGCACCGCGTCGGCCGTACCGGCCGTGCCGGTGCCAGTGGCCTGGCAATCAGCCTGGTGGCCGGCCGCGAGAAGACCCGCGCCGAAGCCATCGAAGCGCAGATGGGGCAGCCGCTGAACTGGCAGAAGACGCCGCTGGCGACCTCGCGCCCGGCCGAGCTGCCGCAGGCGGCGATGCGCACCCTGCGGATCGACGGCGGCAAGACCGACAAGCTGCGCCCGGGCGACATCCTTGGCGCACTGACCGGCGATGCCGGCCTGCCAGCCAAGTTCATCGGCAAGATCGCGATCTTCCCGACCCGTTCCTACGTGGCGATCGCGCGTGAGCAGGCCAACAAGGCCGTGGCGAAACTGGAAGCCGGCAAGATCAAGGGCCGTCGTTTCCGCGTGCGGATGATGTGATTGAAGCAGCGTTGCCAGCCACGGCTGGCAACGACCTGGCCTGGTAGCGGCGAACCTTGGTTGGCCCGTCCATGGCACCCGTCGCGGACAGCAATGCCAACCAAGGTCGGCAACGACCGGCTCCCGGCCATTCGCTCTGGTAGATGCCAACCTTGGTTGGCACCCACCCTTCGATCAGAACACCAGTTCGGTGTGCAGCGGCAGGTCCGATTCCCAGCGGGCGCGACCACCGAGGCCGTCCAGTTCGACCAGTACGCCGGCACCGACCACGTCAACGCCCAGGCGGCGCACCAGCGAAAGCGCAGCGACCAGCGTGCCGCCGGTGGCCAGCACGTCATCGATGATCGCCACGCGGGCGCCGGCCGGCAGCGCATCGGCATGCACTTCGATGCAGTCGCTGCGGTATTCCAGCGTGTATTCCTCGCGCAGCACCTGGCCCGGCAGCTTGCCCGGCTTGCGCACCGGCACGAAGCCCACGCCCAGCTCCAGCGCCATCGCGGCGCCGAGGATGAAACCACGCGATTCGATGCCAACCACCGCGTCCAGCTTCTGGTCGCGCCAGCGGTCGGCCATCGCGGTAATCGCGCCGCGGAAGTCCTCGCCGTGCGCGAGCAGCGGCATGATGTCCTTGAACAGGATGCCGGGCTTGGGGAAGTCGGCGATGTCGCGCAGGCGGGAGGCCCACTGCGGAGCGACGATGGCGTCGGTCATGTCACATTGGCTATCTGATGGCGGCATAGGGTACCTGTTCCGGGCGCCGCCTGCCTGTTGGGGGTGTTCGGCCGGGCTGCGCCCGGCACCTGCAGAGGCTTCAAGCCAAGGCAACGGCAACGGCAACGTCAAGAGCGGCATTCCGTGGGATGGCGGGGCGGGTCCGGTTGTGGGAGACGCCGTAAACCCGTCCATGGGGGCTTGGCCGCGGCATCCATGCCGCGGACACTCCCGCAACCGGACCCACCCCGCCTTCGACAGTTTCCTGCGATCTGTCGCGAATCCACGCCATGTGTGGATGAATCTCAATCGAAATCGAATATTTCGAGAATTGAACGAAGAGCATCCACGCATGGCATGGATCTACCGTGTCGACCAAGGTCGACACCCACCCACAGCAGCGGGAATCTGTCGGAGGCGGGGCGGTGTCGGAGTGCGGGGTGTCAGCCGCATGGATGCGGCTGCCAAGCCTACAGGGACGTACTTGCGGCGTCCCCGCACTCCGACACCGCCCCGCCAAGCCAGGGAATCCAGCTTTTGCTCTGGCCGTTGACCTGGCCTCTGCGGGTGCAGGGCGCAGCCCTGCCGAAACCCACCCTCAGGAACTGCAGGACAGCATCGAGCAGCCGGCGCGATTGTCGGCCCACGCCGGGCGCTTGCCGGCGAAGTGCTCGAGCCCGGCGCGCTCGGTGTACGGGTCGCGCAGCACCTCCTGCAGCGCATGAACACCGCCGAGATCATCCTGCTCTGCGCGGTCGATCGCCTCCTGGGCCAGCCAGTTGCGCAGCACGTACAGCGGGTTGGCCGCTGTCATCTTCGCCAGGCGTTCGCTGGCCGACAGCGGATCGCTGCGCAGGCGCTCCGCATAGTCCTGCAGCCACTGCTGCAACGGCGCCTGCACCGCCTGCTTGCGCGCCTCGTCGTAGTACACCGCGTCCAGCAGCGCTGCATCCGGTGCCACCGGATCGAGCCGCATCAGTGCGCGCCAGGCCAGGGTCATGTCCATGGCACCCTCCTGCATCAGCTGCTGCCAGCGCTGGTAGAGCTGCAGGTCGTCATCGTCGGCAGCGGCCAGGCCCAGTTTGGCTGCGGCATCACGGCGCGTGCAGGCCACGAAGGTGGACTGGTAGGCCGACAGGCCCGCCTGCAGCGGCGCGACATCGGCGAACAGCGGCGACAACGCCTGGGCCAATCGGCTCAGGTTCCAGTACGCCACCTGCGGCTGGGTACCGAAGCGGTAGCGACGACCCTGTGCGTCAGTGGTGTTCGGCGTCCAGTCCGGATCGAAATCCTCGACCCAGCCATAGGGGCCGTAATCCAGCGTCAGGCCAAGCACGGACAGGTTGTCGGTGTTCATCACGCCGTGCACGAAGCCGACACGCATCCAGTGCGCGATCATCTCGGCGGTGCGCACCGCGATCTGCCCGAACCAGTCGCCATACAGTGCCTCGCCCTGCCCTTCCAGCGCTGGGAAATCACGGGCGATGCACGCCTCCACCAGCTGCTGCAGCAGGGCGGTTTCACCGCGCGAGGCCGGCAGTTCGAACGAACCGAAGCGCAGGAACGACGGCGAGACCCGGCACACGATGGCGCCAGGCTCGGCACGCGGGCGGCCGTCATAGAACATGTCGCGTACCACGTCCTCACCGGTGCCGATCAATGACAACGCGCGCGTGGTCGGCACGCCAAGGTGATGCATCGCCTCGCTACACAGGAATTCGCGGATCGATGAACGCAGCACTGCCCGCCCATCGGCACCGCGCGAGTACGGCGTCGGCCCGGCCCCCTTCAACTGCAGCTCCCAGTGCTGGCCATCCGGCGCAACCAGCTCACCCAGCGAAATCGCACGGCCGTCGCCGAGCTGGCCGGCCCAATGACCAAACTGATGGCCACCGTAGTTGGCTGCCCAGGGCTGCATGCCGGCGTACAGCGCATTGCCGCCGAACACCTGCGCGAAGCCTTCGCTCCCGACCTCGGCAGCATCGAAACCGAGCATCGTGGCAACCTCGGGCGACCAGGCCAGCAACGTGGGCGACACCACCGGTGTCGGCATCACCGGAGACCAGGCCGCGCCCAGCACTTCGCGGCGACGCGGGCCGGATTCGGGATCGCCGGGCAGGATGCCCAGCAGGCGGTTGTCGAAACGGGGGGTGTCGGTATCCATGGGGCTGAAGATGGGGGCGACGGCCGCCCTCCTCAATTGCCGCTGAGCGCCTGCAGGTGGCCGCCGTGGGCCTCGGCACGCTGATAGGCCGGGCGTTCACCGATACGCTTGAGGAAGCCCCGCAGCGCTGGCTTGTCGTCGAGGCCGCCACCACGGGCGGCAGCGGCCTGGATCGGGAAGCTCATCTGGATATCGGCCGCACTGAAGCGCTCGCCGGCAAACCACGGGCTTTCGGCCAGGCGGCGCTCCATCCAGTCCAGGTGCAGGCGCCGCTGCGGCCCAACGAAGCCCCGCTCGGCCTTGTCGGCAATGCTGCGCGCGATCGGGCGTGCGAAGAACGGCATCGGCGCATTGCGGATGCGGCCCATCACCAGGGTCAGCAACAGCGGTGGCATCGCCGAACCTTCGGCATAGTGCAGCCAGTAGCGGTAAGCGATGCGTTCGGCCCCGTCGGCCGGCATCGGTGACGGCGACAGCTGGCGCTGCGTGTCGTAACGGTCAGCGAGGTAGTCGAGGATCGCGCCGGACTCGGCCAGTACCAGCTCGCCATCCTGCAGTACCGGCGACTTGCCCAGCGGATGCACGTTGCGCAGTTCCGGCGGCGCCAGCAGCGTCTTCGGATCACGCGGATAGCGGCGCAGTTCGTAGTCCAGCCCCAGCTCCTCCAGCATCCACAGCACGCGCAGCGAACGGGAGTTTTCCAGATGGTGAACGATGCGCATGGGCGGGCTCCTTTAGGAAACGCGCATCCTACCGCGCCATTCCGCACAGGGGTGTCTGCTACGCTTCTTCCTCTCTACGAGGTCCTCCCGAGTGCCCGCGCCACTTGCACAATTGCCTCCATTGGAGTTCATGCTGCACTTCCTGGAACCTGCGGAGGACGGGCCCTGGAACGAGTACATCTGTGAGCTGATCGCAATGCGTGCGGTCAGCGCTTTCCGTCCGGCCGACTGGCTGCGGTTGCGGAAAATGACCCCGCAGATGCCTCTCTACTGGCAGCTGCGCTGCACCGAGGTGTTGAGCATGTGCGGACTCGCCGAGGCAGAACCGTTGCTGCTGGACCAGCTGGATTCACCGGACGATGAAACACGCATCCAGGCAGCGTGCGCGCTTCAGAACATGAGCGTGCGAGTGGGTTCACAGCACACCCAGACCCTGCGCGAGACATTGGCCCGTACGCCGAAATCGCGCCCCTGCGAGCGTGCCGACATCACCCTGCTGCTCGAGAACGCACGGGCGGCAGCCAACTGAAACCCCGATCAGATCGCCGCCGATCACCGTCGACAAGGCAACAAAAAACGCCGGAAGCTTTCGCTTCCGGCGTTCTGGCTACCAAACGGTAGCAGACGGATTAGACCGCCTGCACCTGGTCAGCCTGCATACCCTTCTGACCCTGGACGGCGATGAAGGTAACCTTCTGGCCTTCCTGCAGGGTCTTGAAGCCGGTGCCCTGGATCGCGCGGAAGTGCACGAACAGGTCCGGGCCGCTTTCCGGGGTGATGAAGCCGAAGCCCTTGGCGTCGTTGAACCACTTGACGGTGCCGGTCTGACGTTCAGACATTTTACTAACTCCTGAAACACATGTTGAAAAAAATCGCAGCCACCGGGTATCGGGGCCGAGACTGAGTTGCAGGCGTTGGTAAAGCGGATCGATGAGCGGATCGTGAGATCAACTGCACCAGGCCACGATTCACGGTGACCCTAGCAAACACAGTGGGTCGCACGATACGCGTGTTTTCTGCAAAAAGCGATAGTCCCGACGTTCATGGGAACAGGTCACCCGCTAGGCGTGACAAGGGTTGGCAGCCTTTCGCGGCTAACTCCGAGTCCCCATTCAGGTTTTTCCTACCCTACTCTGGGGAAATGACTGAAGCTGAAACCCCCGCTGAACACGCCTCTCCCCGCATCTGGGTGGACGCGGACGCCTGTCCAACCGTCATTCGCGACATCCTGTTCCGCGCGGCTGAACGGGTCGGGATCGAACTGACCCTGGTCGCCAACCAGTGGATCCGCACCCCGCCCTCGCGCTGGCTGCGCTCCATCCAGGTACCGCAGGGGCTGGACGTGGCCGACAGCGCCATCGTCGAGCGGGTCGCCGCAGGTGACCTGGTGGTCACCCAGGACATCCCGCTGGCTGCGCTGGTGCTGGAGAAGAAGGCCGTGGCGCTGAACCCGCGCGGCCAGTTGTACACGCCGAACAACATGGCCGAGCGGCTGTCGATGCGCAATTTCATGGAGGAACTCCGCGGCGCCGGAGTCCAGACCGGCGGACCGCCGCCCCTGGGACCCCGCGACCGGCAACTGTTCGCCGCCGAGCTGGACCGCTGGCTGGCGCGATGCCCGGCGCGCTGAACGCCTAGCCGCCCCCGGCTGGCAGGCTCAGGCCGCGGCCGCTGCTGAACACCCGCCGTTCACCGCTCAACGGGTCATCGAAAGCCAGGGCCCTCGCCAGCAGCTGCAGGGGCGCCTCGGCTGCGCTCGAAGGCCTTTGCCGAAGCTGCGGGTACAAGTCGTCACCCACGATCGGTGCCCCCAGCGTGGCCATGTGCACGCGCAGCTGATGCTTGCGGCCGGTTTCCGGCAGCAGCCGGTAGCGCCAGATCGACCCTTCGGCCTCGATCAGCTCGATGCGGCTGCGCGCATTGGGCTCACCGGGCACTTCGGCCATACGGAAGAACGGCTCGCCCGGCACCAAACGACTGTCCCGCTGCAACGGAAACTCCAGCCCGGGCAGCGCCGGTGCCAGGGCCTCATAGGTCTTCCCGATGCGCCGCTCACGGAACAGGCGCTGGTACGCGTCGCGTGATGCCCGCTGGGTCGAGAACAGCACCAGCCCGGCCGTCAGCCGATCCAGCCGATGCAGCGGCACCAGATCGGCATTGCCGGTGCGGGCGACCAGCCGCGCCAGCAGCGTCTCGCGCACATGCCCGCCCGCCGGAGTCACCGGCAGGAAATGTGGCTTGTCGGCCACCAGCAGGTGCGCATCCAGATGGACGATGGTCTCGGCAAAGGGAATCACCGGTTCGTCGGCCACCTCGCGGAAGTACTGGATCTCCCGCCCGACCTGCCAGGGCATGTCCGCGGTGAGCGCCCTGCCCTGCGCATCCAGCACACGGCCGCGCGCGAAGCGATCCTGCCATTGCGCACGCGCGATGCGCGGGAAACGTGCACACAGGCCATCCAGCAGGGTGGCCCAGGGGCCGGGCGGCAGCTGCAGCCGGCTGGGCAAGGTCATGGCGTCCACTCCGGCCACGGGAAAGAGCGCAAGAGTGCCACCGTTGACGGTATGCAGACAGCCCGGCCACGGACACCCCCGGAGCAAACCTCTATCATTGTCGTCTTTAGTCCACGGATCCCCCATGGCTCTTACCGCCACCATCCGCAAGGCCGAACTGCAGATCAGCGACATGGATCGCGGCTACTACGCGACCCACAACCTGACCCTGGCCCAGCATCCGTCCGAGACCGACGAGCGCCTGATGGTGCGCCTGCTCGCCTTCGCGCTTAACGCCGGCGACCGCCTGGAGTTCGGCCGCGGCCTGAGCACCGATGACGAGCCCGATCTGTGGGAACACGACTACACCGGCGACATCCTGCAGTGGATCGACCTGGGCCATCCGGACGAATCGCGCATCCGCAAAGCCTGCAACCGCAGCCGCCAGGTACAGGTGGTCAACTACGGTGGCAACGCCTCGGAGATCTGGTGGAGCAAGCAGGGCAAGGGCCTGGCGCGGTTCGACAACCTCTCGGTGGTCGACCTCGACGGTGCCTTCGTTGAACAGTGGGGCCAGCAGATCCAGCGTGCCATGCGCTGGAGCGTGCTGATCCAGGACGGCGAAGTGCAGCTGCTCAACGACCAGATCCAGCTCGACGTGATCCCGAACTGGCGCAAGCGCGCCAAGGCATGAGCACCATCCGTTGCGATGTGGTGGTCATCGGTGCCGGCGCAGCCGGGCTGATGGCCGCGATCACTGCCGGCCAGCGCGGCCGCCAGGTGCAGGTGATCGACCATGCCAACAAGGTCGGCAAGAAGATCCTGATGTCCGGCGGTGGCCGCTGCAACTTCACCAACACCGGCACCACGCCGGCCAATTTCCTGTCGGCCAATCCGCACTTCTGCAAGTCGGCGCTGGCCCGCTACACGCCCTGGCACTTCATCGAGCTGGTGCACAAGCACGGCATCGCCTATCACGAAAAGGAACTGGGACAGCTGTTCTGCGATGTCTCGTCCAAGCAGATCGTGAAAATGCTGGTGGACGAATGCCAGGCGGCGGGCGTGCAGGTCCGTACCGACTGCAGCGTGCAGCGCATCGAGCATGGCAGCGATGGCTTCCGCGTGCACACCACGCAGGGCCTGTTCCACTGCGCCTCGCTGGTGGTTGCCACCGGCGGCCTGTCGATTCCCAGCATGGGTGCTACCGGCTTTGGTTATGAAGTGGCCCGCCAGTTCGGCCATCAGGTATTGCCGACCCGCGCCGGCCTGGTGCCGCTGACCCTCAGCGGCAAGCACCAGGAGCGGCTGTCCGACCTCAGCGGCGTGGCGCTGCCGATCGAGGCACGCTGCAACGGCAAGAGCTTCCAGAACTTCATGCTGCTGACCCACCGTGGCGTAAGCGGCCCGGCCATCCTGCAGATTTCTTCGTTCTGGCAGCCCGGCGATGCGCTGGAGCTGGACCTGCTGCCCGGCCAGGATGCCGGCGAGTGGCTGCGCCAGATGAAGCGCGACCGCCCCGCCGCCGAGCTGCGCACCGTGTTGGGCGAGGTACTGCCGAAGCGGCTGGCGCAGCGCCTGTGCGAGCACTGGCTGCCCGACCGCCCCGTGCGCCAGCTGGACGAGCCGGTGCTGCGCCAGGCTGCGCAGCTGCTGGGCGCCTTCCCGCTGGTGGCCAGCGGCACTGAAGGCTACCGCACCGCCGAGGTCACCCTGGGTGGCGTGGATACCGCCGAGGTCTCGTCTTCGACGATGGAATCCAAGCGCGTACCGGGCCTGCACTTCGTCGGCGAAGTGCTGGATGTGACCGGCTGGCTGGGCGGCTACAACTTCCAATGGGCCTGGGCCAGCGGCCACGCAGCGGGCGGCGTGGTGTGAACCACTTCGCCGTTCGATGCGCGCAAGGGGTGCGCGCATGGACGGTTCGCCGCGCATCGTGTATCTAGATTCGCAGATTGGGGAGCAGTGCATGCAGAACGCGAACGACATCACCATCCGCCTGTTGATCGTCGATGACAGCGGCGAGAATGCCGAAGCCATCGTCAGCACCCTGCGCAACAGCGGCATCGCGGTACGCCCGTGGCGCCCGCAGGACGCGGCCGAGCTGGCCCAGGTGCTGACCAGCCAGGCCATCGACCTGGTGCTGGCCTCGCCTTCACAGGGCATTCCGCTGCAGCTGGCAGCCCAGCACATTGCCGCCAGTGGCAAGGACATCCCGCTGGTACTGCTGGCCGAGCGCATCGACGAGGACGAACTGGTGCAGGCCAGCAGCCATGGCATCCGCGCCCTCGCCCTGCGCCAGCGCCCCGAGCACCTGCTCGCCGTGGTCCGCGACCAGTGGGTGGACCTGCAGGCACGCCGCGGCCTGCGCCGCATCGAGGCGCAGATGCGCGAGACCGAGCGGCGCTGCGATGCGCTGATCGCCTCCTCGCGCGACCCCATCGCCTACGTGCATGAAGGCATGCACATCCGCGCCAACGACGCCTACCTGGAGATGTTCGGCTACGAGCATTTCGACGACATCGAAGGCATTTCGCTGCTGGACATGGTCGCCGCCCAGCACGTGGAGGGCTTCAAGCAGCTGCTGAAGGGCCTCAGCCGTGGCGAGGCGCCGCCGCCGCAGTACCAGCTCGATGCGCGCCACGAGGACGGCAGTGCGTTCCCGGCGACGATGGAATTCGCTGCGGCCACCTACGAGGGCGAGTCCTGCCTGCAGGTGGTGCTCCGCCGCCGCATGGAGTTCGACCCCGAGCTGGCGCGCGAGGTCGAGGACCTGCGCCAGCGCGACCAGGTCACCGGCCTGCTCAATCGCCCGACCTTCATGCTGCAGTTGGAGAGCGCGGTGGCCCAGGCCGGGCGCAGCGAGGGCCAGTTCGGCCTGCTGCTGATCGAGCCGGACCATTACGCACGCCTGCTGCCGGATATCGGCCTGGCATCGGCCGACATCCTGATCGGCGCCCTCGCCGCCCTGCTGGCCGAGGTGGTCGGCGAGGACGCGCAACTGGCCCGCTTCGGCGAACACAATTTCGCCGTGCTGCAGGCCGGGCCCTACGCGCAGACCGTGGCGCTGGCCGAGCGCATCCGCGAAGCCTACGCCGCACATGTCTTCAGCATCGGTGCACGCTCGGCCACGGTAACGGTCAGCATCGGTGGCGTGCAGGTGGGCGAGAAGATCGCCAGCATCGGCCAGGTGCTGGCGCGCGCCAGCGAATGCACCCAGGCTGCAGCCGAGCTGGGCAACACCTGCCGCATCTTCGACCCGGCCGCCGCTGACCGTGTCGAGGAAGAACGTGTGCAGCGCTGGGTTGCGCGCATCCGCGAGGCGTTGGCCGGCGACGGCTTCCAGTTGCACTACCAGCCGGTACTGAACCTGCAGGGCGAGCCGCTGGAGCTGTACGAGGCCTACCTGCGCCTGGAGAACAATGGCGAGCTGCTGAGCCCGACCGCTTTCCTGGGCATCGCCGAGGAACACGGCCTGCTGGCCGATATCAACCGCTGGGTGGTCTCGCAGGCCATCGCGGTGCTTGGCCAACGCGCACGCGAAGGCAACGCCACCCAGGTGCTGGTGAAGGTGACGCCGGAATCGTTCGACGACCCGCAGATGATCGCCACCCTGCGCCGCGAGCTGCAGGCCCAGGGCGTGCCCGGCGAACGGCTGTGGCTGCATGCGCCGGAAGCGAAGGTATTCACCCACCTGCGCAGCGCGCAGCAGTTCCTTGCCGAAGTGGCGCCACTGGGCTGCCGCATCGGCCTGGAGCAGTTCGGCTCGGGACTGGATTCGTTCCAGCTGCTGGCCCACTTCCAGCCGCAGTTCCTCAAGCTGGACCGGGGCTTCACCAGCGATCTGGCTGCCACCCGCGAGAACATCGACCGCATCAGCCAGATCACCGCGCGTGCACAGGAAGCGGGAATCCGCACCATCGCCGAGTTCGTCAGCGATGCCAATTCGATGACCCTGCTGTTCAGTGCCGGCGTGGATTACGTACAGGGCGACTTCGTCGGCCCGGCGCTGCCGGAGATGGGGTTCGAGTTCGGGTGACCGAGGGTAGTGCCGGCCGCTGGCCGGCAGCCTCTGGCACCCGGGGTTGCCGGCCAGCGGCCGGCACTACCAAACGAAAAGGCCGGCGTTCGCCGGCCTTTTCGTTGATCAGGTCATGTCGACCAGATTTTCGATCTTCACGTCCGGATTGACGTCGGCCTCGTAGTCGACGCCTTCCACGCCGAAGCCGAACAGGCGCAGGAAGTCGGCCTTGTAGCCGGCCAGGTCGCTGATCTCGTACAGGTTCTCATTGGTGACCTGCGGCCACAGCGCAACCACCTTGCCCTGCACGTCCGCGGCCATTTCCTTGTAGTCGGCACGCAGGCGGCCTTCCTCGTCGACCAGCGCGACGGTGTGGCCATCGCCATCGACCAGATCGTGGCGCAGGCGATCGACCGCCACGCCGTCGGCCTTGCCGCCGTAGAGGATGTCGTACAGCACGTCGAGCTGTTCGATGCAGCCTTCGTGGGTGCCCTTTTCCTTCATCACCTTGAACAGCAGCGACAGGTACAGCGGCATGGTCGGAATGGCCGAGCTGGCCTGGGTCACCACCGCCTTCAGCACCGATACGCGTGCATCACCACCGATCTTGACCAGCTTCTCGCGCAGGCCCAGCACCTTGGTGTCCAGGTCCTTCTTGGCCGCACCGATCGAGCCATTCCAGTAGATCGCCTGGGTGATCTCTTCGCCCACGTAGGTGAAGGCAGTGGTGGTGCAGCCGTTGGCCAGCACGCCGGCATCGGCCAGCGCATCGATCCACATCTGCCAGTCCTCGCCACCCATCACCGCGACGGTGCCAGCGATTTCTTCCGGGGTAGCCGGCTGCAGATGGGTCTCGGTCAGCACTTCCTTGTCGGTATCCAGGCCACGCAGCGTGATCGGCTCGCCAATCGGCTTCAGCGTGGAGCTGATGATCTCGCCGGTCTTCGGGTGCTTCCGGCGCGGCGCCGCCAAGCTGTAGACGACCTGGTCGACCTGGCCGAGATCGGCCTTGATCATCTCGATGGTCTTTGCCTTCACTTCATCGGAGAAGGCATCGCCGTTGATGCTCTTTGCGTACAGGCCGGCTTCGTCGGCGTACTTGTGGAACGCGGCCGAGTTGTACCAGCCCGCGGTACCCGGCTTGGTCTCGCTGCCCGGGCGTTCGAAGAAGATGCCGAGGGTGGCGGCGCCACTGCCAAAGGCAGCGGTGATGCGTGCGGCCAGGCCGTAGCCGGTGGAGGCACCGATCACCAGCACGCGCTTGGGACCGTTCTGGATCGGCGGGCGCGCGCGGATGTAGTCGATCTGCTGCTTAACCGCGGCCTCGCAGCCGGTCGGGTGGGTGGTGACGCAGATGAAGCCGCGGACGCGCGGTTTGATGACCATGGATACCTCGGGTTGGCAGATGCGGCGCACGGGGCGCTCAGCAGGAATACGGGCGCGCGCCTGCGCGCGCGAACCGCAGGATCGTAGTGCGCGGGGGAAGATTGCACAACCGACGCTGGCGTAGGGTGGGGTTTCTCTTTGCAGGGCTGCGCCCTGCACCTGCTACAAGCCAGTGCCGAAGCAACAGCAGAAGCTGGGTTCCTGAGGATTGGCGGGGTGGGTCCGGTTGCGGGGGACGCCGTGAACCCATCCCTGGGGGCTTTGCCGCGGCATCCATGCCGCGGACACCCCCGCAACCGGACCCACCCCGCCTTCGACAGTTTTCGGCGATCTGTCAGGACAACAACTTGGGGTCAGATCCGTTTTTCTGCGAAAAACGGATCTGACCCCGGATTCATTTCGATATCTGACAGATGTGTCGACCAAGGTCGACACCTACCAACTGCCGCAGGAATCTGTCAGAGGTGGGGCGGTGTCGGAGTGCGGGGTGTCAGCCGCATGGATGCGGCTGCCAAGCCCCCATGGACGGGTTTACGGCGTCCCCGCACTCCGGCACCGCCCCGCCATCCCACGGAATGCACGCTGTTGCTGTTGCTGTTGCTGTTGCTGCTGCCGGCCAGCGGCCGGCACTACCGCAGGTGCAGGGCTGCAAGCCCTGCCAACAAAAAACCCCGCTTTCGCGGGGTTCTCTGTGTGTTGCGTGCAGCGCGAACGCTTACGGGCGACGGGCCAGGGCCTCGACGTCCTTCGCCTTCGGCAGCAGGTCCTGCTTGCTGACGCGCAGGAAGCCGATCGTCAGCATCGGCACCGCCACCAGGATCGAGGACAGCACCACGATCACCGCACCGATCATGTGCGTCTCGGCCAGGCCTTCCATCGAGCTGCCACCGTACATGTACAGGGCAAGGGCCGACAGGAAGAACATCACCGCGGTAATCACCGTACGCGACAGCGTCTGGTTGATCGAACGGTTCAGCACTTCCATCGAGTCCACGCGCAGGCTGCGGAAGTTCTCGCGGACGCGATCGAAGACCACGATCAGATCGTTGATCGCAAAGCCCATCACCGACAGCAGGCCGGCCAGCACGGTCAGGTCGAACTCACGGCCCAGCAGGGACACGTAAGCCACCGTCACGATCAGGTCGAACATCGCCACGATGCTGGCGGTGACCGCGAACTTCCATTCGAAGCGGACCGCGATGTAGATCAGGAAGCCGGCCAGCATGAAGATGGTGGCGTACAGGCCATTCATCGCCAGGTCCTTGCCGATCTGCGGGCCCACGAACTCGTTGCGGAGCACGGTGGCCTGGTTGTCGGCGGTGGACAGTGCCTTCACCACGGCGGCAGCGGTGGCCTTGTCCTCGTGCGCGGCGTCGCCGGTACCGGCAGCGTGCTCACCATGCGGGGCCAGGCGGATCAGCAGGTCGGTGTTGCCACCGACGCTCTGCACCTGCGCGCCCTCAAAGCCGTTCTGCTCGAGCCTGGTGCGGACCTGCTCGACGTCCACGGCCTTGTCGAAGCGGGCTTCGATCAGGGTGCCGCCGGTGAAGTCCAGGGCGTAGTTGAAGCCCTTGACGCCGATGATGGCGACCGAGGCCAGGAACACGATGACCGTGACGACCATCGCGACATGGCGCCAGCGCATGAAGTCGATCTTGGTGTCGTTCGGGAGGATGTGCAGCGGAAACAGTTTCATGTGCGTGTCGTCCCGTCAGATGGCCACGTTCTGGAGCTTCTTGCGGCGGCCGTAGATCAGCGTCGCCAGCGCACGCGACACGGTGATCGCGGTGAACATGGAGGCGAAAATACCGATGATCATGGTCAGCGCGAAGCCCTTCAGCGGACCGGTACCGAATGCGAACAGCGCCACACCGACGATCAGGCCGGTCAGGTTGGCGTCGAGGATGGTGCCCGAGGCACGCTCGTAACCGGTCACGATCGCGGTCTTGCCCGGCACGCCGGCACGCAGCTCTTCACGGATACGCTCGTTGATCAGCACGTTGGCGTCCACCGACAGGCCGACCGACAACGCCAGGCCGGCGAAGCCCGGCAGGGTCATGGTCGCGCCGAACAGCGACATCACCGCCACCACGATCAGCAGGTTGAACAGCATCGCGATCGAGGTGATCACACCGAACATGCGGTAGTAGACGCTGAAGAACACCAGGGTGAACAGGAACGCGAACACCACGGCGCGCATACCGTTCTTGACGTTCTCGGCGCCCAGGCTCGGGCCGACCACGCGCTCTTCAACGAAGTCCATCGGCGCGGCCAGCGAGCCCGACTTCAGCAGCTTGGCCAGGTCTTCGGCTTCCTTCTTCTGCAGACCGGTGGTCTGGAAGTTCTTGCCGAACACGCCGTTGATGTTGGCCACCGAGATCACTTCCTCGTTGACCTTGAAGCCACGCACTTCCTGGCCGTCGACGACGGTCACGGTCGGCACGCGCTCGGTGTAGACCACCGCCATCGGCTTGTTCACGTTGGCGCTGGTGAAGTCGAACATGCGCTGGCCACCGACGTTGTTCAGCGTCACACTGACGGCCGGGGAACCACTGTTCGAATCAGTCACCGCCTGCGCACCGACCATCTGGTCACCGGTGACGATCACGCGCTTGTTCAGCAGGATCGGACCACCGCCGTCGCGACGCTGGTAGACCTTCGCTTCCGGCGGGATGCGGCCGGCAGTGATGGCGTCCTGCGCGTTGCCTTCAACCACCGCACGGTATTCCAGGGTGGCAGTGGCGCCGATCATGCGCTTGGCTTCGGCAGTGTCCTGCACGCCCGGCAGCTGCACGACCACGCGGTCGGCACCCTGGCGCTGGATGATCGGCTCGGCCACGCCGAGCTGGTTCACGCGGTTGCGCAGGGTGTTGATGTTCTGCTCGATGGCGCCATTGGAGATCTGCGCGATCTCGGTATCGGGCACGGTCACCGTGATGCGGTTGCCGCTGACGTCGTAGCCGAGGGTCGGCTGCGCCTTGACCAGGGCGGTACGGGCACGCTGCGCGGCGTCATCGCCGGCGGACGGGCTCAGGTTGGCCACGATGCTGTTGTCAGCGCGGCGTTCCACCGACTGGTAGGCGATGCGCGCGTCACGCAGGGTGCTGCGCACGTCTTCGGTGTAGGCATCCAGGCGCTTGTCGAGGGCGGCCTTCTGGTCGACCTGCAGCACGAAGTGCACGCCGCCCTGCAGGTCCAGGCCCAGCACCATCGGGCGACCGCCCAGCTTGGCCAGCCAGTCCGGTACGGTCGAGGCCAGGTTCAGGGCCACGGTGTACTTCTCGCCGACGGTGTCACGCAGGGCGTCGCTGGCAGCGGACTGCGCCTTCAGGTCCGGCAGGCGGACGATCAGGCTCTCCCCTTCCTTCTCGACACCGATGGTGGTGACACCGGCCGTCTTCAGGTCGGCCAGCACACGGTCGCGCAGCGCATCGTCGATCTGGCCGCCACGGTTGGCGGTGATCTGGAGGGCCGGGTCCTTCTGGTAGATGTTGGGCAGCGCGTACAGCGCACTGAGCGCCAGTACGATCAGGATGACGACGTACTTCCAGCGTGGAAATTCGAGCATTGCTTGGGTCCCGCGCGGCGCCATCCCCGGCGCCGCGGTTGTGCTTCGGAAAGGGAGTGGCTTACTTGGCCGAATCCAGGGTGCCGGTCGGCAGCACGCTGCCAACAGCGCCCTTCTGCACGCGGATGCGCACGTTCTCGGCCACTTCGATGGTGATGAAGTTGTCGCCGATGTCGGTGACCTTGCCGGCGATGCCACCGTTGGTCAGCACTTCGTCGCCACGCTTGATCTTCTCCAGCATGGACTTGTGCTCCTTCTGCCGCTTCATCTGCGGGCGGATCATCAGGAAGTACATGATGGCGATCAGGATGACCGGGAACAGCAGCGTGGTCAGGCCCATGCCCTGCGGTTGGCCGCCGGCGGCCTGGGCGTGGGCGGCGGGAATCAGGAAGGCAAGCAGGTTCATCGTTGGTCCTTTGGTTGGGCGGCGCTCCGGCCCTTTCACGGGCACGGGGTGTCGACCGCGGATCTGGGTCAGCCTTGAAGTATGCCACGGCCCCGGGCGTTCGTCCTTGGGCCGTTTGGCAGGGGGCGTTCGGGTTACAGCGGCGGGGGTACCGCCCCGCGTGCCGCGTAGAAGGACTCACGGAAGGCCAGGAAGGTTCCCGCCTCGATCGCCGCACGGATGTCGGCCATGAGCTTCTCGTAGTAGAACAGGTTGTGCAGGGTGCCCAGCATCGGCGCCAGCATCTCGTTGCAGCGGTCCAGGTGGCGCAGGTAGGAACGGGTGTAGCCGCCGGTGCAGGCCACGCAGCCGCAGCCCGGCTCGATCGGGTCCATGTCGCGCGCGTACTGCGAGTTGCGGATGCGGACGGTGCCGAACGAGGTGAAATAGTGGCCGTTGCGGGCGTTGCGGGTCGGCATCACGCAATCGAACATGTCCACGCCACGTGCGACACCCTCGACCAGGTCCTCCGGCCGGCCCACGCCCATCAGGTAGCGCGGGCGGTCGCCCGGCAGCTCCGGGTCCAGGTGGTCGAGCATGGCGTTGCGCTCGTGCTCCGGCTCGCCCACGGCCAGGCCGCCGATGGCGTAGCCGTCGAAGCCGATCGCCTGCAGGGCATCGGCCGAGCGGCTGCGCAGGTCGGTATGCACGCCGCCCTGGACGATGCCGAACAGGGCCGCGTCGTTGCCCAGCTCGTCATGCGCGTTGCGGCTGCGCTGGGCCCAGCGCAGGCTCAGCTCCATCGAACGGCGGGCAACGTCCTCGGTGGCCGGGTACGGGGTGCACTCGTCGAAGATCATCACGATGTCCGAATCGAGCACCTTCTGGATCTTCATGCTCTCCTCGGGACCGAGGAAAACGCGCGCGCCGTCGGTCGGCGAGACGAAGGTCACGCCCTGCTCGGTGATCTTGCGGCGGTGGGCAAGCGAGAACACCTGGAAGCCGCCGGAGTCGGTCAGGATCGGGCCATCCCAACGGCAGAAGCCGTGCAGGCCGCCGTGGTCGGCGATGATGTCCAGGCCCGGGCGCAGGTACAGGTGGAAGGTGTTGCCGAGGATGATCTCGGCGCCCAGCGCACGCACCTGGTCCGGCAGGATGCCCTTGACCGAGCCATAGGTCCCGACCGGCATGAAGGCCGGTGTTTCCACCGTGCCACGCGGGAAGGTCAGGCGGCCACGGCGGGCACGGCCGTCGCGGGTCTGGAGCTGGAACTGCAGTCGGGACATGGAGCGGTCATTCAGGCAAATAGTCGCCTATTGTCTCCCAAGAAGGCGTGCGCACCAAGGTGCGCACCCACAGGGGCCCCTGCGCTCCCGGGGCGCCCTACCCGGCCTGCGGGAACAGCAGCATCGCGTCGCCGTAGCTGAAGAAGCGGTAGCGCTGCTCGATCGCATGCTGGTAGGCCTCGAACACGCGCTCCTTGCCGGCAAACGCGGAGATCATCATCAGCAGCGTGCTTTCCGGCAGGTGGAAGTTGGTCACCATCGCGTCGACGCTGCGGATGCGGTAACCGGGGGTGATGAAGATCTGGGTCTCACCGGCGAACGGCAGCAGCTCACCATCGCGCATCGCGCTTTCCAGCGCGCGCACCACGGTGGTGCCGACGCCGATCACCCGGCCGCCGGCGGCACGCGTGCGCCGTACCTGCTGCACCAGTTCCGCGCCGACGTTCAGCCACTCGCGGTGCATCACGTGGTCCTTCAGGTCGTCCGCGCGCACCGGCTGGAAGGTGCCCGCACCCACGTGCAGGGTGACGTGGCCGAAGTCCACGCCCTTGTCCTTCAGCGCGGCCAGCAGCGGTTCGTCGAAATGCAGGCCGGCGGTTGGCGCCGCCACCGCGCCCACTTCACGCGCGAACACGGTCTGGTAGCGCTCGCGATCGTCCACACCTGGCTCGCGCTGGATGTAGGGCGGCAGCGGCAGGCGGCCGGCGTGCAGCAGCCACTGCTCCAGCGATTCGGGCACATGGAACTGCAGCACATAGAACTCGCCGTCGCGGCCCAGCACCTCGGCTTCGCCACCGGCATCCAGGGCGATGCGGCTGCCGGCCTTGGGCGACTTGCTGGCGCCCACCTGGGCACGTGCCTGCTGGCCGCCGAGCAGGCGCTCGATCAGGATCTCGACGCGGCCGCCACTGGCCTTCTGGCCGAACAGACGCGCCGGGATCACCCGGGTGTCGTTGAACACCAGCAGGTCGCCCGGCTGCAGCAGCGACGGCAGGTCACGCACCTGCAGGTCGGTGAACGCGGCGGGGGCTTGCGGCACCAGCATCAGGCGGCTGGCGGAACGTTCAGCCAGGGGCGCCTGCGCGATCAATTCAGCCGGCAGGTCGTAATGGAAATCGGACTTCTTCAAGGCAGTGGGCGGCAACAGGTCGACAATGGCGCGCATTGTACGTCCAGCGTCTGCGAGCCGGCGCGCTTCGCGGCGAACGTCGCGCAAAATGCTGCTATGCAGCAGGTTTCTGCGGGGTTATCGCGCAAAAAAACAAGTGCTAGCATCGAGTCGGAAGTCCGCTGCACGAGCCTGCCCCAAGCGCGCGTGATGACGCGCGTTTTGCTTTTGAAGACCCGTGCGACCCATTGTTTCAGGAGATCTGCAATGAGCTTCATCGAACGCCTCGCCCCCCTGCGCAGCCAGCCCGGCACCCGCCTCACCTCCGGCCTGGACGATGCCACCCTGACCGCCCTGTCCGCCCGCCACCCGCAGCTGGTCGCTGCGGTGGATGCCGCCGCCGAAGAGTTCGCGCGCGTGCAGGCCGACCTGGGGCCGCTGCTGGCGCAGGACGAACAGGCGCAGATCGACGCGATGCAGGACGGCTTCGTCAATTTCTATGCCGATGATGCAGTGACCCCGTACGTGGCGCTGGCTGCGCGCGGCCCGTGGGTGGTCACCCTGAAGGGCGCGGTGCTGTACGACGCCGGCGGCTACGGCATGCTCGGCTTCGGGCACACCCCGGACGCCGTGCTGGAGGCGATGGCCCGCCCACAGGTGATGGCCAACATCATGACCCCCAGCCTGTCGCAGCAGCGCTTCATCACCGCCCTGCGCGCCGAGATCGGCCACCGCCGTGGCGGCTGCCCGTTCGCCCGCTTCATGTGCCTGAACTCCGGCTCCGAGGCGGTTGGCCTGGCCGCCCGCATCGCCGACGTCAACGCCAAGCTGCAGACCGACCCGGGCGCGCGCCACGCCGGCGCCACGATCAAGCGCGTGGTGGTCAAGGGCAGCTTCCATGGCCGTACCGACCGTCCTGCCCTGTATTCCGATTCCAGCCGCAAGAGCTACATGCAGCACCTGGCCAGCTACCGCGGCGAGGATTCGGTGATCACCGTGGCGCCGTACGATGAGGCGGGCCTGCGCAAGGTGTTCGAGGACGCTGCACGCAACCAGTGGTTCATCGAGGCGGTGTTCCTGGAACCGGTAATGGGCGAAGGCGACCCGGGCCGTTCGGTGCCGCCGGCGTTCTATGCCGTGGCCCGTGAGCTGACCCGTGCGCACGGCAGCCTGCTGCTGCTGGACTCGATCCAGGCTGGCCTGCGCGCGCATGGCGTGCTGTCGGTGGTCGATTACCCGGGCTTCGAAGGCCTGGACCCGCCGGACATGGAGACCTACTCCAAGGCGCTCAACGCCGCGCAGTACCCGCTGTCGGTGCTGGCGGTGACCGAGCATGCCGCGCAGCTGTACCGCAAGGGCATCTACGGCAACACCATGACCAGCAACCCGCGTGCGCTGGACGTGGCCTGCGCCACCCTGGCGCAGCTGACCCCGCAGGTGCGCGCCAACATCGCCGAACGCGGTGCCGAGGCCGTGCGCAAGCTGGAGCAGCTCAGGAGCGAGCTGGGCGGCCTGATCACCAAGGTGCAGGGCACTGGCCTGCTGTTCTCCTGCGAGCTGGCCCCGCAGTTCAAGTGCTACGGCGCCAACTCCACCGAGGAATGGCTGCGCCAGCACGGCATCAACGTGATCCATGGCGGCGAGAACTCGCTGCGTTTCACCCCGCACTTCGGCATGGACAGCGACGAGCTGGACCTGCTGGTGGGCATGGTCGGCCGCGCCCTGCGTGAAGGCCCGCGCCGCGAGCAGGCCGCTGCGGCGTAAGCAGTTTCTGTAGGGCCGAGCCATGCCCGGCCCTACAGACAGCAACCGCAAAGGCCCATAATTGAGAGACACCCCGTCCCCTGACCGCTCTGCGGTCGGCGACGGGGCGTTTTCGTTTCCGGCCAAGAGACAGGAAGATCCATGAAGTCGATCTGTGTGTACTGTGGTTCCAACGCTGGCAGCAAGCCTGCCTACACTGAACGCGCCATTGCCCTGGGCGACCGCATCGCCCGCGACGGCCTGCGCCTGGTGTATGGCGGCGGCAACGTCGGCCTGATGGGAACCGTGGCCAATGCCGTGCTCGCCGCTGGCGGCGAGGTGACCGGCGTGATCCCGCGCCAGCTGGCCGACTGGGAAGTGGCCCACCGCGGCCTGACCGAACTGGAGATCGTCGGTTCGATGCATGAGCGCAAGTCGCGCATGTTCGATCTCGCCGATGGTTTCGTCGCCCTGCCCGGCGGCTTCGGCACCATGGAAGAGATCTTCGAGATGCTGACCTGGCGCCAGCTGGGCATCGGCAACAAGCCGTGCGCCTTCCTCGATGTGGAAGGCTTCTATGCCCCGCTGATCGGCATGATCGATCGCATGGTGGAAGAACGCTTCCTGCATCCGGACCAGCGCCAGGACCTGTGGTACGGCTCGGACATCGAGGAAATGCTGGTGTGGATGCAGAACTACCAGCCGGCCCAGGCTTCCAAGTGGATCGACGAAAAGCGTCGCTCCGCTCTGCGCTGAAGTGATCTGGCGCGGTGGCTCAGGCCACCGCGCGCTCCCACGGTGCCGGACGGCCGAGCAGGTAGCCCTGGCCGTAGTCGCAACCGAGCTCGCGCAGCGTCTGCCGCTGCGCCTCGGTCTCGATGCCTTCGCCGATGGTTTCGATGCCCAGGGTGCGGGCCAGTGACAGCACGCCTTCGACCAGCGCGCGCGTGCTCTGCACTTCCGGCCCATGCAGGCCGGCGATGAAACTCTGGTCGATCTTCAGCGTGCTGATCGGGAAGCGGTGCAGGTAGGACAGCGCCGAGAAGCCGGTACCAAAATCGTCCAGCTGCACCTGGATGCCGCGCTCGCGCAGGCCCTGCAGGATGCGCAGGGTGTGCGGACCATCATCGAGCAGCGCCACCTCTGTTATTTCCAGGCGCAGCCGCTGCGGATCGGCGCCGTACTCGTCCAGCAGGCCGAACAGTCGGCCGCTGAATTCCGCAGAGCGGAAATGACGCGGCGATACGTTCACCGAGACATAGCTGTGCCCGCCTTCGGCCAGGCCAGCAATGACCTGTTCGTAGATCAGCCAGTCAACCTGTTCGATCAGGCCGCTTTCCTCACCCAGTTCCAGGAACGCGCCCGGCAGCAGCAGGCCACGACGCTCGTGCTGCCAGCGCAGCAACGCCTCGTGCCCCACCACCTCGCCATCAGACAGGCGCACGATCGGCTGGTAGAACGGAACGAAGTCGTGGTTGTTGATCGCACGCCGCAGGTCGGCCTCCAGATCGAGGCTGCGCATGGCCTGCTCACGCATGTCCTCGTCGAAGATCGCGCAGCGGTCATGACCCTGTGCCTTGGCCCGGTACATCGCCGCGTCGGCGTCGCGCAGCAGCTCCTCGCCGGTGCGGTAGCGCGGGTTCCACAACGCGATGCCCAGGCTGCCGGACGGGAACAGTTCGCGGCCGGCGATCCACATCGATTCCTGCAGTGCCAGCAGCAGGCGCTGGCCGAAATCCAATGCCTGTGCCAGGCCCTGCGGGCATTGCAGCAGCACCGCGAATTCATCACCGCCCAGCCGCGCCACCACGTCGTCGGTGCCGGCCATCGATACGATGCGCTTGGCCACCTCCACCAGCATGCGGTCGCCAGCGGCGTGGCCGATGCTGTCGTTGACCAGCTTGAAGCGGTCCAGGTCAAGGAACAGCACGGCGAACACCGGCCCACCCTCACGCTTGGCCAGCGCCAGTGAATCCTGCAGGCGATCGAGCAGGTGCAGGCGGTTGGGCAGGCCGGTCAGTGCATCGTGCATGGCCTGATGGGTCAGGCGCTGCTCGGCACGCAGGCGCTCACCGATCTGCCCAAGCAGCTTTTCGTTGACCTCGGCCAGCTCGCGGGTGCGTTCCTCCACACGCTTTTCCAGCTCGGCATGTGCCGAACGCAGCCGCTGCTGGTCGCGCTGGCGTGCCAGCCCGGTTCCGATGTTCTGCGCAACGAAGGTCAGCAGCCGCTGATCGTGCACGCTGAACGTACTGTTCTCGCTGTAGCTCTGCACCACGATCGCGCCGACCACCTCGTCATCGCGCAGCAGCGGCACGCCCAGCCAGCAATGCGAGCGTGCGCCGGATTCACGCACCTCGCCGCTGGCCAGCAGCGCATCGATCTGCGCGCGCGAAGCCAGCAGTGGCCGCCGGTTGCGCACCACGTATTCGGTCAGTCCCCGGCTGAACGACCGGGGTGCGCGGCTGGCGTTGTGCTCGTCCACCGAATAGACGAAGTCCAGGCCGTTGCCTGTTCCGTTCACCAGCGCGATGTAGAAGTTGCGCGCATCGAGCAGGCGACCGACCACGCCATGCACCTGCCCGTAGAACTGGGCCAGGCTGTCGGCCGACATCGCCATTTCGGCGATGTTGTACAGCGCGGTCTGCAGCTGCTCGGCGCGGCGACGCTCGGCCACTTCATCCTGCAGGCTGTGGTTGGCACGCTGCAGCTCCAGCGTGCGCCGTTCCACCTGCTGTTCCAGCCGGACCTGCGCCTGGCGTCGGTCCATCGCGGTCTGCACGTGCTGCGCGACAAAGCCCAGCAGCGCCCGCTCGGCCTCGCCATAACGGGCGGCCAGCTCATAGCTCTGCACTACGATGGCGCCGCATACCCGGCCATCGCGCAGCATCGGCACGCCCAGCCAGTCCAGGCTTTCAGGGCCACGCTGCGGGTCGTGTTCCTGCTCGACCACCCGCGCCAGCAGTTCGCGCGAGGGGCCGCTGAGCGGCTTGCCGTGGCGCAGCAGCGCCACGGTCAGGCTGCGCGGCATCTCGTCAGCGTCATGGCTCTGCGACGGATCGGCGACGAAGTCGTCGACCTGGTCGGCGAAGTACAGGAAGCGGATCTGGTCGCGGACGTCGTCGTACT
This sequence comes from Stenotrophomonas maltophilia, assembly GCF_006970445.1. Classification (NCBI taxonomy): domain Bacteria; kingdom Pseudomonadati; phylum Pseudomonadota; class Gammaproteobacteria; order Lysobacterales; family Lysobacteraceae; genus Stenotrophomonas; species Stenotrophomonas maltophilia. Next base: position 1,804,311 of record NZ_CP033877.1, on the reverse strand, counting down.
CGACGATGTAGCAGTTTTCCGCGTACATCAGCGTGCCGAGCACGCCGTGCACGTGACGCAGCATCTCCGACATCTCCAGGTCGGCGCCGGCCAGATCAGCGATCTGGAACAGCGCCTGCTGCAGCCGTTCAGCTTCTTCCAGCGCCTTGATCTGCCCGGCCTGGCGGCCACGCTGCAGTGCCAGTTCCATGGCCTGCCGGGCCAGCCCCCACCACGCCGCCGAAGGCACGGCACCTTCCACCGACAGCCGCAGGCGGGCACCGTCATATTCCCAGTCATGGCAACCGTCGCCGATGCCCGGCGCCGTAAACGTGCCTGCCGCCACCACGGCCGGCCAGCCGCCCTGGCCGCGCCCGAGCTGCGGGTCGTCCCAGCCAACGCGGACCACGGCCGAATCCGGCAGCAGCGCATGCAACGCGCGCACCAGCGCCGTGCTCAGCACGGCCTCGTGTAGTGGCTCTTCCGCCGGTTCAACGTGCGTGGACAAATGACAATCTCTTGGCGCCGTCTGTGCGTCGCCTCCCCTGAGCCGCCGAGCATAGCGCGCCACCCGGGGGGCAATGGAAGCCCGTAAACCCCGAATCGTGCGCCCGTACGTTTTTCCTGCTGTCCGTAGCCGCTTCAACGCCATGAACCTCGCCCTGCCCGCCCCCGCCACCGGCTATGCGCCACCGCCTGCAGGCCTTACCCTGTACGGCGTGGAAGCCAGCGCACTGCCAACCGATGAAGCCTTGATGCTGGCCTGGGCCGGTGGCGACCTGCGCGCGTTCGAAAGCCTGTATGCGCGCCATCGCAAGCGCCTGTTCGGCTTCCTGCTGCGGCAACTGCGCGACAACGCGCTGGCCGAGGAGATCTTCCAGGATGTCTGGCAGCGGGTGATCAGCGCCCGTGCCGGCTGGCAACCTGAAGCCGCATTCAGCACCTGGCTGTTCCGCATCGCCCACAACCGGCTGAACGACCATTGGCGCGCCGCCCGCCATCGCCCTGCCGCACCGGCCGACGCTGACCTGCGCCTGGCCGCGATCGAGGATGGGCAGACCCCGGAAGCCGAGCTTTCCGAATTCGAACAACGTCGCCGCATCCAGCTGGCGATGGAGCAACTGCCGCCCGAGCAGCGCGAAGTGCTGCAGTTGCGGCTGGATCAGGAACTGAGCCTGGAGGAGATCGGCCAGATCACCGGCGTAGGCCGGGAAACCGTGAAATCGCGGCTGCGCTATGCGATGGACAAGCTGCGTGCGGGATTGAACGCATGAACCGAGACGAACCGCTGACGCCGGAAGAACGCGAGCTGGCGCGCCTGCTCGGCCGCCGCGCCGAACACGCCCCATCGGCTGCGCTGGACGCCACCATCCTGGCCGCGGCGCGCGCTGCCGTGGACGCACCGGCTGCCGATGCTGCTGTCTCCGCCGAGGCCCCGCGCAGGCAGCGCACACGTCCGCGTTGGCCGGCGGTGTTCGGCATCGCCGCCTCGATGGTGTTCGCCATCGGCATCGCCTGGCAGCTGCGCCCGGAACCGCCGCCGGTTCCGGCAGGCGAGGCCGCTGTTGCTGCGGCACCGGCTGCGGCAGACGTCGCGGCCGCCAACCAGGTCGCTGAGAGCAGTGCAGCCGACAGCGCGGTTGCCGCTTCGGAAACCGCCGCCGAACCCGCAGCACCGCAGGCAGCCCCTGTTGCCGCCCCTCCGGCACCGTCCGCCGCGCGCGCACCCAAGCCTGCGCCGGCCGAAACCGCTGAAGCACCCGCCCAGGCTGCTCGTTCGATGGCGGCGGATGCGGCCGCCGATACGTCCTTTGCGGCGCTCCCGCCCGCTCCGGCCGCAGCGCCGGCAGCAGCACCGCCCGCGCCACCCGCACCCGCCGCGTACTCGGTACCTGCACCTGCACCGGCATTGGCGCCCGCCCCGGCAGGCGCGATGAAAGCACGCACTGCCGAGGCGCCAGCGGCCTACACTGCCGATGCCGAACGGGCGCAGGCGCTGGATCGGGTAGAGATCACCTCGATGAAGCGCCAGGCCCCGAGCCGCTCCGCCCCCGGCGTCATGCGCCGTAGCGCCGATGCGGGGCTCAGTGCGGATGCGGTGCAGGCCGAAGTGGACGCCGATGCACGACTGCCGCGCCGGCAGTGGCTGCAGAAGATCCGCGCGCGCCGCGACGACGGCCAGCGCGACCTGGCCCGCGCCAGCCTGGAGCGCTATGTGCAGCAGTATCCGGAAGCACGCCTGCCGCGCGACCTGCGTCCGCTGCTGGACGACTGAAGCGGACAGTGACCTCCGGCAACCCCGTAGAATGACGGGAATGCTCGATACCCTCGCCCAGCCGGTCAGCCACACGCTGGAAGTCAAACACAGCCGCTTCATTGCCCATGCCGCTCCGATCGACGGTGCCACGGCGGCGGCGGCGTTCCTGCAGCAGGTGGCGGTAGCCGACGCGACCCACAACTGCTGGGCCTACCGGCACGGCCAGGACTACCGTTCCAGTGACGATGGCGAGCCCGCCGGTACGGCCGGGCGGCCGATCCTGGCCGCGATCGATGGCCAGGGTTTCGACCGGGTGGTGGTGGTGGTGACGCGCTGGTTCGGCGGTATCAAGCTGGGCGCCGGCGGGCTGGTGCGCGCCTATGGTGGCGCTGCCGCCGAGTGCCTGCGCACCGCCCCGCGCTTGCCGCTGGTGGCGATGGCCCGGCTGCAGCTGCTGGCCGGCTTCGAGGACCTGGGCACCCTGCACGCTACCTTGGCCGCCTTCGGCGCCGAGAAGCTCGATGAACAGTTCGATGCCAACGGCGTGTGCCTGCGGGCCGAATTGCCGGCCGATCAGGTCGATGCATTGAAAATCCGCCTGCGCGACGCCACCCGTGACCGTATCCGCATACAAGACGACAACCAGGATGACTGAGAAGGACGACGCCCCCGCCTCGACCCCGCCGCTGCGCCGCCTCGGCAGCCTGCGGACGTTGTGGCCGTTCGTGCGCCGCCATAGCGGGCTGTTCACGGCCTGGCTGCTGGCCCTCGCGGTGTCTTCGGCCGCCACGCTGAGCCTGCCTCCGGCGGTGAAGCAGATGATCGACCATGGCTTCACCAGCGGTGGCCAGATCAACCGAGCCTTCGCCCTGCTGATGCTGGTGGCGGTGGTGCTGGCCCTGGCGACGGCCGCACGGTTCTTCTTCGTATCGCTGCTGGGCGAAAAGGTCGTCGCCGACCTGCGCAGCCGCCTGTATGCACACCTGATCCAGCTCGGTGCCGGATTCCACGACCGCAGCCGCAGCGGCGAACTGGTCTCGCGCCTGACCGCCGACAGCGAACTGCTGCGCAGCGTGGTCGGCTCGACCATGTCGGTCGCCCTGCGCAGCAGCGTCACCGTGGTCGGCAGCCTGGCGATGCTGTTCGTCACCAGCCCGCGGCTGGCCGCGTGGTCGCTGCTCGGCATTCCGCTGGCGGTGCTGCCGATCATCATCGGCGCACGCAAGCTGCGCACCGTTGCGCGCAGCAGCCAGGACCGCATCGCCGATGCCAACAGCCTGGCCAGCGAGACGCTGGGCGCAGTGCGCACGGTGCAGGCGCATGCACGCGAGCCCTATGAGCGCGGCCGTTTCGACAAGGCGCTGGGCGACGCCATCGGCGCCGCACGCCGGCGCATCGGTGCGCAATCACTGGTCACCGCCAGCGCCATCCTGCTGGTGTTTGGCGCCATCGTTGGCGTGCTGTGGCTGGGCGCCCACGATGTCATCGACGGACGTCTCAGTGCCGGCACGCTGGGCCAGTTCGTGTTGTACGCGCTGATCGGCGGCGGCTCGGTGGGTGCCCTGGCCGAAGTGTGGAACGAGCTGCAGCGTGCGGCCGGAGGCATGGGCCGCATCGGCGAGCTGCTGCAGGAAGACATCGAGATCCGTGCGCCGGCGCAGCCACACGCACTGCCGCAGCCGCTACGCGGCGAAATCCAGTTCGACGACGTGGTGTTCCACTATCCGCAGCGCCCTGACCAGGCCGCGCTGGATCACTTCAACCTGCATGTCCGCCCGGGTGAGACCGTGGCCCTGGTCGGCCCGTCGGGCGCAGGCAAGAGCACGGTACTGTCGATGCTGCTGCGCTTCCACGATCCGGCCAGCGGCCGCATCTGCGTGGATGGCATCGACGTGCGCCAGGTCGACCCGGCCGAACTGCGCGCGCAGCTGGCGCTGGTGCCGCAGCAGCCGACGCTGTTCGCGGCCAGTGCACGCGACAACATCCGCTACGGCCGGCTGCAGGCCAGCGACGCCGAGGTCGAGAACGCGGCGCGCGCGGCCGAGGCCGATGGTTTCCTGCGTGCGTTGCCGCAGGGCTACGACAGTGAGCTGGGCGAACGCGGCGCACGCCTGTCCGGCGGCCAGCAACAGCGCGTGGCGATTGCCCGCGCACTGCTGAAGGATGCGCCGATCCTGCTGCTGGACGAAGCAACCAGCGCGCTGGATGCGCAGAGCGAGCATGGCGTGCAGCAGGCGCTTGAGCGGCTGATGGCCGGCCGCACCACGCTGGTCATCGCCCACCGCCTGGCCACCGTGCTCAAGGCCGACCGCATCGTGGTGATGGACCAGGGCCGCATCGTGGCCGAAGGCACGCATGCGCAGCTGCTGGCCGAAGGCGGACTGTACGCTGAACTGGCACGACTGCAGTTCATCGATTGATGACGGCCGGCTAACATCGGCCGGACCAAGCTGGCCTCGCATCAGCAGCATCCGCTGAAGGAGGTACACGATGTCGTTCCGTCAGTTCCCTGCAGTCGACAGCAATGGCGAAAGCCACATCATCATCGAGTTCAAGCCCGAGGCAAATGGCAGCGGGCACCACTCGGAAGCCACGCCGCGTTATGAGCTCGACGACGGTCGCCTGCTGGTGCGCAGCGGCCGAGAGTTCACCACCAGTGGTGGTGAACTGCGGTTGACGATTTGAGGTTTGCCGGGCCTGGCCCGGCGCTACTGGAATTCGTATCGACCCGCTCTGGTAGGTGTCGACCTTGGTCGACACGCTTTTTGCCGACGGCAGTCGAGCATGGCCCGGCGCTACAAAATGCGTGATCAATTTTTGACCAACCATCTTGACAGCCTTTGCTGCCAAGGTCTGAGCGAGGTTATCCACACCTTTGCTCAGAATCCATCCACACCGCCTGTGGATGAATCTGGTCAGCCGAGCACCCGCCCGATGCCGCTGGCGTCCACCTCAGCGGCCGCCCGGGTGATCGCCGCCGGATCACTGCCTGCGATGAACCCGATTCGGAAATGCACTTCGCCGCCGGGCGTGCGCGAGGAATGGATCGAAGCCAGGCTGATGCGATGCTGCTCGAACACGTTCAGCAGCTCACGCAGCGAGCCGGGCCGGTCTTCCGGCAGGTGCACCGACAGCGCATTGCGCTCGGTCAGGTCAGCCAGCAGATAGCCCACGCGTTCGAACGTGTAGTTGCCGTCCGCCAGCGCCTGCTCGCCGAAGGCCGTGCGATTGGCCGACAGCAGCTGCTCACGGAATGCACCACGCGCACCGTCGTCACCCTGCCCGACCTGCGCCTGCAGCGCCTGCAGCTGTCCCACCAGCCGCTCCAGCATCGGCGCCACGTACGGGTTGCCGAACTGGATGTCTTCGTAGATCGCCGGGTTCAGCGACAGGATGCGCGAGATGATCGCCGTATCCAGCTCGAACGACGCCGAACGGTACGGCATCATCGCAGCCAGATCGCCCAGCTGTGGCTGGTACTGGCGCAGCACGCCGGCCTGGGCCAGGTGGGTGGCATGCACCATCGCCTGCACCAGCGCCATCATCTGGTCGTGGTGCTGCGGGGTGGCCCGCACACACTCGGCCTGCAGCGCCGTACACAGCGTATCCACCCACGCCTGCCAGTGCTGCAGCCGCGCTTCGCAGACCACCATCACCCGGCCCTTCAGGGTCGGCGCCTTCGGCGGCGCCGTCATCGGGTGCAGGCCGACCACCTCTGCCTGCGAGGTCAGCATGGCCTGCACCGGCGCCTCCTTTACCGAGGTCACATCCAGCCATAGCCTGCCGCGCTCGCGGCCCGCCGACTGCCGCACGTACTCGGCGATCAATGCCGGGGTGTGCCGGATCGGTGCCGAGAACACCAGCACATCGGCCTGCGCCAGCAGGTGTTCCGGCGTGTGCGAGCCCGGGTCGGCCGGATCGTGGCCGATCACCTGCAGCTGCATGTGCTGCTGGAAGAAGCGGGTCAGCCAGCGCCCGTAGGCGCCAGCGCTGCCGATGATGCCGACCGTGCGCGGCGTGCGTGGGTCCAGGCCGCTCATGCCACGCGTTCGGCGCGGAAGCGCGTTCCTTCGGCCAGTGCCGCCGGCGCCGCGGCGATCACGTCGAACTCCTCGAAGCCGTTATCCAGGGTCGCTTCCAGCGCCGCATGGGTGCCGGCAATCGCGCGCGAAATCGCCTGCTGCATCGATTCGCCGCGCAGCAGGAACGACACCACCAGCGACATCAGCACATCACCCGTACCGGCCACGTCCACCGGCAGCAGTGGCGAGGTCCAGCGCCAGGTCTCCTCGCGGCCAACGGCCAGGGTCACCAGTTCACCCGGGTTGCCGCCCACGCTGTGCGCGATCACCCAGTGCGGGCCACGGTCCAGCAGCGTGCGTGCGGCGGCGATGGCATCGGCCTCGGCCAGCGCCGGCATGCCGGTCAGGCGGTTCAGTTCGAAAGCGTTCGGCGTCACCAGCCAGGCGTGCGGCAGCAGGCGCTCGGCGAAGATCACTTCCAGGCCCGGTTCGACGTAGGGGCCAGTATGGGTGTCACCGATCACCGGGTCCAGGCAGTAGCGCAGCTGCGGGCAGGCCGGCAGGATCTCATCCAACCAGTCGGCGAAGGCGGCACCGTTGGCGGTGCTGCCGAAGTAGCCGGACACCAGCATCTTCGCCCGCTGCGGCAGGCCGCGTTCACGGGTGCCAAGCAGCAGGTCGGCGAACCAGTCGGCGGGCAGCACGCGGCCGCGGGTGGTGTCGTAGAACGGCGCATTGCTCAGCAACACGGTCGGGATTTCGGCGACGCGCACGCCGAGTGCACGCATCGGCGGCACGGCGGCGCTGTTGCCGGCGTGGCCGTAGACAAGTTGCGACTGGACCGAGATGACATCGATCGGCGACGGGCCGTCGGGCCGCTGGCGGCGGCCGTGGACCAGGTGGTTATCGAGGGATTCGCTCATGCCCGCATTCTACGCCCGGTGGAGGGTTCGGCAGGGCTGCGCCCTGCACCTGCCGAAGCTTCAAGCAACGGCAACGGCAACGGCAAAAGCCAAAGCGAGCTATCCGTGGGATGGCGGGGCGGTGTCGGAGTGCGGGGACGCCGTGAACCCGTCCATGGGGGCTTGGCCGCGGCATCCATGCCGCGGACACCCCGCAATCCGACACCGCCCCACCTTCGACAGGTTCACGCGGCTGTTGGTAACTGCGGCTGTTGTTCCGCACGGCTGTTGGTAGGTGTCGACCTTGGTCGACACATCTGTCAGATATCGAATGAATTCATCCACGCATGGCGTGGATCTACCGTGTCGACCAAGGTCGACACCCATCAGAGCAGAATGCTGTTCCGACAGATCACGGAAAACTGTCGAAGGCGGGGTGGGTCCGGTTGCAGGGGTGTCCGCGGCATGGATGCCGCGGCCAAGCCCCCAGGGATGGGTTTACGGCGTCCCCTGCAACCGGACCCACCCCGCCAACCCACGGATAGCCCGCTTCTGCTGTTGACGTTGCCTCTGCGGGTGCAGGGCTGCAAGCCCTGCAATCCAAACCCCCTCAGTGAGCAGCAGGCCGCGACGGCGGCAGCCATGCCGCCACAATGCCCAGCAGCGGCAGGAACGCGGTCAGCTGGTAGACGTATTCGATGCTGGTCTTGTCCGCCAACAGGCCGAGCACGGCGGCACCCAGCCCGCCCATGCCGAACGCGAAACCAAAGAACAGGCCGGACACCATGCCGATGCGGTGCGGCATCATTTCCTGCGCATAGACCACGATCGCCGAGAACGCCGAGGACAACACGAAACCGATCAGCACCGCCAGCACCGTGGTCCAGAACAGATCGGCATGCGGCAGCATCAGTGCAAACGGGGCCACGCCGAGGATCGAGGTCCAGATGATCGGCTTGCGGCCGATGCGGTCACCCAGCGGGCCGCCGAGGAAGCCGCCGGCGGCGGACGCCACCAGGAACGCAAACAGGTGCAGCTGTGCCTGCGCCACCGGAATGCCGAAATGGTGGATCAGGTAGAAGGTGAAGTAGCTGCCGATACTGGCCATGTAGAAGTACTTGCTGAAGATCAGTACCAGCAGGATCGCCAGCACCTTGGCCACGGTGCGCGGCGGGTGTCGCGGTGCCATCGCCGCCGTGCTGGCGGGGCGGGGCGCGCCCAGATGCAACGCGTACCAGCGGCCGACATAGGTCAACAGTGCGATGCCGATCAGGGCGGCGCCGGCAAACCACGATGCAGCGTGCTGGCCATACGGCACGATCACCGCGGCGGCAATCAGCGGGCCCAGCGCGGTACCGAAATTGCCACCGACCTGGAACACCGACTGCGCAAAGCCATGACGACCGCCCGACGCCAGCCGCGCGATGCGCGATGCCTCCGGATGAAAGATCGCCGAACCGATGCCGACCATTGCCGCGGCCAGCAGCACCATCGCGTAGTTCGGCGCGAAGCCCAGCAGCAGCATCCCGCACAGGGTCGAGGCCATGCCGATCGGCAGCGAATACGGTGCCGGGCGGCGGTCGGTGGCCACACCGATCAATGGCTGGAAGATCGACGCGGTGAGCTGGTAGGTCAGCGTGATCAGGCCGATCTGGGTGAAGCTGAGATTGAAGCCACCCTTGATCACCGGATAGATGGCCAGGATCAGCGACTGCATCATGTCGTTGACGACATGCGAAGTGGAGATGGCGGCCAGCACGCCGGGAGCCGCCGGGCGTGAGGTCGTTGCGGGAGAAGCCAGGGTCGACATGGACGCAGTCAGGTTGGGGGCGAGCCACGCATGCTACGGTGGCCCCTCCCTCCCTTCTGCCGCATTCAGGTCATGCCCTATCGCAAAAAGGACATTGCCAGTGACGTCGATCCAGCCGCGCCCTGGCGGGAGGTTCCACTGCACCGCCCGGTCACCTATCGGGTCACCCAGTACCCGGTAGGCACCCACATTCCCGGACACAAGCACCAGCGCCACCAGCTGGTCTACGCGATCTCCGGCCTGATGGTGGTGCGATCGGAAGTCGGCAGCTGGGTGGTGCCATCCAACCGCGCGATCTGGATGCCGGCCGGGATGGTGCACGCGGTGGACTGCATCGCCGCCGTGCATATGCGCAGCCTGTACATCGATCCGTCGTTCGCCCCGCAGCTGCCGGCCGAGCCGTTCGCGGTGCAGGTGTCACCCCTGCTGCGCGAGCTGCTGCAGGCCGCCACGCTGGTCAAGGGCGAGCACATCGAGGACAGCCGCGATGGCCGCGTGGTGCGCCTGCTGCTGGACGAACTGCACCGCATGGACGTGCTGCCGCTGCACCTGCCCGCGCCGACCGACCCGCGCCTGCAGCGGATCTGCCAACACCTGCAGAAGCACCCCGGCGATGACGCCACGCTGCAGGACTGGGCGCAGGCGCTGGAAGTGGATGTGAAAACCATCCAGCGCCACTTCGCCAACGAGCTGGGCATGACCTTCGGGCAGTGGCGACAGCAGGCACGGCTGCTTGCCGCGATGGAACGGCTGGCGATCGGCGACAAGGTCATCGATGTCGCGTTGGCGACGGGCTACGACAGCCCCAGCGCGTTCACCAGCATGTTCAAGCGGCAGCTGGGGCAGACGCCGGCCGCGTTCTTCCGCTGACGCTAACGTGCCGGCACGTGCGGATCACGCATGAGACGAAACTCCCACGTGTCACTGTCCACCAGCGAATAGTGCAACGGGAAAACCTGACCTGCCACGCGTGCCTGGGTCGGCGCGCCCTCAACCCGGCACCCCTCGGGTTGCTGGAATCCAATCAGCTCGGTGACGCTTAGATGATCGGTGTCATCTTCTGCGGAAAAATACGCGGCGAACTGGGGATTACCGCTGACATGACGCCGCAGCACGACTCGCCCGACGCCGGGTGAGTACCAACTGATACTGCGCTCCAGGCCCTCGACCTGGCCATCACCTGCGTTGCGCCTGTCCACCCCATCAACCGCGCGCGCATTGGACTTCCGCCAGCGCGCTTCACGTTCTATGCGATAGGCGCTGATATCTCCCAGTGCGGTGCGCACGGTTTCGATGGCCGTTACCCGGCTCTGGCCCTGCTCTTCGTAGTCGTAACGATAACGACCGGAACGTGCGTTGAACTCACCGGGTTCCTCGAACCTGTCCTGCCACTGGTCACCCACCTTGAGCGGGAAGCGCAGCAGCACTTTCTCACCCTTCCGCAACGGATTGACGTCAGCATACGTGGCAGTCCATTCGCGCCGTAGAAGCCCACCCGCGATCTCCAGTTCACGCTGACCGTTCTGGACTGCCTTCAGCAGCATCGGCGTTGCCGGAAAGCCTGCTCCACCCGAGTAGGTCCATTGCGTCCCTGGAGATGACGAAGGCGCTGCCTGCATGCCGGACAACGGCACGTCCAATCGGCACTCATCGGCCGATACCGTACCAATGAAGGACAAGACCGCAGTCAACGCCCCGCACAGAATGGCGCGTGGTGCCATGCGTGATTCGAAATGCAGGTGCAGGATCATGCCACGCATTGTAAAACCCTTCACATACGAAAACGCCGGGCATGGCCCGGCGCTAACGTTCAACGCTTCCGTTGAAAAACTCAGGACGTCATCCGGTCCCAGAAACCCTTCACGCCATCCATGAAGGTGGCCGACTTCGGCGAATGTTTGCGCGCTTCCTCGCCGACGAAGGTGGCTTCGAACTGCTCCAGCAGCTTGCGCTGGTCGTTGGTGAGGTTGACCGGAGTCTCCACCACCACGCGGCAGTACAGGTCACCTTCGCTGCGGCTGCGCACCGAACGCACGCCCTTGCCGCGCAGGCGGAACAGCTTGCCAGTCTGGGTCTCGGCCGGAATGCGGATCTCCGCTTCTCCGCCAAGGGTGGCCACGCGCACGGTGTCGCCCAGTGCCGCCTGCGAGATGCGGATCGGCACTTCGCAGTGCAGGTCATCGCCATCGCGCTGGAAGATGTGGTGCTCGCGCACGCGCACTTCCACGTACAGGTCGCCTGGCGGCGTACCGGCCGGACCGGCCTCGCCCTCGCCCTGCAGGCGGATGCGATCGCCGGTATCGACGCCCGCCGGCACCTTCACCGACAGCACCTTGTCTTCCTCGACACGGCCGTTGCCGTGGCAGGTCTTGCAGGGCTTGGCGATGATCTGGCCGCGGCCGCCGCAGTTGTGGCAGGCCTGCTGCATGGCGAAGATGCCACGCTGGATGCGCACCTGGCCGCGGCCGTGGCACACGTTGCAAGTCTCGACCTTGCCGTCTTCGGAGCCACTGCCATCGCAGTCGCCGCACTCGGCCAGGGTCGGGATATCGATCCGGCGCTCGACGCCGCGCACGGCCTCTTCCAGGTCCAGCTCCATCACGTAGCCGATGTCGGCACCGCGACGGGCCTGGCGCGGACCACCGCCGCCACCGCCAAAAATGTTGCCGAAGATATCGCCGAAGATATCGTTCATGTCCGGGCCGCCCGGACCGCCGCCACCACCCATGCCGTGCTCGAACGCGGCGTGGCCGTGGCTGTCGTACATGCGGCGCTTGTTGCCGTCGGACAGCACTTCGTAGGCTTCCTTGCACTCCTTGAAGGAGGCTTCGGCCGCCGCATCACCCGGGTTGCGGTCCGGGTGGAACTTCATCGCGCAGCGACGGTAGGCCTTCTTCAGCTCTTCGTCGGTGGCGGTGCGGGCAACGCCCAGCACTTCGTAGTAATCGCGCTTGCTCATATCGTGGATCTGGTTCCGGAAAGTCGGGATTCGTCAAAGCGGAAGAGCGGAACCAGGTCCGCTCTTGCGTCGGGCGCCCCGACACGCCGGTGGGCGGTCAGGACCCTGATGCGACAACGGGACGCTGATGGCCAGCGTCCCGTGTCGGTCCGGATCAGGACTTCTTGTCGTCCTTGACTTCGGTGAACTCGGCGTCGACCACGTCGTCCTGCGCCTTGCCGGCATTACCGGCGTCGGCACCCGGGGCACCGCCCTGGTCGGCCGAAGCAGCGGCGAACAGCGACTGGCCAGCTTCTTCCAGTGCCTTCGACTTGGCTTCGATCTGTGCCTTGTCGTCACCCTTCATCGCGGTTTCCAGATCGGCCAGAGCCGCCTCGACCTTGCCGATGACATCGCCGCCGACCTTGCTGCCGTGCTCGGTGATGGCGCTGCGGGTGCCGTGGATCAGGGCGTCGGCCTGGTTGCGGGCCTGCACCAGTTCCTGGAACTTCTTGTCTTCTTCGCGGTTGGCTTCCGCGTCGGCGACCATGCGCGCGATCTCTTCCTCGGACAGGCCCGAACCGGCCTTGATCTCGACCTTCTGTTCCTTGTTGGTCTTCTTGTCCTTGGCCGACACGTGCAGGATGCCGTTGGCGTCGATGTCGAAGGACACTTCCACCTGCGGCAGGCCGCGCGGGGCCGGCTCGATGCCGGACAGGTCGAACTTGGCCAGCGACTTGTTGAAACGGGCCTGTTCGCGCTCACCCTGCAGCACGTGCACGGTCACGGCCGACTGGTTGTCCTCGGCGGTGGAGAACACCTGCGAGGCCTTGGTCGGGATGGTGGTGTTCTTCTCGATGATCTTGGTGAACACGCCGCCCATGGTCTCGATGCCCAGCGACAGCGGGGTCACGTCCAGCAGCAGCACGTCCTTGACGTCGCCGCCCAGCACGCCGCCCTGGATCGCCGCACCCAGTGCCACGGCTTCGTCCGGGTTGACGTCCTTGCGCGGTTCCTTGCCGAAGAACTCGGTCACCGCCTGCTGCACCTTCGGCATGCGGGTCTGACCACCGACCAGGATCACTTCGCTGATGTCGCTCGAACGCAGGCCGGCATCGTTCAGGGCGACGCGGCACGGCTCGATCGACTTCTTGATCAGGTCTTCCACCAGCGCTTCCAGCTTGGCGCGGGTCAGCTTGATGTTCAGGTGCTTCGGGCCCGACGCGTCAGCGGTGACGTACGGCAGGTTCACTTCGGTCTGCTGGGCGCTGGACAGCTCGATCTTGGCGCGCTCGGCCGCGTCCTTCAGGCGCTGCAGGGCCAGCGGATCCTTGCGCAGGTCGATGCCCTGGTCCTTGTTGAACTCTTCAACCAGGTACTCGATGACGCGGTTGTCGAAGTCTTCGCCGCCCAGGAAGGTGTCGCCGTTGGTGGCCAGCACTTCGAACTGCTTCTCGCCGTCGACGTTGGCGATCTCGATCACCGACACGTCGAAGGTACCGCCGCCCAGGTCGTACACCACGATCTTGCGATCCTTGTTGTCACCCTTGTCCAGGCCATAGGCCAGCGCGGCCGCGGTCGGCTCGTTGATGATGCGCTTGACGTCCAGGCCGGCGATGCGGCCGGCGTCCTTGGTCGCCTGGCGCTGGCTGTCGTTGAAGTAGGCCGGCACGGTGATGACCGCTTCGGTGACCTTCTCACCGAGGAAGTCCTCGGCGGTCTTCTTCATCTTTTCCAGTACCTTGGCCGAGATTTCCTGCGGGGCCATCTTCTTGCCATCGCTGGTCGACACCCAGGCATCGCCATTGTCATGGGCCAGGATGCCGTACGGGACGTGGGCGATGTCCTTCTGCACTTCGGCGTCGGTGAACTTGCGGCCGATCAGGCGCTTCACCGCGTAGAAGGTGTTCTTGGGGTTGGTGACCGCCTGGCGCTTGGCCGAGGCGCCCACCAGGACTTCGCCGTCCTTGGTGTAGGCGACGATCGACGGGGTGGTGCGATCGCCTTCCGAATTCTCGATGACGCGGGCCTTGCCGCCGTCCATGATCGCCACGCACGAGTTGGTGGTGCCGAGGTCGATACCAATGATCTTGCCCATGGGGGAGACTCCTGAGGATGCTTGTTGGGGTCAGTCCGGCCGTTCGGCCGGTGGATGAATAGGATGTGGGGGAGGCTCGTGGAACATTCAAGCCATCTCCCGAACGCTGTGTTCAGCGCCTGGAAAACCTTGCCAGGCATGGCCTGGCACGACCGGGGCCGGGCATGGCCCGGCCCAGTCAATCAGTCGGCGGCCACCACCACCAGCGCCGGCCGCAGCAGGCGCTCGTTGAGCAGGTAGCCCTTCTGGAACACGGTCACCACGGTGCCGGGGCCGGCGCCCGGGGCCGGCACCTGGCTGATGGCCTGGTGGTGTTCCGGGTTGAACGGCTGGCCGGTCGGGTCCAGCAGGACCAGGCCATTGTCACCGGCGACCTTCAGCAGCTGCTTGTAGGTCAGCTCCAGGCCTTCGCGCAACGGGTGGGCGTCGTCGCCGGCAGCCTTCAGGCCGGCATCCAGGCTGTCGAATACCGGCAGCAGCTCGCCGAGCAGCTTCTCGTTGGCGAACTTGCGGGCCTGCTCGATGTCACGGGCAACGCGCTTGCGCTGGTTCTCCAGGTCGGCGCGCTCGCGCAGCGCATCGGCCCTGACCTGTTCAACTTCGGCGCGCAGGCGCTCCACTTCGTCGTTGACGCCAGTGGCGGCGGCCGCATCGGCGGCACTCTGCTGGGATTCGATATCTGGATGTTCGTGGTTCATGTCTGGGTCCCTGGCGGTCAATCTCCGCCTCCACCCACCCTAGTGTGGGCGGGATGCTGCGTTTCAAGCGTCAGATGTTCCGGGAGTGCGCCCGGCCGGCGAAAAGGCCGCGCCAAGCACATCGGCGGTGGCCTGGACCAGCGGGATCATGCGGTCGTAGGCCATCCGCTTGGGGCCGATCACGCCCAGCACGCCCAGCACCTGGCCATTGGCGGTGTACGGGGCGGTGACCAGCGAGACGCCCTGCAGCGGCATCATTCCGGTCTCCTCGCCGATGAAGATGCGCACGCCCGGGGCCTGGATGGTCCGCTCCAGCAGCTGCAGGATCTCGCGCTTGCTGGAGAACAGCTCGAACAGCTCGCGCAGGCGCTCCAGGTCGGACAGGTCCTGCACCCCCATCAGGCGGGTCTGGCCGGCCACCAGCATGTCGTCGGCCGCCGGCTGCAGGGCCTGCTCGGCCAGCTCGATGCTGTGCGCCAGCAGCTGCTCCAGCTCGGAGCGGGCATCGCGCAGCTCCAGCAGCAGGCGGGTGCGGATCTCGGCCATCGGCAGGCCGGCGAAGTGCGCATTGAGGTAGTTGGCGACCTGCTCCAGCTGGCCCGGCGCGAACTCCTGGCGGGTCTCGATGACGCGGTTCTGCACCTCGTTGTCGGCAAACACCAGGATCGCCAACACCCGGCGCCCGTCCAGCGCCACGAAATCGACCTGGCGGAAGGCGAACTGCTCGCGCCGCGGCGCGCTGACCACGCCGACGAAGTGGCTCATCGCCGACAGCAGCTCCGAGGCGCTGCCGAGCAGGGCCTGGGTGCTGCCGCCTCCGGCCAGCTCCTGGCGCAACCGGGCCAGCTCGCCCTCGCCCGGCGGCTGCATCTGCAACAGGCTGTCGACGAACACCCGGTAGCCGTGCGCGGTCGGAATGCGCCCGGCCGAGGTATGCGGCGATGCCAGCAGCCCGAGGTCTTCCAGGTCGCCGAGGATGTTGCGGATGGTGGCCGGGCTGACCTCCAGGCCGGCCACCCGCGCCAGCGTCTGCGAGCCGACCGGCTCACCGTCCTGGATGTAGCGCGCGATCAGCGTGCGCAGCAGATGGCGCGCACGCGGGGCAAGCTGGTCGGGAGAACCGTGCATGGAATCAACCTGTGAGACACGGACACTAGATAATGGCGGCGCATCGCCTTGGCAAGTCATTGGACCTCCCGCGCCCGCGTGCTAGCTTTGCGCGGCTGCTGACACCCCCTTACCCATGCTCAGACATCTTTCGATCAAGGATTTCGCCGTCGTCCGCGCCACCGAACTGGAGTTCGGGCCAGGTATGACCGTGGTTTCAGGCGAGACCGGCGCCGGCAAGTCGCTGATGGTCGACGCCTTGGGCTTCCTGTCCGGCCTGCGCGCCGACAGCGGCGTGGTCCGCCACGGCGCCGCCCGTGCCGAGCTTTCGGCCGAGTTCGCGCTGGAGCAGCTGCAGGCCGCGCGCCAGTGGTTGGCCGACAACGAGCTGGACGACGAGGAACAATGCCAGCTGCGCCGGGTGATCCGCGCCGACGGCGGCTCGCGGGCCTGGATCAATGGCCGCCCGGTGACCCTGGCACAGCTGGGTGACCTGGCTTCGTTGCTGGTGGAAATCCACGGCCAGCACGAACAGCAGGCCCTGCTGGCGCGCCCATCGCAGCTGGCCCTGCTGGATGCCTATGCCGGCAACGAGAACGAGCGCCGCCAGGTGCGCCGCGCCGCTGCCGCATGGCAGGCGCTGGTCGATGAATCGCTGGCACTGTCGCAACAGGGCGACGTCAGCGACCGGATCGGCTTCCTGGAACACCAGCTGCGCGAGCTGGATCGCGAAGACCTGGAGCCGGAGTCGATCGTGGCGCTCGGTGCCAGCCATCGCCGCCAGGCCCACGCCAGCGCGCTGCTGAGCGCCTGCCAGGCGGCCAGCAACCAGCTCAACGGCGACGACGGCAGTTCCGCGCTGGACCTGCTGCAGCAGGTGCGCCACGAGCTGTCGCGCCTGATCGAACATGACCCGCGCCTGGGCGAGGTGGACGGCCTGATCGAGAATGCCTCGATCCAGCTGCACGAAGCCCTGTCGCTGCTGGACCGTGTGCATGACGACCTCGACGCCGACCCGGAACAGTTCGAGGAGAACGAGCGCCGCCTCGGCCGCCTGCACGACCTGGCCCGCAAGCACCGCGTGCCGATGGACGAACTGGGCGCGCAGCGCGAGCGCATGCACGCCGAAGTGGAGCAACTGCGTGGCGCCGATGAGCGCCTGCAGCGCCTGGCCGGCGAGATCGACAAGGCCGCCGCCGCCTGGCGCGTACAGGCTGAAGTGCTGACTGCAAGCCGTCGCAGCGCCGCTGCCGAACTGTCGGCCACCACCACCGGCATCATCGCCGAGCTGGGCATGGGCGGCGGCCAGTTCCTGATCGAGCTGGAACCGCAGGACACTGGCAAGCCCGATCCGCAGGGTGCCGAACGCGTGGAGTTCCTGGTGGCGGCCAACGCCGGCCAGCCGCCGCGCGCACTGCGCAAGGTGGCCTCGGGCGGTGAACTGTCACGTATCTCGCTGGCCATCGAAGTGGCTGCGCTGGACCTGGATGCGGTGCCGACCATGGTGTTCGACGAAGTCGACTCCGGCATCGGCGGTGCAGTGGCTGACATTGTTGGCCAGAAGCTGCGCGCCCTCGGCGAAAAGCGCCAGGTGCTGTGCGTGACCCACCTGCCACAGGTCGCCTCCAAGGGTCATGCCCATTACCGGGTCAGCAAGGCCCCGGTGGAAGGCATGACCCAGAGCGCAGTGGAAAAGCTGGACAGCAAGGCGCGCGAGGAAGAACTGGCGCGCATGCTCGGTGGCGTGGAAGTGAGCAAGGAAGCGCGCGCCGCCGCCCGCAAGCTGCTGCAGGTGTAACGCCTGTTCGCGGTTATCCACGCATGGCGTGGATCTACAACGCGCACGGTAGTGCCGGCCGCTGGCCGGCAACGCGTTTCATCCCAGCGGCTGCGTCAGATCGACCTTTTCCACCAGGAAATCGAGGAACGCACGCACCCGCAGCGGCAGGTAGCCGCCCTGCCCCAGGAACACCGCGTGCACCTCTTCCAGGTCACCCGGGTTGGCTTCTTCGAGCACTGGCAGCAGGCGCCCGGCAGCAATGTCCTCCTGTACCTGGAACGCCGCCAGGCGCGCCATGCCCAGCCCACCCAGCACCAGCTGACGCAGCGCGTCGCCATTGCTGGCGCGGGCGTTGCCGCTGGGCAACAGCATCCGCTCGCGCCCGTCCTGCAGCAGCGGCCACCCCTGCATCGCGCGGGCATGGCCGATGTCCAGCCGGTTGTGCGACTGCAGTTCCTCGGCGGTGCGCGGCAGCCCATGCCGCTGCGCGTAGGCCGGCGCGGCCACGATCATCATCCGCGTCGCACCCAGCCGTCGCGCCACCAGGCTGGAGCTCTTCAGCGGCCCCGCCCGCACCGCCACGTCGGTGCGCTGCTCCAGCAGGTCGATCACCTCGTCGTTGAGGGTCAGGTCCACACCCACCTGCGGGTTGCGCTCCAGGAACGCCGGCAGCAGCGGCAGCAAGAAATGCTGGCCGAACGGCACGTTGGCGTTGACCCGCAGGCGCCCGCGCGGCTCGGCATGGGCACTGGCACAGCGCTCGGCCTCCTCCAGGTCGGCCAGCACGCGCAGGCCGCGCTCGTAGAACGCGCAGCCTTCCGGGGTCAGCTGCAACTGCCGGGTCGAGCGTTGCAGCAGGCGCGTGCCCAGCCGCTGTTCCAGCCGGGCCACCAGCTTGCTCACCGCCGAGGGCGTCATGTCCAGCGTGCGGGCTGCGGCGGAAAAGCCACCGGTCTCGATCACCCGCACGAACACTTCCAGTTCGCCGGATCGGTTGATGTCGGGTCGCGCCATGGCGATGAATCCAGTTCACAGATGATTATCCATGCGCAGTCTAGTTCACAGATAACCCCGGAATCACCATGGCGGTCCCTCCACTCGGGACCGCCCGATGAACCGCTTGAGCCACCTCGCCACCACCGCCCTGCTCGCCCTGTCCGGCGTCGCCAGTGCCGCATCCGCCCCGCACTGGGTCGCCAGCTGGCAGGCCAGCCCGCAACCGGTCTGGGGCGCGGATTTCCTGTTCCCGACCCTGGTTCCGGCCACGCTGCAGAACCAGACCTTCCGCCAGACCGCTCGCATCAGCCTGGGCGGGCCGCGGCTGCGGGTGCGGCTGAGCAATGCCTATGGCACCCAACCGCTGCGGATCGGGGCGGCGAGCGTGGCCGCCCAGGCGGGGGCCACACCTCAGGCGCTCAGTTTCGACGGCCAGCCCGGGGTGCTGATCGGCCCCGGCCAGGAACGGCTGAGCGATCCGCTGCCACTGGCCACGGAAAACCGCCAGGCGCTGCAGGTCAGCGTCTTTGTGCCGGGGCCGACGCCGGTGCAGACGTTCCATTGGGAAGGCCGCCAGACCAGCTGGATCGCCCCCGGCGACCAGAGCCGGGCCCCGGCCTTGAGCGCAGCCAGCAGCACCACTGCCCGCCTGTTCCTGACCGGTATCGAGGTCGAGGCCGGCGCTGGCGCCAGCGCGCGCAGCGTGGTGGTGATCGGCGATTCGATCACCGACGGCGCCACCGCCAGTCTCGACCAGGACCAGCGCTGGACCGACCATCTGGCCGCACGCCTGGCACCGCGCGGCGTTGCCGTGGTCAACGCAGGCATCTCCGGCGGTCGACTGCTGCGCGACGGCATGGGCAAGTCCACACTGGCCCGCTTCCAGCACGACGCACTGGATCAGCCCGGCGTGGCCAGCGTGATCGTGCTGATCGGCATCAATGACATCAGCTGGCCCGGCACCGCGTTCGCCCGCAACCAGCCCCGGCCCACGCTGGGCGAGCTGCAGGCGGGGTATCGCGCGTTGGCAGAACAGGCCCACCGCCGAGGTGTGCGGATCGTGGGCGCTACCTTGCCACCGTTCGCTGGTGCCCTGCCCGGCACGCCGCTGGACGACTACTACCACCCGGACAAGGACGCCCTGCGACGGCAGCTCAATGCCTGGCTGCGCACGGACAGCCCGTTCGACGCGGTGATCGACCTGGACGCCGCACTGCGCGACCCGGCCGATCCGTCACGGATGGCCGCCGCCTACGATTCCGGTGACCACCTGCACCCGGGCGATGCGGGCAACCGGGCCATGGCCGAGGCGGTGGATCTGGAGGTGTTGCTGGGGCCATCCACGCATGGCGTGGATCTACTGTGAGCAACGAAAAACCCCGGGCAAGCCCGGGGTTTCGTCGCATCCAGCTGGCTGGAACGGCTTACTTGCGCTTCTTGCGCACGTACAGCACCAGCGAGTGCTCTTCCAGCTCGTAGCCGTGGTCTGCGGCGATCTTGCGCTGCAGCTCCTCGATCTCGTGGCTTTCAAACTCGATGATCTTGCCACTGTCCACGTCGACCATGTGGTCGTGGTGGCCGCCGCGGTCCAGCTCGTAGACGGCCTGGCCGCCCTCGAAATTGTGCTTGAGCACGAGGCCGGCGGCCTCGAACTGGGTCAGCACCCGGTACACCGTGGCCAGCCCGATCTCGTCGCCATGCTCCAGCAGCTGGCGGTAGATGTCTTCGGCGGTCATGTGGTGCTGGGCATTGCGCTGCTCGAGCAGCGCCAGGATCCGCATCCGCGGATGGGTCACCTTCAGGCCGACTTTACGCAGGTCGTGGGTTTCCATAGGTCTCCGTTCATTGGCGATTTAGCGCCAGCTGCCTCGGATTGGGTCGCGGTGGCACGCCGGGAGTGTATCATCGGTTTGATTTCCCCAACCGCCAGTCCCGATGCGCAATCTCCTGTTGGTCGCCGCCGTCGCCCTGTCCACCACCGGGTGCGGCATCATCTACAAGCAACCCATCTATCAGGGCAACCTGATCCGGGAAGATGCCGTGGCCAAGCTGCAGGTCGGGCAAAGCAAGCAGCAGGTCACCGCGCTGCTGGGCACCCCGTCCATTCCCGACCCGTTCCACGCCCAGCGCTGGGACTACACCGCCAGCCAGCGCGTGAACCGCCTCGGCCGTACCGAGGTGAAGAACTTCACCGTGTTCTTCGAGAACGACAACGTGACCCGTTGGGAAGGCGAGTATTTCCCGGGCAACGACAAGGCCCTGGCCCAGCAGACCGTCCGCCAGTTCGGCCGCAACCTGCCGAAGGACAAGAAGAAGAAGGGCCGCTGAGGCCCCCTGCCCGTCCACGCGGACGGGTTGCCGGGATCAACCGCCGAGCGCGCGACGCCGGCGGTTGTCCTTGGGGTCGGCCAGCAGCGGGCGCAGCAGCTCGATGCGGTCACCCTCCAGCAGCGCCTGCTGTGGACGTGCCAGCACGCCATGCACGGCGGCGGCCGGACAGTCGGCACTGCCTTCCAGCGCGGCGGCGGCGATGGCGTCGGCCACGGTCGCACCCTCTTCCAGCTGCAAGCGGCGCGACAGCACCCGCTGCGGCCAGGCCAGTACCACCTCGACCTCGATCATCGATCAGGCCTCGTCGGCGACGCGGACGAAATCGTTGACCATGCGATCGGCCAGCCCCTGGAAGCCGATCGCCAGGGCCGGACCGAGCAGGCGTGAGCTGGGTTCGAACTCCAGGGTCAGGGTGACCTTGCAGGCATCCTCGGCCAGCGCATGGAATTCCCAGCGGCCGTGCAGCTGCTTGAACGGGCCATCGCGCAGCTGCATATCAATGCTGTGCGGGCGCTGCAGGGTGTTTTCAGTCTGGAACCAGGTACTGAACGAGCCCAGGCCCAGGTCCAGGCGCGCCACCAGGCGGTCCTCGCCCTGCTCCAGGATCTGGGCAGCCGAGCACCAGCGGAAGCGGCGCGGATAGGCCTGGACATCGTTGACCAGGTCGAACATGCGCGCGGCCGAATGTTCGACCAGGGCGCTGCGGCGGATAGTAGGCATGAATACAGGACGTTTCGGCAATCGACCGGGCGGGCCCGAATCGGAGACAATACGGAAATGAGCAAGAACAGCGGCAAGGATAAAGCAAAGAGCGCGACGGCCAACAAGACCATCGCGTTGAACAAGCGTGCCCGCCACGAGTACCACATCGAAGAGCGCTTCGAAGCCGGCCTGGCACTGCAGGGCTGGGAGGTGAAGTCGATCCGCGCGGGCCGCGGCAACATCATCGACGCCTACGCCTATGTGAAGCAGGGCGAGATCTTCCTGATCGGCGCGCAGATCACCCCGTTGATCCAGGCCTCCACCCACGTGGTGGCCAATGACCGGCGCGAGCGCAAGCTGCTGCTGCACCGGAACGAGATCGACAAGCTGGTCGGCAAGGTCGAGCGCGATGGCTACACGATCGTGCCCACCGCGATGTACTGGAGCAAGAACAAGATCAAGCTCGAGATCGCACTGGCCAAGGGCAAGCAGACCCACGACAAGCGCGATGCCGCCAAGGACCGCGACTGGGCGATCGAGAAGCAGCGTGTGATGCGTCGCGGCAACCGCGACGCATGATCACCCCCATCGGCGCCATGGTGACCGCCAGCGCCGATGAAACGCGCACGTTGTGCGCGCGCCTGCTGGCCTTCAACCAGGCCCACGGCGGCGATGCGTTCGATGAGATTCCAGTGCGCCTGGCCTGGCATGACGAGCACGGCGCGCTGCGCGGTGGCGTGCTGGCCGACGTCTGTGCCGGCTGGCTGCAGGTGCATGTGCTGTGGGTGGACCCGGAACTGCGCGGGCAAGGCATCGGCCAGCGGCTGCTGGCGGAAGCGGAAGCCATTGCGTACCGCCATGGCGCCCGCAGCGTGATGCTGGATACCTTCGACTGGCAGGCCGAAGCCTTCTATCTGCGGCAGGGCTACACCGTATATGGGCGGTTGCCCGACTGCCCGCCCGGTCACGAGCGGATCTACCTGCGCAAGCCGTTGTCAGGCTCCTGACCACGGCGGCTGTAGAAACCGCCGACCGATCACCCTGCCAGCACGCTTTGCCCGCGCATGCGCGGTGCCAGCGCCGCGTGCATCACGGCCAGGTGCATCACCACCGCCAGTTCCGGCGCATGACGGTCATCGCCCGCGCGCCACTGCTGTGCCAGAGGGGCCGCATCGGCTGGCAACAGGGCAAGCAGCTCGGCGTCATCCAGCGAATCGGCCGCACCCTGCAACTGGCGCGCCAGCTGGCGCGACTGCCAGACATGCACGCCGATACTGAGACTGGCCAGCGACATCAGGACCACGGCCAAGCCGTGTTCAAACCACTGTGACAGCACCTCCGGCCCCCACAGCAGGGCCGCCATCACTGCCAACGCCGGCAGTCGCCAGCCCAGCCAGTGGGTACGGCCGCGCTGCGGCCAGTGCACCACCACCGCGCTGGCCACCAGTGCCGCCGCCGCCGTGGCCGGCAATTCGGTCAGGCAGGTGGCCGCCAGCAGCGCGCCCAGCACGGCCCAGACCCAGCCGGGGGGCAATGCGCGCCGCTGGTAGTCGGCCCCGACGGGTCCGACCAGCTGTCGCAGGCTGCGTTGTTGGCTTGCCTCGGTCACCCACAGTCTCCGTGTCTGTCCTGGCTCGGATGGTCGTCTTCAGTGTGTCGCAAATTCGTGCCAATGAAGTTACCAATCCGCTATGACCCCTGCAGTGCAACTTATTGCAGATTGACAACGCTGCGCGCACGCCGCCAATCCCACCGCTGGGACCAGGCGGCGGATCAGCTCAAGCAGAGAGCGAGGGCTGCGCCACGATGGGCGGCTCCTGGCAACGTTCATGCACAGAGTCGACCGATACAGCGCAGACACGCTCACCGACGAACCGACGGTACTCCCGGTTGCCATCCTCAGGCTGATCCAGCCCGGGAACCTTCAGCAGGCACAGCCCTCGCGCCTGGGAAATCAGCTCCGCAGCCTTCACCATCGCCGTGGACCTGCCACCGAAGAAGGCGATACGCGATTCGCGCGAGTGCTCGGAGAACGTGTTGATCAGGTCCACCAGCGACCGCCCCAGGCCGACGACGTTCACCACCAGCAGGCTGTAGTGCCGCCATTCCACCAGCGTCGCCGCGCTGCACGCGTCACCGACCACTTCAACGCTGACCCGCGCATCGATCGACAGGCGCGACTCCATCGCAAGCCGCTCCATTGTTCGCTCACCCACCAACAGGACCCTGATCGAGGCCATCACGCACTCCTTCCCTATGTGTGCCCGCCGCCGAAAGCAGGGACTCCAGTGAAGGAGAAAATGGTAGGGAGGCGCATGCCGGCACCCAATAAGACAACCCCGAAAACAGCGGTGATTCCAGGTACTCCAGGCCTTGCAGCAGGGTGCGGCACGCCAGAATCGGAATGGTCTCATGCGGGCCAACGTGCTCCCCGCATTATTCTCGCCACCTCACAGTCGCGGCGTTCCTGCAGTGTCCGGGACCGCAACATGGAATGGATCGGGAGGGCAGAGGCATGGCGTTTCATGGCGACCTGGACGGCATCGACCTGGAAGACATCATCGTGCTGATTGGCGCACGGTCGGGCGTGCTTTCGCTCGGCCCGGTCCAGGGAAAAACCCTGAACCTGCATGTGGCCGCGGGACTGGTCGCATCGTTCTCCATCGAGCAGAACATCGAGGGCAAGGACCGGATCTTCAAACTTGCCCGGTGGTTCTCCAGGCACCGATGCAGTTTCAGTTTCGAACAGAAGCCGATCTACGCGACGCAGGCCCTGCACCTGGACCTGCTGCAGCTGTTTCCGCGCCGACAGCCGACCGTTTCAGCGACAGACCCGGCGACGGGCCCGCTATCCGATCCGGACACGGTGTTCATGCTGATCAAGGCCAAGAAGGCCGCGCTTCCACTGGAGCTCCAGCGTTTCCTGGACCGGGTCGCGCCGATGCTGGAAAGGGGCGCCAGTGCGCACGACATCGCCCGGCGCACGCAGATGCGGCTGCAGGATGTACAGCTCGCACTGCACGGCCTGAAACAAGCCAGGAAAGCGTGGCCGGCGTTTGTCGGCACAACGCCACCGGCCCGCCCTGCCGGATATGGCGTGTTCTCGTGGCTGCTGCGCCCCCGTGCTGCGCGCGCTGCATCGGGGTGAACGGTTGCAGGGTACGGGCTCCCAGACCGCTGCGACCGGCAAGACCGTGGTGGTGGCGGACGAGCATGCCATCTTCGTGCTCGGCATGGTGAGCTCGCTGCGGGTGCTTCCGCAGGTTGTGGTGACCGGCCAGACCACCCGTCGCACCGTGCTGCTGGAACTGGTGGAACAGCAGCAGCCCGACGTGGTCATCACCGGCTACACCCTGCAGGTGGAAGGCAGCACGCACCCCGGCCACGCACCGATCGCGGATATCGGCCGCTTGTCGCCGAGCACCCGCATCATCGTCATTACATCGCAACCGAGCGACGCGCTGCACCGGCGCATTCTGCGTGCAGGCGCCCACCTTGTGCAGGACAAGACCTGCCCCATCAACACCCTCATCCGGGGCGTGATCGACACGCTCAAGGGCGGTGCTCCCGCTGCTGCCCACAACCAGCGTCCAGTGATCGTCGGCACCGGTACCCTGTCCACCTGCGAGCAGCAGGTCCTTCGGCTCTATCTTTCCGGCATGAACGTCACCGCCATCGCAACGCTGCTGCAGCGGAGCAAGAAGACCATCAGCGCGCAGAAGATCAGCGCCATGAAAAAGCTCGGGGTATCGAGCAACCAGGAGCTGGTTCTTCTGGCCACGACCTTCCCCCCGCCCGAATGGCCGGAGGCGGGCGGGCGTTGAGCTGGGCCCAACCCTGCCGGCCGCCTGGCGTGGCAGATGGCTGCGTGGCTGCGTTCAGGCGGATCCACGTGCCGGGCGTGACTGTTCAGGAAGATTGCCGTACCATTCGCATCGTTGGGCAGGCCCTGCCCGTGGCGACACGGAATCGGCCCTGTACCTTGCAGCACTGTAGAAACCGGGGGTGCATTGGTTTCGACGGGGGTTGTGAAGTCGCCTGGCGCATGCCGAGGGGGTAGCTGTCCTCGTAAATCCAGCTGCAAAACTCTAGTTGCCAACGACGACAACTACGCTCCGGTCGCTCTCGCAGCCTAAAAACTGCGGTGCGTGACCTTCTGCCGACTTAGGCGGAGCCTCGAAACTGCTTGTGTCCATGCTCGCAGCGTAGAGTCACTATCATGGAATCGCGCTGGGTGGCTGCCTGTCAGTCCGGCACTAGAACACAACAGGCTGGTTCCCGGATGCGCTTTGCGCACCGTGCTGTTCGGGGACGAGATTCAACGGTGAGCTAAGCATGTAGTGCTGGGGATGGAGTGCCTTCGGACGGCGGTTCAATTCCGCCCACCTCCACCATTTACCGGTCCAGTCGGGACCAAAAAGAAGCCGGAACCCAAGAAAATCAAGGGTCTCCGGCTTTTTTTTGTTCCATGTTGCCCAAGGCTTCCATTGCTGGCCGTACGACTGCGGGGGTACATCCAGCGCTTGGAATGCGTCAACTAGCTAGAAGTACTGCAACTCTTAGAGGAGCGGCAGCCTACTGCCGCTCCATCGTTGGCCGTCCACCGGCGGGCCAGGAGATGCGATAGGCCAGGACATCGCCAGCAGCGACCGTCAAGTTCTGGAACGTTGAAACGTTCTGGCAAAGACCGCCACCGGCCTCAAGCTTTAGGAAGTAAGTTCCAGGCACCACGTGCATGCTGACCGATTCGCCTGGCTTCAACGCAACGACCTTCTGGTTGTCTATCAGGATGTCGAACGAGCAGCCACCGCCCGCAAATCCTTTATCACGAGTCACGTTGATGGTGGCAGAGCGATCGGGACTGCTCTCAAGGTAACTGGCGTCGTACAACCGACCGGCTGACACAGCCTTCGCTGTCCCTGGGGCTACTGCCGTTGAGGAACATCCGGTGGCAAGTAGGACCAAGAACCCCAGAGCCGAAATCTTCTTCATGCGTCCTCCCTGTAGGCCTGCGAGTCTACCCGGCCGACAAGTTCAAGGAAAACTTGCCCGTCCGAGGCAAGAAGCCGGATCCCGTGACGACTGGGTTCCGGCCATCTTCGTCCCCGCACGCCTGGAAGGCTGTAACTCCAGGCCCTTTTCATTGCATCATTCCGGCCATCGAGACCCCGATCTCCGCCAAGGAAGAATTGCGATGAAGAAGCTGCTCGTCCCTGCCCTGCTGATTGCCGCATTGTCCGGCTGCATGCCCACCAAGCAGGCGTCGCCCGAGCAGATCAAGGATGCTCCGGCCGCGCGCATTTTCCCGATCGATGCCCAGGGTGAACCCACGGGCACCATCACGATCACCCGCGATGTCGGATTCGTGGGCAGCGGCTGCTACATGGGCGTCATGGTCGACGGCAAGATGGCCGCACACCTCGACCCCGCCGAGCGCCTGTCCCTTGTCCTGGCCGAGGGGCGCCACGTACTGACCGCCACGCCTGTCCAGGGGCGGGGCCTGTGCGGCGTGCTGCAATCGGAGAAGACCAACAATTCCCGTCGGCGCTCGACCGAAATCAACGTCCGCGCCGGCGCCACGCAGGCGTATCGCCTCTACTCCTCCGCTGAAGAGTTCCCGGTAATCGAACCGGCGTTCTGATTCCTGCCCCCATCAGAAGGATCTGCCATGAAAGCTGCCCTCACGGTTTCCCTGCTCCTCACTGCCCTCGTCGCGGTCCCAGTCGCGCGCGCTGCGGCACCGGCCATCGCCCCACCCGGCACTGCCACGCTGGAAGCGCTGCTGGCCTGCAAGGCCGGCTCGAACTTCAGTGCAGCCGAAGCCATCGATGCGCTGCAGGCGGCTGGCCTGGCCAAGAAGCCAGGCGGCACCTTCGAGCCGGAGGACAAGCCGGTCGCGCTGTTTGGCGGCACGGTCACCAGTGCCGATGTAAACGTGGCCGAGGGCGAGAAGAGCCTCTTCGTGTACTTGAACGGCGTCGATTCCAAGCGCCTGGCCAAGGCCTGGTCGGTGACCGAGGTCAACGAGCATGCCAACACCGAAGAGCCGTCGTACGTGAAGCGCATCGACAAGCGCCACACCCTGCACGTGATCGCGGGCGACGACTACGAGGGCTATTCGGCAGCGGTGAAGTGCCAGATCAGCCGCTGATGGCGTAGCCGACGCTACAGCCAGCGCGGCACGCGATGGCGGTACTGCGCGTACGCCTCGGGAAAGCGGGCCATCAGTGCCCGCTCTTCCGGCAGGATCTGCAGCCGGGTGATGTACACCAGGAACAGCGGCACCACCAGCAGCGCGATCAGGTTCTGCAGGTACACCATGGCCCCAAACAGGACCAGCGCCTGCCCGAGATACATCGGATTTCGCGTGCGGCGGTAGATTCCGCTGGTAACCAGCGCGCTCGACGCCGAAGGTCGCAGAGGATTGACGGTGGTACCGGCGCGCTGGAACGACAGCTTGGGCAGCAGATTGAGCACGATACCCAGCGTCATCATCACGCCTGCCAGCAGAACCGGCACCGGCAGCCGAAGGTGGAAACCCGGCAGCAGCCAGCGTGCTGCAAAGCCTGCAGCGGCGCACAGCAGCATCACCACGGGCGGGGGAATGCGGGTTTCCAGCCAGGCCATCGCCATCACCGTGTCACTTCCATTCACCGCAGTGTCACACGGGAATGGCTGAATCGCCCACGGCGGCCAGGCCCAAACCGACCACCCGGTCTATTCCGCTTTGACAGGCCGGCCGCTAGAGTGGCGCCACCGCGCAGGAGGATCGTATGGCTACCACGGGCTTGGGCTTCATCGGCCGCACGACCCTCATTTTCACCGTGCTGCTCACCCTGGGCGGCTGCGCGACGCTGCGCCAGTTCGGACCGTCGGTGCAGGTTGCCTCGGTCACGCCCGGCCAGTACATCGCGCTCAAGCGCGGTGACATCCTCACCACCGGCAAGCTCAGCGCGGCGACGACCGAGACCCTGCGCGTGGCCGGGCTCGATGAGGGCGTCTGTGCCAAGCCTGGCCTGCCCTGCATCGAGGCGATGGAAGGCAGCATCGTGGTGCGCGAGGAAGACAAGCGCTCCAGCCTGGCCGAGCTGTGGCTGCAGTATGCGATGACCCTGCCGGCGCCGAAGCGCGAGTACTCGGCATCCGGCCGCGCCAAGACCGCGATCACCGAGCTGGATGCCGACTTCCAGCCGCGGCTGGACGCCTGGATGCAGGTCGCGCGCCAGGCCTATGCCTATCTGTTCTTCACCGAACGCACCGCCAACCAGCGTGGTTTCGAAGACCGCCAGACCCAGGTGCGCGACTACTACAACCTGGCTGTGCAGGAAGCCTCGGTGCAGCTGTACAACGCGTATGCCACCGGCCGCGTGCACAGCCAGGCCAGCCATTTCCAGCTGGGCCGCTGGACCTTCGTGCTGGCCCCTTCAGGCGAAGCATCACCGCTGGATACGCGTACCCCTACCGAGCTGGTACCGGCGGCCTCGCTGTCCTTCACCGGCACGCTGCGCAGCGTGCATCGCCGCGATGGCTTCGGTGCCGAGCTGGTGGCGGTGATGGACGACCCGGCCGGCAGCACGGCCACCCCGCCTTCGGCAACGACACCCACCGCGCAGGCAAGCACCTCGGCCGCGCAGAGCTGGAGCGAGATGCCCTCGCCTTCGATGACGGTGCTGCTGCGCTTCTCGGGAAAGAACCTGTGGGAAGTGCTGCACGACGACGAGCCGGAACTGGAGATCCACGATCCCTACCAGGTCTCGGAAGTGACCCTGCACGGCCAGCAGGTGCCACTGGCGGCCAACTTCACTGCCGGCTATGCGCTGTGGCTGGCACGCTCCAACTTCAGCCACCAGTCGCTGCGCTCGTTGTTTGGTGGCAAGGGCGGCATCGACACGCCGCATCTGTACATGATGCAACCCTACGACCCGAACCGCCGTGTGCTGCTGATGATCCATGGCCTGGCCAGCAGTCCGGAAGCCTGGGTCAACGTGGCCAACGAACTGATGCGCGACGACGAGATCCGCCAGGACTTCCAGGTCTGGCAGTTCTACTACCCGACCAACATGCCCATCGCGATGAGCCACGATGCGATGCGCCACACGCTGGCCGAAGTGTTCAAGCACTTCGATCCCAGCGGCAAGGCTCAGGCCTCGCATGACATGGTGCTGGTCGGGCACAGCATGGGCGGGGTGATCTCGCGGTTGATGGTCTCTTCCTCCGGCGACCACCTGGTCGACACCCTGCTGGCCACCGCGCAGATGACGCCCGCCCAGCGCGAGCTGCTGCGGACCAAGGGCGCGCCGGTGCTGACCTTCCTGCCGGAACCGGAGGTATCGCGGGTGGTGTTCATCGCCACGCCGCATCGCGGCACCGACGTGGCCGGCACCCGCCTCGGCCGTTGGATCGGCCGCCTGGTACGGCTGCCGCTGACCGTGCTGGAAGACGTGGCGACACTGGCCAACGACGGCCAGATCGATCGCAACGATGGCAAGCACGGCTACCAGATGAACAGCATCCAGAACCTGGACAAGGACGACCCGTTCGTCCGCGCCGTGGCCGATCTGCCGATGTCACCGAAGGTGCACTACCACTCGATCATCGCCCGCGCCAAGGCCGATGGCCCGCTGGAAAAGACCGATGACGGGCTGGTGCCCTACTGGAGCTCGCACCTGCCGCACGCGGATTCGGAGAAGGTGATCGTGTCCGGGCACAGCGTGCAGGAAGCCACGCCGGCCATCGTCGAGCTGCGGCGGATCCTGCATGAGGACATGCAGGAACACGGGCGAACGGGAAGGTAAGCCTCGGTCCCGACAGATCAGGCACCGGCCGAACGCCGCGAGAACGTGCCGTGCAGCGCCGCCGGAATCGCGAAGCCTTCCATGCGCACCTCGGGCCGGTAGCCGGCGCTGGGGGTGAAACGGAATTCACGTGCGAGCAGCGCACACAGTAGTACCAGCTGTGCGTTGCCCACCGCTGACCCCACGCACGAGCGCGTGGGGAAGCCATAAGGCACATAGATGCCGGCGGTGCGCTTGCGCCGCTCGGGCAGCCAGCGATCGGGATCGAACTGCAGCGGGTCATCCCAGTATTTTGCCGAGCGATGCTGGATGAACGAGCTCAGCTCGAACACCGTGCCCTCGGCGATGGCCTGCCCTTCCACCTGCAGATCGCAGGCGGCCACCCGACGGTTGTTGAAGGGCGTGGAATACAGCCGCATCACTTCCTTCAGGAAGCGCATCGTGCAGGGAATCCTGGCCATCGGCAGCGCATGGATCTCCGCATCCGAGAGCGGCGCGAATTCCTCCTCGATGCGCTGGCGCCAGTGTGGATGCATCTGCATCGCCAGCAGCAGGCAGGCGGCCATCATGCCGGGCACCCCGGAAATGGCGATCAGCTGCACGGTGACCAGGTAGGTAACCTTGTCCAGGCCGATGCGCTCGCGCAGGGTCAGCAATGACTGCGCGTAGTCCAGCGGAGCACGGCCATCGCGCACGCGCCGCTTCAGTTCGGAATGAATCGTGCGCGACTCGGCACGATTGATCAGGAAATTGCGCAGAAGGTCGCGCCGATGGATGACCTGCTCGACCTGGATGGAATAGCGCAGATGCAGCGCACGCTCTATGGCGGCGCGTCCCCGTGCATCCAGCCCGTCGATCACCATTGGGATCAACGGATGGGCCATGACCTTCCATACTGCCGGCGTCGCATCCAGTTCATGCCCGCACACTGCGTCCAGCGCCTGCCGCATGCGCGACTGCAACGCATCCAGATTCTGTGCACTGGTGAGTTCGGCACTGCGCGTGGCAATCAGGCTACGCACTTCGGTCCAGCGCACGCGCTCGTGCCGCCGGAACAGGTCGGCCAGCGATTCGATTACATACAGGTGTTCGGAATTTTCCTTGTCGACCTTGCCGGCCAGCTCCGGGCAGAACACCCCGACGCCGCCGGTTTCCAGCTTCAATACCGGCCCTTCGCGCTCGACGCGCGCGGCCAGGCGTTCGGCAGCAACTGTACTGCCTTCGTTCGACGTCCCTTGCATGAAGTACGCCTCCGGCAAGAAGGGACTCGAAGACGAGTCCCTTCGTCTTGCTGCAGATCAATCGCGGGTATGACGCCGTGGAATCAGAACTCTACCCAGATCTGCCAGACAGTCCACACACTGCTCTTCTCGGTCGGATGGATGTTGAGGCTGACGCGCAATGCTCGGGCGAATCTTTTCATTTTCACTCCTTTGCCTGCTGTGTGGTTATGCCGGGATTATCCCGGCACCGGCTAGATAACACGACATAATCCCGCTGTCCAACCGGACGGGTGGCGCGCTGCAGCATCCGGGTTGCGGCCGATTGAGGGGAATCCCTCATCGCGCCTGCGCACGCGGCCTCCTATGCTGGGCTCACTTTCCCCCAACGGAGGTCCGCATGAACACGCAAGAGCCCAGCCGCCAGCCCAGCCCAGATCCGGCCGAGCGCGATGCCTTCTTCCCGTCGCCGTACTCGCTGTCGCAGTTCACCTCGCCCAGGAGCGACCTGTCCGGGGCCGACTATCCGGATGCGCGCCGCGATGGCCGCTGGAAGGTGCTGATGATCGCCGCCGACGAGCGTTATCTGCCGACCGCCAATGGCCATCTGTTCTCCACCGGCAACCATCCGGTGGAAACCCTGCTGCCGATGTACCACCTGGACAAGGCCGGCTTCGACATCGACGTGGCGACGCTGTCCGGCAACGCCGTCAAGTTCGAGTGGTGGGCCTTCCCGCACGAGGACCGCGAAATCGGCGCACTGTACGAACGCTACGAGGCGCGCTTCCGCCAGCCGTTGCAACTGGACGAGGTGGTGGCCGGCCTGGGAGCCGATTCGGACTATGCCGCCGTATTCATTCCCGGTGGCCACGGCGCACTGATCGGCCTGCCGGAGAGCGCGGCGGTGAAAGCCACGCTGCAGTGGGCCATGGCCAGGCAGCGCCACATCATCACCCTCTGCCATGGCCCGGCGGCGCTGCTGGCGGCGGGCGTCGACGAAGCCGATGGTGGCTCGCTGTTCCGTGGCTACCGCATCTGTGCCTTCCCCGACGCCATGGACCGGCAGACACCGGAGATCGGCTACATGCCGGGGCAGCTGCGTTGGTTCTTCGGTGAACGACTGGCCCAGCAGGGCGTGCAGATCGTCAATGAAGGCATCGATGGCAGCGTGCTGCAGGATCGCCTGCTGCTGACCGGCGACAGTCCGCTGGCCGGCAACGCGTTGGGCAAGCTGGCCGCGCGTACGCTGCTCGATGCACTGGCGGGGCGCTGAGCCCATGCCTGCGCTGGTGCCCGCGCTGCTGGAACTGGAACAGGCGCGGTCACTGCCTGCGGTGGGCGGCGTGCTGCGCGCCGCCGCCTCACCCTTGGGCTACGATCGACTGCTGGTGTTTGCCACCGGGACCGGGCTGGAACGCGACGCGCAGCGCGTGTACTGGATCGAGGGTGACTGGTTCGGCGACGGCAGCGATACCGAACTCGCCCGCTACCTGCACGCCTGCCCGGTCAACCGCCATGTACTGGACAGCAATGCGCCGTTCTTCTGGAGCAAGCGCCAGGGCGTGCGCGGCGAACGCTATCAGGTGGTGAAGCAGCCGCGCGGCGATGGCCTGCATGGGTTGCAGGTGCCGGCGTTCGGCCCGACCGGCCTGGAGGGTGCGGTCAGCTTCGCCGGCACCTCGATTGATGCGTCCGCCAGCGCGCGCCTGCTGCTGGAAATGGTCGGAACGTCAGCCTTCCGTGCAGCGCGGCGGCTCGCCGAAGCGCCGGCGGATGTTCCCGCAGGCGCGCTGAGCGCACGCGAACGCGAGGTGCTGCGCTGGGTCGCCGCCGGGCGGCGCCAGGCTGAAATCGCGGCCACGCTGGGGCTGTCTGCACGCACGGTGGAGAACCACCTGCGGCGAGCGCGACAACGGCTCGGCGTAGCCACCACCGCGCAGGCGGTGCGCGCGGCAGCCCGCCGTGGCGAGATTGAAGACTAAGCCAAGTACTGCGGTCACTGTCAGCTGCGCCGCGGCGTCAACGTACCGATGAAGTCGACCGGAATGGCAAAACCTTCCAGCTGCATCCACGGTGCTGGATCAGCCTGTACCGTCAACTCGAAATCGCGGGTCACCAGCGCACAGAACAAGAGCAACTGCGCATGGCCGACCGCACTGCCGATGCAGGCCCGCGAGGAGAATCCGAAGGGCACGTACGCGCCCTTGTTGGCCTGGCGTCGCTCGGGCAACCAGCGATCAGGATCAAAGCTGTCCGGGTTCTGCCAGTACTCCGGCGAATGATGCTGGAAGTAGGACGACAACTCGTACGCCCCGCCCTTGCGGATGCACACGCCCTCGATATCGATATCGTGCGAGGCCGGACGATGCAGGGCGAACAGTCCCGGCCACAGCCGCAGGGTTTCCTTGACGAAGCGCGACGTGCACGGCAACGACTTGATCGGCAGCGCGTACAGCTGCTCCAGGCTCAGCGCCGAGGTTTCCTCACGGATGCGGGCGTGCCAGTGCGGAAAACGGTGCATCGCGTACAGCAGGCTGGCCGCAGTGATGCCAGGCAGGCCTGACATACCGGCCAGCACCATCGACACCAGATAGGCCACACGATCCACCCCGACCCGTTCCACCAGCGGAAGCAGGGATTGCAGGAAGTCCTCGCGCGGCATGGTCTCGCGCGCACGGCGGCGGATGTGCCGTGACACCGTGCGGGCCGCGCGGCGGGAAAGATGGAAATCGATGATCCGCCGCCAGAACGAGAAGTTCTGCAGCACGATGGCGTTGTATCGGGTCTTCTGTTCGCCGATGAGGGCATCGACGTCGGCACGGCTCAGGCCATCGATCAGCAGCGGCAACAGCGACTGCGAGATCGTCCACCAGCTCAGTTCGCTGAGGTCATGCGGCCGATCCGCACGCTGGGCCAGGAAGCCGTGCATGCGCGTGTAGAGGTCGCGCATATGCCCGGCACTGGCCAGCCGCCCGGCCTGCTCGCTCAGCAGTGCCCGCACCTCGCGCCATGCGACGGGATCCCTGGCGCTGCGCAGCCCAAGAAAATCAATCAGTGAATCCGGTACGGTGTGCTGGTCGGTGTTGGCCTTGTCGATCCTGACCGCCAGGGCCGGATCAAAGATGCCGACAACATCATTGTTGAAGCGCAGTACCGGCCCTTCGCGACGCACGCGTTCGAGCAGGTCGTCGATGGAAACCACTTCCGCATCCGCTGCACGCTCATCCATGCCCTGTCTCCGATGCCAGGGAAGATCATCGACCTTCCCTGGCGATGTCATCGAATACTGGAGTCCTTCCGGTCAGAAGATATTCCAGTAGCGATACTTGGAACGGATGCACTGCGTGGAATTGTCCAAACGCAGGTTCAGCGACACCTGCAGGGCGCGAATCAATCGTGTCATGGCACAGCTCCTTGTGGTTCCGTTGAGGGTTGTTGCTGCGGTGCCGGGTTCAGTGGCCGGCAACGCCGTTCTAGCACGCAGGCCCGGGCCGGCGGGTCAATACGCTGTCAAGGCCCTGCTGAATACGCCGCGGCGACCGGCGGATACCGCCAGCGCACGCACAGCCATGAACAGGCATTCCGTGCGATGCTCCATGAAACCGTTTTCATGGAATGGAGGGATTCCACGATGTTGTCGTGTTTTCGTCGCCCCGCGCTTTCTGCACTGCTGGCGCTTGCCCTGCCTGTGACCAGCGCCTGGGCCGCAGCCCCCGCACCGTTGAAGGTGATGTCGTTCAATGTGCGCACCCCGGCCGATACCGAACCCGGCAAGCGCTGGCCCGACCGTCGCGATGCGATGGTGAAGGTGATCCTCGACGCGCACCCGGCAGTGATCGGCACCCAGGAGCTGGTGCAGGAGCAGGCCGAGTACCTGGCCGGACACCTCCCCGGCTACCGCTGGTTCGGCGAGGGCCGCCGCGGCGGCAGCAGCGACGAGCACATGGGTGTGTTCTACGACAGCAAGGTGCTGGCGATCGAGGAATCAGGCAACTTCTGGCTGTCCGACACGCCTGATGTGCCCGGCAGCATCACCTGGGGCAACCTGTATCCGCGCATGGTCACCTGGGCGCTGTTCCGCCGCATCGACGACGGCCGCCGCTTCTATTTCATGGATACCCACCTGCCCTACCGCGACGAGGACGAGCCACGTCGGGTAAAGGGTGCCGAGCTGATCGGCAAGCGCCTGGCCAGCGTGCCGGCCGATCTGCCGGTGGTGCTGACCGGAGACTTCAACAGCGAGCCCGGGGGCGATACCTACAAGGCATTCACCCGCGTGCTGCACGACACCCGGACCCAGGTGAAAACACCGCAGGGCCCGCGACTGACCTTCCATGATTTCACCGGCAAAGCCACCGTGCAGCTGGACTGGGTGCTGGTGCGCGGTTTCCATGCGCGCAGCTTCCTGACCGATGACCGCCGCATCGATGGCGTGCTGCCATCGGATCATTTCCCGCTGGTGGTCGAACTGGACTGGCCGAAGCACTGACTCCTCACGGCAGCCGCGGCTACAGCGGCGGCTGCCGCGACAGCAGGCGATACAGCGCCTGGTGCTGATCGCGCGCCTGGCAGATGCGGGCCCCGATTGCCAGGAACACGGCGACGCCGATCAGGCCCAGCCCCAGCATCGAATCCTGCAGGCGCAGGAAACCGACCGCGGCGGCCATCGTCGCCAGCACCAGCAGCACCACGACCGCCACCGACAGCCCCGCACCTGGTGGGCCCGGATCGCCGAACAACATCCGTTGGGTATCCCGCCTTCCGTCCGCCATCGCCTGTCCTCGCAAGTACCTGACCCACTAGTTACACGGCGGGCTCCCGTTTCGGCAGAGTCAGAAACGTCACGAACGTGAAGGGGTACGCAGACCGCACCGCGCTACCCTGCCTCGTACCCCCGAACTGCGGAGCAGGACATGGCACACCAGAGCCGACTGGCTGGATTCATCATCGACTGCCAGGACCTTCCGGCCGACGAAGGTGCCCGCTTCTGGGCCGCCGCACTTGGGCTGCAGGCGCAACCGGCGCGCGTCGAAGGGGGCGCCGAATATGCCGACCTGCTGGGCGCACCTGCAGGCCTGAACGTGGAAGTCCAGCGTGTCGAGCACCCGTCACGGGTGCACCTGGATATCGAGAGCGACGACATTGATGCCGAGGCGGATCGCCTCGAGAAGCTGGGGGCGCGCCGCATCGGCTTCGTCAAACGCTGGTGGGTGATGGAGGCACCCAGTGGACACCGCTTCTGCGTCGTGCGCATGCGCGAGCGTGGTACCCCGGCCAACCACTGGCCTTGAAAGCAGAAGGGGACGGACGCCATGGCCTCCGTCCCCTGCTGTGGTTACTGCACCTGCGCCACGCTCGGTTGCTGCGGTGATTGCCCCCAGCCACCCAGCGCCTTGTACACGCCCACCACGCTGACATTGACTTCGGACTCAGCCGCTGCCAACGCATCATCGGCGGCCAGCTGCGTGCGCTGCGCATCCAGCAGGGTCAGGAAGTCTTCCGAGCCCTCGCGATAGCGGATCTGCGCCAGCGATTCGGCACGCCGTGCCGCCTGCGCCTGCTCGACCACGATCGCCAACCGTGCCTGCTGCTTGGAATAGCGGGTCAGCGCGTTCTCGGTGTCTTCCAGGGCCAGCAGCACGGCCTGCTCATACTGTGCTGCCACACCTTCGGCCTCAGCCTTGCTGGCACGCAGGCGTGCACGCACGGTACCGAAGTCGAATGCCGCCCAGCTCAGCGACGGGGTCAGCGACCAGGCCTTGTTGTTGCCATTGACCAGGCCACTGGCATCGCCGCCAAGGAAGCCGACGAAGCCGGACAGCGACAGCCGCGGGAACAGGTCCGCGGTGGCCACGCCCACGCGTGCGGTCGCGGCGGCCAGGCGACGCTCGGCCACGCGCACGTCGGCGCGCTGGCGCAGCAGTTCGCGGGTATCGCCCAGCGGCAGCGCCTTGGCGAAGGCTGGTACGTCATGCGGTGCGAGCATGTCGGTCAGCACTTCCGGGCGCTGGCCCAGCAGCACGGCCAGCCGGTTGCGCGACTGCGCCTCGGACACTTCCAGCAATGGGATGTCAGCCTCGATCGCCTTCAGGCGGGCACGGCTGCTCTGCACATCCAGCTCGCTGCCTGCGCCCAGTTCCCAGCGCGCCTCGGTCAGCTTCTGCGTATCGCGCAGGTTTTCCAGCGTGTGCTGGGCCACCGCGATGCGCTTCTGCGTACCCCGCAGCTCGAAGTAGTTGCGTGCCACTTCAGCGGCGACCAGTACCTGCGCGTCGGCCAGGTTGGCCTGCTCGGCACCGAGGTCGGCACGCGCGGCTTCAGCAGCACGGCGCTTGCGGCCGAACAGATCCAGCTCCCAGCCGGCGTCGAAGCCGAGCTGGTAGCTTTCACTGAACACCCGCTGCCCACCCAGCTGCGGATCGGGTTGCTTGCGGCGGTCGTAGCTGCCGCCCGCGGTGATGTGCGGCGCCTGGTCGAAGCGGCTTTCGACGAACACCGCGCGGGCCTGGCTGACGCGGGCCACGGCCACGCGAAGATCCAGGTTGTCCGACAGTGCGCCGTGCACCAGCTGTTCCAGCACCGGATCATCGAACTGCGCCCACCAGCTGGCCACCGGCGAGACGGTACTGAACACCGGCTGCTGTGCGCTCTGCAGGACCACCGGCTCCTGCGCCGGGGCCTTGTAGTTCGGGCCGACGCTGACACAGCCTGCCAGCACCAGGCTGGAGACGGCCATCGCCAACGTGCGGATCACCATGGCAGCACCTCGCCCAGGTAGGTGAAGCTGCCGTTCGGGCCTTCATGGCCGATCAGTGCCATCTGCACGCTGGAACGCGCGCCTTCGGCGATTTCGATTTCGCCCTGGCCACCGTTCATGTCGGTCTTCACGTAGCCCGGATGCACGGTGTTGACCTTGATCTGCGAGCTGCGCAGTTCGTGTGCCAGGGCCAGCGTCCAGCTGTTCACCGCCGCCTTGGAGGCGTTGTAGGCCGGGATCTTGAAATCGTAGATGCCCGATGCCGGATCGGCGTGCAGGGTCTGCGAACCGAGGATGCTGGAAACGTTGACGATGCGTCCGGCCTTGGCCTGCTGCAGCAGCGGCAGGAACGCCTGGGTCACCGCGACCAGTGCATAGACGTTGGTGTCGAAGGTGCGGCGCCAGGTATCCAGCGACTGCTCCGAAGGCAGCTGCGCCGGGTTTTCCAGCAGCACGCCGGCGTTGTTGACCAGGATGTCGAGGCGGCCGTGGCGTTCGCGCACCTGCTGCACGGCGTCGGCGATGCTGGCGCCGTCGGTGACGTCCAGCTGCAGCGCTTCCACCGGCAGGCCCTCGGCCTGCAGCTTCAGCGCCTGCTCCACGGCGGTCTCGCGCTTGCGGCCAGCCAGCAGCGTGTGCACACCGGCCTGGGCCAGCTGGCGCACGGTCTCCGCGCCGATGCCACGGGTGGCGCCGGTGACCAGCGCGATCTTGTTCTGATGGGAATTCATGGATGCATGCCTTGTGAGGGGAAAGCCGCCGCCGGCCAATGACCGGCGACGACGGGGTTCCATGTCAGTGGTGGATGGTCGGCTCGCCGTGCTGCACCAGCTGGCCACCACCGTTGCGGGTGACGAACTTGCGCAGGGCCACGTAGAACACCGGCGTGAGGAACAGGCCGAACAGGGTCACGCCCAGCATGCCGGCGAACACGGTGATACCGGTCACCGAGCGCACCTCGGCGCCTGCACCGTGCGACAGCACCAGCGGCACGGTGCCGGCGATGAAGGCGATGGAGGTCATCACGATCGGGCGCAGACGCAGGCGGCAGGCTTCCAGCGCGGCTTCAACGATGCCCTTGCCGCCCATCTCCAGCTCTCTGGCGAATTCGACGATCAGGATCGCGTTCTTGCACGCCAGGCCCATCAGCACCACCAGGCCGACCTGCACGAACACGTTGTTGTCGCCACCGGTCAGCCACACGCCGAACAGTGCGGACAGCAGGGTCATCGGCACGATCAGGATCACCGCCAGCGGCAGCGACCAGCTCTCGTACAGCGCGGCCAGCACCAGGAACGCCAGCATGATCGCCACCGGGAAGACGATGAAGGCCGCCTTGCCCTGGGTCGCCTGCTGATAGCTCAGGTCGGTCCATTCGGTGGTCATGCCCACCGGCAGCACCTTGCCGGCGATCTCGGTCAGCTTGTTCATCGCCTCGGCCGAGGACAGCAGGCGCGGGTCGGCTTCACCGGCCAGGTCCGCTGCCGGGTAGCCATTGAAGCGCAGCACCGGGTCCGGGCCGAAGGTCTGCTTGATGGTGACCATCGAACCAATCGGCACCATCTCGCCGCGGTCGTTGCGGGTACGCAGCTTGCCGATGTCCTCGACCGTCTCGCGGTACGGACCATCGGCCTGGGCGATCACCTGCCAGGTACGGCCGAACTGGTTGAAGTCGTTGACGTAGGCCGAACCCAGGTAGGTCTGCAGCGTGTCGAACAGTTCGGTGAGCTGCACGCCCTGTGCCTTGGCCTTGACGCGGTCGACCTCGGCATCCAGCTGCGGCACATTGGCCTGGTAGCTGGAAATCGGGAAGGCCATGCCCGGCGTCTGCGCAACGGTGCCCTGCATCGCCTGCACCGCATTCTGCAGCGCGCCGTAACCCAGGTTGCCACGGTCCTCGATGAACATCTGGTAGCCGTTGCCGTTGCCCAGGCCGAGGATCGGCGGCGGCATCATCGCGAAGGCAAAGCCTTCCTGCAGTCCGGCAATCTTCTGGTTGATCTCGGCATTGATCTGCGCGGCGGTGCGGCCATGGCGCTCGGCGAACGGCTTGAGCGGAATGAACGCCACACCGGTGTTCGGCGTGTTGGTGAACTGCAGCGCGTTCAAACCCGGGAACGAGATGGTGTGGGCCACGCCATCGGTTTCCTGGGCGATCTTGGCGACCTTGCGCAGCATTTCATCGGTGCGCGCGATCGACGAACCTTCCGGCAGCTTCACACCGGCGATCAGGTACAGCTTGTCCTGGGTCGGGATGAAGCCCGGCGGCACCAGCTTGAAGATCACGCCAGTACCGACCAGCAGGATCGCGTAGACCACGAACACCGCGCCACGACGGCCGAGGATGCGGGCCACGCCACGCTCGTACTTCTCCGAGCTGGACTTGAAGAAGCGGTTGAACGGACGGAACACCCAGCCGAACAGGCGGTCGATCAGACGGCTCGGCGCATCCTTCGGCGCACCATGGGCCTTCAGCAGGCGCGCGGCCAGGGCCGGCGACAGGGTCAGCGAGTTGATCGCCGAGATCACCGTGGAAATGGCGATGGTGACTGCGAACTGCTTGTAGAACTGGCCGGTAACGCCGGACAGGAAGGCCATCGGCACGAACACGGCACACAGCACCAGCGCAATCGCCACGATCGGGCCGGAGACCTCGCGCATGGCCTGGTGGGCCGCTGCGGTGGGGGACAATCCTTCCTCGATGTTGCGTTCGACGTTCTC
The DNA here is from genome assembly GCF_006970445.1 of Stenotrophomonas maltophilia. Classification (NCBI taxonomy): domain Bacteria; kingdom Pseudomonadati; phylum Pseudomonadota; class Gammaproteobacteria; order Lysobacterales; family Lysobacteraceae; genus Stenotrophomonas; species Stenotrophomonas maltophilia. The sequence goes on along the minus strand of NZ_CP033877.1, from coordinate 1,763,198 downwards.
CACCACCACGATCGCGTCGTCGACCACGATGCCGATCGCCAGCACCAGGCCGAACAGGCTCAGCGTGTTGATCGAGAAGCCCAGCAGGTACAGCGCGGCGAAGGTACCCACCACCGACACCGGCACCGCGATCAACGGAATGATCGACGCACGCCAGGTCTGCAGGAACAGGATCACCACCAGCACCACCAGGGCGATCGCTTCCAGCAGCGTGGAGACCACGGCCTTGATCGAATCGCGCACGAAGATGGTGGTGTCATACACCGCTTCGTACTTGACGTCGGCCGGCATGGTCTTCTGCATCTCGTCCATCGTCGAGATGACCTGGTCACGGATCTCCAGTGCATTGGCACCCGGCGACTGGAAGATACCGATACCGACCGCGTTCTTGCCATCCAGCTGCGAGCGCAGGGTGTAGTCGCCGGCACCCAGTTCCAGGCGGGCCACGTCGGCCAGGCGCACGATCTCGCCATCGGTGCCGCTTTTGAGCACGATGTCGCCGAATTCCTTTTCGGTCTTCAGGCGGCCCTGGGCGTTGATCAGGGTCAGGAACTGGCTGTTCGGCAACGGTTCGGCGCCGAGCTGGCCGGCCGAAACCTGCACGTTCTGCTCGCGCATGGCACGCACCACGTCGCTGGCGGTCAGGCCGCGCGAAGCCACCTTGTCCGGGTCCAGCCAGGCGCGCATGGCGTAGTCGCCGCCACCGAAGATCTGCGCGTCACCCACGCCCGGAATACGCGCCAGCGCATCCTTGACGTGCAGGCGGGCGTAGTTGCGCAGGTAAAGGGTGTCGTACTTGCCTTGCGGCGAGGTCAGGTGCACCACCATCAGGAAGGTCGGCGACTGCTTCTGCGTAGTCACGCCCTGCCGGCGCACGTCCTCGGGCAGGCGCGCCTGCGCCTGCGCCACGCGGTTCTGCACCTTCACCGCCGCCGCGTCCGGATCGGTACCCGGGCGGAAGGTGACGGTCATCTGCAGCACGCCGTCCGAGCCGGCAACCGACTTCAGGTACATCATGCCTTCGACGCCGTTGATCGCCTCTTCAAGCGGCGTGGCAACGGTCTCGGCAATGACCTTGGGGTTGGCGCCCGGATACACCGTACGCACGACCACCGACGGCGGCACCACTTCGGGGTACTCGCTGATCGGCAGGATTGGAATCGTGATCAGGCCTGCGGCGAAGATCACGATCGACAGCACCGCCGCGAAGATCGGCCTGTCGATGAAGAAACGGGAAAAGTCCATGGAGGAATTCCTGGGAAAGGCATTCGGCGGGCAACAGCCACCCTGCCCATCGCCGAGATGACGAAGGCAGGGAAGGCTGCCGCTGGCGCCGGCAGCTAAGCGGGGACGCGGATCAGTGGTTCAGTGCGGCAGTCGCATCACGGCCCGGTGCCGGCGGCGCAGCCTGCGGCTGCATCGCCACGGCCTTGGCCTGCACCGGCATGCCCGGCATGAAGACCTTCTGCACGCCGTCGATGATCACCTTGTCGCCGGCGGCCAGGCCGTGCTCGACAATGCGCAGGCCGTCGGCGGTGCGGCCGAGCTGGATGTCACGGCGCTGGGCCTTGCCATCCTTGTCGACCACGTACACGTACTTGCGGTCCTGGTCGGTCAGCACGGCCTTGTCGTCGATCAGCAGCGCCTGGAACTGGCCGCTGCCGAGCAGCTGCACACGGGCGAACAGGCCCGGCGTGAACTGGCGGTCGGCGTTGTCCAGCAGCGCGCGGACGCGGATGGTGCCGGTGCTGCGGGCCACCTGGTTGTCGAGGAAGTCGACCTTGCCCGCATGCGGGTAGCCCTCTTCGCCGGACAGGCCGACCTTCACCGGCAGTTCGCTGTCACGCTCGCTCGGGCGCTCGCCCTTGCGTGCCATCTGTGCGTAGCGCAGGAAGGTGCTTTCGTCGGCATCGAAGTAGACGAACACGGTATCCAGCGAGACCAGCGTGGTCAGCACGCTGGCGCTGTCGCCGGCGGTGACCAGGTTGCCGGCGGTGACCATCGCGCGGCCGGCCCGGCCATCGATCGGCGCACGCACCTTGGTGAACTCCAGGTTGAGGCGGGCCGCATCCAGTGCCGCCTGCGCGGCCTGCACGGCGGCGCCGGACTGGTCGGCGGCCGCACGACGCTGCTCGGCGGTCTCGGTGGAGATCGCCTGCTGCTCGGACAGCCGCTTGGCACGCTCGGACTCGCTGCGGGCCAGCGTGGCCTGGGTGCGGGCACGGGCCAGTTCGGCGGCGGCGCGATCGTACTCGGCCTGGTAGCTGCGTGCGTCGATGGTGAAGAGCACTTCGCCCTTCTTCACTTCCTGGCCTTCGACATAGTTGACCTTGTCGATGTAGCCGGACACGCGCGGGCGCAGTTCAACGCTCTGTACCGCTTCGACGCGGCCGCTGAACTCGTCCCACTGGCTGACCTGCTTGACCAGCACCGGCGCGGCGCTGACCTGCGGCGGCGGCGGTGCACCGGCTTCTTCGGCATGGCCGCCGCTGCAGGCCGCAAGCACGGCCGCGGCGAGGATCGACACGCCGACCATCGCGATGCGATGGCCGAAACGATGTGGGGTGGTATTGGGGGAAGTCATGGCATGCATCCGTACGGAGGGGTGGTACAGCTATATGAGAACGTGTTGCAAAAATCGGCGGCGCATACTGCGACCTCAACCATGGTCGAGGTCAAGCGACGCCTGCGGTATCGCGCCACAGTGGAGGGACATCCAGGTGCAGCAGGCCGCGCGGCAGTTCGGCATCGCTGCTGTCGCAGCGGACGATGGCGCGGTTGTCGCGGCAACCATCCAGCAGCGAGACCACGCGACGGCCGACGAGCAACGAGCTTGGCCACTCGATGCAGGCGTTGGCCGCGTTGGCCGGGGTGCACACCGGGCTGCAGACTTCCAGCATCTGTGCACGCACGCCCAGCGCCTGCGCTTCCTGGTGCACCACCTGTGCATACATGCGCAGCGCGGCGGTGGTGATCGAGGTCTCGCCGTAGCCCGCCCAGGGCTTGGCGTTGGCCGGGCTGCCGATCATCACGTAGCGGCGCGCATGCACGTTGTCCTGCAGCAGCGGCAGCAGGTGGCGCACAGCGTGCACGTGCGGCATCAGGTCGGCCTGCATCGCACCCAGCAGCTCATCGCCGTTGCGGTCGGTCACCCGGCCGCGACGGTAGGGGCCACCCATCGCCGCGATCACCGCCGCCAGCGGACGCGGGCGCTGCGCGATGCGTTCGGCCAAGGCGCGGGCCGAGCCGTCGTCGCTGAGCGAGCCCAGCAGCGTCTCCAGGCCGGGCTCGTCGGCGAACTGCTCGTGCAGCGCGGCCAGCCGGCCCGGATCGCGGCCAACCACCAGCACCGGGCTGCCGGCTTCCAGCAAAGCGCCGACCACGCCCTGGCCGACGGCACCGGTGCCGCCGAGAACCAGGACTTCGGGCGTCAGTATCCCATTCACGGGACATTTCCTCCCAAATCCGGGATAGTCCCGATCCGGCGCAGCCGGTCACCCTTGTGCGGGACCAGGCGGATGGCACCGCCACGCTGCTGACGCATGGGCGCGGTAAACTCACGAAAGTCCTTGTGTACCAAGGAACTCGGACGGGCTTCGACGGTCATCGCCAGATCCAGGGCGTTCTGGCCGGCATGCCGGAAGCGGGCAAGAATGTTGCGCAGGCTCATGGCGAGGGGGCTCCATTTCACGAATGGCGCCACGATAGACCTCAAACCTTTACTTGATTAGTCCTGATTAAGGGGAATAATCATCCCGCTCCCGGTCCAATCGTTCTGTCACGATTGTCCCATCCCCGACGTCCAGGATCCCCGACCATGTCCCACGATCTCAACGAGACGCTGATCTTCGTCAAAGTGGTCGAGCAAGGCAGTTTCATTGCCGCTGCCAAATCGCTCGGCCTGCCCAAGACCACGGTCAGCCGCAAAGTGCAGGAGCTGGAAACGCGCCTGGGTGCGCGACTGCTGCACCGGACCACGCGCCGCCTCGGCCTGACCGAAGCCGGTTCGATCTACCACGAGCATTGCCAGCGCATCGCGCGCGAGCTTGAAGAAGCCGAAAGCGCGGTGAGCCAGTTGCAGTCCGGCCCGCGCGGCTGGCTGCGCTTCACCGTTCCCTATTCGATCGGCATCACCTGGATCGCCCCGCTGCTGGGCCAGTTCCATGCGCAGTATCCGGAGATCCGCCTGGACATGCACATGGGCAACGAGAAGCTGGACCTGATTGCCGGCGAAGCGGATCTGGCGCTGCGCGTGGGTGCCCTTCCCGATTCCAACCTGGTCGCGCGCAAGCTGGGCAGCCTGCGCACGCAGGTGTTCGCCAGCCCGGCCTACATCGAACGCTATGGCGAGCCGCTGCATCCGGAAGAGCTGCAGTTCCATCGCATCCTGGCGATGCGCAAGCCATATCACACCGGTAATTCGCCGCGCTTCACCTGGCAGCTGGGCGAGAACGGCGGCGAGCTGCGTGACTTCCCGGTCACCCCGCTGATGACCGCCAATGACATGTCCGCACTGAACGGTGCACTGGTCTGTGGCGAAGGCCTGCTGCTGACCGGCGACGTGATGGCCAAGCCGTTCGTTGAGTCGGGCATGGTGCGTCGCGTGCTGGCCGGCTGGACCGGCCCGGAAGTGGACTTCAATGCCGTGTTCGCCGGCGGCCGGCTGGTCTCGCCGAAGGTGCGGGCGTTCGTCGACTTCCTGGTCGAAAAGCTCAACTTCGACGCCAACTACATGCTGGCGCAGTGCCCGGGCGCGAAGCTGGCGCAGCAGCAGAAGGAAAAGGAAGACGCCGCGCTGGAAAGCAGCGGCAAGCGGATCCTGGAGAAGGTTGCCGCGTCGGCGGCGTAACCGGGTTCTGTGGAGTCGAGCTTGCTCGACTTGGTTTTCCGAACGGCGCCGACCTTGGTCGGCGCCGTTCGGAAAAGCCGCCACCGGGAGCGCTAACGGCGTGCCGAGCAACGCTCGGCACCCACAAAAATGCCGCCTGCAAGGGCGGCATTTTCGTTCCGGCTACCTGGCTTCCGGTAGATGCCGACCTTGGTCGGCGCCATTCGGAGAAGCCGCAACCGGGAGCGCTGTCGGCGTGCCGAGCAAGCTCGGCACCTACAGAAAATGCCGCCTGCAAGGGCGGCATTTTCGTTCCGGCTACCTGGCTTCCGGTAGATGCCGACCTTGGTCGGCGCCATTCGGAGAAGCCGCAACCGGAAGCGCTATCGGTGTGCCGAGCAACGCTCGGCACCTACAGAAAATGCCGCCTGCAAGGGCGGCATTTTCGTTCCGGCTACGCCGGAACCGTAACGCTACGCGTTACTGCTTGAGCGGAATCACGCGGATCTCGACGCGGCGGTTCTTGGCGCGGCCGGCATCGGTGCTGTTGTCCGCAATCGGGTACGACTTGCCGGCGCCCAGCGTTTCGATACGCACGCTCTGCACGCCCTGGCCGATCAGGTACTGCGCGACCGAGTCGGCGCGCTCCTTCGACAGGCGGTTGTTGACCGCGTCGCTGCCGATGCTGTCGGTGTGGCCGACCACTTCGATCATGGTCTGGTTGTAGTCACGCAGGGTGCCTGCCACGCCGTTGAGCGAACCGTAGAACTGCGGCTTCAGGGTCGCCTTGCCGAAATCGAAGGTGATGCCGTCCGGCAGGTTCAGCATGATGTTGTCGCCCTGGCGCTGAACATCGATGCCGGTGTTGGCGGTGCGCTCGCGCAGTGCGCGTTCCTGGCGATCCTGGTACTGGCCGACCGCGGCGCCGCTGAGCGCACCGATGCCGGCGCCGATCAGCGCGTGCTGACGACGCTCGGTGGCGCTGTCGCCGGTCAGCAGGCCAGCAGCCACACCAATCGCGGTGCCGATCAGCGCGTTGCGGCCGGTGCGGTTCTGCTGCTCGGTCGGGTTGCCGTACTGGTCACTCTGTACGTACGAGCCGCCGGTGGCGCAGGCCGACAGGACGGCCGCACTCATCAGGGCCAGTGCGACGTTGCGGGTGGTGTTGCGGATCATGAGGTTCTCCTTGGTTTCCGGTTGGCCGGCGGCCTGCGGGCGCAAAGAGAATAAACAGCCCGATGCGATGCCGGAATGATGATCGGGCACGCCGACAGGGCCGCGTTCAGCTAACTGACCGAATCGCCCAGCCCGCACTTTACCCCGCTCCCGACTGCCGGTAGGCAGCCAGTGCAGCATCGCGGCCGGTGGCCAGGTCCACCAGCGGAGTACGCGGATAGCCCGGGGCATGCGCGGCCAGCAGCAGCGGATGCTGCCACGGTGCGAAGCGCGCCTTCACCGGCAACGCCGCCAGCTCGGGCACCCAGCGGCTGATGTAGCGGGCTTGTGGGTCGAACTTCTCGGCCTGGGTGACCGGATTGAACACGCGGAAGTACGGCGCAGCATCGGCGCCGGTTCCCGCCACCCATTGCCAGCCCATCGTGTTGTTGGCCAGGTCGGCGTCGACCAGGGTATCCCAGAACCAGCGCGCGCCATGCAGCCAGTGCGCGCGCAGGTGCTTGCACAGATAGCTGGCAACAATCATCCGCACCCGGTTGTGCATGTAACCGGTATGCCACAGCTCGCGCAGGCCGGCATCGACGATCGGCACGCCGGTGTTGCCACGCTGCCAGTCGTGCAGTTGCGCTGCAGTGGGCGCGGCCCAAGGGAACCGATCGAAACGCGGATTGAGGTTATCGGTCGGCGTCTTCGGGAAGTGATGCAACAGGTGGTAGGCGAAATCACGCCAGCCCAGTTGCCGCAGATAGCCGTCGATGTCGGCATCGGTGCCGGCACTACGCAGCCTCTCCAGCGCATGCGCGATGCGCCACGGCGCGATCTCGCCGAAATGCAGATGCGGCGACAGTCGCGAGGTGCCGACCCGGTCCGGCAGATCACGCTGCTCGTGGTAACCGCGCAACGCGCCGTCCTCGAACACGGACAACGCCTCCAGCGCGCCGGCCTCGCCCGGCTGCCAGTGCTCCCAGAAGCCGGCATCCCAGTCCAACGTGGGCGCCAGCCGCAGCTCGTCCAATGCGAGGCCGTCGACCGAGTGCGCGGTCAGTGCCTTCGGCGCGGCACTCAGCGTCGGCAGGCGCCAATGACTGAGTACGTTGCGCCAGTACGGAGTGAACACCTTGTACGGCTGACCCTGCTGTGTCGCGATGTCCCAGGGCTCGAACAACAGGCTGCCATTGCAGCTCTGCGCGTCGATGCCCTGCTCACGCAGCGTGCGCTTGATGGTGGCATCGCGAGGCTGGGTGGCCGGCTCATACTTGCGGTTCCAGTACACCGCCTCGGCACCGGTCTGCTCGATAAGCAACTGGAGGGCCGACAGGCTGTCACCGCTGCGCAGTACCAGCGACGAGCCGCGCGCGCGCAGGTCAGCGTCCAGTGCATCCAGTGAACGGTGGCGCCACGCATCGGAGGCCGCGCCAGGCACCCACTCGCCCTCCTCGTGCGGCGCGTGGACGTAGACCGGCACCACATCGTGACCCGCGTCCAGCGCGGCCTGCAGAGCCGGATTGTCCTGCAGCCGCAGATCACGGCGGAACCATACCAACGCTACCGACACATGCACCGCCTTCGTTGTGGAAGGCGGACATGATAGCCAGCGGCGGTGAAGGAGATGCGCGCAGACGCCATCTGCTAGGCTGCACGGCCGCTACCCGTTGGGCTCTGACATGGATGATCTGCACGCCTCATTCGCCCGCTTCGGGCTGCTGCATGCCCAGCACGAGCGTGACTGGCAGGGCCCGTTCCCGCTGCCCCCGGCACTGGCGTGCTTCTACGCGCAGGTCGGGCCGCTGGGCGAAGAGATCAATGCCAGAGTTGGCCGCGCCGGCATCACCGTTCCCGGCCTTGATGTCTGGATACCGCCACTGCAACGACTGTGGAGCCAGCAGGCCGGCTATCGATGGCACGGCATCAGCGGCGAACGGATCAACGACTGGCCATCGAACTGGCTGGTGATTGCCGATCGCGGCGCTGATCCGTTCATCCTCGACCTGGACGACGGCCGTGTGCTGTTCAGCCACCACGGTGGCGGCCTGCTGGATGCCGGCGAGATCACTACCGATGTGCCGACCTTGATGGCGGCTCTGGCTGCTGCAGGCACGGTGTACCTCGATGCCGGCGATGACCTCTACAACGACGATGACGATGGCGGCATCCGTCCTGAATACCAGGAGGCAGCCGTACAGGCGGTGGCCCGGGTACTGGGCGACCGCATGCAGGCCGAGTCGTTCATCGAGACGTTGCTGGACTGAATCCACGCATGGCGTGGATCTACTTTTCGAAGCGCTTCATCGCTTCGATGATCAGCGTGCGCGCCTCGGCAGCATTGCCCCAGCCGTTGAGCTGCACCGGGTTGCGCCCGGCCGGCAGGTCCTTGTAGACCCGGAAGAATGCCTCGATGCGCTGGCGCTCGACCTCCGGCAGATCCGCCAGGTCACGGACGTTGGCATAGGTCGGATCGACCTTGTCGGTCGGCACGCCGATGATCTTCTCGTCGTGCTCGCCGCCATCGATCATTTTCAGATACCCGATCGGCCGGAAACGCACGATCACACCCGGATGCAGGGGCTCACGGGTCAGCACCAGTGCATCCAGCGGATCGTTGTCGCCAGCCAGGGTGCGCGGCATCGAGCCGTAGTTGGCCGGATAGGCGACCGGCATCGACTGGAAGCGGTCCACATGCACCAGACCGTCTTCCTTGATCTCGTACTTGGTGAAGCTGCCGGCCGGAATCTCCACCGCCAGATTCACCTCCTGTGGGGCCTGCTTCGGCTGGGCCACCAGGAACGGATGCAGCACGGTATCGGCAGCGGTCACCGCACTGGCCAGCAACAGCAGGGCGGCACCGATGGCAGCGAGAGGAACGATGCAGCGGGGCGTGGTCATAGGCGATTCTTCATTCCCAGCAGCGATCGGCGCGACCCTTGGCGGTCTGCGCCCGCGGGCAGTCGCGCGGAGCAATGCGGCCTTCGGTCAGCTCCGTGCGCTGCTTTCCACCCTTGGCATCACGACGCAGTTCGAAGGCATCGTAAAGACGGCCGGTCACGGTGCGTGCTTCATAGCGCAGGTGCTGCGGGTCGATGTTCAGCACCTGGAACAGCTGGGTGTCCTCGGCCACCGGGTCCATCGTCCTGCGCGCTTCGTCGGAAAGGCGGTACTGCTTCGGTCCGGCCACGGTCACCACATACTGCGGCGTCGCGGCCTGCCCTTCGCCGCGGCGGCCATAGGTGTGATCGTGGCCCTGCAGCACCAGATCGACGTTGTGGCGGCGTACCACCGGCAGCAGCACGTCACGCAACGCGGCGTTCTCGCGCCCTTCGCGCGGCGAGTAGAACGGCTGGTGCAGCAGCACGATGGTCCACGGCTGCCGATTGCCGGTCAGCACCTTGTCCAGCCACTGTGCCTGTGCTTTGGCGGTGCCGAGGTCGAGTGCCGATGTGCCATCGACCACGGCCACGCGCACGCCCTGCGCATCGAACCAGTAGCTGGTCTGACGCGCCGCGGTGGCACCATTGCCCGGCAGCGCGAACGTCACCGGCCAGTGCCGGCCCAGCACGCGGCGCTCCTGCGGGGTGTCCTCGAATTCCTCGAAGTACTCGTGGTTGCCGATGGCCGGCGCCACCAGCGTTTCCTGCGCCAGCCAACTGATCGCAGCGAACCACTCGCCCCACTCGCTGTCGTCCATGTTGTCGCCACCGCTGACCAGGTCACCGGCAAACAGACTCATGCGCGCCTGCGGCGCAGCCTTCTGTGCAGCACGCACCACGCGGCTGACATGGCTGACGTTCTTGTTCTGGGTATCGCCGAAGTACAGCAGGGTCAGCGGCTGATCGGCGCTGGCCAGCGTGCGCAGCTGGTTCCAGGCGCTCCAGCTGCCACTGCCCTGCACACGGTAGACGTACTGGGTATCCGGCTGCAGGCCATCGATATCCGCTCGATGGTGGTGCGACAGACCGTTCTCGGTCTGCAGCGCGCGGGTCGTCGCACGCACCTGGCGGATGCCTTCAATGGCCGGCGAATCTGCGGCCAGCGCGATTTCCAGCAGCGGCGCCTGCACGCTGCCATCGGTGCGCCAGGCCACGGCGAACCCATGGCTGGGATCGACCGCCGGCGAGGCGACGATGCGGTCCGGCACCGTCGTCGCTGCGTAGTGGCGGCTACCCGCCGGCACCTGGGTATTCGGTTCGGCTGCCGCGAACGACAGCGACGGCAGCGCCAGCAACAGGCCCAGCGCCAGCGTGCGCATCACGCAGTGCCGGCTCATGCGCCACACTCCAGCGGCAGCGCGAGCTGCTTGGCGACGCTCTCCCAGTCGAACGCCACCACGCCCTGGTCGTCATGCACTGCATACAGCGCACCGTGCGGGAAGCGCGCGCTGGGCTGCTGCATCATCCAGATGCCATCGGTGTTGGCCACGGTGTTGCCCTGGAACGCGCCGACCGGCTTCAGCGTGTGCCGGTCGAACAGATGGAACACGCTGCGTTGCTTGCCCTGCTCGGTGGTGATCCACCAGCCGTCCTTGCCACAGGTGCGCAGGGTCACGCCTTCGGCCTGCGCCTTGAATACATCGCGGCCGAAGGTGGTACCGGTGAAGCGTCCGGCCAGGGTGTAGACCTTGAACTCGCTGGCGTAGCTCTCGTCCTCTTCGGCAATCAGCAGTCGGTCGTTCTCGGGGTCGCCCCAGATCGACTCGACCACGCGCAGCGCACCGGCTTCGGTGGTATCGCCGATGCTGGCCACCAGCTTTGCCTCGACCTTCGTGCCGTCGCGGGTCACCTGGTACTGGCGCACGCGCTTGTCCAGCTCGGCCAGCGGCGGCAGGATGTCACGCCCCTGCGCATCCTCGCCGTTGTCCCAGGAATCGGTGACGTAGACGCTGTAGCCATCGGCACGGCGGTCGACCCACAGGCCGTACGGCTTGCGCAGGTCGTCCGCAGCGAAGGTCGCCAGCGGCGCGAAGTCCGGCAGGCTCAGCACCTGCACGCGGTGATTGTCGCGCTCGACGATCCACAGCAGGTCGTCGGTCACCGCGATGCCGTTTGGGCGGTCGAACTGACCCGGTGCGGTGCCGCTGCTGCCAACGTCACGCAGGTGCTGGCCGGTGCTGCCGTCGTAGACCACCAGCTTGTCGGTCGCCTTGGCGGTGGCGATCAGCCACAGCGCGCCGTCCGGCGCGCGCCAGGCCGCCGGCGAGTCGATGTTGTCGGCCGGGGTCATCGGTGACAGGAAGGCTTCGGCGATGGTGGTCACCACGCGCTCGCCACTGGCGACCGGCGCGGCCGCTCCCGCAACCGGATCGTTGCCGGTGGCCGGCGTGCAGCCGGCGACCAGCGTAGCCGCCAGTGCGGCGGCCAGGACAGTGACGCCACGCCCCATCACAGCGCCACCTTCAGGCCCAGCGCATAGGTGCGGCCGTACTCTTCCATCTGCAGGGTGCGCGAACGCGTGCCCTGGTACAGCTCCAACGGCTTGTCCAGCAGGTTCTGCGCTTCGAAGTACACGCTCACGCGCGGGGTGAACTTGTAGTCCAGCGAGAAATCGAGCTGGGTGTTGGGTGCCACGTAGATGTCGAATGCGCGCCCCTTGCCGATGCTGTCCAGGTACTCGCTGCGGTACACCGCCGCCAGGCGCGTGCTCACACCGTACTTTTCATAGCCGATGTGTGCGCTGTAGACATGCTTGGAAGCGCGCGGCAGGGTGAAGTCCTCGCCCGCACGGTCCTTGATACCGGCATCGAACTTGGTATCCAGCCAGGTGCCACTGGCACCGACCAGCAGGCCATCCAGGCCGTCCGGCAGGAAGGCCAGCTGCTGCTGCCAGTTGAATTCCGCACCACGCACGGTGGCCTTGCGACCATTGATCGGCTGGGTCACGTCGAATCCACCGTAGGCCGGATCATTGGTACGCACGGTTTCCACGATGTAGCCATCGATCGATTTGTGGAACAGGCCCAGCGAAACGATGCCGCTGCTGCCGATGTACTTCTCCACCGACAGGTCGATGTTCTTCGATTCGTACGGATCCAGTTCCGGATTGCCCAGGCGCACTTCCTCGTCACCGCGGCTGTAGCCCACGCGCGGCGAGACGTCGCCGAAGGACGGGCGCGATACGGTCTTGTTGGCCGAGGCGCGCAGCACCCAGTCATCGGCGGCGTCATAGCGCAGGTGCAGGCCCGGCAGCACGTCGGTGTAGCTGCTGTTGGCCACGCGCGGGGTGACGGTGAAGCTGCGGCCGTTGGCGGCCACGTCCACCTGGTTGCCGACCGCCTTGAAGCGGGTGTTTTCCACGCGCACACCACCGATGATGCGCAGCGCGCCGACGTCCCAGGTTCCCATGGCGTAGCTGGCGAAGATGTCTTCGCTGGCCACGTAGTCCTCTTCCAGCGATGTCATCGCGTTGCCACCGGCGTCCTGCGGGCGGGCGCTGTACTGGCCACCATTGGCGGCCCAGAAGGCGCGCATCGCGGCCGAATCCATGCCGTCGCCGAGGTTGCCGTGACGGTGTTCGGGCGAAGAGGTGGTCCAGCTCGACAGCGCCACCTTCGGACCGACGCGCAGTTCGCGCTCATCCACATTCACGTCGCGGTCGCGCCAGCGGCCCAGCAGGCCGAACTTGATGCTGCTGCTGTCGCCGTCGAAGCGCACGTTGACCTGCGCGCTGTGTTCCTTGTCGTTCACCTGCTTGGGCGAAAGCACGAAACGGTCGAACGCGTAGCTGCTGTTGTCCAGCCACTGCGGATTGTCGAAGCTGTAGCTGGGCAGGCGGCTGCTCTGGTCCAGGGTGCCGTTGAAGGCCTTGCCGTTGAGCTTGAAGCGCGCCTCCATCTCGTCGTTCACGCGCTCTTCGGTACGGGTGTAGCCGATCCGGTAATCGACCACGGCGTTGGTCAGCTTGTTCTCGCCACCGAGACTGGCCGCGAAGGTGTTTTCCTTCTTGGTGCGGTAGCGCATGCGCTTGTCGATGGAATCCTTCGGCATGCCATCCAGGCGGTACTGGTCGGTGCCGGCCTTGACCATCTTCGCATCGTCGAAGTTGAAGATCACGCGCTGGCGGGTCTCCGCATCATCGAACTGGCTGTACAGCGTGCGCAGGTAGTACTTGCTGTCTTCGTTGGGGCGCCAGTCGAGGTTGAGGTTGGCACCGATGCGCTTGCGCTCGATCTCGTACTTGCGGTGCTGCAGGTTGATCGCGGTCACGTCGCCGGGGGCGGCATCGTCCTCGCCGTCATACTCCACTTCGGTGTTGTCCGACTCGAACCTGCGCTTCTGGTAATTCACGCCCAGTGCCACGCCGAACGTATCGTTGAACACTTCGCTGTAGTTGAAGGCGGCCTTGGGACTGGTCTCGCCGGACAACTGCTGGTGGCTGCCCTCGATCTTGCCGCGCAGGCTGCGACCGTCGCGGTCGAAGGCCGAAGCCGATTCCACCAGCACGGCGCCACCGATGGCATCACCCGGCATGTCCGGGGTCGGCGACTTCACCACGCGCAGGCGCTCGGTGGAGTCGGACGGGATCACGTCCAGCGGCGCGGCGCGGCTCGAATCTTCCGGCGTGCCGATGGCGATGCCATCCACGCTGACGCTGTTGAGGTTGGCGTCCAGGCCGCGGATGACCACGAAGCGGCCTTCACCCTGGTCGCGGGTCACGCTGACGCCCGGCAGGCGCTGCAGTGATTCGGCGACGTTCTTGTCCGGGTACTGGCCCAGGGCATCGGAGGACACCGCGTCCTCGATGGCGTCGCTGCTGCGCTTGAGGTCGACCGCGCGGATCTGCGATTCGAGCTGGGCGCGCACTTCGATACGGTCCAGGTCGACCGCGTCGGCCGCCACGGCGCCGGTGGCGGCTACCGCCTGCTGCCCGGCGGCCTGCAGCGGAGCTGCGGCCCCCATCGCCAGGGTCAGGGTGATGGCAACGGCCAACGGAGTCTTGATATGCACTGGGAATCCCCATTCCTGTTAAGAATGGGTCTGCACGGTATGTCCGCAAGGTTGCATGGCCGTGACATGCATCTGCACATTTCATGTACGGCGGGTCGGGGCCCGGTTTGGGGTTCGACACGCCAATCCGGCAAAATGGCGTCCTCTCTCCTTTTCCCCTTCCCGACCATGAAGATCG